>CAVWIJ010000010.1:0-190684 GCA_963754985.1 uncultured Holophagae bacterium | reverse complement strand
ATGGTCTCTCCGTCGTACCAAGTGGCCACCTTGGTCCAGGCGTTCATTGGCACGGGGGCGGGAGACATCACGCCAATGGCCTGCCATCCGTTCGTACCACCAGTTCCAACATATCCATAGATGCTCGTCGCAACCCTCCCGTTGTTCCATAGGGCAAGATACCAGTCGTTAAAGCAGGCGCGCTTCTCAAAGACAAGTGCGCCAACCGCCGGCAAAACGCCCGTCGGGTAGATCCAGCTTCGAAGTACGCCGTGTTGGCAAACCCATCGAACACGGTCCTTGGAATGCTCACGGCTGAGGTTGTTCCGTAGTGAAACTCGAGCGCGTCGCCAAGGTAGCCAGTAGTCCAAGAAGCCCCACCCTGAATAACCCCATCATTGCCATTCCCAGAATCGTCAGCGGCGGCGCCCCCGTCGAACGGATAGTAGGCCGTCAGGTTAAGAACACACGGGGCCCCACTCCCATGGCACTCCCCACTCACGCAAACGTCGTAGGCCGTCGTCGAGTCGCCATCATTGCATGGTGTCCCGTCCGGCAACGGACCTCCCGCCAGGCAGTCCCCGAGACTGCAGGTACCCGCGCTGTGACACTGACTGATCGGATCGCAGATGGTCCCAGAACACGGGTCGTAGCAGTCGCCAGTTGCCGGATCGCACAGATCATACGGTCCACAGTCCACCGGAGCGAAACTGCAGTCGCCCGTAAGTGGGTTACAAGCGCCGATTGTGCAGAAGTCTCCATCCTCGCAAACAACCGGGGCGTAAACGCAACCCGAGACCGGACTGCACGTGTCCTCCGTGCACAGATTGCTGTCATTACAATCAACGGGCGGATGGTCGATTGCGCAATCCCCTGTTCCCGGCTCACACGCATCGATTGTACACGGATCGGCGTCGTCGCAGACGACCTCACAGTGTTCGCCGCACGCGCCAAAGAGGTCTCCGTGTGCCAGATGAGCTTGCACTGCGTTCTCGTTCACCAAGATCGTGGGAAGTTCGACGGGTCATCTGGCGGTATGTGGCAGACAGCTACCTTTGTACCTGCACTGCCAACTGCCGCGACGCCGGTTGACACAAGGAACGCCACAAACACGATGTGTGCCCTGTTCACGGTTGTTCCCTCCTTGGTGCGATTGGTGCTACCTCGCTGTTGTGGACGGGTTGGCGCTTTAGGGGGTCGGTCGGACACCGGATCTCCCTTCGAAGCTCAGCTTTACCCTCGGCACACCGTTTCAGTCGTTCTTCACGAAGATCGCTGTGCAGGCCGGGTCGATGAAATACTCACTCTCGTTTCCAGAAGCGACTGTGAGCGTGTAGGTGCCGGGCGCGTCGTAGTTGTTTGTTTTCAGGTTGTATTGCCAGAGCCGATCGTCAACGTTGAACTCGAATTGGTTGCCATCTGTCCCCATGCCGGCGGGCAGAGCTTCGCCGCTTACATCAACGGGTCCCACCGGCTGCCGACTGAAACAACACCTGCAGGACCGGCGGCGCAACGATGTCCTCGCCATCGACCGGGATACCGGTGCTGGCGACCAACGTGGCTTTCAGCGGCAGCGCACGGGAACTCCTGACGGTGACCGGACCATTGTCCATTGGCGGACCGAAGCCCAGGCACGCGTACGTTGGGGCGAGGTGGCGCACCTCGAGCAGGATGTTGTCGTACTTGACCCAGGTTTCGCCGTCCGAGCCCCCCGCGCCGATGGTCAGGTACGAGGTTTCACCAGGTACCACCGCGCCGTACGACATCATTTCGACGATGGTTTCGCCGTCGATCCTCAACGCAAAGACGCTGCCGCCGCTCGCTCCCGTTATCAGCGTCACCTCGGCCCGCTGCCAGACGCCGATCTCCATCTGGTAAGGCAGGTCGAGGTAAGCGAAGTTGCCATCCTGATCGTTGTATCCGATTTCAAGGTATGAGGGCGTTGGAGCGTCGTGGTAGTACGCCACCGATGGGATCGGGCGGTGCCACCAGCCCGGGTGTGGGTACCAGTCTCCCTCTCCAAAGGTCGCAATGATCGGCACTCGGTTATCGAGCTCGACTTTGAAGTCGATCGCGCCGTACAGGTATTGGCCCGGATCAAGCGACTGGCATGGCGTACGGACGCGTGATCACGCGAAACGCCACTCACGGTATGGTATTCGATGGATGGCGCAGGTTGCCCATCCGAGTAGTTGATGACCGGCGGCGTATTGTCTTGAGTGCCGTCGTGGCAGCAGAACCCCGGCCATCGATCCGCCGTCCGACACGAACACCGTGTTGCCTTGGGCACCAATGACCGCACAGATCGACACCATCGCCATGCAGCCACAGAGAAGCCTCGATTCATGGTCTGTCTCCTTCCCGCGTCATTTCTCACCGGTCTCGGCTCTGGCTTCCTATGTCCCGCAATCCCGTCACCGTACTTGCCAACCGGGATATCTGGGGCGACGGGTCTCGCATCAACGAACTGGAGGTCTCGTGTCGAGCCCTCCACTGAATCCGCCACAACAGCTCAAGGACCAGCGGCCGCGGTACCGACGTGGAGGGGCCGCACCGGTCCCGATGCCTTGGATCCGTCGGTTGAAGATGGCGTGGGACCGGGGAGCCCCGTCTGTCGAGGACGTTGTGGGAAGGTCTGGGAGTTGGAGGCTGCCCAGTCTCCCCGGGCCACGCCGTTCCTGACGTCAGCTGAAGTGCGAATCGCGCTCGTGCGGCTTCGCGGTCGATGAAAGGGCGGGGCCCGCGGACCGTTGGAGCGTCACCCGGGAGGGGGTGACTTTAGGAGGGGCTCCGTTTCGCGATCCGTGGGCCCCGCAGGGCCTGCCTCTCGACACCCGAGCCTGCCGCGGCAGCGTGTCGAGGGATGTCGGGCGCGACCGTTCCGTCGCCTGCACGCCGGGCTGGCGCGCTGCCCACCTGCGGCGAAACAGCGATCGCGTCCTCGACATCGCACAGCGCCCTCGCAAGGGCCGTGCCGACCGATGCCACCGCCGTCTGAGCGACGAGGCGTTTGCCGAAAACCGACGATAACCACGATGGCGACGAGCACCGTTGCGAATCAGCGGCGCGTGTCGGCCGTGCGAGTCCGTCGCCGTCGGCAGCTGCCAACCTGGCTGAGCACCACGCTCAGTGACTTGACAGCCAGGTTCATTGTCAGGAGGACGCGAGAAGTGCGGGAGCTCCGGCGCACCGGTTCGATCGGCCCAGCGAATGGAGCCTATGCCCTACACGCTCCTACCGGTCGATGCCGAGGCGCTGCATCTTCATCACCAGGCCGTTGCGGGAGACGCCGAGCAGGCGGGCGGCCTCGGAGAGGTTGCCGCGCGCTGCGGGCGAGGGCCTGGCGAACGAGGGTCCCCTCGAGCGCCGTCGACGCGGCGCTGGAGGTGGAGGTCGTCGGGAGTCGACCGGCGCTGGCTGCGGGACGCTGCCGGCGGCGCCGAGATCGACGGCGACACCATGTCGCTCTCGATGGCGCGGCCGTCAGGGCAGAGCTGGACGAGGCGGCGGACCTCGTTCTCGAGCTCGCGGACGTTGCCCGGCCAGCGGCGCGGGACAGGGCGGCCAGGGCCGCCACCGACATGCCGCGCACGCGGCGGCCGGTCTCGGCGACCGAGCGCTCGAGGAAGTGCGCCACCAGCGGCGGGATGTCCGCCGTCCGCTCGCGCAGCGGCGGCACGTGCGACCCGGCAGCCGGCGATCCGGTAGTAGAGGTCGCGGCGGAAGCTCCCGCGGCGCATCCGCTCCTCGAGCTCGGTGTTGGTCGCGGTGACGACGCGGACGTCGATCCGTGCCGGGCCGCCGGGCGCCCACCGGGTGGACCTCGCCGTCCTGGAGCGTCGCGCAGCAGCTTGGCCTGGAGCGCCGGCGGCATGTCGCCGATCTCGTCGAGGAAGACGATGCCGCCGTTGGCGCGCCGGAAGCAGCCCTCGCGGGCCTTGACCCCGGTGGCGATCCCCTCCTCGATGCCGAAGAGCTCGGCCTCGAGCAGCTCCGACGGGATGGCGGCGCAGTTGACGACCTCGAGCGGCCCGTCGGCGCGGTCCGACGAGGCGTGCAGGATGCGGACGACGTGCTCCTTGCCGACGCCGGTCTCGCCGGTGACCAGCACCGGCATGCGGCCGGAGAGCAGCAGCTCGAGCTGGCGGTAGACGGCCTGCATCGGCGGCGACGGACAGATGACATGGCCGACCGGGAAGGCGAGCTCGCTCGCACGCCGCGGACTGTCGTCGTCGTCCTCGGCGTCGCCGGGATGGGCGTGGTCGAGCATCCGCAGCGCGGTCTCGAGCACCGGCCGCAGGTCGGGGGTCGCCGCGCGCCCGCCGACCACCAGCACGGCCGGCCAGTCGCCGGCGGCGCCTCGTCCGGCGAGCACCAGCGGCCGGTCGCCGTCGAGGAAGCCGCTCGAGAGGTCGTCGCCGGAGCGCGTCGACGCGAGCGCCGCACGGAGGGTCTGGGGCGTCAGCGCCGCGCCCAGACCGGCGACGTCACCGAAGATCTGTCGGACGAGCACGCCTCCCCCATCGCGGCAGCTCAGGAGCGCGACCGGCTCGGTGTCGAGCGCCGCGGCGAGGGCCGCCAGGGCGCCCGCGACGTCGGGCTCGGCCGGCCGCAGCACGCAGCGGCCGAAGGCGGCGAGCGCCTCGGACCAGGGCACCGGGGCGTGCCGCGCCACCCCGAGGTCGGTCGTCGCGTCCTTCACGCGACCGACCGACTGCGAGCTCGGTCGCGCGGAGGCCAGCGGAATCCCGAGCTCGAGCTCGTCGGCGGTCACTGCCTCCACGGTCAGGATCACCGGGCCGAGCTGGAGCCAGTCGCCGTCCTTGAGCGAGGCGCGGCGGACCCTGACGCCGTTGACGAAGGTGCCGTTCTTGCTGTCGAGGTCCTCGACCGACACCCCGTGGTCGCCGACGCTGCAGCACGGCGTGGCGGCGCGACACCTCGCGCACTGGGAGCGCGACCTCGGCCTCGGCAGCGGAGCCGATTGCATTCGCACCGTCGGCGAGGACGAACTCGACGGCCTTTCCGTCGAGCTCGCCACGGAGTCGGAAACGATCGACCCTCAGAGACGATGGGACTCGCGGCATCCTCTTCTTCCAGAACGCGCGTGATTATACAGTCTGGACGCGTCTGGCGAGCCACGCGAGTGAAGTCGAGCTACTCAGCATCAACATCTTCCATCCAGCGAGGAGGACGGAGGCTACATCGCCGACATCCCCGATCTCCAAGCGTGCTCCGCCTTTGGAGTCGACCGCTGAGGAGGCGTTGCGCGAGGTTCAGATCGCCAAGAAGGCCTGGTCTGGACGCCGCGCGCGCGGCGGGCAAGCCTGTCCCCCGACCGCACTACCGGCCGGCTCCAGTCGGTCGAGTCGTGATCGGGTCTCGTCGCCGCTTCGTCGACCGCCATCGTCCCTGATCTCCTCGACGACGTCGTGACGCCTCCCTCGCGACCGCGGCCGGCGCGACTTGGGAATCCCCAGGCCCGCGCGACATCATCAGAATGGGCGGTGCGGTGTCGCGAAGAACCTCGGCCACCAGGATGCCGGGCAGCAGCAAAGGGTCGAGATCCGCTCTCAAGCTCGGCCGCCTCCTGCCGCGCCTGGACGGTGAAGCCGGCGTCGAGCAGTGCGCGCGTGTGCATCGCTCGCGCGAGGCGCAGGAGCTGGAGGTTCGAGAAGTCGTCGCGGGAAGCGAGCTCGAGGTCCACCGTGAGCTGCTCCAGGGTCTCGACGGCCAGGGTGGGCTGGCCGGCGCCGAGCTGGGCCGCGGCCAGGGCGAGCCGGCCTTCGAAGACCGCGTCGTCCTGGGTCTTCACGAACAGCTCCATCGCCGCCGTGTCGCCGGGGTCGGCCTGCCCGAGACGCCAGCGAGCGAGCACGGCCAACGCGTCACCGGCCGGCTCGTAGGCCACGGTCCGGACCCGGGTGTCGGCCGCGGACAGCTCGTCCCACCAGAGCGTCGCCCGCGCGCGAAGGGCGGATCCGAAAGCCGCGGGGGTCGCTTCGCCGGCGAGGCGCTTGGAGAAGGTGCTCCAGCGGTTGTCGTAGCTGGTCTGATCACCAAGCTCGATCGCGAGGCGGAGGAGCAGGTGCTGGGCATCGTAGCGCCGCCGTGTTATCGCCAGACGTTCATCGGCGATCGAGCGAGCGAGCTCCTCGGCCTCGCCCAGCTCGCCGTCAACCGCGTAGAAGTTGGCCAACCGGTACTTCACGTCATCGAACGGAGCGAGCCCAGTGGTCTCGGTCAACACGGCAATGCCGCCGCTCACGTCGCCGGCGCGAGCCAGGGCCCGGGCGGTCTCGATGTCGAGAATCGCCCGGTAGGGCCGTTCGGCGAGCACGTGCCCGCAGCTCGCCCTGGCCGCATCTGCGAGCGCGCGCACCTGATCTCCGGTCGACGGCTGATTCTGCTGTTGCAGCCGGTTGATGAAACGGAAGATGTCCGCACGCTCGCCCTGCCGATCCGCACCCGCATTCGGTCCGGGGACCGGGTTGAAGTGGGCGTCAAAACGCACTGTCTCCCCGAACATGAGCGCCTCGAGCCCGCCGTCGGCCAGCCGGTGAAATCCGACAACACCTTCGCCAGGCGGCTCCGATGCGGTGTCGGATGGCTCCACCGGGACGTAGGTGCGCCACTCGGCGCCTTCCCTGGAGCGGAGGATGGAGGCGGGGGGGCCTTCCAACCGCGGGGCATTCAGGGCACTCGTTCGCTCGGTGGGCGGACCCAGCCGGATGGCTCCCACGACCGGCAGCATGCCCAGAAGGTTGTTGATCGCCGAGAACAGGAGATGAGCTTCCCCCGCCGCGGGCGCCACACCCAGGGAGTAGATGCGGCCCGGGTGGTGGAGCAGGTCTTCCCAGATGTCGTGTCGGGGCCAGTAGACGAGGACGACCGAGGGGTAGAAGTTGACCTGGCTGCAGTTGACCACGAGCTCCTGCCAGCCGTCGCCATCGAGGTCGAGGAGCTGGGGGATCGGGTTGAGGTCGATCCGGTAGGGGTAGGACCACTCGGTGACGAAGCGGTCCGGACGCAGCGCCGTCAGCTCCTGCCCGTCCTCGTGCAGCACGAGGACCTCGGAGGCGAGCCGCTCGTTCTTGCGCCCCGCCGCGGTTACGTCCTCGCTCGACGTGACGATGATCTCCTGCGTCCCGTCGCGATCGAGGTCGGCGCGCACGAGCTTGTGCCAGCTCCCGACCAGCTCGCGCCGCCAGAGCACGTCTCCGTCCGCGTCGCGCGCGATCAACTCGCGGCCGTAGACATCGGCCACCGCGACCGCCTGATTTGACAGGCTCCGCACGACCCATGCCCCCGCCAGCACCAAGGCCACGACTGCGGCTGTGGCCAGCACGTGGCGCCCGCGGACCCGGATCGGCACCCGCTCGGCGGCGAGGAGGCCGACGACCTCGCCGGCCGATGGTCTCGCGGCAGGGTCGCGGTCGAGCATGCGCCGGAGCAGCCGGTCGAACCAGCGTGGGCAGTCGGTCGCGATCCGGCGTGCGCTCGGCGGCGCCGCGCGCTGGCGCAGCGCGAGGGTCGACACCGCGGTGGCGCCGGTGAGGGGCACCTCCCCGGTGAGGCAGCGGTACAGGGTGAGCCCGAGGGCATAGACGTCGGAGGCCGCCGTGAGCTCGGCGCCGGTGGCCTGCTCCGGCGCCATGTAGGCTGGCGTGCCGACGACCATCTGGCTCTCGGTCACGGTGACGCCCTGCTCGACCGGACGCGCCAGGCCCATGTCGCACAGCTTGGCCGTTCCGTCCGGGGTGATGAGGATGTTGCCGGGCTTGACGTCCCGGTGGACCAGGCCGTGAGCGTGGAGGTGCTCGAGTGCGGCCGCCACCTGGCGGGCGATCGAGACGATCTGATCGAGGCCGAGCCGGTTGCTCGAGCCGAGGAGCTCGCGCAGGCTCGTTCCGTCCACCAGCTCCATGCTGAGCAGCAGGTGGCCGTCCAGCTCGTGGAGGTCGTGGACCGTCACCGCGTTGGGGTGGCCGTGGCGGGCGCTGCGCACCTCGCGCCGGAATCGCTCGCGGTGGTGCGGCTCGGCGAGCTCGGGCCGCAGCACCTTGACGGCGACCTTCTGGCCGACCCGCTGGTCGAGCGCCGCGTAGACCCGGCCCGAGGCGCCCTCGCCGAGCAGCGACTGGATCAGGAAACGGCCGCCGACCAACCGGCCAGCCGCGAACGGCTCCGCGCCCTCCCCTTCCCGGCCGTGCTCGGCCCCGGGGAAGCCGGCGAAGGTCCTCGTTCGATGGTCGGTGTCGTCCACGGTTCCTGCCCGACCAGGATACCGTGCGCCCGCGCAAAGACCGCGTTTGCCGCAACCCGGTCCGGGAGAGATGCTGCGCGCGGCGGCGGATCCGGCGTTGCCTTCGCCCTTGCCGTGACACGAGCGGGCGAGGAACGCAGGGAATCACGCCTCTGCTACGCTCGAGGCATGGAGATCATCGTCACGCTGACACCCGAGGCCGCGGCGGATCCGCTCGCTGCCATCAGCCGGCCGCCCGAGGGTGCGGCGCTGGTCGAGCTGCGGCTCGACCTCTTCCCCGGGATCGACGTGCAGGCCGCGGTCGCCGCCTGCCCGCTGCCAGTGCTCGCCACCCTGCGCTCGGCGGCCGAGGGCGGCCGCGGCCCGAACGATGGCCAGGAGCGGCTGCCGCTGCTCGCCGCGGCGCGCGACGCCGGCGCCGCGCTCGTCGACCTCGAGCTCGACCGCGACCTCGAGGCTCTCCGCACTCTCGGCATCCCTCCCGAGCAGACGGTGCTGTCGTGGCACGACCCGGCGGGGACGCCACGCAACCTCGACCGGATCGCAACCGTGATGCTCTCGACGCCGGCGGCGTTCGTGAAGCTGGTGCCGACAGCTGGACGGCTCGCCGACCTCGCAGGCCGTGCTCGGGCTGTACCAGCGCGCGCGGCCGGAGCGCAGCCGGCTGATCGCCTTCGCGATGGGACCGGTCGGGGTGTCGACCCGCCTGCTCGCTCCCCTGCTCGGCGCACCGATCGCCTTCGCGGCGTGGTCCACCGGCGCGGCGGCGGCCCCCGGCCAGCCAACCGCCAGCCGCCTGCGGGCCATCGCCGGCCACCTCAGCGGCCCGCCGCAGCGGTTGTTCGGCGTGGTCCGTGCCGAGGCGACGGCGAGCCTGAGCCCGGTCATGCACGGTGCCGGCTTCGCCGCCCTCGGCCTCCCCTACCTGATGGTCCCGGTCGGCGTGCCGGATCCGGCCGAGCTCGAGCTCGTTTTTCGGCCCGCGGGCGAGACCCTCTTCGACCGCGTGGGTTTGCCGGTCGGCGGCTGGGCGGTCAGCACGCCGTACAAGGACCGGGCGGCCGCGGCCGCGACGGTGGCGGCGCCCAGGGTCAAGCGCTGCGGCAGCGCCAACACCCTGGTGCTGCGACCGGGCGCGCTGCTCGCCGACACCACCGATCCCGACGGTGTCGTCGGCGCCCTCACCGCGGCCGGCGTCGCGATCGCGGGACGGACCGCGGTGGTCCAGGGCACCGGCGGCGCGGGCCGGGCCGTCGCGGTCGGGCTCGACCTCGCCGGCGCCCATGTCCGGCTGCGCGGGCGCGACGACGGCCGCACCCGCGAGGTCGCCGGGGCGATCGGCGTCGGCTGGATGCGGTCGGGCGAGGCGGCGCCGGCCGGCTCACTCCTGGTCAACGCGACGCCACTCGGCTCGTCGCCGGAGGACCCGCTGCCCTTTTCCGAGAGCGAGGTCGAGGGCGCGGCCGCGGTGGTCGACATGGTCTACGGCGCCGTCGCGCCGCCGCTCGCTGCGCTCGCCGGACCACGCTACGTCGATGGCCGGTCGGTGCTCGCCTGCCAGGGCTTCGCGCAGTTCGCCGCCTTCACCGGCCAGCTGCCGCCGAAGGACGCGATGCTCGCCGCCCTGCGGTCGGCCGACTGATCATCCTGGATCTACCACCAAGGCACCAAGACACGAAGGATGACCGTCGAGTGGCGCCTCACCACCCGAGCGGCGGGCTATTCATCAGAGACCCGCTCGCGGCAAAATCTCTGCGATGCCCAGCAGGGGCCAACCCCTGATCGGGAAGCTCAACTGTTCTCGCCTCGACGAGTCCAGGTCCTTGCCAAACCCGGTGCCGCTCGGCAACCGAGCTCCAAGTCAAAAGTCCTTCGTTGTGTCTTCGTGTCTTCGTGGTTGTGCTGGTTCCGGCCGCGGCCCGATACGGCAGCCGCGCTCAGTGGTTCAGCGGATGCCGACCGCGGCGCGGACCTCGTCGAGCAGGGGAACCGCGATCGCGCGCGCCCGCTCGAGGCCGGCAGCGAGCACGGCCTCGACCTCGGCCGGGTTGCGGCGCAGCTCCTCGTAGCGCCGCCGGGCCTCGCCGAAGCTCGCCATGTAGTAGGCGAAGAGCCGCTTCTTCATGTCGCCGTAGCCGGTGCCGCCCTCGTCGAAGGCCGCCTCGACCCAGGCGCGCTCCTCGGCCGGCGCGAACAGCTTGAGCAGGCCGTAGAGCGCGTTGCCCTCCTTGGGCTTGGGCGCCTCGACCGGGGTCGAGTCGGTGGTCATCGACATGATCCGCTTGCGGATCTCCTTCTCCGGCCCGAACAGATCGATGGTGTTGCCGTAGGACTTGCTCATCTTCTGGCCGTCGAGGCCCGGCACCACCGCCACCTCGTCGCGGATCAGCGGCTCGGGCAGCGTGAAGACCTCGCGCGCCGTAGGTGGCGTTGAAGGACGCCGGCGATGTCGCGCGTCACCTCGAGGTGCTGCTTCTGGTCCTTGCCGACCGGCACCAGGTTGGAGCGCACGATCAGGATGTCGGCCGCCATCAGCACCGGGTAGGCGAACAGCCCGTGGTTCGGCGCCACGCCCTGCGCGACCTTGTCCTTGAACGAGTGGCAGCGCTGCAGCAGGCCCATCGAGGTCACGGTCGAGAGGTACCAGGTCAGCTCGGTGACCTCGGGGATGTCGGACTGCCGGTAGCAGCGCGGCGCTTCCGGGATCGAGGCCGAGGGCGAGGAAGGCGGTCGCGAGGTCGCGTGACCAGCTCGCGCAGGCGGCGCGGCGTCGTGGACCGTGGTCAGGGCGTGCAGGTCGGCGAGGAAGTAGTAGCAGTCGTGCTGCGCTCCTGCAGCTCGACGAACTGCCGGATCGCGCCGAAGTAGTTGCCGATGTGGAGCGCCCCGGAGGGCTGGACGCCCGAGAGCACGCGCATGAGCCTCTCCCTTTCGCGCGGGGCGAGCGTCGGCAATGATAGCCGAACCGACGGCCTGGGAGGTCGGCGGGGCCCGGCCCAATGAAATCGCCGGTCACCGAGCACCGGCCGCGAAGCCACCGACCTGGAATCTGTCGATGAACGGCTATTCGCCGTCGCTGCCGATCGCCTCGACCGGGCAGGACTCGATCGCTTCCGTAACCTGGGCGATCTCCTCGTCGTTGCCGGGCTGCTTGTGGACGAACGAGTAGCCCTCGTCCTCGTTGGCCTTGAAGTTGTTGGGGGCGGTCGTTCGGCACACGTCGCAGTCGATGCAGCTCGAATCGACGTAGTACTTGCCAGGGACGTTGTCCGGAAGCTTGTCAGCGGGATCTGCCATGACCTCTCTCCTTTACCCCGTCGGCACCCGACGGTGACCTTCGGCGAATGCTACCACAGGCGCAGTCGGTGTCAATTTCTTCGCGGAATCCCGTCTCATCTTGGCGAGATCTCGACTGGCCGCCGGCTGATCCGGCCGTTCTTCGCGCTCGCGGGCGTGCCGCCGCCGTCCCACATGCACTCGATGTCATAGGGGTACGCGAAGGAGCCAAGGATCGTGGTCGGGTCGTCGCTCGACTCGTCGATCAGCGAGCCGTAGGTGATGAGGGCCGGGACCGGGTCGGGCGAGGTCGACGCCCAGGCGACGAACGACACCTTGATCATCGCCATCTCGACGTCCTCGAGGTCCCACAGGGTGCTGAAGACGCGGTACCACTGCAGGTGGGCCAGGATGGGGACGGTCTGAAGGGTCACCAGGGGATCGCCGTCCTCGTCCTCGTAGGGCTCGCCGTTGGCCTGGAAGGCCTCGAGCGCCACCGTGATCTGGGTCTGCGGATCGGAGGCGTTGAAGACACCCAGGTTGTAGCGGAAGTCGGCGGTCTCCTCGCCACCGACGAGGATCATGAAGCTGAAGTCGAAGTCCTCGCCGATCGCCGCCGGGTCGGCCAGGTTGTACCACGGCACCCCCGGCATCCCCTGCCCATAGCTGCCTGGCACCTCGACGAAGCCGTGGCCGTTGGGATCGCGCTCCCAGCGCAGGGTGTCGTTGAAGATCCTCACGTTGGCGATCGCATTGCGGTAGACGCGGGTGCCGTCGTCCTCGAGCGTGTCCGCCTCGTACGCGAAAACGACCATGGCGCCCATGCCGTTGAGGCCGACCTGATCGACCCAGTACTCTCCCACGAGGTCGCGCAGCACGACGGTGCCGTTCGGCGGGATGTCCTTGAGCGCCTCGTTGATGAAGCCGAAGCCGTCCTCCTCGCGACCCCCGAGCCAGTATGTGCGATCGGTGAAGAAGCCGGCGTTGCTGACCAGGCCGGACGGCAGGTAAACCATCGCCACGTCGATCGCGACCTCGTCGACGTTGGTGAGGTAGAGGTCGGTCTTCCATTGGCTCGTGCCGCTGCCCGTCGTTTGCGCGACCGCCGGGATGTAGATGAGGTCGGCGGCCTGGAAGGACGCCATCGCCGGCGCTACCGCCAGCAGCACGGCGAGCGTCGCGAGCGCGCCTCGAACGGTTGTCGTCATTCCGCCTCCCTGCACGACGGCTGCGGCCGGCCGTCACTCGCTCATCTTGCCATCGCCGGGATCGATCGGCAAGACGATCCGTGCCTCGAAGCCGCGGCCCTCGAGGTTGACCAGGTCGATGCGGCCGCCGAGCGAGCTCACGAAACGGTCGGCGATCGCGAGCCCCAGCCCGGTTCCGCCGCGGCGCCGGGTGTAGAAGGCGGAACGAACCCGCGGCAGCTCCTCGGCGGGGATTCCCGTGCCACGGTCGCGGACGACAAGCGTGACCACGCCGTCGCCCTCCGCCGCTGCCAGCTCGACCACCCTGCGGTCCGGCTCGAGGCCGCTCACCGCCTGCACCGCGTTGAGAACGAGGTTGAGCAGGACCTGGCGGAGCTGGCCGTCGTCCGTGACGAGCACGGCATCGGGGGTGTCCGGCGCGATCCGCAGGTGGACTCCCAAGGTCGCGGCCTCGACCCGCAGGAAACCGAGCACGTCCTCGAACAGCGCGCGCACCCGGATCTCGGCGAGCACGGCCTCCGTCGGCCGCGCGTACGAGAGAAAGTCGCTGACCAGGCGCGCCAGCCGGTCCACCTCACGCCGGGTCTTGGCCAGCGAGCCGGTCACCTCCGAGTCCTGCCCGGAGACGTCCTCCTCGAGCAGCTCGAGGTTGAGGTTGATCGAGTTGAGCGGGTTGCGGATCTCGTGCGCCAGATTGGCGGCGAGAGTACCGAGCGCCGCCATGTCCTCCGCCTCCCGCGCCTTCTCCTCGAGGCGCCGGGTGCGCTGGATGAGGTGCCAGACCAGGACGAAGGCAATCACCAGGGTGGTCAGCGTCAGGGCCGCGGCGGCGATGGTGCGCGACAGCAGCTCAGAGCGCAGGCGGTTGATCCGCTCGGCGACCCTCGCCTTGCTCACGCTGACCACCACCTCGCCGACCTCGCCGAGCGGGACCGCGAGCTGATAGCTGTTTTCGGTCTCGGTGACGTGCTGATCGGAGATGTCCGCGCCGAGCTCGAGCGGGGTGCCCGGCTGGTCAGGCAGATCGGCGGTGGACTGGAAGCGGGAGACGTAACGCAGCTCGCCGCTCTTGTCCCGAACCTCGACGGTCTCGAAGACCTCGCGCTGCGGCAGTCCCTCGAGGGTCCTCCGCAGCACCTCACGCCGGTGCTCCACGACCTCGAAGAACTCCGCCGCGCTCTCGCCTCCGAGCTCCTCCGCGATCCGCTCTGCCTCCTCGCGGCCGGTGATGAGCACGTCCTCGAGGTAACGGCGGGAAAGGGACTGGGCAATGAAGTGCCCGAACAGCAGGATGATCGCCAGGACGAGAACCGCGAACAGCGCGGTGGCGAGTGAGTACTGCCTCTGGAGCGACCCGCGCTCGCCGATCAGCCGCGTCGTCAGGGAGGCCACTGGAAGGGTCTTCCGAGCTCCGTTCCGGTCAAACCTTGCACGCCGTGATCAGGTCGTCGACCCGATCGGTCCGCTCCCAGGTGAAGTCCGGGTCGTTGCGGCCGAAGTGGCCGTACGCCGCCGTCTTCTTGTAGATGGGACGGAGCAGGTCGAGGTAGGAGATGATGCCTCGCGGCGTCAGCGGGAACACCTCCCGCACCGCAGTGGTGAGTCGCGCGTCCTCGATCTTGCCGGTGCCGAGGGTGTCGACCATGACCGACACCGGCTCGGCGACGCCGATCGCGTAGGCGACCTGCACCTCGACCCGGTCCGCGAGGGCGGCCGCGACGATGTTCTTGGCAACGTGGCGCGCCATGTACGACGCCGAGCGGTCGACCTTGGACGGGTCCTTGCCGGAGTACGAGCCGCCGCCGTGCGAGCCCACTCCGCCATAGGTGTCGACGATGATCTTGCGGCCGGTCAGCCCGCAGTCTCCCTGCGGCCCGCCCACGACGAAGCGCCCGGTGGGGTTGATGAAGATCTTGGTGTGCTCGTCCAGCATCGACTCCGGGATCACCGCGCGGATGACCCGCTCCCGGATCTCGTCGCGCAGCTCCTCGATTGTCACGCTGTCGGCGTGCTGGCACGACACCACCACGGCCTCCGCCCGGCGGGGCACGTTGCCCTCGTACTGGATCGAGACCTGGCTCTTGCCGTCCGGCCGCAGCCACTTGATCTTGCCCTGGCGGCGAAGCTCGGCCAGCCGCATCGCCAGCTTGTGCGCGAGCATCAACGGCATCGGCATCAGCTCCGGGGTCTCGTTGGTGGCGTAGCCGAACATCAGGCCCTGGTCTCCGGCGCCGCCGGTGTCGACGCCCATGGCGATGTCGGGCGACTGCGGATCGATCGAGGAGATCACCGCGCAGGTCTCGTAGTCGAAGCCGTACTTGGCCCGGGTGTAGCCGATGTCGCGGATCGTCTCCCGGACGAGCCGCGGGAAGTCGACGTAGGTGTTGGTGGTGATCTCGCCGGCGATGAATGCGAGGCCGGTGGTGACCAGCGTCTCGCACGCGACCCGGCCCTGAGGGTCGTCCTTCAGCACCGCATCGAGAATGGCGTCGGAGATCTGGTCCGCGATCTTGTCCGGGTGACCCTCGGTCACCGACTCCGAGGTGAAGACATGCCAGCCGTTCGGCGCCATGAGGCCTCCTACAGGCCCGCCAGGGTACACTGGCGCCCGGTGAGCGTCAAACGCTGCGGTTGCTGAGGGTTCTGACGGGAGAGGCGATGAGAACGACGTCCTCGGCGCGGCTCAACCACAACCTCCATCCGACCCTCGATGCCCTGCCACATGATCGGCCGGTGAAGGCGCAGGTGCTCCCGGTTGCCGCGCTCGCACTCGCCGGGCTGTGGTGCCTCGCCCAGGCCGTCGACGCGCCGAGGCTCGCCGCCGCCGTGGCTGTGACGGCGCTGGCGGCGGCCTCCGCGACCTCGGTCCTGCGCCGCCGCACCCGGCGCCTGCGCTGCGCCGTGCTGCTGCCGGCGCTGCTGCTGGGCGCAGGTCTGGTCGCCGTCTTCGCTGCTCCAGCCGACTCGGCTGTCGCACTCGCGGCACAGCTCGCCATCCTGATCGTCCTCGCGCCGCTCGCGCCGGTGCTCTACGCCGCCACCTTCGACAGCCGACCGGGAGACGACCCGTGACCGGCTGGCTGCTGCTGGCGGCTGCGGCGGCCGCGCTCGCCGCATGGGGCTGGCGCCACGGCGGATCCGCTTCCGCCTACTTTGCCGCCTCGCGCAACGCCGGCGCCGTGGTCGCCGGCCTGGCCGGCACCGCCGCCGGGCTGTCGGCCTTCGTCTTCGTGGGCGGGCCCTCGTACTTTGCGACCGCCGGCGCCGCCAGCCTGTGGATCATCCTGTCGGCGCCGCTGACCGGCGCGCTCCAGTGCTGGGCGGTCGGCGAGCCGATCGTCGAGCTGGTCCGGCGCCACCGCTGCCTCACGATCCCCGAGCTGCTGGCCGTGCGCTACGGCGGCGGCTGGCCGCAGGGCCTGGCGGCGCTGGCCATCGCTGCCGGCGCGACGGCGACGCTGGCGGTCCAGGTCAAAGGCGCGGCGGTGCTGGGGTCGCTGCTTTTCGACACGCCGGGGTGGCTGGTGGCGCTGGCCGCGCTGGTCGCGACGGTGAGCTACACCGCAGCCGGCGGGATGCGCGCCGGCCTGCCGGCCGAGGCCGCCCAGGGGGCGATCATGGCGGTCGCCGCAGTGGCGATCGCGGCGGCGACCCTGGCCCACGCCGGCGGCCCACGGGCCGCTGTCGCCACGATCGCCGCTCAGCCGACCCGAACTGCTCGATCCGTGGGGACCGGGCGGAGGCACCGCGGCGATCGGGCTGTTCCTGCTCTTCGGCCTCGGCACCTGCGCCCAGCCCCACTACCTGCAGAAGTTCCTGCTGCTGCGCGACCGCGCGAGCACTGCGCTGGCTGCCGCTCGTGATGACCATGTCGCTGCTCGCCATCCTCACCGTGTGGCTGGGCGTCGGCGTCGGCGGCACCGCGCTCTGGCTGGGCGGAGCCCTCGAGCTGCGATCCCCCGACGATCTGACGCCGGCCGTCCTCTCCGCCGTGCGCAGTCCGACGCTCGCTGCTCCTGACCATGGTCGCGGTGGTGGCGGCCATCATGTCGACCGCGGCCTCCCTGCTCAACATCGCCGCCGCGGCGATCACCCGCGACCTGCCGGCGGCGCTCGGCCGAGCCCCCTCCTCCGGCGTCGGAACGGCCCGCCTCGCCACGGTCGCGGTCGGGGTGGCCGCCGCCACGCTCGCGGCGGTCACGGCGCGGCCGATCGTGCTGCTCGGCGTGCTCGGCTGGGGCGACCTTCACCGCCGCGCTGCTGCCGGTGATGGTGGTCGGCCTCAACTGGAGCGGCTCGACGCGGCGCGGCGCGGTGGCGGCGCTCGCCATCGGCCCGGCAGTGCAGCTCGCCCTCGAGGCGGGGCGCATGGCCGGGTCGGTCGGGCCGTCATGGGAGCCCGGGCTCACTGGCGCCGCGCTCGGCACCGCCGCCCTGGTGCTGCTTTCCGGCGGCGGTCGTGAGGCGAGCGCACGAGGCACGCCGTGACCCGCTGGACCGCGACCCGCGTTCGCGAGCTCGCGCGCCGCCTCGAGGTCGTCCGCCGAGCCAGCCGGGCCACGACCCTGGCCGAGGTCGAGCACGCCACGCGCTCGCCGTACGCGTTGCTCGTGTCCTGCGTCATCTCGCTGCGGACCAAGGACGAGGTCACCGCCGTCGCCAGCCGGCGGCTGCTCGAGCTGGCGCCGACGCCGGCCAGGCTGGCCGAGCTCCCGGAACGGACCATCGCGAAGGCCATCTACCCTGCCGGCTTCTATCGCACCAAGGCCCGCCAGCTGCGGCGGATCGGAAGCATCCTCGAGGAGTCCCACGGCGGAGCCGTGCCGGCCGCCGAGGAGGGGCTGCTCGCGCTGCCCGGCGTCGGCCGCAAGACCGCCAACCTGGTGCTCGGCCTCGGCTTCGGGGTCCCGGCGATCTGCGTCGACACCCACGTCCACCGGATCTCCAACCGGCTCGGGCTGGTCGAGACGACGTCGGCGCACTCGACCGAGCTCGCCCTGCAAAAGCTGCTCCCGCGCGCCTTCTGGATCCCGATCAACGACCTGCTCGTGACCTTCGGCCAGAACCGCTGCCACCCGCTGTCGCCACGCTGCACGGGATGCCCGCTCGACGATCTCTGCCCGCGCGTCGGGGTCACTCGGCACCGGTAGCCAGCCGCGCCCTCGCGCCGCTTCCGCGTTCTGCGCCGGGCTAGGATCTGGGCGATCGGCGTCCCCGCTCGCCGCAGCGAACCAGTCCGACGTGCAGGCGAAGTGCATCGCCTGAGCTGCGGCATCGCACATGATCGGATACGGAGACGGGCGCGGAAGCGAGGGGAGCGGGTGGTGCGTGGCTCAGAGACGCTAGACGTGCACTGGCTCCTGAAGCGGCCCTGAAGCGGAAGCGGGCTGGCTACTGGCCGCCCAGAGAGCGCGTCGAGGCGCACCGACACGTCGCGGTAGTCCGGGCTCAGCTCCACCACCTCCTGGTAGAGGCCGACCGCGCGGTCGACGTCGCCGGCCGACTCGAGCGACGCCGCGAGGTCGTAGCGCAGCGCGAGCTGGGCCTCCGGGGTCAGGTTGGGCGCGCCGAGCGCCTTCTGAAACCAGTCGGCCGCCTGGCCCCACATCCCCTGCTCCATGTAGCACATGCCGACCATCGAGCAGCACTCGACGAAGAGCCCGGGATCGCGTGAGGCCACCTGGAACTCGCGGATCGCCTCGGGCAGCAGGCCCATCTCCTTGTAGGCGATGCCCAGGTTGAAGTGGGTGTCGGAGTCCTCCTCGGAGAGCTGCTCCTGCACGCCCCTCTGGAACTCGCGGAAGACCTCCTCGAGGATCGCCTCCTCCTTGCCGCGGCCGGTGGCCTCCTCGACCATCGCCTCCTCCTCGGCAAGCTCCGCCTCGAGCTCCTTGGCGAGGTCGATGAACGACTCCTCCTCGTCGGCGAAGAGCTCCTCGGGGCCGCCTGCCGGCGCCGCGACGACCTCCTCGAGGAGCACGCCCTTGGCCTTGAGCGACAGCCGGCGCTCCGCCACCTCCGGGTCGTCAGGGTGCTCTCGCTCGAGCCGGCCGAGCAGCCGGATCGCGTCCACGTTCAGGTCGTGCTCGATGAACGAATCGAGCTGGTCGAGGGCACCGGCCAGCGAATCCGCCGGGGCCGGGAGGGCCTTCGGCCTGGCAGCACGCCTCGTCGGCAGCGCGGCGGGGATTGGCTCGACCGTCGTCTCGTCCGCGGCACCGTCTCGAGCGCCTCCCATTGCGTCGAGATCGAACACCAACTCTCCGGCCTTGGACGGGCCGAGCTCGATGGCGCCCTCGTAGCCCACCGGCTCCAACGGATCGTCGAGGTCGAGGACGATGACTTCGTCGTCGAACTGCTTGCGGGGCGCCGGCGCGGGCGCCGGCCGCATCAACGAGGGAACCAGCGCGGTCAGGGAAGCCAGCGCCGCCTCGTCGCCGGTCCTGCGGTACGCCTCGTAGAGCGGGCGCGCCACCGCGACGGCGGCCTTGCCGTCACCGCGGTCGACCAGCAGGTCGACCAGGGCCTGCCGCGACTCGAGGTGGTTCGGAAAGTGCTTGAGGATCTCCTCGAGGTGCGCCGAGGCCTTGTCGAGCAGTCCGTACTTGGCGAAGACCCGCGCCTCGCTCAGCCGTTCCTCCGGGTCGAGGGCGGTCTGCGCGACCTGGCCCGTGAGCTCGTTGGGATCAACCTCGACGATCTCGGGCAGCGCCTCTCTGGCGGCTGCCGGGCCGACAACCACCTGGTGCGGATCGACCTTCCGGATCTCGGCAATCCGCCGGCGAGCCTCGTCGTTGGTGGGATCCGCGGTCAGGAGCTCCATGTACAGGCGCTCGGACTGGTCGTGCTTGCCCGCACGGTAGCTGAGGTCCGCGAGCCGGCCGACCAGCGCGAGGAGAGAACCCCGATCCGCGGTCTGGCGGTAGGCCCGGACCGCAAGGGTCATCACCTCGAGGTCGTTGGGGAAGACCTCGGCGAGTGCGTCCGCCAGGGTGCGCACCTCGGTGAACTCGCCGCGCCGAAGCAGGTCCTCGCCAGCCGGCAGCAGCGTCTCCCGCGCCTCGTCGTGACGGCCGCCGACGAGCAGCGCGCGTCCGAGAAGGGCCTGCGCAGCGCTCGAATCCGGCCTCGCTTGGACGGCTCGCCGGGCCACCGCGAGCGCCTCGTTCGCCTCACCGAAGCTGAGGTGGGTGCGGATCTTGATCGACTGCAGCCCGAACGAGTTGGGCGACCGCTGGAACGCGGCATCGACAAGCTCGTGCACGGCCGCGGTCCGCCCGGCGCTCAGCAGCGCCTCGCACAGCGGCGCCAGGAAGTCGCCCTGCGGCGGATTCTGCTCGAGGGCGTGCCGGTAGAGGCGTTCGGCCTCGTCGATCTTCCCGCGCTCGAGCAGCACTCGCCCGAGACGGTCGTAGACCTCGATCGCCTGGTCGACCTCGCGCAGCTGGAACAGCATGTCGGCGAGACGGAGGTGGGCCATGTGGTTGGCGGGATCGAGCTGGACGAGCTTGCGGTGGATCTCGACCGCCCGCCGGTGGTCGCCCTTCTTGGAGTACCAGTCGGCGAGAATCTGGTACTGGTTCTTGGCCTCGACCACGAGGCCCTGCTGGATGTAGAGATCCGCCAACCGATCGAAGATGTCGAGTCGCTGCGGAGCGAGCCGATTGATCTTCTTGAGGATCGCAATCGCCTTGGTCGCGAAACCGTCCTGAGTGAAGTGGTCCGCGATCCGTTCATACAGCTCGATCGCGCGGTCCACCCTACCGTTTCTCAAGTGGAGGTCGCCGACCTTGTTGATGGTGTTGACGTCGGTCGGGTAGGCCTTCAGGACCTTCTCATACTCCTGGATCGCCTGATCAACCTTGCCCTTCTGGACAAGCTTTTCGGCGTCCCTGAGCATCTTGTCCCGTCGCGCGGCCATACCTCTCCCTATGCCGACAAAGGCCACTTCATGGTAACACAGGCGACCACCGGAAAGTCTTGCGGTGCAGATAGCTGCACCCTGTGTCCGCGAGCGCTCGGCGGTGCTCTTCGGTGCCGTACCCCTTGTTTCGCCGCCAGCTCCAACCAGGGTTGCGGGCGTCCAATTCCGCCATCAGCCGGTCGCGGTGGACCTTCGCCAAAACCGACGCCGCTGCCACGCTGAAGAAGGTCGCGTCGGCGCGCACCGGCGAGTGGATGGGCCACCGTCCCTCGTCGATCTCGACCCCGTCGACGACGACCACGGAGCCCCGGGTCGCGATCGTTCTCACAGCCGCTCGCATCGCGAGCCGCACCGCCTCCAGGATGTTGAGTCGGTCGATGAGCTCCACCCAGACCTCGAGCACGATCCAATCGCGGCAACTGCGCGCGACCCACTCTGCCGCCTCCTCACGCTGCCGTGCCGTCAGCGCCTTCGAGTCCTGGATCAGCGGCTGCCGAGGGATGGCGTCAAAGCGGACGGCGCAGACCGCGACCGGCCCCGCGAGGCATCCCCGCCCGACCTCGTCGACGCCGACGATGCTCGAGGCGCCGAGGAGGAGCCGCCGGTCGTTCGAGCCCAGACACCTGCGCGGCATCGCGCGCGCGGCCGGCGTCGCCTCAGCTCGTCCGGGCCCGCTCCCGAATGCGCGCCGCCTTGCCGCGAAGCCCACGGATGTAGTAGAGCTTCGCTCTCCGCACGCGGCCGCGGCGGGCAAGCTCGATTCCGGCGACGATCGGCGAGTGCAGCGGGAAGGTCCGCTCGACGCCGATCCCGGAGGAGATCTTGCGAACCGTGAAGGTCTCCGACACGCCGCCGTGGCGGCGGGCGATGACCAGGCCTTCGAAGACCTGAATGCGCTCTTTCTCGCCCTCTCTGAGCCGGACGTTAACCTTGACGGTGTCACCCGGCCGAAAGTCGGGGATGTCGGTCTTCAGGTACTGCTGCGTCGCGTCACGAAGGACGTCCATGGTTGCTGCCTCCGAGAAAACGGGGAACGCCAGGCGCCCGCCCGCGAACGCGCAGTATACACAGCTCGTCCAGCCGCGGCAAGCCGTTGCGGAAGTCGCGAACTGCTGGACCCGCGGAGTCAACCCACGGCTCGGGCGCGGATCCGGCTTCGTCCGGCGGACTTCGCCGTGACAGGAGCCGGAAGCGGGCGCGGAAGCGGGCGCGGAAGCGGGGGCCCGGCCGGCGGTCAGGGAAGGACCGGCAGCGAATCCGGTGCCGGCTCGTCGTCCGCCTCTTCGGGCGGGGCCGGGATGGCAATCAGCCGCAGCTCGCCACCGAAGGGCACGACAACGATCCGGCCGTGGCCGTCGAGCTGCTCGTCGGTCGGCCACGGGCGGCCGCTGCCCAGCAGCACGGGCCGGAACCCGAACGGAACCTCGGCCCCGTCCGGCGCGAGCCAGTCGGGTACGACCAGGTCCCATCGCTCCTGGTCTTCGGGCACGCTGCGAAAGCTGAGCGCCTCGGCCTTCTCGACCGCGAGCACGGCCCGCTGCTCCATGAGGGACTCCGCCTCGTCGACCAGCTGATCGAGGAGCCGCTCGGTCACGTCGCGCACCACATCGGCGTCGGGAGAGCCGGTTGCCTCGGCCGTGACCAGGAGCCGGTACGTCGTCCCCTCGAGCTCGTCGCCGGCGATGTAGTCGAGGGCGAGATCGGCACCTCCGTCAGCACCCTCGATGTCGAAGGAGGTCCCGTGCAGGAGGTCCCTGACGACCAGCGCCAGCGCCAGCTCCTCGGGCGAGCTGGCAGGAAACTCGACCTCCCACGCCGCCTCCCACGTCGGCTCAGCAGTCATGATTCCCGTCCTTCCTGTTCTCGAGTCGAGCGCCGGTGGCAGGCGCAGCCGCGCGACGTCCGGTAGCCGGCGGGCCGCTTGCCGCAGCTCCATCCAGGAGGCCGGCCCGGCGCCTCACTCTGCCTCCGCCTTCTTTCCGAACAACGCCGCCACGACGACCCCGAGGAGATAGAGCAGGATCATCGGGACAGCGAACACGGTCTGGGTGGCCACGTCCGGGGTCGGCGTGATGATCGCGGCGACGACGAAGATGCCGAGCACCGCCCACCGAAACCACTTGATCAGCTTGCGCGCCGTCACCAGCCCGAGGCGCGCGAGGAAGAAGATCAGCATCGGCATCTCGAATACCAGGCCGAGTCCGAGCAGGATCTTGCTCATCATGGAGAAGTACGACTGGATGGTCACCACCTGCTTGAAGTTCTCGCCGACGCCGAGCAGGAAGCGCACCACCAGGGGAAAGGCGATCAGGTAGCCGAAGTAACCGCCGAGCACGAAGAACAGGGTGGTGAACACGATGAACGGCAGGGCGAGACTGCGCTCGCGCCGGTATAGCCCCGGCCGGATGAACAACCAGAGCTGGGTGAGCAGCACCGGCGAGGCCACGAACAGAGCCGCGAGCAGTGCGACCTTGACGTAGAGCATGAACGGCCCGGAGAGATCCGTGAAGGCGAGCCGTTCCCCCGGGGGCAGCACCTCCCTGATCGGGCGCTCGAGCCAGGAGAAGATCTTCGGCGAGAAGTACCAGCAGACGAGAAAGGCGACCAGCAGGGCGATGATCGAGTTGAGGATCCGGCGCCGCAGCTCGTCCAGGTGCTCGAGCAGGGTCATCCGGGGCAGCTGGTCGCCCGGATCCTCACCGTCGTCCGGCAGCTCGTCGACCGGTGACGTCACGAGCTCCCCACGCCCCCTTCCGGAGGCTCCACAGGGGCGTTCTTCGCTTCGGGTGGGCGAACGATGTCCTGGCCGACCGACCGGATCTCCTTCAGCTCGCGCTCGACGGAGCGGATCTCGTCGGCGGCGACCTCGTCCTCGATGGTCCTCTTGAACTCGTTGGAAGCGCGCCGGAACTCGCCGATCGCGCGGCCGAGCGACCGCCCGATCTGGGGCATCTTGCGCGGCCCGAACAGCAGCAGGGCCACGACGAAGATCAAGATAAGCTCCGGCACTCCGAGCGGACCGAACACGCCGACCTCCGGTCCCAGTATAGCCTCTGCAAACCCCCGGCAATGGCGCGACCTTGGGATTACAGAAGGACTCCGCTAGAGTTGCTTGTGGCATGAAGGAAAGGGAGCCATCCCCGACATGAACCTGCCCCGTCGCAACTTGCCGCTCGTCGTCACGATCACGGTCCTGCTCGCCGGGTCCGCCACCGGGGCGTTATTCGGCGAGCGCTCGATCCCTGACAGCGAGACCAGCGTCGTGATGCGGGCGTCGCGCATCGTCGACGGGCTGCTCGAATGGCTCCCCGACGAGACCGCCCCTGACGACGTCATCTACGACGGCATCCACGGCATGCTCGAGGTGCTCGACCCGCACTCCAACTACCTGGACCCGCGGTCATTCCAACAAATGCGGACGCGCCAGGAGGGCTCGTTCTTCGGCATCGGCATCATCATCGCGCGGCGTGACGGCAAGGTGACCGTCATCGCGCCGATGGCCGGGACGCCCGCCGCCCAAAAGGGCCTGCGAGCCGGCGACGTCATCGCCGCGGTCGGCGGCGATCGGACCGAGGATCTCACCCTCGACGAGGTGGTCGACCGCGTGCGGGGCCCGGAGGGCTCGAACGTGCTGCTGACCATCGAGCGGCCCGGGCTCCAGGAGTCCTTCGACGTCGAGATCACCAGGACGAGGATCCCGCAGGACTCGGTCCGCTTCGCCTTCATGCTGCGCCCCGGCACCGGCTACATCAGGCTGTCAGAGTTCACGTCGACGAGCGTTCGTGAGGTTGGCGACGCCATGAGCGCGCTGCGCGAGCAGGGCATGACCGACCTGATCTTCGACCTCCGCAATAACCCGGGCGGCCAGCTCGAAGCGGCGACCGGCATCGCGAACTTCTTTCTTCGCGAGGGCCAGCTCATCGTGTCGACCCGCGGCCGCACGCCCGACAGCGTCTCGACGCTAAATGCCCCCGGGCGCGGCCGACCCTTCGAGGGACCGTTGGTGGTGCTCGTCAACGAAGGCTCCGCGTCGGCATCGGAGATCGTGGCTGGTGCGGTGCAGGACCACGACCGAGGCCTCGTCGTCGGCGAGACGACCTGGGGCAAGGGCCTCGTGCAGACAGTGTTCACCGTCCGCGACACCGGGCTGGCGCTCACCACGGCTCGCTACTACACCCCATCGGGGCGCAGCATCCAGCGCGACTACGACTCGTTCATCGACTACGTGACGCACCGCAACGGGGCTTCGGAGGAACCAGCGAACACCTTCGAAACCGATGCCGGCCGCACGGTGCTCGGAGGCGGCGGCATCGCCCCTGACGTCGAGGTGATCGGTCGACCGTTCGCGGAGGAGCTGGTGCTGCTCTACGGTGATACCGCGTTCTTCCGCTTTGCAGTCCTCCTGCTGCAGGAGGTCCCCGAGAATCAACAGGCCGAGTTCGGCGGACGCTTCGAGGTTGATGACGCGATCCTCGATCGCTTCCTCGACTGGGTCGTCAGCGAGGAGATCCTGACCCCGGACGGGTTGGCGGTGCTGCGCGCGGACGCACAGGGCATGGACGACGTCGCCCGCGGCCTCCGGATCGAGGTGCTCAACGCGACTCTGGGGCTCGAGGCCGGCTACCGCGAAGCTGTCGAGTCCGACGACCAGATCCAGTCCGCGCTCGGCCTGCTTCCCGATGCCCAGGACGTTTGGCGGGTGTGGCAGGAGCGATACCAGAAGTAGAGGATCTAGGAACAAGGATCTGGGGGCTGGCCTTCCTCCCTCCGCTTCCGCGCCCGCTTCCGCGCCCGCTTCCGCGACCCGGGCAGCCTGCCCTGAGCGAGCGGCGCCGGGCGCCGCGAGTCGAAGCGGTTCCCGTTCCCGTCCGCGCCGTGACGGCTCCCCGGTCAGGCGATGCGAATCCGCCAGCGCGCCCTCGCCCGGCGGGTCGTCCCACAGCAGAGTCACCGGACCGTCGTTGACCAGCTCGACCTCCATCAGCGCTCCGAACGAGCCGGTCGCCACGGTCACGCCGGCGTCCCGCAACCTGGCCACGAAGCGCTCGAACAGCGGCTCTGCCGCGTCGGCCGGCAGCGCGCGGTCGAAGCTCGGGCGGCGGCCCCTGCGGATCGACCCGGCGAGCGTGAACTGGGACACCAGCAGCAGCTCGCCGCCAACCTCGTCGAGGCCCCGGTTGATCCGGCCCGCCTCGTCCTCGAAGACGCGCAGCGTGATCAGGCGGTGGACGGCACGCTCGAGCTGCGCCTCGCCGTCTCCCCGCTCCAGGCCGACCAGCACCGCCATGCCGGTCCCGATCCGTCCCACCACCGCCCCGCCGACCCGGACCTCGGCCCGCGACACCCGCTGAATCACCAGCTTCACGACTGTCCCCGCCCTCGCAGCGCAGCCAACAACGCGGCCGGCTCGCGGCCGCCGAACAGCACGACCAGGGCGACGTAGGCCGCGGCCACCGGTCCGAGCACCGCCAGCACCCGCAGCGCCTCCCCGGCGCCGGTCCGGTCGATGCCGGCCAGCCACGGCAAAGCCAGCCACAGGCCCCAGCCGACCGCCGCGCTGGCGGCGAGCTGGCGGCCGACCGCGACCAGGGTCGGCCCAACCCGCGCGCCGTGAAGACCGTAGCGGCGCGCATACGCCGCGGTCAGCAGCGCGGCATAGCCGGTCATCGCGACGGTGTTGGCGAGCCCGAGGCCGGGCACCCCGAGCGGGCCCGCGAGCAAAGCGCAGGCGGCAGTGAAGACGGCCAGCGACAGCGCGCTGCCGACCATCGGCGTGCGCGTGTTCTGCTGGGCGAAGAAGGCGCTCGCCACCACCTTGGCGTGGCCGAGCGCCACCAGCCCGAACGCGTACGCGGCCAGGGTGGTGCCCGTCACCGCCACCGCCCCCGCGTCGAAGCGGCCGCCGCCGAACAGCAGGCCGATCACCGGCCGGGCCGCCACCGCGAGTACAGTCGCTGTCGGCAGTGTGATGAAGCTGACCAGGCGCACGGTGTCGAGCAGGGTCACCGAGGCCGCCGCCGGCTCCTGCCGTAGCTGGCGCGACATCACCGGCAGCAGCACGGTGGTGAGCTGGACAACGATGCCGCCGTACATCAGCTCGGTGACCCGGTACGCGTAGAACTGGATCGTGACCGCGCCCTCGCCGAGCGTCGACGCGAAGCGGTTGGTCACGAACTGATTCACCTGGTTGAGGCCGAGCACCGCGACGCCCGGCAGCATGAGCAGCAGCACGCTGGTCACCGCCGGCGAGCGCAATGCCCGCCACAGCGGTCGCACGCTGAACCCCAGCGATCGCACCGCCGGCAGCTGCACGAGGAACTGCAGCGCGCCGCCGACGAGCACCGCGAGCGAGAGCACCACCGGCGCCGGCCCGCCGCCTCTCGACAGCCACCACGCCCCCGCCGCCAGCGCGAGGTTGAAGACGATCGGCGTCGCGGCCGGCAGCAGAAAGCGCTCGCGGCTGTTCAGAACTCCCTGGAGGAGCGCAGCCAGGGACACCAACGCCAGGTAGGGAAACATCAGCCGGTTCATGAGCACGGTCGCGTCGAAGGTCGCGCTGTCGCCGACGAATCCCGGGGCGTAGAGCCGCACCAGCCACGGCGAGAGCGCGATCCCCAGACCGACGACGACACTGGTCGCGAGCAGCAGCGCCGCCGTCAGACCGCGCACCAGCTCGCGGGCCTCGCGGCCCGAGTCGCCGTCGTCGCCGAGCCGCGCCAGCGCCGGGACGAAGGCGGCGTGGAGGGCCCCCTCGGCGAGCAGCGCGCGGAAGGCGTTCGGGATACGGAACGCGGTGCGAAAGGCGTCGTTGAGGGCCTCCGCGCCGAGCACCCATGCCAGCGCCTTGTCGCGAACGTAGCCAGCGGCGCGGCTCAGGAAGGTGACGATCGCCATCCTGGTCGCGTGCCGCAGCAGGCGCTGCTCATGGTTCACACCGGAAGAGTAGCACCGGCTGTGCGGAGTCCCGAGGGCGGCAGTGTGGCGACTCTGTGGCGGTGCCCACGCCCAGCCAGGATCTAGGATCTTGGATCTGGGGGATGGTCCCCCGCCCAAGGAGCCTGCCCTGAGCGAGCGGCGAAGCGGCGCCGCGAGTCGAAGGGTTCCCGTTCCCGTTCCCGACCCCTTTCCCCGCCCCCGCGCTTCGCCCCCGGCTGTGCTAGGATCAGCGATACCCCCCGTCCACGCGGGAAGGAGAGGACACCGATGGGCATCAACAAGGTCATCCTCGTGGGTCACGTCGGGCGTGACCCGGTGCTCAAGTCGCTGCCGAGCGGCACGCACATCGCGACCTTTTCACTGGCAACCACGGACAAGCGGTCCAAGGACGAGAACGGCAACCCCCGGACCGAGTGGCACAACATCGTCGCCTGGGACAAGCTCGCCGAAATCTGCGACCGCTACGTGACCAAGGGCAAGCAGCTGTACATCGAGGGATCGATCCGCACCCGAACCTACGAGCAGGACGGTCAAAAGAAGTACTTCACCGAGATCCACGCGCAGACAATGGAGATGCTGGGCTCACCGCAGGGCTCGGACTCGAGCGCGCCTCGCGAGCGCCACGAAGTGGTCGCCCAGAGCTTCCCGGACGACGTCGACGATGTGCCGTTCTAGCGCCGGCCGCGAACGCTGCCGACAGCGGAAGTGTCATCCTTGACAGCTGATGGGCTTGGCGATATGTTCTCGCTTCGTCTCGATGGAAGGAGGAGGGGATGATCAAGTCGGACCTCGTCGATAGGGTGATGGACGCCACCGATCTTCCGAAGCCCAAAGCTGCGGAGGCCGTCAACGCGCTGTTCGACGGGATGAGGGACGCCCTCCTCCGCGGTGATCGCATCGAGCTCCGGGGGTTCGGCGTCTTCCTTGTCAAGGACCGCAAGCGCGGCATCGGCCGCAACCCGAAGACCGGCCACGAGGTCGAGATTCCCCCCGGCAAGACCATCCGCTTCAAACCCGGCAAGGCCCTGCGCAACATGCAATAGGCGTGAGCTGGAATCCAAACCCGCCATCACCTGACCCCGGCGGCGCGACCGCCGGGGTTTTTCATCGGCCGGATCAGCCGAGGCCTCGCTACTGGCTCCACGTCCTGCTCTTCCTGTTGACCGTCGCTTCGTCGACCTTCTGCGGCGGCCTCTACTACGGCTGGCTGCCGAGCCCCGATCCCTTCGAGCGGGTGCTGGACCCCAGGCTCTGGTTCGAGGGGCTGAAGTTCTCGCTGCCGCTCATGACGATCCTGCTCGCCCACGAGATGGGGCACTACGCGGCGGCCCGCCGCCACGGCCTCCGAGCCACACTCCCCTACTTCCTGCCGATGCCGATACCTCTGCTGTTCAGCCCGGGGACGCTGGGCGCGATCATCCGCATCAAGGAGCCCATCCGGACGCGGCGGCAGCTCCTGGACGTCGGAGCGTGGGGGCCGATCGCCGGCTTCCTGGCGCTCCTCCCCTTCCTCGTCGCCGGCGCCGCGCTGTCCGGCGTCCAGGAGGTCGACCCCGAAGCGGCGGGCTTCTACTTCGGCGAGCCGATCCTGTTCAAGCTCGTGGCACGCGGGCTGTTCTTTTCCGAACCTCGCTCCTGGCGAGGACATCATGGTCCATCCCATGGCGTGGGCCGCGTGGTTCGGCCTGTTCGTCACCGCCCTCAACATGCTGCCGTTCTTTCAGCTCGACGGCGGCCACGTGTGCTATGCCCTCTTCGGCCGCCACCACCGGCGGGCGGCCTGGCCGCTGCTGGGCGGGCTCGCCGCGCTCGGCTTCCTGTGGCCGGGATGGTGGGTGTGGGCGGTGGTGCTCGCGCTGCTCGGCCCGCGCCATCCCCCGGTCCTCGACGAGGGCACGCCGCTCGATCCGAGCCGGCGATGGGTCGGGTGGTGCGCTTTGCTCATCCTCGCGCTCAGCTTCTCGCCAAAGCCGATCTGGATCGGTCCGGGTTGATTGGCGCACGTTGCACGTTGCCACCACCCACCCGGCGCCCGAGGCCCGACGCCCGAGGCCCGACGCCCGAAGCCCGAAGCCCTAGCGCGTGAAAAATCTCCTCACCTACTCACCCTCTCACCCTCTCCCCGCCCACCGGGCGCGAGTGGTGTAGAGTCGACTGAATGGATCGGCATCGCACCCGGCGCGACCTGCTGCGTGGGCTCCTCGACCCCTTCCGCCCGGCGCGGCCCGCCGAGCCGAGCCCGGAGACGATGCTCCGGCCGCCGGGCGCCCTCGCGCCGGACCAGACCTTCCTCGAGGCGTGCACCGGCTGCGCTGACTGCGTTCCGGTGTGCCCGTCGGACGCCATCGTCATGATCGAGGTCGAAGGGGGACGCACGCTTCCCGGCATCGCGCCGTCGCGCCGGCCCTGCACCTTGTGCGCGGACCTGCCGTGCGTCGCGGCCTGCCCGGACGGAGCCCTCGCCGATCCCGGCGGGCCCGAGCGGGTGCGACTCGGCATCGCCAAGGTCGACCCCCGCCGCTGCGTCACCTTCCGCGGCGAGCGCTGCGACCGCTGCTACCGCGCCTGCCCGTACCCCGATCGCGCGATCATGATGATCGGCGGCCGGCCGCTGGTCGGCTCCGGCGCCTGCACCGGGTGCGGCCTCTGCGAGCACGCCTGCCCGGAGACGCCGAAGGCGATCGAGGTCATCGCCGAGCGGCTGCTGGTCCCGGGCCTGCGCGTGCCGAAGAGCGAGTACCGCTCGGGCTGATGGAGTGGATAGCGGATAGCGGATAGTCCCGCCACCCGTTCACTGGTACTTCGTCCCCGTCCCCGTTCCCGCTGCGGTGAGGCACTGAGGCACTGGGGCAGCGATGCTGGCCGCCGAGCCCGCGGAGACCGCGGAGAGAATCCTCGGACCGTCTTGAGCCGCGAAGACTCGAAGGACGCTAAGAGAACCTCTGACGTGGCGGCCATTCCTCAGCGCACACCCGCTGCGTTCGATCCTGAGCGGCGGGCGGCATTTCAAATTTCAGATCTCGAATTCCGCTGGGAGGAGTCCTCCGCATTCCGAATCCCGCAACGGATGGGCGGAGGAGCTATCGGCTGTCCGCTATCCGCTCTCCGCTGACCTACAGGCGGTCTCGACCTTGAGCTCGCGCAGCATGAGCTCCTTGAGCGCGGTCTTGGGGTCGCTCTGTCCCCGCAGCAGCCTGGTTACCGCCTCGGTGATCGGCATTACGACGCCCTGGTTGGCGGCGAGGCGCGCCGCTGCGGGGGCGGTCCTCACCCCCTCGGCCACCTCCCGCATTGACCCGAGGATGTGCTCGAGGGACTCGCCACGCCCGAGTCGCTGCCCGATCTGCCGGTTGCGCGAGAGGCCTCCGGTGCAGGTGAGCACCAGGTCGCCCATGCCGGCGAGGCCCCGGAAGGTCATCAGGTCGGCGCCGAGCGCGACGCCGAGCCGGCTGATCTCGTGGAGGCCCCGGGTCATCAGCGCGGCCTGGGTGTTGGCGCCGAGGCCGAGGCCATCGACGATGCCGGCCGCGATCGCGATGACGTTCTTGAGCGCGCCGGCGAGCTCGACGCCGACCAGGTCGGTTCCCGCGTACAGCCGTAGGTGGTAGTCCGAGAACTCGCTCTGCAGCCGGCTCGCGACCTCGAGCTCGGGGCAGACGAGCACCGCGGCCGAGGGGTCACCGCGCAGCACCTCCCTGGCGAAGGTGGGCCCGGACAGGCAGCAGAAGCGCTCGACCGGTACCCCGAGGGCCTCGAGCGCGATCTCGTCCATCCGGCGCAGGCTGTCACTCTCGAGGCCCTTCGAGGAGGAAACGACAACGGTGGCGTCGCCGACCCGTGGCCGCAGCTCGTCCATCACCGCCCGGCTGTGCTGCACCGGGACGACCCAGATCCAGGTTTCCGAGAACGAGCCGACGGCGTCGAGACCGGCGTCCGCCACCACCTCCGGATGGAGGTCGAGGTCGGCGAGGAAGAGTGGGTTGCGGTGGCTGCGGTTGATCCCTTCGACCACCTCGAGTTCGCGGGCCCACAGTCGCAGCTCGTGGCCGCGGCGGGCCAGCTGGTGGGCCAGCGCGGTCCCCCACGAGCCGGCGCCGAAAACGCTGATTCTCATCTCCCCTTCCCCCCAATTCTTGGCTCGCTGCCCGCAATGAGCTGGCGGATGTTGCTGTGGTGGCGGACGATGATCAGCACCGCCGCCAGGCTGACGCCGACCAGGATCACGGGACCCGGTCGCTCGAGGATCGACACCAGCAGCGGAAAGACCGCGGCGCCGACCAGCGACGCCAGCGACACCCACCGTCCCACCGCGAGGACGACCAGCCACACTCCGAGCGCCGCAAGCGCCGGCACCGGCGCCAGCACGACGAACGCGCCGAAGGCCGTCGCCACGCCCTTGCCGCCGGCGAAGCGCAGCCACACCGGGTAGCAGTGGCCGACGATGGCGGCCAGCATGGACGCGGCGAGCCACACGCTCGCCGGGTTGAGCACCGACATCGCCCACACCGGCAGCGCCCCCTTGGCGACATCCATGGCCGTCACCAGGATGCCGGCCGCGATCCCGCCGATCCGGACCGCGTTGGTCGCGCCGACGTTGCCCGAGCCCTCGCGCCGGACGTCCTTGCCGGTCATCAGCCACACCACCAGCAGCGCCGACGGTATCGACCCCAGCACGTAGGCCGCAGCCACCAGGGCCAGCTCCCAGCTCATCTCAGCGGCATCCTCGCGAGCGGAGTGTACACGGCGCCCCCGCGCTCGAGGCGGCTCCCGAACAGCACGACCTCGTCGCAGCGGAAGGGCTCGAGATGGAGGCCGCTGCCCCAGGCCAGGAAGCGGTCGACCGCAATCTGCGGCCACGGGCGGTCGAGGCGGGCCTGGGTCACATGCAGCGACCACGGCCGCTGCTCCCGCGGGAAGTCGTGCGCCTCGGCCACTGCCTCGACGGTTTCCACGACCGGCGCGATCCCTTCGGCCGAGCCGCCGAGCCAGGCGACGCGGGGCCGCGCGGGCGACGGGAAGAAGCCACTGCCGTGAAGCTGGACCACGACCGCGCCGAGGCCGGCGAGCCGCGGGGCGAGGGCGGCGGCGATTGTCTCGAGCAGTGCCGGTGGGGTCTCGCCGAGGAACTTGAGGGTCAGGTGCTGGCCCTCCGGGCGCACCCAGCGGGCGCGCGGCAGCTCGGGGCGCAGCGCCTCGCGGCTCGCCGCCAGCTCGGCCCTCACCCGCTCCGGGATCTCGAGGGCGAGGAAGGCCCGGACCTGCTCAGGCATGGCGCTTCCCGAGGAGGAGTCTGGCGGCGCAGCAGGTCGAGCGCCATGTGGACGCTCCACAGCCGCACGATGGCGCGGTCGGCCGTGAAGACCCGGTGGGCCGCGGCGACGCCGGACGGCCCGGCGACCGCCCAGTGCACGAGCCCGACCGGCTTGTCGTCGGTGCCGCCGGTCGGCCCGGCGATGCCGGTGATGCCGATGCCCCAGTCCGACGCGAAGGCGGATCGCGCGCCGGCTGCCATCGCCCGGGCGGTGGGCTCCGAGACCGCACCGTGCTCGAGCAGCAGCTCGTGCGGCACGCCGACGAGCGCCTCCTTGGCCTCGTTGGAGTAGCTCACCACGCCGCCGAGAAACACCGCCGACGCCCCGGGCACGTCGGTCAGCCGCGCGCTCAGCAGCCCGCCCGTGCACGACTCGGCGACCGCCAGCTTCATCCCGGAGGACTCCAGCTCGGCGAGCACCGCCTGCTCGAGCGAGCCCACATCGACCCCGGCCACATCGGCGCCGAGCACCCCGCGGAAGGCCAATTCCATCTCGGTGAGCCGCCGCTCGGCGGAGGTCGGCTCGCCCTCGCTCGAGAGCACCAGCCGCACCACGCCGCACGAGGCCAGGATGGTGATGTTGTCGCGACCGAAGCGGCCGTAGAGGTCACGGACCTGCTCCTCGACCGACGACTCGAAGACCCCGCCGAGCAGCAGGGTGCGGCTGAAGCGCCGTGCGCCGCCTCCGCGCAGCGCGAGCTCGGGCTCGACCTCGCGCTCGAGCATGTCGACCATCTCCCAGGGAACGCCCGGCAGGGCCACCAGCAGCCGATCCCGGGTCGAGATCAGGATCCCCGGCGCGATGCCCTTGCGGTTGGGAAGGACGCGGCCGCCATGCACCACCTGGGCCATCCGGCTCGCCAGCTCGGGCACCGCGCGACCGCGGGTCTCGTAGGCCGCGCGGATCCAGCCCTCGACCTCGGGGTCGGGGTCGAGCCGCCGGCCGAGCGCGCGCGCGACCGCCTCGCGGGTGATGTCGTCGGCGGTCGGGCCGAGGCCGCCGGTGAGGATCAACACGTCGACCCGGCCGAGGAGCTCGGTGATCGCTACCGCCACCGCCTCCTCGTTGTCGCCGACCACTCGCTTCTCGACGACCCGGAAGCCGTGACGTGCGAGGGTCCGGGTGATGGCCAGCGAGTTCGAGTCGAGCCGGACCTCACCGAGCAGCTCCGAGCCGACCGCGAGGCACGCGGCGGTGCGACCGTTGGCCATGGGTCCCTCCCGCGGGCATGATAGCGCTGCAGGGCCGCACCGATGCGGGCCCAGGATCCAGGATCGGCGGGCCGGGGATAGGGCCATCCGCCCGCTTCCTCGCCCGCTTCCGCTTCCGCTTCCGCGGGCAGCCAAGATGGCTACCCTACAACGTACGCATCCCCCGCCCGCTTCCGCTTCCGCGCCGGCTTCCGCGCCCGGGCAGCCTGCCCTGAGCGAGCGGCGCCCATTCGACTCGGAGCCCTGGCGGACTCCTCGCTCAGGGCACGCTCCGGGGCGGTGGGTCGAACGAGGCGCTCGCCCATCGACTGCGCAGCGCTCCCGCCCTGTGCGACGCGCGCGATCGGCACCCCTCAGTGTGCGGTTTCCGCGCTTGCCATCGTTTCAATGGTGTGAGCACATTGCACGACGGAGGGTCTCAACCATGACGAAGTCGATCTGCGGCCCGCTCGCCCGGGCGCTGGTGTCCAGCGCCATCATGCTGATGATCGTCCTCCCGGTGGCGGCCCAGGACTGCCCGCAGCTGCTCGGGCGCTGGCCCTACGGCACGGCCCGCGCAGTGGCGGTGTCCGGCTCCCTGGCCTTCGTCGGCAGCGGCACCACCCTGCTGGTGCTCGACGTGTCGGCCCCGAGCTCGCCGCAGCTGCTCGGGAGCGTGACCCTGCCCGAGCTGGTGGACGGGATCGCCGCGGCCGGCAGCCACGCGTACGTGGCGAACGGCACGTCCGGGCTGCGGGTGATCGACGTCTCCAACCCGGCGGCGCCGGTCGAGGTCGGCGTCTCCGACGTCACCGAAGAAGGCGCCATGGATGTGGCGGTGGCCGGCAGCCACGCCTACGTCGCGTACGGCTCGCTCGGGCTGCGGGTGATCGATGTCAGCGAGCCCTCGTTACCGGTCGTGGTGGGCGCCATCGACACGCCAGGCACTGCGCGCGGGAGTGGCGGTCGCCGGCAGCCACGCCTACGTGGCGGACGGCAGCTCCGGGCTGCGAGTCATCTCGATCGCCAACCCGGCGGCGCCGGTCGAGGTCGGGTTCCTCGACACGCCCGGCTACGCCTACGGGGTGGCGGTCGGCGGCAGCCACGCCTACGTGGCGGACGGCAACTCCGGCGCTGCGCGTGATCTCGATCGCCAACCCCGCGGCGCCGGTCGAGGCCGGGTCCCTCAGCACCGCCCAGCTGCGCTCGACGGTGTGGCGGTCTCCGGCAGCCTGGCGTTCGTGGCCCATGCAGTACAACGGCGTTCGGCTGGTCGACGTCAGCGACCCGACGGCGCCGGTTGGGCGCGGGTATCTCGACGCTTTCGGTGGGGAGTTCGACATCGCGATCGCGGCCGGGCTCGCCTACGTCACCGCCGACTGGGAAGGGATGCTGGTGGGCGAGTTCAGCGATCCGGACGCGCCGACAATCGTCGGCACCTACCGCACCGCGGGGGCGTCGGTTTCAGTGACGGTCGCGGGCACTCTCGCGTACGTGGGGACCTTTGCGCCCGGTGTGCGGGTGATGGACCTCAGCACGCCGTCGGCGCCGGTCGACGTCTCGTGGCTCGAGGTGGAGGACACCCCGCTCGAGATCGCCATCTCCGGCGCCCACGCCTTCGTCGCCGAGCTCGACAGCGGGCTTCCGGGTGCTCGACCTCAGCAACCCCCTCGAGCCGGTGTCGGTCGCCCTGGTCGAAACGCCGGGCCGGGCACGGGGGGTCGCGCTGGTCGGCAGCCTCGCCTACGTGGCGGACGACAGCGCCGGGCTCGTGGTGATCGATGTCAGCAACCCGGCGGCGCCGGTCCAGGTCGGCGTCGTGGACACGCCCGGCCTCGCCTACGGGGTGGCGGTGGCCGGAGGCTACGCGTTCGTCGCGGATGAGAGCGCCGGCCTCACGGTGGTCAACGTCGCTGTACCGTCCGCACCGTCCGTGGTCACCACGCTGGCCACTCCCGGACAGACCATTGGCGTGACCATCAGCGGAAACCACGCCTACCTGGCCAACTACAGCGGGCTGCACATCGTCGACATTTCGGCGCCGACGGCTGCCGCACGAACTGGGTTCTCTGCCCGGCTGGGCGGAGGCCGTCGAGGTGTCAGGAACCTGGGCGTATCGTGGCTGCCGGGGGAGACGGGTTGGTGGTGGTCGACGTCAGCGACCCCAGCTTGCCGGTCGAGGTCGGCGTGTACGACACCCCGGGCATTCAGCCCGGCGATCTCGCTCTGGCCGACGGCACGGTGGTGCGTCGGCGGACGACGACGCCGGCGTCGCCGTCTTCGACGACTGCCAGGGCTGGACGCCGCAGGGCCACGTCTCCTACATCCCGGCCGCGGCCGTGGCGGCCGGCGCCCAGGGCGCCTTCTTCCAGACCGACCTCGAGGTCAACAACACCGGGACCGAGGAGGCGCAGCTCACCGTCCAGTGGCTGCCCCGCGGCGAGGACAACTCCGAGCCCGTCGGCTCCAACGTCATCGAGCTCGGCCCGGGCGAGAGCGAGCGCTTCGACAACGTCCTCACCGAGCTGTTCGGGCTCGAGCCCGACTCGGTCGGCGCGCTCAGGCTGGTGGCGAGCACCGGCTCCGTGATCGGCATGAGCCGCACGTACAACTCACCCGACGGCAAGGCCGCCGGCACCTTCGGCCAGGGCCTGCCCGCGATCCGGTCAACCGAGATGATCGCCGGCACCGAGCCGCGGCGCATCATCTTCCTGAGCGAGGACCCGGACTCGAGGGCCAACGTCGGCTGCGTCAACGGCTCGGACGAGGAGCGTCCAGATCAGCCTCGCGATGCACAACGCGCGGGGCGAGCTGCTCGACACCCGCATCATGGCGCTCGGCCCCTACTCCAACAACCAGATCAACCGGATCTTCCGCGACTTCCAGCCGGTCAAAGGCTACGTCGACGTCAGCGCCGGCGGCGAGGACGCGCTCTATTACTGCTACGGCTCGATGCTCGACAACGTGACCTCCGACCCCACCACGATCCTGCCCCAGGTGCCGTCGGATGACACCACCTTCATCCCGGCCGCGGCGCTCGCCGCCGGGCTCGCGGGCGCGTTCTTCGAGACCGACGTCGACCTCAACAACGCCGGCGCGACCAACCTCACCTACCGGCTGCTGTGGCTGCCGCGGGGCGCCGACAACAGCAACCCGGTCGAGAGCCAGCAGTTCTCGCTCGCGGCGGGCGCCGGCGTGCGCTACGCCAACGTGCTCGACAGCGTGTTCGGCCTCGACCCGGACGAGGTCGGCGCGATCGCGGTCGATGCGAGCGGGGCCGACCTGCTCGCGATGAGCCGGACCTACAACCTGCCCTCCGCCAAGGTCGCCGGTACCTTCGGCCAGGAGCTGCCGGGCATCCCGGCCGACCGGATGATCCAGAGCCGGGGTGAAGAAGCGGATCATCTTCATGAACGAGAACGCCGACGTCCGCTCCAACGTCGGCTGTGTCAACGGCTTCGACGAGCCGGTCACCGTCAGCATCCAGCTCTTCAACGCCGAGGGAGTGGCGCTCGAGACCAAGTCCATGAACCTGCCGCCGTACTCCAACAACCAGATCACCCGGGTGTTCAGGAACCACGCGCCGGTGGAGGCCGGTTACGTGGACGTGTGGACGACCACGCCCGGGGCGTCGATCTACTGCTACGGCTCGGTGCTCGACAACGAGACCTCGGACCCGACCACGGTCTTGCCCCAGTAGCGGCGCGATCGCTCCGACCCAAAGGGCGGGAGGAATCTCCCGCCCTTCTTCCCGATGCCGGGCCAACACCGCTGACGCACCGATCAGCAGGTTCGACGGGTGTCCTCTCCCGGGAGCCGTCCGAGGTGTTAGGCCCGGCATCGGGAACGGTACAATCCTCCGAACGGCGTCCGGGCAGCCGGACGCCGTTCGGAGGACACCCGATGCCGAACGTCACCCGCACCATGGCCGAGTGGGCCGCTCGGAGCCGCTTCGAGGACCTGCCGAGCGAGGTCGTGGCCGAAGCCAAGCGCTTCCTGATGGACTCGGTGGGCTGCGCCCTCGGCGGCGCCCAGCAGCACGACGTCCACCTCGCCCGCACGGTGCTCGGCGAGCTCGCAGGCGCGCGGCGACGGCCACCGTGCTGGTCACCGGCGAGCGCTGGGACCCGGTGTCGGCCGCGCTGCTCAACGCGCTCATGATCCGGGTCATGGACTACAACGACATCTACTGGAAGCAGGACCCGTCGCACCCGTCCGACCTGATCCCGGCGGCGATGGCGGCGGCCGAGCGCGCCGGCGGCTCGGGCCGCGACCTCCTCCTCGGCATCGCGCTCGCCTACGAGTTCGAGCAGCGGCTGTGCGAGGTGTCGTTCCCCGGGATCCGCGAGCTCGGCTGGCACCACGCCACCCTGACCGCGGTCGCGGCGCCGATCGTCGGCCGGCCGGATGCTCGGCCTCAGCCGCCGAGCAGATCCAGCACGCGATCGGCATCTCCGCCTCGCGCCACTGCACCACCGGCTCGGTGACCGCCGGCAAGCTGACCATGATGAAGAACACCGTCGACCCGCTGGCCACCCAGTCGGGCGTGCTCGCGGCGCTGCTCGCCGAGCAGGGCTACACCGGCCCCGAGCACGTGCTCGACGGCAAGGAGGGCTTCAGCCACGTCTTCGACTCGGAGTGGAAGTTGGAGCTCCTCACCGAAGGCCTCGGCGAGAGCTGGCGCATCCTCCAGTGCGGGATGAAGTTCTTCCCGACCGAGGCGCTCACCCACGCGCCGATCTCGGCCACGCTCGACCTCGTCCTGGAGCACGACCTGCGCGCCGGACGAGATCGAGACGGTGACGATCCACTCGCTGGCGCGCGCCGCCGACATCCTCGCCGACGCCTCCAAGTACGATCCGCACACCAAGGAGACCGCCGACCACTCCCTGCCCTACGTGATCGCCGCCGCGATCGCCGACCGCCAGGTGACGCCGCTCCAGTTCACGAGCGCCAAGATCATGGACCCGACCATCCGCGCCCAGCTCGCCAAGGTGAAGGTCATCGCCGACCCGGAGATCGAGGCGTTGTTCCCGGGCCTGCAGCGGGTGCGGGTCGAGATCGCCACCCGCGACGGCCGGCGCCTCAAGCGGCAGCTCGACTTCCCCAAGGGCGACCCCCGCAACCCGCTCACCGACGCCGAGATCGCCGGCAAGTTCGCGGCCCTCGCCCAGGGCATCGCGACGCCCGCGGACGTCGAGCGGATGCAGGCCGCGATCGGGCGCGCCGAGACCTTCGACGACGCGCGCGAGCTGATGGCCGAGCTGGTGGTGCGGGGCTGAGGGTCGCCGGCAGAGGACGGGAACGGGGACGGACGCCGTCGGCTCCGCCGTGACAAGCGAGACGCCGCGAACGCGGAAGCGGAAGCGAGGCAGGAGACATGAGCCAGAACATCACCGAGAAGATCGTCCAGGCCCACGCGGTGGGCCTGCCGCCGGGACAGCGAGGTGCGGGCGGCGGACATGGTCACGATCCGGCCGCGCCACGTGATGACCCACGACAACACCGGCGCGGTGCTCCCCAAGTTCCGCGCGATCGGCGCGACGCGCGTCGCCGACCCGGCGCAGCCGGTGTTCGCCCTCGACCACAACGTCCAGGACACGCACCCCGGAGAACCTCGCGAAGTACGCGGCGATCGAGGCCTTCGCCCGCGAGCAGGGCATCGTCTTCCACCCGGCCGGCGCCGGTATCGGCCACCAGCTGATGGTCGAGAACGGCTTCGTCCACCCCGGCACGCCTGGTCGTGGCCTCGCGACTCGCACTCCAACATGTACGGCGCGCTGGCCGCGGTCGGCACCCCGGTGGTGCGCACCGACGCCGCCGCGATCTGGGCCACCGGCCGCACCTGGTGGCAGGTGCCGCGCACGGTCAAGGTCGTGCTCGAGGGCCGGCTTCGTCCGGGCGTCGACCGGCAAGGACGTGATCATCACCCTCTGCGGGCTCTACAGCGCACGACGAGGTGCTCAACGCCGCGGTCGAGTTCGCCGGCCCCGGCATCGGCAGCCTGTCGATCGTCGGAGCGAATGACCATCGCCAACATGACCACCGAGTGGGGCGCGCTGGTCGGCTGGTTCCCGTTCGACGACGACGACCGCGGCTCTACCTGCGCCAGCGCGCCGCGAGCCTCGCCGCGCCGGGGCATCGCCGACCGGCTCGACCGAGCGCGATGATCGCCGGCTGGGACGCAACCCGCCGCGCCCGACCCGGATGCCGACTACGCCGCCGAGATCACCCTCGACCTCGCGGCGGTGTCGCCGCACGTCACCGGCCCGGACACGGTGTCGATCATCGCAGCCGGTGGCGGAGATCGCGCGCGCAGCGGATCACGGTCGACAAGGCCTACCTGCTGTCCTGCGTCAACGTCGCGGCTGGACGACCTCGCCGAGGCGGCCGAGGTGCTGCGCGGCCGCCGGGTGGCCGACGGCGGTCGAGCTCTACGTCGCCGCGGCCTCGGCCGAGGTCCAGGCCGAGGCCGAGGCCGAGGGCGTCTGGCGTGTGCTCGCTCGACGCGCGGGCGCGCCCCCTGCCGCCGGGCTGCGGCGCCTGCATCGGGCTCGGCGTCGGCCTGCTCGAGCCGGGCGAGGTCGGGATCTCGGCCACCAACCGCAACTTCAAGGGGCGCATGGGCTCGCGCGACGCCAAGGCCTACCTGGCGAGCCCGGCGGTGGTCGCGGCGTCGGCGCTGGCCGGCTACATCACCGGCCCGGACGACCTCGGTCGGGCGATGCCCGAGCGGTCGTATCCGCGACCTCGGCCGGGCGCCGCCGGCGCGCGGCGGTCGACGATCCTGCCCGGCTTTCCCGAGCGAGATCCGGGGCGGGCTGCTCCTGCTCCCGGTCGACAACCTGAACACCGACGGCATCTACGGCAAGGACGTCACCTACCGGACGACCTCACCCCCGAGCAGATGGCCGGCCACGCCATGGCCAACTACGACCCCGAGTTCCAGACGCATCGCCCAGGAGGGCGACATCATCGTCGCGGGCGCGCAACTTCGGCACCGGCTCGTCGCGCGAGCAGGCGGCGACTGCCCTCGCATACCGCGGCATCCGGATGGTGATCGCCGGCCAGCTTCTCGCAGACCTACCTGCGCAACGCCTTCAACAACGCCTTCATCTGTCTCGACAGCCCCGAGCTCGCGAGCGCCATCCATTCCGCCTTCGCAGCCGAGGCCACGGCCGGCCGCCGGACCATTCCGGTGGGCGAGCTCGAGGTCGACTTCCGGCGCTCGGTCGCGACCTGGCGCGGCGCCGACTACCGGCTGTCCCCGCTCGGGCCCGCGGCCCAGGAGCTCGTCCAGGCCGGGGGGCTGGAGGCGCTGACGCGGCGCGCACTAAGCCGCTGACGCAACAGCGCACGACCGCGTCCGCGGCGTGGGGTGCGTCACACCTCCAGCGCAGCCGAGTCGGCGGTCCCGGACCGCCCAATGCTAGACTCTGCCGGCCTTGAAACGGAGACCGCAATGATCCGACGCTCGCTCACGCTTGCCACCCTGACGATTCTCGCGGCCTCGGCGCTGACCGCGGCCGAGCCTCGCTGGCAGGACAAGGTCGACCCCTGGGTGTTCGACACCGGCCGCGCCGGCGACACCGAGTTCCTGGTCGTGCTCGCGGACCAGGCGGACCTCGGCGCCGCCGAGGAACTCTCGACCAAGGCGGAGAAGGGCGCCTTCGTCTATCGCGCCCTGACCGCGGCCGCCGAGCGCTGCCAGGCGCCGGTGCTCGCCTCCCTGCGCGCGCGCGGCGTCGAGGTGCAGCCATTCTGGGTCGTCAACATGATCTGGGTGCGGGGGGACCTCGCAACGGTCGAGGCCATGGCCCGCCGCAGCGACGTGAGCAGCATCCACGCCAACCCCCAGGTGCGCGGCGCCGAGCCGCTCCGGGTCCCGGCTGATGACCCTGACGGGCCGGACACGGTCGAGTGGAACATCCTCAAGGTCAACGCCGACGACGTCTGGGCGGCAGGGACCACCGGCGTCGGCGCGGTCGTCGCCGGCCAGGACACCGGCTACCTCTGGAACCACGTCGCCCTGGTCAACAAGTACCGCGGCGGACCCGGCGGCAGCCACGACTACAACTGGCACGACGCGATCCACTCGGGCGGCGGCGTCTGCGGTGCCAACTCCCCCTTCCCGTGCGACGACTACGGCCACGGCACCCACACCATGGGAACCATGGTCGGCGACGACGGCCTCGGCAACCAGGTCGGCATGGCGCCGGGCGCGAAGTGGATCGGCTGCCGGAACATGGACCAGGGCGTCGGGACCCCGGCGACCTACGCCGAGTGCTACCAGTGGTTCATCGCCCCGACCACGGTCGCGGGCGCCAACCCCGACCCGTCCATGGCTCCCGACGTCATCAACAACTCGTGGGGCTGCCCGACGAGCGAGGGCTGCACCGATCCCAACGTACTCTTGAGCGTCGTCCAGGCCGTCCGAGCCGCCGGTATCGTCACCGTCCACTCCGCCGGCAACGACGGGATCGGGCTGCTCCTCCGTCTCCACCCCGGCCGCGATCTACGCCGAGTCCTTCTCGGTCGGAGCGACCGACAGCTCCGACACCATCGCCTACTTCTCGAGCCGCGGCCCGGTCACGGTCGACGGCTCCAACCGGCGCAAGCCCGACATCTCCGCGCCCGGCGACAACATCCGCTCGAGCACGGTCGATGGCGGCTACCAGGGCGGGTGGTCCGGCACCAGCATGGCTGGACCGCACGTCGCCGGAGAGGTCGCGCTGCTCATCTCGCACACCCCCGGTCTGGCCGGCCAGGTCGACCTCATCGAGAACATCATCGAGCAGACCTCGGTGCCGCACACCACCACCGAAGGCTGCGGCGGCGACCCCACCAATGCCGTCCCCAACAACACCTACGGCTGGGGGCGCATCGACGCCTGGGCCGCCTACAGCTACCCGCTCGACTACACGCTTGCGGCGTCCCCGGCGAGCGTGACCGTGTGCGCCCCCGACAGCGCCGAGGTCCAGGTCGAGGTCGGCCAGTACCAGGGCTTTGCCGAGCCGGTCACCCTGAGTGTCACGGGCGCCCCGGCCGGAGCGACCACCGCCTTCTCGGTCAACCCGGTGACACCACCCGCCACCAGCCTGCTGACCATCGGCAACACCGGAGCGGTGACGCCAGGCAGCTACCCCATCGAGGTCGCCGGCGTCTCGAGCCCGAGCGGGATCGTCCACGACGCACCGGTCACGCTCGGCGTCTTCAACCAGCCGGCCGGGGCCCTGGCCCTGACCGCTCCGGCCAACGGCGCCACGAACCAACCGCTGCGCCCCAGCTTCCAGTGGACCGCGGCCGCCCACGCTGCGGCCTACCGGCTCCAGGTGGCGACCGACCCCGCCTTCAACACGGTCGTGCTCGACGTCAGCGACGTCACCACCACCACCTACACCCCGGCCGTCGACCTGCCAGAGCAACACCCTCTACTACTGGAGAGCGCGGGCGCTCAACCCGTGCGGTTCGAGCGCGTGGACCGCGACCTTCATGTTCGCCACCGTCGCCCTGCCCGGTGACTGCGGCCTCGGCACGGTCCCGGTTCTCGCGTACCAGGTCGACTTCGAGGCCGGCGCCGCGGGCTGGACTCACAGCGGCTCCGGGGACAGCTGGGCCCTCTCGGGAACGCGGGTGCACAGCGGCGCCTTCGCCTTCCACGCCAACGATCCCTCCACCACCAGCGACCAACGCCTCGTCTCGCCGGCGGTGGTGCTGCCGGCCGACGGCGCCGGGCTGACCCTGCAGTTCTGGAACTGGCAGGAGATGGAGTCCCTCGGGAGCGACAGCTGCTGGGACGGCGGCATTGTCGAGATCTCGACCAACGGCGGCACGACCTGGACCCATCTGCCGACCTCGCTCATGCTGACCGACCCCTACGACGGCCCGGTGTCCGGGCTCTCCGACCTCGCCGGCTGGTGCGGCGACCCGCAGGACTGGCTGAGGTCGGTCGTGGACATCAGCGCCTACGCCGGGCAGTCTGCACAGTTCCGCTTCCGGCTCGGCTCCGACTCCTCGGTCGGCCGCGAGGGCTGGTACGTTGACGACATCGTCGTCCAGGCCTGCGTCGCGGGCGGGCTCCCGTTCACCGACGGCTTCGAGAGCGGCTCGACCTCGGCCTGGAGCGCCACGGCGCCGTAGCGACAACTTCGAGCGGTGAGGTCATCAGAACCGCGGAGAACGCGAAGAGCGCGAAGCGGGGTCTTCTGACCTCATCACATCGTTCCTTTGCGCACTCGGCGTCTTTGCGGTGCACTGCGGGTGGGCGGCACCGAGCTCATTTGAACCGCGGAGAGCGCGAAGCGGGGTTTTCTGGCCTCATCACAGTCCTCCTTTGCGTGCTTCGCGGTCTTTGCGGTTCAACTCGGGAGGGCGGCACTGAGCCCAGCTGAACCGCGGAGAACGCATCCCTGAAATCCCGTGTCTCGTTGTGGTCATTGGTCTTCTCATCAATGTCGCGGTTTGACAGACTGGCGCCGCGCGACCACACTCGAACGCGATCGAGGGAGGTGGACCATGACGTTTCGTTGGCTCGCGATGGGCTTCATCCTGATCGGTGCGCTCACCCTGGCCTGGGCGGGCGGCGCGGGCGGCGACGCCGCGCTCGGCACCCTGAGCTACGACGACTTCCAGTCCGACTCGATCTGCGCAGAGTGCCACGTCGACCTCGCCCGCCAGCACGAGCAGGCGATGATGGCGCAGTCCTTCACCCACCACTGGGATGAGATCGAGTACTTCGAGCTGGCACTGCCGCACGCCCTCAAGGTCGAGAAAGTGGCGGGCGTCAAGGCCGGCTGCAACGGCTGCCACGCGCCGCTCGCCTTCCTCGCCGGCGACATCCCGCCGAAGCGGCCGGCCGACGGCACCCGCGCCAACGAGGGCGTGTCCTGCGACCTCTGCCACTCGATCACCGGCTTTGTGGGCGACATCCCGTTCAACTTCAACTTCATCGCCGCGCCCGGCGACGCCAAGCAGGGGACCCGCAGCGGCGTCGAGAGCCCCGGCCACGAGATCGCGGTCAACTCCTTCCTCGGCACCGCGGAGTTCTGCGGCACCTGCCACAACGAGAAGGATCCCTGGGGCCAGTGGGTCAAGGCCACCCATCTCGAGTGGAAGGACAGCCCGCAGGCCGCGGCCGGCATCGTCTGCCAGGACTGCCACATGCCGCCGGCCGCCGGCAACAGCGCGCCCGACACCGGCGGCGTCGACCACCCCGACGTCCGCCAGCACCTCTTCCACGGCGCGCACGACGTGGGCAAGCTGAGCGGCGCGGTCGAGGTCCGGATCCACTCCCGGGCCGTCGCCGCGAAGCCGGGGGCCACCGTGGTGCTCGCCGCGACCGTGGTCAACGCCAAGGCCGGCCACATGATCCCCTCCGGCTCGGCCGAGGAGCGCGTGGTCTGGCTGCACGTCGAGGCGACCGACTCCGCGGGCCACAGCTTCCAGCTGCCGGTGGACGCCAAGGGTTTCGAGGGCGAGGCTTTCACCATCGCCTCGGCGGACGCCCTCGCCTACCAGGACATCGGCGACATCAAGGGTCTCGAGGGTTTCCAGGGCCTGAAGCGGGACGGCGCGGTGCCGGCCGGCGACCGCATCTACCGCCTCCCCTACCTCGACCCGCAGGGCCGGATGACCATCGCCCAGTGGAACACCGCGAGCTTCGGCCCCGATTACCGGCTGGCGCCGCTCGCCGCGGTCAACGAGAGCTACACCTGGAAGCTGCCGGAGGGCATCGCGCCGGGCCCGGTCACGGTGAAGGCCACGGTCTGGTACTCGCGGGTGGTGTCCTCGGTCGCCGAGCACCTCAAGATCCCCGCCGAGGAGATCGAGCCGGTGAAGATGTCGGAGCATGCCACGATCTTCACGGTGACGAAGGGTTGACAGGCAGGCTGGAAGCCTACCCTAAAACGTTGGAGCGCAGGCATCCTGCCTGCATTGTGGGGTAGGCATCCTTGCCTGCCACCCCCGTCGCGGGCTGTGAACCCGGCGGCAGGAGCGGCTTGTGGCACAGGCTGGCGGGCGGTCTGGGAGGATCCCGGCCATGTGCCACCCGCTCGTGGCGCCGCGTCGCCGCGGCCGCAGGCCGCGAGCAAGCCCACGCCACAAGCCTGGAAGGCTGCGCTACAGCGGAGCCAGGATAGCTGTGCTCCAAGGGCTAGGCGCCGACGAGCTTCGCCACGATCTCGGGCGCCGCGGCGAGCGCCTCGTCGATCTTGCCGGCGTCGGGGCCGCCGGCCTGGGCCAGGTTCGGCCGGCCGCCGCCGCGGCCGCCGACGATCGGCGCCAGCTCGCGGACCAGCGTCGCCGGCATTGACCCGCCCGAGGAGGTCGTCGGTGACCGCCGCGAGCAGGGTCGCCTTGCCGCCCGACTCCATTCCGAGCACGACGACGCCGGTACCGAGCTTCTGGCGCAGGGTGTCGGCGAGGTTGCGCAGCTCGGACGGGCTCCATCTCCGGCGCCCGCCGGGCGAGCACCGTGACGCCGGCGACCTCGCGGCCGCGAGCTCGCCGCCGCCGCTCGCCGGACGCCAGCTGGTGCTTGAGCCGCGCGCACCTCGTCCTCGAGCTCGCGCGAGCCGCCGGTCCCGGCGCGTCGAGCAGCTCGGGCGAGCTGCTCGAACGGCGGCCTGGTAGTGCCCGGTGAGCTGCTGCGCGCGATCCGCTCCCGCTGCTGCAGCCGCTCGACCGCGCCGCGTCCGGTCACCGCCTCGATGCGGCGCACGCCGGCCGCGACGCCGCGCTCCGAGACGATCTTGAGAAGCCCGATGTCGCCGGTGCGGTCGCACGTGGCAGCCGCCGCACAGCTCGCGCGAGACCGCGCCGTCGCCGACCGACACGACCCGCACCTGCTCGCCGTACTTCTCGCCGAACAGCGCCATCGCGCCGGCTGCGCGCGCCTCCTCGAGCGTCATCAGCTGCTTGGTCACCGGCGAGGTTGCGCACGACCTCGGCGTTGACCCGGCGCTCGATCGCCTCGCAGCTGCTCGGCGGTGACCGGCTCGCCCCACGAGAAGTCGAAGCGCAGCCGGTCCGGCTCGACCAGCGAGCCGGCCTGCTGGGCCGCCGCGCCCGAGCACGCCGCGCAGCGCCGCGTGCAGGAGGTGGGTCGCGGTGTGGTTGCGCTGGGTGTCGAGCGCGCGGCGCCGCGGTCGACCTCGGCGCGCAGCTCGGTGCCCCTGCGCGCAGCACGCCCTCCTCGACCGCGACGCGGTGGACGATCAGCCCCTCGATCGGCTTCTGGGTGTCGCGCACGCGCGCCCGGCCGCCCTCCCAGGCCAGCACGCCGCGGTCGCCGACCTGGCCGCCGGACTCGGCGTAGAACGGGGTGCGGTCGAGCACCACCTCGCCCTGCTCGCCGGCCGCGAGCTGCTCCGACCTCGCCCTCGGGCGCCGAGCAGCGCGACGACCGTCGCGCGCTCGCTCGCAGCGCGGTCGTAGCCGACGAACTCGCTGCGACAGCCCGCGCTCGGCGAGGTCCTCGTACTCCGGCCGGAAGCGCGCCAGCAGGTCGCCCTTCCAGCTCGCCTGCCCGCGCGCCCGCGCCGCCGCGAGCGCCGCCTCGAAGCCCGCCCGGTCGAGGGCGAGCCCCTCCTCCTGCGCGAACTCCTCGAGCAGGTCGACCGGGATGCCGTGCGTCTCGTAGAGGTCGAAGGCGACGCTCGCCGGGCAACGCGGTCGGCGCCCGCCCGCTTGAGGCGCTCGCAGCTCGCGGCCGAGCGAGGTCGGTGCCGACGTTGAGGGTGCGGGCGAAGCGCTCCTCCTCCTGCGCGGAGCTGGGTCGACGACCACCGCCTGCCGCTCGCGCGAGCTCGGGGTAGACGTCGCCCATCAGCTCGACCACGGCCGGCACCAGGCGTCGTGCGAGGAAGGCGCCGTCGAGGCCGAGCTGGCGGCCGTAGCGCAGGCGCGCGGCGGATGATCCGGCGCAGCACGTAGCCGCGCCCCTCGTTGGACGGCACGACGCCGTCGGTCGAGCAGGAAGGTGGCGGCGCGGACGTGGTCGGCGATCACCCGGAAGGCCGGGCCGAGCTCGCCGTCGGGCTCGTAGCGGCGCTGCGGCGAGCTCGGCGACCGCGTGCGAGGATCGGCAGCGAAGAGGTCGGTGTCGTAGTTGGAGTCGCACGCCCTGGAGCACCGCGGCGATGCGCTCGAGCCCGGCGCCGGTGTCGATGCGACGGCCGCGGCAGCGGGTGCATGCGTCCCGGCGGCGTCGCGCTCGTACTGCATGAACACCAGGTTCCAGATCTCGACGATGTCGTCGCCGGGGCCGTTGACCAGCTCGGCGCGGTCCGGCGCTGCGGGTCGGCGCCGCGGTCGTAGTGGATCTCGCGGCACGGCCCGCAGGGGCCGGTCTCGCCCATCGCCCAGAAGTTCTCCTTCTCGCCGAAGCGCAGGATCCGGTCGCGCGGCGCGCCGACCTCCTCCCAGAGCGCGCGCCGCGTCGTCGTCGTCGGTGTAGACCGTGAACCACAGCCGGTCGACCGGCAGGCCGTAGACCTCGACCACCAGCTCCCAGGCGAAGCGGATGGCGTCGCGCCTTGAAGTAGTCGCCGAACGAGAAGTTGCCGAGCATCTCGAAGAAGGTGTGGTGGCGCGCGGTGTAGCCGACGTTGTCGAGGTCGTTGTGCTTGCCGCCGGCGCGCACGCACTTCTGCGACGAGCAGGCGCGGCGTGTAGTCGCGCTGCTCGCGGCCGAGCGAACACGTCCTTGAACTGGTTCATCCCGGCGTTGGTGAACAGCAGCGTGGTGTCGCCGGCCGGCAGCAGAGGGCGAGGACGGCACGACCTGGTGGCCGTTGGCCGCGAAGTACTCAAGGAAGGCCGAACGGATCTCCCGACTCGTCATCGAGCGCATGGTCGTCGTTCTCCCGGGACGCCGCCAGCTCGCGCACAGCGGCGATCGCGTCGTCGGCGTCGAAGCCGCGCGCGAGCAGCGAGCTTACCATCCGCGCCCGACGCTCGGGAAGGCGCCACCAGCCCGCCGGCGCGCGGAGCTCCGCGCGGCGCAAGGCCGTGGCAAGGGCCGCCCGGAGCCGCACTCGGTCGAGCCGGGAGGCCTCCTCGGCAGCGGCGCGGTCGACGCCCCGCCGCCGCAGCTCGGCCTCGATGCGCCGCGGGCCCCAGCCGCTCTCGGTCCCGCGCACCTCCGCGAAACGACTCGCCAGACCCTCGTCGTCGATCAGGCCGAGACCGGCGCAGCGCTCGAGGGCGGCCTCGACCTCAGCCGAGGCAAAGCCGCGGCGGAGCAGCTTGTCCGCGAGCTCGGCGCGGAAGTGGTTCCGCCGCGCGAGCATCCGCAGCGCGGCCTGGTAGGCGGCATTCGACATCGCCCGCAGTATGGCACCCCGCCGCCGGCAGCGGCTATCCGTTCCCGCTCCCGTACCGCTTGCCCGTTCCCGATCTGTGAACCGCGCTGGTGCCGCTTGCATCGCCAACGACCCTCAGTCGGCCTTCAGGAGGGTGGCAGGCGGCACCAGCCGTGGAGCTCGGCCGCGCATTCGTTTCGAGTCGCCCCCCTCAGCTGCTCAGGGCGTCGAGGCGATGGAGACCGGCAACCACGCGCGCGAGATCGACAGGGGCCGCATGCTGGACGAGGCCGTCCCTCGCGTCACAGTCCTCCGCGTGCAGGCAGCTCCACCTGCGGGCGCATTCCGTGACCCGTTCCGGAGTTCCCAGGTCGGCCCACCCGCAGGGCGGCACCGGAAGGACGTGGAAGCGGCCCTGGAAGTGCTCGAGAACCCGGCGCGCGAAGTCGACGTGAGGCAGCCTGTCGTAGAAGCGTGGCAGCAGGGTGTCCCGGCGCTCCTGGTGCTGGCCGGAGGCCAGCAGCTCGAAGCACTCGGTGAGCCACGGCAGGGCCTGCCGGAGACGAGCCATCAGCCCCGATACCGAGGCGGTGAAGTTGAAGCTGTTCCAGAGCGCGCCGCTCGCCATCAGCCGGCGCGCGAGCTCGGGCTCGGGCTTCTCGACGAACGAGCTGACGAGCTGGACGCCGTCCTCGCCGGGCTGCGTACCCAGCATCCAACCATAGTCCGGCGACGGGTGGTCGGGCTGGATGCCGAGCACGATGAGCAGCCCGGGCCTGGAGGCCACCAGCTCCACCGCCTGCCGCAGCGACGACGCGTACCCGGGCTCGTCCTCGACGAAGTGGTCCGACGGCGCCACGACGACCCGGGCGTCGGGATCCCACGCTGCGAGGTGGGCGAGCGGCAGCAGCACGCCGCAGGCGGTGCCCCGATTCACCGGCTGCACGAGGATGTTCTCCGGCTCGATGTCGACGAGCTCGCGCTGCCACCAGCGGCGGTGCGACGCGGCCACCACGACGAGGATGCGCCGTCGCTCGACGACCGCCGCCAGGCGATCAATGGCGGATCGCAGCAACGACTGGGTGCCGAGGAACGAGCAGAACTGCTTCGGCACCACCCTTCCCTGCTCGTCCCGGGTCAACGACTGGAGCCGCCGTCCCTCTCCCCCCGCGAGAACGATCCCCCATGTGGCGTCGTGCTGGTGCATGCCGTCCTCCCATCGCCGAGCGGCGGTGACCCTGGTCCGTGCTAGGGAAGATGGTGCGACCTATTCTCAAAGTCTCGTGACCGGGGTCACCCCGACCGGCAGTCCAGGCGCCCAGCGGGGCTGCCGGCGGGACTCCAGCCCCGAGGATTTCGTACCGCAGGTTGCCTTTTCCGGCAGACGTCGTTGACCGAAGTGTCGTCGGGCGGCCACTGCGGCACGAACTCGTCAGGATGCGCGCAGCGCATCGCTTCTCGGCGCGCGTGGGACGTAGGCCAGCCGGCGACCACGATGCCTCGCGCACAGCCGGAGGCCTACGACCCGCGTGCGCCGAGGGGCCTCTGCCCACACGCTCCTAGCCGCTGGTTCCCTCCTGGGGATGGCCCTGCGAGTGGCCGAACCACATCTGGAAGTCGTCGACCAGGGCATCGTAGCGGCGCTTCAGCGCCGCGAACATCATGGCGTTGTCGATGGCCAGCGAGCACTGCTCGCCGATCGCGTTCATCAGCTGCTGCTCGTCGGACGAGAAGCGATAGGGCAGGTGGGTGAACACGTTGAGCACGCCGATTGCCCGACCCCGGGTCATCAGCGGCACGAGCAGAATCGACGAGATCCCCTCGCGGACAAGCTCCTGCGGGCGGCGGATCCGCCGGTCGCTGCGGCCGTCGAGGATCGCGACACACTCGCCGCCGCGCAATGCGGACACCGCCTCGTCGCTGAAGAGCCCGCTGATCTGGCCGACGAAGCCGGGGTCGATCCCGTACGCGGCCTTTGGCTCGAAGCTCGAGCTGGCGGCCTCGGCCAGCGTGATCGCGCACCCCCGCGCCCGCAGGTCTTCGCACACCACCGCCACAATGGCGGTCAGAACCTCGTCGAGCTCGAGCGACGACCGGGTCGACGCCGTCACGTGCCCCAGGATCTGGCGAAACATGCAGTCGACGATGGCGCTGGCGCAGAACAGTGCAGCAACCTTGAAGAGCTCGATCTCGTCCTCGGAGAACTCGCGCCGCGTCGCGGTCGACAGCCGCATCACGCCGATCACCTGGCCACGAGTCTCGAGGGGGACCGTGAGCATCGACGCGATCCCCTCCTCGGCAAGGGCTGCCGGGTACTGGACGCGGGGGTCGATCGTGCAGTCGGCGACCCACACCACCTCGCCGCCGAGCGCCGTGGTCACGCTCTTGTCGGTGTCCACTGGTCCCTTGGCGAGGAACTTCGCGCTGAGACCGTAGGACGCGATGCTCTCGAGCGTCCGCCGGTCGCGGCTGATCACGCGGAAGTGGCAGGCCTTGAGGTCGAACTCGCCCACGATCGCGCGCGCTGCTGCTTCGAGCATCGTGGGCGTCTCAACCCTCTGGCTGAGAGCATCGCCGATCGCGCTGAACACATTGCGGCACTGACGGCATTTGATCACGGGCTCCTCCACGGCATCCGACGAAGGTGCCCCTGAAACCGCGGCCGCGAGTTCATGCTCGTCCGATCCGCGATTGCAGGGTTCGCCTGCCCAGGACAGGTTCGCGGCGACACGGTAGGGAGCGTCAATGCCGACGCCCTCTCAGGTCGACATCCATCCCGTCTCCAAACACTTCCGTTGTCGAGGAGAGCCTCGTGATGTGAATCTAGATCCGCGGGCGGCCGTTGTCAACTGCGGCCGAGTCGCAAGGTCGCCGGATGCCGGGGCGCGAAGCGATCGCCCCGGGGAGCCGCTGGCGACCGCGCCGCCTAGTCCGCCTTGCCGAACTCGAACGGGGACTCGTCCGAAAACGGGTCGACGGCCGAGTCGACGCCCAGCTCGAGCACCCCGTCCATCTCCTCGCGCGAGATGTCGGAGGTGGACTGGATGCCCTGGATCTTGAGCTTGAACTCGTCCGGGTTGCTGGCGCCGCCGCATCGCCTCCTCGAGCGTGATCAGGCCGGTCTTGTAGAGCTGGTAGAGCGACTGGTCGAAGGTCTGCATGCCGTACTGGCTGGTGCCCGGCGCGATCGCGTCGCGGATGTAGCTTGGTCTTCTCCTTGTTCTCGATGCAGTCGCGGATGTAGGCGGTGGCGATCAGCACCTCGACCGCCGGCACCCGGCCGAGGCCGTCGGCGCGCGGCAGCAGGCGCAGCGAGATGACCGCCTTGAGCACCGCCGCGAGCTGGATGCGGATCTGCTTCTGCTGGTGGGGCGGGAAGACCGCGATGATGCGGTTGATCGGTCTCGGTGGCGTCGAGGGTGTGCAGGGTCGAGAGCACGAGGTGGCCGGTCTCGGCCGCGAGCAGCGCGGTCTCGATCGTCTCGTAGTCGCGCATCTCGCCGACCAGGATGACGTCGGGGTCCTGGCGCAGCGCCGAGCGCAGCGCGCACCGAGAAGCTGCGGGTGTCGACCTCGACCTCGCGCTGGTTGATGATCGACTTCTTGTCGCGGTGCAGGAACTCGATCGGGTCCTCGATCGTGACGATGTGCTCGATCGCGGCGGGCGTTGATGTAGTCGATCATCGCCGCGAGCGTCGTCGACTTGCCCGAGCCGGTGGTGCCGGTGACCAGCACCAGCCCGCGCTGCTCCTCGCAGATCCGCTCGAGCACCGGCGGCAGCATCAGCTCGCGGAAGGTCAGGATCCGGGCCGGGATGAGCCGCAGCACCAGGCCGACCGAGCCGCGCTGCTGGAAGATGTTGCAGCGGAAGCGGCCGAGCCCGGGCACCGAGTAGGCGATGTCGATCTCGAGGTTCTGCTTGAAGCGCTCCTTCTGGCGCGAGGACATCATCGAGAACGCCATCGCGATGGTGTCCTCCTGCATCAGCCGCTTGAACTCGGTCAGCGACCTGAGCGCGCCGTCGATCCGGAGGACCGGATGCGCTCCCGACCTTGAGGTGCAGGTCCGACGCCTTGCGCTCGACCGCGACCTTGAGGATGTCGTTGATGTGCATGAACTCACCTCCGTGCCCACATGGGTCACTTCGAGTGTACCTTCATGATACACCCCAGGCGGGCAAATCTCGTAAAGTCAGGGCGCTACGTGCGCGCGATCGCCGGGGATACAATCAGGATCGAGGAGGCCGCCATGCTCCCAGTGCTGGACAACGACCGGATGCGGGAGGCAGATCGGCACACCATCGAGGACCTCGGCCTGCCCGGCATCGTCCTCATGGAGAACGCGGCCACCGGCGTGGTCGACGCGCTGCGCGAGCGCTTTCCCGAAGCGAGGAGCGTGCTCGTGCTGTGCGGGTCGGGCAACAACGGGGGCGACGGCCTCGCCGCGGCCCGCCACCTGGCCAACGGCGGCCATCGGGTCGAGGTGCTCCTGCTCGGCGACGAGGACCGGCTCAGCCCGGACGCCGCCACCAACCTGCGACTGGCGCGCGCCTTCGGCGTCGAGGTCGTGATCGTCGCCGGCGACGACCTGGACCCGCTCGACCGCGCGCTCCAGGCCGACCCACCCGACGTGATTGTCGACGCCATGCTCGGCACCGGCCTCGACCGCGCCCTCTCCGGCCGGCTGGCCGCGGTCGCCGCCAGACTGGCCGGCGCCGCGGTTCCGGTGGTGGCGGTCGACGTCCCCACCGGCCTCAGCGGTTCGAGCTCGGAGGTCGCAGGGCCGGCGGTGACCGCCGAGCTCACGGTCACCTTCGCGGCCCTCAAACGCTGCCATCTGCTGCCGCCCGCTGCGCTGCACTGCGGCGAGGTCGCGGTAGTGGACATCGGCATTCCGCAGTCGGCCCTCGAGGCAGGCTGCGACCTCTGGTGGGTCGAGGCCGAGGACGCGGCCCTGATGCTGCCCGAACGCGCGCCGGACGCTCACAAGGGTCACTTCGGGCACCTGCTGATCGTGGCCGGCTCGACCGGCCGCGGCGGCGCGGTGGCAATGGCGGCGCGCTCGGCGGTGGTGGCCGGCGCCGGCCTCGTCACGATGGCGGTCCCCGAGCCGTTGGTGCCGGTGGTCGACGGCGCCTGCCTCGAGGCCATGACCCACCCCCTGGCCGCGGACCGCGACGGCGGCGTGGCGGTTCCCGACGGACTCGAGCCGCTGCTCGATCGGATGACCGCGGTGGCCATCGGTCCCGGAATGGGCACCGGCGACGGCGCGGCGCGGACCCTGGAGTGGCTGCTCGAGCGCTGGCCGGGGCCCCTGCTGCTCGACGCCGACGCCGTCAACCTGCTGGCGGGGCGCCCGGAGCGGCTGGCCGGCCGCGGCGTGCCGCCCGTCCTGACCCCCCACCCCGGCGAGCTCGCCCGGCTGCTCGGCCGTCCCACGACCGAGGTGGTCGGGAGTCGCCTCGAGGCCGCTCGCGAGGCGGCCGGGCGCAGCGGCGCAGTGGTCGTCGCCAAGGGCTTCCGGACGATCGTGGCAGCGCCCGACGGGCAGGCGTGGATCAACCCGACCGGCGACTCCCATCTCGCCTCGGGCGGCTCCGGCGACGTGTTGACCGGCATCATCGCCGGACTGCTGGCCCAGGGCGTGGACCCGATCCGTGCGGCCGTGGTCGGCTGCTGGCTGCACGGACGGGCCGGCGAGCTCGGTGGCGCGGTCTTCCCGGCCGCGACACCCGCCTCGAAGCTGCCGGAGCTGGTCGCCGAGGCCTGGCGGGAGCTGACCGGAGCGTGATGGCACCCGGAGCGAGCACCTCGTCGTCCGCTGCGGCCACCGAACGCAGCGGCGCCGCCCTCGCCGCGCAGCTGCGATCGGGCGACGTGGTCCTGCTCGAAGGCGACCTCGCCGCCGGCAAGACCACGCTCGTGCGCGGCCTCGTCGCCGGTCTCGGCGGCTCGACCGAGGATGTGTCGTCGCCGTCCTTCGTCCTGGTGCAGAGCTATCCTTGCGCCGCGGCCGGGATCGAGCGCCTCCACCACGTCGACCTCTACCGGCTCGCCGGCCGGCTTGCCGAGCTGCGCGCTCTCGGGCTGGAGGAGCTCCTGTCCGATCCGGCCGCCGTGACCGCGGTCGAGTGGCCCAGGGACACGCTGGCGGTGTGGATCCCCGCCGCGTCACGGGTGTGGCATGTGCGCCTCACCCTGCTTCCAGGCGGCAGCCGCCGGATCGAGATCACACCACCGGAGTGACGTCGGACTCGGGTCCGCTCCCGCGCCCGCTTCCGTGCCCGCTTCCGAATTCGACCGAACGGGTAATGCCCGAGCTACGAACGGAGGCGGGAGGGGAAGCTCAGCGGGTGGGGCGTACCCGGATTCCAGATCGTTGTGCCTCGTGTGAATCGGGCTCGGAAGCGGAAGCGGGCTCGGAAGCGGGCTGGTGGGTTCCGAATCTCCTGCAAGCGCTACGTCGCCAGCATGCCGCCGTCGATGGGGATCACTGCGCCGGTCATCCACGACGAGGCGTCCGAGAGCAGGAAGAGGATCAGCGACGCCACGTCGGTGGGCGTGCCGATCCGCTGCATCGGGTGGATGCGGTCCATCTCGTGGACCTGCTCGATCGTGAGGCCCCGGTCGGCGTGGATCGGAGTGTCGACCACGGCCGGCATGACGGCGTTGACCCGGATCGCCGGCGCCCACTCGAGGGCAAGCGATCGCGTCAACTGGTTGAGCGCCGCCTTCGAGGCGTTGTAGGCGGCCATGCCAGGAATCGGCTTCTCGGCGAGCGTCGAGGAGACGTTCACCACCGCAGGTGACCGCCCCTCCCTGAGCAGCGGGCCCAGTGCGCGGCACAGCAGGTACGGACCGCGCACGTTGACGGCAAAGGCTCGGTCCCAGGTGTCCGGATCCGTGTTCGCAAGGGAGGCCATCGGGGCGATGCCGGCAGCGTTGACCAGCCCGTCAAGGCGGCCCCAGCGGGCGCGCACGGCCCCCGCGAGGCGATCCGCGTCGCTCGCCGAGGAAACGTCGCCAGGGAATGCCCAGGCGCCCTCGCCGAGCGCCGCGACAGCAGCCTCGAGCGGTTCCACGCGCCGGCCCACCAAGCAAACCCGCGCCCCGCCGGCTGCCAGGGCGCGGGCCGTCTCGAGCCCGATGCCCCGGCCGCCGCCCGTGACCACGAAACTGCCGTCCTTCAGCTCGGCCATGCCCCACCTCCGCGGGTTCGACACCGGATATCATGAGATCAAGGTGTTCGGAAGCAGCCCTCACCCGTCCGCACACGAGAGCTACCGCAGCCTGGTACAACATGTCCTGGCCGGGCGCATTCCGCGGGGCGCCGACTTCGACGCGTGCCGGGCGGTGCTCCGCACCGGGCTGTCGGGGGAGGCGGCCTTCACCGCGCTGTCGATGCTCCTCGAAGGGGCCCTGGCCGACCCCTCCTTCGACATCGGCGACACCCAGCTGCTTGTGCCGCTGCTCAAAGAGCTCGCCCGCGGCAGTGTCCGCGTCGAGGAGCTGCTGTGACCAGCGGCTGGCTCCTGCTCTCGCTCCTGGCGCCGCCGGCCGCAGCGGCCGCAACGGCGTTCATCTTCCGCCGCCGACCGGCCAGGGCCATCGCGGCCATTGCGGCGAACGCGGTCATACCGGGCGCCGGGCTCGCCGCCCTGCACCGCCCGACGCTCGAGGTGGTGCTCGGCGTGCTTTTCGCGCAGGCCAGCCTGCTCGTGACCGGCGGGATCGCACAGGCCGCCTTCCTGCTGCCGATTGCCGCGATCGGCGGCCTGTGGGCGTCGCTGCACACCCCGCTCAACCCCCTCGCCCTCGCCGCGCGCGACCACCCCCGCAGCTCGGACAGCTCACTCCCGCCACAGCCGCCCGATCCGGCCGGCTCCGTTCTCGCGGAGCCCGCAGCGACGGTAGGCGCTGCGACCGAGGCGGCCGGCGAGGAGGCCGGCTTCTCGGTGGTCGTGCCCTGCACCGAATGCGGCGCAGCCGTCGAGGTGCCGGTGCTGGCGCACATGGCTCGATGCCCGTTCTGCGGCTCCTACCACGTGGTCGTCGGCCATGAGGAGACCCTCTTCCTCACGCTGCCGGAGAAGCTGACCGACGACGCGGCGTTGCGCGCGGCGGTGCTCGATCACTACCGCTACCGCCACTACCTCGAGCTCTACCGGCGGGCGGTCGCGCCGCTCGAGACCGGCGCCACCGAGGCCACCGAGAGCGGCCTCCTGGTCAGCCGGCCGGAGGCCGAGGCGGCCGTGGCCGCGGCCGAGGAGGCGGCGTCCCGCCGCGCGGACGCTTACCGGGCCTCGCTGTCCTCACGCCTCGCGGTCCGGCGCCGGCAGCGCTTCCTGGCTCCCTACCGCCACGGCGTCGGCACGTTGTTCGAGGCTGCCTTCGGCCGCTCGAAGCCCGACCTGGACAAGCGGCTGTGCTTCGCCGTGGCCACGGTCGAGGCGTCGACGCTGGCCACCCGGTCCGCCGAGCTCCCCGCCATGGGCCGGCTGAGCTACCTGCGCACGCTGCGGCCGGCAGCGACCTGCGATCCGGCGGTCCCAGCACTTTCGCTTCAGGTCGGCGAGGACGGGCTCCGGCGGGCGTTCGGCGAGCTCGAACGCAAGCAGCTCGTCCGCGACCTCGCGGTGATCCGCCTGGGCGTCGCCTTCGCCCGCGAGGTGTCGGCGGTGATCTGGCGGCCGTGGTGGATCGCTGAGGTCGAGGGGCCGGGGATCGACGAGACCCTGCTCGTCGACGGCGCCGCCGCGGCCGTGGTAGGCACGGCCCCGGAGGTCGACCCGGCGGCCTTCGAGGCGCTCCCGGAGGCCGCGCGCAACCCCGGCGCCGGGCTGCGCTTCACGCCGATGGAGTGCCCAACCTGCGGCCACGAGTTCGCCTTCGATGTCGACGCCGTGCTCCACTTCTGCACCAACTGCCACCGCGTCTGCCGGGTCGACGGCGACCGCAAGGTCCACGTCGACTACTCGTTCGGCGAGCCGATCCGCGGCCGCGTCTGCGAGCTGGTGCCCTGCTGGGTCTTTCCGCTCCGGTTGCGCACCGCCGACGGCCGGCTCCTCACCGATCTCGCTCACCTGACCGACGGCATCGACGGGCGCCTCGACCAGATCGGCGAGGACGCCGCCGTCAAGCAGCACCTGGTGGCGACGCCGGCCTTCCGCTGCATCAACTCGCGGCTCATGGGCGTCGCCTTCGAGCGGGTCTTCGCCTACCTGGCCGACCACCCGCCGCGCCTCGTCCACGAGCGCTTCCCGTTGACCGAGCGGCCGCGACCCTGGTCGGTGAATCTCGACGAGGAGAGCGCGCGCCGGCTGCTGCCGCTCTACCTCGCAAATGCGTTCTCGCCCCGCGACCTCGCCCGCGCCAAGGTGGACCAGGTCTCGAGCTGGATCTTCGAGGCCATCCAGGAGATGCCGGGCCGGCTCGCCTACCTTCCGATCCCACGGCCGGTCACCGAGCCCTTCCGCCACTACGTCGGCCGCTACCAGGCGCAGGCGCTGAAGAATGCCCAGGCCTCCTCTCCGCCAGGGGTCGGGGGTTAGTAGAGGGAGGGGTGGGGGCTGGGAGCTGGATCCCCCCGCCCGCTTCCGCTTCCGCTTCCGAGCCCGATGTTGTTTTCGTTCGCGCTTGCCACGGCGAAGCCATGGGCGAAGCCGGGGTTCCGTTCCCGTTCCCGAGTGCATCAGCCCCCGGCCGCCGTCCGCTTCCGCGCCCGGATGGTGAATCGAGCGACAATCGGCCGTCGGGAACGGAAGCGGGCGCGGATGCGGATCGAGGAACCGCTGCTTGTGTAGGACTCCCCCCGTCGGGTATCCTTCGCGATGCACCGACACCCTGCGGGGAGGCAGCATGGCAGCCGAGATCTTCACCGATGACTGGGCGCGCTTGTGGAGCGACACGATCAACGCCAACGCGAACTACAAGCAGGCCGCCACCAAGTGGGAGGGCGCGATCGCGATGGTGATGTCGCCCGACGGCGGCATGGGCATCCCGGAGGAGAGGGTGGTGATCGCCGATCTCTGGCACGGCGACTGCCGCGGCGCGCGCGCCGCCACCGCCGCTGATCTCGCCGCGGTTCCCTACCTCATCACGGCGACGCCCACCAACTGGAAGTCGGTGCTGTCGGGCAAGACCGACCCGATCGTCGGGCTGATGGGCGGCAAGCTCAAGCTCGCCAAAGGCAGCCTGTTCGCGCTGCTGCCCTATGCCCGGGCCGCCAAGGAGCTCGTGAACTCGGCGATCCGGGTCGACACCAGCTTCCCCGAAGGCTGGTGATCCCACTCCCGGCCGGGAGTGGGATATGGGATCTGGGGGATGGCTCCCCCCTCCGCCCGCTCGAGTCAGGGCGGAGTCTGCAGGACGAAGCCGGATCCGCGCCCCGAGGAGCCTGCCCTGAGCGAGTGGCGCCGCGGCGCCGCGAGTCGAAGGGTTCCCGTTCCCGAGGATCCGCTTCCGCGCCCGCTTCCGCTTCCGACCAGGGGCTGGGATCTGGGGGATGCCCCCACCCCTGCCCGTGCCCGTGTCGCCCGTGCCCGCGTAGCTCGGCAGTGAGGCAGTGAGGCAGTGGGCGCACCACCCGCCCGCTCCGTCTCGCACGCACTTGCCGCTGCCGAAGCGACCGAGTCCAGCGGCCGGATCCCGCCCCGACTGCCCTGCGAGCAGCCCGCGAGTCGAAGGGCCGCTTTCGCGCCCGTGCAGCTGTCATCCCACTCAGTCTCGGCCAGTACCATCGTGCTCATGCATAATCCAGCGATCGCATGCCGACTCTTGAAACCCAACTAGATCATAGCATCTAAAGAATTTCATTCTTGCCGCTTTGCGGCAAAAATCTCTTGACAGTCATGCCGCAGCGCGTTATATTCACTCCAGATCTGATGCCGCGCAGCGGCAAGAGGATCGCAGAGAACCAACCGGAACCGCCGGAGCACGGCAGAAAGGAACATGACAATGATCGCGAAGAAGAAGACCAAGCAGCTGCAGGACGAGGTTGTCGGATCGGCCCACCGGGTGTGGCTGGCCGGACTCGGTGCGATGGCAATGGCCGAGCAGGAGAGCAACAAGCTCTTCAAGGCGCTTGTCGAGCGGGGCGAGTCGGTCGAGGTGCGCGGCAAGGAGCAGGTGGAGAAGGCCAAGGGCACGGTGACCGGCATGAAGACCGTGGCCGAGAGCTACTGGGAGACCTTCGAGCGGACCCTCGACGACCAGGTAACGGCGGTCATCCACCGCATCGGGGTGCCGACCAAGGCCGAGATCGAGGAGCTCACCAAGAAGGTGGAGCAGCTCACCGCGAGCATCGAGAAGCTGCGCGGCAAGCCGGCCGTCGCCAAGAAGGCGCCGGCGGCCAAGAAGCCGACCAGCTGAGCATCGAACCAGGTCCCTTCTCTTTCACTTCCTCATGCGGCGCCGCTCCGGCTCGGAGCGGCGCCACCTTTCGTTGCACGCTGTGAGCGCCTCCGCTACCCTCAGGGGGTGAGCGGCACCGTCGCGATCGTCGAGGACGAGCAGAATCTCCGCGACAACGTCGCCTTCGCCCTCCGCCGCGAGGGCTACGAGGTGGCGGTCTTTGCCGATGGCGCCGCCGCCTGGGAGTCCTTCCAGCGAGCGCTGCCCGACCTCGTCGTCCTCGACATCATCATGCCGCGGATGGATGGGCTCGAGCTCCTGCGCCGGATCCGCTCGACATCCGCGACGCTGCCGGTGATCTTCCTGACCTCGCGCGACGAGGAGTTCGACCGCGTGCTCGGACTCGAGCTCGGGGCCGACGACTACCTGTGCAAGCCGTTCTCGATGCGCGAGCTGATGGCTCGGGTGAAGGTGCTGTTCCGGCGCCTCGTGCTGGCTGCCCATCCCGGCGACGGTGCCGAGCAGCTGCTCGAGGTCGGCCGGCTCACCCTCGACCTCCGGCGCTACACCGCCCTCTGGAATGGGTCGCCGCTGCCGCTGACCGTGACCGAGTTCATGATCCTCCATGCCCTCGCCAGGCGGCCGGGCCACGTCAAGACCCGAGAGCAGCTGATGAACGAGGGATACCCGCACGACACCTTCGTCTCCGACCGCACCATCGACTCCCACATCAAGCGGCTGCGCAAGAAGTTCGTGGCGGTCGACGAGGGCTTCGACCGCGTCGACACCGTGTACGGCCTCGGCTACCGGTGGGCCGAGGAGGCGAAGTGACCCTCCCACGCTTCCCCGGTCGCGGCGACGCGGCGCCGGGCGCCCGCTCGCGTCACCGTCCCGAGCCATGAGCGCGCTGTCGAGGCTGCCGGTCCGCCTGCTCGCCTTCAACATCCTGCTCGTCTTCCTGCCCGCGGCCGGCGTCCTCTTTCTCGACACCTACGAGCGCCACCTCCTCGAGGCCCAGGAGCGCACGATGGGTCAGGAGGGCCGGCTGCTGGCTGCTGCGTTCGAGGCACACGGCGGCCTCGACGCGGCCCACGCGCGCGCGATTCTGGTGACCCTCGGCCAGCGCCACCTGGCCCGGCTGCGGGTGGTGGACCGCGCGGGAACGGTCCTCGCCGACTCGGCGCTGCTCGGGCCTCGCCGGCCGCCGGCCGAGCCGTCGCTGAGCCCAACTGCGGCGCTGCCAGCGCCGCCCCAGCGGCGGCTGCTCTACCTGATCGGCTCCCTCCCCTTCCGACTGCTGCGCGGCGCCGACAGCCCGGCCGAGCAGGAGCGGGATCCGATCGACGCCGACACCGGCATTCTGACGGGCGGCGAGGTCGTGGCCGCGCTCGGCGGCCGCTACGGGGCCGCGACCCGGGTTCTCGGGGATGCCGCGCGCACCGTGATGCTGAACATCGCGATCCCGGTCCGCATCGACGGCGAGGTGGCCGGCGCAGTCGTGGTGTCCCAATCCACGCGCCGGATCATGTCGACCCTGTACGCGGTCCGGCTCGACGTGTTCCGCGTCTTTCTCGCCAGCCTCGCGGTCGCGGTGGTTCTGACCCTGATCGTGGCGACAACGATCGCGCGGCCGCTGGCGCGGCTGCGGCGGCGCGCCGGCGAGATCCTCGACCGCCGCGGCCGCCTCACCGGAGGCTTCGAGCCGAGCCGGCGCAAGGACGAGATCGGCGAGCTCGAGCGCGCCCTCGCCGAGCTGACCCGCCGGCTCGAGGAGCACCTGAGCCACACCGAGTCCTTCGCCGCCGACGTCTCTCACGAGTTCCGCAACCCGCTCGCCTCGATCCGCACCGCTGTCGAGATGGCGCTCGAGGTGGAGAGTCCGGAGGAACGGCGCCACTTCCTGGAAATGGTGCAGCGGGACGTCGCGCGCCTCGAACGCCTGCTCAGCGAGGCCCGGGAAATCTCGCGCATCGATGCCCACCTCGACGAGGAGGAGCACTCGCCGGTGGAGCTCGCCACGCTGCTCGCCGGGCTCGTCGAGAGCTTCCGGCTGCGCTCGGGCGGCTCCGGCCCCCGCTTTACGCTCGAGAGCGCCGGCGCTCCGGCCACGGTCCTCGGCTCCGCCGATCGCCTTACCCAGGCGTTCGAGAACCTGATCGCCAACGCCGCCTCGTTCTCGCCACCGGGCGGGACCGTTGCGGTGAGCCTTCTCTCCGGCGGCGGGCACGCCGAGGTTGCGGTCGCCGACGACGGGCCCGGCATCCCGGAGGAGCACCGTGAGCGCATCTTCACGCGCTTCTTCTCGTGGCGGCCCGCAGGCGAGGGTGCCGGGCACACCGGCCTGGGGTTGGCAATCGTGCGCGCCATCGTCGACGGCTACGGGGGGAGAGTCTCCTACCGTTCTCGCGCGCCGCACGGGACCGAGTTCGTCGTGAGCCTGCCCCTGGCCCCCTCGACCGCGCCCCGCCCGTCCCGCGGCCCCGGATCCTCTGAGGCAGCCGGACCAGAGGATCGTGGGTCGGTCTCGGCCACCGCCGCCGAAACTCGCTGAACGTGAGACTCAGCAGCCGAAATGACTCTTGATATGATGCAGCCTGTTCGGATCGACGGGTGGAGGGCCCTCTCCGGACCGCGGGAGGACAGGATGGCGGAGCTGCTCAAGATCGAGGAGATTGCCCCCCAGTTCAAGCGCTACCTCGTGCGCGCGCCGCAGATGGCCCGCAAGCACCGCGCCGGTCAGTTCGTGATCGTGCTCCTCAACGATCACGGCGAGCGGATCCCGCTGACCATCGCCGACGCCGACCCTCAGGCGGGCACCATCACCCTGGTCGTCCAGGAGGTCGGCAAGACGACGATGGAGATGGGCACCATGAAGGTGGGGGACTCGATCGAGGTGGTCGGGCCCCTCGGCAAGCCGACCCACATCGAGAACTTCGGGACCGTGCGTCTGCATCGGCGGCGGCGCCGGTATCGCGCCGATGCTGCCGATCGCGCGCGGCGCTCAAGGCAGCCGGCAACCGCGTGCGTCTCGATCCTCGGCGGCCGCACCAAGGAGCTGATCATCCTGCGCGCCGGAGATGGAGGCCGCCTCGCGACGAGATCATCTACACCACCGACGACGGCAGCTTCGGCACGAAGGGGCTGGTCACCCACGCCCTCAGCCGACCTCATCGCCGAGCGCGGCAAGCCCGGACCTCGTGGTCGCGATCGGGCCGGCGATCATGATGAAGGCGGTCGCGGAGCTGACCCGGCCGCTCGGCGATCCCGACCCTCGTCTCGCTCAACTCGATCATGATCGACGGCACCGGGATGTGCGGCGGCTGCCGCGTCGCGGTCGGCGGCGAGAGCAAGTTCGTCTGCGTCGACGGGCCCGAGTTCGACGCCCACCAGGTCGACTTCGACCTGCTGATGAAGCGCCAGCGGACGTACCTGCCAGCAGGAGGCCGGTGGCGCGCGAGAGATTCCATGCGGGAGCTGCACGAATGCCGCGCGGTCCGCGGCGCAGGCGGAGGTGGAGTCGATGGCGCGCCCCGAGCTCGACGAAGAAGGAGCGGATGAAGATCCCCAGGCAGCACGATGCCGGCGCAGGACCCCGAGGAGCGGGTCAGGAACTTCAACGAGGTGGCGCTGGGCTTCACCGCGGAGCTGGCGGTCGCCGAGGCGCAGCGCTGCCTCGCAGTGCAAGAAGCCGCTGTGCATCGAGGGCTGCCCGGTCGAGCATCGACATCCCGGCCTTCATCGACCGCGATCCGGCAGGAGCGACTTCGAGGGCGCGCTCGCGATGATCAAGAAGGACCAACACGCTGCCGGCGATCTGCGGGCGCGTCTGCCCGCAGGAGGACCAGTGCGAGATGGTCTGCGTGACGGGCAAGAAGGGCACGCCGGTCGCGATCGGCCGGCTCGAGCGCTTCGTCGCCGACTGGGAGCGCGAGCGCGGCGAGGTGCGAGATGCCGGAGCGCGGCGCCGACCGGGCACAAGGTCGCGGTCATCGGCTCCGGGCCGGCCGGGCTGGCCTGCGCCGCCGACCTCGCGCATCCGCGGCCACGAGGTGACGATCTTCGAGGCGCTGCACAAGCCGGGCGGCGTGCTGGTCTACGGCATCCCCGAGTTCCGCCTGCCGAAGGGGATCGTGCAGACTACGAGATCGAGAACCTCGAGCGGCTGGGCGTCGAGGTCCGCTGCAACTTCGTGGTCGGCAAGACCGCCACGGTCGACGAGCTCTTCGAGGAGTACGGCTACGACGCGGTCTTCATCGGCACCGGCGCCGGCCTGCCGTACTTCATGGGCATCCCGGGCGAGAACTACATCGGCGTGCTACTCGGCCAACGAGTTCCTCACCCGGGTCAACCTGATGAAGGCGTACGACGTTCCCCGACTACGACACGCCGGTCCGCCCGGGCGAGCGGGTGGCCGTCGTCGGCTCCGGGCAACGTCGCCATGGACTGCCTGCGCACCGCGCCAAGCGGCTGGGCGCCGAGCAGGTCGATCTGCGTCTACCGCCGCACCCGCGACGAGTCGCCGGCCCGCCTGGAGGAGCTCGAGCACGCCGAGGAGGAGGGCATCGACTTCCGCTGGCTGTCGGCGCCGGTCGAGATCTACGGCAACGACGAGGGCTTCGTCACCGGCGTGAGGGTCATCAGCGATGGAGCTCGGCGAGCCCGACGCCTCCGGGCGCCGGCGGCCGGTGCCGATCGAGGGCACCGAGTACGACATCGAGCTCGACACCGTGGTGATGGCGATCGGCCAGGGCCCGAACCCCCTGCTCACCACAGCACCGAGGGCCTCGACGCTCAACCGTCGGGGCAACATCGTGGTCGACGAGGCGACGATGCGGACCTCGATCCCGGGAGTGTTCGCCGGCGGCGACATCGTCACCGGCGCCGCCACCGTGATCCTGGCGATGGGCGCGGGCAAGAAGGCCTCGGCCGGCATCGATCAGTATCTCAAGGAAGAGGCCAAGGTCCCGCGCAGCGCGCGGACCTGACGTTCGGCGTCACGCCGGCCTTCGTGGAGGAAGCCATGGCAGCGAAGATCGTTCGGGGCGAGTACTACCACGCGACCGTCAAGGATCGGCCTGGTGAGGGCTACCGCCTCCTCGCGGAGCTCGCGTCCTCGGGCGTGAACCTGCTGGCGTTCAGCGCGGTGCCGGTCGGCCAGGACCAGACCCAACTGGTGCTCTTCCCAGCCGACCAGGCCAAGTTCCTGAAGGCGGTCGAGAGTGCGGGGATCACGGTCACAGGCCCCCACCACGCGCTGCTGATCCGAGGTGACGACAAGCTGGGGTCGATCACCGAGATCCACCGCAAGCTCTTCGACGCGCGCATCAACGTGTACGCGTCGAGCGGCGTCACCGCGGAGTGCGGCCGGTTCGGCTACGTTGTCTACGTCAAGGACCAGGACTTCGAGTCGGCGCTCAACATTCTCGGCGCGTGAAGCGCGGCCCCGGCGGGCGTCGCTACCAGCTCCTCAGGACGTTGTCCTCATACTCGACCTCGAAGCTGAGCTTGTGCTTCGCCTCCTCCAGGGCGAGCGATCGGAAGACCGCGGCGTGGGTCGCCGGCGAGATGGCCGCCAGATCCGAGTAGAGCCGGAACGCCGCCTTCTCTGAGTTCATGGCGAAGCGGAGGGCTTCGGGGTAGTCCATCCGCGAGCTCACTTCCGGCGGCTCGACGTAGTCCGCGATCTTGAGGTCGTGGATCTTCTCCTCGCTCACCGACGGCAGTTCCCCCGCCTTGATCTTGAGCAGCCGCTGCTTGTGCCGCTTCTCCTCCTCGGCAAAGCCGAGCAGGGCTTCGCGCATCTCCGGGCGCGTGACCCTGTCCGCCATCGACAGGTAGAGCTCGGCGGCGGCTTCCTCTCGCCGGATCGCAAAGTCGAGGATCTCTTCGATGGTGCGAAACTCCATGGCGACCTCCCGCAACCCACGCGCGCGGGATTATATCTCGGGACCGGGTGCCGGCAGCGCAGTGCCGATGCCTGGTGCCGGCAGGACCACATCCGCCGCGACGCCGCCGCGCCGCACGGCCCCGACGCCCTGCAAGCCCGTCGGCTTGAGCGCTGTCACGTGACTCTGCTAGGCTGACCCGGCCCTTTGAGGCACATCAACTCAAGCGAGGGTTCACGACGATGATGGTGGGAGTGCCCAGGGAAACCAGCCGCGGAGAGAGCAGGGTTTCGCTCACCCCGACCTTCGTCGCTCCCCTCACGCGAGCCGGCGTCTCGGTCCAGGTGGAAGCCGGCGCCGGAATCGCGTCCGGCTACGACGACCCCGGTTTCGCCGACAAGGGAGCTTCAATCGCCGCGACGAGAGAGCAGCTGTTCGCATCCAGCGACGTCATCCTCCAGGTCCGCACCGCCGCCACGAACCCGGACGCCGGTGACGAGGACCTGATGCTCTACCGCTCCGGGCAGACGGTGATCGGCACCTGCGACCCGCTCGTCGCCCACGCTGCCGTGCAGTCGATCGCCGAGCGCGGCGTCAGCCTGTTCTCGCTCGAGCTCATGCCCAGGATCACCCGCGCCCAGAGCATGGACATCCTGTCGTCGATGGCGACCATCGCCGGGTACAAGGCCGTGCTCCTCGCCGCGGACACGCTGCCGAAGATGTTCCCCATGATGATGACCGCCGCCGGAACCATCGCGCCGGCCAGGGTCTTCATCATCGGCGCCGGGGTTGCCGGGCTCCAGGCGATCGCGACCGCGCGCCGCCTCGGCGCCGTCGTTCACGCCTACGACGTGCGGCCCGCGGTGAAGGAGCAGGTCGAGAGCCTCGGCGGGAAGTTCGTCCAGCTCGACCTCGAGACCGACTCTGCGGAGGGCAGTGGCGGCTACGCGAAGGCGCTCGGCGACGACTTCTACCGCAAGCAGCGCGAGATGATGTCGAGGGTCGTCGCCGAGAGTGACGTCGTGATCACGACCGCGGCCGTGCCCGGCAAGAAGGCCCCGATCCTGGTCACCGCCGAGATGGTCGAAGGCATGCACCACGGCTCGGTCGTCGTCGACCTCGCGGCGGAGCGGGGCGGCAACTGCGAGCTGACCCGCGCGGGCGAGACCGTGGTTCACCGGGGAGTCACCGTGCTCGGCCCCCTCAATCTCCCGGCTATGGTCCCCCATCACGCGAGCCAGCTCTACGCAAAGAACATCTCCACCTTCCTGCTCCACCTCGTGAGCAAGGGCGCCCTGCAGGTGAATCTCGACGACGAGATCACCGCCGGCACCCTGGTCGCCAGGGACGGGAAGGTGGTCCACCCGATGGTCCTCGAGGCCATGGGAGCCGCCCGGCAAGGGGGTGCGCCGTCATGAGCGATCTCGTCATGCTACTGACGGTCTTCGTGCTGGCGATCTTCGTCGGCATCGAAATCATCACCAAGGTACCGCCGACGCTGCACACCCCGCTCATGTCGGGGTCGAACGCCATCTCGGGCATCACCATCGTCGGCGCCCTGGTCCTGGCCGGGGCCCTCGAAGGCACCGAGCTCTTCCACCCCGTCGGGAAGCCGTTGGCCTTGGCGGCGCTGATCTTCGCCACCATCAACGTCGTCGGCGGCTTCGTCGTCACCCACCGCATGCTCAAGATGTTCCGCAGGAAGTAGGGACGCATCATGAGCATCGAGCACCTCACGAACACCCTGTACCTGATCGCCTCCGTCCTCTTCATCTACGACCTCAAGCTGCTCGGCCGCCCGCGCACCGCGGTGACCGGCAACTACCTCGGCATCCTGGGCATGGCGCTGGCCGTCGTGGCGACCCTGATCAGCGGCCGCTACGACTGGAGCCTGCTCGTGCTCGGGGTCGCCGTCGGATCGGTGATCGGGACCGTGACGGCGCTGCGGGTCAAGATGACCTCGATGCCCGAGATGGTCGGCCTGTTCAACGGCTTCGGCGGCGCCGCCTCGGTGCTGGTCGCCGGCTCGGCCCTGATGGCCGCCTTCGTCACCTACTCGGGTGGCCCCTCTCCGTCCGGCGGCGACCTCCAGATGAAGATCGCCACCGTCGCGTCCGGGATCATCGGATCGGTGACCTTCTTCGGCTCCTACGTCGCGTTCGGCAAGCTCGCCGAGTTCCTGTGCGTGAAGTGGAAGCTCAAGGCCTGGCAGAAGGCCGTCAAGTACGGCTTCTCCGCGGCTGTGGCGGTGGGCGCGCTGCTCTATGGGGTCGCCCACTGGGAACCTGGGAACGCCGTCGAAGACCTCTTTGCGCTCGTCTTCATCGCGAGCGGCATTGCCATCGCCGGGCTGCTGCTCGCGAAGAAGGATCGTTTCCCCGGCATGGATGCCCTCAAGATCGCGAGCGCGGTAGCCGCTGGCGGGTTCGGCGTGCTGGTGGTCCTGCGGCCGGAGGACCTCCTGCTGTACTGGGCCCTGGTCGGCGTCAGTGGCATCCTCGGCGTCCTGCTGACCATGTCGATCGGCGGCGCCGACATGCCGGTGGTGATCGCGCTGTTGAACTCCTACTCCGGCCTGGCGGCAACCGCCACCGGCTTCGTCATCAACAACAACGTGCTGATCATCGCCGGTGCGCTGGTGGGTGCGTCCGGGGTGATCCTCACCAGCATCATGTGCAAGGCCATGAACCGCTCGCTGGCCAACGTGCTGTTCGGGACCATGGGGCCGACCGCCGACACCCCGGACGCCGACGAGGTCTACCGCAACGTCAAGGCGGCATCCGCCGACGAGGTCGCCATGGTCCTCGACACCGCCCAGCGGGTCGTCATCGTCCCCGGCTACGGCATGGCGGTGGCCCAGGCCCAGCACGCTGTCCGCGACCTCGCCAACCAGCTCGAGGCGAGAGGCGCGACCGTCGAGTACGCCATCCACCCGGTGGCAGGGCGGATGCCCGGCCACATGAACGTGCTGCTCGCCGAGGCCGATGTCCCCTACGACAAGCTGATCGAGATGGACACCATCAACCCGACCATGGCCCAGGTCGACGTGGTGCTCGTGGTCGGGGCCAACGACGTCGTCAACCCGGTGGCGCGGACCGATCCGGGCAGCCCGATCGCCGGCATGCCGATCATCGACGTCGACAAGGCGCGCACGGTGGTTGTGATCAAGCGCAGCCTGAGCCCGGGTTTCGCCGGCATCCCCAACCCGCTGTTCGCGCTCGACAACACGCTGATGTTCTTCAACGACGGCAAGAAGGCGATCCTCGAGCTGATCGCGGCGGTCAAGGAGCTCTGATCCGGCGCCTGTGAGAACTCACCGGGCTCGCGGCCAGCGCAGCGAGCCCGTGCTCGTTCATCCTGCCGCAGCCCTGCGGGCGATCGTCACGGGCAGTCGTCCGGCTCGGAGCCGCACTCGTCCACGAACGCGGTCCAGTCGTTCTGCGCGTAGGCGAACTCGGCGTCGCCGGTCGCCTGATCGACCTTCGACATATAGGCCATGAAGAGGCCAGGTGACATTCCCGGGCCCCAGGTGAGCGGGTCGCACGGATCCCAGGTGATGGAGGCCGGGTCGACCATGACCTCCACGCGCCCCGGCGGCGACAGGTTGGAGACCCCGAGCTGGCTGAGGCTCCACTGCGCCAGCGAGAAGGTGTTCACCTGTCGGTTCACCGAGGAAACCACCGCCCCGGCGGCATCGTAGGTCGTGACGACCACGTCGAGCGGCTGGAATGCGAGGTTGACAACGCCGACGTTGGATCGTGCACGGCCATCCCATCGCGCTCCGGGCATCACGGCGGTGCCACGGCCAAAGACGAAAGCGGTCAGGTTGGAAGAGACCGCCTGCCCGTACGTGGCGTTTGGATTGGCGTTGTTGAACACCCGGGCGGTCGCCGCGATCAGAGCATCGCCTCCCCCGCCCGCGTCCGCCAGCAGAATCAGGAAGCCCTTGGTGTTGCCCTGGCCTGGAAAATAGCTGCCCAAAACGTCGTCAACCGTCGTCGTCTGCCCGGCGGCGAGGCTGAAGACGTGTTCCGGACCCGCGAACGGCTGGTTGTTGGTGTTCTCCCGAAAGAACATCGCGGTCACATTGACAGTTTCGTCGGCGACGTTCGACACCGACATGGCGGTCATCCAGTCGGTGCCGGCGGCCCCGGCGAGCTTCGCGACCACCGGCAGGATATGGAGGGGAGACACCATTTGGGCCTGAGCGGGCACCACTGAAACCGCACATACCGCCGCAAGCACGAGAACCTTGATCCTGAACACCTTCGACCTCCAGTCGTTTCATGATTGTTGACATTTCGTCTCAGGATAGAGTATCACACGTAACCCAGCCGTGGTTCGAGCGGCCACACCCGCTATCGGGATAAGATCGCCGGATCATGAAACGCGTCATCCCACTCCTGCTGGCGGCCGTCATGGTCAGCGCTGAGGCCGTCGCGGCGCAGCCGCGGGTCGAGGTGGTCCTCGACGTGTCGCAGGAGATGTGGCTACCGCTGGACGCCGGCCGGCCGCGCTTTGTCGCTGCGCGCATGGCGCTCGATTCCTGGCTGCTCGAACGCTCCGGCGATGACGACCTCCAGCTCGGCCTGCGCCTGGTGGGTGGCGGCTTGCCGGTCATCGAGCACGGCGGCTGCCAGGACACCGCGCTGGCCGTTCCGATCGGCTCGCCCGACGTCGCCGCCTGGGGTGCTGCCCTCGACGCCGTGCGACCGGCCGGTGCGCGGCCGCTCCTGCTCGCCGTGGCCGCGGCCGCGAGTGACCTCGGGGCGAACCAGGACCCACGCCGGATCGTGCTCGTCACCGCGGGCGAGGAGAGCTGCTTCGGCGACGTGCAGGCAGCGGTGGCCGCCCTGGCCTCCGGGGTCGAGCTGCGCATTGTCGGGCTGGGGCTGGCCGACGATGCCGTCGCGCGCTTCGCCGCGGTGACAGCGACCCGCAACACCACTTCGACCTCGACTCTGCTCGGCGCCCTGCGCTGGGCGGTCGAGGATCTTCTCCCGGCGAAGGGCGGCAACGCCGCTGTGCAGATCCGTCTGGCGGGTGCACCGGGTGAGGCGGCCGCCACGCTGGTCAACGAGGTCACCGCCGAGCGACGCGAGTTGACCAGAAGCGGGGAGTTCGCCGTCGGGGCCGTCCCGCCCGGTCTCTACGCACTCGAGCTTGCCGAGCCCGAGGCTGTGCCTGCGCGTATCGACGAGATCGCGGTCTCTGCAGCGGGCGGCCTCGAGCTCGATCTCGAGCTGCCGCCTCCCCACCCCGCCGACCTCGAGGTCATTCCCGCCCAGCCGCTGGCGGGCGGCCCCGTATTCGTGGGCTTCGGAGGCGTCGGCAGTGGTCCCTACCGGGTGTCGGTGGCCGCCGCTGGCGAACCCTCGCCGGCCTGGGTCGACATCGCCGGCACGGTCGGGCCTGAGGGCCTCGTCGAGCTGCGCGCACCGGACGAGCCCGGACCGCTCGAGCTGCGCCTCCACGAACCGCTCGCCGCCGGTTCAAGCCGAGTGGTGGCCCGCGCTGCAATCGAGAGCACGGCACCGGAGGTGACGCTCGCGGTGCCCCCCGAGGTGCGGCCGTTCGATCCCCTGCCGGCCAGCTGGATCGGGCCCGACCATCCGGGCGATCGCCTGAGCCTGGTCCGCGCCGGCGGGCCGTCGGCCGCGCACGCGTCGTGCTCGCCGACGGCCCTCGGGAGCCCGGCGGCGCTGATTGCGCCGGGCGAGGAAGGAGCCTGGGAGCTGCGCTACCTCAGCGGCCTGGCGGGGCGGACGCTGGCCGTCGCCAGCGTCACGGTCACCGCGGTCATCGTCACCCTCACGGCGCCCAGCGAGATCGCCGCCGGACGCCGTTTCGAGGTCGACTGGGAGGGCCCAGCGGCGCCAGCGGACTTCCTGGCGCTGACGACCGAGGCCGCCGGCGACGGCGACTACCTCAGCCTTCACCTCGCGTCCAAGGGCAGTCCGGCGCGTTTCGTCGCGCCCTGGGAGCCGGGCAGCTACGAGATCCGCTATGTCGAGGGCGACGGCAACCGGGTCCGCCGGCGCACCACCGTTTCAGTGGTGACGACGCCGGTCAGCCTCAAAGCGCCACGACGCGTACGTGCCGGCGCCCGCTTCGAGCTGCGATGGACCGGACCCAACCGGCAGGGAGACTACCTGGCGGTTGCCGCGACCGGTGCCGGCCCCCTCGACCACGAGGACTGGGCCTACACCTCGGCGGGAAGCCCGGCAAGCCTCGCCGCACCGTTTGCGGCCGGCGACTACGAGCTGCGCTATGTCAGTGGGGACTCCCAGGAGATCCTCGCCGCGATCCCGATCGCCGTCGACTAGGAGCCGCGGCGCAGGGAACCGGCGGTGGTGACGTCGGCGCACCCGGATTCTCGCTCGCCGCTGCTGGTAACCTCCTCTCCCTGGAATGACGGGACGCCGCGCCCGGGTTGCCCAGACCGGAACAGGGGGTCTTCATGAAGCTGCGCTGCGTGCTGCTGCTCGCGCTCATCCTGCCGGCGCTCGCGTCCGCCGCCGAGGACGAGGGCCGACCGCTGGCTCTCGTCGCCGAGGTCCAGCAGCTCGGGCGCGGCGCCGAGCACACGGTGGTCGGCATCGTCGTCCGGGTCGCTCCGGAGGATCGGCCGCGGATCGGCGAGCGTGCCCGCATCCTGGTCACCCTGCTCGACGGAGAGGCGATCGTGGACCGTCACGCCGCGGTGGTCACTGTCTCCGCCGACGGCTCCGCCACCCTCTACCGGGAGTGGCCGCCCGGCAGCTACGAGCTGCAGGTCGGCCTCGCCGCCGCCGAGGGCGCGAGCTCCGGCGTGTGGTTCGGCAACATCGAGATCGAGGAGATGGCTGAGCCATTCGTCGCGCCCGCGGACGCGCCGCCCGACGCGGTCGCCCTCGAGCTCACCCAGCCCCGGCAGGGCGTGGTTGCCTTCCTGCCGCCTCCCGACATCGGCGGCATCGGCGCGATCCAGCTCGAGGTCGAGGCCCCGGAAGCCACGGCGAGCGTCGAGTTCTTCCAGGGCGATCGCTCGCTCGGCCGCCGCAACCGTCCGCCGTGGACGGTCTCGGTGCCGCTCGGCGACATCGTCCGCCGCACCACGGTGCGCGCGGTCGCCTCCGACGGTCAGGGCCGCTTCCTCGGCGAGGACGCGGTCGTCCTCAACAACCCGACCGGCCAGATCGGGGTCGAGATCCTGCTCGCCCCGGAGAGCTCGGTGCTCGACGGCAAGCGAACGGTCACCGTGTCGGTCACCGGCGCCAAGCAGATCCAGCAGGTGACCCTGACCGCCGACGACGAGCAGCTCGCCCGCTGGGCCGAGTGCCCGTGCGTCGCCGAGGTCGACGCGGCCCGGCTCGCGCGGACCAACATCCTGGCGGCCGACGTCGTCGACGCCGGGGGCAACCGCGGCGACATGGTCCTTGCCCTGGCCGCCGGCGGCGGCTTCGTGGGCTCGGTGCAGGTCGAGCTCGTGGAGCTGCCGGTCGTCGTCCTCGACGACCGCGACCTGCCGGTCGTCGGTCTCGAGCAGTCCGACTTCACGGTCTACGAGGACGGCCAGAAGGTCGAAGTGGAGGGCTTCGGCACCACCGCCGACCTGCCCCTGTCGCTGGCCATCGCCGTCGACACCTCGGGCTCGATGGTGGAGGAGTTCGACGACGTGAAGCAGGCGCTGCGGGGCTTCGCGGACGCCCTCCTCGAGGAGGACGACGCGGTCGTGCTCATCCGATTTGCCTGGGATGCCACGGTCGAGGTGGCCTGGACCGAGGACGTCCGCCAGATCAAAGGCCGCTTCGACCGCTTCCAGCCCGACGGTGGCACGTCGCTGCACGACGCCGTGGTCCGGTCGCTCGAGCAGTTTCGCGGCCGTCGCGGCCGCCAGGCGGTGGTCCTGCTGACCGACGGCGAGGACACGACCTCCCGGACCGGTTGGAGCGTAGCCGAACGCTTCGCCCACACCATGCGTGTGCCGATCTTCCCGATCGGGCTCGGGCTGGGCTCGCTCGACTTCAGCTCCCGCGGCGTGCTCAAGTCGCTGGCAGCGGAAACCGGAGGAGAGGCCTTCTTCCCGAAGTCGGTCGACGAGCTGCCCGCGGTCTACGCGCGGATCGCCGAGCTGCTGCGCTCGCAGTACCTGCTCTGGTATCCGTCGCCGTCGTCAAAGCCCTTCGAGGAGTTCCGCGAGGTCAGGGTCGAAGTCTCGAAACCCGGCCTCAAGGTGCAGACGATCCGCGGCTACTACCCCGGCAAGTAGAACCACCACCGCCGGCGGGCCATCGTCGTCAGGATGCGCGCAGCGCATCCTTCTCGGCGCGCGTGGGGCGTAGGTCAGCCAGCGACCGCAACGCCTCACGCACACCCCGAGGCCTACGACCCGCGTTCGCCGAGGGGCCTATGCCCTACACGCTCCTAGAATTGCCAGCCGATCCAGAAGTAGGTCTCGGTGCTGCCGAGGGAGTCTTCGAAGTCCCAGCGGTTGACCCAGTCCCAGTGGAACGGCAGGCCGAAGATGTTGACCGAGATGCCGAAGCCGTATGCGGCCACGCCGTCGGTCAGCTTTCCGTCCTCGCCGGTGGTCTCGACCTCGCCGGTGAGCGGGTTGAAGAACTCTTTCTCTCCCATGAAGGTGCAGCCCGGCTGGCCGTAGTAGTTGTACTCGCTGTCGCCGGAGGTGTAGCAGGAGTAGCCGACGTCGGCGAAGAAGCGGCCGCGGATCTCGCCGATGGACATGAACGCGAGGTCGAGGCGGTCGATCAGCGGGAAGCGCCACTCCAGGTTGGCGAATGCCGCCTCGTTGCCGGCGATCGAGCGGGTCGGGAAGCCCCGCACCGTGTCGAGCCCGCCGAACGAGAAGACCGACGGCGCGTTACCGTCGGCGTAGGCGCCCCACAGCCGGAAGGCGATCTCGTTGCGGCGTGACAGCGCGAAGTACTTGCGGTAGTCGACGATGGCCTGCGCGGTCAAGGTGCCCCCGTCCTCGAGGTCGGCCGCATGGAGCAGCCGGAACTCCCAGCGCGAGCCCTGGTGCGGCCCGTAGTTGTTCCACGACGTGGTGTCGCCGACGATCGCCGCGCTGACGATCGGGGCCTGGTCGTCGTACGAGACGAAGGTGAGCTCGCCCTCGGGGCTCGTTGCTGGCAGCTCAGCCGAGCGGTTGAAGTAGCCCACCGAGCCCTCGAGCCGGTAGTAGCGCGACAGCGGGTACTGCCCGTCGAGGGTCAGCCCACTGACCCGGTAGACCTGCTCCCGGCCGAAGAAGTCGTCCCGGACGGGGATCATAGCCGGTCAGGTAGAAGCTGCGGTCGTCGTACAGCGTCACCCCCCACTGAAGGCGCGGCTCGAGGTTGACGAAGCCGACCCGGAAGTCCGAGAAGGTGTCGACCGAGTTGAGCAGCAGCCAGAAGCGGCGGTCCCCGTACTGATCGGACATCGAGATGTAGGCCTGGGACAGGAAGTTGCCCTCCTGATCGACGCCGACGATGGCCGATGCGTCCTCGATGAAGAGCTTGCGGTTCGCCACGTCCTTGGCGTCCGCGGGGTCGACCGAGATGCTGACCGCCGGGAGGTACGGCTCCTGCTCGAACTCGGTCTCCGGGGCGGCTTCAACGCCCATCGGCTCGCCCTGGCCGGCGTCGGCGGCGTAGAGGTCCCAGCGGCCGCGGTGGTAGGCCTGGAAGCCGACCCGCTCCCCCTCCAGGGTGTCGGCCGGCACCGGATTCAGGGCGCCGCCGTACACGTAGGTCAGACGCTCGAGCTCGCGCGTTGCAGCGTCGAGCTTGTAGATGTCGTAGATCCCGTCCACGCGGTCGGAGGCGAAGTACAGCCGCTCGCCGTCCTCGGAGAACGCCGCGCCCTCATCATTGCCAGGGCCGAAGGTCAGCTGCTGGCGCTGGGTCGGATCCTCGAGCGAGATTCCCACGAGCTTGCCGTACTCCCCGATCTGGGAGGTGTAGACGAGCTGGAGCCCGTTCGGCCGGAAGGCGGGCGCCGAGTCGTACCACTCGTCGTTGGTCAGGTTGCGGATCTCACCGCTCGCGCGGTCGAGGAGGTAGATGTCCCAGATGCCATCGCGGATCGCGCTGAAGGCAATGGTCCGGCCGTCCGGGGAGAACGCCGGCGTCGACGGCTGGTCGACCGGCAGCGGGATCTCGAATCGTTCCGCGATGCCGCCTTTCCTGGTGTCAAGCAGCAGCAGCGAACGGGTCCGCTCGGCTCGAGCGAACACGGCGATCCGGTCGCCGTCGGGCGAGAACGCGAGGTCTCGGCCCTCCTTCGGCGCCGTCGTGAAGCCCTGGGCAATCAGGTACTCGTAGTCGACCGTGTAGCCCTTGGTGAGGTTCTTGTAGAGCTTGCGATCGGGGATGCCGAACAGCGCCACGTCGACATCCTGCTTGTAGGTCGTGAAGGCGGCCACCAGGTCGTGCGACGGCGAGATCGCCGGCGAGGACTGGTTAGCCCTCCCGGACACCCCCTGGATGTAGAACGGGCGCCCGAACTCGCGCGGCGTGCCGCGGCCGGCGACGCCCTCGTACTTTCTGCGCAGCCAGACCCGGAAGCGGGCGTCAAACTCCTCGATGTCCATGTTGAAGACGTTCTTGATCGGCCGCTCGAGCCCGCCACCGACCGCACCGCGGAAGGCGAACACGAGGTCGCGGACGCCGTCCTCGCCCCACTCCTCCTCGACGAACTCGAAGATCTTGTGCCCGTAGCGGTACGCGAGGAAGCCGCCCGGCGCCTGGTAGATCGGCGGCACCAGGTCCGACAGCGCCATGTCCCGCATGTACATCTCGTCGAGGTTGTCCTCGTCGTCGGCGAAGTACGACGCCATGCCCTCCATGAACCAGTTCGGCGGGCGCGCGTAGATGGCGCGCCCCCGGCGCCCCTGGAACAGAATCTCGTACTGGAAGATGTGGGTCAGCTCGTGCTGGATCAGCTTCTGCAGCTCGCGGTCCGCGAGGTCGACCGGCAGCACCATCCGGTTGCGGACCGGCGTCGCGAAGGCGCCGACCCCCTCCGGCACGAACCCCGGCATCAGGTTGGTCTGCTCGAACTCGCCGTGGGTCGCGTAGGTGATCATCGGGATCGGGTCGAGAATCTGGAAGTTGAGCCGGCGCGCGAGGTCGTCGTACGCGCTCTCGGCGAAGGACGCGATCTTCTCGAGCTGCGGCTCGACCCGGTCGTAGAACGAGATCTTGAAGTGCGGCGTGTCGTAGGTCTTCCAGTCGAACGTGTCGTAGCGGACCTTGTTCTGGCCACCGATGTAAGCGTACTGGGCAGCCGCCGGCGTGGACGCCAGCAGCAGCGCGATGAGCAGCCGACCCCAGATCCTCATGCCTTCCTCCGTCCACGCCGCGCGATCCGATCGCGCCGAGCTGACTCGAGCTCCCGGCGCGCCAGCTTCACGGACCTGTCCTGCTCGAGGGCAGGATCACGATCCGCAGTGCGCGCCACCATCCCCTCAGTCGGTGTAGAGCGTTCGCTTCGCGACGACGCTGCGCGGCACGAACACTCCCAGCAAACGGTTGTCGAGGTTGTACAGCTCCGCGAACATGTCCTCGGTCTCCCTGAGCTTGCGGTCCGATCGCTCCTTGAAGTCGGTGATCTGCTCGCTCAGGATCTGCTCGCCGGTGTCGCCGTCGTACACCGTCAGCAGGATGTCGAAGTTGAAGCCCGTCTCTTCGACCAGCACCTGCCGGAAGTAGGTCTTGCCGTCAGTCGGCGACACGTACTCCTCGGTGTTGTAGCCCGCGCGGTCGAGGACCTTGACGTCGATCGACGCCGCCACGATGTAGTCGGCATCGGTGGCCGCCCCCAGGTCGATCCAGAACTGCTTCATCGTGGCGAGCTCGATCGGGTCGCTGGTCGGCAGCTCGAGCCCCTCGAGGACCGGAAGCACGTCAAGACGGGTCTTGCGACGCAGGATCTTACGCAGGTAGTCGTCGAACTCCCGGCTCGCCTCGAGGTCCTCGGAGCTCTGCTTGCTGCCGCCCCGCTGCTCGACCAGCACCGGCCCGATGTAGATCCGCTCCGAGCCGTCGAGCTGCAGGTCGGGCTCGATCCAGAGGTTGATTCTCAGCTCCTTGGATGCCGCCCCCGCTCCGGCGGCGACGGCCGAGCACCGCAACGAAGAGGAAGGCCACCGCCCTACGCATCGTCCTTCTCCTCGGCCGCGTCCGGGGTGGACTTCAGCTGCGCCTCGTAGAACTCCTTGAACCGAGAGTAGTTCCGTCGCAGGACCTGGTCATTCGGGGCGACGCTGAGCGCCGATTCGTACGTAGCGAGCGCCTCCTCGAAACGGCCGGCGGCCTCGAGCGAGACCGCGATGTTGTTGAGGATGCGCGGCTGGTTCGGAGTCAGGGCGTTGGCCCGCTCGAAGCGAAACAGCGCTTCCTGCCAGTAGCCGTCCTTCGCTGCCGTGTAGCCGCGCTCGACCTGCTCGCTGGCCTGCTTGGCCGCGGCGTCCCCTGCTGCGGCGGTCGAGGCGGCCGCCAGCGCGGCCAAGGCGGCGGCGGCGAGGCTCGTGACGATGCGGCGTTTCGTGGTGTCCAATGGTGCCCCCTCGGCTGACGAGTGCTGCCCGGCGTCGCGTCACACGCCGCCAGGATAATATCCCGAGATCGTGCGGACCTTGTACTTCTTCCGGGTGAGCTCGACCTCGATCTTGCGGAGCTGATCCGGCGGCCGCTCCGAGCTCGAGGTGTAGGCGAGCAGGTACTGGGTGCGCAGCTCGCGGTCGATCTCGGCGTAGATCTTCTCGAGGCCGCTGTCGCTGGACACGAAGAACGACTGGCCGCCGGTGACCTCGGCGAGCTTGGCCAGCTGCCAGCGGGGCACGACCTTGGTGGCGGGCAGATCGATGCCGACGGTGTAGATCGTGACCCCGGCCCGCTGCGCGTAGCCGACGACGTCCTCGAAGCTGTGCCGCGAGGCGTTGTCCTCGCCGTCGGTCAGCACCACCATCGCCTTGCGGCCCCGCACCCCGGAGAACTGGAACAGGCCCATGATCACCGAGTCGTAGAGCGCGGTCTCACGGTCCGGGTACAGGGCGAGCAGCGCGTTCTCGAGGGTCCCGAAGTCGGCTGTGAACGGAGCGAGCAGGTCCGGGCGGTCCGAGAAGGTCTCGATGAACGCCCGGTCCTGGGGCCGGAGGAGGTCGCGCAGGAAGCCCATGACCACCAGTTGCACCGTCGGCAGCGTCTTCTCCATCGAACCGGAGGTGTCGATCACGATGCCGAGCCGCACGGGAAGGTCGCGGTGCAGCGAGAAGTGGGAGATCGCCTGCTCGACGCCGTCCTCGCGAACCCTGAAGTCCTCCTGCTGGAGGCTCTCCACCGGCTTGTCGTCCTTGTCGTACACCGTCACCGGCAGCTCGACCGCCGTCACCTCGACGACGGTGCCGAACTCGGGGGCGTTCACGAACTGCAGGTCTTCGGCCACCCGGCCATCGGTCTGGGTCGCGACGGCGCGCAGGTACCCGAAGTCGCCGCCGCCATCGAGCGCCACCCAGGCCTCGAACGGCGGCTCGGCGTCGGTCGCGAGCAGGGTGTCGTTCCAGTACATCTCGACCTGCTGCAGCTCGGCGTCGCTCGGGACGTTGACCTCGACCGCCACCCGCACCTTGCCGCCGCGCGTGTCGCCCGGCGAGATCGGGAGCAGGCGCACGTAGAAGCGCTCGCGGCCGACGTTGAGCGCGATCTGGTCGCGCGCGATCTCTTCACCCGCTGCGTCGTAGCCGATGGCGGCCACGGTGGTCAGCCGCGGCAAGGCTCCGAGGTCGAGGTCGACGTCGAAAGGCGCCCGGTTCTTGACCAGGATCTCCTCGCCGTTGACCGTGAAGCGGACCCGGCGGACCTCCTCCCGGACCACTGCTTCGAAGCGGTGGATCCCGCTGACGGCCTCGCCCTCGGGGCCGATGAGCTTGAGCAGCGGCTGCTCGGCCGCGCCGAGGTCGACGTCAATGACCGCATCCACCGCGTCGGCCACGCCGCGGCAGCTGCAGACTGCGCCCCCCGGCGGCTCGCCGGTCGGCGTGGTGCTGGCGGTGAACGCACGCTCGGCGACACCGGCCTTCTTCGAGTGGACATCCTCGACCTTGAGCCGGAGCGTGTAGTCGCCAGGCCGCAGGAAGCGTTCGAAGACGAGCCCGAGGGCGTCGTCCGCTGCCGGCATGGAGAACACGTAGCGGAAGCGGTCGACCATCTGCGACTGGCGCGAGACCTCACCGATGACGTCGAGCTGGACGACGTTGATGTCCCCCACCGCCGTGGTGCCCAGCCCCTGTCCCGCCACGCTCACCGCGAAGCCCATGTGGACGAGCCCGCCCTCGGCGCCCCACGACTCCTCCCGGACCTCGAAGGGGAGCGGCTCCGCCTTGGCGTCAACCAGCGCCGAGAACTCCATGAAACGGCTTGCGGATCCCTCCTCGCCTTGCCGGTCGACGGGTCGAAACTCGGTCATCGACGCGAGGTAGGAGGCATCGCGGGACCACATCTCGGCCGCCGCCATGAGGTTCATGAGGGTGTCGCCATCCGGGCAGCGATAGCGGGGGCTGTCCATGACCGAGACGCCAGAGGGCACGCCGCGGCTCTCCGCTCCGATCATGGTTGCGTACAGCGCCCTGCGGCCCTCGGTCCCGTACCACATGCGGTAGCGCCCCGTGCCTCCAGGCTGATAGAAGAGCACGACCACATCCTCGCCGAGGCCCTCGATGTACGGCCAGCCCCAGATCTCGAGCGGGGTGAAGAACTCGGTGCACTTCGACGCGAAGCGAAAGGCCGGAGGCCCCTGGATCAGCAGCACCCGGGCCATGTCCTCGGTCGTCGACTCGAACTCCGCCCGCGCGAACGCCAGCCGCTCGCTGTACAGCCAGCGAAAGCTCGAGCCATACCCGGTCTGGCGCCCCCACAGCATCCACAGCCGGTCGGCGAAGGCCTGCCGTTGGGCCTCGGTGTCGAGAGCCAGAAAGGCCCGCTTCTGGTCCTTGGTGATGAGCGGGTAGACTTCCTGCTCGATCCAGATCCGCCAATTCTCCGGCAGATCCTTGACCGAGCGGCGCTCTTGCTCCTGCTCCTGCTTCTCACCCGGCCACCCGGATGCTGCCGGCACCACGGCGATGCATGCGGCGAGCAGCAGCGCCACAGAGCCGCCGCGGCGGCGCGCGCGGAGCGTTCCGCCGATCGCTGCCGAGCCGCTGTCATCTGGCATCCTTTGCATCCTCGTCACCCGGTGGACTCCGTGTCCTGTCGGTGCTGGATTCTCTCCGCCCACTGTGCGCCAGAACCGCCGGCGCAGATGGTGGCCGCAGCCTGCTGTTTGCAACAGGCGCTCGTCGCGTTACCTTCCACCGTCCGCCCCCTTGAGGATACGGCAACGGGGCAGCATGGTTCGTGGCCTTGACGCTTCGGGATGGAGAGCCGGCGAACGCGCCGCTCAGGTCTGCAGGACGCCGACCCTGAACGGCGGGATCTCCGCCTGGTGCGCGGCGGCGGCGAGGCTGCGCGCGACCACCTCGCGAGTGCGCCGGGGGTCGATGATCTCGTCGAGCCAGAGTCGGCTCGCGGCGTAGCGCGGGTCCATTGCCGAGCGGTAGCGATCCTGGATCTGCGCGAGGAGGGCCTTCCGCTCGCCATCCGAGACCTCGTCGCCCCGGTTCTTGAGCTGAATGGCGAGCAAGGTTTCCGAAGACTGCTGCCCGCCCATGACCGCGATCGAGGCCGACGGCCAGGCGTAGTAGAAGCGCGCACCATAGGCCCGGCCGCACATGGCGTAGTTCCCGGCGCCGAACGAGTTGCCCACGAAGACCGTGATCTTCGGGACGACCGAGTTCGCGACCACGTTGACCATCTTCGCGCCGTCCTTGATGATGCCCTCGCGCTCGGCCTTGGAGCCGACCATGAAGCCGGTGACATCCTGCAGGAACAGCAGCGGGATCCCCTTCTGGTTCATCAGCTCGATGAAGCGCGTCCCCTTGTCGGCGGCGTCCGAGTAGATCACGCCCCCGATCTGCATCTCACGGTCCGCGGCGGCGAGCCCGCGCCGGCGCTGGACGATCTGGCGCTGATTGGCCACGACCCCGACCACCCAACCCTCGATGCGGCCGGTGCCGCAGACCAGCGTCTTGCCGTAGGTGGCCTTGTACTCCGCGAACTCGGACCCGTCGAGCAGCCGCGCCAGCAGAGCGTGGGTGTCGTAGGGCCGGGTCCTGTCGACCGGCAGGATGCCGAGCACCTCGTCGGGGTCACAGGCCGGTGGCCGCGGGTCGATGCGATCGAACGGCGCCAGCGCCGGCCGAGCGAGCTCGCCGATCCGGATCCGGATGCGGTCGATCGCCTCGCGATCGCTGGGAAAGCGGTCGTCCACCACCCCGGAGATGTCGACCTGCACCTCGGCCCCGCCGAGCGCCTCGTTGTCGATCTTCTCACCGATCGCCGCCTGCACGAGGTGAGCGCCGGCCAGAAAGATCGTCCCCGTCCCCTGCACGATCAGGGCCTCGTCCGACATGATCGGCAGGTAGGCGCCGCCGGCCACGCACGACCCGAGGATGGCAGCGATCTGGTACACCCCCGCGGCCGACATCCGGGCGTTGTTGTAGAACACCCGCCCGAAGTGCTCGCGGTCCGGGAAAATCTCGTCCTGCATCGGCAGGAACACGCCCGCGGAGTCGACCAGGTAGATGATCGGCAACCGGTTCTCGATCGCGATCTCCTGCGCCCGGAGGATCTTCTTGCAGGTCATCGGGAACCAGGCGCCGGCCTTGACCGTGGCGTCGTTGGAGACGATCACGCACTCGCGGCCGCTGACCTTCCCGAGCCCGACCACCACACCGGCGGCAGGGGCGCCGCCCCATTCCTCATACAGCCCCCAGGCCGCGAACGACCCGAGCTCGAGGAAGCTCGAACCGGGGTCGACGAGCGCGGCGACCCGCTCGCGCGCGAGCAGCTTGCCGAGCGACCGCTGGCGCTCGGCGGCGCGCTCCCCACCTCCCTCCGCGATCTGCCCGCGTTGCGCCTCGAGCATGCGCAGCGCGTTGGTCCAGTGGTCGCGGTTGGCCTCGAAGGCGTCGTCGCGCTTGACGGCGAGGGGGAGCGTGCTGGGCATGGCGGGAGTGTAGCACCGCCCACCGGGACGCCCGGCGCTCTGCTACACTCGCGCTTCAGTCGGCACTGCAGCAGGACAGGGTAGGACGGCAACGATGGGCAAGGTGAAGGCGCGGCGGACCAATCGAGATGAGCTGCCCGGGGTCACGGTGCTCCGCGACTCGCTGGCTCCGAAGGTGGCGGCCTTCGAGAGCCGCCCGTCGATCCTCGACCTCGACATGGACCTCGACCCCAACCTCGAGCACCTGATTGGCCACGACCCCGACGGCTTCTTCACCGCGATCGACGGCGGCGAGACGGTCGGATTCTGCGCCGCCATCGTCCGCTCGCGGCAGTGCATCCTGGCCGAGCTGTGGGTGCTGCCGCAGCACCAGGGCAAGGGCGCTGGGGAGCTCCTGCTGACGCGCGCCCTCGCCTACGGCGAGCGATCCGGGGCGCGCAGCTTCCTGGCCCTGGTCCCGCCCGAGCCCACGATCCAGGGGCTCCTGCTGCGCCACTCCTTCCAGCCGCTGACCCCGGTCTACCAGCTCCAGCTGTCGTTGGCCGCCGCCACCACGCTGGCTCGCGGGCTCGGCTCCCTGCTCGAGGGCAGGAACGCCGCCAACGACCTGCTCGCCCGTCGCGGCCAGGCCGACATCGATCGCATCGACCGGGTGACCCGCGACCTGACCCGCGAGGTCGACCACAGCTACTGGCTGAAGAAGCGCGCCTTCGGTGTCGCGCTGGTCCGCCAGGGTTCGCGCATCGCGGCGTACGGCTACGGCGGGCGGGAGCAGGTCGGACCGGTCGCCGGCTCCTCGCGCGAGGCCGCGCTGTGCGCTCTCGGATGGGCGCTGCGGCTGGCGGTCGAGCAGGGTGCCGCGGAGCCCCTGATGGTGCGGGTTCCGGCGCGTTTCGAGGGGGCGATCGAGGCGCTGCTCGACGCCGGCGGCCGCATCCAGGCGACGATGCTGCTGTACGGCATCAACGTCGGCGCCGCCTTCGACCGCTGCCTGCTCGGCGCCCCCAACCTGCCATGACCGACGGCCGAGCGCTGCGCCCCTCCAGGCCGAGCCGCCGCTACCGGGTCGACTATGCCTCCGAGCTCAACGCCGAGCAGCTGCGGGTGGTGATGCACCCGGGCGGGCCGATGCTGGCGCTGGCCGGGGCCGGGACCGGCAAGACCCGCACCCTGGTCTACCGGGCCAGCCGCCTGGTCGAGGACGGCGTGCCGGCGCCGCGAGTCCTGCTGCTGACCTTCACCAACAAGGCGGCGCGCGAGATGCTCGACCGCGTCGAGCGGATCACCGAGAGCGCCGGCGGCCGGGTGACCGGCGGCACCTTCCACTCGGTCGGCCACCGCATCCTCCGCCGTTACGCCTCGCTCCTCGGCTACAGCGAGCGCTTCTCGATCCTCGACCGGGAGGACGCGGCCGACCTGATGGGCCAGGCGCTCGCCGACCTGAGCCCGGAGCTGCCCGCCAAGCGGACGCCGCGGCCGCGGCTGCTGCTCGACCTCTACAGCCTGGTCATCAACACCGGCCGCGACCTCGAGCAGGCCCTGCTCGACCGCACGCCGCAGTACCTCGAGCAGGCCGAGGCCATCGCCGCCGTGTTCCGGCGCTACCTCGAGCGCAAGCGGCAGGCCGACGCCATGGACTTCGACGACCTGCTGCTCAACTGGCTGCTGCTGCTGACCCGCCAGCCGGCGGCGCGCCGCGAGCTGGTCCAGAGATTCGAGCACCTCCTGGTCGACGAGTACCAGGACACCAACCGCCTCCAGGCCGACATCGTGGACGGGATGCTCGGCGCCGACAAGAACGTCATGGTGGTCGGCGACGACGCGCAGTCGATCTATGGCTTCCGGGGAGCGGAGTTCGCCAACATCATCGGCTTTCCGGAGCGCCACCCGGAGTGCGAGATCTTCCGGCTGGAGACCAACTACCGCTCGACGCCGTCGATCCTGCGCCTGGCCAATGCCTCGATCGAGCACAACCGCAACCAGTTCGCAAAGCAGCTGCGCGCGGTCCGGCCCGAGGGCGAGCTCCCGGCGCTGGTGTCGGTGCCGTCGCCCGAGGCCCAGGCGAGCTGGGTCGCCGATCGCTTGCTCGCGTTGCGCGAGGAGGGCCTCGACCTCGAGGACATGGCGGTCCTCTACCGGAACCACTCCCACTCCCTGGATCTCCAGGTGGAGCTGACCCGCCGCAACATCCCCTACCGGGTCCGCTCGGGGCTGCGCTTCTTCGAGCAACGCCACATCAAGGACGTGCTCGCCCACCTCCGTTTCGTCGACAACCCGCGCGACGAGATGGCCTTTGTCCGGATGGTGAAGCTGCGGCCGGGCTTCGGGCCGCGCCTGGCGGGCAGGCTCTGGCAGCTCGTCGCCGGGGCGGAGGCGCTGCGCCGAATCTGCGGCCTGGAGGCCGCCGCTGTCGGCCTGCGGGGCGCCGCGCGCACTGCGTTCGCCGAGCTCCAGCTGCTCCTCGAGGACCTGCAGGCGCCCGAGATGGCGGCGGCACCGGGCGAGGCGTTGCGGCTCGTCGTCGAGCGCTTCTACCGCCAGTGGGCCCGCGACAATCTGGAGAACGCCGGCTCGCGGATCGAGGACCTCGAGCAACTCGCGCTGTTCGCCGACAGCCACCCAGACCTCAACACCTTTCTTGCCGAGGTCACCCTGCTCAACGACCTTTCCGGGGAGGACGCGATCGGCGGCCCCGAGGACGAGATGGTGACTCTCTCGACCACCCACCAGGCGAAGGGCCTGGAGTGGCGGGCGGTGTTCATCATCTGGCTCGCCGAGGGGCGCTTCCCGACCGTCCGCGCCGAGGACGAGGAGGAGGAGCGCCGGCTGTTCTACGTGGCCGCGACCCGCGCCAAGGACCTGCTCTTCCTCGTCCAACCCCGGATCGCGCGCGACCGCTATCGGGTCGACGTCGTGATCGATCCCTCGCGCTTCGTCACCGAGCTCCCGACCGAGGTCTTCGAGCGCGTCACGGTCGCCGACCAGCGCCCGCCGGACGGCCTCGACGCCCTTCCCGGCGGCGCTCGCTACCGGCTTCCCTCCTTCTTCGAGGCGCCCAAAGACGGCGAGGACGACGAGGAGACGAACTAGCGGGCTCCCCGCTTCCGCTTCCCCGCCCGCTTCCCCGCCCGCTTCCGCTCTTGTCACGGCGAAGCTACCAGCGAAGCCGGAAGCCGGATCCGCGCCCCGAGGAGCCTGCCCTGAGCGAGCGGCGCCGCGGCGCCGTGAGTCGAAGGGTTCCCGTTCCCGGCCCCACTCCGCTTCCGCGCCCGCTTCCGCCTCCGCGCCCGAGACGCGATCATCACGGCCTGGGAGTGGTATCGTTTTGAAGAGACCACTCGCAGAGCACGACCGTGAGCCGACTGTCGAGTCGAGTGCCGGGACGGTGGTTGCCGGGCAGCGGGTCCGTAAAATCGCGAGGCGGCTGGATGAGACTCTCCGCGGGGGAAGGATCGACGCGTGGCTCGGAGGCGTTGCGAGCTTGTGATACCTGGGAGCTCGCGCGATTTCCCAAGATGCATCGCCTCGCCGTGTACCGGGAGGCGATCTTCTCATCCGGCGATAGGGTTTCCGGCGGGGTGGTCTATGGCCGCGCCGATCGGCTCATGCCCTCGTCTACCATCGTGGCGGCGACCTGGGACGGCATCTACGAGCTGAAGGAGGACATACTCCGGGGCTATGAGGGTCTCGCTCCCGAGTTCAAGAGAAACTTCCCCGTCGAACGGATCCTGATCGAGCTCGAGCTTCGCCGGGGCGCCGCCAGGTATCACGAGCTCACAATGTGTTGGACTCCCCTCCTCAAAGGTGAGAGTCGCCGCCGCGAAATTGAGGTGCCGGGTTCGCATATTCGGTGATTCGCGACAGGATGGAGCCCGGGGTTCGCGATGCCGAGTGCGCCGAGAGTCTTGGTCGAGGGCGAATCCTGTCACGTCGACTCCTGTCGATCGATGTCCACGTCTCCCCCGCAGTTATTTTTCGTGCTGTCCCAGCAGCGTGCAGGTCCTCATGAGCACTCCCCACGGGCAGCACTCGGCCACCCGGTGCGGTGAGCGTCTCAGGCCGAATCCGTGCGCGGAAGCGGAGGCGGGCGCGGCGTCAGGTCGCAGTAGGAACGGGAACGGGGACGGGAACGGGGACGGGAACGAGAGCAGCTACGGACCCGGCCCGCCAAAGCACGACCCCTTGACAGGTCATGACTTGGTTATTAGAATATGCTTGAATGGTTATTGAGTGATCATTCACGCAAGGAGAGAGCCATGAGCGTCATGAGCCTGACCCACGAGAACCTCGAGACCACGATCGCGAGCAACGGCATCGTCATCATCGACTTCTGGGCCGCCTGGTGCGGTCCCTGCCGGGCTTTCAAGCCGGTCTTCGAGGCCGCGGCCGAGAAGCACACCGACATCAGCTTCATGTCGTGCAACACCGAAGAGCAGCCGAGGTGGCGGCGATGTTCCAGATCCGGTCCATCCCCACCCTGGTCGTATTCCGCGACGGCATCCCGGTCTTCGGGCAACCCGGCATGCTCCCGGCCGCCGCCCTCGACGAGCTGCTGCAGAAGGTCCGCGAGCTCGACATGGACGCCGTGCGCGCGAAGGTGGCCGCCGAGGAGACCGCTGCCGCCAGCGCCTGACGCGCAGCCGACCGCGGCACCTGACTTGCGCCGTCCGTGCCGTCCCGCTAGCCTCGGCGACGACGGATCAGGCGACGGGCCTTCCCCAACGGGGACGCCGGCGCCGCCGCTGCGAGGTGACGACCGGTGCCGGACGACATCGCCAGCCTGCCGACCAACCTGCGCGACGCGCTGCGCCGAGCCGCGCTCGACTTCCCGCACAGGGGCATCGCCATCTTCGACGGCCGCGGCCGCTCCTGCGAGCGCCGGACCTACGCCGAGCTCTACCGCCTGGCCGGCGAGTCGGCGGCCCGCTTCGCCGGGCTCGGCATCGGCCGCGACGAACCGGTGCTCGTGGCACTCCCAACCTCCTGGGAGTGGATGGAGGCGTGGTTCGGCCTGCTGATGCGCGGCGCGTGGCCGGTGGCGAGCTCCGGGGCCGGGGCGATGGCGGCCGCCGAGGCGCAGTTCGACAAGGTCGACAAGGTCATGGCCGCGATCGGTGCCCGCCATGTCGTGGCGAGCGAGTCCTTCCGGGCGCAGGCCGGCGAGCAGGGCTTTCGCTTCGCCTCCGAGGGCGTGATCACGATCGACACGCTGCGCGGCGCGCCCGCAGCGCCCGCGGTCAGCGCCGCCGGCGCCAGCGACGGCGGAGACGTCGCCTTCCTGCAGCTGACCAGCGGCTCGACCGGGCTGCCGAGAGCGGTGATGATCACCCACCAGGGAGCGATCCACAACCCGGTCGCGAGCGACGAGGCCATCGGGGCGCCGCTCGGCGAGCCCATGCACCGTCTCGCCGAGTGCATGGTGTCGTGGCTCCCCCTGTACCACGACATGGGTCTCATCGGCTGCCTGATGCTGCCAATGCTGTGTGGCCTCGACAGCTGGCTGCTGCGGCCCGAGGCCTTCCTCGCCCGACCCAGGCTGTGGCTCGAGCAGCTCGGCAGCCACGGGACGTCGTTCGCCCCGGCGCCGAACTTCGGCTACCAGCTCTGCCTCGAGCGGATCCCGCCGGACAAGCGGGAAGGCCTCGATCTCGGGGCGTGGCGGGCCGCGTTCACCGGGGCCGAGATGGTCCGCCCGGAGACCACCAGCGCGTTCTGCGCGGCGTTCGAGCCCCACGGCTTTCGTCCCGAATCGCTCCGGCCGTGCTACGGACTCGCCGAAGGCACGCTCGCGGTCACCTTTGACGTGAAGGGGTCGGGCGTGAGGACGCTGCCGGCGCCGGCCGGCACCGATGCCGGCTTCGCCATGACCGACGTTGTGAGCAACGGGGTCCCGATCCGCGACACCAGCCTCCGGATGACCGCCCCGGATGGGAGCGTTCTTCCCGAGGGCGCGATCGGCGAGGTCTGCATCAAGGGCCCGGGGGTGTTCCGCGGCTACTACCGCGACCCTGAGGCCACCGCCGCCACCTTGAAGAACGGCTGGTTCTCGACCGGCGACCTCGGCTTCCTCCAGGGCGGCGAGCTCTACCTGACCGGGCGCACCAAGGACCTGCTCATCGTCCACGGCCACAACATCATGCCCGACGACATCGAACGGCTCGCCGACTCAGTGACCGGCGGCGGCGGTCTGATGCGATCGGCGGCGTTCTCGGTGGCGCGCGGCGCCGCCGGCGAGCAGGCGGTGGTCGTCGTCGAGACGGCGGAAGCCGACCCCGCGAGGCTCGCGGAGATCGGACACGAAATCCGAGTCCGGATCGGGCGCTCCATGGGCCTTCCCCTGGCCGACCTGGTGTTCGTGCGCCGCGGTCGCATCCCGCGCACGACCAGCGGCAAGATGCAGCGCAGCGAGCTGCGGCAGCGCTACCTCGACGGCGGCCTGGAACGACTTCACGACGTCCCGGTACAGGGGAAGGCGGGGCGCGACCCCACGAAGGAGCGGACGAGATGAGCCTCAGGGAGACCGCGATGTCGGTCATCGCCAAGGTGAGCAAGGTCGAGGTCGCGGCGCTGCGCCCCGACATGGACCTCGTCGCAGACCTCGGCTTCGACTCCGCCAAGTCACTCGAGCTGCTGGTCGAGCTCGAGGAGGCGCTCGGGATCGAGGTCAGCGACGAGCAGGCAGCGCGCCTCAACTCGGTCGGCGACATCCTGGCGATCGTGGAGAGCCTCTGACCGTCCGGAGGCGTACTTCTTACCACCCGCTTCCGCTTCCGCGCCCGCTTCCGCGCCCGACGGCCGCGGCTGAGCGCCGGAGCCTGTAGTCGAGCGACCCATCCAGTCTGCCTACCCCTGTCCGTGCCCGTGCCCGCTTCCGCGGCCCGCTTTCCGCTTTCCGCGCCCCTTTCCGCGCCCCTTTCCGCGCCCGCGCCCGCTTCCGACCTTCGCTTCCGGGGGTGGTACCACGAGCACGACGCACGAGGCGGACACCCCGCGACGAAGCTCACTTCAGCGTCAGTGCTCCCGCGAGCCCGGGTTTCCCTTCCGGCGGGAACCGTCCCTGCCACAGGAACGGACCGACACGGGGACGAAACAAGGAGAGCGAGCATCGGAAGGAGATCGGGAGCAGGCACGGAAGCGGGGGTTCTCGGGAACGGGAACCCTTCGACTTGCGGCGCCGCGGCACCGCTCGCTCAGGGCAGGCTCCGCGGAAGCAAGCGCAGAAGTGGCATCGGGCGGATGGGCCCTATCACCTATCACCGGACCGGAAGCGGGCGCGGAAGCGGGTTTTCGAGAACCGTGGGTTTCGGGAGAGCCTCTGTTATATTCCGACAGCGAGGGCAAGACGGCTGGACATGCACGAGGACACTCGCGAGCGACTCAACCTGCTGCTGAACCAGCTCGTCGTGCTCCTCGCCTTCAGCATCCCCCTCTACCGGAAGTGGGTTTCGATCGCCGTCCCGCTCATCATCATCCTGTGGCTCGCGGAGGGAGGCTTCGCGGACAAGCTCGCGGCGTTGAGGCGGCACCGCCTGAGCCTGGCGACGGCAGCCTTCGTCGGCTTCGCCGTGCTCTCGCTGGCGTGGTCCGGGGATCGCGTCGCGGGGCTCGACTACCTTGCCAAGTACCGCTACTTCCTCCTCATCCCGGTCCTCGCCACCTCGCTGCGGGTCGACTTCCGGCGCCGGGTCGAGGCGGCTTTTCTGATCGGGACCGGGCTGTCACTCGCGGTCTCGTACGCGGTCTTCGCCGGCTTATTCCGGCTCCGCGACGCCTATCCCGGCAATCCCGCCCCGAGCATGTCCCATCTCGACTACAGCATGGTGCTCGCGGTCGCCGGCTTGAGTCGCGCTGACCCGGCTGCTCGAAGAAGGACATCGCCCCGGCCAGCGGCTGGCGTGGGCCGCGCTGCTGGCCTTCGTGGTCGGCGGCCTTCTGATCAACATCGGCCGCTCCGGGCAGGTGGCGTTCGTGGGAGCGGCAGTGGTCCTCGCCCCGGTGATCCTGCGCGACCGGTCGCGGTCGGCGGCCGCGGCCGGGCTGATGGGCGCGGTGCTCGTCCTCGGCGCGGCGTCGCTCGCGGTCGAGCCGTTCCGCGCCAGGGTCCTCGGTGCGGTGCGCGAGCTCGAGGCGGTGGCGGTCGAAGGGCGCTACGACACCAACCAGGGCAAGCGGGTCGCGGGAGCCATTGTCGCTCTCGACATGGTCCGCGAGCGTCCACTGGTCGGCACCGGCGTCGGGGCCGCCATGGGCCGTTTTCGCGAGCTGCTGGACGAGCGCCACCCGGAGCTGCGACCGTTCGTGTCGTGGTTTCCCCACTTCCACAACCAGTACCTGCAGACCGTGACCGAGACCGGCCTGATCGGCCTCGCGACGCTGCTCGGCATGATGATGGTGCTGGTCCTCGGGCCCCACTCCAGTGGCCACGCCGAACAGCTCGGTGTGCTGCTCGCGGTCAGCTACCTGCTCGGCTTCCTCGGCGACCCCTTCCTGCACAAGCAGCTGCCGCTCGTGCTCTTCGCCACCGTGGCTGGCCTCGCCGCCGCACCCGCGTGCTGCGAGACGACGCCCGCCGCGCGCTCAGCCGACGGCGCCGGCGGTCGCTGACGGTTCGCCGCCGGCGGGAGGATCGGCTGCCGGCTCCTTGAGGGCCAGGCGGCGGTACTCGGGACACTCCTCGAGCAGGCTCTGCTTGCTGCCCGCACCCACCACCCGGCCGCCACTGAGCACGACGATCCGGGTCGCAATATCGATGGTCGACAGGCGGTGCGCGATGAGGAAGGTGATCTTGCCGCGGATGACGCTGCGCAGGGCATCCTGAATGGCGGCCTCGGTCCGGTTGTCGAGCGCGCTCGTCGCCTCGTCGAGGATGAGGATGTCGGGGTCCTTGTAGAGTGCCCTGGCGATGGCCAGCCGCTGCCGCTGACCCCCGGAGAGGTTGGTGCCGAACTCATCGAGCACCGCGTCCACCCCACCGCTCAGGCTGCTCACGAAGTCCCAGGCGCCGGCCCGCTCGAGCGCGGTCCGCACGCGCACCGGGTCGACCTCGGACCCGTAGGCGACGTTGGCGGCGACGGTGTCGTTGAAGATGTACACCCGCTGGGTGACGATCCCGATGCGGGCGCGCAAGTCCCGGAGGTCGAGCTCGCGAGTGTCGATACCGTTGACCAGCACCTGTCCCGAGCTGGGGTCATACAGGCGCAGGATGAGGTTGACGAGGGAGGTCTTGCCGCCGCCGCTGTCGCCGACGAGGGCGACGGTCTCGCCCCGGTTGACCCGCAACGACACGCCCCGCAGGGCCTCGACCTCCTGGTAGCTGAGCCCGACATCCCGGAACTCCACGGTCTCGACCGGACCATCGAGCCGGCGGTCTCCGCTGGTAATCGACGGCGTGCGCTCCATCAGCGAGAAGATCCGCTCGGAGGCGGCAACCGCGTCGAACATGCCGTTGTAGGCCACTGACATCCGCTTGACCGGCGTGTAGATCATGAACAGCGCGGCCGCAAACGACATGAACTGTCCGGCCGTCAGCTGGCCCTCGATGACCTGCCGGCCCCCGAACCAGATCACCAGCGCCACTGCAATGGCACCGATGAACTCCATGAGCGGGCTCGTCAGCTCGCGCGTCCGGACGCCCTTCATGTTGATCCGCCGGAACTCGAGGGTGTCGCGCTCGAAGCGCCGCATCTCGAAGGCCTCGGAGTGGTGGGCCTTGATGATCTCCACGCTGTTGAAGATCTCCGACAAACGGGCCGTGATGTCGGCGTCCTTCTCTTGCGAGCGATGGGCCAATCGCTTGACCCGGCGGGCGATCAACAGCAAGGGGTACGCGGCGGCCGGCAGCACGACCAGCCCGTAGAAGGCGAGCTCGGGGCTCTGATAGATCGCGACGCAGATCAGGGCCACGATCACCAGGCTCTCACGGGCCACGACCGCAACGGACTGCGAAACGGCGTAGCGGATCCTGGCGATGTCATTGGTCACCCGCGAGATCAGCTCGCCGCCCCGGAAGCCGAAGAAGAACGCCAGGTCGAGACCGAGCACGTGGTCGAGCAGCCGGTTGCGGATCCTGCGCACGATGTCCTCGCCGATCCACGCCAGCTGGTAGGTCTGCGCATAGCGGCCGACGCTTTGAAGGAGGTACAGCCCGACCACGATGGCGGGCAGCACGACAAGGGCGTGGCGGTCCTTGGCGATGAAGATCTCGTCGAGGACGTCGCGGATCAGGTAGGTGATGCCGGCCGTCGACGCCGCCACGAGCAGCGCCCCGATGCCGGCCTGGACGAAGCGCGGGATGTAGTCCTTGAAGTAGGGACCGAATCGCCGGAAGAACTCTCTCAAGGCCGTGGTCTCACGGTGACGAGCGTAGCAGGGGCCGCCCCCGCAGGCCAGATCGGCCCGGGACCGCGTCGGGCACAGCCCCCGAGGAGCGTGTAGGGCATAGGGTGTACTCCTGATCACCGGTCCGGTCACCAGGTCTCTGCCCTACGCCAACGAGGGAGGGACGCCAAGCGTCAGGAGGTGCCGACCGCCGGGTCTTCCGACTGCTGGAGCCGGTGCAGGCCCTCCCAGGTCGTGTCCTCCTCGTCGAAAGCCGGCAGCTTCGGCTCGATGCCGCGGGCCTGGTTGGCCTGCCAACCCCAGAGAATGGAGAACTTCATGTAGGTGCTGTAGGCCTGCAGCATGCAGAACACGAGTCCGCGGGCGCCGTCGACAAAGCCGAGCTGGAAGATGTAGGTCCGGATGAAGCGCCACAGCGGGCGCAGGAGAACCTCGGCCGCCCGGCAGCGAACGCCGTCGCGCCAGCACTGCGCTGCTCCCCAGTAGCCATAGCGGGCGAGGCGGAACGCGTACTCGTCGAAGCTCCGATCCACCATGTGGTGGTCGATGGCGTGGTGGAGGATCGGCGCCGCTCCCGAGGTGTGCAGCAGCGAGTGGACGCGGCGGTTCTCATAGTAGGCGGTGCCGCGTCGAAACAGCCGCGCCACCCGGTCGTGCTGCCAGCCTGAGAAGCGGATCCGCTTGCCGAGAAAGAACACGTTGCGGTTGATGGTGTAGGCGTCGTGCTCGGGCCCCCGCGCCAGCAGTGACTCAATCTCATTTTTCAGCTTGGGCGTGCACCGCTCGTCGGCGTCGAGCAGGAAGACCCAGTCGTGCTGGACGTGCTGCAGTGCCCAGTTCTTTTGTGCTCCTGCCCCGAAGTAGGGGCGCTGGAAGAAACGGACCTTGTCGTAGGAGCGGGCAATCTCGGGCGTGCGGTCGGTGGAAAAGGAGTCGACGAGTACGATTTCGTCGCACCAGTTCATCGACTCGATGCACTCGGCGATGTTGTGCTCCTCGTTGAACGAGGTGATGACGCCGGTCAGCTTCGGCCTCGGCCGGCTGCCCTGGGTCAGCGGTGGTGCCTCGAAGGCTCGCGTCGTCATCGTCTCGAAGTCCGGAAACGGTGGCGGAGCTGCGTACGCCACACCCCGCCGGAATGCTAGCACAGACCTCTCCCCGGTCGTCGGCCACCCCCGCCGGCGCCTGCTGTCTGCGGGGGCGTATCTGAAACCCCAGTGTCCGGTACCAGTTGGAGGAAGCCGGGGCAGCTCCCGCTGACCCTGACCTGCCGCGATCTCGGGGAACAGGCATCATGCAGGCGGCCGCTCCACGTCACGTCTTGCTCATCGGCGCTCTTGGCGGCGGCGCGGAACGCGTCGCTCCCCTGCTCCAGCGCGCCGCCTTCGACGTCCATGCCGTTCAGCCGTCGGACATCGTCCACGACCTCGTCATGGGGACCCCGTTCGAGCTCCTGGTTGTGGGCTACCCGGCACCGGAGATCGACCTCTTCGGGCTGATCAGTGCGGTCCGGCTGCGCAGCTCGGCGAGCCTGCACGCCGGCCTCGTGTTGCTCGCCAGGCCCGGGTTCCTCGAGGCGGCCCAGGCGCTGGTGCCGGCCGGCGCCAACCGCGCGGTCAGCCTGGCCTGGCCCGACTCGCGGCTGTGGCGAGCCATCGATGACCTGGTCGATGTCGCCCCGCGCGCAGGGCTGCAGTCGAGCCTGATTGCCGACGTCGAGTCGCGCGACGGCTGCGACCGCTTCTTCTATGAAACGGTCAACCTCTCGCGCACCGGCGTCCTGGTCCAGGGCGAGCAGCTGTTCGCGCCGGGAACGCCGTTCGACTTCGCCTTCACGCTGCCCTTCGAGACGCGACCGGTAGAGGGCAAGGCCGAGGTCGTCCGCCGCGTGGACGCTGGACGGGAGCGGATGCAGGGGCTGGGAGCCCGCTTCCTGACCCTCCGCGCCGATGGCGAGACCCGGGTGCAGCGCTTCGTCGACGACGGCCACGGCGCCCCCGCCCGACCAGGGGCTAGGATCTAGGACCTGCCGATTCCGCTCCGCCCACTCCGTTCCGTTCCGCTTCCCGATCCCAGCGTCCCGGGCCGGGCTCGGAACGGGCGCCTCGGCGGGTCCACCGCGATCATTCCGGGCCAACGTGCCCGGAGACGGGCCCGGAGACGTAGACGCGCAGGGGTTGGCTAACTGCAGGGGCCGGTGTCAGCGCGAACCCAGACGCTCAACGCACCAGCGCCAGCGACAGCCACGGCCAGTAGGTGATCAGCAGCACGCAGGCGAGAAGGATGGCGAGGAACGGCAACGCCGCCCGGTAGAGCAGGACCACCGGCTTGTCGAAGCGGTAGCTGGCGATGAACAGGCTCATGCCCACCGGCGGCGTGCAGTAGCCGATCTGCATGTTGGCCAGGAAGATGATGCCGAGGTGGATCGGATCGACCCCGTACCCGGCGGCGAGCGGGAGCAGCAGCGGCACCACGATCACCAGCGCCGAGAACACGTCGAGCAGGGTGCCGAGGATCAGCAGGAAGAGATTGAGCAGGATCAGGAAGGTCAGCTTGCTGGAGACGTGGGCGGTGACAGCCTCGAAGAGCTTGGTCGGCACCTCCGCGTCGATCATGTAGTTGGTGGAGGCGAGCGAGGCGCCGAGGATGATCAGGATCCCGCCCACCAGCACCATCGAGTCGCGCATGATCCCGGGCAGCCGGCGCAGCGGGATCTCGCGGTAGATGAGCACCTCCACGACGAGCACGTAGACGGCGGTGACGGCTGCGGCCTCCGACACCGCGAACACGCCGCTGTACACGCCGCCGAGGACGATGATCGGCAGCGGCAGCTCCCAGATCGCCGCGCGCAACGCCGCCGCGGACTCGCGCAGGTCGAAGGCCTTGCCCTGGCGTGTGGCGGCGGCCGAGCGATGGCCGACCCGGATGCTCCACAGCGACAGCAGCACGAGCATCACCACTCCGGGCACCAGACCGGCGAGGAAGAGCTCATCGATCGGCTGGGAGGCGACGATGCCGTACAGGATGAGCGGCAGGGAGGGTGCGAACAGCAGCCCGAGGCTCCCCGAGGTCGTGACCAGCCCGAGGTTGAACTGCTCGGGGTAGCCGGCCTCGTTGAGGGCGGGCAGCAGCAGCGCTCCGAGCGCCACGATCGTCACCCCGGAGGCACCTGTGAAGGCCGTGAACAGAGCGCACGCGACCAGGGCGACCACTGCCAGCCCGCCCGGGAGCCAGCCGAACAGAGCGTTGGACGTCCGCACCAGGCGCCTGGGCGCGTTGCTCTCGCCGAGCAGGTAGCCGGCGAAGGTGAAGAGCGGAATCGCGAGCAGCACCGGGGTCTCGGCGATCCGGAAGATCTCCATCGGCACGATCATCGGATCGACGCCGGATCGCGCGAAGCCGAGCAGCGCGCCGGCGGCGATGACCGCGAACAACGGCGCGCCGAGCACCGCGAGCGCAAGCAGCAGGAGGCCGGTCAGGATCATCCGGCGGTTCCCGGGGTGACCGCCGTGCGGCCGTGGGCCGCCGCGTAGGCGAGGTAGCGCAGCCCGATCACGCCGAAGGCCACCGGCAGCACCAGCTCACAGGCCCACAGCGGCACCGAGGCGAAGACCGTGGTGCCGCCTTCCCGGTCCGCCAGCAGCAGCCGTGCGGAGTGCCACGCCAGCGCGAGCGACACAGCGGCCGTGAACAGGTCCGTGATGACGCGGGTGGCAGCCTTCCACCGCCCCGGCATGAACCGCGACACCACATCCACCGAGATCTGCTTGTCGAAGCGGGTCGCCACCACGGCGCCGATCATGCCGACCCACAACACCATCACCCGCAGCGCGGGGTCGGCCCACAGCAGGCTGGTGTCGAACGAGGTTTCGAAGCCCGATCTGCGCCGCGGCGAGCCCTATCAGCCCGCCCAGCAGCACGACCAGCAGGCCGTCCTCGACGATCGCCAGCACCCGCAGCAGGCGCGCCACGGCCGTCGGACGGTCGGGAGCCACGGCTCAGCCGCCGGCCGCCGCGCCGCGGCCCGCGCGGTGATTCTCGAGGACCTTCTGGATCTCGGCGAGCAGCGTGCGGTCATAGCGCTGCCGGCCGACCAGCGTCGAGGTCGCCTCGGCCGCGACGCTGCGCCAGCGGTGTTGGGTCTCGTCGTTCGGCGCGATGAAGGTCACGCCCTGGCGGGCCAACGCCTGCCGTGCCTGCTCGTTGTCCTCGCGAGCGCCGCGATCGAGCTCGGACATGGTTGCGGTCAGCACCTCGCGCACCACCGCGCGGTCGGGCTCGGACATCCGGCGCATCGACTCCTCGGTGACGACCAGCGTCCCGTAGACGTAGGTGACCGGCAGGTCGGTCACGTACGTGGCCTTGGTGAACCACTGCAGCGCCACCGCCCCGACCGGCGGTGCGGCGACCGTGTCGACGAGCCCGGTCTGCAAGCCGGTGAGGACGTCCGCGATCGTCAGCGGCACCGGCGACAGGCCGGCGGCATCGGCGATCGCCTGGCTGATCGCGTCGCCCTCGGGCATCCAGATCTTACGGCCCTCGAGATCGGCGAAGCTGCCGACGGCGCGGGTCGACATCAGGTAGACGAAGCCGGTCTCGACGAAGCCGAACGCCTCGAAGCCCTTGTCCGCCAACATGCCGATGAGGCGCTTGTCGAACGCGGCCCTGACCGCATCCACCTCCGCATAATCGTGAAACAGCAGCGGCAGGTTGTAGAGCTCGACGTTGGGTTCGACATCGGTGAGGCTCCCGATGAGGATGGCGCCGCCGTGGAGCTGGCCGATCCGCATCTTGCGCAGCACTGCCTGGTCGGTCCCCATCGTACCGCCGGGATAGAAGCGAATGCCGACCCGGCCTCCGGTGCGGGCCGAAATCTCGTCCGCGGCGCGGCGGGCCGCGGTCATCCACTTCGAGCCGTCCGGCGCGAGCGTCGCCACCTTGAGCTGGACCTGCTGTGCGGACGCCGCGGTCGCGGCGAGGAGGCAGGTGGCGAAGACGACAGGACGTAGCAGTTGCATCACTTCACTCCCCGAAGTACTCGCTCGAGGAATCGAGCAGCTGCCGCGCTCGCTCCTGGGCGAGCGCGTTGTTCAAGGTCAATCCCGGCGCCTCGGGCGACGCCTCGAGGACCTCCCGGCACAGCCGGTCGTGCAGCTCGCGATCGAAGACCATCCTCGCATACTCGCTCGCCAGCAGCACCTTGGCCATCAGGTCGCGCCCCCCGGACAGCTCGATCGCGCGCTCGAAGTGCCGCCGCCCCTCCTCCGGATGCCCACCGAGCGCCGCCGGCAGCAGCGTCTCGAGGACGCCGAGGTAGAGGTACGGAGCACCCGCGCGGTAGGAGGGGTCGAGCTCGACGACGCGCCGGATCAGGGCCTCGACGCGGGCCTTGTCGGCCACCGCCGACCAGTCCTCGCGATTCGACCGGATCCAGGTCGCCCAGGCGCCGGCGCAGGCGAACGCGGCCGGCACCTCGCGCGGCTCGAGCGTCCGGACGGCGGCCTCGAACTCGCCGTACGGAGCGGTCCAGGTGCCGCAGATCGCCCGGTGCTCGCGGCACAGCCCCCGCCACCCGTAGTCCCTGCCCGTGCGCGCCAGCCGCGCGGCGCGTTCGGGGTCGTCGACGAACGCGCCCGCGTAGGTCGAGTAGAGCTCCGCCCCGGCGATCAGGAGCTCGGCGTTGTCGGGATCGCCGGCGATCATCCCGTCGAGCAACACCAGGTAGGCCGGCGCGGCCTGGCGCACCGTCTCCGGGTCGTTGTGGCCGGCCAGCGCCACGGCCACGCTGTCCGCCATGCGGCCGGTCGAGGACGAGACGAGCGCCGAGCAGCCCCCGAGGGCGAGCACTGCCGCCAGGTCGGCGGCGCCACGCACCGCCCGCTTCACGGCCCGCCCCTGCCAGGTCACCGTCACGACGCACCTCGAACGCGGGACCGACTTCAGTCTCGTCGCGATGGCCACGCTCTTTGCATGGTCGGTGGTCAGCGGCTGCCGAAGCCCCCGCGAAGCGCTCCCGCCGTGCCGCCGGTCCTGGCGATGGCCAGCGAGCGAGCCATCGCTACCCGACGTGTTGGTGATCACGGGCGGCCCTCCGCGTCACGCGCAGGATGCGAACCGGCGAGATCAGCCGGCCGTCGGACAGCCGAACGACTCTCCGGTGTACAACGACAGGACCCGGGCAACATAATCCCTGGTCTCCTGGAACGGCGGGATGCCCCGGTGGCGCTCCACCGCACCCTCGCCGGCGTTGTAGGCCGCCAGCGCCAGCTGCAGGTTGCCCGAGTAGCGCTCGATGAGCCGATCCAGCTCGCGGACGCCGCCACGGACGTTCTGCTCGGGGTCGAAGGGATCGTCCACGTCGAGCCGCCGGGCGGTGTCCGGCATCAGCTGCATCAGGCCGAGCGCGCCCTTGTGGCTGACTGCGCTCGGGTTGTACGCCGACTCGACCCTGACGACCGAGTCGACGAGCTTGGGATCCAGGCCGTGCTCCGCGCTCAGGCGCTGCACGAGCCCGCGGAGGTCGCCCTGGTCGTCGAGGACCGGCAGGGTCCGCGGCACTTCGGCCGGGGCCGCCGCGGCCGCAACCACAGCACCGCAGATCACGGCCACCACGGCGGCCGAAATGACGACGAAGCGGACACCCATCCCCTGTATTATGCCAAATCGTAGCCGTGGAGGTGCAGGATGGACCCGGCGGAAGCCGACATCCGCTGCCAGCCCTTCGCCTCCAGAATGCGCGCCGCCGGGCTGCCGGAGGCGGCAATAGCCGGCTTCTGCCTTCATCTCACCCGCTATCTCGACGGTGTCCAGGCCACCCTGCCCGAGGACGCCATCGAGCCGGTGGTTGATCTCCCGGACGCGGAGGCGCTCACCGGCGCCGCTGAGCTCGGCCGGACGGCCCTCGGGCGCGTGGCCGTGATCAAGCTCAACGGCGGGCTCGGCACCGGCATGGGCCTCGAGAGCGCCAAGTCGCTGCTCGAGCTGCGCGACGGGCTGTCCTTTCTCGATCTCATCGCGCGCCAGACCCTGAGCCTGCGCGAGCAGACCGGGGCGCGCGTTCCCCTGCTGCTGATGAACAGCTTCCGCACCGCTGCCGACTGCGAAGCCGTCCTCGAGCGCTACCCGGGGCTCGCGGTTGACGGCCTGCCGCTCTCCTTCCTGCAGCACCGCATCCCCAAGGTGCTCATCGAAGGCGCGGCACCCGCCGCCTGGCCCTCCGATCCGGAGCTCGAGTGGTGCCCTCCGGGGCACGGCGACCTGTATCCGGCGCTTGCCGCCTCGGGCATCCTCGACCGGCTGCTCGAGCGCGGCATCGAGTTTGCCTTCGTGTCCAACGCCGACAACCTCGGTGCGGGACTCGACCTCGCCATCCTCGGCCACGTCGTGGAGCGGCGGCTGGCGTTTCTCCTCGAGGCTGCGGACCGCACCCCGTCCGACCGCAAGGGCGGCCACCTTTGCCGGCTCCGCGACGGCCGCCTCGCCCTGCGCGAGGCGGCCCAGTGCCCGCCGGAGGACACGGCCGCCTTCCAGGACATCGAGCGCCACCGCTTCTTCAACTCCAACAACCTCTGGGTCCACCTGCCGTCACTGCGCCGGACGCTCGACCAGCACGGGGGCATCGTCCCGCTGCCCACCATTGTCAACCGCAAGACCCTCGACCCGCGCGACCCCTCCTCGCCGGCCGTGGTCCAGCTCGAGTCCGCCATGGGGGCGGCGATCTCGCTCTTCGCGCCGAGCGCGGCGCTGCGCGTTTCGCGTCGCCGTTTCTCGCCGGTGAAGACCACCGACGATCTGCTGGCGGTCCGCTCGGACGCCTACCGCCTCGGCGCCGATGGCCGGCTGGTGCTCGACGAAGCACGCAGCCAGCCGCCGGTGGTCTCCCTGGACGCGCGGTACTACACCATGATCGACGACTTCGAGCGGCGCTTCCCCGGGGGGCCGCCGTCCCTCATTGGGTGCGACTCGCTGGGCGTGGAGGGCGACGTCAGCTTCGGCCGGGGAGTGGTGCTCCGCGGCACCGTCCGGATCGTAGCGGCAAGCGGCGCGGCGACGGTCGGCGACGGGGCCGAGCTCGAGGGGGAGGTTCGGCTCTGAGCCGCCGGGCTCGCGCTCGGGTCTCGGGGCACGGATGCTCACAGAGCTGCAGAAACCGCGACGGCGCGAACGGACGAGGTGTGCCCCTCGCCACTTGCCTGCCAAAGGTGTGCCCGCTGACCAACTCCTCCGTGCTTCCCAACCTCAAAAAGCCAAAACCCACCTTTCACAATAGCCCGCACTTCTCATCGACCTCCTGTGGCACCGCCTACCAGTCATTCTTGCCTCGATCCAGGAGGGTGGTGAGAAATGCGGGCTAGAATGGCGCGACGCTGCGAACAGGAGCACCCATGACCGACGAGCGCAAATCCCTGCCCGAGAACGCCTACCGCGAGCTCAAGCCGGGCGAGACCTACACTCCGGTGTTCCCCGAGGAGCGCGGGGTGCTCGAGGTCACCCTCCGCTCGGTGCTCTTCGGCCTCGCCATGGGTGTGCTGTTCTCCGCGGCCGCGGCCTACATCGCGCTCAAGCTCGGCCAGGGCATCGAGTCGGCGATCCCGATCTCGATCCTCGCGATCGGCTTCTCGGCCCTGCTGGCGCGCCGCTCGACCCTCCTCGAGAACGTCAACGTCCTCGCCATCGGCGCCACCTCGGGCATCGTCGTCGGCGGCTCGGTCTTCACCATGCCGGCGATCTTCATGCTCGGGCTGGAGGACCGCACCTCCTTCTTCCAGATCTTCATCGTGCCCTTCCTCGGCGCCGTGCCTCGGCGTGCTCTTCCTGATCCCGTTCCGCCGCTACTTCGTGGCCGAGATGCACGGCAAGCTGCCCTTCCCGGAGGGCACCGCCATCACCGAGATCCTGATGACCGGCGAGCGCGGCGGCCAGCAGGCCAAGGTCCTGGTGTCGGCGATGGGAGTCGGCTTCGTGTTCGACTTCGTCGCGCTCACCTTCACCGCCTGGCGCGACATCTTCACGACCGTCGCTGATCCGTGCCCTCGACCCGCTCACGCACAAGATCAAGGCGGTCTTCGCCCTCAACACCTCGGCGGCGGTGCTCGGGCTCGGCTACATCATCGGCGTGCGCTACGCCTCGATCATCTGCGCCGGCTCGTTCCTCTCCTACTTCGTGCTGGTGCCGCTGGTGGCTTGGCTCGGCGCCGCCGTGCCCGGGGTCGTCCCCGGAGGCTCCGCACCGATCGCCCAGCTCGGCGCCGAGGACCTGTTCTTCGAGTACGTGCGCTTCATCGGCATCGGCGGCATCTTCATGGCCGGCATTCATCTCGATCCTGAAGATGTCGCCGGTGATCGTGCAGGCCCTGCGCACGGCCTTCTCGGAGATCCGCAAGATGGTCTCGGGCGGCCTCCGCGCCGAGGGGCGGCGCACCGACTCCGACATTCCGATGGGTCTGGTGGCCGTGCTGACCGCGGTCGTGGCTCTGTTCACCTGGCTCTACTTCCGATTCTCGGTGCTGGCGTCACACCCGGACGCCGCCCGGATCGCGACCTTCGCCCTGGTCCTGACCCTGGTGGTCGTCGTTCCTGTTCGCCGCCGTCTCGGCGTGGGCGATCGCCATGATCTCGGTGACGCCGATCTCCGGGATGACCCTGACCACCCTCATCCTGTCGGCGATCATCCTCGCCAAGCTCGGCCTGACCGGGCGCGGACGGCATGCTGGCCACGCTGCTCATCGGCGGCGTCGTCTGCACCGCGCTGTCGATGACCGGGTCCCTGGTCACCGAGTTCAAGATCGGCTACTGGCTCGGGGCCACGCCGCGCCGCGTCCAGTGGTCGAACATCCTCGGCCGCCGCCGTGGCATCGATCACGGTGACCGCGGTGATCATGCTCTTCGCCACGACCAAGGGCTACCTGCCGTCGGCCGCCCATCCCAACCCGATGCCGGCGCCCCAGGCCAACGCCATGGCCGCGGTCATCCAGAGCGTGATGGCCTCGGCCGAGGCGCCGTGGCTGCTCTACGGGGTGGGCGCCGTCATCGCCCTGATCGTCGAGATGCTCGGCGTCTCGGCGCTGGCGTTCGCGCTCGGCATGTACCTGCCGATCGAGCTCAACACCCCGATCCTCTTCGGGGCCCTGGTGGCCGAGTACGTGCGGCGACGGGCGCCGTCGGAGGACGCCCGCCGCGCCCGCAACAACCGGGGCACCCTGATCGCGTCGGGGCTGATCGCCGGCGGGGCGCTCGCTGGCGTCGCCGACGGCATCCTGAGCTGGATCGCAGATGCCCGCGGAGCCACCATCCCGGCGCTCGGCAATCTCGCGAGCTTCGGCAACTGGCTCGGCCTCGTCATGTTCTGCGCCCTCGCCGGCTACGTCATCTGGGACGCCAACCGGGCGCGCGAGGAGGAGGGTGCCGGCCCCGCAATCTCAATCTAGGAGCTTGAAGGGCATTGGCCCCCCAACGTCGTCCAGATGCCGTCGCGTCCGCGTGGCCTCTGCCCTCCAAGCTCCTGAGGATGCGCTGCGCGCATCCTGAAGCATCGAATGACAGACTGGCCATGCTCTCGGAACGAACTGACCGATGGAGACGTGTCGTCGCGTATCAGGTGATGATGCCCGCGCCCCACGCCTGTCCAACGCCCGATGATCCACCATTTCACTTCCTCCCGACCACCAAGGTGCCCAGCAAGAGTTTGTGTCGCAGAGGTGGCCTTCGTCGCCGTCCGCTTCGCCGCGCCAGCCCCAAGGACCTCCGCAGTGGTGGTCCCGAGTTTCGGCCGCGGGAGTTGACAGCCGTGGCGGGTGGTTGGTAGATTGACGCTCCCGCTGAGCGGGAGTAACTCAGTGGTAGAGTGCAACCTTGCCAAGGTTGACGTCGCGGGTTCAAATCCCGTCTCCCGCTCCATCCCCCGCCCCTCCACCCGTCAGCTCTCTCGGGTCAGCTGGCGGTGCACTCTCGATGCCACTATTACAGGATGCGGATGCCTTCCGGCGCCAGCGTGCGGCTGACCCGAGACAGCTGACCTGAACGAGGACGGCGTAGGCAGGCTCCGACAACTGCACGTGGCTGACCCGAGACAGCTGAAATTGAAGAAAACAACCGAGGCGGCGTACGGCCGACCCGAGACAGCTGAGATTGAAGAAAAGAAAAACCGGACCGGCGGACGGCTGATCTGCGAGAATCGCAGACGATGAACCGCCGGATCGTGCCCGTCGTGGTGCTCCTCGCCGGCCTCGTCATGGCCTTCCATCCGACCCTCTGGTCGGGATTCGGGCGCCTGCAGACCGATCTCGGCGACACCCGCCTCAACAACTACCTCCTCGAGCACGGCTGGCGGTGGCTCTCCGGCGATCCCGGCGTCCGCCTCTGGCACCCCTCGTTCTTCTACCCGGCGCCCAACGCTCTGGCCTACAGCGACCTCCTGCTCGCCTTCGGGCCCCTCTACTGGCCGTGGCGGGCCCTCGGGCTCGGCGAGGTGCTCAGCTTCCAGCTGTGGATGATCGGGATCGCGGTCTGCAACTACGCCGTGTGCTTCCTCTTCCTGCGCCGAGGGCTGGGCTTCGACCGCCTCGGGGCGGCGCTTGGCGCTTTCGTGATCAGCTTCGCCGCCTCACGGATCGGCCAGCTCGGCCACCAGCAGATGTTCCCGATCTTCTTCGTCATCGGTGCGCTGTGGGCAACCTGCTCGATGGTGCGGTCTGCGGCCGCCGGCGAGGCTCGGGGAGGTCGCCGCTGGACCGCCTTCGTCCTCGCCGGGTGTCTCGTCGCCCAGCTCTACGGCAGCTACTACAACCTCGCCTTCACGCTCGCGATCCTGACGATTGCCATCCTCTCAGCGCTCGCAGCGCCGAGCTGGCGCCGGGTGCTGCTCAGCGTCGTCAGGGTGCACTGGCGGGCGACCGCCGCCGCCGGCTGCCTGGCTCTCGCCCTCGCACTGCCCGCGGCGGTCCACTACCTCGAGGCGGCGGGCACTGTCCGGCCGCGATCGCCGGGGGCCGCCCTCGCAGTGCTGCCCCGGCTCGCCTCGTACATGTTCGTCCACGAGCGCTCCTGGTGCTACGGCTGGATGAGGAGCCTGGATCCGATCCGCTCACTGCCGGTCCGCCATGAGCACGCGATCGGGCTCGGGTTCATCACCACGGGCTGCCTGCTCTGGGTCGTCTGGCGGACCCGCACACGACCCGCGGTCCGGCTCGCGATCACCGTTGTCGCCGTGCTCGGCCTCCTCGTCACCATGTTTCCCGGCAGGATGCGGCTGTACATGATCCTGTACCACGCGTTCCCACCCTTTCAGGGGGTTCGCGCGGTCAGCCGCGTCGGAATGCTACTGGCGATCCCAGCCGGCATCGCCGTCGCCTGGATGGTCAGCCACCGCGGCGGCGGACGGCGCGGCCGGCTCGTCGCCGCCCTCGCCGTGCTGGCCTGCCTGGAGCAGGGCGTGACCTCGCGCTCGGTCGAGGTCGCCATCGTCGAGGCCCGGGCCGACGAGATTGCGGCGCGAGTGGACCGAACGGCTGACGCCTTTCTGGTCGTTCCCCGCGGACCGGCGCGCCGCGGGCGGTCCTGGCACCAACTCGACGCGATGTGGGCGGCCCGCCGGACGGGCGTCCCGACCCTCAACGGCTACAGCGGCAACAGTCCGCCGGGGTGGGACTTCGGCGACCTGAGGCTGGATCGGGATGACGGTCTCGACATGGTCCAGCGGCGCCTCGACTCATGGGCAGGCACCATGGGCCTCGACCCCGGCCGGATCCAGGTGCTGGTCGTGGATGCCACTCGACTCCAGCCCGATCAGTGATCGGGTCCGGGAGGCGGCGGGCCTTCTCGAGGGCCGAGATGCCCTCTCACGGCGCGCCCCCGCTTCCTTGACCCTCCCGGGCCGGTGGTCTAGACTCTGCCTCCCTGGCGGCGACGTGGCCAAGTGGTAAGGCAGGGGCCTGCAAAGCCCTTATCCCCGGTTCGAATCCGGGCGTCGCCTCCACCCAATCCCGATCACATCTTGAGGATCCCACTCGCGAGGTGTTAGCGCGTGCGCGCCCCGCCCGCTTCCGCGCCCGCTTCCGAGCCCGATGCCCGGCTCGCGTCAGGCCGAGTGACATGCGAGATCGACACGTCGCTGCCGGCGACCTGAGGGGGTCCCTCGACTCGGCGCGGCTCCCGCCGCGCCTCGCTCGGGATGACGGTTTTGGAGGAGTGCTCGCCGCTACTCGCCTTTCGCGGCTTTCTTGGCTGCCTTTTTGGCCGTTTTCTTGGGCTTCTTGGTCGTCTCGAGGGCACTCGCCAGGGCCGCGCCGAAGCCAGTCATCGACGGCTCCGCTGCCGCGGACTCCAAGTGGTCGGAGTACTCGGCCCGCTCCTGGTCCCTCGCGTGCGCCTTCACCGACAGGCTCATGCGCTGGCGGCTGGGATCGACGGAAAGGACCTTGGCGGTGACCGTCTCGCCCGGCCTGAACGTGCCACTGGGGTCCTGGTCCCGCCCGATACCGAGCTCCGACATCGGAATCAGCGCGCTGAGGCCAGGCTCCATCTCGACGAAGACCCCGAAGTCGGCCACCTTCTCGATCGTGCCCTGCACCGTCTGGCCTTCCTGGTACCTCATCTCGATCCGCTGCCACGGATCGCGGTCGGGAAGCTGGCGCAGGGTCAGAGCGATCCTCCGGCTGCCGGAGTCGACCTCTCGCACCCAACCCTGGATGCTCTCGCCGACGGCCAGCTCGGGAGCGGTGAGCTCCATACCCGGCGGCAGCTGGCTGATGTGAATCAGGCCGTCGAGCCCAGGCTCGAGCTCGACGAAGACGCCGAAGTCGGTCTTGCGGACGACGCGCCCCATGAACGCCCCGCGGGCGGGGAAGCGCTGCGCGACGTCCTCCCACGGGTCCTTGAGGAGCTGCTTGATGCTGAGGGAGATGCGGTTCTTCTCCCGGTCGATCTCGAGGATCTTCACTCGAACTGGATCGCCGACCGCCAGCGAATCCCTGGGGTGGGCGACGCGGGCGTGTGAGATCTCGGTGACGTGGACGAGCCCGTCGACGCCACCGAGGTCGACGAATGCGCCGAAGTCGGTCAGCGAGCGCACGCGGCCGTCGACCACAGCGCCTTCGCTGAGCTGCGCCCAGGCCTCGCTGCGCCGCCGCTCCTTGTCCTCGCGCAGCACCGCCGCCCGTGACACCACCAGCTTGCGGTCGTCGGCGTCGTACTCGAGCACTTTGAACTTGTAGGTCTGGCCCAGGTAGACATCGAGGTCGTCGGTACGGTGGTCCTCGATCTGGGACACCGGACAGAAGCCCCGCACGCCGGCGACGGTCACGTCGAAGCCGCCCTTGCGGCGACCGACGACCTTGCCGTCGAGCGGCTCACCCGAGGCCACCGCCTCGGACAGCTTCTCCTTGAGGCGGCGCTCGATGGCGAGGTGGCGCGACACCCGCACCTCGTCGCCCACCGAGACCACGATCACCTCGACCGGGTCGCCGGTGCCCAGCTCGTCGAGCTCCTCGCGGGCGAGCACGGCCTCGGACTTGCCGCTGATATCCACCAGCGCGACGTCGCCGTGGACCGCTGCAATGGTCCCCTCGATGACGTCGCCGACCTGCACGCTGTCGGCAGCGAAGCTATCGAGCAGGGCTTCCTGGAACTCGTTCGTCGTTGGGGGTTTCTCGCTCATGGCAGGCCTCACACCTCGGGGAGCGCGCATCCGCGCGCGAAGCGGAAGGATAGCACATGGCGCCGTGGCGCAACTGGGCCTAGGGTCTGGCAGCCTCCGTGATCTGCCCGATCCGGTGACGTCCCTTCGAGTCGTCGGAGGTCTGCGGCTGCTCACCCCTCGGCGCGCCACACGATGCGGCCGCCGACGATGGTCACGACCGGGGCGCCCCGCAGCTTCAGGCCCGCGAACGGCGTGTTCCGCGACCTCGATCGGAAGGTCGCCGGGTCGACGGTGACCCGGCGCCGCAGGTCGAGGATCGTCACATCAGCCGGCGACCCCGGGCGCAGCGTCCCTCCCGGCAGCCGGAACGCCTGCGCGGGACCGATCGAGAACAGGCGCACCAACCGTCCCAGGCCGATCACCTTGCCGTGCACCAGGCGGTCGATGGCGAGGCTGACCGCCGTTTCCAACCCGACGATGCCGAACGGCGCTTCGGAGAAGTCGAGCTCCTTCTCGTCGCGGTGGTGAGGGGCGTGGTCGGAGGCGATCGCGTCGACCGTGCCGTCGTAGAGCGCCTGCTTGACGGCGTCGACGTGGTCCGATGACCGCAGTGGCGGCTTTGTCTTCCAGTCGGTGTTGTAGGTCGCGCTCGGCGACGTCCTCGTCGCGTCAGCGTGAAATGGTGCGGCGTCACCTCGCAGGTCACCGCCAGGCCCTCGGCCTTCGCGGCACGGACCCGCTCGAGGGCGCCGGCGGTCGACAGGTGGCGCAGGTGGAGCCGCCCGGCGGTGAGGCGGGCGAGGATGAGGTCGCGGGCGACCACCACCTCCTCGGCGGCCGCTGGCATGCCCCGCAACCCGATGCGCGTCGACACCACTCCCTCGTGCATGAGCCCGCCGTCGGCCAGGCTCAGATCCTCGGCGTGGGCGGCCACCGGCATGTCGAAGCTGCGCGCGTACTCGAGGGCGCGCCGCATCAGCTGCGCGTTCGCCACCGGCCCCGGGTCGCCGACCGCCACCGCCCCCGCCCGCACCATCTCGCCGATCTCGGCGAGCTCCTCACCGGCCAGCCCCCGCGACACCGCGCCGACCGGGTAGACGCGCGCGAGCCCGACGTCCGCGGCGCGCTCGACGGATGAAGCTGGTCACCGACGGCTCGTCGTTGACCGGCTTGGTGTCGGGCAGCAGCAGACCGCGGTGAAGCCGCCCGCCACGGCGGCCGCGGCAGCCGCTCGCAATCGTCTCCCTGTGCTCATGGCCGGGCTCGCCAGAGCTGGACGTGGAGGTCGATGAAGCCCGGCGCCACCACCAGTCCGGCGGCGTCAAGCACCGGGGTTTCGGACTTGACCTCGAATCCGCTCGCCGATGCGCGCGACCGTGCCCGTCCTCGAGCAGGACGTCCATGCCCTGGTCGAGCCCTTGCGATGGGTCGACGACCCGCCCGTTACGAATCAGCAGTCGGCTCACCGCGGCCTCCGGCCAGCAGGTAGAGGATCGCCATGCGCACGGCGACCCCGTTGGTCACCTGATCGAGAATGACGGACTGCGGTCGCCGTCTGCCACCTGCGAGTCGATCTCGACACCGCGGTTCATCGGCCCCGGGTGCATCACCACGGCGTGCGGCTGCGGCGAGAGCCAGCCGCTCTTCGGTCAGCGCGAAGAAGTCGTAGTACTCGCGCGCCGACGGGAAGTTGACCGCGGCCTGGCGCTCGCGCTGGATCCGCAGCATCATCACAACGTCGGCGCCCTCGAGCGCGGGCTCGAGGCGCAGGTAGGTCGTCACCCCCAGCTCCTCCACCCCTGCAGGCAGCAGCGACGCCGGGGCTGCGAAGCGCACATTCGCCCCCATCTTGTTGAGGAGAAAGACGTTGGAGCGGGCGACCCGGGAGTGCCGGATGTCGCCCGCGATCACCACGTTGAGCCCCTCGAGGTGGCCGAAGCGCTGGCGCATGGTAAAGGCGTCGAGCAGGGCCTGCGTCGGGTGCTCGTTGATGCCGTCGCCGGCGTTGATGATCGACGCCGGCACCACCTCGGCAAGGCGGTGCGGCGCGCCGACGTTCGGGTGGCGGATCACGATGTAGTCCGGCGCCATGGCCATCAGGTTGCGGGCAGTGTCGACGAGGGTCTCCCCCTTGGACACCGAGGAGGTCGACGCCGAGAAGTTGAGGGAGTCGGCCGACAGCCGCTTCTCCGCCATCTCGAACGAGAAGCGGGTGCGGGTGGACGGCTCCATGAACAGGTTGACGACGGTCGCGCCCCGCAGCACCGGGACCTTCTTGATCGGACGCCGGGCCACCTCGAGCAGCTCCCCGGCGGTGTCCAGGATGAGCTGGATCTCGGCGGGCTCGAGCGACGCGATGCCCACCACGTCCTTTTTCGTCAGCTCGGAGGCCGACTCAACCGGCATGACTCGCCTCCTTTCCGACCCACACTCCGTCGTCGCCATCAACCTCGGCAAGGTGCACCTGAACGTCCTCCTCGCCGGAGGTCTCGAGCACCCGGCCGACGACGTCAGCTGCGATCGGCAGCTCGCGGTGGCCGCGATCCACGAGCACCGCCAGCCGGACCGCGCGCGGGCGGCCGTAGTCGACCAGGGTGCCGAGAGCGGCGCGGATGGTGCGCCCGGTGTAGAGCACGTCGTCGACGAGGACGACGACCAGGTCGTCGATCGGCACCGGGAGCACCGTCTCCTTGAGCAGCGGCTGGCGATGGGCCGGCCGCCAGGGCCCGACGTCGTCCCGGTAGAGGGTGATGTCGAGCCGCCCCACCGGAACCGAGGCGCCGGTGATACCGGAGACCCTCTCGGCGAGGCGGCGGGCGAGCGGGATGCCCCGCGTGTGGATACCGACCAGCAGCAGATCGCTGCCGTCGCGGCCGACGATCTCCTCGGCCATCCGGGCGATCGTGCGGCCGATCTCCTCCGCGTCCATGATCTGGATCCGTCGTGCGCCGCCGGAGCGCTTGACTGCCATGTCTCCCCCGAGTGGCTACCCGCCTGCAAAAAGCACCTTCCCGACCGGGAAGGCGCTCCCTAGGTCCCTGGGAATGCCGCGAGCATCGGGCGCATGCTAGCACACGGCGCCGACGTCCGCGACGCGTCGCCCGCCCAACGGCCGCCGGGCCGCCGATGATCACGGAACCGTCGCCGACCACGCCGCGGTGTCGCCGGACTCGAAGCCGTCAACGAGAAGGTCGAACGAGGCGCATTCCCGCCAGGCCCCGGCGGCCGGCACGCTCGATCGTGCTGGTTGCCGGCACAAATATCGGTCGTGCGGAATCGTCAATGAACGCCGGCCGGCGGCGATTGCCGTATCATGCTCCCCTCCGCGATGGCGCACGAGACCGACTCCGCCCGACCCACCGATCGCCTCCAGCTGCTGGCGGCCGCGTTCCTCTTCTCGACCGGCGGCGCCGCCATCAAGGCCTGTTCCCTGACCGGCTGGCAGGTCGCAGCCATCCGTGCCGGCATCGCCGCCGTCGCGCTGCTGTTCCTGCTGCCCGCCACCCGTCGCGGCTGGTCGCTGCGCCTGCTCCCGGTCGCCGCCGCCTTCGCCGCCACCACGGTCCTGTTCGCGGTCTGCAACAAGCTCACGACCGCCGCCAGCACGATCTTCCTGCAGGCCACCGCGCCGCTCTACATCGTGCTCCTCGGTCCTTTGCTGCTGCGCGAGCGGATCCGCCGTAACGATCTCGCCTTCATGGCGGCGCTGGCCGTCGGCATGGTCCTCTTCTTCGTCGGCGAGCAGCCGGCGGCCGACACCGCGCCGCAGCCGGTGCTGGGCAACATCCTGGCGGCCGCCGCCGGCCTGTCGTGGGGGCTGACCATCATCGGCCTGCGGTGGCTCGGCAGGCACGCCGGTCCCGGGGAGGACCCGTCGGCGGCGGCCGTGGTGTCCGGCAACCTGCTCGCCTGCCTGATCGCGCTGCCGTTCGCCCTGCCGGTGGTCTCATCCCGCCCGACCGACTGGCTCCTGGTGTCTTTCCTCGGAGTGTTCCAGATCGCCGTCGCCTACGTCTTCCTGACCCGCGGCGTGCGCCGGGTGACGGCCCTCGAGGCGTCGCTGCTGCTGCTGCTGGAGCCGATGCTCAACCCGCTATGGGCGCTGCTGGTGCACGGCGAACAGCCGGGCCCGTGGGCCGCGCTCGGCGGCGCGATCATCATCCTCGCGACCGCAATCAGCACCGTCGCGAAGGGGCTGCGCGACACGTAGGTCGCCTCGCATCAGAGGATCCGCTCGAATGCCGGAGCTCAGCGCTGGCCGTAGCTGGCCGTGACCACGGTGTGGATGCCGCCGCGCAGGCGGTAGTCGAGCACGATCTCCATCCAGCGCGGGGAACAGCACGCCACGAGGTCATCGAGGATGCGGTGGGCGGCGTGCTCCTGGTAGATGCCGACGTTGCGGAAGCTCGTGAGGTAGTACTTGAGTGACTTCAGCTCGATGCAGGCGGCTGCCGGCAGGTAGCGGATGGTGAGCGTCCCGAAGTCGGGCAGGCCGGAGTACGGGCACACCGCGCTGAACTCGTCGGTCGAGATCTCGACCAGGGCCTCGCGGCCGGCGTACTCGAAGGGAAAGGTCTCGAGCACCCCAGGCGTCAGGGCCTCGACGCCCACGAACGCGAAGCGGTGTCCCTCGGCTTCGACCATGCACGGCGGATGGTAGCAGACGGCGCTCTGAAGCGGGGCGAGCGCTCGACCTTCTACCCCGCGCCGCACCAGCGGATCGAGGCCGGCGACACCCTGGTGGCCCTGGGTCCGACCCAGGCGCTCGAGCGGATCGAGCACAGGCCCTGATCTGGGAGTTCGTGCCGCAGTGGTCGGTTACGACGGCGCTCATCGGGAGCGCACTCGAGGGGGCTGAGTCCGACACGCTCCTCGCGCTCAGCCCTGGCCCGGGCGGAACTCGCCGGCCCGCCGGTCCTTGACGACGCCGGGGAAGCTGAGGATCCGGTTGTGGATCACGGCGTAGACCCCGGGATGGAGGAGACGGGCGGCGAGCAGTGCCTCGGTCACGTTCTGCTGTGCATCGGAGTCGCGAAACTCGTAGGGGCGCATCGCCCCGGTCAGGACGACGGGGATTGTCAGATTCTCGAGGCCGGCGTGAAGGTAGTCGCCGGTCTTGCCGAGGGTGTCGGTTCCGTGGACCACGATGACCGCATCCGAGCTCGGCAGGGCGTTCGCAACCGCGCGCAGGATGATCTCCCGGTCCTCGTCGGTCATGTCGAGCGAGTCCTTCCGCATCACCGACACGTGCCGGATGAAGAGGTCCGGCAGCCGCAGGGAGGCCAGAATCTCGTCGAGGTTGGTGCCCTCGATCTCGAGATGCCCGCCGTACTCGTCGTAGGTCTTGTCGATCGTCCCGCCCGTGGTCAGGATTGTCAGCTTCACGCCTCGCTCCCGCTCTCGATGGTCAGTGACTCCGAGCACCGAGCCCTGGTCTGCCGCCACCAGTACCCGAATCCGCACCGGACCCGATTCCGCGCCCAAGGCTCGGAGCGACGAATGGTAGATCAGTCGATCAGAAGAGACCAACCCCCCACAGGTCGTGGAGGTGGAGCACCCCCTCGAGGCGGCCGTCGGCGCCGCACACCATCAGTGAGGTGATCCGGCGCTCCTCGAGAAGGCGCAGCGCCGCCGACGCCAGCTCGTCGGCGCTGATGCACACCCCCCCCTGGTGCATCACCTCGGACGCCGAGTGCGCGAGCGGGGCCGCATCGCGCTCCATCAACCGCCGCAGGTCACCGTCCGTGATCACCCCGAGCAGGCGGCCGTCACCGTCCTGCACCGTCGCCACCCCGAGGCCCTTGCGGCTCATCTCGTAGATCACGTCCTTCATCGGGGTGTCGACCGCGACTCGGGGGAGGTCGGTGCCGCTGTGCATGAGGTCGCCCACCTTGAGGAAGCGCTTGCCCAGCCTGCCGCCCGGGTGCAGGAGCGCGAAGTCCTCCTCACGGAAGCCCTTGCGCACCGAGACCGCCATCGCCAACGCGTCGCCGAGCGCCAGGCTCGCCGTGGTTGACGCCGTCGGCGCGAGGTTGAGGGGGCAGGCCTCGCGGCGGACGCCGAGGTCGAGATGGAGGTCGGCGGCCCTGGCGAGCGGTGAGTCCGGGTACGAGGTGAAGGCGATCAAGGGGATCGCCTGGCGCTTGAGGACCTCGACCAGCCGCAGGATCTCCTCGGTGGTGCCCGAGTGGGAGATCGCGACCACGAGGTCGCCGCTGACCACCATGCCGAGGTCGCCGTGGATCGCGTCGGCCGGGTGCAGGTGGAGCGCCGGCGTGCCGGTCGAGCGCATCGTGGCCGCCAGCTTGTGGCAGATGATCCCCGACTTGCCCATGCCGGTCCACACCACGCGACCGGTGCAGGCGACCACCATGTCGACCGCCTTCTCGAAGTCCTCGCCGATCAGGCCCACCAAGCGGCGAATCGCCTCTGCCTCGGTCTCCAACACCTGGCGGGCGACGTCCAGCGTCACGGCGCGCCTCCTCGGACCGCGGCGGTCACGGCCTCGAGCTGCCCGACCAAGAGGTCAAACTCCTCCACCGCCAGCTGAGTCGCGGGGTCCGACAGCGCATCGCGCGGGCTTGAGTGCACCTCGATGAAGAAGCCATCGACTCCGGCCGCAGCCGCGGCCCTCGCCAGGTGGGGATGAAACTCGCGGGCGCCGCCGGTCGAGTGGCCGAGCCCGCCCGGCAGCTGAAGCGAGTGGGTCACATCGAACAGCACCGGCGCGAAGCGGCGGATCATCGGAAACGAGCGCATGTCCACCACCAGGTTGTGGTAGCCGAAGCTCGTGCCGCGCTCGGTCACCGTCACCCGCTCGTTGCCGGTGGAGCGAACCTTGTCGACGGCGTTGGCCATGTCGTCGGGGGCCATGAACTGGCCCTTCTTGATGTTCACCGCGACGCCGCTCTCCCCGCACGCCACCAGCAGGTCGGTCTGCCGGCACAGGAAGGCGGGAACCTGGAGAACGTCGGCGACGGCCGCCGCCAAGCCGACCTGGGACGGCTCGTGAACGTCGGTGAGCAGCGGGAGCCCCGTCTCCTCCCTGACCGCGCGAAGGGTGGCGAGCCCGGCCTCGATCCCCGGGCCCCGGTACGAGCTCAGCGAGGAACGGTTGGCCTTGTCGAAGGAGCTCTTGAAGAGCAGCGGGACCGCGTGGCGGGCTGCGATTGCGGTGAGCCGCTTGGCCAGCTCGATGGTCCCGCTCCGTGATTCCACAACGCAGGGGCCGGCAATGTAGACCGGGCGGCTGCCGCCCCCGATCCGGATTCCCGGCGCGATCTCGAAGGGTGTCACCATCATCGCGGGTTAGTGTAGCAAGGAGTCGGCAGCGCCGGACTGGCAGATGTCCCATTCCCCGCTTCCGCTTCCGCTTCCGCGCCCGCTTCCGGACGCAAGGCCTTCGCTCGGAACAAGCGCCGTTCGCGAGCCCGCATGCTTGGTTCGGAACCGTGACCGTCAGCGCGGAGCGCGGGTGCGGCGCCCGAAGCCCACTCCGGGCGCGGGAGCGGAAGCGGGCGTGGAAGCGGGGCGAGGGTCACGAAGCCCGATCAGCCGTTGCCTCACGCCTGGACCGCGGACTCCTCTTCCACCGGCGCCGTCGCGACGAGCTCCGTGGCCGGCTCCGCATCCTCGCCAACTCGCTTCTTGCGGTACTCGATCGCCGCCGCGATGAACGACCGGAAGATCGGGTGGGGGTTGTACGGCCGCGACTTGAACTCGGGGTGGAACTGGCAGGCGAGGAACCACGGGTGGCCCGGTAGCTCGACGACCTCGACGAACATCCGGTCAGGCGACTTGCCGCTGACCATCAGCCCCTTCTCCTCGAACAGAGGCACGTACTCCGGGTTGACTTCGTAGCGGTGGCGGTGGCGCTCCCAGACCTCGTCCGCGCCGTAGGTCTTCCAGGCGAGGGAGCCGGGCTTGAGCCGGCACGGGTACTTGCCGAGGCGCATGGTGCCGCCCATCTGGTCCACGCCGACCAGCTCGCGCATCTTGTAGATGACCTTGTACGGCGGCTGGGCCGAGAACTCCGTCGAGTGCGCACCGGCGAGCCCGCACACATTGCGGGCGAACTCGATCATCGCGGTCTGCAACCCGAGGCAGATCCCGAAGTACGGGATCTTGCGGCCGCGCGCGAACTCGATGGCGCGAATCATGCCTTCGATCCCGCGCCTGCCGAAGCCGCCAGGGACCAGGATGGCGTCGACTTCGAACAGCTGCTCCGGGTAGCCGGAGCCCTCGAGCGACTCCGAGTCGATGAACACAAGATTCACCTTGACGCCGTTGGCGAGGCCACCGTGGCCGAGGGCCTCGTTCAGCGACTTGTAGGAATCGGCGAGGTCGACGTACTTGCCGACGATCCCGATCGATACCTCGTGCTTCGCGCTGCGGATCGCGTCCACGACCTCGCGCCACCGGCTGAGGTCCTTCTGTCCCCGCGGCAGGTTAAGCATCTCGAGCACGATCTCGTCGAGACCCTCCGCCGCGAGCTTGAGCGGCACCTCGTAGATCGTCTCGGCGTCCTGGGCCGGGATCACGGCCCGCGCCTCGACGTTGCAGAAGAGCGCGATCTTGTCGCGGAGCTCCGGCGGCAACGGCCGATCGACCCGGGCCAGCAGGATGTCGGGCTGGATGCCGATCTGCAGCAGCTCTTTCACCGAGTGCTGGGTCGGTTTGGTCTTGAGCTCATCGGAGCCCTTGATGTAGGGCACCAGGGTGAGGTGGATGTTGAGCACGTTGCCGCGGCCGGCGTCGGTGCGGAACTGGCGGATCGCCTCGAGGAACGGCAGCGACTCGATGTCGCCCACCGTGCCGCCGATCTCGACGATGACGAAGTCGACGTCGCCGCCGAGCGCCCGGATGTTGGCCTTGATCTCGTCGGTGATGTGGGGGATCACCTGCACGGTCTTGCCGAGGTAATCGCCGCGACGCTCCTTCTCGATGACCGAGGCGTAGATCTTGCCGGTGGTGAAGTTGTTGATCTTCCCCATGCTGGCGGAGGTGAAGCGCTCGTAGTGGCCGAGGTCGAGATCGGTCTCGGCGCCGTCGTCGGTCACGAACACCTCGCCATGCTGGAAGGGCGACATCGTGCCGGGGTCGACGTTGACGTACGGGTCGATCTTGAGCATCGTGATCGAATACCCGTGAGACTCCATGAGGGCCGCCAAGGAGGCCGACGAGATGCCCTTGCCGAGGCCCGACACTACACCGCCGGTGACGAACACGTACTTCGTTGCCATCTCAGCCCCTCCTCCTACAGTTCGCCCGCAGCGAGCCGCCGCTCGAGCTCCGCGAGATCCTCCGCGGTATCGACACCGAACGACGGCTGCGGCGCATCGAGCACCAGGACATCCATCCCGTTCTCCAGGGCGCGCAGCTGCTCCAGCCCCTCGGCCTGCTCCAGCGGCGACGGCGGCAGCGCGACGAAGGACTCGAGCGCCTTGCGACGGAATCCGTAGATCCCGAGGTGCAGCCGAGACAGCCGCGCCGCCGCCTCAGGATCGCGCGGATACGGAAGCGGCGAGCGCGAGAAGTAGAGAGCTCGCCGGCTCGCGCTACGCACGACCTTGACCGCGTTCGAATCGCCAGCCCGCGCCGGATCGAGCGGCCAGCACAGCGTGGCCATCCCGACCTCGGGTGCCGCTATCATCCCGTCCACAAGCGCGTCGATGTTCGCGGGCGCGATCCGCGGCTCGTCGCCCTGGACGTTGACGACGATTGCCCAGTCCAGCCGACCGAGCACGGCCTCGGCCACCCGGTCGGTCCCCGACGCACACGCGCCGGTCATGACCACCTCGGCGCCCGCTGCCGCGGCCACCGCTGCCACCCGCTCGTCGTCGGTCGCGACGATCACTGCATCCACCGTCCGCGCCTCGCTCGCCCGGCGCACCACGTGCACGATCATGGGTTCGCCGGCCAGCGTGGCCAGCGGCTTGCCCGGAAAGCGCGTCGAGGCCCACCGCGCGGGGATCACCGCGTACACAAGTCGGCTGCTGCCCGTTTCCATTCTGTGGGAGGATGCTAGGGGCACGTCACGTCGAAGTCAAGGACGAGAATCGAGATCATACAATCGTTTGATTGCACTTTCTCCGCTGCTCTGGCTGTCCCCGCCACTCCCTCCCCGGACTCGATCCAGCCCCCCCGGACATCGGGCCTCGGAGCTCGCTGAAGTGCCCTCGCACCGAGCCTCGAGTCCGGGGTCGGCCGCCCGGCACGGCGGGTGGCGCGGACGATACGCACTTGCTGACGAGCCGAAGAGCTGATACAAACGATCGTATGAATCTGACGACTCGCCAGCGCCTGGTCGAGGCCGCGGCGGCCCTTTTCGCGGAGCGCGGGTACGGCGGCGCCTCGGTGCGCGACATCTGCAACCTCGCCCGCGTCAACCCCGGCGCTGTGTCCTACCACTTCGGCGGCAAGCGCCAGCTGTACCGGACCGCCCTGCGACAGGCCGCGCAGCGCCTCGCGCGGGGGGATGCTCCGGGATCGGGCGACGGCCCCACTCAGCCGCCTGACCTGCAGGCCGTCGTGCGCCGGGTGTTTCGCCGCCTCGGCGAGGATCCGATCGCGACCCGGTTGCTGCTGCGCGACCTCGCCGAAGGCGGCGGCCTCGCCGTGGAGGCGCTCGAGCCGACCCTGCGCGAGGCCCTCGACGCGCTGCGCGCGGTCACCGGCCACACCGACGACTCGCGCGCGTCGGCCGAGGTGCGCCTGCTCTTTCTGGAGCTCGCGGCCCCGGTGTTCCTGCTCGCCGCGGCCTGGCCTGCGATCGCCCGCACGCTCGAGCTCGCCGATCCCGAGCGGGAGCAGCTGCTCGCCGAGCTGACCCGCCGCGCCGTGCTGGGAGCGCGTGGGGCATAGGCCCCTAGAGCTCCTCGACGGCGTGACGGAGCACCACACCACGCGCCGACAGGTAGGCGAGCATCGCGTCGTAGCAGGCCTGGTCGCGGCCGAGCTCCTCCGGCGGCACCAGGCCCGGCGTGCGATGGAGCCCGCTGGCGAGGGCGTGAATCCCGGCGGTGCAGGTGTAGCCGGTGGTGCGCGCCATCGACGACACGCCGCGCTCGCGGTCGAAGCGGTCGAGGAGGTCCCAGCGGTGACGGACTGCCGCGCCGCCCATGGTGCCCTCGACCTCGACCCGCATCACCGTGATGTCCTCCTCCCCATCCGCCGGCTGCCAGGCGTCGGCCAGCAGCCGCGCGGTGACATCGAGGGGCCGCACTCGTAGGCCGCCAACGTTGAGCTGGCGCTCGCCGAAGAAACCACTGTCGCGAAGCATGCGCATCATCTCGGCGTGGCCGGGATAGCGCATCGTTTTCTCCTTCATTGTCGGGACCGAACTGGTCCGCAGGAGCGTGCGCAGTCCGTCGGTGTTGAAGGCCTCCAGCGTGCCGACTCCCGGCAGGTCGAGCAGCTCGACCTCCGACAGCGCGGGCCGCGTCACGATATGCCCGTTGGCCACCAGCCGCGCCGGCCGGGTGTACTCCGCGATGACGTCGATCGGTGAAAACACCGAGCGGTACTCGTACGGCCAGTGGCGAACGGTGGGCAGCCCGCCCACCCAGCACGAGAAGCTCTCCACCTCGTCCCAGCTCGCCTCGCATCGCCCGAGGATGAGGTTGCTCAGACCGGGCGCGACCCCGCAGTCGACGACCGCAACCACGCCGCGCGCGACCGCGAGCTCGTGAAGCTCGAAGGGGTCCTGCTCGAAGAACGAGATGTCGACCGTGTTGACACCGGCCTCGATGACCGACCGCAGGGTCGCAAATCCCATCGGTCCTGGGACCGCTCCGACCGCCAGGTCATGGCCGGCGACGGCCTGCGTCACGACCTCCGGCCGCGATAGATCGGCCTCCACCAGCCGCAGCCCAGACACCCCGGAGAGCCGCCCGAGCGCTTCCGCTGAGCGGTCCGCGACCGTCAGCTCCCAGCCGCGATGCTCCGCGAGGTCCTTCGCGATGGCATTTCCGACCCGACCTGCACCCAACACGATGATCTTCACGCTCGCCTCCCTGCCCCCGGGGCCGGCCCAGGGTAGCAGCGCCGGGGCCGGGAGTGTGCTCAGACCCGGGGGAGGAGGCCGCCGCACAGGGAGTCGAGCACCTCGAGCAGGGCCTGCCGATCGACCGGCTTGGCGAGCATGCCGTCCGGTCCGCGGACGTCGGCGTGCGACCCCATGTAGCTGCGGCCGTCGTCCTGCAGGATCTGGTCGCTGCCCGTGATCACGACCAGCGGCAGCTCGGACCAGCGGGGGTCGCGGCGCAGGGTCACGACCAGATCGAGTCCGGACTTCCCCGGCAGCATGACGTCGACCAGCAAGGCGTCGGGACGAAAGGTCTCGACGACGCCGACCGCCTGGGACGCACTGGCGGCCGACTCGACGACGCAACCGTGATCCTCGAGGAAGGAGGTGAGGTAGTCCGCCACGTCCGGATCGTCATCGACCACGAGGACTCTGACCGGTTTCATGGCTCAGGCCTCACGGGGCTGGACGCTCGGCCTGGGCTCGAGGGGCAGTCGGACCACGAAGCGGGTGCCGCGGCCCGGCTCGGAGTCGACGTCGATCTCGCCGCCGTGCTTGTCGACGATCTTGTTGGAGATGAACAGGCCGAGGCCGGTCCCCTTGAGCCCCTTGGACGAGAAGAAGAGCGAGAAGACCTTGTCGCGGGTCTCACGGTCCATGCCGATGCCGTTGTCCTCGACCTCGAACGACCATCCAGGGAGCGGCGCGCCGCGCGCCGACGCGGATCGAGTGTCGCTCCTTCTGCCGGTCGGCGCGGCAGGCATCGAGGGAGTTCTCGAGCAGGTTGAGCAGCATCGCCCGGACCGCCGCGAGATCGCCGCCGAAGGTCCCGAGCTCGGGCCCGACGTCGATGTCCAGAGCTGATGTCGAGGTCGGTCGCCTTCTTCTGGAGGCCTTCCCGGAGCTCGCCAAAGAGCACAGCGAGATCGACGTTCTCGACGATCAGCTCGCGGTCCTTCGCGTAGTAGAGGATGTCGAGCACCATGCTGCGGATCCGCTCGACGTTGCGCTGGACCATCGCCCAGCCCTTCTGCACGCGCTCCGGGTTGCCCTTCTCGAAGCCCGAGTTGACCATGTAGATGCCGCCGTCGAGGCCGGTGAGCAGCCCCTTGATGCCGTGCGAGATCGACCCGACGAGCAGCCCGATCGAGGTGAGCTGCGACTGCAGCTCGCGCATCTCGGTGATGTCGATCGCACATCTCGATGACCGCCTCGACCTCGCCAGCCGCGTTTCGCAGAGGCGCTGTCGTGCAGAGCACGTTCATCTTCTCGCCGCCGGCCGTGACCAGGACCTCCTCGTGATGCTGCGATCGCCCGGTCGGCGAAGGTCTCCTGCGACGGGCAGACCAGGCACTGCTCCTCGCGGTGCTTGTAGACTCCGAAGCAGTGCTTGCCGATCGCGTCCAGCCCGAAGGTCTCGCGGAACTTCCGGTTGGCGTGCTGGATCCGGCGGTCCGCGCCCTGCACCGAGATGAAGCACGGCACCTCCTCGAAGAGCTGGGCGAGCCGCTCCTGGCTGCGTCGCGAGGTGCCGCCTGCAGCTTCTTCACCGCACCGATGTCGGTGTGCATCTCCATCACCGCCACGACCGCGCCCGACGTCGTCGCGGATCGGGGTGGTGTGGACCATGACCTGCACCGCGTCCCCGCGCAGGGTCGTCAGCATCTGCTCGCTGAACCGTGGCTCTCGCCGTCGGCGAAGGTCGCCTCCACCGGGCAGTCCTCGCACACCTCGTCGCGCCCCTTGTAGACGCGGTAGCAGAATTCGCCGAGGCGGTCGCCGAAGTCCTCGCGGAAGCGCCGGTTGCCGTCGATGATGCGGAACTCGCGGTCGTGGACCGAGAGGTAGCACGGCAGTGCTCCTCGAAGTACTGGCGATAGCGGGCGTCGTCGATTCCCGGGGTGACGCGAAGCTGGGCCGGGTCGGGTTGAAGGACCATCACGCCTCCTCGTCACGTGCCGCGCCGCTGGTCGGGCACCGGCGGCGCACCCGTGTTGCTCTCCACCTAGTGCTTCCGCCCGTGCGCCTCGAGGATGTGCGTGGCGTAGGCCACGAGCTTCTCTCGTCGACCGGCTTGTCCATGTAGCCGTCGGGCGGCGGCACCGGCCGCTCAGTAGATCACCTCGCGGAACTCGGGGTGGCCGGTGACGACGCACACTGGGATGTCCTCGGTCTCGGCCGTCTGGCGCAGCTCGGCGAACGTCTCGACGCCGTCCTTGCCCGGCATCGAGAGGTCGAGGGTGATCAGGTCGGGCTTGCTCCGCCCGCGCGCGGCGCCAGCGCCTCGTCGCCGTCCGCTGCCTCGATCGACCGTCGGCGCCGGCGTCCTCGAGCACGGTGCGCAGGAAGGTCGCGCACGTCGGCCTCGTCGTCGACGACCAGGATCCTGCGACCGGCCAGCGGCAGCCGCGGCGGCCCGGGCGACCTCGACCACCACCTTCGCGCTTCTTCCTCACCGCGCACTCCTCGTCGATGACCAGCGCGTCGGCGACCAGGTCCACGAGCTGCTTGACCTCGCAGCCGAGCTTGTAGTGCTTGATGAGGTCGGTCAGGCCGTCGACGCAGTTGTGGCACGAGGTCACCACGATCTTGGCGCCGGTGGCCGCGATCTGGTCGGCCTTGACCTTGGCCGAGACGAGCCGCCGCGGCGTGTACTCGGACATCGACATGGCGCCGCCGCCGCCGGTGCAGCAGTAGTTCTCGGTCCGGTTGGGGGTCATCTCCCGAAGTCCGTCGACCACCAGGCGGAGCAGCTCGCGCGGCTCCTCGGTGATGCCGCAGCTGCGGGCGAGGTTGCAGGAGTCGTGGTAGGTGACCGCGCTCCTTGTTGCGGCTCTTGTCGACCTTGATCCGGCCTTCCTTGATGTAGCGCAGCATGGTGAAGACCGAGCTCTCCATCACGAAGTCGACTGGTCGATGCCCGGACCAGTTCGGCCGCCTCGCAGCGCGTCGAGCGGTAGCCGTGGCCGCACTCGGAGATGACGAGCCGCTTCGCTGCCGAGCTCCTTCGACCTTCTCGTAGACGCGCTTGCCGCAGACGCCGCCGAGCTGGTCGTCGCCGGAGAACAGGCCGAAGTTGGTCTGGTCCCAGCCCGCCGACGGCATCGTCCAGTTCTCGCCGGCGGCCCAGAAGATCTTGCGCGGCCTTCGTGATGGTGCGCGGGTCGTACTTCACCTCGCGCGGGTTGATCGTGTAGATCGACCGTCGCGCCGGCCTTGTCGATCGGGGATGGCCGCGCGTTCGTCGCCGACCTCGTCGACCAGCTCCTCCGACATCCACTCGAGGGTGTCGAGGTAGTCCTCCTTGAGCACGCCCATCTGGTTGCCGATCTCCCACTGGTCCTTGCTGACCACGCGCACGCCCTCGGGCATGACGCCGACGCGGCTGAGCAGGCCGCGCATCATGCGGTTGAGCGTCGCGGTGTCGACGCCCATCGGGCAGTTGAACGTGCAGCGGCGGCAGTTGGTGCAGGTGCCGAAGGCGATGTCCTTGAGCTTCTCGAGGTCGTCGTCGGTGAGCGGCGTCGTTGGCGCCGACCCACCACGGGAAGACGCTGCCGGTCCAGTCGTGGTTGCGCTTGAACAGCTTGCGCAGCTGGTCCGCCTTGTACGACGGGGTCATCTTCGGGTCGTCGGGATGCGTGAGCACGTAGTGACAGGCACTCGTTGCACATCCCGCAGTGCACGCAGCCGACCAGCGAGCCGACCACCTGGCGGGTCAGCTTCTTCGCGAGCTGCTCTTCCATCATCTGGATCTTGTGTGACTTCTCTCGGGAGTTGCTGGCCATGCGTCCTCCTCAGCCTCTGGACCAGCGGGTAGCTGCCCCGGTGGCCGAGTGCCCGGCCGATCCAGATCCGGGTGAACGGGTAGTAAAGGTAGTGCGAGATCTTCGAGAACGGCACGTAGAGCAGGAAGAAGCTGGTCAGCAACAGGTAGGCGACCAGGATGAGCTCGTTCGCAAACGCGACCATGCCGTAGATGTGGGCCTCGGTCAGCGCGCCGAGGGCGAACCAGACGGTCAGCATGATGAGCGAGAAGTAGTCGTCCGGCGTGCTGATCAGGCGCATCACCGGGCGCAGGAGACGGCGCAGGATGCGGTACGACGCCGATCGAGGAACGCGCCGATCAGGAGAGCCTCGAAGCACGACGAAGACCGCGGGGATCTTCAGGAAGCCCACCGCCACCGTGCTGACGAAGGCGAGCGTGATTCCCGCCACCACGCCGAGGTGGAACAGCACGAAGGTCAGGTAGAAGCCGAAGTTCTTGCGCGTGCTCTCCATCGCCCACGGCATGAGCACGTTGAGCAGGGAGTGCCGCGCCCCGCGCTTGCCGTCGCTCCTCGCCGGATTGCCCGGCGCCGACCGGTCCTTCGCCAGCTTGAAGCTGAACAGCCACCTCAGCCGCAGGGTGTACACCGCAGCCATGACGACGAGGGCGATCCAGTGGATCACCTCGGCGGTCGCCAGAATGCTGCTCGGCTCGTGCTCCATGGTCAGGCTCCCTTCTGGATGCGGGCCTCGAACGGCAGGTACTCGCGGGTGTCGTGCACCACGAAGAGCACCTCCCGCACCGATCCGCTGTTCTGCAGGTGGCTCGCAACCGTCATCCACCATCACCCTCGCGCACATGTCGACCGGCACCTGGTAGAGCCCGGTGCCGATCGGCGGCAGCGCCAACGCCTTGACGCCCTTCTCCTCGGCGCGCGCCAGCGCTGAACGCACGGTGCGCCGCAGCTTGCCCTCCTCGTCCGGCTCGCGGAACTTCGGGCCGTTGGCGTGGATGATGTAGTCGGCCTTGAGGAGGCCCGCCTGGGTCACTGCCGACTCTCCCACCGGCAGTTGGCCGACCGCATCCAGCTCCTTCTGGATCGCGACGCCACCGCGTTGCTGAATGGCGCTGCCGAAGCCAGAACCGAGCTTGAGGTCGCTCGTGATGTCATGGACGAACGCCCCCACCTCGAGCTCGGTGATATCGGCCTTCACGAGCCGCATCACCTTGTCGCCGATCGTCCTCTCCACCATCGTCTCCCTCCTCATGTGTGTGCTTTGGTGCACGCCGGGCAGTGGTCGTCGTCGATCACGGGCCATTCGCGATCGACGGGACCGTCGCCGATTTGCGTCAACTTTCGGGTCACAGCGAGGCGGTCATTCCTCAACCACCTCGGGTCGATGAGATCCGCGAGGGTGTACTCCTGGAGGACGTCGGAGATGCGGCGGTTGATGAGCGCGTACACGACGCGGCACTCGCAGTACTCGGCCCGCGGGCAGGTCGAGGGGTCCTCGAGGCAGTCCACCAGGTAGATCGGGCCGATCGCCGCCTCGACGATCCGGCCCAGCGTGATCTGGGAAGGCATGATCGTGAGCTTGTAGCCGCCGTGCCGGCCGGAGACTCCGCGGACGAGACGGGCGCTGCGCAGGGCCATGGCCAGCTGCTCGAGGTAGCCGCGGGAGATCCCGGTCCGCTCGGAAACGGCGGCCAGGCTGACCGGATCTCCCCCGCTGCCGTGGCGCGCGACGTCCAGCATCATCCGGAGGGCATAGCGGGCGCGAGTCGAGAGGCGCATATTTTCAGTAACGTTAATGTCAGTATTCCGAGTTGTCAACTAGGAGTTTAATGAATAATACACGATCTCAATATCACTCGGATCCAGGCCCGGCGGGCCGCCCTGCGTCGGTGGTACTATCGTCCGACAAGATCACCGCGGCGCCGGAGCGGGCCGGGGAGGCAGGATGGCTTCGAAGATTGCCCTCATCATCGACGACGAGCCCGACATCGCGACCTACCACGCGACGTTGCTCGAGGACAACGGGTGGAGTGTCAGGACCGCGCTCAGCGGCGACGAGGGCATCGCGGCGGCCAAGCGCGAGAAACCGGACGTTGTGCTGCTCGACGTGATGATGCCTGAACGCGGCGGCCTCAGCACGCTGGTGGGCTTCCGCAAGGACCCCGAGCTGGCGAAGGTGCCGGTCGTCCTCGTCACGGGGATCCAGAGCACCCTGACCGCCGACTTCGGGAAGTTCCTCGATCGCTTCAAGTCGTACAACCCCGATGGCTACGTCGAGAAGCCGATCGACCCGAAGAGGTTGCTGTCCCTACTCGACGAGCTGACCTGACCGTACCGGAGAGGTCGCGATCAATCCGGGCCGCGGACGCTTCGCGCTCGGCGCTCAGGGCCGCCGGAGCTCGGCGGCGGCGCGACCGGTGGCCCAGCTCGGGTCGAGAAGATCGGCGAGGGTGTACTCGCGCAGCACCTCGGCGATGCGCTCGTTGACCAAACTGTAGACCAGCCGGCACTCGCAATCCTCAGCGCGCGGGCAGCTCGCCGGATCGTCGACGCAGTCGACGACGCACACCGGTCCGGTCGCCGCCTCCACGATCTGGCCGACGGTGATGCGCTCCGGTGGCTCGGTCAGCCGGTAGCCTCCGTAGCGTCCGGCGACCCCTCGCACGAGCCGGGCGTTGCGCAGCGCCATCGCGAGCTGCTCCAGATAACCGCGAGAGATGTCGGTGCGCTCCGCCACCGCGGCGAGGCTGACCGGCTTTTCGAGGCCGCCGTGGCGGGCCAGGTCCAGCATCATTCTCAGGGCGTAGCGGGCACGGGTCGTCAGGCGCATCGGCCGTGACGATAGACGAGGCGCTTTGAGGCTGTCAAACCGGGGGCTCGAAGGCGGCGCCGACCGCTGTGAATCGCAGCGGCCACTCGGCCGCGGCGCCGGCGTAGCCCACCCCCACCCGAGGTGCCGCGTCGGACCGACCCCGGCGCCGGCCGGAGGCCGTCGTCGCACAGCCACAGCCCGCTGCGAGGGTCGCAGAGGTCGCGGCCGTCGTCGCCGCGCGCGATGGCGAGCGCCTGGCACAGCTTGCCCGGGCCGTCGGCCAGCGACCGCTCCGCGACCGTCGAGCCGCGGCGCCGGCACGCAAGCTCGTGGCCGTGCACGACGGCCCCGCCGCGCACCAGCACCGCCTCCCCTGCTCCGCCACCGACGGTCACCACGTTGAGGCAGTGGTGCATCCCGTAGGTGAAGTAGACGTAGACGTGGCCGGCGTCGCCCCACATCGTCGCGACCCGCGGCGTGCGCCGGCCGCCGAAGGTGTGGCAGGCCGGGTCCGTCGGCCCGAGGTAGGCCTCCACCTCGACGAGACGCACGGCGACCGTCCCCTCGCCGGTTTCGGCGCACGAGCAGCTTGCCGAGCAGGTCGCGCGCCACGTCGACCGTCGGGCGCTGGTAGAATTCGCGCGCCAGCAGGTGCTGCCGTCAGCGTTCGCCGAGCGAGGGAGTTGCCCGACATGAGTCTCGAACCGTCTGTGTCACCGGAGGCGCGGGCTTCATCGGCTCCCACGTGGCCGACGCGCTGCTCGCCCACGGTCATCGCGTGCTGATTGTCGACGACCTGTCGAGCGGCCGCAAGGAGAACGTCCCTGCCGGCGCCGAGTTCCAGTGCTCGACATCCGCTCCCCCGAGGCCGCCGAGCTGGTGGCCGGGCGCGGCGTCGAGGTCCTCGTCCACCACGCCGCCCAGATGGACGTCCGGCGCTCGGTCGCCGACCCGCGTTCGACGCCGACGTCAACATCCTCGGCCTGATCAACCTGCTCGAGGGGGCCCGCCGCGGCGGCGTCCGCCAGGTGGTCTTCGCCTCGACCGGCGGCGCCATCTACGGCGAGCAGGACGTCTTCCCGGCCGACGAGGACCACCCGGCGCGGCCGCTGTCGCCCTACGGCGTCGCCAAGCTCGCGATCGAGCGCTACCTGTACTTCTACCACTGCGAGTACGGCCTCGACGCGACCTGCCTGCGCTACGCCAACGTCTACGGGCCGCGCCAGAACCCGCACGGCGAGGCCGGGCGTCGTGGCGATCTTCCTCGACCGCCTGCTCGCCGGCGCGCAGCCGGTGATCAACGGCGACGGCCTGCAGACCCGCGACTACGTCTACGTCGGCGACGTCGTCGCCGCCAACCTCGCCGCGCTCGGCCGCCCCGGTTTCGACATCTACAACGTCGGCACCGGCATCGAGACCGACGTCAACACCCTGTTCGGCCACCTCCACCGCGCGGTCGGCAGCGGTCCGGCGGCGGCCCACGGGCCGGCCAAGGCGGGCGAGCAGCGGCGCTCGTCGATCAGCTCGGCGCTGCTCGAGCGCGAGCTCGGCGTCGCGGTCGCGACCCCGCTCGCCGACGGCCTCGCGCGCACCGCGGCGTGGTTCCGGGCGCAGACCTCGCGCGGGTAGCCCCGCCCTGCCAGGATCTGGGATCTGGGGGCTCGCCCCCCCGCTTCCGCTTCCGTTCCCGGAGATCGGCGACATGTGATCACCACAAAGGCACAAGGACACCAAGAGAAGCTCTTGATGTTGTCCACTCATCTCCGACCGACAAACCGAGCATGCCGGCGCCCCTCGAGACGTGGGACCACGACTCAGATGCCCGTCTTCGTGTCTTCGTGTCTTGGTGGTTCCGCCGGTATCTCCGCTTCCGCGCCCGGACGCGTTCCCGACCTCAGCGCACGACCCACTTGGAGGCTTCGGCGGCGGCGTACAGCTCCTCGAACTGGCCGGAGAGCTTGTGGCCGGGAGCCAGGAAGGCCAGCGGACGGGAGAGCTCGTGGGACTCACGCACCTTGACCGACTGCGAAATGTAGGGCTCCAACACCGGCAGCCCCTCGCCCTTGAGCTCGTCCACCATCCGCTGCGGCAGCCTGGCCCGCTCCTGGAACTGGTTGACCACGATGCCGGCCACCCGCAGCCCGGAGTTGTGGTCCTCGCGGACCTCCTCGACGATCTCGAGCAGGCTGTACAGCGCGCGCCGCGAGAAGTCGTCGCAGTCGAATGGGATCAGGCAGCGGTCGGCCGCGATCAGGGCCGACAGGGTGAAGAAGTTGAAGGCCGGCGGGGTGTCGAGGTAGACGGCGTCGTAGCCCTCGAGCTCGCGCAGGGCGTCGCGCAGCTTGTAGATCTTGACCTTGGCCTCGAGCTTCGGCTGCAGCGGCTCGAGCTCGGGCGACGACGGCATCACGTGCAGGCCGATCGAAGCGCGAGTGGTGCACGAAGGACGAGGTCTCCTCCCTGGTCAGGTGGAAGCCGAGGAACTGCTCGAAGAACTGGGCCAGGTTGGGCGTCGCCCGCTCGGCGTCGTCGCCGAGCAGATGGTGGCTCGCGCAGGCCTGGGGATCGAGGTCCACCACCAGCGTGCGGCGGCCCTCGCGCGCGCTGATCGCCGCCAGGTTGCAGACGATGGTCGACTTGCCGACGCCGCCCTTCTGGTTGAACACCACCCAGCGCATCGGATCCTCCCGTTCGAACTCCGCAGGCCGGCTCGCGCCCAGCCTAGCCCTCGTGCCTCGCCGGGTCAACGCGTTCTCCACCCGCTTCCGCTTCCGCGCCCGCTTCCGCGCCCGAGGAGCCTGCCCTGAGCGAGTGGCGCCCATTCGACTCGGAGCCCTGGCGGGCTCCTCGCTCAGGGCAGGCTCCGGCGCCGCGAGTCGAAGGGTCGCCGTTCCCGACAGCGTGCCTTTGCCGAGAGATTCGTGACGGAGGATCACCACAAAGGCACAAAGGCACCAAGAAAAGCTCTTGATGTTGTCCTCTAGTTTCCAGCCGGCGGGCCGAGCACTCGGGCGCCGCGCCCAGCCAGGAGACGACACTTGAGAACCTCCCTTCGTGTCTTCGTGTCTTAGTGGTTTTTCCGGTATCGCCTTCCCCTTGCCCGTCATCGAGTTCGATGGTGTATGGTCGGGTCAGAGGACGTCATGGGCGATCCGGTCATGCGCTTCTCCGCTGTCGAGCGGCCGTCGGCCGCTGCCGGAGCGTTCCGGCTGCTACCTGTCCGCGGCCGTCTGCGCCGTCATCGCGCTGGTCGCCGTCTTCGAGCTCACCCGCGGCGAGAGCGAGCCACCGCCCGCGCGCCCGCGCCGACCGTCGTCCCATCTCCCACCCAGGCCCCGAGCGCCACGCCGACCCGGCTCGCCGAGTACGCCTCCGGCTGGGTCACCGCCATCGCGCCGACGGTCACGCCGACGCCCTGGGTTCCGGCGGCTGCGGCCCCGCCACGGAGGCGCGAGCCGAGCCCGACCCCGTCGGCGGCGAACTGCATCAGCGCCACCTACGAGGCCGAGCAGTCCCTGGCCTCGTGGGCACACGTCATGATCACCATCCGGGCCACCAACCGCTGCCGGCGGGTGCTGCAGCCGACCGACGTGCTGTTCCGGGTCTCCGGTTTTCGCGAGGGCGCACTGGTCCAGACCGCCCAGGGCAGCCCGTTCGAGGAGATCTCCCCGGGCCGCTCGACGGACTTCGGCATCGGGCTTCCCGGGTCCATCGACTGGTACGACAGGATCACGGTGGAGGTCATCGACTCGAGGCGTGAGGACAGAGGACCGCGGGCGACACTGGATTGAGACGTCCTCGTCCTCTGCCCTCACGCCTCGAGACGGATGCGCTGCGCGCATCCTCAGACACAGCCTGCGGCCAACATCGCAGTGCGATGCAGGACCAGGAAGACCCCTTCAACGATCCGGCCGTCGCAGGCCGCGACGGCGAAGTACTCTCACCGGACCTTTGAGACAAACCCTGCACGCAGGAAAACATCGTCCGGGTTAGCATGAGCCGGGGAGACTCACAATGGATGGTCTGTCTGCCGACGAGCTGGTCCAGCTGATCCGGCGGGTCTTCCGGCCCGGCCCCGACGACCGCGCGCTCGCGATCCTGATCGACCTGCCGGACGCCGCGCTGCCCGACCGTGAGGGTTGGCGCTCCCGCCGGGTGATGGCGGCCGGCTGGGCCGCGGAGCTCGCGTCGGCGCACGGCGCCCTTGGCCTCGAGGTCGGCCTCTTCGGCTACCGCAACGTCCGCGCCAACAACGCCGAGCTGCCGGAAAGCGCGTGGCGGGTCGACCCCGACCGCCTGCCGGCCGACCGCCGACGAGCTCGACGAGCGGTGGTCCCTGCCCTTCGAGGAGGTGCTGGCGGCCCACCGGTTGGTCATGGCGCCGACCGAGCTGTCGACCACCGCGCCGCTCAAGCGCCTCGCGCCGCGGCTCGGCTTCCGCGCGGCGACCATGCCCGGCTTCACGGCCGCGATGGTCCCGGCGCTCCGGCTCGACTACGGCGAGGTCGACCGGCGGGTGCGCCTCCTGAAGGGGCTGCTCGACCGGCGCCGAGGCCGCCGAGCTGGTCTTCCTGGTCGACGGCGCCGAGCGCGCACGACCTCCAGCTCGACCTGCGCCACCGGACGGCCCACGCCTCGAGCGGGCTGCTCCACGAGCCGGGCACCGCCGGCAACCTTCCCTCCGGCGAGGCCTACATCGTGCCCTACGAGGGCGAGCGCGCCGGCGACCCGAGCCGGAGCGCCGGCCGCGCTGCCGATCCAGCTCGGCGACGAGGTGGTCTGCTTCCGGATCGAGGCCAACCGGGCCGTCGCCGTCGACAGCGAGGGCCCGGCCTCCGACGCCGCGCGCCGGCTGCTGGCAGAGGAGCCCGCCACCGGCAACCTCGCCGAGCTCGGGCCTCGGGGTGCTGGCGGATCTCGGGGTGGAGCCGATCGGACAGCTGCTGCTCGACGAGAAGCTCGGCCTGCACCTCGCCTTCGGCCGCAGCGACCACTTCGGCGGCCACGTCGGGCCCGCGGACTTCAGCCGGCCCGAGGCGGTGATCCACCAGGACCACGTCTTCCTGCCCGAGCTGCAGCCGCGGGTCGTGCCGGCGCGCGTCGAGCTCGTGATGCCCGACGCCTCCCGCCTCGAGCTGATGCGGGACGGGGCGCTACAGCCTGAGCTTCGACGACGGCGATCCTGACCGGGCGCGCGAAGGCCACCATCGACCGTCGCGGGCGGGCCCGGCCGGCGGCACGATCAGCCGGCCATCGCGCCGAGCACGAGCACGATCAGGAAGACGGCGCCCACCACCAAGGGCAGCAGGATGCTCTGGCCTGCCGGCCGCACCTCGCTCGATTCCTCTCTCCGGTCCACTCGCCCCTCCGTCCCGTCGTCCATCCGCGCCGGTCCGCCGCGCTCGGCGCGCGGCCGCGATCGTCGCGGGATGGTACGCCACGCTTCGCCAACATCGCCAAGCGCTCGTCGTTCGACGTGCGGCTCGGGTCGCATCCGCTGCCGCAGGCCGCAGGGCGAGAGCCTCGACCCACGTCCCTGAACAATGTCGCAGCCCGATTGTGGCGAAGTTGTGGCGGATCACTCGCCGCGGCGCAGCGGCAGGAGCAGGCCGAGGACGAGCAGCGGTGCCGCCACCATCCACGGACCGCCGAAGACGACCAGGATCGCGCCGGACAGCAGGCAGAACCCCCCGAACACCGTCGCCCTCAAGCCCCGCAACGGCCGCACCGGCTGGCGGCGGTTCTGCTGCTCCAGGTAGCGCAGCGACTCGCTGACCAGCGCCGGGATCCGCATCGCGGCGTCGAGGAGCTCCGGGGCGATGTCCTTCGCCTCGCGGAACAGCCGCTGCGGCGAGAACTGGTGGCGGAAGATGCGACCGATGTGGCGGGACGACACCTCGGCCACGTCGAACTCGCGGTCGAGCAGGTAGCCGACGCCCTCGTAGGTGACGAGCGCCTTCACCATCAGCACCATCTCGACCGGGAAGTAGAGGTTGTAGCGCGCGCCGAGCCGGGTCGCCTCGAGGATGAGCAGCGCCAGCGAGAAGGTCTCGAAGCTGGCGTCCCGGCGCCAGCGCCTGCGCCAGCTCCCGCACCGCGCGCCGGAACGCCACCGTGTCGGCGCCGCGCCCAGGGTAGGCAACGTCGGCAAGGTGGCGCGCGGCGGCGTCGAAGTTCTCCATCACCAGGCTGTGGTAGAGGTTCAGCAAGCTGTGCCGCAGCTCGGGGTCGAGGTGCCCGACCATTCCGAGGTCGATGAAGCCGATCCGCTGCTCGGCGAGGATCAACAGGTTGCCCGGATGCAGGTCGGCGTGGAAGAAACCGTCCTCGTAGAGCATGCGGATGATCGCGGTGGCGCCGAGGTCGACGAGGTGGCGGCGCTCCTCCAGGGTCATCGCCTCTACCACCTCCGAGCTCGGCTCGACGCCATCGAGGAAGTCCATACACAGCACGTCGGTGCCCGAGAGCTCGCGGTAGACCGCCGGGAAGACGATGTCCGGCATGTCCACGAAGTTGGCACGGAAGGTCTGCGAGTTCTCGGCCTCGCGCACCATGTCGACCTCGCGCAGCGTGTAGTCGCAGAACTCCTCGATGATGCGGCTCGGCTGGAAGCGCGGCACGATGACCTGGAGGACGACGCCGACCAGGCGCAGCAGCTCCATGTCGCGGTAGAGCAGCTCGCGGATGCCGGGCTTGACGACCTTCAGAATCACCTGATCGCCGGTGAGCGTGACGGCGCGGTGGCTCTGCGCGATCGAGGCCGACCCGAGCGGTCTCGGGATCGACCTCGGCGAACATCTCGTCGAGCGGGCGGCCGAGATCAGCCTCGATCACCTCGACGATCGCGTCGAAGGGCACCGGCGGCAGGTGGCTGAGCAGCCCACGCAGCTCGGCGGTCACCACCTCGGGCAGGATGTCGAGGCGGAGGCTGAGGATCTGGCCGAGCTTGATGTAGGTCGGGCCGAGGATCTCGAGCCGGCGCCGGAGCTGGGCCGGGAAGGGCATGACCGCGAACTCGCGACCGATGAAGCGGCGGCCGATCCAGGCCGCCATCCGGTGGACGCCGAAGAGCATCCCCCGCCCGCCGCGCTCTCGGCGCTCGGTCACCCAGGCCGAGTAACCCCCGAGCAGCAGCAGGATGAAGTGCCGGAGCGTGGTCCGGCCGCGGCGGGCGAGCGCGGGGACGCCGCCGGCGGCCCGCCGGCGCGCGCGGCGCCGTCTCGAGCCGGACTGCGAGGCCGGCCCGGCAGAGGTAGTGGGGCTGCTGTTCACCATTCCACGCGGCCGGCTCGCCGGCTCACCGGTTGCGGCCGTAGCTGCTCGTGCGACGACACCCAGTCGAGTGACGAGATGGCGGCGCCCAGCGAGATCTCGCCGGCGAGGGCGACGCCGGCCACGATCTCGGCGAGCTTCTTGACCTTGCCTTGGCCCCACGCAGCCGAGCACCTCGAGGCACTCGCGCTGGGTGGCGAGCCCGGTGCCGCCGCCGTGGGTGGCGACGATCAGCGAGGGGATGGTGAGCGAGATGTACAGGTCCCCTCCGGCGTGAGCTCGGTGTACAGGATGCCCGCCGACGACTCGGCGACGTTGGCCACGTCCTGGCCGGTGGCGATGAACATGGCGGTGATGCCGTTCGGCGAGTGAGCGCCGTTGTTGTTGGCGCCGGACAGGAAGGCCCCGACGTTGGCGATCTGCATGTGGTAGTTGAGGCTTCTCCGGCTCGACCCGCATGTGCTGCACCAGCACGTCGCGCGGGACCACGGCCTCGGCCGTGACCCGCTTGCCGCGGGTCCGCATCATGTTGATCTGGGAGGCCTTCTTGTCGGTCGCGAGGTTCGACTCGAGGAAGAACGAGCGCACGGTGTCGAGGCGTGCTCGAGGATCCACGAGCAGGCGGCGAAGGTGGCGCGTCCCACCATGTTCTGGCCGGCCGCGTCGCCGGTGGAGAAGTTGAAGCGCAGGTAGGCGAACTTGTTGGACAGGATAGATGTCGATGTAGAGCAGCTTGGCGACCGTGGAGGTCGCCTCGGCCGCCTCCCGGATCTCCGTCCATGTTGGCCGTCGACCCAGTCGCGGAAGTCGCGCGCCTCGCGCGCCGAGTCGAAGACGAACACCGGCGCCCGCTGCATGCGGTCGTCCGAGACGGTGCAGGTCACCCCGCCGGAGAGGTTGAGCACCTTCATGCCGCGGTTGTAGGACGCCACCAGGGTCCCCTCGGTGGTCGCGAGCGGGATCAGGAACTCGCCCTGGGCGTGCTCGCCGTTGATTCGCAGCGGCCCGGCGAAGCCGATCGGGACCTGGGCGACGCCGGTGAAGTTCTCGATGTTGCCCTTGGTCCTCTCGGGGTCGAACGAGTAGCTCGCGACGTGCTCGAGCTTGGCGCCGGTCAGCTCCGCGACGAACTCCTGGCGGGCGCGGATGATCTCCGGGGCGTAGTTGTTCTCCTTGTCGCAGGGCACGCTCACCCGGTGCTCCGCGTGCTCGCGGATCGCATCGGCCACCTCGAACGCGAGCTTGCCGAAGGGCGAGGCCTCGAAGTTGATGCCGACGGTGTGCTTGCCGGACTCGAGCTGCTGGCCGCGGCAGATCACGGTCAGCTGGCGGCGCAGCGGCAAGGCGATCGGACGCGCCGTCGTGACCTCGCCCGCTGCGAGGACCTCACCGCCGATGTCGAGGGTGACATCGGCCAGCGCGAGCTTCCGGCCGTCGATCGCGATGCCCGAGATCGCGGTCACCTTGGCGTCGCTGAGCCGGTTCTTGAGACCGAAACGGACCCCATCGGCGACGTTTTCGAGGCTGCCCATGGTGTAGAGCTGTTTCAGGATAAGGGACGGGATCTTCACGCCGCTACCCCCTGTCGACGGAGCGAGGACGCCCATTCTAACCCGAACCCCAACGGGATGCTCGGCGCACTGCGGCATCGGCTCGGAGCGAACCAATGGCGATTTGCCGCGCGCCCCCCTCGCCCGGTTCCACGCCCGCTTCCGCTTCCGCAACCGAAGGTGCCCCCCAGGAGCTCGATTGGAAGAGTCGATGACGGAAGTCAAGAACACGGACGAGCCGGCATTGAGCCCAACCGTTGACGAGGCCGCAGGGACTCGGACTTTCACGTCCGACTGGGAGACCGGTGTCCCAATGCCGCGTTATTCCGGACTCGGGCGCGGAAGCGGGCGGGAACCGGAAGCGGGGCCCAGGCTGGCGTAGCCCCGAGGTCTTAGCGCTTGATCCTCGCCACCATCTGGCGGAGAGCCTGCTGGGTTTCCGGGCGGAACCACTCGTCGAGCAGCCGGTCGCAGTCGCTCGTGCGATTGCGTCGAACTGCCTCGACGAGATCGGCGCGCACCGCCTCCCTGGTGAGGGCGAGCGCCCGCGCCGGCAGCGCGAGGAGCTCGCCGCACCACCGGCAGGCCTCGCCCACCACCTCGCCGGGCGGCACGACCGCGTCGACCGCCCCGAGCTCGAGAGCCTCCGCCGGGCTCAGCAGGCGGCCGGTCGTGCACAGCTCGGCGGCCCGGCGGCGGCCGATCAGCCGCGCCAAGCCCTCCACCAGCACCCACGGCATCGGGATCCCCACCCGCACCTCATTGAGGCCGATGCCGAACGGCCCCTCGGCCATGACCCTCCGGTCACAGAACATGGCGAGCACGAAACCGCCGGCCGGGCTGTGGCCGGTGATCGCCGCCGCCACCGGGACCGGACAAGTTGCGAGCGCCTCCATGGCGTCGAAGAAGACGTCGAGGGCGGCCGCGAGCTCGACCCGATCGAGGAGCAGCAGCGCGGGAATGTCGAGGCCCGCCGTGAACATCCCCTCGGAACCGGAGACCACGAGCGCGCCGACCCCCTCGCGGGGAGCCACGGTGATGGCGTCGATGAGCGCCTTCAGGAGCTCCGGGTTGAGGGCATTGACCGGTGGCCGCGACAGCCGCACCTCGCGCACCGCCCCGTGATCATGGATCGCAATCATGGCCACCTCCGGCTCCCCATCCTAGCCTGCTTTCCCTCCGCTTCCGCGCCCCCTTCCGCTTCCGCTTCCGCGGATCGAGATCAGTGACGGGACTTCACCACGAAGACACAAGGACACCAAGAGAGGCTCTTGATGTTGTCCACTCGTCTCCAGCGGGCGAGCCGGGCACGCTAGCAGCGCGCGCGTGCACGAGGCGCCACTCACCCCCCTTCGTGCCTTCGTGTCTTCGTGGTCTTCCGTCTTCCCGTCTCCGTCTCTGTTCCCGACACCGTCCTCCCGCGAGGTCATTCCTCCCGTTTCCGTGACTCTGCCGCCGATCCACACGACTCTCGACCGCCGCTCCGGTTGCCGTCCCCGCATCTCACGCCGGAGCCGACGGCGAAGCCGGATGCCCGTCCCCGGCTCACGATAAGACGTTGTGGTTCAATTGCTTCCAGCAGCGCCCACATGTTCAACCCGGACCGCCGGCAACCTCGTGGCGGCTCCAACCCCGTCCTCGGCCACCCCCTGGCATCGGAGTTGCTACCGTGATGTCGGGCCCTGCAGCTGCGGGCCACCCCGAAGGAGGATGCGATGCGAACCCCGCTCACCCGAACCCTGATCCTCGGGCTGCTCGTGCTGGTGGTAGGCGCTCTGCACGCCGAGGCCCAGGGCAACTGGCAACCCGGCGACTTCGGCTCGATCCGCTTCCGCCTCGGTCTCTGGGAGCCCGAAGGTGACTCCGAGTACTGGGACGACACCTTTGCCGTCTTCACGGGATCGCCCGGCGACTTCCAGGACCTGAGCTTCGGCTTCGACTACCTGTGGCGCACTTCGGCGCACTCCGGCATCCAGTTCGGCACGAGCTGGTACGGGGGCCAGGCGACCCAGTCCTACTGGGACTATGTCGATCTCGACGGCTACGACATCTCGCACGGGACGTCGCTCGACACGTGGGACATCAACGCGCTGTACGTCTTCCGGTACGGCGACGCGTCATCGGCCATCATCCCCTACGCCGGGATCGGCGGCGGCCTGCTGTTCTGGAACCTCGAGGAGGCCGGCGACTTCATCGACTTCTCGAGCCCCGACCGGGAGATCTACTACGCCAACTACTACGCCGAAGGCTCGACCTGGGAGGCGCTGGCGCTCGTTGGCGTCGACATTCCGTTCGGCTTCCGGTGGTCGTTCTTCGGTGAGGGACGCTACCGCTACTCCGAGGACGAGCTCGGCGACGACTTCTCCGGATTCGGCACTCTGGACCTGTCGGGCTGGGAGTTCGCTGCCGGCTTTGCCTTGAACTTCTAGCCCGGGTATCTCACCGGGTTTCGTCACGAGGGTGGCGAGGTGCCGCGCGCAGTGGGGATTTCGACCCGAGGGGCGCGGAGGCGTACTTGACAGTACGTCGAGCACCCCGAGGCGAGAAAGCACCGCTGAGTGCGGCGCATCGCTGGCCGCAGTAGAAAGTTGGTGAGATATCCGGGCCAGGAGCGTGTAGGGCATAGGCCCCTGTGCGCGCTCCTGACGTGGTCATTGTCGTTGGCCTCTGCCCACCCGCTCCTCGGGATGCGCTGCGCGCATCCTGACGAGTTCGTGCCGCAGTGGCCGTCCGACAGCAACTCGGTCAGCCACGCACGCCGAAAAGGCCAATGCGGTACGAACTCCTAGCGAGCGCTCGGCGCTGCCTCGAGTCTCGCAGGAACCGCGTATAATCTCCCGACGGCGCCGCGCGTCGCCGGGGGACTAACGCTATGGGTCGGCGCGTTGTCCCTGGTGATCGGCCGTCGGAGGGTGTGGACATGCGTCAACCCGATGGAAGCTCGACCGTACTGACCACCAAGCTCGACGCCGTGCTCGGCTGGGTGCGCAAGAACAGCCTGTGGCCGTTCCCGTTCGGCACCGCCTGCTGCGCGATCGAGTTCATGTCGGTCGATGATCGTCGCACTACGACCTCGTCGCGCTTCGGCGCCGAGGTGGTGCGCTTCTCGCCGCGCCAGTCGGACCTGCTGATCGTCGCCGGCACCGTCACCGACAAGATGGCGCCGGTGATGGTGCGGATCTACGAGCAGATGGCCGAGCCGAAGTACGTCATCTCGATGGGCGCCTGCGCCTGCACCGGCGGGTTCTACCGCGCCTACCACGTCGTCCAGGGGATCGACGAGTTCATCCCGGTCGACGTCTACGTCCCGGGCTGCCCGCCGACGCCGGAGGCGCTGCTGCACGGCGTCGTCAGCCTGCAGGAGATGATCCAGCGCGGAGAGACGCACTACCAGACGCGTCGCAAGCGCGCAGGCCGCCGGCAGCTGACCGCATGCCGCAGGCGTGAGCTCGCTGCCGCGGCGGCGATCGCGGGCGTTCCCGGCAGGCGCGGCGCGAGCGGCCGACGACGGCAGACGTTCACGGTCGACCGCCGGCAGCTGCTCGACGGCTGCTGCGGCACGCTCAAGGACGACCCGGCGCTCGACTGCAAGCTGCTGCTCGACGTCTGCGGCGGTCGACTACCCGGAGCGCGAGCGAGCGGTTCGAGGTCGTCTACCACCTCGACTCGGCCTCGAGCACGGCCACCGCATCCGGCTCAAGGTGCCGGTGCCGGAGGACGACCCGGTCGTGCCCGTCGGTCTACGGCGTCTGGAAGGCCGCGGACTGGTTCGAGCGCGAGGCGTTCGACATGTTCGGGCATCCGCTTCGAGGGTCACCCGAACCTCAAGCGGCATCCTCTGCCACCACGGCGTTCCAGGGGCACGCGCTGCGCAAGGACTACGACCCCGGCCAGCGCTGGCTGCTGCGCGAGGGCGAGCAGGACGATGCCGGCCTGGGCGCGCGAGGCGCAGGAGGACGAGGACCACTTCGAGACCCAGGTCCTCAACCTCGGGCCCTCGCACCCCGCGACCCACGGCACGCTGCGCACCGTCGTCCGCCTCGACGGCGAGGTGATCACCAAGGCGGAGGCGCGAGATCGGCTACCTCCACCGCTGCTTCGAGAAGATGTCGGAGACGCACACCTGGAACCAGGTGATCCCCTACACCGACCGCCTCAACTACTGCTCCGCCGATGATCAACGGCGTCGGCTACGCGCTCGCGGTCGAGAAGCATGCTCGGGCGTCGAGGCGCCGCCGCGCGCCCAGGTGATCCGCCTCATCCTCTCCGAGCTCTCGCGGATCATGGACCACATCGTCTGCGTCGGCGCCAACCTCAATCGACGTCGGCGCGCATGACGCCTTCCTGTACATCGTACCAGGCGCGCGAGGAGATCTACTCGGTGCTCGAGGCCTGCTGCGGCGGCCGCCTGACCATCTCGTACGTGCGCATCGGCGGCCTCGCCGACGACGTGCCCGCCGACTTCGACGAGGCGGTGCCGCTACCTGCTCAAGCGCATCCCGAAGCTCATCGACGACATGGAGACGCTGATCACCGAGAACCGGATCTTCCGCGAGCGCACCGAGGGGGTCGGCGCGATCTCGGCCGAGGAGGCGATCGACTGGGGCTGGACCGGGCCCTGCCTGCGCGCCTCCGGCGTCGCCTACGACGTCCGCAAGGCGCACCCCTACCTCGGCTACGAGCAGCTACGACTTCAAGGTCCCGATCGCCACGACCGGCGACACCTACGCGCGCTACCTGGTCCGGGTCGAGGAGATGCGGCAGTCGCTGCGGATCGTCGAGCAGGCGCTCGAGACGCTGCCGCCGGGCCCGGTCATCGTCGACGACCACCACGTCGCGCTGCCGCCCAAGGAGAAGGTCTACACCGAGATGGAGTCCCTGATCTGGCACTTCAAGCTGATCATGGAGGGCATCAAGGTGCCGGCCGGCGAGACCTACGGCTACACCGAGGGCGCCAACGGCGAGCTCGGCTACTACATCGTCTCCGACGGCGGCGGCAAGCCCTACCGGATCAAGGTGCGGCCGCCGTGCTTCGCGATCTTCCAGGCCTTCCCGCACATGCTCGAGGGGCACATGGTGGCCGACGCCGTGGCGATCCTGGGCAGCCTCAACATCATCGCCGGGGAGCTGGACCGATGAAGCAACGCGCCGACGTCGTCGTCTGTCGACCGCCAAGCCGCTCCGCTTCCTGCAGCGGTTCTACCTGGTCGAGATCGTCAAGGGCCTGGCCGTCACGCTGCGGCACTTCCTCGGCAACCTCTTCGCGCCGCAAGTACACCGTCACGGTCGAGTGGCCCGAGGTCAAGCGCGAGTACTCGGAGCGCCTGCGCGGCCGGCACATCCTGCTCACCCGCGAGGACGGCTCGCCGCGCTGCGTGGCCTGCTACATGTGCGAGACGGCCTGCCCGGCCGACTGCATCCACATCGAGGCCGAGGAGGACCCGACCGCGACGGTCGAGTGCGAGAAGCGCCCGAGGGTCTTCACCATCGACCTGCTGCGCTGCGTCTTCTGCGGCTTCTGCGTCGACGCCTGCCCGAAGGAGGCGATCGTCATGACCCGCGAGCACGAGATGGCGTTCGCCACGCGCGAGGAGGCGATCGTCGGCCTCGACGAGCTGCGTCAGAAGGGCCCGATCGAGAGCGAGGACCTGGGCTACCGGCCGTACTATTGACCCTCGCCCCCTCCCAACCAGGGGCTAGCCGGCCGCGCCCGTTGCCACTCACCGGTGGCGGAAGATCACCACGAAGTCGCCAAGAAGAGCACTTGATGACGACGCAGGCGTCGCGGAGGCGCCACTCAGGATCCTCTCTTCGTGTCTTCGTGTCTTTGTGGTCTGCGCGGTTTTTCGGCTTGGCGCCTGCGGTCCCTTCCGATCACCGCGTTTCGCCGGCGCGGCGCAGCGACGCGCATGATCACGAGCTGGAGGACGACGATCGCGGCGCAGGCGACGACCGGGACGAGCATGCCCTGGCGGAGGCCGGACTCCGCGGCGATCCTGCCGGTGAGCCACGGCGCGGTCATTCCACCCGACAGGGCGACGACGAAGGCGACGCTGAAGGCGGTGCCGGTGAAGGCCGGGAAGGCCTCGCCGACGACTGCGAGGGTGGAGGGGAAGATGGCCGCGAAGCCGAGGCCGAGCAGGATCGCGCCGGCACAGACGACGAGCGGTGACTGAGCGGCGACCATGACCAGCGCAGCCGCGAGAGCCAGTGCGGCACTGGCCAGGACGAGCCGTCCGATGCCCAGCCGGCCGACGATGCGGCTCGACAGGAAGCGCCCGGCCATGAGGGCGGCCCAGTATCCCGCCAGGACGAGGGAGGCTGCTGCCGGCGCGAAGCCGATGACCTCGGAGAGGTAGCTCGAGAGCCACCCGCCGACCGTGAACTCGTTGGCCGACTGGAAGAACAGGAGGAACGCGCACAACCAGAGCAGGGGGTTGCCCACGACGTGGGCCGCCTGGGCGAGCGGGAAGCCCTGCTCGTGCTTGGGGCGGGGGAAGCGCAGCACGGCGTACATGACGGCCGGAACCAGGCTGAGCACGGCGGCGATGGTGAGGATGGTCCGCAGGCCGAGGTGCTCGAGCAGGGCGCCGATCAGGAACGGCATGGTCAGGGCGCCGAAGCCGAAGAAGATCCCGATGATGTTGAGGGCCGCGCCCCGGCGCTCGGGGTTGAGGTCGCTGGTCAGGGCGTTGGCACCGCCGTTGATCCCGCCGCCCGCGAAGCCGAGCACGGTCACCGCCGCCAGGACCACGGGGTACGACGCCGCGGTGGACAGAAGCACGAGCGACGCTGCCACCAGCACGGTGGAGGCGAGTAGGAATGCTCTGAAGCCGAAGCGGTCGACCACCGGGCCGAAGCCCAGCGACATGAGCAGCATGGCGAAGTTCATGACCAGGAAGAGGTTGCCTGCCTGCGCCTTGTCGAGGGCGATGGTCGCGAACAGGGTGGGCAGGATCGCCCCGAGGATCGCCATGACGATGCCGAAGACGAACATCCCGGCGCAGAGCGAGGCCATCAGTCCGCTGGCCGAGGTGCTGTGCTCGTCGTTCATCTCCCCTCCTCCGGTGGCGGCTACGGCTCCGTCTTCATCGGGCGGGCGAAGTAGAACTCGGTGAAGGCCTGGTAGACCCGGTTCATGTGATCCCGGCCGACGCCCGGGACGTTGGGCGAGACGAAGGTCGGCGGCACCCCGCCCTTCGCGGCCAGGCAGGCCGCGGTCTCGGCGACCAGGCTCATGGCGACAGCGACCGCGGCCACGGTCGAGCCGGCGGCCACCCGCTCGATCTGGCCGACGTCGACCAGGGCGTCCTCGGGCGGCACGCAGTTGTCGATGGCGATGTCCGCGACGTCGGCGAGCATCTTGCCCGACGGGTGGGTCCTCTTGGCGACCGCGGCGTTGGCGAGCGACGTCACGCAGATCACGGTCAGCCCCTTCGCCTTGGCCGCGAGGGCGACCTCGATCCCGGCGGCGTTCAGCCCGCCGTGCGAGAACACGACCATGCAGTCCCGCGGCTCGAGCGGGTAGCTCTTCAAGAAGACCTCGGCGTAGCCCGGCTGGCGCTCGAGCCAGAGCAGCTCGCGCGCCCCGCCGGGGCCGATGACGTTGAACCACATCAGGCGCGGGTCATAGAGCGGGAAGAAGCCGACGAAGCTGCCGTAGCGCGGGAAGACGTCGAGCACCGGGATGACCGAGTGGCCGCTCCCGTAGAGGTAGACCCGCCCGCCGGCCGCGATCGACCCGGCCATGGCCGCGCCGGCGGCCCGGATCTTCTCGATCTCGGTGGCCTCGATCTTCTCGATGACGGCCTGGATGCGACTGAGGTACTCGCTGGCTGACATGCTCGCTCCCTTCTCACTGCACCCGTCGGCGCGACCGGCGTCGTCGGAGCATCGCACTGCGACGATGCCTCATGGCCACGCTCGCGCCGAGTCCCACGCCAGCTTGGCGGCGCCAAAGAGCCCGGCGTCCTCGCCCAGGCCGCTCGGCTCGATCCTCACCGCCGCGGCGGCCAGCGGCTGGGCCCAGCGCGCCACCCGCGCCCGCACCGGCTCGAGAAGCCGAAGGTCGGACTGGAACAGCCCGCCGCCGAGGACCACGATCTCCGGGTTGAGGATGCTGACGATGTTGGCGATGCCCATGGCCATGGCCTCGGCGACGTGGTCGAGGATCTCCTCCGCCAGAGCGTCCCCGGCCGCGGCCGCCCGGAACACGGTCTCGGCCGTGACCTCCCCGCCGCTGCCGGTGGCGATCTCCGCGATCGCCGACTGCCTCCCCTGCTCGAGGGCGCGCTGCGCCAGGCGGCCGACCGCGCTGCCCGAGGCCTCGCACTCGAAGCAGCCGCGCTCGCCGTACTCGGGCCGGAAGCGTGGGTCCAGCGCGAACCAGCCCACGGCGCCGGCGACGTCGCCGCTGCCCCGGACCAGCCGTCCGTCGACCAGGATGCCGGCGCCGATGCCGGTGCCGAAGGCCACGAACACGACGTTGCGCAAGCCCCGGGCCACGCCGCACCACTGCTCGCCGAGCACGTAGGCGGCGCGGTCGCTGTCGAGGACCAGCGGCAGCGTCGTCTGCTCGCCGAGCCTGGCGGCGAGCGGGAAGTGGTCCCAGCCCGCGATGTTGGGCGCCCAGACCTCGCCCGAGTCGTGGAAGACCACGCCGGGGACGACGATCCCGACCGCTGCCACCGCGTGGCCGGCGTCCCCGGGCTCGGTCTCCCCGGCAACGGCCACCAGCTCGGCGATGGCCGCGGCGATCTGGCCGACCGGGGCCTCCGGCCCGCTGCGATCGATCGGTACCCTCGTCTTGGACAGCATGGTGCCGTCGTCGGCGAAGAGTGCCGCCGAGATCTTGGTTCCGCCGACATCGACCCCGATGCAGAAGCCCGCTCCCCGACGCCGGTGTGTGTCCCGCTTCATCGCGCACCCTGCCGGACGAGCAGGACCACGACCTGCTGGGGTTCCAGGGTCTGCTGCATGACGACTCTCCCCTGCTCCGTCACGGAGGCCACTGCCTGCCCGGTCTCGAGGTTGCGGACCGAGGCGCTCGACCCGTCCGCGGCGACCGCAAACCGGACCGTCGTCGTCTTCTGGCCCCGGTTGAAACCGAACAGCAGCCGGTAGCCGTCGCCCGCGAGGACGCGCGCCTCGACCAGCACCTCCGGCTCGGACGACTCGACCTCGACCGGTTTGGCCATCCCGAGCCACTGGGCTAGCCCGGTCAGCAGCTTGGCGTTGTTGGGGTTGTGGAAGTGGTGGTAGGCGGCGCCCACGAACGAGCCGACGATGATCGCGGCGCCCTTGCCGTGCCGCGCGTAGACCATCGCCGGTCGGCCGTCCTCGGTCACGGCCAGGATCTCGCTCGCGGCCCCGAAGACGTCGAAGCTCTCCTCGAAGAAAACCGTGTCCAGCCGGTCGCCCGGGGCCAGGCCGGGCAGGGTCGGGTGGGCCTTCGCGATCGTGATCGCCGAGGCCTTGCGCAGGGGCACGACCTGCGCCTCCCGGCAGCCGACGACCTGGTCGAGCCCCCCGCCCGGGATGACGTCGCTCGAGAACCCTCGCTCGTCGATCCATCCGAAGCGCGCCTCGGCCAGCATGACGCCGCCGCTCTCGACGAACTCGAGGAGCTTCGCCTGGTGCTCCTTCGCCATCTGCACCGGGTAGGGCACGATCGCCAGCTTGTAGCCGTCGAGCGCGTCGCCGGCGAGGTCGCGCACATGCACGAAGTCCACGGTGTAGCCCGCGTCGAAGAAGGCGCGGTGGATGCCCTGCAGAGACTCGGACAGGGTGTTGCGGCCGATCGGCTGGCCTTCGCCCGTGAACTGCTGCTGGCCGCCGACCATGTGCGAGAGCGGGTTGTAGAGCACGGCGATCTCGGAGCGGGGCGGCTGCGCGCCGAGGAAGAGGTCCATGTTGTCGGTGACGACGCCGGCGACCCGCCCGGCTGCCTCGGCCCGCTCGGTGACCTTGCCGTCGAGGTCGACCAGGCCGTAGCCGCCCGACTCGTAGCCCGAGCTCATCGGGTAGTAGGCGTAGATGTTGACCGCGCGCGCGCCGTAGGCGATGGCCGTCCACATCCAGTCGCGAAGGTCGGCGCCCACCACCGGCACGCTCAGCTTCATCCCGAACACGCCGTAGCCCGCCTGCAGCTCGCCGATGTAGAAGCCGCCGTTGCGCAAGGTCATCGAGCGGGTGAAGTCGTGGCCGGACGCCCGGAAGTGGGGCGACCACGGCTCGATCGTCCAGGCGTGCTTGGGGTAGATCGACGCGCCGTAGTAGTCGACGACGTCTGCCATCTTGCGGTCGTCGGGCGTGCCGTTCCACTCCGGCCGGCTGAACAGCCCGGGGATCGCCGAGTGGCTGGTGACCACGCCCTCGGGCACGACCGCCCTGACCGCCCTCGCCTTGGCGGCGAGGTCCTCGGCCAGCTTGTCGGAGATGAACTCCTTCCAGTCGATGTAGTCGGTGTAGGTGAGGATGGTCCCGAAGCGCGGCGGCTCGACCTCCTCCCAGCTGCGGAAGGTCCGGTACCAGGCCCGGTTGAGCGCCTCGAGCGTGCCGTACTTCGCCTCGAGCCAGCCCCGGAACCGGGCCATCGTCGACGGGCAGTAGCAGAACTGCATGTAGTCGCCGCTGCCCAGGTGGTAGACCTCGGCCCAGTTGATGATGTGCGGCTCGCTCCACAGGTCCCAGCCGTAGAAGGCGGGCTTGTCGGCCACCGCGCGGGCAGCCGCCGTGAAGAACGCGAGCACCTTCTCCCGGACGCCAGGATGGTCGAAGCAGTAGCCGGGCGAGGACTGGGACTTCACGGCGAGCCCGTTGGACGCGACGAAGCTCGCGTCGGGATGCGCGGCGCCGACCCAGTCCGGGGCCGAGTCCATGTAGACCTGGACGATCAGCTTGAGGCCGACCTCGTGAGCCAGGTCGGCGATCGGTCTCCAGCGCGCCGAAGTCGTAGGTGCCAGGCTCGGCCTCCGCGGCCGTCCACTCCACCCAGCAGCGCACCGTGTTGAAGCCCAGCTTCTTGATCTGCTGGAGGTCCTTGCGCCAGATCGCGACCTTCTCCGGCGTGACCTTCTCCAGCATCGGCGCCCGCGCCGTGCCGCCGGCGTACCACACCGAGACGGGGAAGAACCCCCGGTGCGCGGGTGGCAGCGAGGGTTCAGTTGGTGGTGGGGCGAGCAGCAGGAGGCCTGCAACGATCGCCCCGAGGGCCACGGCGTGCTTCAGAGCTCGTCTCATGGTCGTCCCCCCGGGCGGAGTGTAACCACAAAGGCGCAAAGTCACCAAGGAAGACGCCTGAGTGGCGCTTCCAGCACTCGAAAGCCCCCTCGAGGCTCGCTGTCCGGCCGCGACCGTGCGCCATCGAAAGGACTCCTTCGTGTCTTCGTGCCTTGGTGGTCATTCCCCGTCACCGTTTCGTGGACCGAGCGCACACGTGAACGGAACGGGCACCCTTCGACTCGCGGCGCCGTGCGCCGCTCGCTCAGGCAGGCCTCGGCGCGGATCCGGCTCCGCCTTCGGCTCGCGGCTTCGCCGGAGGCTTCCGGCTTAGGCTGGCGGTTGCGGCTCGCCCGCGGGCTACGCGTCACAGGCCGCACTCGCCGTGACGGGACGGGCGGGCCGTATCACCTGTCACGTATCACCTATCACCAGAGCCCGGAAGCGGGCACGGAAGCGGAAGAGGGGTTCGACCCCCATCCCCCCGGACCGGTGATACCATGGAGTCCCGGAGCGTTGTGCGTCAGAGGAGGGATTCGGATGGTTCCAGACCGGCCGCGGGTTGGGCGCGACGACCTCGACTACGAGCACCTCCGCCTCGAGCACCAGACGCACGAGAAGCGGCTCGAGGAGCTGGCCAAGAAGGCGTGGTTAACGCCTGAAGAGGAGCTAGAGGCGAAGCGGCTCAAAAAGCTCAAGCTACACCTCAAGGACCAGATGGAAAAGCTCCGCCGCTCGGGCAGCTAGCGGGCCCCCACGAGTCACCACATGATCGCACCGGAGGGCTGGCCCTTCGTCCTGTTTTTCCTGTGCGCCGCAATCGTCGCGGGCGCTCTCGGTGGGATGCCGCTCGCCGTCGTCCTCGCGGCCTGCGGCGGCTTCTGCCTGTTCTTCTTCCGCAACCCTCGCCGGGAGTGCACCCTCGCCGCCGACACCGCCTGCTCTCCGGCCGACGGCAAGGTCATCGCCTGCGGTGCCGCGCCCGAAGGAACGGCGCCGCCCGGCCTCCCGCTGCGGGTGAGCGTGTTCATGTCGGTCTTCAGCGTCCACGTCAACCGGGCGCCGATCGACGCCACGCTCGCCGAGTACCGGTACAGCCCGGGACGGACCTTCGCTGCCTACACCGACAAGGCCTCGCTGGTCAACGAGCAGAACCTCTCGGTTTGGGAGGGGGCGGCCGGGCGCCTCGCGCTCAAGCAGATCGCCGGCGTCATCGCGCGCAGGATCGTCTTCGACCACGCTCCGGGAGCCGCCGTCCGCCGCGGCGACCGGATCGGTCTGATCCGCTTCGGATCGCGGGTCGATGTCTTTCTGCCGGCTGACGCCGAGGTCCTGGTCGGCGTCGGCGACCGGGTCCGCGCGGGATCGAGCGCTCTGGCGCGGCTGGGGGCGCGGTGAGGGCGCCGCGGATCGTCCGCCGCAAGGGCAGAGCCAACCTGAGGCGCGGGGTATTCCTCATCCCCTCGCTGTTCACGGTCGCCAACACCTTCTGCGGCTTCTTCTCGGCCGTCGAGTCGAGCCGGGGCCGCATGGAGCGCGCCGCGGTGTTCATCCTGGTGGCGATCCTGGCCGACATTCTCGACGGGAGGATCGCGCGGATGACCGGCGCGTCCTCCAGCTTCGGGGAGATCTTCGACTCGCTGGCGGACGTGATCTCGTTCGGCATGGCGCCGGCGCTGCTGATCTTCCACTGGGGCCTGTGGCAGGTGCCGCGTCCCGGCATCGCGGTGTCGTTCCTGATCCTGGTCGCGGTGGCGATCCGCCTCGCCCGCTTCACCTCGTCACCCCATGATCTGCACGACTTCAGCGGCCTCCCGAGCCCGGCGGGAGCCGGGGCGATCGCGCTCTTCGTTCTGGTCTCGCCGTCGCCGGTCCAGCATCCCGGATTCATGCCGGTCGTCGGCGTGTTCACGGTCTGCCTCGCCCTGCTCATGGTCAGCAACCTGCCGTACCGATCATTCAAGGACGTCGACATGCGCCGCCGTTGGCCGGCGCCCACGATCTTCATCATCGCCCTCGCCTTCTCGCTGATCACCCTGACGCCGCACGTGCTGTCGGTGATGGCGGCGATCTACATCCTGTCGGCACCGCTGGCGGTCCTCACCCGGCGCTTCCGGCGCCGCGGGGCTCCGATCCCGCCCCCACAACCTGAGATCGACGAGGAAAACGATGCCGAAGATCCGGATCGTTGATCCGCTGACCCTGCTCGGCCGCGAGGCGTTGCAGCTGCTGGCGGGTGACCCCTACCTGGCCGGCGATCTCGCCTACCACCACACCGCCGATGACGACGAGCACCAGATCGCCGAGCTCGCCGGCCAGCCCGCCCTGGTGCCGCCGATCGAGGACCCCGACGAGCTCGCAGGGGCTGACGCGGTGCTGGTCGCGAGCGACCAACCGACATCCCGCCTCGAGCACGTCAGCCGCTTTGCCGACAGCCACCCCGACACCCCGATCGTCGTGATGGGTCAACTTCCCGGATCGTGGGACGAGCTGCCGCCGGCGGCCGGCGCCGACCCTGACCGTTCCAGCATGCACTTCCGTGTTGCGCACCCCGCCCTGGTGGCGGTGTGGACGCTGGTCAGCGCACTCGATCAGCTCGAGCCGATGCGGGTCGTGGTCGCGGCGCTCGAGCCCGTCTCCGCGGGCGGAGTTGGGAACGTGGAGCGGCTTGCACGGCAAGCTGCGCTGCGCCTGCAGGGAGCGGCCGTCGAGGAGCTCATCAACGACCGCGTGCTCGCCTTCAACCTGGTCGCCGTCGACGACGAGGACCTCAACCGCGACGCCGCGCTGCTGCTGCCCAGACTCGAGGTCGCGGCGACACGGACGGCGACCGGCTGCTTTCACGGACACGTCGCCCACATCGGGATTTCCTTCCGCGCCGGCGTCGAGGAGCACGAGGTGCTGGAGGCCCTCCGCGAGGACGAGCGGATCGCCGATCCCGACCTCCCGCTCAGCCTCGACGCCTGCGTCGAAAGCGGCCTGATCGGGCTGTCGATGCCCCGATTGTCGGGCGACGGCAGCCTGCTCGCGGTCACCGCGATGGTCGACGGCCTGCAGATCGGCGGCGCGGCAACGGCGCTGCAGATTCTGCGGTCACTCCTCTGACCCGCGCCCGCTTCCACTTCCGCGCCCGATCGGCGATGCCGTGAGATCACCACGAAGCCACAAAGATACCAAGAAGTGGCCTTGAGCCTGCCGACTCTTCTCGGCGACCGACCCACCATCGTCGTGGGAGCGCTACTCAAGGATCTCACTTCGTGCCTTCGTGTCTTTGTGGTGTCCACGGCACGTTCTCCACCGCGCTCGTGGCTTCCCGTGACCTGAGGCGGCGGCCGGGTTAAGATGGTCGTCCGGGCCGAGGCCCGAATTCTGTTCAGGAGGCCGCGATGAGCAGCCCACTCGAGAAGCTGGAGCCGGGACTTCTCTGGAAGCACTTCGACGCCATCCGTTCGATCCCCCGCCCGTCCAAGCACGAGGAGAAGATCGCCGCGCACGTGGAAGGCTGGGCCCGCGGCCGCGGCCTCGAGGTACGGCGCGACGCGATCGGCAACGTGGCGATCCGGGTCCCGGCGACGCCGGGCCACGAGCATGCGCCGACGGTGATCCTGCAGGGTCACCTCGACATGGTGTGCGAGAAGAACTCGGACGTCGAGCACGACTTCATGACCAAGGGCATCGACGTCGCCGTCGAGGGCGACTGGGTGGTGCGCCCGCGGCACCACGCTCGGCGCCGACAACGGCATCGGCGTCGCCACGGCGATGGCCCTCGCCGAGGACCCCACCGTCGTCCACGGCCCGCTCGAGCTGCTGTGCACGATCGACGAGGAGACCGGCCTGACCGGCGCCAAGAAGCTCGACCCGTCGATCCTCAGCGGCCGCATCATGCTCAACCTCGACACCGAGGAGGACGGCGCGGTCTACATCGGCTGCGCCGGCGGCGTCGACACCACCGGCGAGGTCAAGCTGTCGCGGCGGCGCGGACTCATCGGCTCGACGCCGGTGCGGATCGCCGTCCTCGGCCTGCGCGGCGGCCACTCCGGCCTCAACATCATCGAGAACCGCGGCAACGCCATCCGCCTCGCGGTGCGGGTGGTGCTCGCGGCCATCGCCGCCGACATCGAGGTCGACCTGGTGTCGATCGACGGCGGTTCCAAGCACAATGCGATTCCTCGCGAGGCCTTCGTCGTGGTCCGGATTGACGACTCGCAGCTCGACCGGCTGCGCGCGGTCGCCGCCTCCTGCGCCACCGGCTTTCGCGAGGAGTTCGCGGCGACCGACCCCGACCTCGCGGTGACCGTGGAGCCGATCGCGGACGGCAGCGGCATCCTGCGGCCGCTCAACGTGTCCGCCCGCGACCGCCTGCTCCGCATGCTCGACGCGATGCCCCACGGCGTGCTGTCAATGTCCCGCGACGTGCCCGGCCTGGTCGAGACCTCGAGCAACCTCGCAGTCATCGAGACCGCCGGTAGCTCGGCGCGGGTCGTGACCTCGCAGCGCTCCTCCGTGATGCCGGCCCTCTATGCGGCACAGCGCCAGGTCGTGTCGGTGTTCGAGCTCGCGGGCACGACGGTCTCGAGCAACGACCCCTACCCCGGATGGAAGCCGAACCCGGAGTCGGCCATTGTCCGCAAGGCGATCGCGGTCTACCGCGATCTCTTCGGCAGTGAGCCGGCGGTGAAGGCGATCCACGCCGGTCTGGAGTGCGGGCTGCTGCTCGAGAAGATCCCGGGGATGGACGCGGTGTCGATCGGGCCCGAGATCCACGGCGCGCACTCGCCCGAGGAGAAGGTGCAGATCTCGTCGGTGCAGAAGTTCTACCGCCACACCGCCGCCATACTCAAGGACCTGGCATAGGAGCGTGTGGCCATAGGCCCCTCGGCGCGCTCCTGATGAGGTCGCTGTTCGTGGCCTCTGCCCACACGCTCCTCGGGATGCGCTGCCCGCATCCTGACGAGTTCGTGCCGCAGTAGCCGTCCGACAACAACTCGGCCAACCGCGTCCGCCGAAAAACCCAACGTAGTGCGAACTCCTGGCGCCTGCCCCCGCGTCCGCGCCCGTCCACGAGTGAACCGCGGAGCGCGCGGAGACCGCAGCGAGAGGTCCGCACAGTCCATTTGAGCTGTCTCCGCGTCCTCTACGCTCTCTGCGGTTCAGCTGCCAGTGACCGCCTCGATGCTCACTGCCTCCGCCCGGCCAGGAGTCAGGGATTCGGGGATAGCCCCTGCACGCCCCGAATCGGGCGCGGAAGCGGGCGCGGAAGCGGAAGCGGGGGTGGGTGCCTGGCCCCGATCCCCTGCCCAGCTCCGCTTGACCCGCCCATAATGGAATCGTGACCCGGCTGCCTGCCGACGACCCGCGCATCGCCCTGATCGTGCTCGGCATCGCCACCGGCATCGGCCAGGCGCTGCTCCTGCGCGAGGCGATGGCGGCCGCGGGTGGCTCGGAGCTGGCGTGGGGCACCGTGATGTCGCTGTGGCTTGTCGGCATGGCGATCGGATCACGCTGCGGCGCGCGGATCGGCGGAGACTCGCTTGGACGCGCGCTAGCGCCGCTCACCCTGCTCCTGACCGGCATCGGGATCGTGCTCTTCCGGGCGGCGCCGGCCCTGGCCGGCGCGGCCAGCGGCGAAACCGTGACCGCCTGGCAGGCGGCCTGGCTGTGGGCCGCGGCCGTGGTTCCGCCGGCACTGGCCGGCGGCCTCGCCTTCCCAATCCTCTCGGGCCGTGCCGGCTCGGGGGGCGCCGGCCGCGGCTACGGCCTGGAGGCCGGGGGCGCACTCATCGGCGGCCTCGTGCTCAGCCTCGTCCTGGCGCCGCTCGGCAGCGCTGCGGCGCTGTTCCTCACTGCGGCGTTGGTCGTTCTCGTCGGCCCGTGGCCGCGCCGGCACAGCGTGTCGATCGTCCTCGCGGTGGTCCTGACCGGCGCGTCCGTCGTCAGCGGAGAGCTCCTCGCCGCGGCCGGCTGGCGCTGGGCCGGCCACCCCGGCGAGCTCGGCGGCTGGCGCGAGACCCGCCGGCAGCGCCTCGAGGCGTCGGACGGCGCGCCGACCACGCTCTACGCCGACGGCCGCCTGTTGGCCACCTTCCCCGACGCCTTCACCACCGTGCCCGCCGCCCATCTGCTGATGCTCCTCCACCCCCGGCCGGAGCGCGTACTGGCCGTCGGCTGCCTCGCCGACGGCGCGATCTCGACCATGGCCCGCCACCCGGCAGCCGAGATCCTGGTCGTGGAGGACGACCCGCAGCTCCCGCCGCGGCTGCGCGAGTGGTACGGTCCGTCGTTCGCCGCCGCGATCGCGGATCCACGGGTGAGGGTGCTCGCCACCGATCCCCTGCGCGCGCTCGCCCGCCCCGGAAGGTGGGACCTCATCGTGCTGCGCGACGGGGACCCGATCACGGTCCGCCGCAACCGCACCCGCACCGTCGAGTTCTACGAGCACTGCCGCGCCCGGCTCGCCCCCGACGGTGCGGTGGTGGTTCGGCTCGGGGTGCCGGACACCTACCTCGGCGGATCGGCGGGACGCCTGCTCGAGGTGACGGCGAGCTCCCTGCGCCGCGTCTTTCCGAAGGTGCTGGCGGTGCCCGGCGAGAGCATCCTACTCGTCGCCGGCGGCGACGCGATGGCGGCGAGCGTCGACCCGGCCGAGCTCGAGCGGCGCTGGCGGGAGCGCGGCATCGAGGACGAGCTGTTCGCGCCCGAGATGCTGGAGCTGCTCCTCGATCCCCGGCGAGCGGCCGAGCTGGCGCGGGTCGTCGACGCTGCGGCGGCGCCGCTGAACACGATGGAGCACCCGCGGGCGGTGCTGCTCGCGGCCGGGCTCCACGAGGCCCGGGGCCGGCCCTCGCTGCTCGGCCTCTCGCGGAAGCTGGAAGGCACGCCGGCGACCCCGCTCGGCGTCGCGCTGGTCGCGGCGATGGCCGCGGTCCTCGTCCTGTCGGCCGGCCGCCGGCAGTCGGCCACCGCCACCGCCGCTGTGATCGGCGCCTGCTCGATGGGGTGGTGGCTGCTGCTGATCGCCGCCTGGCAGTCCACCCTCGGCTCGGTCTATGCCGAGATCGGCGCCCTCAACGCGGCCTTCATGGCCGGCCTGGCCGCCGGCTCGCTCGCTGCCGCGCGCCGGCCGCGACCCTCGTCCAGCCTCCCCCACCTGCTGCTCGCCGGGTGCCTCCTGTCGGCCCTGCTCGCCGCCGGCGCCGCCTTTCACCTGCCGGCGCTCACCGTCCCGGTCCTGCTCGCGGCCGGCGGAGCCCTCACCGGAGCTGCCTTCTCCGGCGTCGCCGAGCTCGCGAGCCGGGGCGACACCCGCCGTGGCGCCGGCGTCGCCTTTGCCGCCGACGAGGCCGGAGCCGCGATTGCCGCGCTGGTCGTCGGTATCCTCGCGCTGCCATGGGCCGGCATGACCGCGACCGCCGTCGGCCTCGGCCTGCTCGGGCTGGCCGCTGTGCCTGGGGCCTTGCGGCCAGGGAGCTGAGGGGCTGAGGATCTAGGGGATAGCCTCCGCCCCCCCGGTTGCCCGTCTCCGTGTCCGTGCCCGCGGCCCAGTGGCGCGCGGTCACCACCAAGGCACCACGACACAAAGAGAATCACGTGATGACACCATCCGAGCCGTCGAGGCGCCGGTCGAAGGCTCTCGTGGTTTCCTTGGCGTCCTTCGTGTCTTTGTGGTCATCACTGCACGGCTCACAGAGGCGCCACTCGAAGGCCTTTCTTTGTGCCCTTTGTGACTTCGTGGTTTCCAACGCGACCGCCCTCGACCGCCTTCGGATTGCCCCGATTCCGCCGAAACTCCGCCCGATCTTTCCGCTGCAATACCGGCAGGGAGGGCTCACCATGCGGGACGGACGCCGGCAGCTGGTCGTGATCGGGGCGGGGTTCGCCGGACTCGCCTGCGCGCGGGCCGCGGCCCAGCGCGGCGTCGAGACCACGGTCCTCGAGGCCCAGCCCGAGCCCGGCCACCGGGTCCGTACCACCGGCGTCCTCGTCAAGGAGGCGGCCGACGCCTGGGACGTGCCGCGCAGCCTGACCCGCAAGATCCACGGCGTCCGGCTGTACTCCCCCTCCCTCGACTGGGTGGACCTCGAGCGCCCCGGCTACTACTTCCTGGCCACCGAGACCGGCGAGCTGCTGGGGTGGTGGGCGCGCGAGGCGGCCCGCCACGGGGTGGAGATCTGCTGGGACGTCCCGTTCACCGGCAGCCAGGACCTTCCGGACGGCACAGTCTGGCTGCTCGGCCAGGGCTTCGGGTGCGAGTTCCTGATCGGAGCCGACGGCGCGCGGTCGAGCGTGGCTCGCGACCGCGGCCTGGACGCCAATCAGGAGCTCCTGTCCGGCTTCGAGCTGGAATGCGTCGGCCTCGGCGGCGTCGCCGAGGACCGACTCCACGTCATCCTCGACTCGGAGCTGGCGCCGGGCTATATCGCCTGGATCGTGCCCGGCACCTCCTGCTACCAGGTGGGCCTCGCCTGCCGCCACCCGCACCGCCCCGACCCCGAGCAACTGATCGCCTCGCTGTCACGCCGCTTCGACACTCGCCACCTGACCGTGCTCGGCCACCGCTGCGGGTGGATCCCGGTCGGCGGGCCCCTGCGGCGGATCGGCGATGAGCGCAGCCTGCTTGTCGGCGATGCTGCCGGTTGGGTGTCGCCGTTGACCGCAGGCGGCATCCACACCGCGATCGAGTGGGGCCGGCTCGCCGGCATCGCCGTCGCCGACCACCTGCTCGACGGCGGGCCGCTCCCCCACCAGGCCATGCGGCGCGCTGTCCCCTCCTCCCGCTGCAAGCGCTGGCTGCGCCACGCCTTCGACCTCGATCTCCCGAACCCGGTGTACAACCGGATCCTCGCCAACCCACTGATGCGCGAGCTCGCTCGCCTCGTCTTCTTCCACCATCGCGGCGTGATGTCTCGCGACGCCTGGCGCGACTGGCTGACCAACGCCCGCACCGCGACCTCCCGAGCCTGACGGCAGACCAGAATCGGGAGACTCGCGTCGCCGTCTCGGCAGCAACCAGGGCTGGGCGTGGCATGCGAGACGCCCGCCCTGCAATGACCTCACGGAGCGCGCTTGGGACGGCTCACCAGGTCGGGACCTCGCGCCAGCTCCCATAGGTCGGCTCCCAAGACGAGAAAGTCGTTTGGAGAAGTTCCGGAAGAGATCCGGATTCGATTTCCTGGCGGAAATCGAAAAAGAAAGGGGCCCGGCGAGCCGGGCCCCTCGCAGGTGTATTGGATCAGGGTCAGCTGTCGCCGCTCCCGGAGTCGCGTCCGCCGAGCGGCGGCATGAACTCCGACCCCGCCTCGACCGCGCCGGCGTCGCAGCGGCATCCCACTGTGATCTCGCCAACGTCCACGTCCCTGGGGAAGCCTCGCTGGTCGATGCAGGAGCGATTGCTGGCATGGCTGCCCACGTCGATGACCGGGCTGCCGTCGAGCGGCATGTGTGTCCAGGACGGCCCCTCGTTGTCAGCGAGCTCCTCCAGCATCAGATCGGGGACCACGAGATCCTTGTCCGCCAGCGGCCCGCCGACGCCGCCGTCCGGCGCCGACATGAGCCAGCAGGTCGAGTCGTCGGCCACGTTGTGACCGTCGGAGAGCAGGACCGCCGGCGCCAGGCTGCTGCAGTTGCCGCTGCCGCGGCGGTCCGCGTTGTAGCCGAGGATCGTGCCGACCATCCGCAACTCGGCCGGGCCGAAGCCGGGGACGGCCACCACGGCGATGCCCCCGCCGAGGCCCTGCGCCGTGTTGTCGGCAATGGTGGAGTCGACAAGCTCGACCGAGGAGCCGAGCTCCGCGCCGCTCGCGAGCTTCCGGTTGTCGCTGGCGAGGGCCGCAACGTCGATTCCGGCGCCTCGAAGCGCCTGGTTGCCGCTGATCGTGGAGTCCATGATGGTGGCCTCGGCGGCGACGATCTCGAGGCCGCCGCCGACGCCGGCCGGGTACTCGAGCCCGTCCGCGATGTTTCCGCTGACCGTGCTCCGGGCGAGATCGAGGACCGCGCCCTCGCCGACCGCCAGCCCGCCACCGCGTCCGTTCCGGGCCTCATTGCCGTCAATCGTCGACCTGGCCACCGCCACCGAGCTCCCGGCGAACCAACCGTACACCCCGCCGCCGTCCCCCTCGAGAGCCTGATTGCCGGTGATGTCGGACAGGCTGATTTCGACCTGCGCGCTCCAGAATCCGGGCGGTGAGACCCACGAGGCGATGCCGCCGCCGTGCTCGCCGGCGACGTTGTCGAGGATGTGGCTGTCGTTGACGATCCGGAGCTCCATCTGCGCGCCGCCCCACCCGGGTCGAGTGATGGTCCCGCCCTTGGGCTCCATCTGCGAGGCCCCCGATCCGAACTGGCTGACGCCGCCGCCGGAGCGCTCCGCGCGATTGGCGCTGACGGTGCTCGTGACAAGCTGCAGTCTCGCGGTGCGGCCGGCGCTCGCGGTGTTGACCAGCCCGCCGCCGTCGTGGTCCGCCGCGTTGCTGGAAACGGTGCTGTCCATCAGCACCAGCGAGGCGTCACCGGTGGCGGCCCAGTTGTCGATGCCGCCGCCGTAACGCGCGCTGCGGTTGCCGTCGACGACGGCATAGGTCAGCAGCATGGTGCCGTCCTGGTTGGCGAGGCCGCCGCCGTCGCTGGCCTCGTTGCCGCGCACGGTGCAGTGATTCAGGACCGCCGTCCCGCCGGCATTGAAGAGGCCGCCGCCGCGCCATCCCTCCACCGCACCGTTCTCGATGGTCAGGTGGTTGAGGGTCAGCCGCGCCCGTTCCGTGACGTAGAAGAGCCGGAAGAGCGGTGCGTTGCGGGCGCGCTCGATGGTCGACGTGTGGCCGTTGACGGTAAGGTCGCCGACGACAGCCGGCAGGCCCGACGGCCCGAACGCCTCGTTGTGGACCTCGCGGACCACGTAATTACCCACCATCAGCTCGATGGCGTCCGGTCCATCCCCGGCCACGCAATCGAGGTGGGTGGCCGCGTCGTCGTTGGCGTTCTCCATCGCCTCGATCAGCGAGCAGAAGCCGTCCGCCGCGACCGCGGGCTCGAAGGTGTTGACCGCGATCGAGGCCGCCCAACCGGTCCCGCCGGTGAGCAGCACGACCGCCGCCAAGGCGAATGCGACACGTGTCAGGCTTCTCATCTTTCGCCTCCTCTGTTCGGTTGTCCCTGTGTCCCTATGCCTGCAAAGGTAGGGCGCCGGCCGCCGAAAAGAATGAGGAAAAGATGCGGAAAATGTGCGGATTCGATTTCCTGGCCCGATGGCCTGACAGCCATCGGCCTGATAGCCATCGGGATCAACACGTGAAACGAGGCCGCCCGGCGCCCAGCCTGACGATCGAGACGTTGTCTCGACAGGGAGGATCTCGAAAAAAGGTGCCCGCCGTGGCGCGGCCGGTGCGGGACTATGGACACCGGCCGAAGCTCACGAGCGGGCGATGCGTAAGAGGAGGGGAAAGAGGGCCTAGGTCCTGCCTGACCTTTGCCAACGGCCTTCCGTCGCCGTCACGTTCCTCCCATGTCGAGCCCGTTCGGCTTCGAATGCTCTCCATGACAACGTGGTCCCGCCGCGGCCAAAAGAAATGAGGAAAAGATGCGGAAAATGTGCGGATTCGGTTTTCTGGCTGAAACCGAATACTGAGGGTTGACGCCGTGCGGCGGCTCAAACACTGGGCAGGTCAGGGATTGCGGGATGCGCGCACGGTACTCGCCCCTCGGTACCAGCCCACCTGGCCGGGAAGGGCTGCACACCCGGGATTGGGGGGCCCTATTCCCTATCCCTTGTTCCGGGAGTGGGTTACACCGCGAGAGCGGCGAAGATGGCGAGCCAGGTGATGCCGAGGAAGTGCCAGTAGCTCGCCACCAGCTCGACCGGCTCGGGGTCGTTCAGGTAGCGGCCGCGGCCGGCGCGGGCGGTGGTGATGGCGAGCGGCACGAGCCCGCCCAGCACGTGGAGGGCGTGGAGCACGGTCAGCATCCAGAAGCCGAAGACCAGCATCGTGCGCTCGGGGGCGGCGTCGAGGCGCAGCCAGTTGGCGGCCTGCGCGACCAGGAAGGCAGCGCCGAGCGCAGTGGCCGAGGCGAGCAGGCGCGACAGTCTCCGACGCCCGGCCGGCGCGCGCGCGACTCACCGCCATGACCAGCACGGCGCTCAGCACGACCAGGATCGCGGTGCTCACCCAGAGGCCGCCGGGCAGCGCGGGCGAGCCCGGTGGCGGCCAGACCTCGGCGCGGGACCGGATGATCAGGTAGCCGGCGAGGGCGGCGGCGAACAGGATGCCGAGGGAGAGCAGAAGCAGCCGCAGCCCGAGCCGGCGCGGCGAGATGCCCGTACCGCGGGCCGACGCACGGCCGGCGGCAGCCCTCGACTTCTCAGAGTCGCGACTCGCGCTCGCCATCTCAGCCGTCCGAGGCTGCGCTGCCGACGTCAGTGGCGAAGCCCGGGATCAGGGTGTCCTGGTAGTGAGAGGTGTCCATCAGGGCGATGCCGACAAAGATGCCCAGGAACAGGAAGGCGGTGAGGAAGACGAAGCCGTTGAAGGGGCGATCCCAACGCAGGTGCATGTAGTAGATGGCGACCAGCGCCGCCTTGACGGTGGCGATGGCGAGCCCGATCCAGATATTGAACGAGCCGAGATCGAAGTAGGTGGCGGTGACGGTCAGCCAGGTGCCAATCATGAGCGCGATCAGGACCACCACCAGCAGCCGGACCGAGGAGATGTGGACGCCGTTGTCGGTGTGTTCACTCATCGCGCGCTCCTAGTGGATCAGGTAGAGCAGCAGGAACAGGTAGATCCAGATCAGGTCGACCACGTGCCAGTAGAGCGCGACCATGTCGACCGGCGTGAAGTGGCCGGTGTCGAAGTCGCCGCGCCCCGCACAGGCGAGCAGCCAGAACATGGCCCCGATGCCGCCGAGCACGTGGATCCCGTGCAGGCCGGTCATCAGGAAGTAGATCGAGAAGAAGGTCTGCGCGTTCTTCGGCTCGACCACGATCTCTTCGGCGCCGCCTGCAGCCTCGACGGCCAGGCCGGCCGGGCCGGTGGCCGCGGGCGGGATGGTCGAGCGGTCGGGATCGGCGACGGGCCCGGCGCCGGCTGGGCCGAGACCGCTCCCGGCTCGGTCGTGTCCGTCGCCTCCCCCGTCGTGCTCCCGGCCGCCTCGTCGCCGTGAGCGTCCTCGCCGTGGTGGATCTGGGGCGCGTAGCTGCGCGCCCACAGCAGCCCGTGCGTGCCACTTGTGCGTGTACTCGACGTACTTGACGCCGAGGAAGCCGAAGGCGCACAGCAGCGTCACGCCGAGCAGCAGCGTCAGCAGCCGGCTGCTGGCCGAGCTGGGCCGCGCGCACCGCCCAGGCCATCGTGAAGCGGCGAGCAGATCAGGACCACCGTGTTGAGCGCGCCCAGGGTCTTGTCGAGGAACTGGTGGCGCGTAGACGAAGATCTCGGGGTGGTTGGCGCGGTAGACGGCGTAGGCGCAGAACAGGCCGCCGAAGAGCAGGATCTCGGTGACCAGGAAGAGCCACATGCCGAGCTTGCGCCGACTCGAACTGCTGCGCCGGGCGTGTCGAAGTGGTGCGCCAGGTGCGGGTCGTGGTGGGCGCCGCCGTGGCTCGTCGCCTGCGACGTTACCGAGCCTCCGCCGGAGCGGTGCACCGAGCTCGGGTCCTTGCGAACGTAGCCGCCGGTCGCCGGGTCGTAGCGCAGCGACTCGAAGTCGTAGGGGTCGCCGCGGCCGGCGGCTCGGCGAAGTTGTCGTGCGGCGGCGGCGAGGCGCGTCTGCCACTCCAGCGTCGCGCCGCCCCACGGATTGGCCGGCGCGCGCTCGCCCGCGGAAGCAGCGAGTGCAGCAGGTAGGCGGCGACGATCAGGAAGCCGAGCGCCGAGCAGGTAGGAGCCCGAGCGTCGACGACCTGGTGGTAGGGCTGGAACTGCTCGGCAGGTAGTTGTAGTAGCGCCGCGGCATGCCCGTGGCTGCCCAGGACGAACTGGGGGAAGAAGGTCAGGTTGAAGCCGATGAAGATCAGCAGCGCCGCCGATGCGGCCCCAGCGTCTCGCTGTACATCCGGCCGGTCATCTTCGGCCACCAGTAGTGCAGGCCGCCGAGGAACGCGATCAGCGTGCCGCCGATCATCACGTAGTGGAAATGGGCGACGACGAAGTAGGTGTCGTGCAGGTGGATGTCGGTCGGCGAGCGCGCCGAGGAACAGGCCGGTCAGGCCGCCGATGCCGAACAGGAAGAGGAACGACAGGGCGTAGAGCATCGGCGTGTCGAGGCTGATCGAGCCCTTGTACATGGTGGCCAGCCAGTTGAAGACCTTGATCGCCGAGGGGATCGCCACGCAGAAGGTCAGCGCAGCTGAAGATCATGTTGGCCAGCGCGCGACTGGCCGCTGACGAACATGTGGTGGCCCCAGACCAGGAAGCCGAGCAGGGCGATGGCGATGCTGCTGATAGGCGATGAACTGGTAGCCGAAGATGTGCTTGCGGCGTGAAGACCGAGATCAGCTCGCTGATGATCGCCCATCGCCGGCAGGATCATGATGTAGACGGCCGGGTGCGAGTAGAACCAGAAGAAGTGCTGGAAGAGCACCGGGTCGCCGCCGAGCGCCGGGTCGAAGATGCCGATGCCCGAGCGCGCGCTCGGCGATCAGCAGCAGCAGCGTGATGCCGAGCACCGGCGTGGCCAGCACCTGGATGATCGCCGTGCGCGTAGAGCGCCCAGAGGAACAGCGGCATCTGGAACCAGGTCATGCCCGGCGGCCGCAGCGTGTGGATCGGTGACGATGAAGTTGAGGCCGGTGAAGATCGAGCTGAAGCCGAGGATGAAGGCGCCCGAGCGTCATCGGCGATCACCGCGCGTGCTCGGTGGTCGTGCTGTAGGGCGTGTAGAAGGTCCAGCCGGTGTCGACGCCGCCGATGACGATGCGAGACGACGGACGAACAGCGCGCCCGACCACCCAGAGGTAGTAGCTGGCCAGGTTCAGCCGCGGGAAGGCGACGTCCTTGGCGCCGAGCATCAGCGGCAGCACGAAGTTGCCGAGCGCCGCCGGGATGCCGGGGATGATGAACAGGAAGATCATCACCGCGCCGTGCAGCGTGAACATCTGGTTGTAGGTGTCGGCGGTCATGATCGTGCTGGCCGGGCGTGAGCAGCTCGGTGCGGATCAGCAGCGCGAAGACGCCGCCCAGCAGGAACGAGGCGCAGGATCGACGACCAGGTACATCACGCCGATCCGCTTGTGGTCGAGCGTGAACAGCCAGGACGCGCAGGCCGTGCGCGTGCGTTCAGGTAGTTGGCGCTGGCGGCGGTCGCGGGCGTGCCGCCAGGCGCGGCGGCCGTCGGGGCGACAGTCATGGGGCTCGCTCCTATCCGTTCCCGGGGAGGGTCTTGAGGTACTCGATGATGGCCGTGATCTCGTCGTCCTTGAGCCGGCCCTGGTAGGTCGGCATCACCGGCTCGAAGCCGGCGACGACCTTGGCCTGCGGCTCGAGGATCGACTCGCGGATGTAGTTCTCGTCGGCCGTCACCGTGCTGCCGTCGGCCAGCGCGCTCGGGCGGCCGAAGACGCCCTTGAAGCGTCGGGCCGACGCTCGGCGCGTGCCGTCGACCGAGTGGCACTGCAGCGCAGCCGCGCGACCTGGAAGAGCTTGCGCGCCGGCCTCGGCCGGGCGGCATGCGTGTCGAGGAAGTTCGACGCCTCGTCGAGCCACGTCTCGAACTCGCCGGGCGGGTGCACCACCACCATGCGCGAGCATGTCCGGAGTGGCTGGTGCCGCAGTACTCGGCGCAGAACAGCTCGTACTCGCCGGGCACCGTGGCGCTCGAACCAGGCCTTGGTGTAGCGGCCGGGCACGACGTCCTGCTTGATGCGGAACGCCGGGATGTAGAGGCTGTGGATCACGTCCTCCGAGGTCATGACCAGGCGCACCGGCGGTCGACCGGGACGTGCAGGTTCGCGTCGACGTAGCCGTTCGGGTAGGTGAAGCTGCCAGCTCCACTTCTGGCCGTCGACCTGGATCTCGTAGGCGTTGGCCGGCGCGCGTCGACATGTCCATGTAGCCCTTGAAGCCGAAGAAGAAGATCACCGTGACCAGGATCACGCGGGATGACCGTCCAGGTCACCTCGAGCGCGGTGTTGTGGCTCGCCGAGGCTTCGGCGGCCACGCCGGCGCGCCGGCGGTAGCGGATCACGAACAGGGTCATGACGACCACGATCAGCAGGAAGAAGAAGACCGAGATCGCGAGGATGAAGTTGAACAGCCAGTCGACGTGGCTGGCCACGGTCGACGCGCCGGGCGGCATCCAGAACGAGCCGTCGGGTGACTGCTGCAGCAGCGTCATCATGCCACCGAGTGTTCGCAGTGCCGTCATCTGGGCGTGCTCTCCCCGTGTGCTCGGCGGCGGCGCCGGCTCTCCCGCAGCCACCACGTCCCGAGCGTCACGCCGAGGAGCAGCGCGGTCGCCCCGCCGCCGACGCGCATGATGTTCATGGCGACTGGAGCATAGCGGCGGCTGGCCGGGTCGTAGTGGAAGCAGTACATGATCAGCTGGTCGAACGCGCTGCCGATCTTCCCCTCCGAGGCCTCCATCAGGGCCAGCTTGAGGCTCTTCGGCGGGTACTCGATGCCGTACAGGTAGCGGGCGATGCGGCCGTCCGGGGTGATGACGAAGATCGCGGCGGCGTGGGCGTACTGGCCGCTTGCGACGTCGTAGGTGTAGCCGAAGCCCACGGTCTCGGCGAGCCGCTCGATGTTCACCTGGCGCCCGGTGAGGAAGTGCCAGCCGCGGGCCGCGGCTGGGCGCTGGTAGCGCTTGAGGTAGTTCTCCTTCTTGGCCTGCGCGAGCTCGGGCGTCTCCAGCGGGTCGATCGACACCGTCACCATCTCGAACTCGACGCCCGGCGTCCAGTCCAGCTCCTCCAGGCCGGTGACGACGCCGTTGAGCTGCAGCCCGCACAGCATCGGGCAGCGGTAGTAGTTGAGGGTCAGGATCACCGGGCGCGCGCCGTCGAAGTAGTCGCCGAGCCGCACGGTGCGCCCGGCCTCGTCGATGAACTCGAGCTCGAGCGGCAGGCGGGCGTCGAGGTGCTCTTCCACGCCGACCTTGTCGAGGGCGGGCACCGCCTGGTTGGCGAGCTGCGCCGACGCGACGCCCGCGGCCGCAGCCAGGGCTGCCGCCAGGACGGCGATCTTGAGAAAGCGGGTTCTCATGGTTCTCCTCGCGCCGGTCGCGCCCCGTGCCGGCTCGCTCTTGTCAACGATTGCGCCACCGCTCGGATTCCGCGGCGGGCCGCGGCCGGCGGCCCCAGGCCGACAGCGATCCGGCGGCGCGCCGGACCGCCCGTCACTCCGGCTGCGTCGCTGACCACCGGCTGAGGTCTCCAGACTCGAAGCCGTCCTCGAAGACGTGGCTCGTGCGAGCGCCCGCCAGCACGGCCATGGCCGCCACGTTCATCTTCAGGATCTCCTCGCCCATCGTGACCGAGAGATGATACGGGAGGTCGTTGGTGGTGTGGTAGTAGGGGTACTCGGACCAGTCGTTCTCGATCGCGAGCAGCGCCGGGATGCCGTGGTCGAGGTAGGGCACGTGGTCGGAGCCCCAGGCCCACAGCGAGGTCTCGATGCGCAGCGTCGTGTACTGGACGGCGGCGTCTGCGAGCAGATCAATCAAGAACTGGGCGAAGGCCTCGCTCTCGAGCAGGCAGTCGAGGTCGCTGTCCCCGGTGTAGGCGATCATGTCCAGGTCGAGCATCGCCTGCACCTTGCCGGCGTCGCCCGACGCCACGAGATCCGCCACGTGGTCCTCGGATCCGAGCAGTCCCTGCTCCTCGCCGGCGTAGCAGATGAAGAGCACGGTGCCTTCGGGCGGGTAGGCGGTCAGCACGCGGGCCAGCTCGACGACGCCGGCGCAGCCAGAGGCGTTGTCCTCGGCGCCCGGGGCCGCCGACATCGGCGCCTCCGAGGTCGCGTCATAGTGGCCGCCGACGATGTACCAGTCGTCGGGACGGGTGGAGCCGGGCAGGGTCGCGATCACGTTGTAGGCGACCGTGCTGCCGACCATGAAGGACGGCGTCTCGACGGTGACACCGGGAAGCGTCTCGAAGGCGGCCACCAGCCAGTCGCGGGCGTCGAGGATCCCGGGGCTGTGGGTGTAGCGGTTGAAGTCAGCGAGCGTCTCGATGTCGATGAACCAACGGTCGCCGTCGATCTCGTCCACCAGCGCCTGCACCGCGGGGTCCCAGTCTCGCGCGACCGCGTCGGGGCGGTTGCCGGCCTGGCGCACGACCACCATGCCGGGCCGGGCGGCGATCAGCAGCCTGGTGGGCGCTCGCGGGCGGCGTCACCGGCGCCCGCCAGGAGCTCGGCCCCTGGCCGCAGGCTGACCAGCACCAGCCGGCCGGCTCCGGCCACGAACTCGAGCCCCATCTGGTCGAGCTGGTCCTCCGAGAGGCCGCGGGCGACCCACATCCGGTCGAGGTCGACGGGATCCGGGAGTTCTCGCAGCGGCCGGGTCGCGGCCAGCCGGGAGGCCAGCGCGCCGTCTCCGCACACCAGCAGCTCGCCGCCGAGCTCGATCCACCAGTCGACGCCGGCGGCGCCGGAGACCGCCTGCAGCCGCTCCCAGCCGATCTCGTGGATGTCGACGACCGCGCACGAGGACGCCGGAGGACCGCCGTCGGCGCTGGCCAGGCGTGCGCCCGCGACGAGCACGACCGCCACCATCACGAGGCAGCGCCACCGGCTGCCGGCTCCCGTTCGAAGCATCCTTCACCTCGATCCCGGATGAGACTGCGGACCGCGACGCTCCACCGAGCCCCGCAGTGAATCGCGGTCGCAACTTTACACCAGCGCGTGGCCTGCCGTATCGTCACTGCGGGAGGCTGCCGCAGTGCCCGACAACCACGACCGCGTCGAGCCTGGCGACTACCGCCGCATCGGCCGCCGCGAGCTGCTCCGGCTGTGGGGCCCGGCTGTGCTGGCCGGGGCTGCCGTCGCCGGCGCCGCCGGGGCCCTGCACGGTCGCCCGGGCCGGCACCAGCGTCGCGCCGGCGACGCCGTCCTCGCGCCTCCGAGCTGGCGCGGTGACGACACGCTCCAGCCGCGGCTGGCGGTGGCCGGCGGCGGCGGTCCGGCCGACAACCTCCGCCGGGCGCTGGCCGCCGTCGGCGGGATCGAGCGCTTCGTCGGCCGCGGCCACCGCGTCGCCATCAAGCCGAACTGCGCCTGGGACCGGAGCCCGGAGCAGGCCGCCAACACCAACCCGGAGGTGGTGGCCGAGCTGGCTCGGCTGTGCCTGGCTGCCGGCGCGGCCTCGGTGGTCGTCGTCGACAACACCTGCCACGATCCCGCGCGCAGCTTCGCGCGCTCCGGCATCGCGGCGGCGGCGCGCGCCGCCGGCGCGGTGGTCGCGCACCAGGGCAACACCGGCACCGGCCTCCTCGATCTCGGCGGCCTCACCCTCGGCCGCTGGCAGGTGCTGCAGCCGATTCTCGAGGCCGACCGGCTGATCAACGTGCCGATCGTCAAGCACCACTCCCTGTCCGGCGCCACGCTGGGCATGAAGAACTGGTTCGGCGCCGTGGTCGGCAGCCGCTCCAACCTCCACCAGCAGATCGGCCGGGTGTGCGCCGAGCTCGGCGCGGCCTTCAACCCGACCCTGACCGTGATGGACGCGACCCGGGTGCTGGCCGGCGGCGGTCCGACCGGCGGCTCGCTGAGCCTGGTCAAGCCGATGGACCTGGTCGCGGTGGCAACCGACCCGGTGGCTGCGGACGCCTGGGGGGCGTCGCTGCTCGAGCTCGGCCCCGGCCGGCTGGCCCACCTCGCGATCGCCGAGCAGCTCGGGCTGGGCACGGCGGCCTGGCAGGGCCTGGTCGTGGAGGTGTAGGTGCGGCTGCGCGCGCGCCACCTCCGGTTAGTCGTCCAGGGGATCTTCCTGATCGCCTTCCTGGCGCTGTTCTGGGGGCTCGCGTGGCCGCAGGTCCCCGGGCGGGTCGCCTCCAGCCTGCTCGCGCTGGACCCGCTGACGCCAGTCGCCACGGCGCTCGCCGACTGGACGGTTCCGGGCTGGGCCTGGCTCGGCGCCGCCGTGCTGGCCGGTACCGCCGTGCTCGGCCGCTTCTTCTGCGGCTGGGTGTGCCCGCTCGGCACCCTCCAGCAGCTGGCGTCGTGGGTCGCCGGCCCCAACCGCCGCTCGCGGGCGAAGCTCAATCGCTACCGGCGCTGGTTCGCCCTCAAGTACGTGGTGCTCGTCGTGCTGCTGGTCTGGGCGGCGCTCGGGACCAGCCACGCCGGATGGCTCGCGCCGCTGTCCCTGCTCCACCGCGCCGTTGCGAGCGGGCTGCAGCCGCTGTGGAAGGGCTGGGCCACGCCCGGGGGATGGGTCGCGTTCGGCCTGCTGGCGGCGATCGTGCTGCTGTCGACCTGGATGCCGCGCTTCTACTGCCGGGCGCTGTGCCCGAGCGGCGCCTTGATGGGCGTGGTCGCGCGAGTCGCGCCGCTGCGCATCCGGCGCGGCGCCGGCGACTGCACCGGCTGCACCCTGTGCGCAATCCCCTGCCAGGGCGCCGACGAGCCGCTCGGCGACCACCGCGTCAGCGAGTGCCACGTCTGCCTCAACTGCCTCGCGGTGTGCAAGGAGACCAGCCTGCGCTGGGGCCTGCCGGCAGCCGGGGGCGTCCAGCCCATGCCGGCACTCGACGTCGGCCGGCGCCGATTCCTGATCACCGTCGCCGGCTCGGCCGTGATCGCCCCGGTGCTGCGCGCGTCGGGGGGCGGGCGAACGAGCCGGGCGCACGACGCCATCCGCCCGCCGGGCTCGCTCGACGAGGCGGCGTTTCTCGCGCGCTGCATCACCTGCGGCGCGTGCGCGGCGTCCTGCCCGACCGGGGTGATCATCTCGGACATCGGGCGCAGCGGCGTCGAAGGGCTGTTCACGCCGGTGCTCGACATGCGCCGGGGCTGGTGCGAGCCATCCTGCATCCGCTGCGGCGAGGTCTGCCCGACCGCCGCGATCACGACGCTGAACCCCGCGGCCAAGCAGGCGATCGGCGGTCCGGCCGAGGTCACGATCGGCACCGCCTTCGTCGACCAGGGCCGCTGCCTGCCGTGGAGCATGGACACCCCCTGCATCGTGTGCGAGGAGATGTGCCCCACCTCGCCGAAGGCGATCTGGCTCGAGACGATCGAGAGGATCCGCCGCGACGGCACTCCGGTCACGCTCCAGCAGCCCCACGTCGCCCCCGAGCTGTGCACCGGCTGCGGCCTGTGCGAGAACCGCTGCCCGGTCGGCGAGCAGGCGGCGATCCGGGTGTCCTCGGTCGGCGAGACGCGCGACCCCGCGAACCGGATGCTCCAGCAGCGCGCGACCTAGGAGCGTGTGGGCATGGGCCCCTGTGCGCGCTTCTGTTGAGGTCGTTGTCGGTGGCCTCTGCCCACACGCTCCTCGGGATGCGCTGCGCGCATCCTTGAGGAGTAGCAACTCCTGATTCCGTTTCGGGGCTCCCGAGATCAGCGCCCGCGTTCAACGGACATGAACGAGCTTCGGCTGCAGATCATGAAGCGGAGACCCAACTCCCTGCAAGGCTCCAACTATCAGATGGGGGTGGACGGTTCGGCGCGGCCGATCAGCCGCCGGCTACGGTGCTATCCTCCCGCCATGGGCTACCGCCGTCGACTGCTGGCCTGGTCGATCGCGGGCCTGCTCCGGCACCTGGCCCTCGTCGGGTCGGTGCTGGCCGCGGCGCTGGCTCTCGTCGGCGCCATCGCGCTCGGAGGCGGCTCGATCGCCGCCCGCATCGCACTCGCGAGGGCCGACCGCACCGCCGACCGGGAGTGGGCCGAGGCGTTGGCGCCGCTGTCGACGGTGCCCGGACGCTACCCGCCCACCGAGACCGATGACCGCGCGCTCCGGCTCGAGGGCATCGCGTCCTCCATCGGCATCCGACTCGAGGCCGGCGGGCCGACGCAGCCGCCGTCGAGCCCACTCCACAGAGTCGACCCTGCCCGCCTCGCCGCTGCCGTGGAGCTGCTGCGCGCCGGGGACCCTCCGGTGTGGGCGATGGATCCCAGCGACTGCCACGGCGCTCCGGCGACCGACCTCCAGGGGCAGCACGAGCTCCAGAGGCTGCTGCTCGCAACCGCCAGACGCACGATCGCCCGGGACGAGCCGGCAGCGGCCGCGGAGCTCCTCGAGGCCTCCTGGAAGCTCAATGGGGCACTGCTGCGCAGCCCCGACCTCGCCACCCACGTGGCGGCCTGCGCGATCGTCGAGCAACAGATGATGCTGCTCTGCGAGCTCCCCGAGCCGGGAGACGAGTGGCGGGTCCGGCTGGCCGCTTTCGACCTGGAGCAGCACACGCTGGAGGCCTACCGCTTCGAGGCCTGGCGGGCGCGCTGTCTGGCCGACCGCGACTCTCTCGCCAAGATCCACCCCGCGCTGCGGGTCATCGGCCAACCGTTCGCGCGCCTGCTCGCCCACCAGCAGCACGCGGCGATGCTCGTCGCGGTCCGCGAGCTGCCGCAGCGCGAGCTGCGTTCCTTCGACCCCGACGCCTTCGCCGCCGAGCAACACGCCCGCGTCTCACGCGCCAACCCGATCGCCCAGGCCACACTCCCCAACGACTGGAGCTCGTGGCCGCGCAGCCTACGCGCGGCGCTCAGCGTGGACCTCGCGCTGCGGGTCATCGAGCTGCGCGCCGCGGCGGCAGCCGGTCGCGAGCCGGTGCGCCCGCAGCAACGGCAGCCGTCGCGGCTTCCCGGGGTGGACTGGCTGTACGAGGCCCAGCCGGACGGCATCCGCATTGCCATCGACAGCGCCGGGTGGCCCGAGATGGCCGCGCGGCCGCTCGAGGCCGACCTCAGGCTGGGCCCCGCGCCCCGCCGCGGAGCCGCCGGCGGATGAGCGGCCCGTCGCGCCCGCAGCCGCCTCCCGGGAACGATACCGACCCCGGGACCGCTGCCGTGAAGCGTCCGCGGGGCAGCGTCGTGGCCGCTCCCCACCAGCGGCGCCTGGCCCGCGCCATCGCGGCGCCGGCGAACCGCATCCTGGAGAACAACGAGGAGCTGCTCGCGCTGTCCGAGGCCGTTGCCGACACCCGCCCACTCGACCGCGCCGTCCTCGGCGGCCTGTGGCCGCAGTCGCGACGGGTCGCGCTACTCTTCACCCCACGGCGCCTCATCGAGATCGGGCTCAGCAGCAGTGGACGGCGGGCGCTCGGCCGGATCCGCTCCTTCCCGTGGGATGGCATCCCATCGTTCCGCATCGACGGCGGTTGGCTCGAGCTGCGCACCTGGGCGGAGGACAGCCATCGCTGGTTCCTGCGCGACGTCCCGGATCCAGCGGTCGAGGGCCGGCTCTCCAAGCGGGTCAACCTCGCGGTGTCGACCTACGTCCCCTCGCTCACCCGCACCGCGCCGCTGCTCCACTGCGGAAGCTGCGGCGCGAGCCGGGCTCCCGACGCCGGCGGCTGCCGCCGCTGCGGCGACACCGTGCGCTCGCCGCGACGCGCGGTGCAGCTCGCCCTCGCCGCTCCGGGCGCCGGCCACCTCTACGCGCAGCGGCCAGTCGCGGCCGCGGTCCGCTGCGCCGTCGAGCTCGCCATATTCGCGCTGCTCGCCGCAGGGGTGCTCGCGGCGACCGAGGGGTGGCGGATCGCGGCGGCTGTCGCCCTCGGCGCCGTGGTCCTCGGAGTGATGAAGCTGCACGCGGCCTGGTCGGCGAGGTTGCTCGCGGAACGGGCCGGGGCGATCAGCCCTCGGGCCAGCGCCCGCTGGCGCTGGCTCGTCCCGGCCGGCGCGGTGCTGTCCCTTGCCGTCCTCGTGGCTCCGCTGCTCGTGGCCGGCACTCTCGATCGCAACGTCGATTGGCGGCTCCAGTTCACCGACTCGGGGCGGGAGTGGACGGTCGCGTCAGCGCCGTTTGCGGCCGAGCTCGGCCAGCATCCCGAACCTGCACGAGGTGTGGAGCCACCGCGACGGCCAGTGGGTCCTCGTGCAGTCGTGGCCCTTCCGGCGATTCGAGTCGGCGCGGCGGGCAACCGCCCGGGTGGCCCGGGAGTGGGATGCCCGCGAGGGGCCGACTCTCGGTGCGCACCGCGTGCTCGAGGCCGCCGGCGAGGCCCGCGCTCCGGACGGCGGCCGGCTCACCACCGCCGTGCTGCTGGTCATCGATGCCCAGGCGCGGGACGTGCACGCGCTGACCACCGCGGCCGAGCCGGCCGTCGGCGCGGACCGACTGCGCCAGCTCGTCGCGAGGTCGTACTGGGAGCCGGCACGCCCGCAGTAACCTCGAGCGCGGAAGTAGACATCCCCAACAACCACAAAGACACGAGGGCACGAAGTAAGGTCTCTGAGTGACGCCTCCCGGATGGATGCGCGACCGGGAGTCATTGCGGGAGCACGGTTGTAGGATCCGAGGTGAGGTTGTCGAGCACCGAGCCGTAGCAGTAGATCGAGGCATTCGGGGTATTGGTCCAAACGTCCACGTACCCGTTCACCGGAGCGTGGTCTCGAAAGATACCGTTGATCTGCCGGTTGGAGTAGGGCGGCAGCACCATGTACTTCGTCTCGAGCTTGACGCCGTCCGAGTTGTACAGATCGACGGTAACGCCGACCTCCGTCATAACTCCGCTGACGCAACCCAGGTTGGATCGAACGTCGTCGTTCTCACTCATGAAGAGGATTCGCTTCTTGACTCCGGTCGGGATCATCCGGTCGGCCGCGATGCCCGGCAGCCCCTGACCGAAGGTGCCTGCGATCTTGGCTGACGGCAGGTTGTAGGTCCGGCTCATCGCGAGCAGGTCGATCCCACTCGCCTCAATTGCAAGGGCTCCCACTTGGTCCGGCTCGAGACCGAAGAGCCCCCACAGCACGTTGGCGTAGCGCACGCCAACCCCAGGCGCCAGCGAGAACTCCTCGCTTCGGACCGGTTCGCTGTTGTCGGCGCCGCGGGGCAGCCACGCCAGCCGGTAGGTGATGTCGGTCGAGCCAGCGTTGTTGAGGTCGACGTCGCTCCGGAAGAAGGAGCCCTCAAGCCCGGCGGCGAACGCTGCGGCCGGGATGAAGGTCGTGTCGGCGGACGGAACCTGGGGGAGAATCGTGGTCGGGTCGGAGGTGAGATTGTCCAGCATGGAGCCGTAGCAGAAGTAGAGCGCGTCGAGGTTGTCGGCCCACACATCGACGTAGCCATTGACGGATCCGTGGCTGCTCAGAATGCGATTGATCTGGTTGTTCGAGTAGGATCCCAGGTCCATTGCCGTGGTCCTGAGAAGGGTGCCCTCGTCGTCGAAAGCTCTGATGTTGATCCGGAGCTGATCACTCGAGCCGTTGACGCAGCCGACATTGGAGCGGGAGGAGAAGCCGTCGCTCAGGAAGATGATGCGCCGAGATTCGGTACCCATGATCATCTCGGTCGCCCGGACGGCGGGCAGGCCCTGGCCGAAGGTGCCGGCGGTCTCGCCGGCCGGGAGGTTGTAGGTGCGGCTCATGCCGATCACCGACTCGGTGCTCGCCACGATCTTGAGGGCGCCGACGGAGTCCGGTCCGAGACCGAAGAGCTCAACCAGCGCGTTGCCAAAGCGCAGGCTTCGACCCGGGGCGAGCGCGATCGGCTCGGACTCCATGGGCTGCGAGTTGTCCTCGCCGCGCGGCAGCCACTGAAAGGTCACCTGTGACTCCTCGGCCCCGGTGTTGTTCACCTCGAGGTCGGTCTGGAAGAAGGCGCCCTGGGCTCCGGGCGCATAGGCGGCAGCCGCGATGTAGGACTCCCGTTGATCGAGTGCCGGACCCGTGCATTCACTGAAGACGTAGACCCCGGCAGCACCCGCTGCCAAGAAGACCCGTCCATCCGACACAGCGACCCCTCGCAGGCCGTACTCGTAGCGTGGCCACCTCGGGTCGATCGAGTGGTACCCCACCACGACCGGTGACGACGGCGTCGTGATGTCGACCACTCGAAGCCCCTCAGCAGGGGGGTTGGCAGACAACGGATTACCGAAGGCGACATAGGCGAGGCCACCGGACACCACGACATCGAGGGCGCCGTCCGTGTCCACGTTCCCGACCGCCGCCGGAGACGACGGCGCGCTCACATCGATGACCCGGAGACCGTCCGACGCATCCGCAACGTAGGCGTAGCTGCCCGACACGGCAACGGCCCGAGCGTCACCAAGACCTCCGACGGCGCCAACCTCGACCGGCGCTGATGGCACCGCGATGTCGATCACGCGCAGGCCGCGCCAGCCGGCCGCGACGAACGCGTAGCTGTCGGAGAGCGCCACGTCTTCTGTTTCAACCAGATCGAGGAACGCGATTTCAACGGGGGTGGCAGGATCTTGGACGTCGAAGATTCTGAGGCCGCCTCCAATCGCGACACCGGCGAGGTTGCCCGAGACCGCGACCGCGTGGGCCCTGCCGCCCAGCCATTCCCGATGGTATATTTCGCGCGGCGCGGACGGAATGGTCACGTCAAACACGAAGAGCTTGCCGAGAATCTCACCACCCCCCACCTCCTTGTTGGCGACGACGTACGCGTGGTCTTCGGACACGGCGACACCTTGACCGTGGCCTTGATGGCCCTCAGTGTCCACCGAAGCGACCTCGAGCGGGTCGCCAGGGGCGCTGACGTCGAGAATCCTGAGACCCCGCCCAGAGACATATGCGTATCCGCCCGACACTGCGACGCTCGATGCGAAGCCCGTGGTCTCGATCTCGCCAAGTCTGAGGACGCCCTGCGCGTAGGTCACATCAAACACCGTCACGCCATCCTCTCCCAGGAGATACAGGTGGTTGTCTGAGACCGCCAGACCAGGGGACCCGCCGTCCATATACGCATCGCCCATTTCGACCGGCGATGTCGGAACGCTCACATTGATGATCCGAAGTCCGCCCTCTCTGCCAAAACCGTCCCACGCGACGTAAGCGCGGCTGCCCGAGACTACGACGCCGGTGCCGTCCACCCACGTGTGGACATGACCGACCTCGACGGGCGCTTCCGGAATCGCGACGTCGATCACTCGAAGCCCCGCTTCCTGCGTCAGGAGGTACGCGTAGCGGCCCGACAGCGCGACATCGATCGCATTGCCAGGGGCCCGGACGAACCCAACCTCGTGCGGAGCAGCGGGGTCGGAGACGTCGAAGACCTTGAGCCCGCCTCCGCCGGCAACGTACGCGAAAGGGCTCGACACAGCAACGTTGAAGGTCATGCCTGGCGAGTCGACCCAGCCCACCTCTACTGGCGCCGATGGTGAGCTCACGTCGATCACTCGAAGACCGTGGCCGTCCGCGACGTACGCAAACCCGTCTGCCACGGCGACACCAAGAGCCGAGCCAGGAGTGTGGAGGAAGCCCACGGCCACCGCAGCGGACGGGATGCTCACGTCGACCACGCGGAGCCCACTGACGCTGCCACCGTCCTCACCGGTCACGACGAATGCGTAGTCGTCCGCGACCGCAACACCATGAACCGTGCCCGAGACTGCGACCCGTCCGACCTGCCGCGGGTGCGACGGGCTTGAGACGTCGGCGATTATGAGCGCGTCGATGATTCCTATGTACGCGTGGCCGGACGCGACTTCGACCGCCGACGGCGAACCGAGCGGCCAGGCACCGACCCGTTCCGGGCAGTAGGCGGGGAGATCGGTGGCGAGCACGAGCGACAACGCCGCACAGGCGACGACGACCCGATGAGCCATGGCGCGTCCTCCGCCTCTTGGAGCGCTGTGTCGGGCGGCCGAAAGCGGCCGCCGTCCGCGACCCAAGCCGGGAATGCAGTGGCGTTCACACCCATGATACGTACGCACGGTCTCGATCGCCCAGTGCAGACGATCACCGCAGCTGATCGTCTGGGGAGGGGTGCGGGCACAGAAGCGGGCGCGGAAGCCGGTGACGAGCTGCTATCGAGTGGCAACCACAACGACACGAAGGCACGAAGCAAGGTCGCTGAGTGGCGCGTGCCTGATCGGGGCGGCACCGCGAATTCTGCGCCAAAGCCTGCTCTGATTGCGGCGTCATCAAAAGCCCCTCTTGGTGCCTTTGTGACTTCGTGGTGATTTCAGCTCAAGGCCATGCGGACGCGGGCGCGGAAGCGGGCGCTGAACCTCAGCGCGCGAGGTCGAGCAGCTCATCGAGCCGGCTCTTCGACGCCGCCTCGACCTCGTCGTGCAGCGAGCCGCCGTGCGAGTCCATGCTCACGACCACCGGGAAGCGCTCGACCTGGATCACCCACAGCGCCTCCGGCACCCCGAACTCCTCGAGCATGAACACCCGCTCGACGCGGGTGACCGCCGCCGCCAGCACCTGCGCGGCGCCGCCGATGGCGTGCAGGTAGACGGCGCCGCCGCGGGCGAGGCCGTCGAGCGTCTTCTTGCCCATGCCGCCCTTGCCGATGACCCCGCGCAGGCGGTAGTTGCAGATCACGTCGGCCTGGTAGGGCTCCTCGCGGATCGAGGTCGTGGGCCCGGCGGCGACGAACTTCCAGCCGCCGTCCTCGGTCTTGGCCACCACCGGACCGCAGTGGTAGATCACCGAGTCCTCGAGGAAGGGCGCGACCTCGTCGCGGTGCGCCTCGATCAGCCACTTGTGGGCGGCGTCGCGGCCCGTGATCATGCGGCCGCTCAGCTCGACGAAGTCGCCGACCTTGAGCGCGCGGATGGTCTTCTCGTCGGCAGGAAGCTTCAGCTCAGCCATGTCGCCTGACCTCCGGTGTCGATGCTCACGCCGGCCCTGCGGTCGGCCCAGCACATGTAGGAGACGGTCACGAAGTAGCACGCCGGCAGCCGGTCGAGCACGCCGATCTTGACCCCGAGCAGCGTGGTCTGCCCGCCGAAGCCCATCGGCCCGATGCCGAGCCCGTTGGCCTCCTTGAGCACCCGCGCCTCGAGCGCGGCGAGCTCGGGCAGCGGGTTGACGTCCGCGAGCGGGCGCAGCAGCTGCCGCTTCGACTCGCTGAACGCCGACACCCGGTCGCCGCCGACGCACACGCCCGAGCACGCCCGGCGCGCAGCCCTTGCCCTGGGCCTGGAAGACCGCGTCGAGCACCGCGCGGCGCACGCCCTCGAGGTCGCGGCCGGCCTTCAGCTTGCCGTCCGGCAGCTTGTACTGGGCGCCGCAGTTCTCGCTGCCGCCGCCCTTCAAGATCATCCGGACCTCGATCCGGTCGTCGTCCCACTCCTCGAAGTGCAGGTACGGGATGCCGCGGCCGGTGCCGTGGCCGGTGTTCTTGCCGGTCAGGGTGTCGACCGCGTTGGGCCGCAGGAAGCTGCGCGCGGTCGCCTGGCGGACCGCCTCGACGAAGTCCTCCTCGAGCTGGCGCGTGCTGACTCCGGCCGGGTGGTGGACCCACACCACCGGCGTCCCCGTGTCCTGGCAGATCGGCGACGACAGCTCGCGCGCCATGGCGACGTTGTCGAGCAGCGTGCCGAGCGCCTTCTCGGCCAGGCTGCCCGCGGACTCGACCTTGCGCCCGGCCTCGAGCGCCCCCTCGATGTCCGCCGGAAGGTCGGTCGCCGCCCTCCGGATGAGCTCCACGAAGGTCTCCACTCGGCTCGATGCGACGGCCATGCGCCCCTCCCTTCCAGCTGAGGGATCATACCGCGATTCGCCAGGCGAGTGGCCTGCGTCGCTCAAGGGGGCCCGTCGACTCGCAGCCCTCGTGGGCGGCTCGATCAGGGTGAGAGGCGGAGCCTGACCTGGCCACAGAGGCGGGCTCGGGGGTGGGCACCACGTTGTCCAGGCGTCTTGAGTAGTTGAGTTTTCTAAAGTCGTACTTTAGAATACTCACAGTCGACACCAGTCCGAGGGAGGCTCCGCGTGGGCCACATTGAACGCGAGCTTGGCGTCCAGCTGCAGCGGGCCGCACGAGGGTTCCCGGCCGTCGTGCTCACCGGACCGAGGCGATCCGGCAAGACGTACCTGCTCCGGCACGCCTTCCCCCAGGCGTCCTATCACCTCCTCGAGGACCCGGACGTGATCGCGCGGATTCGGGCGGACCCCCGCGGCTGGCTGGCCGACGTGCACACGCCGGCGATCCTCGACGAGGTGCAGCACGTGCCCGAGATCCTGCCGTACATTCGCACGCTCATCGACCGCGCGCCGTCGCGGCGTGGTCGCTGGCTCCTCACCGGCTCGCAGGACTTCACGCTGATGAAAGGCGTGTCCGAGTCGATGGCCGGTCGCGCGGCGGTCTTCACGTTGCTGCCGCTCTCCTACCGGGAGACCAGCACTGGAACCTGCTTCGCGGCGGTTTCCCGGAGGTCGTCCTGAGGCCTCGCAGCGCAGCCGACTGGTTCCGGTCGTACATCCAGACCTACCTCGAGCGTGATGTGCGGTCACTCCTTCAGGTGCGCGATCTGGCGACGTTCCGGCGCTTCCTCGCGCTGCTGGCCACGCGCAACGGGCAGCTCCTCAACAAGACCGATCTCGCGGCGCCGCTCGGCGTGTCGGTACCCGACGATCGCTTCCTGGCTGGCGGTTCTCGAGGTCACCGGCCATATCCTCCTGGTGCCGCCGTACTTCGAGAACGTCGGCAAGCGGCTCGTCAAGTCGCCCAAGCTCTACTGGATCGACTCCGGGCTCCTGTGCGCCCTGCTGGGCGTCGCGAGCGCCGCCGAGCTGGAGCGTTCGCCGTTCGTCGGGCCCTGCTTCGAGGGCTTCGTCGCCTCCGAGCTCGTCAAGAACCTGCTCAACGCCGGGAAGCGGCCGGAGATCTTCCACTTCCGCGATCAGCAGGGGCTGGAGGTCGACTTCGTCGTTCCCGGGCCGGCCGGCTCTCTGAGGCTCATCGAGGCGAAGTGGACCCGAACCGTGACGCCGGACATGGCGCGTCCGCTGGCTCGCCTTGCCGTCGCGATGGAGCCCCGGAAGGTCGAGTGCATCGTCGTGGCTCGCGGAGGCCCGGGCGGTCCCCGCGCCCTGGCGCCGGGCGTGCGCGCGCTGTCGGTCGAGGAGCTGCTCGGCTGAGCCGACGAGCACCGCCCTCGGCAGCGACGGTAGATCTGCGAAATTCGATAGCTGTCAAAATCTCCCATGATCTTCTTGGAGTGTTGGCTCGCCGCTGTCGATCAACGCCCTGCGCGAGGACCTCCAGCTCAGCCACAAGACGGTCGAGAGCTGGACTCGCATCCTCGAGCGGCTGTACGCGCTGTTCCGGCTGCCGCCGTTCGGCGCCCCGGGGATCCGGGCGGTCAAGAAGGCGCGCAAGCACTACCACTTCGACTGGAGTCTGGTCCCCGACCCGGCGGCTCGGTTCGAGAACCTCGTCGCCTCGCACCTCCTCAAGTGGGTGCACTACCGGCAGGACACCGAGGGCCTCGACCTCGACCTGCGCTACTTCCGCGACTCCGAGGGCCGGGAGGTCGACTTTGTGGTTGTCGATCGGCAGACGCCGGTGCTCATGGTGGAGAGCAAGCTCTCGGACGCCAAGCTCGATCGCAGCCTGCGCTACCTCAAGCTGCGCTTCCCCGACTGCCCGGCGTGGCAGGTCTCGGCAACCGGCCGGAAGGACTACCTCTCTCCAGAAGGGGTCCGCGTCTGCCCGGCACTGACCTTCCTCAGCACCCTGGTCTGAGGCGCTCGGCCACCTGCCCGGTCGCTCGGCAACGGTCGAGGCGTGCGGCTATCGCCACCACGGGCGCTCCAAGTCCCGTCCAGCGAGGCCATGACGCTGGACCGTCGAGAATTCGACGTCAGGGGTTTCACTCCGGGACCACGGCCCAGCCGGGGAAGGGGCCGATCTCGACCGTCCAGCCGGTGTCGGAGGCCGGGTCGCGCACGGCGCGGAGGTTGGTGAGCGACTTGCAGCTTGGCCAGCAGCTCGTCGTGCGGCAAGCGTGTGGAGCGGCGGCTTGGTCAGATCCGGCATCGGCTCGGTCGCTGCTTTGTCAATGCCTCGTGGTCGCCGCTGCTCAGTACTCGGGAAACTCATCCCAGCCGCCGAAGGGTCGGATCACGGTATCGAAGCCTGTCGGCGCATACGGGTTCTTGACGTAGACGTAGTTGCAGTTCTGGTACATCACCTCGAGGAAGCGACGGACCGGCAGAGCCTGCACCGGCGTCCCGGTGGGAACCCGCCACAGCCGCACCGTGGCGTCTTGGGAACCGGACGCGATCCAACGGCCGTCGGGGGAGATTGCGACCGCCGCGACCATCCCTTGATGGCCGTACAGAAGGTGAGGCTCTCCACCGGATGGCCGCTCACGCAGACGATCCCTTGCTTGCCGCCGCCCACCACAACCTCACCCCCTCGATCGATCGCCACCGCGAACAGCCCCTCGTCCACATCCTTGGCGATTTCAGTGACGGTCGAGGCCGCTACATCCAGCACCGCCGCAGGGCACCACCACCGGGTCGAACTCCGAGACCAACACAACGCGACCGCCCTCCGCGTCACGTCAAACCTTGACACCGTCTCCGCGATCACCTCGTGAGTGCCCTCGGTTAGGTCGTACCTGCGCAGCGCGCCATCGCCGTCGGACGCCAGAAGCGCACCATCGGCGGTGAACCGCAGGTCCCAGACTGGCCCTGGCAGGTCGCGATCTACCACGCGTGCGTCGCCGGACGTGAGGTCCCATGTTCGAATCACCGCTCCGTTTGGTGCAAGTAGACCGCCGCCAGCCACTGCGACCAGGTGGCTGTCCGAGCTTATAGCCAGCGCCGTGGGCTGCGGCCTCGAGCCCGCGGAGCTCGGTGGTCGGCGATCCGTCGAGTGGCAGAATCTGGACACTGCCGGCGGTCGTCGTCACTGCGACAAACGTGCCGTCAGGCGCGACGTCGAGCCGAACATGCTCGCTCACCGGCCTCTCGATCACCCCGAGCACGCGGCTGCGCTGGTGTGCGGCGGCATTCAGAGCCCAGAGCCGAACCGTCCCGTCGAGTGCAGCAGAGACCAGCCAGCTGCCGTCCTGGCCGAAGCGCAGCTCCTCGACGGTCCCGGTGTGGCCCCGGAGCACCCAGGCATACCGTGACCGGTCGAACGGCCACACACCGAAGCCGTTGGTGGCGGTCTCGGCGAACCACCGGCCGCTCGGATGGATCGCCAGCACTTGGCGAGACATTGCCGTGATCCAGTGGTATGGATCGGCGTCGGGCGGGTCGTCCATGCCCCACACCACCGTGTTGCCGGACTCATCGGTGGCAAAGAGCAACGATCCCGTCGGATCGAATTGGAGATCCCAGAACGCCGACTCGCGCCAGCCGCGCCATTGTCGGATGGGCGCCGCCGGCGCGTCACCGACCGACCACATCTCGGCGCGGCCTGAAGCGTCGACCGTTGCCAACCGGTCTCCGCCAGGGTGGAAGGCCACCCGCTCCAGAACCTGCCCGCTCCGACCAACAAGGCGCACGCCTTGCGCGGGGTCCTCGAGCAATACCATCGAAAGGTCACACCCGTGGATGACGGCAAGCCGACTCCCACTCGGATCGAGCGCCGCCGAGGTCGCTTGCCCACGTCTCCTGCAATCGCCGGTAGACCTGGAAGGGTCGCACGTCGGTCGTCCACTTGGGTCGATCGGCAGCTGGAGTTGTCGGTTCCCCGGGTCGAATTGACGACTCGCAGCAGGCTCCGCACCATACCCAGCTCCGCCGGATCGAAGCCGTCCATCCGGATGTCTTCCGGTGCCGCGATCGAGCAAGCAACTGCCCACCGGGCACCGTCCATCTCCGGATCGTGGCGTCCGCTAACCCGACGGTGAAGAGCGACGTGTGAGTCTGGGCTGAAGGACGCGATCGCGCCGCCCTGGTGAGCGTTCCACTCCACGTCGGCTCTCCTCCGGACTCGTGGAACAGGCGCACCGAACCATCGACGTATGCCACCGCGAGCCAGTGACCGTCCGGGCTGAACTCGACGCTCAGCTGCGTCGCCCCAGCGATCGACGACACTTTGGACCCCGCTGGAGTGCTTCAACGGCGAACCGGCGCACCTCAATGTCGTCGGCGATCTCGAGACTCCCCAGCGCCGCCCCCAAAGCACCGGCCGGATACCTGTCGATAACGGACTGACCATAGCGGAACAATGCGTTTGCGTCTGCGCGCCGGGTCTGCAGCGCACTCGTGCGCCACATCAGCGAGAGGGCGGCCGCCACTGCGAGCAGCATCACGATGGCGACGGTCGTCGCAACTCGGCGCCGCCGGCGGCGGCGGGTCGCGAGCGAGGTCATCGCCGAGGCGAAGGCCTCCTCGAGCTCGGTCAGCCCGCCCGGGTAGCGCTCCCGCCAGACCGCGTACTCCCGGAAGGCCGAGCCCGTCCACAGCAGGTCGTCGGTGCGCTCGTGCTCCTCCCAGGTCCGCGCCGCCTGGCGCAGCTGGTCGCGCAGCTGGGCGGCGTCGGCGTCCTGGGTCTGCCAGCGCACCAGCCGCGGCCAGTTGGCGAGCAGCGACTCGTGGATGATCTCGACCCGGCGGGTCGGTTCGCGGTCCTCCTCCTTGACCTCGTACGAGGTCAGCAGCCGGGCGTCGACGAGCGCGCGGACGCACCTCGGCGGCCATTCGCGTCGCGAATCGGCGAAACACCGACAGCAGCTCGTCCCACTCGCGGACCGCGCGGGTGCCCTCGGCGGTGACCAGGTTGCGGAAGAGCTCGCGCACGATCGCGATGCGCTCCGAGCCGATGCGGTCCATCGTCGCCTCGGCGTGCCGCGCCAGCGCGCCGCCGACGCCGCCGATGTCCTGGTACGCCTGCCGGGTCAGCAGCCCGGTCTCCCGGTCCCGCTTCTCCCACAGCCTCGCCGCGGCGAAGGCGAGCAGCGGCAGCGCCCCGCGCTCGCCCTCGACCTCGGCCAGCATCTCCTCCACCAGCGCGTCGTCCTCGAAGCGGTAGCCGCACTGCAGCGCGGGCTGGGTCAGCGCCCGCCGGAGGGCCGCTCCGGAAAGGGTCGGCAGCGCCGTCAAGTCCGCGAAGAGCGGCTTCATTGCGCTCGTGATCGCGGCAGCGCATCAGGAAGTCGTCCCGCAGGCTCAGCAGCACGTGGACGTCGGCGATCAAGCACGAGCCGGTTGAGCAGGTCGGCGAAGCGCCGCTGCACCTCGACCCCGTTCTGCGTGAACAGCTCCTCGAACTGGTCGACGATCAGCAGCGCCGTGCTCGTCGCCCCGCCGCCAGCCCGCGACCGCCGCCACCGCCACCTCCGGCTCGTCGAAGCGCAGCAGTCGCTCGACCGCCTCGGCGTCGCCCGACAGCTCCGAGGCAAGCGCACGGCTCAGCGACAGCTCCGGGTTGCTGCCCGGCGTGCAGAGCAGGCAGCGCCACCCGCTGCCTCGCGCGGGGCATCAGCCCCGCCCGCAAGAACGAGCGTCTTCCCCGCCCCCGACGGCCCGACGAGCCCCAGCAGCCGGGCCGGCCCCTCGAGCTTGCGCCACATCTCCTCGACCTCGGCCTCCCGGCCGAAGAAGTACTCCGCATCCGCCTCGGTGAACGAGGCGAGCCCAGGGTACGGGTGGAGATCCTCCGCCCCCGCCACCCGCAGCGTCACCTCCTCCAACGCCCGGGTCAGCGTGTGCGCCGTGCGATAGCGCCCCTCCGGCTCCTTCGCCACCGCCCTCTTCAAGACCGGCGCCCACGGGCGTGTCCGGCAGCTTCGGCGGCTCGCTCCTCACCCCCTCCCACAGGCTCTGCCGGCTGTCCCGGTCCTTGATCCCCTCCGGGCTCACCATCTCCGCCAGCACCACCCCCGCCGAGTAGACGTCCGCCCGCGCGTCCACCGCCTCCCCCGCCGCCTGCTCCGGCGCCATGTACGCCGGCGTCCCTGACACCGTCCCGCTCCCCTCGGCCTCCTGCCGCGCCAGCCCGAAGTCCATCACCACCACCCGCCCGGCCCGGGTCACCATGATGTTCTCCGGCTTCACGTCGCGGTGGACGAGCCCGGCCTTGTGGATCGCCTCGAGCCCGGACAGGAACTGCGAGGCGATGTCCTGCGCCTCCTTCGAGCCCGAGCGGCCCCCGCTCCCGGAGCACGTCGAGCAGCGTCTGCCCGTCGACGTACTCCATCGACACCAGCTCGCGGCCGTCGATCTCCTCCAGGTCGTAGATCCGGCAGACGTTCGGGGACACCACCTCGCGCGCGGCCCGCACCTCCCGCCGCAGCGACTCGAGTCGACGCTCGCTCCCGACCAGCGTCCGGCCGCACCGCCTTGAGCGCCACCTCGACCCGCAGCTTGAGGTCGAGCGCCCGCCACACCTCGCCCATGCCGCCGGCGCCGATCCGGGACACGATCCGGTAGCGGCCTCCGAGCTCGGCGCCCGGAGAGAGCGCGCCCCCGGCCGCCGGAGCGCCGGCCGGCTCATCCCCGAGCTCGGTCAGCGTCCCGTCGGCGCGCAGCCCTCGCGACCGTCGCGCGGCTCCCCTCCTCCATGTCGCTGATCCTGAGAGGATTGTATCAGCGCAATCAGCCGGTGATCTTCTTGCGCAGGATGAGGATCTCGATCGCGAGGCCGACCGCCGCGATCGCCGAGCTCAGCTCCTCGACCGGCGCCACCACGTGCTCGTTCGGGTTGTCAGCGAGCAGGAAGGCCACGGCGCGATCGCGAACCCGGATCGGCAGCAGCAGCACGGAGAGCGGCTTCGGGTCACCGAGCACGCGCAGCAGCCCGTGGTTGGGGGGGTCGTCGGGGATCGGGCCGAGGTGGTGGCCGGCGCCGGAGCGGAGCTCGTGGAACAGGGACTTCTCGTCGAGCGGCACCCGGTAGCTCTGCAGGTCGTCGACCACGACCGCGTGGCCGCGGCCGGTCCAGCCGAGCACTGAGCCCCGGTGGACGACGAAGAGGCACGCTCTGGCGAAGTAGCCTGCGGCGTAGCGCAGGGTGAGCCGGGCAACCTCGTCGCGGTGGGCCGCTGACGCGAGCTGGCTGCGCAGGGTCGCCTCGTCGATCGGGTGGTCCGCCTCGACCGCGGCCTCGCCGTCCACCGAGGCGAGCCCCGGGAAGGTGGCGACCTCGCGGCCCGCCGGGGGCTGCTCGAGCCGCGGCCGCCACGCTCCGAGGAGCTGGTGCGGCCGTGCTCGCGGAGGGTGCCACAGCGCGTCCCAGTCGCCCCGGACCTCGGTCACTTCGGCGGACCCGGCCTCCAGGGAGACGCTCTCGAGGCGGGCGATGGCCTCGAGCACCGCGGCCTCGGTCGCGACGAAGGGCAGCGCCTCGAGGCCGGTCAGCTCGGAGATCTCCTCGACGGCGACCGCGTCGCGAGGATTGATCATCGCGACCTTGAGGTGGATCGGCAGGCGCTCGAAGGGCACCGCGCGCAGCCGGCGGGCGCGCGCCGGCGGCAGCAGCGACAGCACCTCCATCGGCGCCCTTCGCAGGACCGCCGATGCCACGGCGCGCACTCCGTACTGCTCCGCCAGCGCACGCAGCAGGGCGGGCTCGTCCACGAAGCCGAAGCGGAGCAGCTGCGTGCCAAGCCGGCCGCCGCTGCGGCGGCACGCCTCGAGGCCGGTGTGAAGCTCGGACAGCGCGAGCACCCCGCGCTCGATCAGGATCTCGCCCAGGCGTTTCATGTTGCCATAACTATCATACCGTCCGGCGCGAGGGGGGAGGGATTCGGGATGAGGGGTTGGTCCCCCACCCGCCCGCTTCCGCTTCCGAGCCCGCTTCCGACCACGAGCTTATCTCGACTGGAGAGCCGCTCCTCCCGCTTCCTCGTCCCCTTCCGCTCGCTTCCGCATCCGCTTCCGAGCCCGACGTGTTGTCTGCTCGGCAGATCCTTGCCGGCGCGGCGCGCTGGGCCGTCCCGAATCTCCGTGTGGGCACGTTGAGCGGTCGTCTGCGCACACAGTCTCCTCGCGCCATACCGGCCATGGCGGAGGGCACGCTCGGAAGGGCGACATCATCCGGAAGCGGAGGCGGGCGCGGGCGCGGAAGCGGGCGCGGGCGCGAGCCAAGGGGTCGCCCTCGCCGCCGATGGTGGGTTCACCCGGGCACGGAAGCGGGCGCGGAAGCGGGCGCGGCTACGCCGAGCGGGAACGCCATCGCCCGCCATCGTGTTGCGAGGAGTGAACGGCCATTGGCGGCCCCCGCGGGAGGAGGATCATGGCGACTCGGACCGAGCGCGACACCATGGGCACGGTCGAGGTGCCGGCCGACCGCTACTGGGGCGCGCAGACCGCGCGCTCCCTCGACAACTTCCGGATCGGCGACGAGCGCATGCCGCGCGAGATGATCCGCGCGCTCGGCCTCGTCAAGAAGGCCGCCGCGCGCGTCAACGCCGAGCTCGGCGCTCCTCGACCGAGCGGCGCGCCGACGCTGATCGCCGCGCCGCCGACGAGGTCATCGACGGCGAGCTCGACGACCACTTCCCGCTCGTCGGTCTGGCAGACCGGCAGCGGCACCCAGACCAACATGAACGCCAACGAGGTCATCGCCAACCGCGCGATCGAGCTCGCCGGCGGCGTCGCTCGGCAGCAAGGACCCGGTCCACCCCAACGACCACGTCAACCGCGGCCAGTCGTCCAACGACACCTTCCCCACCGCGATGCACATCGCCGCCGCGGAGCGGATCGTCGCGCCACCTGCTCCCGGCGCTCGCCGCCTCCGCGACGCGCTCGCCGCCAAGGCGCGACGAGTTCGCGGACATCGTCAAGATCGGCCGCACGCACCTCATGGACGCGATGCCGCTGACCCTCGGGCAGGAGTTCGCCGGCTGGGCGCACCAGCTCGACACGGCCTCGAGCGGCTCGACGCAGCCCTCGCCGACCTCTACGAGCTCGCGCTCGGCGGCACCGCGGTCGGCACCGGCCTCAACACGCATCCCGGACTTCGCGGCGCGCGGCGATCGGCCGCCTCGCCGCGGCTGACCGGCCTGCCCTTCGTCGCCGGCGCCCAACAAGTTCGCGGCGCTCGCCGGCGCACGACGCGGTGGTGCAGCGCGTCCGGCGCGCTGAAGACCCTCGCCGCCTCGCTCACGAAGATCGCCAACGACATCCGCCTGCTCGGCTCCGGCCCGCGCTGCGGCCTCGGCGAGCTGATGCTGCCGGCCAACGAGCCCGGCTCCTCGATCATGCCGGGCAAGGTCAACCCGACCCAGTGCGAGGCGCTGACCATGGTCGCGGCCCAGGTCATGGGCAACGACGTCGCCGTCACCTTCGGCGGCGCCGTCGGGCCACTTCGAGCTCAACGTCTTCAAGCCGCTGATGATCCACAACCTGCTCGCAGTCGATCCGCCTGCTCGGCGACGCCTGCCGCTCGCTTCGCCGACCACTGCGTGGCCGGGCATCGAGCGCCGACCGCGCGCGGATCGACGAGCTGCTCGAGCGCAGCCTGATGCTGGTCACCGCGCTCGACCCCGCGCATCGGCTACGACAACGCCGCCCGGATCGCGAAGAAGGCCTTCGACGAAGGGACTCACCCTGCGCGAGGCGGCGGTCGCGCTCGGGCTCCTCACCGAGACGCAGTTCGATGAGTGGGTGAAGGTGGAGGAGATGCTTGGCCCTTCGCCTTGACGCTGGGCCTGGCTCCTCACCCGCTTCCGAGCCCGCTTCCGCTCCCGTACCGGATGACGAGTCCGCCTGAATCGACGCCGCTCGTGGCGATTCCCTCATCCCCGCCCGCCTCCGCGCCCGCTTCCGAGCCCGCTTCCGACGTGAGGTGTGCTCGGCAGCTCCTCCCCGGTGCGGCGCCCTGAGTCTCCCAAAGCTGCGCGTGGGCGCTCTGAGCGATTGTTCGAGCGGGCGCTCGGTCCCCCGGCGCCATACCTGCCACTGCCGACGGCAGGCTCGGAAGAGCGACATCATCCGGAAGCGGAAGCGGGCGCAGAAGCGGAACGGGGCGACGGAAGCGGGCGCGGAAACGGAAGCGTACGAGGGCGTCGATTGCCTGAGCGGCTCTGCTACCGCTCGAGGTCCTTGGTCATCACCAGCGCGTCCTCGCCGTTGTGATAGTAGGCGCGCCGGAGCCCGGCCCGGTGGTATCCGAGCGACTCGTACATCGCGATCGCAGCGTCATTGGAGGCCCTGACCTCGAGGGTGACGGTGTCGCCCCCGGTCTCCAGCGCGTGGCGCTCGGCCAGGCCCATCAGCTGCGCGGGCGAGCCCCAGCCGGCGGTACGGCTGGAGCGTCGCCACCTTCAGCACGTGCAGGTCGAGGTACTGCCAGGCGGCGAAGCAGGTAGGCGATGCAGGCCGCCCGCGGGATCCACGGCCAGCCGCTGGAAGCGGCCCGGCGCGAACAGCTCCGACGCGAAGTAATGGCCCGGCCACGGGTCCGGGAAGCAGCTCCGCTCGGCGCGCTCGATCGAGCGCAGGTCGGCGGCCTGCGGCGGACGGACGCTGAAGCGCACCGCTGCCGGCGGCTCAGCCACGGCCACCACCCCCGTGAATCGGCGGCCCCTCCACGAACAGCGGCTCGACCGGGTCCGACGGCACGCCGAGCCGGTCGAGCTCGAGCAGCGCCTCGGCCGCCCCGCGCGGCGGCGCCAGCCGCTCGGCAGCGCCGAGGTCCAGGCTCTCCGCCGCCACCCACGGCCCGCGATCCGCCAGCCGTTCGATCGCGAGGATCTCGATGTCGCCGATCGCCTCGGGCGGGCGCTGCGGCTCGACCCGGTAGGCCCGGGCGTAGACCTCGCCGCGCCGGCCCGGCTGCGCGACCCAGACCGTCGCCGCTGTGGCTGCAGCGCGCCGCCTGCACGGTCAGCGAGTCGTACGCCGACGGCGAGCTCCCGGTGGCGGTCTCGAGCCCGGCGGCGGTGGCGAGGCCGGCGCGGATCCCGGTGAAGGAGCCGGGCCCGCGGCTGACGACCACCCGCTCGATCGCCGCCGGCGCGCACCCGGCGTCCTCGGCGAGCAGGTCGATGGCCGCGAGCAGCAGGGTCGACCGCGGCGACAGCCCGGCGAGCCGGACCACCGACGGGACCGCGCCCGGCGCCGGCCGCAGCGCCACCTCGAGCTGCGGTCCGCAGGTCGAAATCGCCAGCGTCACGCCCATGGTTGCAGTCTACACAGGAACGCCCGCTCGCGCCTCAGTCGCCGGCCGCTGCCGGCAGCAGGCTCAGCCGAGCCGTGGCCGCGGCGTCCACCGCCTCGCGCGAGAACGGGAAGGCGAGCGGCTCGACGTGGAGCCACGCACCGAGCTGATCGGCGTAGTGCGCCGACCACGGCCGGCCCGACTGCCCGACCGGCAGCACCAGCACGGTGTCGTCCCAGCTCCCGACATCGGTGATGAAGCGCGCCGCGGCGACGCCGATCACCGTGAAGGGACGGCGCGTGCTCCAGTAGCTCGCGTTGACCGTGGTGCCGTCGCCGCCGATCGGGTACGGCCCGCGACTCCACGAGCGGCCGAGCCAGCGGCCCACGACCGGCACGGCGGCGAGCGGATGCGGGAACTTCACCTGATGAACCCCACCCCACGGCTCGTCGATCGCGCTCCGCTCGAGCCGGTCGAGCGCTCGCGCGACGATGGCGGCACGATCCTCGACGGTGGCTGTCCGGCTGTCGTCCCACCATGCCGCATCCATCCCGCCGGCGAGCAGCCGCAGCACGTCCGAGGTGGCGAGCGGCGACGACGGCAGGCCGGACTGCGCCGCCTCGTCGCCGCCGATCGCCTGCGCGAGCTCGAGCCGCAGCTGAGCGTAGAGGTGGGGGGCGACGCTGTCCGCGGCCATCCCGCCGTCCCACGCCGCGAGCGCGGCCGCCGCCCTGCCGCGGTGGGCTTCGAGCTCCGGCCGCAGCTGCTGCAGCAGCGCGACTGCGAGGCCGGAGCGGACGTCGCCCTGCAGCTTGAGGAAGTCGGCGGGCCGCCAGTCGCTGCGGGAGGCGAGCGCACTGCGGATCCTGCGCACCCGCCACGGCTCCGCAAACTCGCCGGGCAGCGGACGTGGCGGCGCGGTAGTCGCCCTCGCTGAAGGGATCGTGGTTGGCCACCGCGACGAAGCCTTCCGCCGGGTCGACGCGCTGCAGCGAGCCGGGGATCGCGACCATCCCGCCCCACGCCCAGCGCGAGTCGTGCCCCGGCGCCGGCAGTCGGCCGGCGCCCCGCGGCCGCTCCGGCACGAGGCCGCTGAGGCACTGCAGGATGTGGCCGTCGGTGTCGGCCGCCACGAGGTGGAGGTAGGGGCCCGCCGTGTCCCGCCACGCCTCCGCGACGTCGCGGACGGACCGCGCCCGGTTGGTCTGCAGGACCGCCTCGAGCGCGCTCGGCGCGCGCAGTCCGGTCCACTCGAGGGCCAGCACCTCGCGCCCGCGGTCGCGGCACCACCGGTCCCCGCTCCGAGACCAGGATCTTCAGCACCTCCGGCTCCTCGCGCCAGCGCACCGCGATCCGCTCGGTCACCGTGCGGAGGTCCTGCAGCCGGCCGTCGATGAGCTCGGCGTTGCGGGTGTCGTCGAGCGTCAGCACGTAGAGGTCCTGATCGTCGAGCTGGGCGTTGGTGACGCCCCACGCCACCCGCTCGTTGTGCCCGGCGACGACGCCCGGCGCGCCCGGCAGCGTGAGCCCGGCGCAGTGCAGCTCCGGCGCCGCCAGGTGGACCGCGTAGAACGCCCCGGGCATCGAGACGCCGAGGTGGGGATCGTTCGCCAGCAGCGGCCGGCCGGTGGCGCTGCGCGCCGGGCCGACCGCCCACGCGTTCGAGCCGATGAGCGAGTACTCCGGGCCGATCGGCTCGTCCGGCTGGCGCGGGTGGAGATCGCTGGCGCCGGCGGGATCCAGCGGTCGGCCTCCTCGGAGCTCCAGCCCCAAAGGTCGACCGCACGGTCGCGGCCGAGCCTTGCCAGCTCCGACCGCGCGCACCAGCTCCTCGCCCATGGCCGGCGACATGGCGAGGTGGTAGAGCAGGCCGAGGCTGAGCGAGTCCTCGACCGCCCACGGCTCCGGGTCGAGCCCGGTCAGCCAGGTCTCGGGCGAGATCCAGCGACCGTGCCGCGCCAGCGCCGCGTTGACGCCGTCGGTGTAGGCCTCGAGCGCCCAGCGCTCGCTCGCCGCCAGCCGCGAGGACTGGGTGTTGGCCGTGGCCGCGATCCGCCAGGTCCGCATCGCCCGGTCGACCTGGAGGCCCCTCGGCCCGATGAGCTCGGAGAGCCTCCCCTCCGCCGTCCGCCGTGCCATGTCCATCTGGAAGAAGCGGTCGCGCGCGTGGAGGTAGCCAAGGGCGAACCACAACGTCGGCTCGTCCTGCGCCCGGACGTGGGCGATACCCCGCGCCGTCGAACAGGATCTCGGCCGGGCTCGGGCAGCCGGCGACGCGCTCGACCACCGCGCCCCGCTCGGGCAGGCGGCTCGACGCGCTGCGCAGGCGCAGGTCGATCACGAGCAGGGCCGTGCACACCAGCACCGCGACCACCCCGCACAGCGCCAGGAACCAGAACCTGCGTGCCACCCGACACCCCCGCCGATTCTACGCAATCTCGCAGCCTTTGTGGGC
>CAVWIJ010000009.1:0-8873 GCA_963754985.1 uncultured Holophagae bacterium | reverse complement strand
TGGCGATCAGGATGGCGGCGCCGGCGATGGCGACGATCCAGCGCACGACGTTGTTCGTGGCGGCGACCCCAATCAGGCCGGCGATCCAGAAGCCCAGGAACAGGCCGATGATCCCGACCACGATGTTGGCCAGGATCCCCATCTGAGCGTTGGTCTTCATGACCATGCTCGCGAGCCAGCCGATGATGCCGCCGATGATCATGGTCACGAGGATGTTCATGATCTCCTCCAAGTCCTGGCCTTGACATTACAGTGCGGTTGCTACCCCGCATCATACTCCGCGCCGTCCACGTCGTCTCCTGACCCTCATTTGCGTTGGACTTGGCTGACGGCTGCCCGTCTGCCACACCCAATCGTCACCGGCACCACCTACTTCGACCAGGTCGCTGCCTACGTCCACCTCAACCCGGTTGCAGCTGGTCTCGTGGACGCCCCGGCCGACTATCGCTGGAGCGGCCACCGCGAGCTCATAGGCCAGGCCGAACCCGAACTGATTGATGTGCCAGAGTTTCTCCTGGCTTTCGGCTCCGACCTCTTGTCGTTCCGCGAGGCATACCTGCGACGAGTGCGCCAGATTCAGGATGAGAAGTGGTTCCGGCAGGGAGTGCGACAGCTTCCTTGGTGGCAGCCCGTGGCAGATGACGAACAGACGATGGAGGAACCCCACGCGCCGGCGACCGCCATGCGCTTCGACGGCACTCGACTCGCCCTTCAGGAGGCCAGTGGTACCGGGGGGACGTCAGAGCTGGGACTGGATCGGAAACAGCTTGATGAGGTCGGCGACGAAGCGCTGCCAGCCGCTGGTCTCGGGCTCGTGCTTCCACCGGCGCTCGGCACCCTCGACCTCGGAGATCCAGATGACGTCGCCGTCATTGCCGAGCACGATGCGATAGCTGGAGTCGGCCGCCACGCCCTCGTCCATGAAGGCCGCGACCTGTGCCGCGAGCTCCGAGCTCGAGATCAGCAGGGCGACCTCGGTGTTGAGCTCGGCCGAGCGCGGGTCGAGGTTGAAGCTGCCGATGAACACCGTCTCCCGATCCAGCACCACCGCCTTCGTGTGCAGGGCAGTGATCGCACCGGCCACCTCCGGCGCGACCTGCCGGGCCACCGTCAGGGCGTCGGGGCGCAGCTCATGCAGCTCGACGCCGGCCTCGAGCAGCCGCTTGCGGTTCTTCTCGTAGCCCGCGTGAGCGGGTGCGACGTCATTGGATGCGAGCGAGTTGGTCAACACGCGGATGCGAATGCCGCGGTCGCAGACGCGCCGGGCAGCCTCGACGCCGGGCTTCCGCTGCACGAAGTACGCGGACTCGATCAGGATCTCGCGCTCGGCTGCAGCCATCTGCTCGACGAGGGCATCGGCCACACTGCCGCGTTCACCCCTGGTCAGCGTGCTCGAGTCATCGGCAACGACCTGACCAGGCGCCCAGACCAGCCTCGAGACCAGCTCGTCGAGCGGGGCTTTCAGGTCCGCAATGTCGCCATCGAGCGGAAACGGGCTGTGGTCCACGTCGAGCGCGGCCCGCAGGGCCGTCCGCAGCTTCTCGAGATCGGCAGGGGTCGCCTGGCGTTCGACCAGCGCCGCCACCGGGTAGGCCCAGTCGCTGTTCCAGAAATTGTCAAATCCGGCCGCGATCTCCCGCACGATCGGCCCGGCCGCCGCCACGTCGAGGTCGCGGAAGTTCGCCTCGGGGCTCAGGCCGAAGTAGTCGTCGCCGATGTTGCGTCCTCCGACAACGGCCACCGCACCATCGCTGACGAAGATTTTGTTGTGCATGCGGTGGTTGACGCGGCTGAAGTCGACCGCGAAGTCGAGCCCGTGCGACCTGCGGTGGGCGAACGGGTTGAAGATGCGGACCTCGATGTAGGGGTGCGCGTCGAGCGCCGCAACGGTGGGGTCGTGGCCAGCGAGATTGTTGTCGTCGACCAGCAGCCGGACCCGCACGCCCCGATCCGCTGCCCGGAGCAGGCGCTCCGTCAGGACGCGGCCGGAGGTGTCGCCCTTGAAAATGTAGTACTGCAGGTCGAGGCTCTGCTCGGCCAAGTCGGTGAGGAGCAGGCGGACTGCAAGGGCGTCCTGGCCGGAGGGCAGGAGGGCGAAGCCGGACGAGCCAGGATGTGCGGCGGCGACCTCGGCGACCAGCGCGCCGGCGACGGTCGACTGCGGCCGATCGAACGCCATTGACGGCGTCTTCGCCGGCGCCGGGGGTAGCGACGCGCAGCCGGCCGAAAGCAGCAGCACGGCCAGGATCGTGAACACACCGGCAGCCGGTCCGGGCCGCCAGCCGACCTCTCGCCGAATACCAGACCGCACAGCTCTGCTCCCCTGCCAAACAACAACCCCCCACCGTGCAGGGTGGGGGGGATCTTCAATCTGCAATCGTGAATCTCGGACCTTCTCGGTTACTTCGCCTTGAGCAGGTCGCGGATCTCGGCGAGCAGGACTTCCTGGCGCGGCGGCTCGGGAGGAGCAGCCGGCGCCGCCGCTTCCTTCTTCTTGGCGGTGTTGAAGGCCTTGACCAGCATGAACACCGCCCACGCCACGATCAGGAAGCTGATCACGGCGTTGATGAACAGGCCGACATTGATCGACACCGCGCCGGCGGCCTGGGCGGCCGTCAGGTTCGCGTACGGACCGGCGGGGTTTCCAGCCTTGAGGGTGAGGAAGATGTTCGAGAAGTCGATGCCGCCGAGCAGTAGGCCGATCGGCGGCATCAGGACATCCTTGACCAGGCTCTGGATGATCGTGCCGAACGCGCCGCCGATGATGATGCCGACGGCCATGTCGAGCACATTGCCCTTCATCGCGAAATCCCTGAACTCCTTCAGCATGACGCACCTCCTCCTGTCAAAGAGAGTCGATCCGGTCTCGGAAACCGTCAACCATCGTACCCCACCCCTGTCGGGATTACCGGGGGTAGTCCGCCTCCCCTACTGCGACGCTGTTTCCCTGCTCCTCGACAGGTGGTCGAGCCAGTGATTCCGGTCCCGCCGTTCGCGGTCCGGCCCCTGACTGCTCAGGGTGTGGCTCGGGCCTCGAAGCGGGCGAGCAGCGCACCGTCGGTGTCGGCGAGCTCGAGCTGAGTGCCGGTGATCGTGAAGCTCCTCGCCCGCTCGAGCGCCTCCGCAAGAGCCGTCTCGTACTCCATACCGTCGATGCAGGCCATCTTCGTCGTCGCGAGCTGGCTGAACGCGATCGAGCGGCCCGTGACCTGGTAGCTGCCGGCCATCCGGTTGCAGCCGGTGAAACCAGCAACCCGGCCGTCCGCCGTCAGCGTGAGGCTCGGCTGGCGTCGTGGCTCGGCCACGACCACCGCCACGTCACCCAGCCGGGTCAGCTTCCAGTCGACGCCCGCGACCTCGACAGTCGTCATCCGGGCCCCGCAGCTCTCACCGGGCCAGACGCCGACGAAGCGCTCGGGCACCAGCGACAACACGCTCGCGTCGCCCTCCATCGCCGGCCGCTGGGCGAGCCGCCCCTCGAGCGAGACCAGAACCGGCTCGCCCGGATCGTGCGGGGCGTCGACGTAGGCGCGCTCGAGGGCGACGTTGTCGGCCTCCATGGAGACCGGGAAGCGGCGGCCGGTCAGGCACTCGTCGAACAGCGCCGCGTCCGCCATGTAACGGTACATGCCGCGCATTGCGAGGCTCGGCTCGATCGGGGAGAAGGCGGCGGCGCGGCGCAGCTCGTAGTTCAGGGAGGACTCGATGGTCCTTCCCTCGAGGTCGAGCTTGCGCAGGGTGCCGGCGTCGACGACCCGGAACATCTCGCGGGCCTCGCGGCCGCCGTGCAACGTCAGGGTTGTCCCGTCGCCCCCGATGCTGTAGGTCCCGATGTCGTCGAAGGCACCGTCCCTGCCGAGATAGGTGAAACGGTAGAAGAAGGAGCCGTCCTCGAAGAGGTCGAGGTGATACCGGACGCCCTCGCAGTCGGCGCACGGCAGGTCGCCCTCGAAGCTCGCGGGCAGCTCACCCAGTGGACCGGACTCAGACGCCGGAGGCGTCGCCGGGTGCTCCCGGTACGCCGCACCGCCGCTCACCACGCCGCCGGTCGAGACCGAGCTGCACGCCCCGACCAGGGTCACGGCGGCTGCACAGGCGATCGCCGCCATGCGCCGAGCATGGCTGTTTCGGGTCTTCTCGTTTTCGTGCATGATCGACTCCGTCATTCGTTCGAAAACCATCGTCTTGAAGGCATCGTTGCTCATGGTACCGATTCTGACGCAAGAGAATAGCTGGGGCTGCGCCCGCCGCCTTCGTCCTTCTTCAGCGCGCCGCGCCGGACCAGATCGAGGATGTCGCGGTACGCGGTGTCCTGGGAGCACCTGGCCATCTTCGCCCACTTGGATGTCGTGAGCGTGCCCTCCACTGATTTCCGCTCTGAATGCGGGGATTAACCTCTTCATTCTCCGCAACGCGCCGCTTCCCGCGACCGCAGCGATGCGGTGGAGACGTACTAGAATCCTCGCCGGCGGCCGCGGCGGCGGCCCACATCCACGGAGGCTGTATGCACTGGTTCGTCGATGCCCTGCGTGACAACCCCGAGCTGGCGCTCTTCCTGACCTTGGCGATCGGCTTTGCCCTCGGCCGGATCCGGATCGGGAGCTTCGAGCTCGGACCGATCGTCGGCTGCCTGTTCGCCGGCGTGGTCGTGGGCCAGCTCGGCATCCCGGTGTCCCAGCCGCTGAAGAACGCGTTCTTCCTGCTCTTCCTGTTCGCCATCGGCTACCGCACCGGGCCGCTCTTCTTCCGGGGGCTCAAGGCCACGGCGCTGCCCCAGGTGGCGCTCACCGTGATCCTGTGCCTGACCGCGCTCGCCACCACCTATGCGACGGCGCTCCTGTTCGGGTTCGACGCCGGCGCCGCCGGTGGTCTCGTCGCCGGCGCAATGACCTCGGCCGCCGCGGTCGGCACTGCGGGCGATGCGATCGTGCGCATGGTGGGCGACGCGGCTACGGCCGAGGCACTCCTGGCCAACCGCACTGTCGCCTTCGCCGTGACCTACCTGCTCGGCATGGTGCTCGTGGTCTGGCTGCTGTCGCGCCTCGGGCCCCGCCTCCTCGGCGTCGACCTGGCCGCGGAGTGCCGGAAGCTCGAGCAGGAGATGGGCGTCAAGCGGCAGGACGATGGCGCGACCTCGGCGTACGTCCCGATCGTGATCCGCGGCTACGCCGTGCCCGAGTCCATGGCCGGCCTGTCGGTCGACGAGCTCGAGGCGCGGTTCGTGGACCGCCGGGTATGCGTCGAGCGGCTGCGCCGTGGCGACACGCTCATCGACGAGCCCAGGCCTTCGCTGCGCCTGCTCGCCGGGGACCGGATCGCGCTGTCGGGCCGGCGGGAGTGGCTCGTGGGCAGCGACAACCCCCTCCACGGGCACGAGGTCGAGGGCGCCGAGCTGCTCGAGCTGCCCACCGTGGAGGTGGACGTCGTGGTCGCCCGTGGCGAGCTCGCCGGCCGGCCACTCGCCGAGCTCGGGCGAGAGGCCGGGGCGCGGGGCGTCTACCTCAGGCGGATCACTCGCGCCGGCCTCGAGCTGCCCTTCACCGCGGCCACCCGGGCGGAACCGGGAGACGTGCTCCGCCTGGTCGGCGTCCGGCGCAACGTCGCACGCATTGCCGACCGGATCGGCTACGCCGAGTGGCCCAGCAACCGGACCAACCTGCCGACGGCCGCGGTGGCGATCGTCCTCGGCGGACTGATCGGCCTCCCGGTCCTGGCCCTGGGGCAGATCAAGCTCAGCCTGAGCGTGTTCGTCGGCGCGCTGCTGATGGGGCTGTTCGCCGGCTGGCTGTGCACGATGAACCGCCGCCTCGGCCCGTTTCCGGGACCGGCGCTCTGGCTGTTCGAGAACCTCGGCCTGACAGCGTTCCTGGCCCTGGTGGGCATCGAGGCCGGGCCCGACTTCGTGCGCGGACTGCTGGAGTCAGGTCCCGCGTTGATTGCCGCCGGCATCCTCATCACCTCACTGCCCCACATCGTCACGATCCTCGTCGGGAAGCACCTCTTCAAGCTGCACCCGGGGATCCTGCTCGGCGTCTGCTGCGGCGCCGGGACCTCGGCGCCGGCGCTGGCGGCGGTCGAGGAGGTGGCCGACAGCAAGGTGCCGGCCCTCGGCTACGGCGTGGGCTGCGCCCTGGGCAACGTGATCCTCGCTCTCTGGGGTACCGTCGTCGTGCTGCTGATCGGCGCCTGACGGCGCCGCGACGCTGAAGGAGCAGCTCGAGAGACCGGGGTCGCTACGCGCTGGAGGCGTTCCAGAACCATCAGCAGACCTTCTTCGATCTCGAACAATCGAGCTTCTTCTTCGCCTCAGAGGAGACGCTCATCGACGGCCCTGCCTGATCGGCACGCAGCTGGGCGACCTAGATCCCGGACCGGCAACCGGTACCGCAAGCCTCGCGTCGTGGGGACGTTGTCGTGTCTGAATTCACGGTCGTCACGGGCCACCCGCCGACTGTCCCCGGCATCGCAGCCGACGGCTGGGAACGGCCGCCGTCACCCGGACGCGGCGCGAGCCTGCCGACCCGGGGTCTCCGGGTCGGCAATCTCGCGGTCTTCCCAAGGACCCCCCGTAAGATTCCGAGTTTCCAGCCCCCCGAATCCCAATTAATCTCCGCTCGAAACTGGGTGCCAACAGGCAATGAAACAAAGGCACGAGCTCAGGGGGTTGCGTGACCGATCTTACGAAAGAGCACGAGCGATGGCGATTTCCGTGGCGCCTCTTCATGTCCGAGCTGATCGGCACGGGTCTGCTCCTCCTGTGCGGCCTCTCGCTGGTCATCTTCATGTTCGGCGCCGGCAGCCCCATCGTGTGGGTCGTGCTCAATGAGGGGTACCGCCGCCAGATCACGGGCTTCGTGTTCGGCTGCTTCGGGGCGCTGATCAGCATCTCGCCGATCGGCAAGGAAAGCGGGGCCCACATCAACCCGGTCGTGACCTTCGCGTTCTTCCTGATGGGCAAGCTCGACGCGCGCACCGCCGCGGTCTACGTGCTCGGCCAGTTGACCGGCGCGGTCCTCTTCTGCGTGCCGCTGCTCGCCTGGGGAGAGATGGGCCGGAGCGTGGCGTTCGGCGCCACCCTGCCGGGCAAGATCTACCCGTTGCGGGCCGTCCTGTGGGGCGAGATCTGGACGACGTTCTGCCTGATCACGTTGCTGTGCGTGTTCATCGGCTTCCGGCAGCTCCGGAGGTTCACTCCCCTGATGATCCCCGTTCTTTATGCGGTCATGTCCTACTGGGAGGCGCCGGTTTCGGGCACCAGCACGAACCCGGCCCGCAGCCTCGGCCCGGCGCTCATCTCGGGACAGTGGCACGGGTGGTGGATCTACTGGGTCGGTCCGCGTGATCGGCACGCTCCTGGCGATTCTCCTGTGCAACGCCCTGGCGCTGCGAGTCGAGGTCGCCAAGCTCTACTACTTCGACTCTGATCGGTCGGGGCTGTTGCGTCGAACGCCGAAGATCGCCGGCGGAGGCACGGCAGCGCCGAGCTGAGCCGAACCGCGATCGAATGCGGCCTCGTCGAGCGGTGGCCCTCGGGCCTGCCGCCACGTGACCTTGCGGCTCGTGCCTGCCGACCGGGGCTCTCCTGCCCGGCAATCCCGCGGACGTCCCAGCGACAAACCACGTAGGATTTCGGGTTTACAACCCTCCGAATCTCCACTAACCTCTGCCTGAAGTCGGGTGTTGACAGGCATTCTCAACACAAATGGGCCGCCCCGGACGGCGGTTCCGCGAGCGCAGCAACGAAGCCGGGTCGATCGCCCGCCGAAGCGGGCTGCACGAGCCCGGGCCCCGGGTCACTCCCGACGCGGAAGCGAAAGGAATCGTCAATGGCACAACCGAAGACGGTCGATACGGGAATCGTGGACACCACCGAGCAGAAGCGCTTGAACGACGCCCGCGAGGCGGGCACCCCCTGGAAGAAGTGGGGACCGTACCTCAGCGAGCGGCAGTGGGGCACGGTCCGCGAGGACTACAGCGAGGACGGCAACGCCTGGGACTACTTCTCGCACGACCAGGCCCGCTCGCGGGCGTACCGCTGGGGCGAGGACGGCCTCGCCGGGATCTCCGACGACCAGCAGCGCCTGTGCTTCGCCCTCGCTCTCTGGAACGAGCGCGACCCCATCCTCAAGGAGCGCGCGTTCGGCCTCACCAACAGCGAGGGGAACCACGGCGAGGACGTCAAGGAGTACTACTTCTACCTCGACTCGACGCCGACCCACTCGTACATGAAGTACCTCTACAAGTACCCGCAGCGCGAGTTCCCCTACCGCGACCTGGTCGAGACGAACCGGAGGCGGACGCGGGAGGAGCTCGAGTACGAGCTCCTCGACACCGGGATCTTCGACGACGACCGGTACTTCGACGTCGTTCGTCGAGTACGCCAAGGCGGGTCCGGACGACATCCTGATTCGAGTCACGGTCCACAACCGCGGGCAGGAGGCGGCGCGCCTGCAGCTGCTCCCGACGCTGTGGTTCCGGAACACCTGGTCGTGGGGAGACGAGGGAGAGAAGCCGGCTGCTCCGCGCGAAGCCGGCGGGGCGATTCGTGGCCTCCCATCCCGAGCTGGGCGAGTACACGCTCTCCTGCGAGCGACGAGCCGGAGCTCCTGTTCACGGAGAACGAGACGAACGCGGACAGGCTCTGGGGCCAGCCGAACCCCACGCCGCACGTGAAGGACGCGTTCCACCGCTACGTGATCGGCGGGGAGAAGGGTGCCGTGAACCCCGCCCAGACCGGAACGAAGGCCGCCGCCCGCTACGTCCTCGAGGTGCCGGCGGGGGGCTGCGAGATCGTCCAGCTCCGCCTGGTGAAAGGTACGGAAGGCGGCGAGCTCGGCGCGGCCTTCGACGACGTGCTCCGGCAGCGGCTCGCC
>CAVWIJ010000008.1:0-63149 GCA_963754985.1 uncultured Holophagae bacterium | reverse complement strand
GCCGCGCGCTGGCGGGCTCGCGGTCAGGGTGGAGTGCTCGGGCCCCACAACTCCTCCAGGCGGGAGTCGCGGCCGCAGCCCGTTCGGTACGCCTGGTACCGTAGGGGGTTCTTCTTGTAGAACTCCTGGTGGTAGTCCTCGGCCGGGTAGAATTCGGACGCCGGCACGATCTCCGTGGAGATCACACTGCTTTAGCCGCCGCTCCAGCTCCGCCTTGGTGCCCTCGGCCGGCGCGCTGCGAATCGTCCTGGACGAAAATGGCGGTCCGATACTGAGTGCCCACGTCGCAGAACTGGCGGTTCTGTGTGGTGGGGTCGATGTTGCGCCAGAACACGTCGAGTAACGCCTCGTAGCTGACCGTCGACGGGTCGTACTCGATCTGGATCGCCTCGGTGTGGCCGGTCGTCCCGCCGAGACCTCCTCGTAAGTACGGATTGCGCTGGTGCCGCCCGTGTATCCCGCGGTGGTCGAGATCACGCCGTCGATCCCGTCGAACGTCGGCTCCATGCACCAGAAGCAGCCGCCGGCGAAGGTGGCGACGGCAATGGCCGGCGGTTCCTCGGCGGCGATCGTCGCGGGCGCGAGGGCGGCGGCAACGGCCAGGACGAGGGTGAGAAGTCGGTGCGGCACTTTCATGAGAGGCTCCCTTCAGCGAGATCTTGGCCCGCCAGACGGTTCCGGTTACGTGGGGGCTGAAGCTCGGTCGGCGATGAACCCGGCTACTGCTGCGACGAGCAGCATCGCGCGTAGTCCGCCAGCACGCCGGGCCAGCCCGACCGGTAGCCCTCCCGCGCCTCGGCTGCGCGCTCGCCGAGCGCCTCCCAGCCCCGGTGCTCGAGCTCGACCCGAGTGCCGGCGCCGAGGTCTTCGAAGCGCAGCTCCACCTCCTGGGCGGTGCTCGCGTCGCGCCCGGGATGCCAGCTGAAGACGATCCGCCGGGGCGGCTGCCACTCGGTTACGCTGCCCCACAGGTGCAGCGAGCCGTCGTCGTGCGTTTCGTAGATACGGCCGCCGATGCGCCCTTCGAAGTGGCAGCCGGTCGTGCGCGCGCCGCCGATGGAGTGGATGGCCAGCGGCCACCAGCTGTCGATCTGATCGACGAAGATCCGGAAGGCATCTTCGGGGCGCAGCGCGACCTCGATCGAGTGGCGGACCGGTTGGAGCGGGTGTTCTGCAGGATTCATGTCACTTCTCCAGCCGAGATCCGTCCCGGAATGAACCGCCGCTGCCGGCAGGGCCGTTGCCCGGGGCTCACCGGCGTGCGTCCTTCCTGCACATCGTACGGCCCATGTCCTCGATGAGTTGCAACTCGGTATCAGCGAGACGCCCGAAGTTAGTCCCGAGACCACGTCCCGTGGCGGTCGAGGAGGGCGAGCACCGCGAGCAGGGCCGCGCTGATCCCGACCACGAGGATGGGATTGCCGGCGCTGGCCGGTAGCTCGGGGGCCAGCGTGCGGAGATCCAGGGCGCCGAGCCAGTGCGCGAGGTGTGGCCAGCCCCAGCGGACGAGCGGCACGACGAGCAGTGCGGCGCAGAGCAAGGCTGCCCGCTGGACGATCGTGATCAGGCGGGTGGCCCGCTCGGCAGCGGCCGACCGCCGGTCGCGAAGTGCGCGCCACCACAGGTACGCCGGGTCGGGCAGAGCGGCCTGCGCGGTCGCCGCCGCCTCGCGGCGCAGGAAGGTCGCCACGAGCAGCGCCTCCGAGCACTCGGCGCAGCCGGCCGCATGCTGCCGCAGCTCGTCGGGGACCTCACCCGACGCCACCGCGGCCAGCAGCTCTTGCTCGCGTTCGCAGGTCGAGCCGCTCATGGGACCATCCCCTTTCCCTGCAGCACCTCGGCCATCCGCCGCCGCGCCCGGAACAGCAGGGGACGGATGCTGCCGCTCTTGAGCCCAACGGCCGCGGCGATCTCGTTGTGGCTCATGCCCTCGACGTAGGCGAGCCACAGCAGCTGGCGCTCGCGCGGCGTGAGCTCGCGCAGCGCCTTGGAGAGATCGCTCCGGCGCTGGATGTCGGCCTCCTGGTCCGCGGGGTCGCGGGCCTCGGTGAGCTCGTCGGCCGGGGGCCGGCGCCGCCGGTAGCGGTCCCGGAGCAGGTTGGTGGCGATGCGGAACAGGTAGTTCTTGCGGTGGTTCTCGTCGTTGACGCGGACGTCAGCGCGGATCAGCCGCAGGTAGGCTTCCTGGAGCAGGTCCTCGGCCGCCGCCTGGCTGCCGGTGGCGTGCACGAGGTAGGCCTGGAGCGGGCGCGCGGTGCGCTCGTAGAAGAGGCGGAAGCTCTGCTCATCCATGGCCGGTGCGCGGGGATCCACAGCCTCCAGCGTAGCCGGGATCCCCGCCGCGGTCATCGCCCCGCCCAGCGCCCTCGAGCCGACGAACGCAACCGCGATCATCAGGCCTCACGACCTCTCCGGGAGCTGGCTTTCGGAGTCGTCCGCCGTTGATGAGGCCCCAGGCCTTGGACAGCAGGTAGGCGACTCCGGCGGACAGCCCGAAGCCCACGCCGAGCGCGACGCCGAGCGTGCCGAGGAAGGCGAAAGCCTCGTCGGCGCCGGAGATGCGGCCCTGCAGCACCAGGAAGGCAGCGCCGCCGGTCAGCAGCACCAGGCAGGCCTGCACCGAGCCGAGGATCCGCGAGTGCGGATCGGAGCGTTCCACGGTCGCGGACTGCAGGAAGCGCTCGCCGGCATCCCCTTGCAGGTACTCCGCCAGCTCCTTGGAGGTCGAGAACTTGTCGAGCAGCTTCGACTGGAGGTCGTGTTGGAGCTGGGTCAGCTTGTTGAAGCGGCGGTGCGCCAGCGACAGCTTGACGATCCAGCCGACCCCCACGAAGAAGACCGACGAAACGACCATCGGAGCCAGTTCTTCCATTTCACTTCCTCCGTCGAGGGCGAACCCCCGTTTCTGCAGGTACAACGCGGCGCCAGCCAGTTCGGTTAACAGCCGGCGCGGTGAATGTTCCGGAGCCCACCCTCGCGGTAGATCGCTGCTGCAATCAGTGTGGCGAGGTCGACCTCGACCGGGCTGCAGCGCTGTCCGGGACCGCACGAGCACACGCCTACTCGCTATACTCGAGGCTGGAAGCGGGTGGGCGTGGCGTCCGGTCCATGTGACCGCAGGGCGGCGGCGAGCCGACAAGAGGTGGTGCAGGCATGCGCGGCGTTCTTCGGACTGCGCTGATCGGGGGCGTGCTGGCGACGGCGTTGGTGGCGCCGCGGACGGCGAACGGCCAGGAGGGTGGGCCTGGAGTCCCGGCGGCCGGTGGGCAGGTGGCGGCGTGGTCGGACCCGGCTCCGGACCAGGGCAGTGCCGTCGACTGGAACCCGGCAGCGAGCAACGTGTTCGTCGGCGGCACCCTCGGCCTGTCCTTCGGCGATGTCGATTACATCGAGATTGCCCCGCTGGTCGGCATCTGGCTCAGCCCCCGGGTGTCGGTCGGTGGCAGCCTGATCTTCCGCTACCGGAACGACGTCATTGTCCGCTACCAAGGCGACAACTCCGACAGCGTGTCGACGACCGACTACGGCGGCTCGGTGTTCGGGGAGTACTTCGTCTGGAAACCCATCTTCCTGCACGCCGAGGTCGAGTATCTGAGCTACGAGGTCGTCGACTTCGACCTCTCCACCGAGCGGGATGGCTTCACGAGCGTGTTCGTCGGAGGCGGGTTGTCAACCGCGATGGGCGGACGGTCCTCGATCTACGTCCAGGCACTCTACAACCTGTCCTACGCGGACGACGAGCCGAGCCCGTACGCAGCCCGTGGGTCACGCGCGTCGGTGTCGGTTTCGGCTTCTGATCGGAGCCGGGAGTCCCCGCCCTCTCGTCGCCGCACCACGGGGCGTGGGGTCGGCGACGCGGTCCCTGGCCTCCAGCGGGGTCGAGGCGACCTTGCCGCCGAAACCCACGGTCTGCCTGCACGTACGACATTCTGAGCGGTGAATTCAGGGTCTGCGGCAAGCTCGGAGCGCCGGCAAGCCACGGCCCGCGGGATCGAGGCGCCCAACAACAGGAGTCGGAGAATCATGACCAAGAAGCGCGTCCTGCTCGGCCTGCTGGCAGTGGTCGTCGTGGCGGTGGTGGTGGTCACGGCCCTCGGCCGCGGCCGCGGTGACGACGGGTTGCCGGTGGAGGTGGCGGCGGTCGACCGGAGCACGGTCGTCCAGACGGTGACCGCCACCGGCAAGATCCAGCCGATGGTCCAGGTCAACATCTCGGCGGACGTCAGCGCCAAGATCATCCGGCTCGGCGTCGACGAGGGCGACTGGGTCGAGAAGGGGGCGCTGCTGGTCGAGCTCGACCGCGAGCGCTACCTGGCCGAGGTCGAGTCGCAGGAGGCCAACCTGAGCGCAGCCCAGGCGCAGGCCAACCTCGCCCGCGAGAACATGGTCAAGGCTGAGAAGGACTTCGAGCGCAGCCGCCAGCTCTTCGACCGCAGCCTGGAGTCACAGGCTGCGCTCGACACCATGTACGCGTCGGCCGAGGTCGAGAAGGCGCGCTATCAATCGGCGCGGGACCAGGTGGAGCAGGCCAAGGCCGCCGTTCGGCAGTCGCGGGACGCGCTGTCCAAGACCACCATCTACGCGCCGATGGCCGGGACGATCTCCGCGCTCAACAAGGAGGTCGGCGAGATCGCACTCGGGTCGCAGTTCCAGGAGGACGTGATCATGGTGGTCTCCAACCTGCAGGGGATGGAGGCGCTGGTCGACGTCGACGAGAACGACATTGTCATGGTGTCGGTCGGGGACACGGCCGAGATCGAGGTGGATGCGCTGCCGGACGTGAAGTTCAAGGGCGAGGTGACGGAGATCGCCTCCAGCGCGAAGGTGTCAGGGCAAGGGACCGGCGACCAGAGGACCGAGTTCGAGGTCAAGATCGCCATCACCGATCCGGGGACGCAGCTGCGGCCCGGGATGACGGCGTCGGCCGAGGTGGTGACCGATGTCCGCGACAGCTGCCTCGCGGTGCCTCTCCAGTGCGTCACCGTTCGCACCGTCGAGCAGCTCGGAGTCGGCCCGGAATCTGACGCCACGGAGGGCGGCGAGCCGCGCTTCATCCCCGACGGCGAGGGTTTCGTCGAGGTGGTGTGGGTGGTCGACGGTGGCCGCGCGGTCGCCCGCCAGGTCAAGACCGGAATCCAGTCCGACACTCATATCGAGATACTCGAGGGACTCACCGAAAGCGAGCAGGTGGTTGTCGGTAGCTACCGGGCGATCAGCCGTGACCTGAAGGACGGCGGTCGCGGTCCGCATCGGCGGCGACGCCGAGGCCGGCGACCGGGAAGGATGACGCGATGGCGCTCGAGCTCATCGAGGTGACCAAGACCTACGAGATGAACCACGTGGGGGTGCGCGCCCTGCGCGGGGTCTCGTTCCAGCTGTCCGAGAACGAGTACGTTGCCATCATGGGGCCTTCGGGCTCCGGCAAGTCGACGCTGATGAACATCATCGGCTGCCTCGACGTGCCGAGCTCGGGCCAGTACCTCATCGACGGCCAGGACGTCAGCACCTTCGGCGAGGACCGGCTGGCGGCGGTTCGCAACTCGAAGATCGGCTTCGTCTTCCAGACCTTCAACCTGCTGCCGCGAGCTGACGTCTTCCACAACGTCGAGCTGCCGCTGATCTACCGCGGCCTGCGCCCGGCCCTGCGCCGGGAGAAGGCGATGGCCGCGATCGAGTCGGTGGGACTGGCCGACCGGGTCAAGCACAAGCCCAACGAGCTCTCCGGCGGCCAGCGTCAGCGGGTGGCGATCGCGAGGGCGCTGGTGAACGAACCCTCGATCATTCTCGCCGATGAGCCCACCGGGAACCTGGACAGCGCGACCGGCGCGGAGATCATGGCGATCTTCGACGAGCTCCAGGCGAAGGGCAACTCGATCCTCCTGGTCACGCACGAGGAGGAGGTCGCACGCCACGCCCACCGGGTGATCCGGCTGCGCGACGGCCTGATCGAGTCCGACACTGCGAGCCGGGCTGCTGCATGAGCTCGATCCACGGCACCGTCGAGGCGATGCGCATCGCTCTTTCCGCGCTGCGCGCGAACACGGCGCGGGGGGTGCTCACCACCCTCGGCATCATCATCGGCATCCTCGCCGTGGTGACGACCATGACCGCCGCCAACGGCCTGTCGAACTCGTTCAGGGAGAGCGCCTCCGTGATCGGCGCCGACGTGCTGTTCGTGTCGCGGACGCCGTGGATCGTGATGGGCCGCTTCTTCCAGTTCCGCAACCGGCCCAACCTGACCCTCAAGGAGGCCGAGAAGCTCGAGCGCCAGCTGCGCAGCGCGATCGCCGTCAACCCGAGCTCCGAAGCACAGCGTCCCGTCAAGTTCGGGAACGAGACGCGGGACAACATCCGCATCATCGGCACCACCCACAAGCAGATGCTGGTGTCCAGTGCGCTGCCGGAGCAGGGTCGCTTCTTCAGCGCCTACGACGTCCAGGCGAAGCGCCGCGTCTGCGTCATCGGGAAGACGATTCACGAGCAGCTGTTCGAGGGTCTCGACCCGATCAACAAGAGCCTCAAGCTGGGCCGCTACGACTTCCAGGTGATCGGGGTGATGGAGAAGCAGGGGAGCGCCGGCACTTTCGGCGGTCCGGACTTCGACAGCCAGGTGTTCGTGCCGGTGACGACCTTCGTCAAGCTCTTCGGCGGCCTCAACCGCAACTTCGATTTCGCGGTCAAAGCCCCTCCGGGCACCAGCCTCGAGGACTACGAGTTCGAGGTGATCGGTGAGATGCGCAAGATCCGCCGACTGCAGCCCACCCAGGAGGATGACTTCGCCATCAACAAGATGGAGTCGCTGCTCGACGCCTTCGACAACGTCATGCGGGTGGTCTTGCTGGTGGGCCTCGCGATCACCGGTATCTCGCTGTTCGTTGGCGGCGTCGGCGTCATGAACATCATGTTCGTCTCGGTCACCGAGCGGACGAAGGAGATCGGAATCCGGAAGGCGATCGGCGCCAGGCGGCGGGCGATCCTGACCCAGTTTCTCTTCGAGTCGTCCGTGATCTGCCTGATCGGCGGCGCCGTCGGTATCGTCCTGTCGTTTGTCGCGGCAGAGGCCATCGACCGGCTGCTCATGCCGGCCAGCGTGTCGCTGCCGATCGTCGGGGTGGCGCTCGCCGTGTCCGTGCTGGTCGGGATCGTCTCGGGGTTCATCCCGGCCTGGCGCGCTTCGCGCCTCAACCCGATCGACGCGCTTCGCTACGAGTAGGGGAGGGAGCCGCGGCTATGGCCACCATCAGCCAGCGACTGTCATCGACGCCCGACGGCCTCTCACAGATCACCTATCACCTGTCACCCATCACCTGTCACCTGTCACCCTCTCCGAGGTCAACGTCGTGATCTGGCTCGAGGCGCTCAAGATGGCGCTGGGCGCCATTGGCGCGCACAAGCTGCGCTCCGCTCTGACCCTGGTCGGCATCATCGCCGGGGTGGCGGCGATCATCGCGGTCATGACCGGGGTATCGGTGATCCAGCACCAGATGGAGGCCGAGCTCAGCGTCCTCGGCAGCCGCGTGTTCCAGGCCCAGAAGTACCCGCCGTTCGGGTTCGAAGACCAGCGAAACCGGAACTTCCGCGAGATCCAGCGCTGGCCGCCGTTGACCGTCGAGCACGCCGACCTGATCCGCGAGACGGTCGGCGCCGCCGACCTGGTAGGCGCCGAGCTGTGGCAGTTCAGCGTCCGAGCGAGCTACCGGGGCGAGACCACCGAGCCGGTCAACATGATCTGCGGCGGAACGCCCGAGTACCCGGAGAACAACACCCACTACGTGGAGCTCGGGCGCAACATCTCGAACGAGGACGTGCGGGTCGGGCGGCGGGTCGTGGTCATCGGGTACCAGCTCGCGCAGACGCTGTTTCCATTCACCGACCCGATCGGCAGGGAGATCAGGGTCGACGGCCACAGCTTCGTCGTCCAGGGCGTCTTTGCCGAGCGCAAGTCCGCGATGGGCGGCAACTTCGACAACTACGTCCTGATGCCGATCTCGGTCTTCCAGAAGGTCTACGGCATTCGCGACGCACAGGGTTTCCCGCGCTCGGTCAACATCACGGTACGGGCCAGGTCGGCTGCGGTGCTCGAGGACGCCATGGAGGAGACCCGTGCCGTGCTGCGCGCGGCGCGCGGCCTGAGCCCGCGCGACGAGGACAACTTCTTCTTCTTCACCACCGACAGCCAGATCCGGGCCTTCAACACGGCGACCGCCAACCTGAAGAAGGGCGCGTTCGTGCTCGGGATCATCGCCCTCGTGGTGGCCGGTATCGGCATCATGAACATCATGTTGGTCTCGGTGACCGAACGGACACGGGAGATCGGGATCCGTAAGGCGCTCGGCGCCAGGAGAAGCGCGATCCTGTTCCAGTTCCTGCTCGAGGCGATCGTGCTCTGCAACATCGGCGGCGTGCTGGGGGTCGCGGTCGGCTTCGGCCTCGGCAACCTGGTGACGGCGTTCACCGACTTCGCGGTCCATGTCCCGCTCGAGTGGGCGGTCCGCGGGCTGCTGTTCTGCACCTTCGTCGGCCTCGTGTTCGGGATGTGGCCCGCGATTCGCGCCTCCAGGCTGACGCCGATCGAGGCGCTGCGCTACGAGTAGGCGCCCGGGGTCGTTCCGCGCACTCACGCTGAGGCCGTCATGGCGGTCAGCAGCACGAGGTCCTTGGCCTCCATGGTCGGCGTCCTGCTCAGCACCGTCATGTCGAAGCGCAGCGAGACGACCTGGCCCGTTGACGCGACGAAGCCGCAGGTACCACGGGCGACATGGCCCTCGGGTCCGTTGACGAGCTCGTTGAGCATCTCTCGAAACGCACTTCGGTCGCGAGCGTCGACGAGACCCTGGATCAGGTTGTCCTTGCTCACGGCGAGCTCGTCCTGTCCGTAGCCGAGAAGGTCGGTGATCCGGCTGTTGACGTAGCTGCAGCGCTGGGAATCGACATCGAAGGTCAGCATGAGGCAGGGCGACCGCTCGACCACTCGCTCGATGAACTCGTTATTGCGCCGCAACGAATCCGCGGTGCGCCGGTGCTCCTCGATCTCACGCGACAGCCGCCGGTTCGTCTGGGTCAGGTTCTCCGTCCGTTCGGCGACGAGCGCCTCGAGGCGGTCATTGAGGTTGCGCAGCTCCTGCTCGGCCCGGGTCCTGATCCGGATATGGTGCTGCATGGGACGGAAGAGGAACAAGTACAGAAACGGCGCCGCCAGCACGGTGATCATGGCCCCGTCCGTGAGCGCCTCGACGAGGGTCGCCATGGGCGGCAGGACGGCGAGGACCAGCATCACCAGGAACTCGCCGAGGAACACCGCCAGGGCGGTGACGATCAGGAGCCGCTTCGGGCTCGGAGGCTGGTCGGTCTTGTCGCTCCTTGGTTGCCGGGTCGGCTGAGCATCCGGTTCGGAATTCATCGTGCTGCTTCCTCGCCTCAGGGCGGCCATGACGACGGTCCCCGGCCGGCACGGCTGCCTCTCATGGTTTCCCATTAGGATACCCGATCGCTCGCTCCGCCAGACCACTCGAACTCCCACCACCACCTGGCGGGGGCGCGCGAGCGCGGAGTCTGGCACCTCAAGAGTGGGCGCTGCCCTCGGTCAGGACTCCTTTCTCGCCGCCTTCCGGCCGGTGCGGCCCGGGTGCAGCCACGCCGCCAGGGCCGGCAGCAGGACGATCGCGCCGATCATGTTGAACAGGAACATGAAGGTCAGGAGCAGGCCCATGTCGGCCTGGAACTTGAGCGGCGAGAAGATCCAGGTGGCGACGCCGGTCGCCAGCGTGATGCCGGTGAACAGCACGCCGTTGCCGGTGATGTTGAGGGTCTCGCGGTAGGCCTCGTGGAGCGGCACGCCGCGGGCCATGATGCTGCGCAGGCGGCTGAAGATGTAGATGCCGTAGTCGACGCCGATGCCGACGCCGAGCGCGACGACCGGCAGCGTCGACACCTTCAGCCCGATCTCGAGCATCGCCATCAGGGCGTACGAGAGCAGCGAGACCAGGGCGAGCGGGAGCATGATGCACAGCGTCGCGCGCAGTGACAGGTAAGTGACCAGGCAGAGCAGGATCGACTGCCGCGAACACCCACAGCAGCATCGGGAACTGGGCCGCCGACACCGCCTCGTTGGTCGCTGCCATGACGCCCGACGTTGCCCGATAGCGAGCCGGAAGCTTGCACCTTGTCCGATCCGTGCTCGGCTGCGCGAACGCCTTCACCGCGGCCACGATCCGCGTCGATGGTCTCGGCCTTGTGGTCGTTGGTGTAGATGTAGACCGGCATCACGCTGCAGTCGCGTGTTGAGCAGGCCGGTCGAGGTGTCGATGTAGGTCACCGCCTGTGACATCGTCGATGGGTTGCGCGGCAGCACGCGCCACTTTAGGCTCCCCTCGTTCCAGCCGGCGTTGACCACCTTCGCCATCGTCGGCGAGGCCGAACACCGACTGCACGCCGGGACGTTGCGCCATCTGCCACTCGAAGCGGTCGATGGTCGTGCATGACGTCGTAGTCGGTGCAGCCCTGCGGCACCGTCTCGACGATCACCGTCAGCACGTCGACGCCGATGGAGAAGTGGCTGCGTGATGACGTCGGTGTCGATGTTGTAGCGCGAGTCGGCGTGCAGCTCGGGCACGCCGGGGTGGAGGTCGCCGATCTTCACCTGATTGCCCTTCCACCAGCCGAACGCGAACAGGAGCCCGGCGACAACGACGATCGGCAGCGCGACCTTGCGGGCTCCGCCGCTCGCGCGAGCCGGTTCCACAGCACATCCATGTGGCGGTGCCGCCGCTTGAGCTTGAGGTGGTAGATCTCGTCGAGGTGGACGTACGACAGCAGCACCGGGACCAGCACCAGGTTGGTGAAGATGATCGACCGCGACCCCGAGGCTCGCTGTGATCGCCATCTCCTGGATCATGCGGATCTTGATGAGCATGATGGTGATGAAGCCGATGCAGTCGGTCAGCAGCGCGACGCCGCCGGGGATCAGCAGCCGGCGGAAAGTGTTGCGTGCCGCGGTCTCGCTGTCGGCGCCCGTCGAAGACCTCGGCGCCGTAGGCGCTCACCATCTGGACGCCGTGGCTGACCCCGATGGCGAAGACCAGGAACGGCACCAGGATCGACATCGGGTCGATGCCGATAGCCGAGCAGCGTCAGCAGCGCCGAGCTGCCAGATGACCGCGATCAGCGAGCTGGCGAGCGGGATGAGCGTGAGCTTGAACGATCTGCGAGTAGATGTAGACCAGGACCGCGGTGATGAAGAACGCGACCAGGAAGAACAGCACGACGCGCGCTGCGCCGGCCGCGATGTCGCCGATGACCTTGGCGAAGCCGATGATGTGGTAGTCGAAGTCGACACCGACGTCGTGGCTCGAGTACTTGGGGCGGATCTCCTCGAGCTGGTCGGCGACGTCGATGTAGTCGAGCCGCTCGCCGGTGTTGGGGTCGACCTCGAGCAGCTCGGCAGTGACGATCGCGGCCGAGAAGTCATTGGCCACGAGGCGGCCGACGTAGCCCGACTTGAGGATGTTCTCGCGGACCTGGGCCAGGCCCTCCGGCGTCGGCTCGAAGTCGTCCGGGATCACGTTGCCGCCCGAGATGCCGTCCTCGACGACCTCGGTGAAGCGGACGTTCGGCGTGTACAGCGAGCATCACCCGGGTGCGGTCGACCCCGGGGATGAAGAACACGTCGTCGGTGGCGTCGCGCAGGACCTCGAAGAACTCGGGCGTTGAAGATGTCGCCGTCGCGCGCCTTGAGCGCGATGACGACGCGGTTGGCGCCGCCGAACTCGTCGCGGTACTGGAGGTAGGTCTTCATGTACTCGTGCTTCGAGCGGCAGCAGCTTGGCGAAGCCGGCGTCGATCCGCAGGTGGGAGGCCTGCCAGAGCCATGAAGCCGGTCATCAGCACGAAGAACAGCGATCACCAGCTTGCGGTTGTTGAAGATGAGGTTCTCGAGCCGCGAGGTCATCGGACGCCCCTCCCTTCAGAGCTGCCGGGCTCGCCGCCGGTCAGCTCGCTGATCGGCTGCAGCGCCGACCGCGGCTCGCCGACGACGAGCAGCCGCTCGCCGTCGATCGCGACCACCGACGAGATGCCGAAGCGGTCGCGCTGCTGGTGCGACCGCGAAGCTGCGCCCGCCGTCCTCGCTGACCAGCACCATCGCCGCCCAGGCCGACCACGAGCGGGCTCCCGTCGCCGCAGGCGGATGGCGTCCGGTCAGCATCGCCTCGGTGCCGGTCTCGATCGCCTGCCAGCTCTCGCCGGCGTCGTCGGAGCGGAAGAGGTGGCCGCGCAGCCCGAGCCAGCAGGAGGGCGTCGCCGTCGAGCGGCAGCGTGACAAAGAACGACCCCTCGTAGGGAGAGGCGAGCTCGAGCCAGGTCTCGCCGCCGTCGTCGGAGCGATAGATCGTGCCCGCCTCGGCCGCGATGTACAGCTTTCCCGTGTCCGAGCGCGACAGGTGATGGAGGTGGGACGTCCGCGTCGCTGATCGTGCGCTCCTCCCAGGTTTCCCCGCCGTCGCGGGTCTCGAGCGAAGAGCCCGTAGGCGCCGATCGCGAAGCCGTGGTCGGCGTCGGCGAAGCAGACGTCGAGGAAGGGGCGCTCCTGCTCCGGATCCTGGTGGACAAGCTCCCAGGTGGCGCCGCCGTCGCGGGTGCGCAGGATCACCGCGTCGTGCCCGACCGCCCAGCCGAGGTTGCGGTCGTGGAAGTGGACCGCCGGTGAGGGTTGCGATGGTCGGCACCTGCGACCTGGCGTCCACGATCGCGCCGCGTCGTCGGAGCACGAGGATGTGGCCGCGCTCGCCGACCGCGACCAGGCGTCCGTCGATCGCTGCGGCGTCGAGCAGCAGCGAGCGCGCCGCGAGCGGCGCCTTGACTGCCGTCGTCGCGTCCTGGCGGCGGCTCGGTCTGGGCCGCAGACCGACAGCGCCGTCCACGGCGACAACGCGAGGCACAGGACGCCCACGAGCATGGTGGCACCTTGGCGCGTCACGCCAAGGGATCTTCGATTCTCGATTGGAGTCCATTGGGGCATTCTCCTCCCGTCGGAAGCGAAGTCGCGGCCGGACGGCTTCGGTCCGGCCGCGACTGATCCATCGGAGCGGCTCAGCGCACGCCCTCGCGCCGCAGCGCCTCCGGGCGTGTAGTCCTCGAGCGGTGCGCTTGATGTTGAACTCGTACTGCAGTTCTCGTTGTCGAGCCCGAGCGCGAGGTAGCGTCCGGCCTGGAGGTCGGTGTGCACCTCGAGCGTGGTCCAGAAGCACGGCACGTCGTAGTAGTTGATCGAGTGGCCCTCCGAGACGCGCCAGAGCTGGTCGCGGTTGTCGTAGCTGTCGACCACCAGGATCTGCCAGCTGTCCTCGTCGACGTAGAACGTCCGGCGCTTGTAGATGTGGCGCTCACCCTCCTTGAGGGTGGCGTCGACCACCCAGACGCGGTGCAGCTCGTAGCGCGGGTGCTCCTGGTTGATGTGCAGCGGCTTCAGGATGTCCTTGTACTTGAGGTCGGGCCCGTGGAGCTTGTAGGAGTTGTACGGGACGTAGATCTCCTGCTTGCCGACCAGCTTCCAGTCGTACTTGTCGGCCGCGCCGTTGAACATGTCGAGCTGGTCGGAGGTGCGCATGCCGTCGGCCGCGGTCCCCGGGTTGTCGTAGGCGACGTTGGGCGCGCGGCGCACCCGGCGCTGGCCGGGGTTGTACAGCCACGCGCTGCGGTGCTCCTTGACCTGGTCCAGGGTCTCGTGGACCAGCAGGATGCCGCCGGCGAGCCGCGCCGGCGCGAGCACCTCCTGCTTGAAGAAGAGGATCTTGTTGTCGAGCTCCTCTTCCGTCATGCCGTCCATGCTGTAGAGCATGTAGAACTCGTCGGCGAACTCGACCATGGTGTAGTCGCCGCCGCGGGTCGGCGCGGCCTGGCGAACGAGTCGCGCGACGCCTTCGCCGCGATAGCGCAGGAGGTGATTCCAGATCACCTCGACCCCGTTCTTGGGGATCGGGAACGGATAGCCGTTGATCGCGCCGGTGACGCCGTAGCCGTTCTCGACCAGCTTCGCCGTGGTCGCGGCATCTCCTTGGTCGTGTCGTAGATGCGCTGCGGGAACGACGCGCTGCGGTGGGTCGGGTAGACCTTCATCTTGTAGGTCGGGTAGGTCTTGAGCAGCGCCTGGTGCCCGGGGTCAGCTTCGCGGCGTACTGCGCCGCATTCTCGCCGTGATGGTGAGGAGGACCTTGTCGGCGGCGTACGGGTCGAGGTGGTGCTTGCCGGGCTTGTAGCCGGCGGGAGGCTTGGTGATCCCGCCGTCCCAGGCCGGAATCGTGCCGTCGGCGTTGCCGGCCTTTTCGGCGCCGAGCGGGGTGAGGTCGTTGCCGAGTCGTGCCGCCTCTCCGCGGGTCAGCTGGGCTTCAGCGCATGCGTCGAGCCGACGTCAGCACCACCGCGACGCAAGCCAGACGATGCCGAGGATCTGTCCGTGTCATGTCCATCTCTCCCTTCCTCCCTCAGAACGAGAACTTCACCGACGTCGCGACGAAGTCGCGATCGTTGATGAGGTTCTAGCGGCCCGCGCCGTCGTACATGGTGTAGCTGAGGTCGACCTCCCAGCGGGTTCTGGTAGTTGGCGGTCAGGCCCAGGGTCAGGGCGTAGCGGCCTTCGACGAAGTTGCCGCCGGGTCCCGGCGACATGCCGTTGACGTCGTGCTGCCAGGCGAAACGCGGCGACAGGTTGCAGGCGCCGATGGCGTTGTTGTAGTCGAGCCGGCCCGCGAGGCGATAGCCCCACGAGGTGGCGTCGGCGAAGTGCTCTGCCTCGCTCGTACGGCTTGCCCGCGTGGGCGCCGCCGGTAGCACGTGTGGATCGGGTTGCCGCTGGTGTAGGTCCCCGGTCCCTCGTATGCGCAGCTCGCTCTTGTCCGGCATGTCGTAGACGTAGCTCAAGGCGGGCTCGAACACGAGCAGGCCCTGGTCCGCGCCGAGCATCGGGCCGAAGACCTTCGTCGTGGTGAACTGGAACTGCGACGCGTCATGGAGGCGGTAGCCGTCGATCTGGGTCGAGAACCCGACGCCTCCCGGCACCACCTGGTTGGTCGCGGCCAGTCCCGCCGAAATCGGCGACAGTGACGCGAACAGGAGCTCGACGTCGTCGACCAGGTACGGGACGTCCTGCCGGTACGACACCTCGCCCTGGAAGGCGATGCCCGAGGTGCCGAGCTGGGTGTTGCAGCTCAGGCCGTAGAGCTTGATGTCCTCGGGGTACGCGGTGTACCACCTGCCGGTGTTGGCGAACGCCGAGGTGGCGGCGGCCTGCGCCGCCCGCGCGGCCGCGGCGTCGACCTCGGGGCTGGCGCCGGGCGGGACGCCGAAGTACTGGTAGACGGCCATGGCGGCGGACTGGCCTGCTGCCTGCGCGTCCATCGCGCCCTGGAGCGACCCGGAGATGCCGTTGATGACCGGCAGCCGGCTGTGGTAGTTGATGTAGAAGAGGCCGAACTCGGTGTCGCCGAGGCCGGACGCGAACAGCCGCATGTTGATGCCCGTACTGGCCGTCGTCGGACGCCTCGTCGGTTGTCGCGCTGGGCACGCCATGAACGGGTGGTCCACCGGCGGCTGCACGAACCACGGCGATTCGCCGGTATCCGGGAAGCTCGCGAAGCCGAGAAACACCCGGCTCGCCGCCGCGCCCGGCGAAGTCGTTGGTCGAGAAGTAGGTGCCGGGCGGATCGATGATCGTCTCCTCCCAGTCGTACTGGTAGAAGGCCTGGAAGCTGATCGCTCTGGGACGGGCCGATCGACGCCCAGACCAGGCCGACCGGCAGCAGCGCGTCGCGCAGCTCGGCGCCCGGCACGCGCAGGGCGCTGACGTCGACCGGGTTGATGACGTTGATGCCGTTCTGGATGAAGGTGCTCTCGCCCCAGCTCACGCACCTGCTGGCCGACCCGGATCTCGCCGGGCATGCTGCCGAGCGTGGAACTTCAGCCCAGGCGAAGGCGTCGCGCAGCTCGGCGCGGCTGCCGACCCGGTCGAGCGCCTCGTCGGTGAGCGGCGTGCGCGCTCGGTCGTCTCCGTGCTCGATCTCGTAGTCGTAGAAGCCGAAGCCGCGGACGAAGAGCGCCGAAGTTCTTGTACTCGAGCTCGAGCTCGCACGGTGGCGCTCACGGCGTTGCTGAACAGCCCCTTGTCGAAGTTGAGGTTGCCGTCGTCGCCGTTGACCGACCACGCGGTGCCGCCCTCGAAGGGGCTGATGATGCTCAGGTCGCGGTCCTCGACGCGGTACGCCGTGCCCCAGTTGAGCGTCGTGTTGAGGTTCAGCTTGAAATCCTTCCCCTCGGCCAGATCGATGCCGAACGCGGGCGTCGTGGGGAGCACCAGGCAGGCCACGAGGATGGCCGCGAGGCCGAGTTGCCCTCCCAGCGCCAACGTTTTCCGTGCAGTCACGCCGTTCATCTCCTCCCTCCTTCTCCTTCACTGAGGTGTCGAGGTTGGTGTTCGGTCCCTCATCCCAGACCGTGAAGCCAGGGGCTGATCGTCTGGCTGGACCCTCCTTTGCCGTGGTGTCGTTGTCGGCGCGAGGCGCGTGCGCCCGGGCGGGCGTCGCAAGCCATCGACCTGGGGTATGGTCGCGGGCGCGACCGGGGGGCGCGGGCGAGAGCTCGCAGCGCGATCGCGCCAGCCCGCCCAGCACCCATGTCGATGCGGTCACCCACGCCGACTCCCCTCCGCCGAACTCGCGAGGTCACGAGCCTCGCAACGACATCGCGACGTCGTTTCCACTCTCTCGGTCGACCCAAAGGGTCCGCGCCGGGCGACGCGCGTGCCATCTTGGCTTCGATGACCTGCGAAAGAGGCTACCACGGCTCAGATCGGTTTGACAATTCTCTGCCCGTGGCGGTGGTCAACCCTGGTCGCGCCGAACGCGATGAGATAATGAAAGCGCGCTCGAGGATCGGAGGTGCCATGCGCCCGCAGCGATCTCATGCGTCGTCCACGCAGCGGAGTGCCTGCGGGACGCGGTCGACGGGAACCGCTCCGCTGCTGCGGCGTTGGTTCTCGACCAACGCGGTGCTCGCGGGCGTGCTGGCGCTCGCCTGGCTGCTGCTGCGCAGTGGTCCCCGGCCAAGCCGGCTCGCCTATCCCTGCCAGCGGGCCGCACTCTCGACCGCCATGCTCGCCTTCGGCGCGCCGCTGGTCGGTCTGGTGATCGCCGCGCGCCGGCATCTCGCGGCCGGACTGCGCAGCCCGCGCGGCGTCGCGGCCACGGCTCTGGTGGTCGTCCTCGGGCTGGCCGCGGTCGGGTACCTCGTCGGGGTGGATGCGGCCGATGAGCCCGTGCTCGGGGCGCCCCGCGACTACCGGGCCCAGCTCTTCCACGTGACCAACGGCCCACAGGATCCGGTCGGCGATCGCTTCCCGGGCCTCGACGGTCTTCTCCAGCTCATGGGGTCGCAGGGGCTGAAGATCTACGATTCGTCGACCGTCTCCCCTTGGTCGGGGCCGGACGGCATCGTCGGCAGCCGATGACGTCGTGGTTGTCAAGATCAACTACCAGTGGCCGGAGCGGGGGGGCACCAACACTGATCTGCTGCGCGGCCTGATCCGAGTCATCGTGGATCATCCGGACGGCTTCACCGGCGAGGTCGTGGTCTGCGAGAACACCCAGTTTGCCGGCGCCGACGATTTCGATCGAGACGCGAACAACGCCCAGGACCATGGGCTGTCGCCGCGTGACGTGGCCGACCACTTCGCAGGCCTCGGCCATCAGGTCTCGCTCTACGACTGGACAACCCTGCGTTCGATCGAGGTGCAGGAGTACTCGCAGGGCGACACGGCGGACGGATACGTGGTCTATCCGTACAATGACCAGCTCCACGGCCGGATCTCCTACCCGAAGTTTCAAACCACGGACGGCAGCTACGTCAGCCTGCGGGACGGCATCTGGGACCCCGCGACCGGCTACGACCGCGAGCGTCTGAGCGTGATCAACTTGCCGGTGCTCAAGTCGCACCACGCGACCTACGGCGCGACCGCCTGCGTCAAGCACTACATGGGAGTGGTGTGCGACGGCCTGGGGACGAACTCCCACAACGCGATCCGCTACGGGCTGCTCGGCGCGGTGATGGGCGAGGTCCATCCGCCGGACCTCAACATCCTGGACGCGGTCTGGATCAATGCCAACCCGTACAGCGGACCGTCGACCTCGTACAGCGGCGCGACCCGTCGTGACGAGCTGGTGGCCGGGGTCGACCCGGTGGCGATCGACATCTGGTCGGTCACCAACATCCTGATCCCGGCCTTCCTCGACAACGGCTACTCCCCGCCCTGGCCGCACCCCGAGGCCACTCCGGACGATCCGACGTCGGACTTTCGGGTCTACCTCGACCGCTCGATGAGCGAGCTGCTGGCCGCGGGCTACAACGCGACCAACGACCTGGCGTCGATCGACGTCGTCACGGCCGACCTGTCGCTCGCAGTCTTTGCCGACGGCTTTGACTCGGGGGACACCGCGGCCTGGTCAGCGGTGGTTCCCTGAGCCACCGGGAATCGTCGCCCATGCACCTCGAGGGGGTGCGACGGGGCGATCGATCGCGTGACCTCTACTCGTTGCCCGCGAGCCCGAGGACGGTGGAGGGTTCGTCGACGATGGCCGCCGTCAGCACGCGATCGATGTCGCCGTCCAGCCGCACAACCTCCAGGTCCTCCTGACTGACGGCAATGACAAGCAGGCCGGAGGTCCCTCCGTCAGGGCCCTCGCGGGTGAACACCCAGCTCAGCTCGCCCTCGTCCTCGGCCGCGGCGATCACCGCGCGCCAGCCCTCGGCGATGAGCTGCCGCGAAACCGGTGGTGGTGCGCCCGCGATCTTGCACCCGCGGGCGGCCCGGTATGAGGTGATCTCGATCCGGTCGACGCCGCGGAGGATCTCCCGGGCGTCGTCGTCGAGCTCGTCGTCCGCCACGCTGGCCAGGCTCCGAAGCAGCGCCATCGAGGTTCTTCCGAGCACCATCGCGGAGTCACGCTCGAAACAGCACCCGGGCAGTGCAGACTCTAGGGTTGCCTCCACGCGGCTCGAGGTCGCCGCGGTCGCGCAACCGGCGGCAACCGAGGCGGCGAGGAGAATCGCCGCAGCTCTCATGGTTCGGACAGACCCTTCTCGATGTCGTCGCGCAGGCCCTCGAGCTGGTCGACGTTTCTGATCAGTGACCCGATGAGCTCGGGATCCATGTCGCCGGCGATGTTGACGAGCACAACCTCCTGGGTGACGTCCTCCGCCTCCTCGCGGCTTGACAGGAGGTAGGCGGCAAACGTGAAGATCCTCCGCTGATGGCGGGCAACGGCCTGGTCGAAGTCTTCACCGTGCATCCCGTTGAGCAAGACGGATCTCCGGCTGAAAAGTTACACCGACGGGCGGGGCAAGGGTGCGGCGGGCAGCGGCTGGGGCGCCGGGGGGCCATGCGGCCTGCGCCTGGGTGACTTCCCCGCGAGACGGCGTATCATGACGCACGCGCCGGGGCCTCCGGCGGGGCAGGAGGGGAGTCTGCGTCGTGGAGGAGCGGGTCCAGCGACTCATCGACACGATCCGGGCCGGGATCATCGGCGACGACCGCTCCATCGACGGGCCGTTCGGCCCGCGCCGCGTCACCTACGCCGACTACACCGCCTCGGGCCGCGTCGCTCGCCTTCATCGAGGACTTCATCCGCGACGAGGTGCTGCCGCTCTACGCCAACACCCACACCGAGACCTCGGGCACCGGGCCGGCAGACCACGCGCTTTCGCGAGGACGCGCGCGCGGATCATCCGCGAGCGTCGGTGGGCGGCGGCGACGACGACGTCGGTGATCTTCTGCGGCTCGGGCGCGACCGGCGCGATCAACAAGCTGATCGACGATCCTGAACCTGCGCATGCCCGCCGACCTCGACGCGCGCTACGGCCTGCGCGGCGCACGATCCCCGCGGACGAGCGGCCGGTGGTCTTCATCGGCCCCTACGAGCACCACTCCAACGAGCTGCCCGTGGCGCGAGTCGATCGCCGACGTCGTGGTCATCGACGAGGACGCCGACGGGCAGCATCGACCTGCGCGCAGCTCGAGCGACGAGCTCGCGGCGCCACGCGCGACCGGCCGCTCAAGATCGGCAGCTTCTCCGCGGCCTCGAACGTCACCGGCATCGCCTCCGACACGCGCGCGCATCGCCGCGCTGCTGCACCGCCACGGCGCGCTCGTCGTTCTGGGACTTCGCCGCCGCGGCGCCCTACGTCGACATCGAGATGAACCCGCCGCGAGCGGCCCGAGGCGACCTGGCCTACAAGGACGCGGTCTTCCTCTCGCCGCACAAGTTCATCGGCGGCCCGGGCACGCCCGGCGTGCTGGTCGTCAAGCGGCGCCTGCTCACGCAACCGCGTGCCCACGCGTGCCCGGGCGGCGGCACCGTCGCGCTACGTCAACCCGAGTCGAGCACCGCTACCTCGACGATCCCGATCCACCGCGAGGAGGGCGGCACGCCGGCGATCATCGAGTCGATCCGCGCGGGCCTGGTGTTCCAGCTCAAGGAGGCGGTCGGCGCCGACGCGATCCGCGAGCGCGAGGGCGCGTTCATCCAGCGCGCCATCGCGTCGTGGTCAGCCGAACCCCAACCTCGCATCCTCGGCAACCCGAGCGCGCGGCGGCTGTCGATCGTGTCGTTCGTGGTGCGCCACGGCGACGCGCTACCTGCACCACAACTTCGTCGTCGCGCTGCTCAACGACCTGTTCGGCATCCAGGCGCGCGGCGGCTGCTCCTGCGCCGGGCCCTACGGCCACCGGCTGCTCGGGCATCGACCTGCCGACCGTCGCGCGAGTTCGAGCGCGAGATCGTGCGGGCTGCGAGGGGATCAAGCCGGGCTGGGTGCGGGTCAACTTCAACTACTTCATCTCCGAGACGGTCTTCGAGTTCCTCCTCGAGGCGGTCCACCTCGTGGCCGACGACGGCTGGAAGCTGCTCCGCCGCTCTACGAGTTCGAGCCGGAGACCGGGCTGTGGCGGCACCGCGATCGCGGCCGCGTCGTCGGCCGGGGCTCGGTCTTCGACGACGTCAGCTACGCGTCGGGTTCGATGCACTATTGCACGCGCCAAGCATCACGGAGCCGGCTGCGGCGGTGCGGGGCTACCTGGCGGAGGCGCGCCGGATCGTCGCGCGCGCCGAGCGCGAGCAGGGACCGCAGGCCAGCGCGCGGCCGTTGGAGCCGCAGCTCGAGACGCTGCGGTGGTTCGCGCTGCCGGGCGACGTCGCCTGAGGTTCGCTCCGGGACGGATCAGTCGTGGGTCGGGCTGCGGCCGTTGTCGACCCCGGCCTCCCAGCGGCTGATCGGCTGGTCGTCCTCGGTCAGCTCGTCGATGAGCTCGATCTCGCTCTGGCGGTAGTGGAATCGATCCGCCGGCACTGCCGGGGCCTTCTCCGACTCCTCCGTCCACACCATGGCCTGGAAGTGGCTTCCGTTCAGGTAGAAGGGGCCGCTCAGCGGCTGCCACCCGGTGGTGATCCTCGAGCTGGACCTCTGCCACGAGGCGGTCGATCGAGGTGGCCTCAACCACGTCATACCTCAGGACTTTGTCCATGCGACCTCCACCTGAACCGGTGAGCCCGTGGCGGATGGCCAAGTATAGAGCACCTCCGGTTGACGTGAACAGGCGGCAGGCAGGGCGGGCTGTGGAGGGTCAGGGGACCCAGGCGTAGCCGAGCTTGACGAAGACGCTCTTGATGGCCGGGGTGAGGTCGTAGGTGGCATCGCCGCGCGAGTCCTCCGAGTAGCCGACGAAGACGACGGTCCGCGGGTTGACCTTGTACGAGAACAGCAGCTGGGCGTAGAGCTCCTCGTCGCGGAGAGCCCCGACCGTCCTGGTAGAGCTCGGTGTTGTAGTCGTAAACGACGTGCTGGAGGATGGCGCGAATGAATGTCCTGACGTTGAGCTGCCAGGTGCCCTCCGAGCTGCGCGATGTTGGCCCGGTACAGCCAACCGCTGGTCGACGTCCATGGTCTCGTGGAGGTTGTCGACCTCGAAGCGGAGGTGGCGGCCCAGCCGGTACACCAAGCCCAGGTCGACGGTGACGGCGTCACCCTGCTGAACGTTGGTGTAGTCGACCTGCCCGCCGGCCGCCACGGCGACCCAGCTTGCTGTTGCGGTTCGGCTTGAGGCTGAGTGAGAGCGCGAGCCCGTTCATTTCGAACTCCTCGCCGCCGTAGCCCTCGCGATGAAGACTGGGCTCGACGATGACGAAGGACTCGAGCGGACCCTGGAGGGTGAACTGCACCGCCGCCTCGTCGCTCCAGGAGGTTGCCGTCCTGGTCCTCGGAGTGGTTCAGCTCGACGCTCGAGGTCGATCGCGAGTACCAGCTAGTGGCGGTCGCATTCCAGGCGTAGTCGGCGCCGACCTCGCCGAACCGGTAGTCGACGCTGCGGCATGAAGCCGAGGTCGGCGCGGAAGTCGGCGCCGACGTCGCTGTAGACCCCCCACCACGACACGGTCCGCGTCGCGTGCTCGTAGACGAGCTCGGCGGCGAGGTCGTCAGAAGTCTCCGGTGGGCTGGCCGAACTCCGCGGCGACCTCGTCGGGGTAGCGGGTCGACGAGCCGAGCAGCTGGAGCGAGATCCGGTCCTGGTCGGAGATGCGGAAGTCGCCGTCGAACCCGGCGACCCGGTTGAAGTAGTCGTCGCCCTCGCGGTCGGTGATCAGCGCGCCGAGGGTGTGCCGGTTGCCGATGTCGCGCTTGTAGCGGAGCACCGTGGCGAGGTTGTCTGCCTGCAGGGAGGTCCCGTCCGAGCTCTGGCTGCCCGGGATGAGGAGGTTGGTGACGTCGTCCTGGACGACGTAGGCGCCGACGGTGTGCGGGCCTTCCTTGCCGGTCAGCTTGAGCCCCCACGCGGGGTCGCGGATCATGCGCGTGTAGACGGCGTCCAGAGGCGGTGTCGAAGAAGTCCGCCCCCTCCATGAAGAACGGCCGCTTCTCGTCGTAGAAGAGGGCGAACGGCTCGTTGACGTCGAGCTGCAGCGCGTCGGCCTCGACCTGGGAGAAGTCGGGGTTGACGGCTGCCGCTCAGGGTCAGGTTCGGCGTCATCCCCCAGCGGGCGGTGACCCCGAGCTCGGTCTCGGCGTCACCCTCCACGAGCGGGCCGTCCGGGAGCTCGTCGCGGACTCGGTGCGCGAGGCCGTCAGCGTCGGCTCGACCTCGAGGTTGCGCCCGGGGTCACGCCCGCGAAGCCGGTGATCTTGAGCGCCTGGCAGAGGTAGCAGTTGTTGTTGCGGTCGCGGGGGAAGGCGCCCATCTGGCCGGAAGGTGTCCCGCGGGTAGCCGCGGACCGCGTCGAAGCCCCACACCTGGGGCTCGGCGCTGCGCTGGAAGCTGCAGCGACGAGAACGGGACCGAGATCTCGGCCGACCAGCCCCAGTCGGCTGATCCGCGGCGGCCGACTCCCAGATGCCGTCCCAGCCGTCTCGCCGCCGGGTCAGCTCTCGATGTGCGTCCATCTGCACGCCGAGCGGGTTGACCAGGAGCAGGTAGTCGCGCCGCTCGTCGTTGAAGGTGTCGAGCACCACGCCGACCCAGTCGTCGGCCCACGCCGCGTCGCGGTCGGTGAGGTGGGCGCGGATCGCGGACGGGTCGGGGTCGTAGCGCGCGGAAGGCGACGTAGAGGTGGTCGGTCGTGGGTCACCAGCACCTCGGTGCGCACCGGCGCCGGCAGTGTTCTCGCCTGGCGTCGACCTCGTAGCCGAGCTCGAGCTCCAGGCGTCGCCCAGGCCGGCTCGTCGAGCATCGCCGTCGACGTCGATCTCGGCTTCGAGCTGTGGGATGCGGCGGGCCGGCGCCCCGGCGGCCGGTGGGTCCTCGCCGCCGCCGCCGGCATGGCGATCAGAGCGACCATCGCCCACCACAGGATCGCGCGGTGTGAGGCCGAGGCCCGCCGCAGGGCGGCGACGATCAGCCTCGAGCCGGCCATGCGCTGCAGGCCGTTGCACGGCATCGAGAAGGATACGATGGAATCTCAGCACTGTCGTTGATCTCGTGCGAAGCCGCTCGATTTCTCGATGGGGCGGTCGGCGACAATGGGGCCGGGATCGGAGTCGAGGAAGCGAGTGGGCGCGCAGGTGGCGATGGCGGCAATCGCGGGGAGCAGCTACGACCCGGCTGGGCGGCGCCGGTGGGTGCTCCGCCGAGCCCGCTGGGCGCCCGGGACCTCCTCGGCCTGCCGAACCGCAGGCTGAGCGTCGCCCTCGGGCTGCTGCTCCTGCTCGCGGTGGCGGCGAGCCGGATCGCGGCCTTCCCGGCCTCGATCTGGGACCAGGACGAGGCCTACCTCGGCCTCGCGGTCGCCGGCTTCGATCCGGAGGCCAACCGGCCGCACCCGCCGTGGTTCCCGCTGCTGGGTCGCGGCCGGCACGCTGGCCGCGCCGCTCGCATCGGAGCCGGCGCGGGGCCTGCAGGCCGTCGGCGCGGCCGTCGGCGTGTGGACCCTGTACCCGCTGGTCGCGCTGTGTCTCGATCTGGATGCGGCGGGAGCTCGCGGCGGCGGCGGCGGCGCTCTACCTGGTCTCTGCCAGGGCCGTGGTTCCTGTCGGGCCGCGGCCTTCGGCGACACCGCCGCGACCTTCCTGCTGATGCTGGCTGCCGCGTGGTGGCTGCGGCCGGACCCGGACCGCCGGCGCTCGTCAAAGGAGCGGTCGCTCGCCGGCCTCTGCCTGCTGGTGCGACCCCAGCTCCTGCTCGCGGTGTGCGGCATCGCCGCCTTCCGCGTGGCTCGCGCGCTCGCACTCGCGGCGACCGGGCGGCGCTCGCGCTGCCGCTCCTCGCGGTGCTGGCGGCTGGCAGGGGTCGCCACCGCCGTGGCCGCGGGCGGGGTCGGGCCGCTGCTGGCGATCGCTCGGTGATCATCTGCGCTACCAGCTCGAAGGGCTCGCCGCCGATGATCATGGTCTCGCCGCGTCGGGCGTCGCCCGCTGCCTGATCCGTCCCGAGCTGGCCGTCGCGTGGATCGTGCTGGCGGCGGTCGGGCTCGTGGCCTGGCACCGCCGCCGACGCTCGGTCGGCAGCCCATGGCCGCTGGTCATCGGCGGGCTCGCGCCGCTCGTGGTGACCATCCACTGGCTGTCCGATCCGACCCGCGCCCGCTACGCGCTGCCGTCCTGGCCCTGACGTGCGGCCTCGTCGTGATCGGCCTCGCGTCGATGCTCGGGTGGCGGCTGGCAGGGCGGTGGTCGCAGCGCGTTGCCGGCTCGCTCGCGATCGGGTGCCCCAGGCGCTGCGCTACCGGGCAGATGACTCGCCGGCGATCGCGGCCCTGCGCCGCCTGGCCGCGGTCGACGCCGCGGCGAGCGGCGGCCCGGTAGTGGTCGAGCGGACGCTGCGGTCGTTCGCCGACTACCTGGCGATGACCGGCGAGCTGCGGTCGCCGCTGATCACCGACTTCAGCGTCGAGATCGGCGCGGTCGAACCGCCGCCCCGGCGACCACGGTCGCCGTGTTCCCCGAGGGAGGGGCGGCTTCGTCGCTGCGAGCGAATCGGCCGAGACCTTCCGCTGCGGCGTCCCCTGGTGCGGCGGCTGGAGTCGATCCGCCTCCTCGACATCACCGTGGCGACCGGCGGCCGAGTGTCCGCACGACCTCCCGGTGGTGAACCTCAGGAGCGTGTGGGCATAGGCCCCTGAGCGCGCTCCTGACGTGGTCATTGTCGTTGGCCTCTGCCCACACGCTCCTCGGGATGCGCTGCGCGCAAAATCCCCATGACGGAGTGAAACGAGAGCTTCTAACACCGCCTGCGATGCCAAAGCGCGCGCCCTTTCGTACTCCCCCACCAATCGACCGTCCTATCATCATTCTCCAGAAGGAGCTCTTGCCGCAGCGGCTGCCTGACAACGGTTGGGTCGCCCACGTCCGCCGAAGAGGCCAATGCGGTGCGAACTCCCAGGCCGTCACCAGACGTGGCGGACCGCCTGCTCGGCGATGGCGGCGTTGGTGCTCCGCGGCCGGTCGCGCCTCCGGCACCAGCCGTCGAAGCTGCCGCAGCACCTCGGAAAATGCCTGCCGCGCCCCATCCGGCCACTCGGAACGGCTCGTCGGGAGACCGCCGAGGTCTCCGATCATCCCCTGCCGGCCTTCGTTCGCGATCATGACCTGCTCCATCGGCGCCCTCCCGTGGCTCGGCAGCCGTGCCGATGCCAGTCATCAATATAGTATAAACAAGGCGTAAATGCAAGCCCCTGGTTCGCCCACCGCCACGATGTAGACCTCGGGCCGTCCGGACTCCTCAGACACGAACGCCAGCAGCCGGCCGTCGGGGGAGATGCGGGGCGAGTGCTGGTTGGCCGACGCCGAGCTCAGGAGGTCGCGGGGCGCCGCTGCCATCCATGCGACGCAGCCAGATGAGGAACTGGGCCCGCCGGCGCCGAGCGAGCCGGTGACCCGGTGGGGACCGAGCGACACGCCGATCACCGCGCGCCCCGGCCCGCGAGCCAGTTGACGACCACGGTGATTTCTTGTGGTGTTGAGCGACGACCGGCTCGACGATCAGCACCCGCTGGCCGTCGGGCGACAGCGCCCAGGTGGGAAGTCGCTGGGCTGGATGCCGGTGTTGAAGAGAGCCGCCGGCGTCCGGCTGCCAGGTCATCCCCTTCGGCCGTGATCGGGGCCGCCATCAGGGTGCCATCCGGAGCGTGGTAGACGAGCTCGCGACCGTCGCTGCGCCACCGCGGCATACAGCCGCCGGCGGTCGAATCTGCGCACTTCGGCCGAGCCCGGGAAACGGGGGTGACATAGACCTCGTAGTGGCCCGATCATCGACTGGTAGGAAAGCCACTGCCCGTCCGGGGAGAACGTCCCGGACTGCTCGATCGAAGGGTGTCCGAACCTCGAGCGAGTACGGCTCCCCTGCTTCGACGAGGGGCAGGAGGTCGATGTCGTAGCCGGTGCCGCCGTGAGTCGAGGTCAACGCCAGCAGCCGGCCGTCCGGTGACGCGCCGCTCGGGAAGAGGTCGCTCGAGGCCTCGAGCAGAACCTCGGCGTCCTCCGGAGCCACCGATCCGCTTGCGCTGGAGCGCGAGGTCCCGCCGGTCTCGGTGCTGAAGAACAAGGTGGTGCCATCCGCCGAGGGTGTCATGCCGGTCTCGAGGCCCGGGCTGAAGGTGAACCGGATCTGCCACGTCGCGCTCGAGGTCGAAGATCCAGAGGTCCCTGGCGCTGTCGGCCGAGTCGGTGAGGCCGGCGGCGAGCTGCCGGCCGTCCGGCAGCAGCTCGATGTCGTCAAAGCCGGACGGCGCCCCAACCGACTCGAGCTCGCGTCCATCCCGGTCCTTCCACACCAAGCGCAGGGTCCCGCCGCCACCCCGCCCCTGCTGGAAGGCGAGGACCCCGCTCTGCGACGCCGAGTAGACCCCGGCCACGGTGCCGGCGGCGAGCAGGGTGACATCGTCCGCGATCGGGAACCTGGCTCGCCCGCTAACCGGAGCCTGGCCGCATCGAACTGTCGCGCCATCAGGGTGCGATCCCGCGGGAAGATGAGGTGGCCCGAGGTGTACTCGACGGCGGCCGGGGACCGGAACGGGAGGACCGTCGAGACCCCGTCGAGCGAGCCGACCACCACCGCGTGGCCTTCGCTGAGTCCCCCGAGGTGCTCGCGCCACGTACAGGGAAGTGACGGCCGTCGGGCAGGAAGCGTGGATGGCGATGCGAGTTGTCGCCGCGCTCGGAGTCCAGCTCGGTGACCGCCGTTGGCACCCCGCCCGCCGAGGCACCCGGTAAAGCGGCGAGTTGTAGGAGGGTGCGAAGACGATCACGCCCGCTTTGCTCCAGGTTCCGCCCTTGCCGTCGGGGGCGTCGCACAGCGCGAGCGGCGAGCCCCGCCGCATCGACGACCCGCAGCTTGCCGGCGTCGGCGTAGCCGATCCGGCGGGAGTCCGGAGACCAGAACGGGTAGCGGGCGCCCTCGGTGCCGGGGAGCATCCGCAGCTCGGTCGTGTCGAGAGCGCGGACCCAGAGGCGCACCACGCCGTCATCGCCGCGAGCGGCGAAGGTGACCATCCTGCCATCCGGCGACACCGCGACCGGACCGGGGTCGTCTGCGGAGAGGTGAAAGAAGCCACGGGGAGGCGGCGCCACGTCGAACCGGACGACCGGCAGCTCCGGCTCGCGGTCCGGATCAGGAGGACGGCGAGGATCGCGGCGGCCGCGGCTGCGCCGGCGGCCACGAGCCACGGGAGGCGGCGCCACCGCATCGCGCCGGTGGCCTCGGCGGGCACGGCGGTGGAGGGTGCGTCCTCGTGGCCCTCGAGATCGACGCGGGCGTCACCGATCCACTGCAGGCGACGGCGGTGGTCACGCTCCAGGCAGCGGCGGATCAGCCTGCGCACCCGCGCCGGCACCTCGCCCGGAAGCGCGTCGACCGGCGGCGTCTCCTTAAGAACCGAGGCCAGCACGTCGGAAACGGTCTCGCCGTCGAACATCCTGCGCCCCGTGAGCATCTCCCAGATCACGACGCCGAAGGCCCAGATGTCGGCGCGGCGGTCCGCCCGCTTGCCGCGCGCCTGCTCGGGGCTCATGTAGGCGGCCGTGCCGAGCAGCACGCCGGCGGCGGTGGCATGCTGGGTCAGAGTCGGAGAATGCGCGAGATCGACTCCGGATGACTCGGGGTCCCACGCCTTGGCGAGGCCGAAGTCGAGCAGCTTGACGGTGCCGTCGGTTCTGAGCTTGATGTTTGCGGGCTTGAGGTCGCGGTGGACGATGCCGGCCTCGTGGGCGGCCTCCAGCCCCTCCGCGATCTGGAGCGCGATCGGGATCGCCTCGTCGACCGGGATCGGGCCGCGGGCAATCCGCTGGTCGAGACCTTCGCCCTCCACCAGCTCCATGACCAACACGTGCTTGCCGTCGAGCTTCTCGAGCCCGTAGAGGGTAGCGATGTTGGGGTGATTGAGGCTGGCGAGGACCCTCGCCTCGCGTTCGAAGCGGCCCATTCGATCGGCGTCGCCGGAGAACTCCGCGGGCAGCGCCTTGAGCGCCACCTGGCGGCCGAGTTGGGTGTCCTCGGCACGCCAGACCTCCCCCATGCCGCCGGCGCCCAGCGGTGCAATGATCCGGAAGGATCCGATCTGCTCCCCAACTCGTGGCATCGTGTGAAAGTCGAGATGTCATCTCGACTACCGAACAGAACCAACACCGCTCGAGCCTGATTCCTGAGCACTGTGTACGGCGCGCGAGGATGGGCTGGTTGGCCCTGCGCCACTTCTGGGCAGCGGTGGGATTCGCCTCGGATCGCTGGGGAATGGGCGGACCCGGTGACGCGGTGGCCGCGGCGGCTGCGCGGGGGCCTCCGAGCTCCAGTCGACGCGGCGGGCCCGAACCAGCGGCGATGCCATCGGCTCCTCGTGTGTCGGCTCTGATGGTGCTCTTGACGTAGGGTCGCGAAACAGGCGTAATGGTGAACAGCATTCGGCCTCCGCGACGGGGTTGGCTGCAGAAGAAGTGAGAGGTATGGGACGAGATTCGATTCGTCGCCGGATTCTTGTCGCCTCGGTGGTCCCGGTCCTGATCGCCGGGGCGGCCGGGGTCGCGGTGGCGATCTGGCGGCTGGAGTTGCACGCGGCCTCGGCCGCGTTGTGGGGCGCGGTGCTGGTTGTCGCCGCTGCGATCGTGTCGGGCGTGCTCGCCCTGGCCGTGGCGCGCACCAGCCTGCGCGCGCTCGACGACCTCGCCGACACGGTGGAGCGGCTCGGGCGGGGCGAGCTCGAGGCCCGCTACCCGATGCGCGGGACCGGCGAGGTGGATCGCCTCGGCCACGACATCAACCTGATGGCCGATCAGCTCGAGGCAGCCCGCGGCGAGCTCGACCGCGAGAAGGCGGATATCAAGCAGCGCGTCACCGGCCAGACCCGCGAGCTGCAGCAGGCGAATCGGCTGCTGATGGACATCGCCAACCGGGATGTTCTGACCGGGCTGGCCAACCGGCGGCGGCTGGAGCTCGAGCTCGAGCGCTACATCTCGTTGTCGAAGCGCACCGGCGTGCCCCTTGCAGTGGTCATGATTGACCTCGACAAGTTCAAGCAGTACAACGACGCCGCCGGGCACCTCGCCGGTGATGCCCTGCTCCAGGCCGTGGCCTCGACCTTGCGGGCGCGGGCGCGCGCCACCGACCTCGTGGTGCGGTGGGGGCGTGACGAGTTCTGCATCCTGGTGCCGGGCGCCGGACCGGACGGCGCCCTGAAGGCCGCCGAGGGTTTCGTCGGGGCGATCCGCGAGGCCGCTGCCGCCTTCCAGCTCCCGGACGGCGAGGTGGTGGTGGGTGCGAGCGCCGGCGTCGCCTGCTACCCGGGCGACGGTGGGGACGGCACCGAGCTCATTGCGCGCGCCGACGAGGCGCTCTACCAGGTCAAGGCGACCGGGCGCGGCCGCGTGCTGCGCCTGCCGCGGAGCTGACCTCGATCGCGGCTATCATCGGCAGTGTGAGCGGCGAGCAACCCAAGGGGCTCGCACCGGTGTCGACCGAAGAGCCGGATGAGCGCGTGCTGCCGGTCTTCGTGGTGCCAGGGTCGATCGACCGCAGCCGGCTGTCCGGGCTGCTCGAGCGGGCCGTGCCCAGGCCGCGGCGCGACTCCACGGCTACCGCAGGGTGGAGCTGGCCGGGATGGACTGGCCGGTGCTGGTGGCGGCGCCGGGCCACACGGTCGCGGGATCGGTCCTGCTGGCGCTCGACCGCGAGGCCCTGCGCCGGCTCGACGCCTACCGGGGAGTCCGGGAGGGGCTCTATCGGCGGGTAACAGCGCCGGTCACGATCGCCGGCCGGGATTCGGTCGAGCCGGTCTTCATCTACCTGCCCACGGAGCGGACGCTGCGCCGGTTGGCTTCCTGCTGACCCCCTTCCTCCGGCCCGAGGCCGCAACCGCTCGGGTGTGCGGCAGCGAGCCCGACCCGGCCTCCACTACGATAGCTCCGTGCGCATCCTCTACCTGAGCGACCGCCTGAGCCTGCGCGGTGGCGCGGATCGGCACCTGCTCGAGCTCACGGTCGCACGCCGGCAGGCCGTACGGGCCGCCCGGCTGGTGGTGCTGTCGCGGTACATGGCGGAGGCGGTGGCGACGCTTGCCGCTGACCCCGCGATGGCCGTGGCGCTCGGAAGCGCCGGCCGGGAGGTGGTCGCCGAGCGCTTCACGCAAGCTTCCATCGAGGGCCGCCTGCGGGCGCTCTACAACGCGGCGGCCGGGTTTGTAGGCTCCGGCGCGGCGGGGTAGAGTAGCGCGAGCACGCGTGAGGCCGCGGTCGAGGGGAGGACCGGTGAGCAGCATTCGAAGGTCGTGCTGGTGGACGGCGCTGGCCATGCTCCTGGCGGCGGCGGCAGCGTGCGGCCGCGCCGGCGGGCCCGGCAGCCGGGGCGGCGCCGGCGCGACCCCCACCTCACCGGCATCGGCGATCGGCGGCCCGGCGCCGGCTCAGCCGGCGGCGGTCGGGACACCCACGCCGACGCCCCGTCCGCTTCCGGTGGTGAGCGGGGACATCTTCTACCGGGAGCGGATGGTTCTTCCCCGGACGCGACGGTCCGGCTGCGGGTGGTCCGGCTCGGGCCGAAGGGAGCGCCACGGCCGGTCATCGCCGAGCAGTCGTTCGCCGCGCCGCGCCGCCCGCCGATCCCGTTCAAGCTGGAGTGCGATCCGCTGACCCTCGTGCCGGGCGCTGCCCACGGCCTCGAGGTTTCGATCTCGAGACGGGGGAAGGTCGAGTTCGCGACCGTCGAGCCGGCGCCGGTGTTGGCCGGTGGCCTGCCCACCACCGGCCTCAAGATCCTGGTCCGGCACCGCTAGCTGACGAGAACCTCCCACGCCGCCAGCCAGGCCGGCAGCGTCGCCACGCAGGCGGCGTAGCTGACCAGCATCAGGCTGCCCACCTTCTGCTCGTCGCCACCGTAGGTCCGGATCTGGAGAATGATCCCGACCGCCGGCGCGGAGGCCGCCTCGAGAACGAAGAACCTCGCGAGCAGCGGATCGACCTGCTCGAGCCCGAGCGCCCACACGGTCGTCAGCGTCAGCAACGGCAAAACGCCGAGCTTGATCGCGAGGGCGCGGGTCGCGTCCCACAGGTGGGGCCGCAGGCGGAACGTCACCGAGCCGAGCACCGCGCCCAGCACCACCGTCGCCGCAGGCACCGCGGCCTGGCCGACCAGGTCGACGCCGTCGAGCACGATCCTCGGGATGAGGCGGTTGCCGCCGATCAGCGCGAGCGACGTCGCCAGCAGGTTGGCGACGAGCGGCGGGGTAATCGAGACCGCGCCAGCTGCCGGGGCGGCCGTTGCCGGTCGCGAGCGCCTTGCCCACGCTCCACAGCACCACGTTGAAGCCGAGGATGAACAGGAAGCAGTAGAGCGCGAAGCGATCGAACTCCGCCGGGTAGAGGGCGAGCCCGACCGGCAGCACCAGGTAGCCGGCGTTCTGCATGCTCGCGACCGCCAGCATGTTGGCCTTGGCCGGCAGCTCGCGCCGGAACGCCAGCGCCGCGACGCCGAGGCCGACCGCCGACATCGCGACACCGGCCAGCGGCAGGGACCACCAGAGCGGGAAGGCGCTGGGGTCGAGGGTCGTGGCAACCTTGGAGAAGATCAGGCACGGCAGGAAGAGCACCACGGTGACGTCAGACAGCCCGGTGACGGCACCCTGGCCGAGGACGCCGCGCCGGACCAGCAGCCCGGCCGCGACGATGACCAGGAACACCTTGAGGATCGCGAGCCAGGCAGTACCGAACGCGGCCAGGAACACCAGCTCGATCCTCCTTCCCACGTCCCGGCGCATTGTAGCCGAGGGCGTGCTGCAACTCAGGGGGCGGTCCCCTCGTATCATTCTTGAGACGTTGTACCAAATCGGAGGCTGCGATGAGTGATAACGGCGTTGGACGATTCGTCTGGTTCGATCTGATGACGACGGAGCCGGCCGCCGCGATCGGCTTCTACTCCGGCCTGGTCGGCTGGGGAACCCAGGAGTGGAAAGACGCGACCATGGCCTACACCATGTTTGCCAACGGGCAGACCCCGTTCGGCGGCGTCATGCAGCTGCCGCCGGAAGCCCGTGCGAACGGCGCTGCACCTCATTGGCTGGCCTACGTCGCGGTCGCCGACGTCGACCGCACGGTTGCCCGTGCGACGAAGCTCGGCGGCAAGGTGGTCCACACGCCGACCGACATCCCGTCGGTGGGACGGTTCGCGGTGATCCAGGACCCGCAGGGCGCGATGATTGCCGTCTACCGCTCGCTGACCGAGAGCGCCGACTGCGGCCCGCAGCAGCCGGTTCCGGGCGACTTCTGCTGGCACGAGCTGGCGACCACCGACCACCGGGCCGCCTGCGACTTCTACGCCGAGCTCTTTGGCTGGGAGAAGCACGACGCGATGGACATGGGCGACGCCGGCGTCTACCAGATCTATGGCCGGTCCGGCCAGCCGCTGGGCGGGATGTTCGACAAGCCGAGCGAAATGCCCGGCCCGCCGGCGTGGCTCTCCTACATCACCGTACCCGACGTGCGGACGGCGGTGGAGCGGGTGAGCGAGCTGGGCGGCCGGGTGCTGCACGGCCCCGCGGAGGTGCCGGGCGGGATGATCGCCCAGTGCATGGATCCCCAGGGCGCCATGTTCGCTCTCCACTCGACGTCGACGTAGCACCGGACGGCGCGCGATCGCGCGGCGGAGGCGGTGCGACCGGTAGCCGACCACTTCCTCAGACGGCGACCACGCGGTGCTCGACGATCTCGGGAGCAAGAATGGCACCTTCGTCAACGGTGCGCGTCCTGAGCGCACCGGCGCAGCTGCACGACGGCGACGAGATCCGGCTCGGCCGCGCCGTGGTCGTGCTCCGATTCACCTCCGCGCTGGCCGCCACCGGCACCGAGTCCGGGGGCGCTCCCAAGGACCCAGTGCCAGGCTGACGGCCTCGCGGCCGGCGCTACAATGAGCGGCGATGCCGACCAACGTCACCGCCCAGTACCGGGCGGCCGAGGCCGCGTTCCGGGCCGCCAAGACCATTGACGAGCGCCGGGCAGCCCTCGAGGAGATGCTGGCCACGGTCCCCAAGCACAAGGGGACCGAGAAGCTCCAGGCCGACATCAAGCGGCGGCTCGCCCGGCTGCGCCAGGAGGCCGAGCGCCGTCCCACCCACAAGGGGCACTCGGTGCACGTCGAGCCCGATGGCGCCGCCCAGGTGGTCCTGCTCGGACCGCCGAACGCCGGGAAGTCGTCGCTGCTGGCGGCGCTGACCCACGCGACCCCGAACATCGCCGACTACCCGTTCGCCACCACCAAGCCGCAGCCGGGGATGATGCGCTTCGAGGACGTCCAGATCCAGCTCGTCGACCTGCCGCCGATCACCGCGGAGCACATGGACCCGTGGCTGCCCAACGTGGTCCAGACCTCGGACGCGGCGGTCCTGATGGCCGACCCCTCGAACCCGGACACGCTCGCCGGGATCGAGGTCATCCGCGAACGGATGGCCGCCGTCCACCTGCCCCTTGGTCGGCGAGCTGCCAGAGAGCGCCGACCCGCGCGAGATGCCGTTGCCGACGCTGCTCGTGATCACCAAGGCGGACCTCGTCGGTCCCGGGGACCTCGAGGTGCTCGAGGAGCTCTACGGAGGGATCTACCGGACGGTGCGCTTCAGCGCCACCAAGCACATCGGCCACCAGCAGTTCCGGATCGAGCTGTGGAAGCTCCTCCAGCTGGTTCGCGTCTACACCAAGCCGCCCGGCAAGAAGGCCGAGCGCAGCGACCCGTTCGTGCTCCACGTCGGCTCGACGGTCCACGACCTGGCCGATCGGATCCACGCCGACCTCGCCGAGAGGCTGGCCTACGCGCGGGTGTGGGGCGGCAAGATCGAGGGGCAGCGCGTGGCCCGCGAGTTCGAGCTGCGCGACCGCGGGACGTCGTCGAGCTCGCGACCTGATTCGCCTGCCAGCGACGCGCATGCGCACGAGCCTAGTCGTCGACCAGGAAGAACTGGACGGTGGTGACGACCCGGATGGTCTTGAACTCGGGCGAGAACGGGTCCCGGTCCTCGATCGAGAAGTAGCCCTGCTGGGCGTTGCGGATCCCGCCGACCCGGCTCCCCGAGTCCTCGGCGAAGCGCTCCGCAGCGGCGCGGGCGTCGCGGGTCGCCTCGGCGATCATCTCCGGCTTGATGGCGTCGAGATCGGTGTAGAGGTACTGGGTCTGGAACTCGTAGCTGCGGATCAGGGCGACCCCCTGCTTGACCAGCGACCCCGAGCGCTCCATGGCGGCGCGGGCGGCGTCGATGCGGCCGGTCCGGACCGTGACCGTGGCCTCGGCGGTGTAGCGCTCGAGCCGGCCCTGCTGGTCCATCATGCCCTGGGCGTGGCGGTCGGTGACGCGGGGCGCCGAGACGTTGATCTCGTCGGCGGCGAACTCGCCGGCCAGGAAGGCCGTGATCTTGGATGCCCCGTCGTCGAGCCGCCGCTGCAGCGTCTCGAGGTCGTCGGCGGTGACCGAGTAGACGATCGGCCACAGCACCAGGTTCGCCGGCAGCTCGCGCTCCGACAGCCCCTTCACCGTCACGTAGCGATCGGCGGCGCGGGCCTCGAGGAAGCCGTGGCCGACGAAGTAGCCGGCGACGGCCACGCCGACGCCGATCAGCAGCCCGAGGATCGCAAACTCGACGGTGCGCCGTTCCATGGCAGCCCTCCGTGCCCGGCCGTCTGCCGGCCGCTCTGACCGCCGGCCAGTCCGAACGCTGGCGGCAGCGCCACTCTACACGATCTCCCGCGTGTAGCGCCGGCCCTTCCGGAATACGCGAGCGTGTGCTACGGTTGCCGACCGCAGCGCCGCTTGGCCATCGACCGCGCAGCGCCGCGACCCTCTGTCCTCGCGGGAGACAGCCATGGAAGTGGGAATCCTGGGCCTTGCCGGGAGCGGCAAGACGACCCTGTTCAGTCTGCTCACCGGCAGCGGCAGCGCCCTCGCCGGCGCGCCGCGGCGCGACCAGGCGGCGGTCGGCATGGGGCGGGTTCCGGACCCGCGCCTCGACCGGCTGAGCGAGATGTACCAGCCGCGCAAGATCACCCCGGCGATCGTCCGCTACGTCGACGTGCCGGCGGTGGGCGGCGACCGCCCGGGCGAGGCGTCCCTCAACATTCCCGAGCTGCGCACCATGGACGCGCTGCTCGTCGTCGTGCGCGCCTTCGCGAGCGACGCCGTGCCGCACCCGCTGGGCTCGGTCGACCCGGCCCGCGATCTCGCCCGGATCGAGGAGGAGTTCCAGCTTCAGGACCTGATGGTCGTCGAGCGGCGGATCGAGCGGCTCGAGAAGGACCTGGCCCGGCGCCGCGACCCGGAGCTCGCAGCCGAGCTCGAGCTGCTCCAGCGCTGCCGGCGCACCCTCGAGGACGGCCGGCCGCTGCGCTCGGCGGGCTTCGAGCGCGCCGACCGGCTGCGCCTGCGGGGCTTCACCTTCCTGTCGATCAAGCCGATCCTGGCGGTGGTCAACGTCGGCGAGGACGCGATCGGGGACGACCCGTTCGCCGACGAGCGCTGGCAGCAGTGGCTGGAGGGCCCGGCCACCGGCTGCACCAGCGTCTGCGCGACGCTGGAGCGCGAGATCTCCGAGCTCGAGCCGGCCGACGCTGCGGCGTTCATGGCCGAGCTCGGCATCGTCGACCGGGCGCTCGACCGGGTGGCGCGCGAGGCCTACCGGCTGCTCGGCCTGATCAGCTTCTTCACGGTCGGCGAGGACGAGTGCCGGGCGTGGTCGGTCCCGGCCGACACCCCCGCCGTGGAGGCCGCCGGTGCGATCCACTCGGACATCTCGCGGGGCTTCATCCGCGCCGAGGTGGTGCCCCACACCGAGCTGCTCGCGGCCGGGTCGCTGGCGGCGTGCCGCCAGGACGGGACGCTGCGCCTGGAGGGCAAGGCCTATCCGGTGCGGGACGGCGACGTCGTCCACTACCGCTTCAACGTCTAGGAGTTCGTACCGCATTGGCCTTTTCGGCGGACGTGGTCGACCGAAGCGCTGTCAGACGGCCACTGCGGCACGAACTCCTCAGGATGCGCGCAGCGCATCCCGAAGAGCACGGCTAGAGGGAAGCTGCGCCCGACGGACGCAGCAGGGATTGCGACACGAACCACTCTGTGCCGCGCCGGCCGGGGTTCTGAAGGAGGAGGTCAGTGGGTCGCAATGAGCTGATCTTCGTGGCGAGCCTGCTCGTCGCCGGCGTCGTGCTGCTGGCGTCCGAGCCAGCGTTCCTGGTCGGGCTGGCCGTCGCGCTCGCCGCCTTCTCGGTGCTGTGGCTGGTCAGCCTCGTGCTGCGCAACGCCAGCATCGTCGACATCTTCTGGGGCCCCGGCTTCGTGCTGCTGGGGTGGCTCTACCACCTGCGGTCCTCGCCGCGCACCGGCCTCGGCCTGCTGGTCTGCGTCCTGGTCACGGTGTGGGGGCTGCGGCTCGCCGGCCACATCGCGGTGCGCAACGCCGGCGGCGGAGAGGACTTCCGCTACCGGCAGTGGCGCGAGCGCAGCGGCCCCGCCTTCTGGTGGGTGTCCCTGTTCAAGGTCTTCCTGCTCCAGGCGGTCGTGCTGTGGGTCGTGTCGTCGCCCCTGCTGCTCGCCCAGCGTTCGGGAGCGGGCTTCGGCGGCCGCTGGCTGATCCTGATCGGGCTCGCACTGTGGACACTCGGTTTCGTTTTCGAGGCCGTGTCCGACTGGCAGCTGCTCGCCTTCAAGCGCGACCCGGCCAACCGCGGCCGGGTGCTCGACACCGGTCTGTGGGGCCGCAGCCGGCACCCCAACTACTTCGGCGAGGCGGTGCTGTGGTGGGGGATCGGGCTGATCGCGGCGGCCGCCGCCGGCCCGCTCGCGCTCATCGGCCCGGCGCTGCTCAGCTTCACGCTCCTCAGGATCTCGGGGGTCGCCATGCTCGACCGCGAGCTGGTCACGCGCCGGCCCGGCTACGCCGAGTACATCGCGCGCACCCCGGCCTTTCTGCCGTTCCGGATCCGCCGACGCCGGCGCCCCTGATTCGTACCGAATTGCCCCTTTCGGCGGGAGTCGAGGTGACGACCTGGCTCGGTTGCGTTTGGTCGCATTCGCCTCGACCCCAAAAACCAGTTTGTGCCCTCGGGATGCGAGAGGATGCGCGTAGCGCATCCTTCTCGGCGCGCGTGGGGCGTAGGCCAGCCGGGGCCCGCGACGCCTCACGCACACCCGGAGGCCTACGACCCGCGTGCGCCGAGGGGCCTATGCGGTACGAACTCCCAACGCGGCAGAGCCGCAACCGAATGCGAGCTCTGGATTTCGAGCTCTGAGTTGTCTGCCCGCTCCGGGACGGCGGGGGGATCTTCGATCTTTGATCTTCGAATCTGCAACCGCTCAGGCCTTCGGCGAGAGGCAACATCTTCGAATCTCCGCGGTTCGCCGGAGGTAAGGAGCTATGGGACCATCAGCACGAGGGGCCCGCGCGCGTCCCGCAGCCGGACCGCGGCGCTGGTGATCTCCTCGACGGTGAAGCCCTCGATCGTGCCGCCGACCCTGATGTCCCTGCCATTGATCCGCGCGAACGGGTCGCTGTGCCGGTCCACGATGTAGTCGACCACGAGCGAGGCGTAGCCGAGGTCGGCCTCGACGTGAAACACCCTCTCGCCGCCTGGACCGCGCGTCTCGCGCGGCGTCGCGCGCTCGGCTGGCGGCGACGGCCTCCGCTCGGCTGTGGGAAGCTCCGGCTGCTGCGTGCCGGCCGCGAGCTCGCCGGGCGGCTGGCCCGGGCCGGTCGACGCCGCCGCTCCGTCGCCGGACGCACCCTGCGCCGGCGCCGCCGTCGTGGCAGTTGTCACAGCCGCTGACTCGGTCGCGGGCTGAGATGGGGCGGATTCGAGGCCGCTGGCGCCGGCTGCCGTGGCGGCGGAAGCGCTGCCAGCGGCCGCCGGCGGTGCAGCCGCTCCCGTCGCCGTGCCACTTCCACAGCCCGACGCCGACTGCGGCTCCGGCCGCGACCGCGAGCAAGGCGCCGATCAGAATCCCGGTGCCGAGGCCGCGGTGCCGCCGCCCGGTGAGGCCGCGGGCATACGCGACTCCCCGGGCATCCTCGTCGCCCTCCTGGCGCCGGGCCTTGCGCAGGGCCTCGTGGATGAGGCTCATCGGCCGCCGCCCTCGAGCTCGCGGATGCCGCGCCGCACCTGCTTCCAGCCGAGGTGGTCGCGGCCCTCGACGTAGCCGGCGAGCAGCGCCTTGTCGCAAACCGTGTTGATGAGGCGCGGCACGCCCCGGGAGTAGCGGAAGATCGCCCACAGCGCCGCCCGGCTGAAGGTCGGCCGGCCCCGCGAGCCGGCGACGGTGAGGCGGTGCAGGATGTAGTCCTCGGTCTCGGCGCGGCCGATCGGCCCGAGGTGGTAACGGACGGTGATGCGCTGGCGAAGCTGGCGCAGCCGCGGCGCGTCCAGCTTGCGGCGCAGCTCGGGCTGGCCCACGAGCACGATCTGCAGCAGCTTGCGGTCCTCGGTCTCGAGGTTGGACAGCAGCCGGACCTCCTCGAGGAGCTCGTCCGACAGGTCCTGGGCCTCGTCGAGGATCAGGACCACGCAGTCGTCGGCGTGGGCGCGCTCGAGCAGAAACTCGTTGAGGCGCTGGAGAAGACGGACGCGGTCGTTGCCGCGGTCGTCGAGGTCGAGCTCGCGGAGGATCGAGCGCAGCAGCTGCGTGCCGGTCAGCACCGGGTTGAGAATGAGCGCCGTGGCGTACTCCTCGGGGCTCTGCTCGAGCACGGCGAGAACCGCCCGGCAGATCGTGCTCTTGCCCGCGCCCACCTCGCCGGTGACCTGCACGAAGCCCTTGCGCTGCTGGATTCCGAACAGGATGTGCTCGAAGGCCTCACGGTGCTGGTGGCTGAAGTACAGGTATCTCGGGTCGGGCGTGATGTTGAAGGGGGTCGAGCTCAGCTCGTAGTAGGTCTCGTACATGATCAGACCGCCATCGCCCCATGGCAGCGGATGACGGATTGAGATTGTACCCCCCGGGCGGTCCCGGCGGGCGGCCGGCCGCCTGCAATCGCAGCAGGAATGGGTCTTCAGCTCGCCAGCCTGCGTCCGCTGACCATGCGATAGCCGACGACGTCAAGGTCCTGCCCGCTGACCGCGCCGTCCTCGCGCGACGGCGTCAGCGAGAGCTTCCACTGGTAGAGGCCCGAGAAGAACTCGCGCAACCTGCCGGTCAGCTGGTCGAAGGCGCCGCTCATCTCATAGCGGATGGCGTGCTCCTCGCTGTCCCAGATCGTCACCGAGAGGGCACGCGAGCGAGTCCGGAAGCCCTCGGCGAGGAACACGGCGCGGCATCCCGGGGTGGCAAGGAGGGCCGGCACCACCTCGGCGTTGTAGCGCTCGCGCAGCTGATCGAACCTGCCGGCCTCGACGCGGACGGCGACGATTCTCAGGAACAGGGACGGCGGCTCCCCGGCCGCCAGCGGGCCCGGGAGGGCGGCGATCTCCACCGGATAGGACTCCACCTGGGGATCCTGCAGGCGTTTCAGCGCCGGACCGGGATCGCCAGTGAGCCCGGCGCGCCACTCGGAGGCCTCGGCGAAGTACTCGTCGCTGGCATCGAGCAGCGCATCGTAGAGTCCGCTCGACTCGTAGGCCTCGGCGGCCTCGGGACTGCTCCACAGGGTCAGCGAGACGCACTCATCGTCCGCGTCCGTGGTCTGGAGCAGGCTCGCGAACAGGCAACCGTCGGCCGTCTGCAGCGCGGGCAGGACGCGGTCGTCGTAGAACTTCCGGAAGTCGGCGACCCGCCGCCGGTCGAGCTTCAGCTGGACGAAGCGCAAGTGCATGACTATCGCCCCCGTTTCTGGCACCGCGATCGATCGAGAGCCCGATCCGTGGTCTGCGACCGCGATCGGTCCTGTCCGCCGTGGCCGACCATCAACTGCAAGAACCGCGCGACCGGTTCCAGTAATCCGAGCGAGCCCGGATATCTCACCGGGTTTCGTCGCGAGGGCGGCGAGGTGCCGTGCGCAGTGGGGATTTCGACCCGAGGGGCGCGGAGGCGTACTGCATAGAGTACGTCGAGCACCCCGAGGCGAGAACGCACCGCTGAGTGCGGTACATCGCCGGCCGCAGTAGAAAGTTGGTGAGATATCCGGGCTAGGATGGCCGCATGAGCTTCGAGCTCGCTCCGGACGCCCTCGCGATCCTGGCTGTCGCGGCGGCTTCGCCGTCGCGCCGGGTCGCGCTTCGCGTCCATCCCGGCACTGCGCCGTCGGAGCTCGGACGTCGCCTCGCCGAGACGGCCCACGAGGTCGAGCTCCGCAGCGGGGGGCTGGTGCCGGTGTCGTTCGATCCAGCGGGCGATGGCGGGCTCGCGCCGGTGCTGGCCGTGCTGGTCGGGCCGCGCGTTGCTGTCCGCTACCACGCGGTGCCCGAGGGCCCGGAGGAAGGGCCATTCGTGGAGCTGCTGGTCGCCCTTGCCGGGAGCGGTGCAGCGCTGCCCGGGGAGGCCACCGCCCTGCCGCCGACCGAGCTCGAGGTCTTCATCGCGTCCGGCTGCCCGAACTGCCCGACCGCGGTGCGAGCCGCCCTGACGCTGGCGGCGACGAGCCCCGGGCTGTCGGTCGCGGTCATCGACGTGGCCGAGTTCCCAGAGCGCGCCGGCGACGTCGGGGTGCGGTCAGTGCCGATGATCGTGGCCTCGGGAGGCCTGACCGTCGTCGGCGCGATCTCGGCTGCGGAGCTCGCGGCGCGGCTCCGGGAGAGCCGGGGGCCTGGGGGCGACACGGTGGTGCTCGAGTCGCACCTGGAGGCCGGCCGATTTGCGGCCGCCGGCGGGCTGCTGGCCGCGGGCCGCGGGCACGAGGCCTTCCTCGAGCGCTGGCGCGCGGGCGGGCTGGAGCGGCGCATCGGTCTGGCGCTCGCCGCGGACGAGGCCCTCGAGCAGCGCTCCGGCGCGCTCGACGCGTTGGTGCCCGGGCTGCTGCCGCTGCTCGGACCTGGCGACGCGGCTCGCCGCGGCGACACCGCCGACCTCCTCGGCCGGATCGGACACCCGGCGGCGCGCGACGCGCTCGAGGCGCTGCGCGCCGACCCCGACGAGGACGTCGCCGAGGCGGCCGCCGAGGCCCTGCTCGGCCTCGACGCCCGCGAAGCCTCCGGCTCGTGATGGACGGCCACCCTCCAGTGATTCTTCCTCAGAAACCTGCTTTGTGCCCTGGTGTCTTCGTGGTTGACCTCGGCCGCTGACCCTCGAAGATCCACCCGGATCCGCGAGCAGCCCGAGTAGACTGGTCTGGCCGATGCCACGGATCGACGACGTCCTCCGCGACGAGCTGCTCGGCCGCTCCTTCGACTGCGGGTGCGGCCGGCGCCACCACGTCCCGACTCGGGTCGTCGACACCGAGCCGGGGGCGATCGACCGCGTGCCCGCCATCCTCGGCGACGTGGTCGAGGCCGCGAGCGCCCTGGTCGTCGCCGATCGCCGGACCTGGCGGGCGGCCGGTGAGCGGGCGCACGCCGCGCTGCGAACCGTGATCGCGGCCGACCACGTGCTGTTGGAGGATGGGGAGGACGGCCAGCTCCACGCCTCGGTCGAGGCGGTCGACCGGCTCGAGGTCGCGACTGCCGGCACCTACGATCTCTACGTCGCGGTCGGCAGCGGCACGGTCAACGACATCACCAAGGAGCTGGCGAGGCGGCGGGGGCGGCCCTACCTTGTCGTGGCGACCGCGGCTTCGATGAACGGCTACACCTCCTCGATCGTCGCCCTGCTCGACCGCGGGCTCAAGACGACCGGCCCGGCGACGCCACCGCTCGCCGTGGTCGCGGACCCCGAGGTGCTCGCCGCCGCGCCGCTCGAGCTGACGCTGGCCGGGCTCGGGGACCTGGTGTCGAAGCCCTACTGCGGCTGCGACTGGTGGATCTCGTCGCTGCTCAGGGGAGAGGCCTTCTGCCCCCAGCCGCAGCGCATCCTCGGCGAGGCCTTCGACAGCAGCCTCGCCGTGTTCCCGCGGCTCGCCGACCGCGACCCCGAGGCGGTCGCCCTGCTCGCCAAGCTGCTGATCGTCTCCGGCATCACCATGACCATCGCCGGCAGCTCGAGCCCGGCCTCGGGCGGCGAGCACCTGCTGTCCCACTACTGGGACATGATCGCGCTCGCGCGACGGCCGGCCGCTCAATCTCCACGGCGCGCAGGTTGGGGTCGCCTCGCTCGCCGTGGACGCGCTCTACGCGAGGATCCTCGACGCCGACTTCGGCCGGGCGACGCTTCGTGCCCGATCCCGGCGCGGGCGCCGAGCAGGAGCTCAGCGACGCCTTCGGCTCGCTCGCGGAGGCGGTGTGGCCGCAGTGGCGCGCCAAGCTCGCGCGGCGCAGCGAGCGTGACCTCGAGCTGCTGCAGGCTCACGAGGCCGCCATCAAGGCCGAGATCGCCGTGGTGCTCGAGAGCGGACGCAAGGTGCGAGCGGCTCTGGCCGGCAGCGGCGCCCCGATGTGGGCCGCCGACCTCGGTATCACGCGGGCCGAGCTCGCGGCGGCCCTGCGCCACGGGCGCAAGATCCGCGACCGCTTCACGGTGCTCGACGTCGCGGCCGAGCTGGGCCTGCTCGAGGACTTCGCCGCCGACTATCCCGATCGGAAGGAGGGCTGGCTCGAACCATGAGCGACAACCTCGTTCTCGTCGATGCCCACCGCGGGAGCGTCCGCGTGGTTCCCGGAGAACACCCTGGTCGCCTTCGAGGCTGCGATCGCCTCCGGCGCCGACAGCGTCGAGCTCGACGTCCAGCTGTCGGCGGACGGCGTCGCGGTGGTGATCCACGACGACACCGTCGACCGCACCACCGACGGCTCGGGCGCGGTGGCGCAGCTGACCGCCGCCGAGCTCGGCGCGCTCGACGCCGGCTCCTGGAAGTCGCCGTCCTTCGCGGGCGAGCGGATCCCGACCCTGGATCAGTGCCTGTGGCTGCTCGCGGGAACCGCCCGCATCAACATGGAGCTCAAGGCCCGCGACCTGAGCCTCGCCGAGATCGTGGTGGAGGCCATCGAGCAGCAGAGGCTCCACCGCCAGGTCATGGTCTCGAGCTTCCACCTCGAGCTGCTGGCCGCGGTCCGGCGCGCCCTCCCCGAGGTGCGGATCCACCACTTCCTCGAGCGCGAGCCTCCCCGGGACTTCTTCGAGCGCGAGGGGCGCTGCGTGGACAGCGTCGGCGTGGCGAAGGACTACCTGACGCCGGAGGCGGTGGCGTGGTTCCGCGCCGCCGGCCGGCCGACCTGGGTGTGGACGGTCGACGACCCCGCCGAGGCCCTGCGCTTCGCCGCCATGGGCGTCGAGTCGATCACCACGAACGACCCGGCCCGCATCCTGACCGTGCTCGCCGAGGCCGGGCACCGCGGGCCGCCGCCGCCGGTCTTCGGCTGACGTCGGTGTCGGACGCCGCAAAGCGAGGTCATGCTGAGCACCCCCAGGGCCCCGGGGGCCGACAAGGGACGGAAATAGCTTCAGCGTATGCCACTTGGGCCCACAGGGACCCCATCCCAGCCGAGCGTAGCTATTTGGAGGCGAGTCACGAGCCGCCAGGCGAGCGACGAGTCGAAGCATCTCCCACCCCCAACTGTCATGCTGAGCGAGCGGCCGCCGGCCGCGAGTCGAAGCATCCCCTCAACACACGAGCACCGTCCCGCGTGAGTTCGGAGACCCTTCGACTCGGCCGCTTTGCGGCCTCGCTCAGGGTGACAGGGGGAGGCGGGCCCTCGCTCAGGGTCGGGGAGGCGCTCGGTCCGGGTCCGACCATAAACCCCCACTGTCATGCTGAGCACCCCCAGGGCCCCGGGGGCCAACAAGGGACGGAAATAGCTTCAGTGCATCCACGTGTCGGAGCCGTGAAGCGAGGGCAGCCGGCCGCTCGAACCGAGCGGCATCACGGTCAGCTTGCAGAGGTTGCGTGGAAGCGATAGCTAGTGCATGACGAGGCATCGAGCGCGGCCATCAATCGTCTGCCTTGTCGGCGGGCGTGCCTCGTCAATGCCGAACAACGATCGGACCTTCTCTCGAGGCAGCTCGAACCTGCAACAAGTGATTCGACATCGCCGTCCTCGCCGGATTCTTCATCGTCGAGAACCCCTCGTACTATCTGCTGGGCACCCTGGTCAACCTCTCGATAGCCGTGCTGTCGGTGCTGGCCGCGAAGGCTATCGTGGCGACCATCTGAGCGAAGCGCGGCGCGCCGGAATCACACCCCGGCGAACTCGCCCGGTGATCGGTAGCAGAAGATGTAGCGCCCACCGCCGACCACCACCTCGAGCTCGGCGCCGCGGTTGCGGGCGTACTCCACCGCGCCGGGGATCTCGCAGTCGCCGTGGCACTCGCTGGTGTGAGCCGGCGACTCGCGGCCGCTCTCCGCGTCCACCCAGGCCAGGCAGATCGGTTCCGCGAGCAGCGAGGCCGCCGCCGCGTCGGCCACGCGCTTGGCCACGGTGAAGCCCTCGTCCGCGCCGAGAGCGAGGTCGATCCGTTGCGTCGTTGCCACCACGTCCAGCCTCCAAGGGAGCGACGGCCCGCGAGCCATCGCCAGCGACAACGCAGGGAGCACGCAGGGGATTTCGAGGCAGGGGTCAGCGGTCGGGAACGGGAACGGGAACGGGGACGGGAACGGGAGCGGGAGAGAAGCGGATCAGTCCACCCAGCCGATCCGCCAGCGATCCCAGTCCTCGAGCTCGCGCCAGCGAAGGACGCGAACCACCCGGGTGAGGATCGCCTCGATCTCGACCTCATCGGTCGGCCGGCCGTCGGCGTCCCGCACCCAGTCGCGCACGATGAAGTGCTTCTCCCGGTTTTCGGGGCGAACCGCCGTCCACTTGGATCCCGGCAGCTTGGCGCGGTTGACGGGGTTGCGGCCCCTCATCCCGGGCGCCTTCCGGGCCGGTCCTCCGGCCGCAGCACCTCCCCACGGCCGAGGGTCTCCGCCACCCACCGGTGGGTCGCTCGGTCGGTGGCCAGCCGGCCGTCCGGCCGCTTGCGCAGCGCGTCCATCACCACCCGCATCCGCGGGTTGGACTCGAGCCGGCCGCGCTGGCGGTCGAGGAAGGCCCAGTACAGATTCGAGATCGGGCAGTCTCTCTTCGGGTCGAAGGAGCAGCCGGCGCAGAAGTCGCTCATCCGGTCGATGTAGGCGGCGCCGCAGAGGTAGGGCTTGGTGGTCATCAACGGCCCAGCAGCAAAGCTCCCCATGCCGAGCACGTTCGGCTCGACCACCCAGTCGTAGGCGTCGGTGTACGCGACCCAGAACCAGTCCGTGAGCTCGCGCGGCGACACGCCGAGCAGGGTGGCGATGTTGGCGAGCACCATCAGCCGGGAGATGTGGTGGCTCCAGCCCTCCCGCCAGACGCCGGCGACGACCCGGTCGAGGCAGGCCAGGCCGCTCGGACGGCCCCAGTAGGCGACCGGCAGGGGGCGCGACGCCTCGAGGTGGTCCGGCATGGCGCCGCCGTCGCTGCCGTCATCCCCGTTTTGCCGATCCCAGCTCGCCCCGGACCAGCGCGACCAGCCGCCGTCGCCGGGCCGGCCCGCGGTGCAGAGCACCGTATCCGGCACGCTGCGGAAGCCGTCGGTCGCCTCGTGCACGTGGTGGACGAACTCGCGCCAGCCGAGGACCTGCCGGATGAAGCCCTCCTTGCTCGCGAGCGGGAGGTCCATGCCCGCCACATCCCGCACGACCTCGGCCGGCAGCAGGCGGTGGAGATTGAGGAGGGCCGAGATCCGGGTGTGGAAGAGGCCGCTGCTGGCCGCCGACATGGCGTCCTCGAAGGGGCCGAAGTCGTGCAGGCACTCGCTGCGGGCCCACGACCACAGCCGCTCGGCGTCCTGCCGCGTCGCGGGCAGCGATTCGAGGTCGAGGGTGCCCGGGTGGCGCGTGAAGGTCCGCTCGACGAGCTCGCCGACCTCGACGGTCACCTCGTCCGGCCGGAACCGCGGCGGCTCGGGCGCCGGCGGATCTCCCGGCCACGGCCGGCGGTTGTCGGCGTCGTGGCTGAGCTTTCCGCCGAGCGGCTTGCCGCCGTCCATCAGGATCCCGGTGCGCCGCCGCACCTGGCGGTAGAAGGAGTCCATGCGCCACGGCGGCCCCCCGCCGCGGCGGCTCGCGTCGAGATCCTGGCGGGTCGTCAGCCAGCCCTCGTGCGGCACCTCGACCAGAGCGCCGGCGGCCACGAGCGGGGCGAGGTCGACCCGGAGCTCGCGCTCGGCCGGCCGCATGACCCGGATCGGCCCGAGCTCGCGCGCCAGCGGCTCGAGCGCCGTGCGGTACGGACCGCCAGCGACGACGTGCCGGACCGCGACCCCGCGGCCGGCCTGCTCGAGCGCGAAGTGGCGCAGGTTGGCGAGCACCAGGGCCAGCTTCTGGCGGTGGTAGGGGCGCCGGGCCGCCTTCCACGTGTTCTCGATGACGACGATGCCGAGCTCGCCGGGATCCTCGGCGGCGAGCGGGCCGATGTGGTCCGACAGCTGGTCGTAGGGCACGAACAGCCAGCGCCGCCGGGCCGGATCGGACTGCCTGTCCGCAAGCGCGATCGAGAAGTGGCTTCTGGCCATGGTCGTACCCTCCGGTCACGCGACTCGAGGGATCATCCCCTCACCCCACAGAAGGAGCGTTGCGCGGCGTCCTGCAACCCGGAATGCGGTGCGCTTGCCGCCCACTGGCTTCCAAATGACTACGGTCCGCTCGGTTGGGGTCCCTTTGGGCCCAAGTGGATGCACTGAAGCTATTTCCGTCCCTTGTTGGCCCCCGGGGCCCTGGGGGTGCTCAGCATGACAGTGGGGGTTTATGGTCCACCCTGAGCGAGGGCCCGCCTCCCCCTGTCACCCTGAGCGAGGCCGCAAAGCGGCCGAGTCGACGGGTCTCCCGAACTCACGCGGGACGTGCTCGGTCGTTGAGGCGATGCTTCGACTCGCGGCCGGCGGCCGCTCGCTCAGCATGACAGTGGGCGGTGGAGCTACTCGTCGCTCGCCTGGCGCTCGGCGCCTCCAAAAGCTCGCTCGGCTGGGTCGGGGCCCTGTGGGCCCAAGTAGCTGAAGCATCGCCGCCGCGGAGCCCTGGCGGGCTCGCATGACATGTCCGCCCTGAGCGAGGGCCCGCCTCCCCCTGTCACCCTGAGCGAGGCCGCAAAGCGGCCGAGTCGAAGGGTCTCCCGAACTCACGCGGGACGGTGCTCGTGTGTTGAGGGGATGCTTCGACTCGCGGCCGGCGGCCGCTCGCTCAGCATGACAGTGGGGGTGGGAGATGCTTCGACTCGGCGCGCGTGGGGCGGAGGCCAGCCGGCGACCGCGCCGCCTCACGCACACCCCAAGGCCTACGACCCGCGCGCGCCGAGGGGCCTATGCCCCGCACGCTCCTACCGCTTGGCGCCGACTCCCGTCGTGAGCAGCAGGGTCTGGGTGTCGAGCAGGATGTTGAGGCTCTTCTCGACCATCTGCTGCCGGTCCTTGAGCACCTGCAGCCGGACCTTGGCGTCGTGCGACTCGAGCCGGAAGGCGAGGTCCACGTGCTCCTCGAAGGCGTCCGCCGGCGGCGGCAGGTGGCCGGGCTTCGCCTGCGGGCCCTCGCGGTGCGTCCGGCACGCCATCCACAGCTCGGCGTCGACCGCGGCGGCCAGCTCGCGCAGCTCGGCGACCATCCCCGGAGCGTCGGAGCCGGTGTACTCGACCCGGTCGAGGATGATGACCTGCGGCCGGAACTCCATCGCGTCGCGGAGCAGGTCGAGCGCAGCGCGCAGGCGCGCCACCGAGAACGACTGTCCGGCATAGGTGTGGATGTGCCGCCGCCGCTCGATCTCGAGCTGGACCGGCGCCCACATCTCGAGCTTCTTCTCGCGCCGCAGCATCTCCATGAGCAGGTCGTCGTACCAGGTGCGGATCTTCTCGACCGTGCGATCGAGGGAGACGTGCAGCACCTTCTGCCCGGACAGCAGCGCGTCGACGCCGATGCCGACCAGGAACGCGGTCTTGCCGACGCCGGCGCGGGCCATCACCATCGCCAGCCGGCCGGGGCCGGGGCCGGGGTGGCCGTCGCGCTCGAGCAGGGTCCGCGGCGAGCGGCGCAGGGCGATCATCAGCTCGGTCATGACTCGTCCTCCTCGACCAGCTTGCTCTTGTACGTCTTGAGCAGCTCGTCGGTCACCTCGCGCGGCGCCGGCGCGTAGCGCGCGAACTCCATCGTGAACTCGGCCTTGCCCTGGGTCGCGGAGCGCAGGTCGGTCGAGTAGCCGAACATCTCGGCCAGCGGCACCTCGGCGTCGATCCGGGCGAAGCCGGCGTCCTCGGTCGAGCCGAGCACGATGCCGCGGCGCTGCAGCAGCGAGCGGTAGATCGCGCCCTGGAACTCGGCCGGGCCCTCCACCGAGACCTTCATCACCGGCTCGAGGATCCGCGGGCCGGCCTTGCGGTAGGCCTCGCGGAAGGCGGCCCGGGCCGCGATCTGGAAGGCCATGTCCGACGAGTCGACGGCGTGCGAGTTGCCGTCGTCGAGCACCGCCCGCACCCCGACGATCGGGAAGCCGATCAGCCGGCCCTTGCTCGATCGCCGACGCGGAAGCCCTTGTCGCAGGCCGAGATGTACTCGGTCGGGATCGACGCCGCCGTAGATCTCGTTGACGAACTCGTAGTCCCCCTCGTCGAGGGGCTCGATGTAGCCCTCGACCTTGCGCGTACTGGCCGGAGCCGCCGGTCTGCTTCTTGTGCGTGTAGTCGAAGTCGGCGCGCCGGGAGATCGCCTCGCGGTAGGCGACCTGCGGGTGCGCCGGTCGCCACCTCGGCGCTGTACTCGCGGCGCATCCGCTCGACGTAGACGTCGAGGTGCAGCTCGCCCATGCCGGAGATGATGGTCTCGCCGGTCTCCTGGTCGAGGGTGACCCGGAAGGTCGGGTCCTCCTTGGTGAAGCGGTGCAGGGCCTTGGACATGTTGTCCTGGGCCTTGGTGTCGACCGGCTTGACCGACAGCGAGATCACCGGCTCGGGCACGAACATCGAGGTCATGGCGAGGCGCGGCCCGTCGCCGACGAAGGTGTCGCCGGAGTGGCAGTCGATGCCGAACAGGCCGACGATGTCGCCGGCGCCGCGCTCGGGCGATGTCCTCCATCTTGTCGGCGTGCATGCGCACGAGGCGGCCGATCTTGATCTTCTTGCCGGTGCGGGTCTGAATCACGGTGTCGCCCTTGGTGAGCGTGCCCTGGTAGACGCGCAGGAAGGTGAGCTGGCCGTAGCGGCCCTCGTCGAGCTTGAAGGCGTAGGCGACGGTCGGCCTGGTCGGGTCGGCGGCGAGCTGCACCAGCCGCGTCGCCGGAGTCGAGGTCGACCGCCTCGATCGGCACCTCGGCGGGGGAGGGCAGGTAGTGGTTGACCGCGTCGAGCAGCGGCTGCACGCCCTTGTTCTTGTAGGCCGAGCCCGACGAGCACCGGCGTCAGCTCGAGCGACAGGGTGCCCTTGCGGACCGCGCTGACGGATCAGCTCCGTGGTGGCCCGGTCCTCGAGCGCCGCCTCCATCAGCTCGTCGGAGAACAGGCTGGCGGCGTCGAGCAGCTCGGCGCGCCGCGTCTCGGCCTGGGCGAGCATGTCGGCCGGGATCTCGGCCTCCTCGACGGTTCTCGCCGTTGTCGCCGTCGAAGTACAGCGCCTTCATGTCGATCAGGTCGACGATGCCGTCGAACTTGGCCTCGAGCCCGATCGGGAGCTGCAGCAGCACCGGGTTGTGGCCGAGCTTGTCGCGCAGCTGCCGCGACCACCCGGTCCGGGTTGGCGCCCGAGCGGTCGCACTTGTTGACGAAGGCGATGCGCGGCACGTTGTAGCGCTTCATCTGGCGGTCGACCGTGATCGACTGCGACTGCACGCCGGCCACCGCGCACAGCACCAGCACCGCGCCGTCGAGCACGCGCAGCGCGCGCTCGACCTCGATCGTGAAGTCGACGTGGCCCGGCGTGTCGATGATGTTGATGTGGTGGTCGTTCCACTCGACGTAGGTGGCGGCCGAGGTGATCGTGATCCCGCGCTCGCGCTCGAGCTCCATGTGGTCCATGGTCGCGCCCACGCCGTCCTTGCCCTTGACCTCGTGGATCGCGTGGATCCGCCGGGCATAGAACAAGATGCGCTCGGTGAGCGTGGTCTTGCCCGAGTCGATGTGGGCGGAGATGCCGATGTTCCGGATCCGCTCGATGTCAGCGATCATGATGCTTTCGTCCCGCGCCGCGTCGTCCGCCGGCGCTCTCGTGTTCGGCGTGCGGGGTCGACAACCCCGGCTCCTCAACCCCTGACCGTGCCTGAATCTTCCCCTCGAAGCTTCAACTCCTAGGGTGTCAGGGGCGCACAATACTGTACAACTCGGCAGCAGAACTGTCAATTTCGCCATTCGCTCCCGCCGCCTGGACGATGTCTAGCCCGGGTATCTCACCGGGTTTCGTAGCGAGGGTGGCGAGGTGCCGTGCGCAGTGGGGATTTCGACCCGAGGGGCGCGGAGGCGTACTTGACAGTACGTCGAGCACCCCGAGGCGGAGCACCGCTGAGTGCGGTGCATCGCCGGCCGCAGTAGAAAGTCGGTGAGATATCCGGGCTAAAGGTGGCGGGAGGTGGAGCATCACCGGGTCAATCCAGCTCGGGAAACCCTGCCCAATTCGTGATCTTGACTGCTGACAAAAACGACATAATGTGCTATTTTGAGGGAACCCGAGGAGGTCTCTGCGCAGGAGGAGATCAGTTAGGTCCCGGCGCGATGGCAGTGGTGCCGCTGTCGCGTTCTTGTCGAGAGGTGAGTTGGTGAGCGTCCACAATCTGGCATTACGGCAGCAGTCGCCCGCGCGAGCGTCCGTCGACCGGACGCATCGGCGGGTTTTCGTCTGTGTGTTTCTTGGAGGAGGCTGGCGATGAAGATCCGATCCCTTGCAGCGACCGCAGTTGGCTTCGCCGTTGTGGTGACCGTCGTCTGCCTCGGCGTCCTCGCCGTCTCGAGCCCGGTGGACGCCCAGGCGCCGCAGATGGTGGACCCCAAGGCTCTGCCGGACGTGGTGTCCGGCCCCTACAAGGTCGCCGTCGGCGACGTGCTGGACATCAACTTCTTCAAGGCGACCCAGATGAGCACCACCCGCACGGTCGGTCCGGACGGCGAGATCTACCTGCCGCTGGTCGGCCGGGTCGCGGTCATGGGCCGCACCGTCGACGACATCACCGCGGAGCTCAACACCCGCTACGGCGAGGAGATGGTCAACCCCCAGATCACGGTCAGCGTCTCGCAGTACTCGGGGATGAAGGTCTACGTGGGCGGCGAGGTCAACTTCCCGGCGATGCGTGACTACCGGGGAGGACTGACTCTGGTTCAGGCGATCATGGACGCCGGCGGCTTCAAGAACACAGGCCGGCAGAAGGAGGTGGTCCTGATCCGGAGAGGCCAGGACGGCACGCCAGCCGGCACCGTCGTCGACTGCAAGTCCATCCTGCGGGGCTACCAGGTCGACAGAGACGTGCGAGCTCGCGCCGTACGACATCGTCTATGTGCCGCGCAAGCACATCGCTGACGTGAACCTGTTTGTCGAGCAGTACATCAACGCGAATATTCCGCGACTGGAGGGGTGGTGGTGGGTCGTTCTACGAACAACGACTAGTTGCCTGCCCCGATGCCGGGAGGCGGCCGACCACCGCGTCTGGAGGGTCCGTGCAGACTCGGGTGTCATCGGGTGACTCGCGAGGGGTCCTGTTGGCAGACTGCCTGCACACGGGGGATGTTGCGCGTGACTTCCGAGTGTGTGCGGCCTGTCGGTCTCGGGTGACGGGGGAGACGGCGATGCCAGCTAGCGAAGGCCTCGGCGACAGGGATTGGGGCACCAGTCTCTCGCTGCGGGACGTGCTGACGGTCGTCTTCAAGCGGCGGTGGATCATCATCATCGTCACCGCGGTCGGTGTTGGCCGGTGCAGTCGCTGTCTGCCTCCTGCGTCCCCAATCGTACGAAGTTGCGGCGACCCTGCTCGTGAGCAGGGCGCGCGCCGAGGTGCCCTTGGCGCCGACCGACTCCGCGCAGGCCATCGTCACGCGGTGGACGAGAAGGAACTCAACTCCGAGGTGGAGATTCTGAAGAGCCGGAAGCTGATCGAAGAGGTGCTCGAAATCGTGGGCGTTGACGGAGTCGGCGACCGCAGAGACGCGGCGATGGCAGGCGGAGGACTCAGTGCAGTCTGGTCCGCCGTCCGCTCCGCGTTCGCGAAGGAACGACCATCTCGCCCGTTCGACCAGATGGTGGTGGCACTTCAGCGCGAGCATCGACGATCAGCGCGATCCGCAAGATCCAACGTCATCCGAGTCGGCTATCGGTCCGACGGACCCCGAGTGGGCGACCCGGGTCGTGCAGACTCTGACGGAACGCTACATCCAGCAGCGCGTGGAGCGATCCCAGTCACAGCAGGTCGTTGCGTTCTTCGAGGAGCAGATGCGCGGCGCCGAGGAGCGACTTCGGCAGAGTGAGGGTGCGCTCGAGGAGTTTTCCGGGGCCGCGGGATTCACGATAACGAAGGGCCCGCCAGGCACGGATTCGCTGGCGGGCCAGAAGGCCCTCATTTTGAATCGCCTCGCAGAGCTGCGGAACGAGCTCGCTGACGCGGGGACGAAGGTGCGGGAGCTGTCGAGCCAGATCGCGAACCTCAAGAGCCGGCTGGCCGAGGAGCCGGAGCGGCTCGCGAGTCCCGATCGTTCATACAGGGGCCCCGAGGGTGAGGTGATCGAGCAGCGGCTCGCCGAGCTGCGGCTCGAGCGGGACGCGCTGCTTCAGGACTTCAAGCCGGACAGCCGGTACGTTCGAGACATCGACACTCAGATCAAGCTCGCGGAAGAGCGTCTGCGCGGAGGTGCGGGCACAGGTAGATACCATCGACGGCACAGAGGTCAATCCCCTCCATCAGGAGCTGAAGGGCGAGCTGCTGCGAGCCGAGGTCGAGCTCGACGCGACGCGCGCTCGGTATCGTTCCCTTTCGGAACAGGTCGATCGGTACCAGGGGAACCTCGAGGCTCTCAACAAGAACGCATTTCAGCTCGAGAACCTGCAGCGCGAGGCGAAGGCCGCTGAAGAGGAGTACCTGCTGTATCGCAAGAAGGTCGAAGAATCGCGGATCTCGGCGGCGATGGATCAGCAGCGACTCATCAACGTGACGATCGCACAGCCAGCCCAACGGCCCCTCACGCCCGTCGGGAGAGGGCTCACGACGGTCGCTGCTGCTCGCTCTTCTGTGTGGTGTGCTTGGCGGGCTGGGCGCAGCGTTCGGGACGGAGTTCTACCTGGATCGCTCGTTCACGACCGGCGAAGACATGGAGCGCAGGATCGGCCTCGTCCACCTCGCCTCCATCCCGGAGGAGCTGTGATGGTCTTGCGCTGTCTCTTGATTCCGCCTACGTGCCCGCTGCGAGGCGCCGCCGCGCCCCGCGGCGAGCCGTCGCAGCGGGTTAGGTAGGCGGGGAATGTACGAACGCTTCTTCGGCCTCGCCTGCAACCCGTTCGGCATGACGCCGGACCCGCAGCTTCCACTTTCAGAGCGCGTCCCACCGGGAGGCGCTGGCTGCGCTCACCTACGCGGTCAACGAGCGCCGGGGCTTCATGACCCTGGTGGGCGAGGTCGGCACCGGCAAGACCACCCTGATCAACACCCTGCTCGAGCAGCTCGACCGGGCGATGGTCACGATCCAGGTCACCCACACCACGGTCGACCGCGAGGAGCTGCTGCGGATCATCCTGCACCAGCTGCACGCGGCGCAGGGGCTGCGGTTCGGGACGGGCCGCGACCCCGGAGCCGGCGAGGCGGCCCGGCTGGCCGAGCTGTCGCGCATCGAGCTGGTCAACGAGTTCAACTCCTTCGTGACCGGGCAGTTCATGGCCCACCGGCCGCCGCCGCTGCTGATCATCGACGAGGCCCAGAACCTGTCGGTGGAGGTGCTCGAGGAGGTGCGGCTGCTGACCAACCTCGAGGGACCGCACCAGAAGCTCCTGCAGGTGCTGCTCGCGGGCCAGCCCGAGCTCGAGGCCCACCTGCTCAAGCCCGAGCTGCGGCAGCTCCGGCAGCGGATCGCGGTCAACGCGTTGCTCGAGCCGCTGACTCTCGACGATGCGATCGAGTACATCGCCCACCGGCTGCGGGTCGCCGGGTGCCCCAAGCAGGAGCTGTTCCGGCGGGCGGCGGTGGAAGCGATCTGGTCCGCGTCGGAGGGGTTTCCGAGGACCATCAACGTGCTGTGCGACCAGGCGCTGGTGGCGGCCTTTGCTCTGGGCATGCGGCAGGTCGACGCGACGCTGGCGCAGGAGGTCATCGAGGACGTGCTGTGCCTGGGCTCGGAGAAGCTGAAGTTTCGCAAGCCCAAGCCGTACGTGGTGTCCAACATCGAGGCCGGCGTCGGCGTCCAAGGCGCCCGCGCCGGCCGTCGGGCCGCCCAAGAAGCCCGGGGGCGTCCGGTGAGCAGGTTCTACGAGGCGATGAAGCGCGCCCTCGAGCAGCAGGCCGAGCCGCGCAAGGGTCAAGAGGACGCGTCCTCGCAGCCGGTCGAATCGGCGCCGCAGGCTACGCCGCCCCTCGCAGTGCCCTTCGACCCGGACGCCACGACGCCGGTGCGCCGGGACCCGTTGGACGAGCTCGAGGACTATCTGCACACCCTGCCGGCGCCTGGTGCCCCGCCGGTGGAGGCGTCACCGGCGCCGATTCCGCTGCGGCTCGCCGAGCGACCAGCGCCCAGGGAGCTGCGCCCGCTGCACCCGGCCTACGAGCGGATCATCCAGCGCCTGCTGGCCTTTCGGGGAGGCCGCCGGCACTGCTGCCTACTCGTGGCAAGCGCAGTGCCGGGCGAGGGAGCGAGCACCGTCGCGCGAAACCTCGCGGTGGCGCTGGGCGAGAGCCACCGCGGCCGCGTCGTTCTGGTCGACGCCAACCTGCGATCGCCGAGCCAGCACGAGGTCTTCCAAACCGGCACCGCGGACGGCCTGGCCAACGTGCTGAGCGGTCGACGTGCGAGCTCGACGGCCGCGCTGCGGGAGATTCCCGAGTACGGGATCGCCGTGCTGCCGAGCGGCCGTCCCTCGGACAACCCGCCGCACCTGCTGACGGTGTCGGCGCTGCAGGGAGTCGATCACCGCGCTGCAGTCGCAGTTCGACTGGGTGATCCTGGACGGGCCGCCGGTGACGACCTACCCGGACGCCTCGAGCCTCGCCGTGGTGGCTGATGGCACGATCCTGGTGCTGCGGGCCGAGCGAACGCGGAGTGAGGTGGCCGAGAAGGCCATGAAGGTGCTGAACGACGCGGGCGCCACGCTGCTCGGCGGCGTGCTCAACGGGCGCAGGTACCACATTCCGGAGTTCATCTACAGGCGGCTGTGATCGGAGGGGTGGTGGCAGAGAACGGACGCGCGGCAGGGGAGGTGCGGTGATGCACGAGGCGAGGCGTCGCCTGCTGCTGAACTGCCTGCGCGTCGGCGACCTGGTGGTGATGACCGCGGCGCTCGCCGTGGCGCTCGCCTTCTCCGGGCAGGTCGTCGAGGGATACCCGCTCGACGAGTTCCTGACGGTCCGCGTCAAGCTGGTGAACTTCGTTTTCTTCGCCGGCTTCGCGGTGCTCTGGAACATCATCTTCGGTGCCTTCGGGCTCTACCGGTCGCGCCGCGTCGGGCTGATGACCACCGAGTGGTGGGACGTCGCCAAGGCGGTGGCCGTCGGAACGCTGATCCTGTCCGGCCTCGGACTGGTCTTCGACTTCACGGCCGTGAACCGGGGGTTCATCGCAGCCTTCTTCACCGATCGCCGCTGCTGGGCACTGCCCTCTACCGGACCGTGCTGCGCTCGATCCTCGGCGGCGGTCGCCGGCACGGCCGGAACCTCAGGAACCTGGTGATCATCGGGTGCGGTCCGCGCGGCGCTCAGTTCGGCAAGGAGGTGCGCAGCCGCCCCGAGCTCGGCTACCTCCTGCTCGGCTACATCGACGAGATCGCGCCGCCGCCGAACCCGCTCCACGGCCATCCGGAGAAGCTGCTCGGCAGCCTCGAGCAGGCGCACGAGATCCTCGCCAACGTCGAGGTCGACGAGGTGGCGATCAGCCTGCCGATCCGGTCGTACTACGAGACCATCTCGCGGCTCATCGGCCTGTGCGAGGAGCTCGGGCTCGTGGTCCGGATCCCGGCGGACTTCTTCGAGTCCCGGCTGGTGCACGCCTACGTCGACAAGCTCCACGACACGCCGGTCCTGACCCTGCAGGCCCACGCGCCGGCAGGGGGCAGCACCGCGATCAAGAGGGTCATCGACTTCTTCGGGTCGGCGGCGGCGATGATCGTCTTCTCCCCGCTGTTCGCGCTGATCGCCCTGGCCATCAAGCTCGACTCCCGCGGTCCCGGTGTTCTTCGCCCAGGAGCGGATCGGCCAGGGGCGGCGGAAGTTCCGCATGATCAAGTTCCGGACCATGGAGGTGGACGCCGAGCAGCGCCAGGCCGAGATCGAGCAGCTCAACGAGGTCGACGGCGCCGCGTTCAAGATCAAGAACGACCCCCGCATGACCCGGGTCGGCCGCATCCTCCGCAAGTTCAGCCTCGACGAGCTGCCGCAGTTCTGGAACGTGCTCGTCGGAGACATGAGCCTGGTGGGCCCGCGGCCGCTGCCGATCCGCGACGTCCAGCGCTTCGACAGCGCGTGGCAGAACCGCCGGTTCAGCGTGCGTCCGGGCCTGACCTGCCTGTGGCAGATCAACGGCCGCCACGAGATCGACTTCGACCACTGGATGGAGCTCGACCTCCAGTACATCGACAACTGGTCCCTCTCCCTCGACTTCGACATCCTCGTCAAGACGCTGCCGGCGGTCCTCCGGGGTACCGGCGCGAGCTGATTGAGGCCGAGAAGTACGCCTCTTGGAACTTACCTTGCCGGCGTCCGTGTCAGGAGACTACGCACGGGTGGAAGCAGACTGCACTTCTTTAATATAGAGTCCTCATCCAGGCGTTGTGCTTACGACCTCGGGGCATCCCGTCCCTTGAGCCTCTAGGGAGGAAGGAGTTGCGGTCAAACCGTAGTGTGACTTGGACGGATCAGCTCTCAGCGTTGATATTGACGCCAGCGTCTGGGCGATTGTGGTGGGTGATTGTCGTCGCAGCATCAGTGGTCGCCTTTCTGGTCGCGGCCTTCGTGTCGTCTCAGTTCAAGGCGGCCGAGATACTCCCCGATTTTCGTGCGGGTATCACCCCGGTGCCGTCAGCATTCAAAACGGGACCGGGTATGTCGATCAAGCTGGAGAGTTCATTGCAACATGGCCCCCGGGGATGAGCATTTTCATTTCTCCATGGGTGGTCGGCGATGTCCGAGAGTCCGTTCGACGTCTCAGATTCGTGTCGGGATTCTTGACCGCAACGTGGGTCGTATTCGTCGCCTTTCTCTCAAGACTCCTCCTCCCTCGGGTGTCGATATTGATTGTGCTCGGTTTGGCAGTGTTTTGGCCACCGATGTGGGCCCTTTGGGATCCAATGGGGAGCGAGATGCTGTTCGCGTTCTTGTTGACGGTCGCCGTCTACCTCCTCGCCCGCCTGTGTCGGCTTTGCTCTCCGTCGGTACTCAAAACTGTAGTCCTGACGATCGCCGGGTGGTTTGCCCTTGCAGCGGCGACTCTCACGAGGACGACCGGGTTCGCTGTGGCCGGTGCGATGTTCGTTGGCATCGTCCTCGGGTTTCCACTCATGGTCGGTTCAGCGGCGCATCGCCGTTGTGTTCTTGGGCACCTCGGTGTTCGCAGCCGGGCTTGTCCCCTGGGTCCTGGAATACAGGGAACACTCGGGGCACTATGGTTACACCAGCGCCGGCTTTCCCTCAGTTCGACACGGGCTGGGGCGCTATCCCCAATTTCCCCTTGGGTTGGAGCTCGCTGAACGAAGTGCTCAGTGGCAATCGTACGAGGACATGTGGGCGGACCTGTGCGAGGTGTCCGCCGCGGATCCCGTTGGTGCACTTCGTCTCGTTGGGATCAAGCTCATTGATCCATGGTACTCCACGTGGTCGGGGCGATTCGACCGCTTTCTGAAAATAGTCCAGTTGCCATGGTTACTGCTCTATGTTCTGGCGAGCGGGCGGGCCGTGTGGCACTGGAAACGGATGCCTGGAGAGTTGATCCTCCTCCACGGCGGTGTGGCTGCGCTGTGGCTTTCCGCAGCGTCGGCGGAGGCTCTCGTTCGATATCTCTTGCCTGCATTCCCGTTTGTAGTGATCATCGTTTTGTGGCACGTCGTGCATGCCAACCTCCTGGGAGTGCACAGCAGAGTGCCTCAAGACGCGCCGGGTGATGTCTCTCTTGGATGCGACTGTGCGGACAGCCCTCACTGAAGGCCTGAGCATAAGCAACGACAGCGATAGTGGGAGGTCTTGAAGGTTAGGAGAGTTCCCTCCTCACTCGGTCGGGTATTTTCGTAATCCCGTGAGTTGGAGGAAGACCTGCCAGATGAAGGCGGGGTTGTTGCGCAAATACCGTCGGTGCCAGTCGACGCGGTTCCATGCAAAGACGGAAGAACCACTCGAGGCCGGCTCTCATCATCCATCGGGGAGCTTGCCGCACTCGGCCTGTGTGAAAGTCGAAAGCGGCACCGACTCCGATCATCACCTTGGCTCGCAGCACATCGTGAAACTCCCTCATGAAGAGTTCCTGCTTCGGTGCACCCAGGCCAACCCACAGGAGATCCGGCCGTAGGGCGTTGACCATGGAGACAAAATCTTCTCTCTCGTCGCGAGTCAGCGGTCGAAATGGTGGACAATACGTCCCCACAACCTTGAGGTCTGGAAAGCACATTGTCGTGCGGCGCTTGAGATCCTCAGCCACGCCCTCCGCTCCCCCGCAGAAGAAATTTGTGTAGCCTTCGTTAGCTGCAATCGCAAGAAGTCTGAGCATGAGATCGGGACCGTAGACGCGCCCCATCGTCTTTTGGCCGAGAGCCCGTCCGACCCAAATCAAAGGCATCCCGTCAGGAACGCAGAGTGATGCCCAGTTGTAGGCGTTCCTCACCTCGGGGCGGCGGTAGCTCTGCATGATGCAGTGCACGTCGGTAACGCACACGTAGCGGCCGGTAGATTCGTCGTCCATCCACTGACGAATTTGATGGACAGCCTCATCCAGATTCAGGGCATCGATGGAGGTGCCGACCACGTTGATGCGAGTCTGACGAAGCGAGTTCATGATTCCTGGAACTTCGATAACGCGTCCAGCGAGGCAAATTGCGAAGTCATCAGGCCGCGATGACCCTACTGCGACCGCTTATTGATCTTATCCTAGAGCACAACCAGGCGAAACGCACAGTTGACGGGAATACTCCAAATGGAGCAGATCCGGAGTCTCGCCTCCGTGTCGGGATCGGACAGGACCAGTCACTCTGGAATCAAGGAACATCAATCATACCGGTTCTAGATCTAGACGCCGGCCAGACCTTGGCAAGCACTTTCTTGTAGATGCGGAGCAACTGCAACCCGCCAGCAAGGGCCGAACGGAAGTATCGATCGTTGCAGTTCTGCCGGATGACGTAGCGGCCCTGTACGCGATTGGGGTCGCGAGGATCGCAAGGTTCGTCTAACGTCGAGAAGCGCAGGTTGAATCCTTGTTGTCGCAGAATGTCGTCGTGCGTTTTCGAAAAACTCCCGATGAATCCGCCCGGATACGCCCAGGCGAGTGGCATCCCCAGGGAATCAAGAAACTCTCGACACGACGCGACTTCCGCACCAAAGTCATCGGCCGAGTACAGGGACGCCACGATTCTCTGGTTGCTGTGGGCCCCGATCCACATGCCAGCCGCAAGAAGCGTGTCAACGTCGCGTCGCGCAAGCAGCCCAGGTTGACCGAGCTCAGCCGGGTTCAAGAAGAACGTCGCGGCCGCACCACACTCCACCAACACCGGCAGAGCGTCGCTGACGTGTGACCGCAGGTTGTCGTCAAAAGTGAGCATGACCGAAGGTTTGGTGGTCTGAAAGAAACCGTCAGGCCCGATCACCTCTAACCCACTCTCGACAATGGTCGAGAGCTGGTGAGCGAACATTCTTCGGCTTATGGTGAATCTGTCGAGCGGAGTGCCATCGACGTGATCACTCAGCCGGTGATAGCAGAGTGCAACAACTGACTCGCTGTAACGACGCGGGGGGACCAGTGCCGCAAGGCTGCAGAAGAGATCCTCTAAGGGCATCAGCACTCCTCGATCGCCGGCCACGTTGTATCGTACACCGTCCGTCACCAAACGGTTCGACGACTATCTGCATGATGCGAACTTCTGTGGCGAGTCTACTCCAGCCCGATCGAGTTTCAGAGGACACGCTGTCGACGTGTCCCCTTCTCTGGGGTCAAGAACCGTCGAGGGTTGCACCGCCCGACGGCAATCCAAGTGTGTTCTCTGCATCTTCGTGCGTGGTGGCTATGAGAACGGCAGGCTGAGGAAACCGCCCCTCCAGAAGAGGGCCGGCGCACGAATGTGGCGTCGTATCCGCATGAGGGTTGTTGTGTAATCGCTTCGTTCGCAGCCGTGATCACTGGTGCGGGAATTGTGTGTAATCGGGCGGCCAGGCCCCATGCCTGCGGACCACATCGGCGTGACGCGACGAACGGGAACGGCGATTCCCATTCCTCTCCAGGCTAGCCCGGTAACACCCGCAGAGCCGTGCGGTTTGTCTTTCCGGTGGCGGTCTTCGGCAAACCTCCGCGGAACTCAACTTCCTTGGGGACCATGAAGCTCTCGAGGCGGGTCTTGCAGTAATCGATGATGTTCTTTTCGGTGATGGTCGAACCCTCGGCGCGCACAACGAAGGCCTCCACCGCCTGCCCGAGGATCGGATCTTCGACCCCGACCACAACCGCCTCGGCGACGTCGGCGAGTTCATGAATGACTTCCCTCCACCTCGCGGGGACTCACCTTCTCGCCGCGACTCTTGATGATGTCGTCTTTTCGGGAGACGAAGTAAAGAAAGCCCTCCTTGTCCATGGTGAAGAGATCGCCTGTGTGTGCACCCGGTCCCACGGGAATCGGCCGGGCCGGATGACCTTGGCGGTTTCGTCGGGGCGGTTCCAGTATCCCGTCATTACGTTGGATCCCCTGACCACCAACTCCCCGACGACCCCGGGACTTACAGGATTTCCGGCTTTGTCGACGACGAAGGCGTCCACATTCGGCATTGCCTTGCCAACTGACGTGGGTCGACGCTCGAGCTCCGCTGGGTCCAGAAACGAGACCCGCTTGCACTCGGTGAGTCCGTACATCGAGAAGATCTTCGCGTGCCTGAAAAGGCGCTTCAGCCGGGGGACGTGCGCCGGTGGCAGGGGCGCCCCAGTGTTGGTGACGTATCGAACACTGTCGAATCGACCTGGCTCGAGGCCTTTCAACTGCAGGAAAAGCGCAAACACGGTCGGCACCCAGGGAAGCCAGTCACCTGCTCTTCCTGGATTTTCTCGATGATTCTGAATGGATATGCGAAAGACCTTTCGAGAACGAGTGTTGCCCCCAACTTGACCGACATCAGCAGCTGATACAGGCCATAATCGAACGACAAGGGCAACACGTCGATGATGACATCATCGGCCACGTTCTCAAGATACTCGGTGATCGAGTTTGCTGCGGACACCACATTCAGGTGAGAGACCGCAACCCCTTTGGGAACACCCGTCGATCCCGAAGTGTAAATCAGGGCGGCGAGGTCCGCATCGATTGAACGTCTGCTGAGAGGCGATGATGGAAACGAAGGGAGATCCTTCTCGAAGTTGATGATGCTGCACGAAGCGACCTTCGAGTGTGCGCCGCCACCGGACACAACGATGCACCGCAGAGATTCGACACTGGACAGTGCGGCCTGATGGACGCCGACGTGAGATGCCCCGATTATCAACGCGCTGGCAGAGCAGTCAGTTGAGGATGAACTCGAGTTTCTCCGGTTTCGTCGTGTGGTTGATGACTGCGAAAGCACCTCCGGCTTTGAGTGTCCCGAAAACACTTGTCGCCGCTTCGATGCTATTTTCAAGCAACACTGCAACTCGATCGCCGTGACGGACCCCACCTTCAGCCAGCGCCTGCGCAAGGCGATTGGAGTTCCCATCGAGTTCACCGTACGTGACGCGCCGATCGCCACAAATAATGGCGGTCTTGTCTGGGAAGCGCAACGCGCTCTGTGCTACGAAGTCGTCAACCAGCATGAGTTTGCCAGGATCCACTGGCACAATGTGG
>CAVWIJ010000007.1:0-29259 GCA_963754985.1 uncultured Holophagae bacterium | reverse complement strand
CGGCGCACGCGGGTGGTAGGCCTCTGGGTGTGCGTGAGGCGTCGCGGGCCCCGGCTGGCCTACGCCCCACGCGCGCCAAGAAGGATGCGCTACGCGCATCCTCTCGCATCCCGAGGCAACAAACTGGTTTCTGAGGTCGAGGCGAATGCGACCAAGCGCAACCGAGCCAGGTCGTCACCTCGACTCCCGCCGAAGGGGGCAATTCGGTACGAATCAGGGGGCGTCGGCGGATCCGGAACGGCAGAAAGGCCGGGGTGCGCGCGATGTACTCGGCGTAGCCGGGCCGGCGCGTGACCAGCTCGCGGTCGAGCATGGCGACCCCCGAGATCCTGAGGAGCGTGAAGCTGAGCAGCGCCGGGCCGATGAGCGCGAGCGGGCCGGCCGGCGGCCGCCGCGATCAGCCCGATCCCCCACCACAGCACCGCCTCGCCGAAGTAGTTGGGGTGCCGGCTGCGGCCCCACAGGCCGGTGTCGAGCACCCGGCCGCGGTTGGCCGGGTCGCGCTTGAAGGCGAGCAGCTGCCAGTCGGACACGGCCTCGAAAACGAAGCCGAGTGTCCACAGTGCGAGCCCGATCAGGATCAGCCAGCGGCCGCCGAAGCCCGCTCCCGATCGCTGGGCGAGCAACAGGGGCGACGACACGACCCACAGCACGACCGCCTGGAGCAGGAAGACCTTGAACAGGGACACCCACCAGAAAGCGGGGCCGCTGCGCTCGCGCCATTGCCGGTAGCGAAAGTCCTCTCCGCCGCCGGCGTTGCGCACCGCGATGTGGCCGGCGAGCCGCAGCCCCCACACCGTGACCAGGACGCAGACCAGCAGGCCGAGGCCGGTGCGCGGCGAGCGACAGCAGGTGGTAGAGCCACCCCAGCAGCACGAAGCCGGGGCCCCAGAAGATGTCGACGATGCTGGCGTTGCGCAGCGCGAGGCTGACCAGCCACAGCACCGAGAAGGCGGCGAGCGCGACGGCGAGCCCGACCATGAACGCTGGCTCGGACGCCAGCAGCACCACCCCGGCGACGAGCAGGCTCGCCACGAAGATCAGCTCATTGCGACCCACTGACCTCCCCCTTCAACCCCGGCGGCGCGGCATCCTCTCCTCGCAGCCCGATCTTCCGGCGTCTCGCGTCCCACCTCGGTCAGGCCAACGCGACGGCTGCCGCCGGGCATTCCGTCGCCGTTGAGGTTCGCCGGGCAGTGGCGCGTCGCCGGGCTGCACTACAGCTGGACCCTCGAGTCATGGCTCAAGCGGATGGACTCGCAGCGCGCGCGGCTGATGCCCCTGTTCCTCGGGGTCTACGGCGATGGAGCCGAGCGCTGGTTCGCACGTTGGCGGGTGTTCTTCATGGCATGCTCGGTGCTATTCCGCTACCGGCGCGGCACAGAGTGGTTCGTGTCGCAATCCCTGCTGCGTCCGTCGGGCGCAGCTCCCCTCTAGCCGCGCTCTTCGGGATGCGCTGCGCGCATCCTGAGGAGTTCGTGCCGCAGTGGCCGTCTGACAGCGCTTCGGCCAACCACGTCCGCCGAAAGGCCAATGCGGTACGAACTCCTACACGTTGAAGCGGTAGTGGACGACGTCGCCGTCCCGCACCGGATAGGCCTTGCCCTCCAGGCGCAGGGTCCCGGCCTGGCGGCACGCCGCGAGCGACCCGGCGGCGAGCAGCTCGGTGTGGGGCACCACCTCGGCGCGGATGAAGCCCCGGGAGATGTCCGAGTGGATCGCACCGGCGGCGTCCACGGCGGCGGTGTCGGCCGGGACCGACCAGGCCCGGCACTCGTCCTCGCCGACCGTGAAGAAGCTGATCAGGCCGAGCAGCCGGTAGGCCTCGCGCGCCACCCGGTCGAGCGCCCGGTCGGCGATGCCGAGCTCGGCCATGAACGCCGCAGCGTCGGCCGGCTCGAGCTCGGAGATCTCGCGCTCCAGCGTCGCGCAGACGCTGGTGCAGGCGGTGGCCGGTCCCTCCAGCCAGCGCGCCCAGCGCTCGTCCGCGAACGGGTCGTCCCTGATCGCGTCCTCACCGACGTTGACCACCGCGAGGATCGGCTTGATCGACAGGAAGGTGAAGCCCCGCAACCGCAGCCGGTCGGCGCGCTCGAGCGCCGCCGAGCGCAAGGGCCGGCCCTCTTCGAGGATGCCCCGGCAGCGCTGGAGCAGCTCGAGCTCGGCGGCGAGCTCCGGGTCGCGGCGCCGGGCCAGGTCTTTTTCGAGGCGCTCGATCCGGCGCTCGACGACCATCAGGTCCTGGAGCTGGAACTCCTCCTCGATCCGGGCGAGATCGCGGGCCGGGTCGACCGAGCCCAGCGGGTGCGGCACGGCGTCGCTCGCGAAGGCGCGGACGACGACGAGCAGCGCGTCCATCGTGCGCAGCTCGGGGATGTTGAGGGACGCCTCTCCCGGCCGGTCGCCGCCCACCGCCGGCACGTCAACGTAGCGGACGATCGCCGGGGTGATCTTGCGCGGCTGGTACATCTCGCTCAGCCGGTCGAGGCGCGGGTCCGGAACCCGCCCCATGCCGACCGCCGCCTGGTCGCGCCGGGGCACGCCGGCGAGAGCGCTTCCGCTGCCGGTGAGCAGGCTGAACAGGGTGGTCTTGCCGCTCTCGGCAAGGCCGAGGATTCCCACTTCCATGGCTGTCTCCTACGTGGACAGAGGGTCGCGGCGCCGAGCAATCGATGGACGGCTTCGCCGCGGCACGCAACCCTAGCACACGCTCGCCTATTCCGGAAGGGCCGCGGGGAGATCGTGTAGAGTGTCATTGCCGCCAACCGCTGACGATGGCGGGTGGGAGAACCCCGGTGGATGGCCGGGGCACGGAGGCCAGCCATGGAACGGCGCACGGTCGAGTTCGCGATTCTCGGGTTTCTGATCGGCGCCGGCGTTGCCGCCGCCGGCTACTTCATCGGCCACGGCTTCCTGGAGGCCCGGGCTGCCGACCGCTACGTGACGGTGAAGGGCCTGTCCCAGCGCGAGCTGCCGGCGAACCTGGTGCTCTGGCCGATCGTCTACTCGGTCACCGCCGACGACCTCGAGACGCTGCAGCGGCGGCTCGACGACGGGGCCTCCAAGATCACGGCCTTCCTGGCCGGCGATTTCGCCGCCGACGAGATCAACGTGTCGGCGCCCCGGGTCACCGACCGCCACGCGCAGGGCATGATGGACCAGCAGGGGCGCCTCGAGCGCTACACCGCCGAGGCCACGGTGACGGTCCGGACCGGCCGCATCGAAGCCGCCCGCGCCGCCATGGAGCGCTCGGGGTCGCTCGTCAAGCAAGGGGTCGCCCTGATCCGCAGCTACGAGTTCCAGACCCAGTACCTGTACACGGACCTCGACGCCATCAAGCCGGAGATGATCGCCGAGGCGACCCGCGACGCCCGTGCCGCGGCGGAGCGCTTCGCCGAGGACTCTGGGAGCCGGGTCGGCGGGATCCGCAACGCCCAGCAGGGCTACTTCTCGATCGAGGACCGGGACCCCTTCTCGCCCGAGTTCAAGACCATCCGGGTCGTCACCACGGTCCAGTTCTTCCTGGTTGACGACTAGGAGCGTGTCGGGCATAGGCCCCTGGCGCGCTCGTGATGGCAGACGGTCGCTGGCTGGCCTCGCCCAACACGCTCCTCGGGATGCGCTGCGCGCATCCTAAAGACAGCAACAGGAAGAAGACAAGCAACGACGGACCCTCGCTACGGAGGGCGCTGCGCGAATCGAGAACACCGGATTCGCCTGCGGGCAGGCGAATCAGGTCGCCAGTTCGACGACGTCGCGGTCGCGCAGCTCGAAGTCGCGGGCCACTCGCTGCCCCTCGATCTTGCCACCCCAGACCCGTGCGTACGGCCAGCTTCTCGGCGAGGTCGGCGTGGATCCGGTCGGCAAGGTCGTGCACGGTCGAGCCGACGTGGAGCACGAAGGGGTCGCTGCGCTCCGCCTTCTTGCCGGGCGGCTTGGTGTAGACGCGGATCAGCTGGAGGAGCCTCCACAGCTCGATCCGGAACTGCTGGTGCCCGATGTGCTTGGTGGCGCTGAAGCGCACCGACCGGAAGGTCGGCCCGTAGAGCTCCTCGAGCACCTCGAGGTCCCCGGAGCCGACGAGGTCGGCCTTGGTGAGGACCAGCAGCGTCGGCAGCGGCATCTCGCGCGGGTCGGCATCCTCGGGCAGCTCGCCGACGAGCGGCAGGTGGACGGCGGCCATCCGTTCGCGGATGAGCTCGATCCCGGCAAGCGTGTCCGGGTTGGAGGGGTCCGCCAGCAGCACCGCCGCGTCCGAGGTCTGGACAACGTTCGGCAGCCAGGGGTCCATGTGCTCCGGGGCGATCGGCGGCAGGTCGACGAGCTGGATCTGGACGTCCTCGAAGCGCATCATGCCGGGCTGCGGCTTGGTGGTGGCAAAGGGGTAGTCGGCGATCGTCGGGCGGGCGTGGGTCAGGGCCGCGAGCAGGGACGACTTGCCGGCGTTGGGGGGGCCGAGGAGGACCACCTGCGCCGCGCCCTCGGGCTCGACGTGCACCGAGTGTCCCTTGTGCGGGGACGCCGCTCGGCCTCCTGCCGCAGCCGGGCGAGTCGGCGCTTGATGTCGGCCTGGAGCTTCTCGGTCCCCTTGTGCTTGGGAACCGTGGCCAGCATCTCCTCGAGGGCCGACCGGCGGTCGTCGATGGTCTTGGCGGCGCGGTAGGCGGCCTCGGCCGCCCGATACTGAGCGGTGACGTTGGTCGGCATCGCGGCTCATTGTAGCGCCGGGCACCCGGCGCCCCAGCACCTACGGCGGCGTCATCGCCCTTCCGGTCTCGGTCCGGGTCGCGCCGAGAGCAGACACGAAGCGGAGAACCACGGCGCCGCGGCCGAGCCGGACCTCGTCGCCGTCATGGAGTTGCGCCGGCCCGCTCAACTTCGCCCCGTTGTGGTAGGTGCCGTTCTTGCTTCCGAGGTCCTCGAGCACCGCACCATCTCCCACAACTTCGATCCGGGCGTGCGTGCGGGAGACCCACTCCGAGTTGACGCAGACGTCGGCATCGGCCTCGCGCCCGATGATGTTCACCCCCTGCCGGAGCTGGTAGCTGTGATCGGCCGACTCGAGTACGAAGTGCGATACCGGAGCCGGCGTGGTCGCCTCGCCGTCGCTCCACTCGACGGGCACCGCCAGCCGGTAGCCGCGGGTCGGAATCGTCTCCACGATGCGCGGCGCGCCCGCGTCGTCGCCGAAGGCTCGCCGGAGTTCGGCGATGACGCCGACCAGGCGGTTCTCGGAGATGAACGGGACCTGCCAGACGGCGTCGGTGAGCTCCGCCTTCGTCAGCACCTCCCCCGCGCGGCGGGCGAGTGCGATCAGCGCGGCCATCACCTTCGGCTCGACGTGGCGCAGCGTCTCGCCGCGCTTGATCGCGTCGAGGTCGGGTTCGACCCACCAGTCGCCGACCCGGAACGGGGGAACCGCCGGGCGAACGCCGTCCTCTGGATTTGCCATCCCGGGAGCCTCGCTCCCAGTTTAAATCAGATTCGCCGCGGGTCACCCGCTCGCTCTCCAACGGCCGTGGCCGGGCGGCCGGCAGGTGGTCGCGATCCTATGTCGCCGACGAGTGGAGGGCGAACATGGCGCCCTGGGGATCGAGACACTGGGCGATGAGGCCGCCCGGCACCTCCATCGGGCCATTGAGCACCTGGCCGCCCAGCTCGGCCACCCGCCCGACCGCAGTGCGCACGTCGGGCACCGTGATGTAGGAGAGCCAGGCCGGCGGCCCGGGCATCACGCATGGTTTGTCGAACATCCCGCCCAGCGGCTGGCCGGGGCGGCCGTAGATCTGGTAGATGCCCGCCTCGCCCATGTCCATCGCCTCGTGCTTCTGCCAGCCAAAGAGCGCGGCGTAGAAGTCGCACGCGGCGCGGTGGTCGGTGGTCGCCAGCTCGTGCCAGCAGAAGTCACCCGCCGCTGGCTGCGCTGATGCTGGCTCGGCGCTTTCGTTCGCCGATCGGTAGATGGCGATCATCGCCCCCTGCGGGTCGCGGATGACGGCGAAGCGTCCCACCGATGGGATGTCGGTCGGCGCATGGACCACGCTGCCGCCGAGCTGCACCGCGCGCTCGGCGGTCCGATCGACATCGGTCACCGCGACATAGGCCAGCCAGTGCGGCGCTGCGCCTGCAGCGTGGGCCTCCATCGGCAGCTCCATGACGCCGCCGAACGGCGCCTCGCCGTTCGCCAACATCGTGTATGGCGTGTCCAGTGCCCGTCCACACCTGGGTCCCCCATCCGACAAGGCGGGTGTAGAAATCGATGGCGGCGGCCGGCTTGGTGGTCATCAGGTCGAACCACACGAAACGTCCGTGGTTGGCTTCAGCGCTCATGGTCACCTCCTCGACGCAATTCTGCTACCGCGTCTCATATCCAGTACGTGGAGACCGCCCCCTGGGTTGCAGGGGCCCCTCGGCTACAATGCGCCGGCGCGACGGGAGGACGGTCATTGGCGGTGTTCCTGGCCGCATTCGGCAGTGCCTGGCTGGCGATCCTCAAGGTGTTCCTGGTCATCGCGGCGGCCGGCCTGCTGGTCCGGCGCGGCATTCTCGGCCAGGGCGCGGTCACCGGGCTGTCCGACGCCACCGTCGTGCTCTTCCTGCCCTGCCTGATCTTCTCCAAAGTGGCCGCGACCCTCGACCCCACCGCATTCCCGCTGTGGTGGACGTTGCCGATCTCCGGCGTCGCAATGTCGGCGGCCGGGCTCGGCATCGCGTTCCTCGCCTTCCGGCGTGAGCTGCCGGCCAAGAACAACATGCTGGCCGTGGCGAGCATGCAGAACGCCGGCTACCTCGTGCTGCCGGTCGGGCTCGCGTTGTACCCGGCCGACTTCGACCGCTTCGCGCTCTACTGCTTCCTGTTCATTCTCGGCTTCAACGCCGTGCTGTGGAGCCTGGGCAAGGTGCTGGCGACCGGCAACGGCCGCAGCGGCGGCTGGAGGGGGCTCGTCACGCCGCCGCTCATTGCCAATGTCGCCGCGACCTCGCTCGCGCTGGCCGGCGCTGACCGTCTGGTGCCGAGGCTCGTCCTCGACAGCGTCGACCTGGTCGGCCAGGCGGCGGTGCCGGCGGCGACGGTGGTGCTGGGGGCGGTTCTTGGATCGGTGCCGTTCCGTCTGCGCCCCCATCTGTGGGATGCAAGCCGCGTGCTCGCGATCAAGCTCGCCCTGCTGCCGCTGCTGACCGTGATGGTCGTGCGGGCGCTCGGGCTCGAGCAGGTGGATCCGCTGCTCGCCAAGTTCTTCGTGCTCGAGTCGGCGTCCGCGCCCGCGGTCGGGATCATCCTCCAGATCCGGAGCTACGGCGGCGACGAGCAGAAGGTGGGCAGCCTGATGCTGGTCGCCTACGCCGCGTGCGTGGTGACGCTCCCCGCCTGGCTGGCCACGTGGGAGCTCATCGTCCGTTAGGAGCGTGTGGGCATAGGCCCCCGAGCGCGCTTCTGATGTGGCTGTTGTAGTTGGCCTCTGCCCACACGCTCCTCGGGATGCGCTGCGCGCATCCTGAAGGAGTTCGTGCGACGGGGGCCGTCCGACAACGACTCGGCCAACCACCCCCGCCGAAAGGCCAATGCGGCACGAGCTCCCAACGCGGCAGAGCCGCAACCACGAGCGAGTTCTGGGTTTTGAGTTCTGAGTTGCCTACCCGCTCTGGGACGTCGGGGAAGTCTCCTATCTTTAATCTTCAATCTTCGACCACTTAGGCCTTCAGCGACAGGCAAGAACTTCGAATTCTCACGGTTCGCCGGGGGTAAGGGACTAACGGGCGCGGCGGACGAGGACCTTGAGCCCGGGGGAGGGCCGTCCGCCGGCGAGCACCGGCACCGGCTCGGCGGTCGCGAACTCGACCTTGCCCCGCCGCGAGATCGACACTTCGAGGCCGTAGGCGGCGCCCGGCTCGAGCGAGCTCGGATCACACTCCAGCGTGAAGGGGATCGGGACGCGTCGGGGTGCCGGAAACGCGAGCTCTGCGATCACCGGCCGCGACGCGCTGCGCTGACCGAGCCGGACGACCCTCACCCGGACGGTCGCGTCCGAAGGAAGGACGAGCCTCTCCCGGTAGAAGATGTCACCGCTGACCACGGGGAGGGGGCGCGGCGTCGGCGTTGGGGAACCCACGGCCGCCGGCTGAGCCGGCGCCAGCCCCCCGGCCGGCGTGGGGGTTGGCGTCGCGGCTGCGCCGCCACGACCGCCGGCGCGCTGGCAGGCCGCTGTCGCGACCAGGAGTACCACCAGTGCCGTCCACAGCCAGGTCGTTCGGTTGCCCGTCACCGGCCCTCCCTCCGACGGCGCGCCCGGGCGCGTTCGCGTTACTCTACCCCACCGTCCGGGCCTCGACCAACCCGTCCGGCGGTCCACTCCCGACAACGGCCGCGCTGGTCGGCGCCGCCGCGCAGGCCGCGTCGGTCACTCAGGTAAAGGACGCACACGGCGTTATCGTCGTGGAGCGCAGCAGGTCGGCGGCTGACGGATCACGGCGGCGACGGCGCCGTCCGCGGCAGGCGGAGGACCCGCCCGCGGCCGGTGGCCTTGACCTGGTAGAGGGCCTCGTCGGCGCGTGCGATGAGCTCGGTGCCGTCCTCGCCGTCGCCCGGGTAGCACGCGACGCCGGCGCTCGCACTCACCACGACGTCGCTCCCGACGAGCTGGAGCGCGGCCGCGGCTTCGCGGATCGCCCCGACGAAGCCGTTGGCGGCCTTCAGCGCGCCCTCGGGACTGGTGCCTGGCACCAGGATGCAGAACTCGTCGCCTCCCCACCGCACCACGAGGTCGGTGGCTCGCGCCCGCGCCCGCAGCGTGGTGGCAACGCTCTGGAGCAGAGCATCGCCGGCGAGGTGCCCGGCCGTGTCGTTGTACTGCTTGAACTTGTCGAGGTCCATCATGATCACGGCGAGGGGCACGCCGGTCCGCTTCGACAGCGTGATGTGACGTTCGAGCTCGAGCTCCAGCCGGCGGCGGTTGGCCAGCCCCGTGAGGACATCTCGATTGGCGATGTCCATCAGCAGGCGGTTGGCCTGCTGCAGATCGCGGGTCTGTCCGGTGACGCGCTGCTTGAGATCCGCCTTCTCACGGTCGAGCTCGCTGCGCGCTGCCTCGAGCTGGTCGGCCATCAGGTTGATGTGGTGGCCGAGGTGGTCCACCTCACCTGACCCGCGCATCGGGTAGCGAGCCTCGAGCTCGCCGCGACCGAGCCGCTCGACGGTATCCGCGAGATCGTCGAGGGCGCGCAGGCTCACTCGCGCCACCGCGAGGGCGAGCAGCCCCGCGACCACAGCCGCGACGGTCACGAGCGCGCCGCCCCACAACGCGACCCGGGTCACGTCGACGTCGAGCAGTCTGATTGCCGCCGCCAGACCGATGACCCCGGCGGCCAGAACCGGGACCACCGATGCGATGACAATCCGCCGGCGAATCGAGTATCGACCCATAGCTTCCACGTCGTGTGCAGCCAACCCCATCCCGGAGGCCGAATGCTGTTCACCATTACGCCTGTTCCTTCCCTCGAGGTCAAGAGCTCTGACCACAGCTGACACGGCGTTGAAACAGCGCCCGTCAAGAGCGCGTATCTCCAGCGGCATCGCGATCACGCCGTCGGGAGGTCGGAATGTCCAGTCGTGTCCGCGGCTTGGTGGCCCACGGTTCCGCCGGGATGTTTTCGAGAGGGGTCCTCGGGCTCGTGCTGACGGCCGTCTCCATCACCCTCTGTCCGCGCCCGGCTGGCGCCGGTTCGGCCAGCCAATCGGACTGGTCGTGCGGGCCGCGGCTCGGGCGCGACAGAGAGCGAGTGGGGCTGCAGCTTCGCGGCCGCGGACGGGGTCTCGTGGCTCGCGATGCCGGGCCAGCTCGCGCTGGCCACCCAGCCCTTTGCGATCGCGCAGGAGCACCTCATCGACTCGGACTTCCTGCGGCCCGCGGGCCTCACCACGGCCGACCTCGATCAGGACGGCGACCTCGACGTGGCCGGCGCAGCCTATGGAGCCGGTGCCATCGCGTGGTTGGAGAACCTCGACGGCTCCGGGCTCGCCTGGGTGCGCCATTCGATCGACAGCTCGTTCCCGGGTGCGATCACCGTCCGCACGGGCGACCTCGACGGCGACGGTGATCTCGACGTCGTCGGCGGCTCGTGGGACGCTGCCGAGATCGCATGGTGGCGCAACGACGGCGGCGGCGACGCCTGGACCCGGTCCACGATCGCCACCGCGACCACCGATACCCACTGGGTTGACGCGGCCGATTTCGACGGCGACGGGGACGTGGACATTGTGGCCGCGATCGCCGGGCTCCACACCGTTGCCTGGTGGCGCAACGACGGCGGCGATCCCGTGGCGTGGACCATGCAGGTGCTCGACGACTCGTTCGCTGGGGCACGGTCCGCCGTGCCGGTCGACCTGGACGGCGACGGGCGACTCGACCTCGTCGGAGCCGCGCTGGTCGGCAGCGAGGTCGCGTGGTGGCGAAACCTCGGTGGTGACCCCGTCGCCTGGTCCAAGCAGGTTGTGTCGGCGTCCTTCGCCATGGCCCACCACGTCATGCCCAGCGATGTTGACGGCGACGGCGACCTCGACCTGGCCGGCACCGCCTACCAGCTCAGCCGGCTCGGGCTGTGGCGAAACCAGGGCGGTGAGCCGATCGAGTGGACACGCGAGGTCGCGGGCGCCATGGCGGGAGCGCTGGTCCTGGACGTGAGGGACCTCGACGGCGACGGCCTCCCCGACCTGGTCGCCAGCTCGGATACCGAGGACGCCATCAGCTGGTGGCGCAACGTCGGCGGCAGTCCCAGGGAGTGGCCGGAGCAGGCCATCGCCGACGGTTTCGAAGGCGCCTGGCCGCTCGTCGTCGCCGACGTCGACGGCAACGGAAACCTCGACGTGATCGGGGGCGCGAGCGAGACCAGCCTGGTGGCGTGGTGGCGAATCGGCGACTTCATCGTGACCGGCCTGCTGACCGGGTCGCCGATCACGGTCGACTCCGACGTCCTGACCATCGAGTGCGAGCTCGACGCGCACCTGCCGCCCGGCACCTCCGTGCTCGTCGAGTTCAGGACGGCAGCCGACGTCGAACAGCTCGGGGCCTGGCGGGAGGTCGCCTGTGGCCGGCCGGTTCCGGTCATGCGACGCCGACCGGTCGTGCTCCAGTATCGCCTCCGGCTGGCCACCGAGGAGCCGACGCTCTCGCCACTGGTTCGCTCCCTCCGTTTCGACTGGAGCTCCGACCCCACCGCGGAGCCGCCGCGACGACCTGGCGACCGACTCCGCCCGTAACCTCGCCCTTCGCCAGCGAGCCCGTCGCCGGCACGGCGTGAGGAGACGCGGCCGGACGCGAGCTCGGTCGCTTCCCGGCCGGCCAGGAATCAGCTTCGATCGGGCCTGGTTTCTCAAGACAATCGAGATAAGATCTCGGTTGTCACACCATGCCGAAAGTTGGGCAGCAACTCGGGTCCTTCCGGATCATCGCACCGCTGGGCGCCGGCGGCATGGGCGAGGTGTGGCGCGCGCGCGACGAAAAGCTCGATCGCGACGTCGCCATCAAGGTCCTGCCGGCGCGGCTGGCGGAAAGCGCAGAGGCCCTCGAGCGCCTCGAGCGCGAGGCCAAGTCGGTCGCCGCCCTCTCCCATCCGAACATCCTCGCGATCCACGACTTTGGGTTGCACGAGGGAACCGCCTACGTCGTCATGGAACTCCTCGAGGGCGAGACCCTCCGACAGCGCCTCGCCGAAGGAGCGCTCCCGGCCCGGAAAGCGGTGAACTACGCCGTGCAGGTCGCGCGGGGGCTCGCCGCGGCCCACGACAAGGGCATCGTCCACCGCGACCTCAAGCCCGACAACGTCATCGTTTCCCCGGACGGTCGGGTCAGGATCCTCGACTTCGGCCTCGCTCGGCAGATCGATCCCCTCGCTTCGAGCGACATCACCAGCTCACCGACGGTGGGCCCTCCCACCGATGTCGGGATCGTCCTTGGCACGGTGGGGTACATGGCTCCAGAGCAGGTGCGCGGCTCAATGGCCGACCACCGGTCGGACATCTTCGCCCTCGGCTGCGTGCTGTTCGAGATGCTCACGGGACGGCGGGCGTTCGAACAATCGACCGCCGCCGAGACGATGACCGCGATTCTCCGGCAGGACCCGCTCGAGAGCGCGGGCGTCGACCTGTCCCCCGCTCTCGAGCGGACCCTTCGACACTGTCTGGAGAAGTCGCCGGCGGAGCGCTTCCAGTCGGCCCGCGATCTGGCGTTCGACCTCGAGGCCGCGGTGGACAGCTCCGGACAGTCGGCCACTCGTCCGTCCGTCCGCGCCGTGTCGCGAAGGGTGCCGCTCGGCGTCGGGCTCGGCGTGGCCGCTGCCACGCTCGCGCTGGGCCTCCTCGCAGGGTGGCTCCTGGGGAACCGGCATGATCGGGCCGGTCAGACGGGGCTGGAGTCCACCTTCACTCGGCTCACCTTCGAGCAGGGGACGGTGTGGAGCGCCCGCTTCACGCCCGACGGCGAGACGGTCGTCTATGCCGCCGCGTGGAACGGGCAGCCGATTCGGCTCTTCTTCACCCGACTCGACACCCCGCAGTCCACCCCGGTGAGCCTTCCCGACGGCTCGCTGCTGTCCGTCTCGCCGACCGGCGAGCTCGCCGTGTCGCTCGGCCACGCCTACGAGGGCTGGATGGGAGAGGGAACGCTGGCACGGGCGCCCCTTCTCGGAGGTGGAGCGCGCTCCGTGCTCGAGAGCGTGCGCGAGGCCGACTGGACACCTGACGGGGCGCAACTGGCGATCGTGCGTCGCGTCGACGGACGCGAGCGGCTCGAGCTCCCGGCCGGACACCTCCTCTATGAGACGGCCGGCTACGTCAGCCACGTCCGCGTCTCGCCGCGTGGCGACCGCGTCGCCTTCGCCGATCACGCGCTGTGGGCCGACAACGTCGGGGCCGTCGCCGTCGTCGACCTCGCGGGCGACAGAAAGGTCCTGACCGGCATCTGGGCCGGCGGCGTCAGTGGACTGGCGTGGGCGCCGTCGGGGGAGGAAATCTGGTTCACGGCCTCGGATGGAGCCAGCCACCTGGCGCTCCACGCCGTCGACCTGGAAGGGCGGCAACGAAGCCTCCTCGCCGCACCGACCGACGTGGTCCTGTTCGACGTGTCACGGGAGGGAAGGCTGCTCGTCGGGAGGGAGACCCCACGGCGTGCCATCGAGGTTCTCGGTGCGGAAAGCCCGACGCCGCGAGATTTCTCGCTCCGAGAGAGCTCCGTGGCACGCTTCATGACACCCGACGGCCGCGCGGTCCTGCTCAGCGACCAGTCGGCGGACCCGTACATGACCTACCTGCAGCGCACCGATGGCTCACCACCCGTGCGCCTGGGCAGCGGCGACGGCTACGAGCTGTCGCCCGACGCACGCTGGGTGGTGGCGTTCACCGGAGACGCGCCTCCCCGCATCGTGCTCCACCCCACCGGACCCGGAGAGTCACGGGAGGTGCCGAACGAGCGCCACATCCTCTTCGACTCCATCGGGTGGTTCCCCGGCGGAAAGCAGCTCGTGGCCTTCGGCTCGACGCCCGCCGAACGGGCCAGGGGTTGGCTGATCAACGTCGGTGACGGCGCGGCGCGGTCCTTCACCGAGGAAGGTGTGAGCGTTGCGTGGGCGTCGCCCGTCATCTCACCCGACGGTGCGCGGGTCGTCGCGCAAGACCCTGCAAACCAATGGACGATCTACCCGGTCGACGGCGGGCCGACGGAAGCGCTGCCGGGGCTGGCGGCGGACGACCGTGTCCTCCAGTGGGCGGACGATGGTCGCGGGCTCTTCGTCGGCCGACGAGCCGGGCCCGGCTGGCGAATCCGCCGCGTCGATCTCGACACCGGCGATGAGACGCCGTGGACGGAGGTCACCCCCAAGGAGACCGCCGGGCTGCGGCTGAGCGGGGTGTACCTGACGCCGAACGGGCAGTTCTGGGCCCACAGCTCGTCCCGCCTCCTCACCGATCTCTACGTCGCGGAGAACATCCAGTGAAGCTCGCGGCAGGCACGCGCCTGGGTGCGTACGAGATCCTGTCGCCTCTCGGCGCCGGCGGCATGGGCGAGGTGTGGCGGGCAACCGACACCAAGCTCGGCCGTCAGGTGGCGTTGAAGGTGCTGCCGGAGGCATTCGCCGAGGATGCAGAGCGAATGGCGCGGTTCGATCGCGAGGCGAGGGTGCTGGCGAGCCTCAACCACCCCAACATCGCCCACCTGTACGGTCTCGAGACGGTCTCGGGAGATCCTTCGACTCGCCGCCCTGATGTGCGGCTCGCTCAGGATGACAGCGGAGCTGTCACCTTCCTCGTCATGGAGCTCGTCGAGGGCGAGGACCTCTCCGAACTCATCAAACGCGGGCCGATCCCCATCGACGAGGCGATTCCGATCGCACTGCAGATCGCCGAGGCGCTCGAGGCGGCGCACGAGGCGGGAATCGTCCACCGCGACCTCAAGCCCGCGAACATCAAGCAGCGGGCAGACGGCACCGTCAAGGTGCTCGACTTCGGCCTCGCCAAGGCATGGGACCCCGAGACATCCGGGGTCGACCTCGCGCGCTCGCCGACCCTGACCCAGCATGCGACCGCCGCCGGCGTGCTGCTCGGCACGGCCGCCTACATGAGCCCCGAGCAGGCGCGCGGCAAGCGGGCCGACCGGCGCGCCGACATCTGGGCGTACGGCGTGGTGCTGTGGGAGATGCTCACCGGGCGCAGGCTCTTCGACGGCGAGACCGTCTCCGACGTGCTGGCCTCCGTTCTGAAGGAGACGCCGCCCATCGACGCCCTGCCGGGCGATGTGCCGGCCCGCGTGCGGCGCCTGATCCAAAGCTGTCTGGAGCGCGACCCCCGCCGCCGACTGCAGTGGATCGGCGACGCACGGCTCGAGCTCGAGGGGCGCGAGGACGCGCCGCACGGCGGCGCCGCCGCAGCGCCAGCCGACGCGACGCGATGGCGCCTCCTGCCGTGGCTGCTGGCCGCTGGCGCCGCTGCGGTCGCCGCCATCCTCGCCTTCCTCCTGCTCACGAGCAGCGAGCCGGAGCCACCAGTCATTCGATTCGAGATCCCGCCACCCCCGGGGGGGTTCTTTCACCTCGCACCCGACAACCCGGGGCCAGCCACGGTGTCGCCGGACGGCAGGATGATCACCTTCGCCGCTCGCGGCGACGACGGTGTGGTTCGCCTCTGGGTCCGGGCTCTCGACTCGACCGAGCTGCGGGTGCTCCCGGGCACCGAGGACGCCCGCTATCCATTCTGGTCTCCAGACTCCCGGTGGATCGGGTATGCCGACGCCAGCAAGCTCCGGATCATCGATGCGACGGGGGGATCGCCGCTCGCGCTCTGCGACGCTCCGGACGGCAAGGGTGGGACCTGGAATCGCGACGGCGTGATCGTCTTCGCGCCCTCCTACAACTCCCCGCTCCACCGCGTGTCGCAGGCAGGCGGGGTCTCGACGCCGGTCACCGAGCTCGACGCGAAGCGCGGCGACAACTCGCACCGGCATCCCCGCTTTCTGCCGGACGGACGCCACTTCCTCTACCTGGCGCGCGCGTCCTCGAGCACGGACGAGGGCCACGCGGTGGTGGTGGGATCGCTCGACGGACCGTCCACGACCCTCCCGTTCCGAGCTCCGGCCGCCGTGGACTACGCTTCGGGCCACCTGATCTTCCCGCGTGACCGCACCCTGATGGCGAGGCCTTTCGACGCGGCCAAGCTCCGGTTCACCGGCGAGCCTTTCCCGATCGCGGACGATGTCACCTTGCTCGCCCCTGGCACGGTGGCAGGGGTCTACTCGGCGTCGCAGAGCGGAGTCCTCGCCTTCCAGCAGGGGCGCGGTGGTGGTGGAACCTTGCGCCTGGTGTGGAAGGACCGAGACGGACGCGAGCTCGGGACCGTCGGCCAGCCGGCCGGATTCGACGACATCCAGCTGTTGCCCGACGGCCGGCAAGTCGCCGCCGGGCTCACGGACTCGGCAGGCAGCGCCAGAGACCTCTGGATCTTCGACCTCGAGCGCGATGTCGCGAGCCGCTTCACCTTCAGCCCGGGCTTCGAAAGCGGAATGACGCCATCGGCCGACGGGGCATCGCTGTTCTTCAGCACCGAAACCGGCGGCACCTTCGCTCTCCAGCGCAAGCGGATTGGCGGCTCCGGAGACGCCGAGGCGATGCTCGAGCTGCCGAGCGACCTCTTCCCGAGCAGTGCATCGCCGGACGGCAGGCTCCTCGCGTTGACCACGAGCCACAGCGCCAGCGGGTACGACATCCAAATCCTGCCCCTGACCGACCCGGGCGAGCCATACCCGCTCATCCAGACGCCGTTCGACGAGCAGGGGGCGACCTTCTCTCCGGACGGACGCTGGCTCGCCTACCAGTCGGATGAGTCGGGTCGCGACGAGGTCTATGTCACCCCGTTTCCCGGGCTGGGGCGGAAGTGGCAGATCTCGACCAGCGGCGGGCTGCTGCCACGCTGGCGCAGCGACGGTCGCGAGCTCGTGTACCACGCGCCGGACGGAACCCTGATGGCAGTCCCGGTCACGGCGGGTGGGGACGACCTGGCGGCCGCAGCGCCCGTGGCCCTGTTCAACACCGGCATCCAGCCCAGCGACTTCCCGACCTGGACGCTGTCGCCCGATGGCCAGCGAGTGCTCATCATCGAGCCGGTCGTCGGCTCCGACACGACGAGGGTCACCGTGGTCGTCAACTGGCTTGCAGGTCGGGGCGCGCGGTGATCGGCGCGACCCTCGGACCCTACCGCATTACCGGCTCGCTCGGCGCCGGCGGCATGGGCGAGGTCTGGCGAGCCCTGGACTCACGTCTCGGCCGTGAGGTGGCACTAAAGGTGCTGCGCGGCGACCGCCACGAGGACCCGGACCTGCGGGCCCGCTTCGAGCGCGAGGCCCGGATGGTGGCGACCCTCGCCCACCCTAACATCTGCACCCTCTTTGACGTCGGCGAGCACGACGGGCGCCACTTCCTGGTCATGGAGTACCTCGAGGGCGAGACGCTCGCCGACCGGCTCGCGCGCGGTCCGCTGCCGGTGCGCGACGCGGTGACGATCGCCCGCCAGATCGCCGGCGCCCTCGCCGCCGCCCACGAACGGGGCATCATCCACCGCGATCTCAAGCCGGCAAACGTGATGCTCACCCGTGCGGGCGCCAAGCTGCTCGACTTCGGCCTCGCCCGGCTGCACGCGGCGAGTCACCAACTCGATGCCACGCTCGCCGCCACCGCCACGGCGTCGGTGGCACTCCCGGGTACGCTCGTTGGCACGCTGCCGTACATGGCGCCCGAGCAGCTTGAAGGCAAGCCGGCCGACGCGCGCGCCGACCTATGGGCCTTCGGCGCAGTCCTCTTCGAGATGATCTCTGGCCGGCGAGCCTTTGCGGGGGACAGCGCCGCCGCGGTGCTCGCCGCCATCCTCCACGTCGAGCCGCCGCGGCTGGCAACCGCGGCGCCTCAGGCGCCGGCCACGCTGAGGCGCTTCGTCGACTCCTGCCTCGAGCGCGATCCGGCGCGTCGCTGGCACTCAGCCCGTGACGCCGTGACCGCCCTCGACTGGGTGGACGACGCCGTGGATGCTCAGGGCGTACCGGCACGTCGACCGCTGCGGCGCGTCGCGCCGTGGCTCGCCGCCGGTACTCTCGTTGCGATCCTGATGCTCGCCCTCGGCCGGTTCCTCGCGCAAAAGCCTACGGCCGAGGAGACGCTCCGTTTCGAGATCGAAGCGCCGGCTGGCAGCAAGCTCGTGAACGCGGTCGTGGGGAGCGAGCTCGCCGTTTCCCCGGACGGCCGGACGATTGCGTTCATCGCGCAGGGCGATGGACCGCCGCAGCTCTGGCTGTGGTCGGTGACCGAGGGTCGGGCCCGGGCGCTCGAAGGCTCCGACGGCGCCGCGTCGCCGTTCTGGTCGCCCGACGGTCGCTCGATCGCCTTCTTCGCGGGCGGCAACGTGCGGCGGATCGAGATCGCCGGCGGCCCCGCGACCGACCTCTGCGAGGCGCCCTACGGCGGCACCGGGAGCTGGGAACGCGAGCGGATCTTGTTCTCGCAGTGGACGGGCGGCGTCGAGGGGCTGTACTCGGTGCCGGCCGACGGCGGCGTCGCCGAACGGTTGCCCGGAAGCGGACCGGACAACACCGACGGCCCGCGGACGTTTCCGTTCGCGCTGCCTGACGGTGAGCACTACCTCTACCTCAAGGGCGGCTACCGCGGGCCAGTTGCTGCGCGTGAGCTGTGCGTCGGACGTTTCGACGACGACCAGCACCAGTGCATGGGCCGCGCCGATAGCCGGGCCGAGTATGTCGCGCCCGATCTCGTCCTGTTCGTTCGTGGCGGCACGCTGTTCGCTCAAAAGGTCGACCTCGAGTCCGGGGTATTCGTGGGGTCGCCGGCCGCCATCGCAACCGACGCGTGGTGGTTCAGCCCGAGCGGCGCCGCCGAGTTTTCGGCCTCGGCCGACGGGCGCACGCTGGTCGCGCGCCGCGACCCGGGCGAGGCCGTCCTGCAGTGGCACGACCGAGCCGGCCGGCTGCTCGCCACTCTGGGCAAACCGGCGCGGTACTTCTGGCCCCGGCTGTCCCCGGATGGCTCGAAGCTGGCGGTGTGCGTACGCGAGCCGGCGACCGGCGGAGGGGACGTGTGGCTGATCGGGACCGATACCGGCATCGCAACGCGGATGACCTTCGACGAGGTCGACACCCAGACTCCGACCTGGTTCCAAGGCGGCCGCCAGGTTGCTTTCGGGGCGACCCGCGGCGGACCACCCGACATCTTCGTGCGCGACCTCGGCGACGGCAGCGAGCGCGCCCTGCTCCGCCTGCCCGGGACGCAGCTCCCTCGCGACGTGTCGCCGGGCGGCGGCCTCCTCGCCTTCGAGGACTTCTCTCCGAGCCGGCGGGCGCAGTTCCTGATCTGGCTGTATCGCATGGATGGCAGCGACGCCCCGCGGCCTCTGAGCTCGGCGCCGGCGAACCAACACTCGCCCCGCTTCTCGCCCGACGGCCGGCTGTTGGCGTTCGTTTCGGAGGAGTCCGGACAGCCCGAGGTCTACGTCGTGGCGGTCGGCGAGCCGGGGCAGAAGGCGCGGGTGTCGGCAGCCGGCGGCAGCCTGCCGCGCTGGCGCGGCGACGGCCGCGAACTCTACTTCCTGGCTGCCGACGGGATCCTCACCGGCGTCAGCGTGGCTGCCGGAAGGTCCCCGTCGACCGGCAAGCCGTTCCCGCTCTTCCACGCCCCGTCCGCAAACCCGCTCGACTTCGACGTCGACGCCAACGGTGAGCGTTTCCTGTTCAGCCTGCCGGTCGACCCCCGACCCGGTGCGGTCATCGCCGTGGCTCTCGGCTGGCGAGCCGCGATCCGAGGGAGTGAGGCCGCCGGCAGCGACTGAGGCTCCCGGTCGTCCTAGCCCGGATACCTCACCAACTTTCTACTGCGGCCAGCGATGCACCGCACTCAGCGGTGCTTTCTCACCTCGGGGTGCTCGACGTACTGTCAAGTTTTCCGCCCCCGCCCATCACAGACCCGCCGCCCCCTCCCGCACTCCCACCACCCGCCCCGGCGGGTTCGCCTCCGCGCCCCTCGGGTCGAAATCCCCACTGCGCACGGCACCTCGCCGCCCTCGCTACGAAACCCGGTGAGATATCCGGGCTGGAAGCCGAACAGAAGCTTCCCCTTCCGCGGGTCTTGCATTTATGCTTCATTTATACTATATTGACCATCGACGGCCGCCGGCAGCCGCGGCTGAGCGAAGGGAGGCCGCCGATGGAACAGGCCACGATCGTGCGGGAAGGTCGGCCGGGGATGGTCCGGCATCTCGGCGGGCTTCCGTCCAGCCAGGCCGAGTGGCCGGACGGGGCGCGGCAGGCGTATGTCGAGGTGCTGCGGCAGCTCGACGGCTGGTGCCGCGAGCGCGACCGGCCGCGGAGTACGAACGCCGCCATTGCCGAGCAGGCGATCCGCCAGGTCTGGTGAGGAGCCGGTCGGCACGCCTCACCAGCGGGTGGACGTGCGGACGACCCGCGCGCCGGTCGCCACGGTGACGTCGAGGAAGCGCTCCGACTCCAGGCGCCGTACCCATGGGATGTCGCAGCGGAAGGTCACGGCCGACTCGCTTGCCGCGACGAAACCGCCACGTCCGTCGGGGAATACGGCGACCGTCGTCGCCGGGGGCGGCGGCTCGACCGCGCCGATCTCGACGCTGAAGTCGGTGACCAGGGTCGACCGCAGCTCGCCGGTCGACGCGAGGTAGTCCGCAAACGACCGTAGTGTTCGTTCCACGACCAACGCGCCACCGCTCGCCGCAGTCTCGCCAGCGGCCGTGCGGAGGGCCGCGACCGGCGGCGAGACGGCGGCTCGGAAGGCGAGCGCCTGCGGCAGCCCGCTCGCGAGCGAGGCGGCGGCAGCTGCGGCCACCGCAACCACTGCGAGCCGCCGTCCGAGGTGCGCCGCCAGGCCGACCAGCACCGGCGCGCTCGAGAGGGCGAGGAGCGGCAGCGCGTAGCGCGCGCGGGTCGGATTCGAAAGCCACTGGACCGTGATCAGCACCGGCACGATGCCGCCGAGCACCAGCGGCCACGGGCTGCCGACCGAGCGCCGGTGGCGATGCCAGGCCACGATCCCGATCACCGCCAGCACGATCCACAGCAGAGCCAGCTCGGGACGGACCACGCAGCGGGCGACGCCCGATCCCGAGAAACCGTGGTCGGCGGCGCCAAGACCTGCGATCTGGTAGTGCAGGTGGATGTCGAGCGCTCGCCAGAGCGGTGCCACTCCGCCCGCCGCCACGCCGGTGGCGACCCCCCCGGCGGCCAACACGGCGATCAACGGAAGCGAGACGGCTGCGCGGTCGCTGCGAGTGAGGCAGGCGAACCACCGGAAAGCGGCAACGCCGAGGACCGCGAGCACGAGCTGAGGACGCACCAGCAGGCACATGCCGGCGGCGACGGCTCCCGACGTCAGGGCCCTCCAGCCCGGGTTCGGGCGCAGCCACCAGGCGGCAGCCAGCAGCAGCAGGAAGGTGGCGGCCGTGTCGCCGAAGGCCCGACCCGACAGAAACCACGGCCCCGGGAGAACGAGGTAGAGCACGGCGGCCGCCGTCGCGAGCTCACGCCGCATCCAGATCGAGAACAGCGCGACCAGCGGGTACAGGGTCCACACGCCGGCGACTGCGCCGATGGCCTGCAGGCCCTGCGCCGGCTCCAACGCCAGCACTACGGCCACCTTGCCGGCGGCGACCCACAACGGGAACCACGGCGGGTGCGGCCGGTTGGCCACCGGATCGAAGTCGGCAACCGCAAGGCCGAGGTAGGCCTCGTCCTGGTCCCAGATCGAGGCCGGGAAGACTGCGATGCGGCTCGCCGCAACCGCCAGCAGGAGCACCAGCCCGAGGGCGACGCTCAGCCGGCGGTTCGGCAGGCCGAGGACGTCCACGGCGCCAAGCGGGCTCGGGGGCGGGCCCGCCGCTGCCCCCCACATGGGCGGTTCCCGTCCCGCTCGATCAGCGCCCATCACGACCTACCAACCCGTCTAGCCGCCTCCCCATGTCCTTTGCCGCCCTCGTGTCTCCGTCCGCCGCTGGCGATCGCGAGTCACCTGGCGCGATCACCGCGACGGACTCCATCGTATCCTGATCCCATGTTGTGCGACGGGCCGCTGCGACGCGGCCGCCGTGGACTCGGCGCGTCATCGACCTGCGCGGTCTTCTGGTGTTCGATCGCCACGGTGCTCGGCGTGCCGTTCGCCGCTGGCGAGGGTCCAGCGGCCGCCACGCCGCCCCACCGTATCCCCCTTCTCGAGGCCCAGATCAATCTTGACGGCGAGCTCGCAGAGCCGGCCTGGGAGAGCGCCTGGAGGTGGGAGGTTCGCTACGAGGTCAAACCGGGTGAGAACACGCCGGCACCAGTGCGCACCGAGGTGCTGGTCTTCCACGACCTCACCCACCTCTACGTCGGCTTCCGCGCCTTCGACCCCGACCCGTCCAAGATCCGAGCCCACCTCAGCGACCGCGACGCGGCGTGGGCCGACGACTGGGTCGGAGTTGTCCTCGACACCTTCAACGACGAGCGTCGCGACTACCTGCTCGTGGTCAACCCGCTGGGCGTGCAGATGGACGACATCGAGAACGAGTCCGGCGCCACGGCGTGGGACGGAATCTGGGCGTCGTCCGCGTCCATTCAGCCCTGGGGCTGGTCGGCCGAGATCGTCGTCCCGTTCTCGACGCTGCGCTTCCAACGGAGTGCCGAGCCCCAGGTGTGGGGCTTCGACGCGATCCGCGGCTACTCCAGGGACACCTTTCATCAGATGGGCGCCTTCCCGAGGGACCGCAGCAACAACTGTTACCTCTGCCAATCGCTGAAGATCACGGGCTTCGCCGGGGCGTCCCCCGGCCGCAACCTCGAGGTGGTTCCGACCCTGACCGCCTCGCGCACCGATGTCAGGGAGGAGCTGCCGGACGGACCGCTCGTGGAGGGCGATCTCGAAAGCGAGCTCGGGGTCACCGCCCGCTGGGGAATGACCCCGAACCTGACCCTGAGCGGAGCGGTCAACCCGGACTTCTCGCAGGTCGAGGCCGATGCGCGGCAGCTCGACATCAACGAGCCGTTCGCCCTGTTCTACGACGAGAAGCGGCCGTTCTTCATGGAGGGTGCAGACTACTTCGACACGCCCCTGGACGCCGTCTACACGCGGATGATCCGCGACCCGGCCTGGGGGCTCAAGCTGACCGGCAAGGAGGGCCCCCACACCGTCGGCGGCTACGTCGTCCAGGACGACGTCACCAACATCATCATTCCGGGCAGCCAGAGCTCGGACGGCGCCTCACTGCACGCAGACAACCTCTCCACAGTGCTCCGCTACGAGCACGACATCGGCAACCGGCACACCCTCGGCGCCCTGATCACCGACCGCGAGGGCGACGACTACTTCAACCGGGTCGCCGGCCTCGACGGCGACTTCCGGATCTCCGAGCAGGACCAGATCTCGCTCCAGATCCTGGGGTCGTCGACCCGCTATCCCGGCGACGTCGCCGCTGGCGTTCGAGCAGCCCGTCGAGAGCTTCGACGACCTCGCCGCCGAGCTCATCTACGAGCACGAGACGCGGAGCCTGTCGTGGTGGGGGGTGTACAGCAACGTCGGCACCGACTTCCGGGCCGACCTCGGCTTCATGCCGCGCGTCGACTACCGGTTCGGCGAAATCGGCGCCAACTACACCTGGAACGCGACCGCCACCAGCTGGTACTCGAGGATCGACCTCGAGCTCGAGCTGAACCACTCCGAGGACCAGGCCGGCAGCCTGCTGGACGAGGAGGCTGAGGTGCAGCTCACCATCCAGGGCCCGCTCGAGTCCTTCGTCGTCGTGCAGCCCAGCCACCGTCGCGAGGGGTACGGCGGCAAGGAGTTCGAGATGAACGGGCTGATGCTCTCGCTCACCCTCAAGCCGAACCGCGACCTGCAAGCCTGGATCGCCCTGGCGGCCGGCGGGCAGGTCGACTACACCAACGTCCAGCAGGGTGACGCCGCCAACCTCGACCTGGGCCTGGTGTACCGGCTGGGCCGCCACCTCCGCTTCGAGGTGGAGAATCTCCACGAGACCATGGAGGTCGACCGCGGCTGGCTGTACCGGGCCAACATCGCGCAGCTCGAGGGCACGTGGCAGCTCGATGTGCGGACCTTCATTCGCGCCATCCTCCAGCACGTCGCCTACGACTACAACGCCGAGCTCTACGGGGACGGCAGGAGCCCCGAGAGCGAGGAGCTCTACGCGCAGCTGCTGTTCTCGTACAAGGTCAACCCGCGAACCGTCGTCTTCATAGGCTACTCGGACAACTCGCGCGGCGACGCCGGCTACGACCTCACGACCGCCAGCCGGAGCATCTTCGCCAAGCTCGGCTACGCCTGGGTTCCCTGATCACCGGCTTCGAGGTCGACCGCGGTTTGTTCACGCCGGCTCGAGGTTGCTCTATACTTGGGCAGCGGTCGACGGTACCACCTACCCACCTGGGGGTTGCATGGACAAAGTCCTGAGGTACGACGTGGTCGAGGCCTCCTCGATCGATCGCCTCGTGGCGGAGGTCCAGCTCCGGATCAGCTCCGGATGGCAGCCCCTGAGCGGCCCCTTCTACCTGAGCGGAAGCCACTTCCAGGCCATGGTGTGGACCGAGGAGTCGGAGCAGCGTCCCACTGCTCCTGTCGAGAAGATGCACTACCGCCAGGGCGAGATCGAGCTCATCGACGAGCTTACCGAGGACGATCAGCCTTTGAGCCGGTGGGAGGTCGGGGTCGACCACGGCCGCGGCGGCGCCCACAGCTGAGCCGTCCCGAAGAAGAAAACCGGGCCCCCCTCTCCAGCGAGTTTGTCCCCACAGGCGGTGCCGCGGCGGTTCAAGCGGTCGGCGGCACTACCCCGCCTCGATCGTCAGGGCGGGAGATCCGCCCTCATCCCGGAACGGTCGCGGTCCACGCGGAGGTGTCGCCCGACTCGAAGCCGTCCTCGAGCAGCGGCCCCTCGAGCTCGTCGGCGCCGACGTCGACCGCCCCCGAGGCCGCCGGCCGCTGCGCGCCGTCAAAGTCGTCGCTGCAACCCGGCAGGGGGTCGAGCTGGTCGATCGCCGGCGTGGCGTCTGGCAGCAGGTGGAGGTTCCCTGAGGTCTCGTCCACGAACCAGGCGGGGTCGGCGTCGGTGATGTTGTCCGCCACCAGCGGCGCCGCGCCGTCGCGCGGCCGGACGATGGCGTCCATCAGGTTGCCGCGGACCTCGACGCCGGTCGCCCCGGCGTACCGGACCTCGACCGCCGCGTCGTAGAGCCCGTGGGTCAACACCGAGTTGTGCAGGATGTCCGACCCCGGCGAGGTGGTGTAGATCGGCACATCAACCACGTAGTCGGCCTCCGGGTTCCAGCGAAGGAAGTTGTTACGGATGACGCCCCCGCTGTGGTCCTGCGAGCTGACCAGGCCGAGTGCCACGCCCCGCGAGCAGTCGACGAAGGTGTTGCGCTCGACCACCGTGTCGGCGGATCCCTGCCACATCAGGACCGCGGGGCCGGCCAGCGAGCCGTCCTGGCAGAATATTCCGCGGATCAAGTTGTCGCGGATCGTCCAGCGCTGTCCGCCGATGGCATCGATCGCGTTGGTGTAGCAGTAGCCCAGCTCAGGGTGCACGATGGCGCCGTCCGTGAGCGCGACCTCGCAGTACTCGATCACGACGTCCTCGGCGCCCGGGTTGGAGCCCCGGTTGCCCTTGACGATCTGCTCGCCGGCGTCCTGCAGGCGGCAGTTGTACAGACGTATCCGGTTGGCACCCTGGTCATTCTGGATCGCCACCGTGTGGTAGTAGACGGAGCCGATCGACAGGTCGGCGATCAGCACATCGGTGGCGGTGAAGATCTGGAAGCCGAAGGGCACGATCGCGTCGGCCATGCCGGCGCCGCGGATCACGACATCCGCCGGATCACCGGTCGCGCCGCGGATCTGCAGGTTCGCGATCGGCGCTGCGCCGTAGCGGCCCACCGTCAGCCGGCCGTCGACGCCGTTGGGGAAGACGACGTTGGCGAGTTCGTAGGTCCCGGGTGCGATCACGATCGCCTGGTTGCTGGTCAGGTTCCAGCAGGCATCGGCCAGCTCCTGCGCCGTGTCGACGTCGATGATGTCGAAGACCCCGGGATCCGGCGGCGGCAGCGGCGGCGCCTCGGACGGCCACCGTGCGTCGGCCGTCGCGGCGGCGCCGACGGTCAACACCAGCACGCTGACCAGTCGTCGCACAGGCACCCCATCCCATTGTCAGGGCTGGGGCGGCGGGCCGCCGTGACCTGCGCTACGGTACCGGGGGAGTCGTTCCCTGGACGAGCCGCGGTGCCTTGCCGGCGACATCGCCGGGCAGCGGGAACCACCGCAGCGTCTCGAGCTGCGGCTCGAGGTGTTGCGCCACGCTCTCCGGGACGAGCTCACGCTCGGCGGCGTCGAGGATCCGGTGCGCCGCCTCGAGGTAGCCACGGGCAGCCATCGCCGGCTCCGTCATCCGGCGCGACCGGTAGTGCATCGATCCCGAGCTGTAGCTGATCTCGTCAAGGCCGAGCCCGGTGGTGACGCGGCCTCGGTCGCGGTGCCGCCACAACCCGGTCTCGGGCTCGAACTCGTACAGCGGCAGCAGCTTCCAGCCTTCCTGGGCCACCAGATGCACCGCCTCGACGATGAGCTGGAAGGTCTCCTCGGAGATGAAGTAGTTGAAGTTGATCCGGACCCAGCCCGGCTTGACCCCCTCACAGCCTGACTCGATCGCCTCCCGGAAGCGGCTCGAGCGCTCGAGGTCGATGCCGAGCAGGCGGTGGCCGTAGGGCCCCGCACACGAGCAACCACCCCGGGCCTGGATGCCGAACAGGTCGTTCAGCAGCGCCACCACGAAGTTGTGGTGGAGAAAGAGGTCGCCGTGGCGCACCAGGAACGACACGATCGACAGCCGCCGGGCGCTCGGGTTGCCGAGGATGACGAGCGTGGGGCTGGCCGACCACGAGGCCACCGCGCGCTCGATGAACGAGCGCTCGCGGCACTCGATCGCCGCCTCGCCGACCGCATCCTTGAGCTGGAACACGAGGCCCGCCCGGATCGACTCGATGATCGCCGGTGTCCCACCCTCCTCGCGGTGGATCGGGTCCGAGATGAAGCTGTGGCTGGACTCGCTGACGTAGCGGACGGTGCCGCCCCCGGGCACCGTTGGAACCCGGTTGGTGAGCAGGCGCCGCTTCACGACCAACACGCCCGGCGTCCCCGGCCCGCCGATGAACTTGTGCGGCGAGATGAAGACCGCATCCTTGGCCGCCGCCGGCCGCTCCGCCCGGTTCATCTCGATGCCGACATAGGGCGCCGCCGCCGCGAAGTCCCACAGGGCCAGGGCCTGGTAGCGATGCAGCAGCTCGGTGATGCCGTTCGTGTCCGAGGTGATGCCGGTGACGTTGGAGGCCGCGGAGAAGCTCCCGATCTTGAGCTTCCGGTCGCGGTGCGCCAGGAGCTCGCGCTCGAGATGCTCGCGGTCGATCTGCCCGTCGTGATCCTCGGCGATCACCACGACCTCCGCGATCGACTCGCGCCACGGGATCTCGTTGGAGTGGTGCTCGTAGGGTCCGATGAAGACGACCGGACGCTCAGCCGCCGGGATCTTCGCCGCCAGGTTGTATCGCAGGTCGAGGTCGGCGGGCAGGCGCAGGTTGAGGATCTCGATCAGCTTGCTGATCGCGCCCGTCGCGCCCGAGCCGCAGAAGATCACGACGTCGTCGGCCGAGCCCCCCACCGAGCGGTGGATGACCCGGCGCGCATCCTCGCGAAAGCGGGTGGTCTGGAGCCCGGTCGCCGAGGTCTCGGTATGGGTGTTGGCGTAGAGCGGCAGCACCTCGTCGCGGATGAAGTCCTCGATGAAGGAGAGCGCGCGGCCGGAGGCCGTGTAGTCCGCGTAGGTGACGCAGCGCGGGCCGAACGGCCCTTCGATGGAGCGGTCGTCGCCGATGATCCCGGCCCGGATCGTGTCGATGAGTCGCTGGACCCGCTCCTCCACCGCAGACTCCCCTCCTGCCCCGCCGGAGGCCCCGGCGCGTGCGTCATGATACGCCGTCTCGCGGGGAAGTCACCCGCGCGCCGGCCGCAGCTCCCCCCGTCGCCCGAGCCGCTGCCCGCCGCACCCTTGCCCCGCCCGCTCGGTGTAACTTCTCAGCCGGAGATCCGTCTTGCTCAACGGGATGCACGGTGAAGACTTCGACCAGGCCGTTGCCCGCCATCAGCGGCAGGATCTTCACGTTCGCCGCCTACCTCCTGTCAAGCCGCGAGGAGGCGGAGGACGTCACCCAGGAGGTCTTCGTGAAGCTCTGGAGCAGCGGTGACGCGGTCCCGCCCGAGCGGCTCGCGGCCTGGCTGCTCCGGTGACTCGAAACGCCTGTTTCGACCACTTGCGCCGACGGCGCTGGCAACGGCGCCTCACGACGGCGGCCCAGGGCGACCCGCCCCCCGAGACGGCCAGCGATGCCCCTGGCCCCGAGGTGCTGGCCGTCGCCTCCGAGCTCGGACGCCGGCTGCTCGAGGCGCTGGCCCGGCTCGGCGAGCCACAGCGCAGCATCGTGATCCTGCGCCACGTCGAGGGGCTCTCCTGCCGCGACATCGGAGAAATCGTCGACATGACGGAGGGCTCGGTGCGGGTTGCCCTGCACCGCGCTCGCCGCCGGCTCCGCGAGCAGCTCCGGGAGGTGGTCGATGGTGCAGCGATCGCCTGACGCGCTTGCCCTGCAGCCGCGTGCGCGAGGACATCGATGAACGGCTGTCGGGCCGGCTGCCTGCAGGCCGCAACGCCGCCGTCGAGGCGCACCTCGAGCGCTGCCCTGCGTGCCGCGCCGAGGTCGAGCTCGCCGCGGCGATCCGGCGCGAGCTGTCGGCCCTGCCTCGTTTCGACGCGCCGCCGCGGGTGATCGAAGCGATTCGACGGCGGGTCGGCGCCGCCCCCGCCGGAGCGACGCTGAAGTTCAGCCGGAACGCCAACCGCCGACTCCCCGCGCGGGTGGCACTCGCGGCGGCGGCTGCGGTGGCTCTCGCGGTCGCGATGGTTGTCTCTCTCCCCGATCGCTCGCCCCAACCGTCGAGAATGACCGCCGCCGAGGTCGACCTCGCCACGGCGGAGGCGCGGTTCGCGTTCGCGCTCATCGCCGACGCCACAACCTCGGCACAACGCGAGCTGCGGGACGGCGTTCTGCGCGACCGAGTGCTCGCCACCGCAGCCCGGGGCCTGTCCCGCTCCTTCCGCCTGGATGGCCACAGCGGCGACATTCGAAGTCGAAATCCAACCCCAATCACCATCCTTGGAGGGCCATCATGAGAGCTGCCACCGTCCGCCTGCTCGCGGTTGCGCTGCTGCTGGTAGCGAGCAGCGGTTTTCCGCAGTCCGTCGAGAGCCTGCCCGGCTACTTCGCTATCGAGGGGCTGGGCGTCTTCGCCGACGGCGAGCTCGAGGTCGACATCGACCTTCGCGGCCCGATGGCGAAGATCGTCGCCGCAGCCACTGCCGACGAGGACCCGCAGTTCTCCGCGGCGATGGAGAAGATCCAGCGCATCCGGGTCCAGGTCGGCTCGATTGCGGGCCGCGCCGCGTCCGACATCCGCGCCACCATCGACGGCGCGGTGGAGCAGCTCGAGAGCTCGGGCTGGTACCGGATGATCACGGTGCGCGACGAGGAGGAGTCGGTATACGTCCTCGCCCTTGAGCGGGACGGACTCCTGCGGGGTCTGTCCGTCTTCGTCCACGACGGCGAGGCC
>CAVWIJ010000006.1:0-159288 GCA_963754985.1 uncultured Holophagae bacterium | reverse complement strand
AGAAGGCGGGGGCCGGAGCCCCCGCCGGTTCTCACTGGCGGCCTCCTGCCCCGCCCCACTGTCATCCCGAGCGAGGCCCGCAGGGCTGAGTCGAGGGATCCCCTGAGGTCTCCGGCAGGGCGTCGTGAACAGGGCGACGCTCGCTCCTTTGGAAGATCCCTCGTCTCTGCGCTCCTCGGGATGACGTTACTCGAGCCCTCCGGGCTCGGTGACTCCCCCTCGCCAGCGAGTGGGCCGTATGTCCGTCCAACTCCCTCTCCTGCCCGCCTGGCACCGTGCAGGCGACCCCCTCGGACACGACCACGAATCGCTGCCGGCGGTGAGTTCGGGCCGGGCCGCCGAGGCGGCCCGGCCTCATCGCCACACAAGAACCTCGAAAGACCCTTCGACTCGCCCGCTGCGCGGGCTCGCTCAGGGTGACCTTCGGCTGAGGCCGAAGGTCACTGCGGGAGGACGGTGGTCGGGTCGGATGTCGCGTTGTCGAGCACCGAGCCGTAGCAGTAGATCGAGGCCCCCTCGGTGTTGGTCCAGACGTCGACGTAGCCGGCGGAAACCGGTGAGTAGTCGCGGAAGACGCGGGTGATCTGATTGTTGGACCAGGGCGCCAGGTCCATGGTCCTGGTCTCGAGCGACCCACCCTCTGCGTTGAACAGCTCGATGAAGACCCGCACTGTCTGATCGCTGCCGTTCTGGCAACCGACGTTGGCGCGGACGTCGTCGTTCTCGTTCATGAAGATGATCCGCTTCTTCACCCCTGCGGCGATCATCTGGTCGGCCGGGATGCCGGGCAGCTCCTGGCCAAATGTCCCTGCCACCTTGGCCGACGGCACGTTGTAGGTCCGACTCATCGCGAGCAGATCGATCCCGCTCGCCTCGACCGCCAGCGCGCCCACCTGGTCGGCCTCGAGGCCGAAGACCTCGTCAAGCACGTTGGCGTAGCGCACGCCGGCGCAAGGGGCGAGCGAGAACGGATCGCTGTGGACCGCCGCGCTGTTGTCTTCTCCCCGCGGCAGCCACGCCAGCCGGTAGGTGAGGTCGGTCGAGCCGGCGTTGTTGAGGTCGACGTCGGTTGAGAAGAACGCGCCCTCGAGCCCGGCGGCGAGCGCCGCGGCCGGGATGAAGCTGACATCAACGCTTCGAAGTGCCAGGGCCGGCACTTTGGCAGTTTCACGATTGGCGCTGATTGGTGAGACGTTTCGAGCTCGTGTGTTCGAACCAATCCTCGGGCGCGGAAGCGGATCTGGCTTCCGGCTTCGCTTGTAGTTTCGCCGTGACAGGTCGCCTTTGGCTTGCGGCTTCGCCCGGTGGGCTACGCCGTCACAGGTCGCCGTGACAAGAGCGGATCCGGCTTCGCCCCTGGCTTCGCCGTGACACTAGCGGGCGGAGGCGGGGGTCGTATCCCCTATCACGAATCACTTATCACCCTCTGCCCAGACACCGGACGGCCCCCCGAAGGGGACCGCCGGGAAGGAGGAGGTTGTGATGCACCCGATACTACGTATCAACTGGCGTCGGGTTTCGGTCCGGGGTGAACTCCGGTCACCCCGACTCGCTGATCGGGCCGCCGCCGAGGCACTCCTCGCCGTCGTAGAGGGCCGCGAACTGGCCGGCGGCGATGCCGGAATCGCCGTCGTCCAGCGCGATCTCGACCGCGCCGTCGCCCGCCAACGCGATGGTGCACGGCAGCAGGCGCTCGCCGTGGCGGATGCGCACCTCGAGGCGGGTGCGGGCGGGCGGCCCGGCGATCCAATGAGGCGAGGCGATCCGCAGGGTTGTCCGCCGGTGCTCCGCGAGTCGGTCGGCGTGCACCACGGTGACCAGGTTTCGCACCGGGTCCTTGGCCACGACGTACCAGGGGCCGCCGGCGAGGCCGAGGCCGCGGCGCTGGCCGATGGTGTAGAACCAGTACCCGCGGTGCTCGCCGAGCACGCGTCCGGTGCCGTGCTCGCGGATCTCGCCGGCGCGGGCGCCGAGGTGGAAGCCGATGAACTCGTCGTAGGGAACCCGGCCGAGGAAGCAGATGCCCTGGCTGTCCGGCCGGTCCTGATTGGGCAGGCCGGCGCGGCGCGCCTCGGCCCGGACCTCAGCCTTGGTCATCCCGCCGATCGGGAAGAGGGCGCGAGCGAGCTGCTGCTGGGAGAGCTGGCAGAGGAAGTAGCTCTGGTCCTTGACCGGGTCGGCGCCGCGCAGCAGCCGGGCGAGGCCTTCGCGCCCGGCGACCCGGGCGTGGTGGCCGGAGGCGACGAGCTCGAACTCGCCGCCGAGCCGGTCGACGACCGCGCCGAACTTGATCGCCCGGTTGCAGACGACATCGGGGCTCGGTGTCCGGCCGGCGCGTAGCTCGTCGAGGGCGTACTCGACGACCGTCGCGAAGTACTCGCGCTGCAAGGACAGCACCCGCAGCGGCACCCCGGTCAGCTCGCAGACCGCGCGGACGTAGGACAGGTCCTCCTCCCACGGGCAGCGGCCGAGGAAGGCGAGCTCGTCGTCGAGCCAGATCTTGAGGTAGCAGGCCTCGAGCGAGTGGCGGCCCTCCTCGGCGAGGCGCAGCAACGCCACCGAGCTGTCGACCCCGCCGGAGGCCAGCACGACGATCCGGCTCATTCCAGCTACCTCCGGCGCCGCGAATCGATGCCGCTGCTCCCGGCCCGCCGCCAGCTCACCGCAGGTACTTGAGGTGGATGAGATGCTCGAGGTAGCGGTCGGTGTGGACGCCGTGGTCGGTGAGCAGACCCTCGGCCGAGACCACGAAGGTGGCCTCCTCGCCGGCGATGCGCGAGAAGTAGACCCGGTGCGGGTCGCCGCCGATCGTCATGTCGATCGCGCAGAGGTCCTCCGAGATCTCGGTGGTCAGCGGCTGCCGGCACAGCGGGCAGGAGAAGGCCCAGCGCGTGCCCGCGGGCATCTCGACCTCGGGCGGCAGGTAGACCTCGTAGTTGCCGGGCTGGGGGTGGAGGCCGACCAGGCAGCGGAACTCGTCGTGCTCGGCGAGCAGGGTGATCGACTGGTCGGGATTGAGCATGGCATGGCAGTGAGGGCATGAGTAGGTCCAGTCCATCGACGCCCCTCCGGCTGCCGCGAGTATGCCAGATCGCGGTCCGCGAGGCGATCAGGGCAGCGCGATGCCGAGCCCGGACAGGCGGCGCATGAGCTGCTCGGACCAGCCGCGGTTGGCCGCCGGGCTGGCCGGGCTCGGGTGGAGCACCTGCTCGACGCGGATGCCGGTGCCGGCGAGCGCGCGGGCGGCCGAGCGGGTGGCGAAGGCGCCGAACCCGAGCACGAACCGCGGCTCGAGCAGCCCGATCGAGCGGGCGAGCGCCACGTCGCACGCCGCCTCGAGCGGCCGCCGCTCAGCGGCGGGCAGCCGGTCCGGCGTCAGGTTGCGGCCTCCCTTCTCGAGGAAGAGCAGCGGGCAGTAGTTGGCGATGAAGAAGCGCGCGAAGAAGTGCCCGGCCGTGCCGAAGCGCTCGCGCGCCCAGCCCCAGACGCGGCGGCCGCTGACCTCGCTGCGGGTGCAGGCAAAGCCCGCCACCGGCCGCGCCGGGTGCTCGCACGTCGGGCCTGCCGATCGCCGCCGAGATGCCCAGCCAGTCGCGCACCGCCGCGACCTCGCCGAACGGCACGCCGGTCTGGGCCATCCCCCACGGGCCGGGGTTCATGCCGACGAGCACAATCTCCTTGGGGGTCGAGCCGAAGCGCTCGAGGTAGGCGCGGTGGGCGGGCCAGGCGTAGTCGAGGGGGCTGTAGACGTGGCTGACTGGGGGCGAGAAGCGGAGCGGCCGCACCGCGTCCCGCAGCTCCTCGGCGATCGAGACCAGGGTCATGGCGGCCACGACCAGCGATCCTACGACAACCGGCAGCGCGCTGGGAACCACCCAGGCCGCGGCGCATGGGCGGGCGGTACCACTTCCACCACATCGGGCGCGAGCGCGGATCCGACTTCGTTTTCCGGCTCCATTATTCCTGCTCCGCCCATGGCTCCGCCGTGACGAGCCCGGCTTCGCCGTGACGAGAGCGGAAGCGGGCGGGTCGATCCGGGAACGGGAACGGGAACGAATTCGGGCGCGGAGGGGGGTTGGCGCTGCACCCACCCCCCCATTCCCTCGCCCCTATCCGAAGATGGCAGCGGTGTCGATGTCCTGGTCGCGCAGTCGCTTGGGTGCAGCGTCCAGGTAGTTGTAGCGGTGGCCGAAGGAGAGCAGCGAGCGCTCGAGCTTCTTGCGTCCCCGGTAGAGCCGGGACATCACAGTCCCCACCGGGACCGCGAGCAGGTCAGCGGTCTCCTGGTAGGAGAGGCCGTGGATGTCGACGAGCAGCACGGCCAGCTTGTAGTCGTGGGGGAGCCCGAGCAGTGCATCCCGCACCTCGGCGTCGACCTGGCCGTTCAGCATCGCGGTCTCCGGGCTGCTGTCGGCAACGCGGCCGTGGTCAACCAGCTGCGACTCGAAGCCGTCCTGGAGCTCGTCGAGCTCGATGTGGAGAGGCTGCAGCTTCTTCTTGCGGTACGAGTTGATGTAGGTGTTCTTCATGATGCGGAACAGCCACGCCTTGAGGTTGGTGCCCTCTTCGAATCGGTCGTAGTGGTTGAAGGCCTTGAGGAAGGTCTCCTGAAGAAGGTCCTCGGACTCCTCGACCGATCGGGTCATGCGCAGGGCCGTCTTGTAGAGCTGATCGCGGTAGGGAAGCTGACCGGATGTGAAGTCCCAGCTAGTCGGGTTGTCGATTCGAGCCATGGCGGCCTCCTTGTTCTCATACGGATGATGATGCGATAACGTCTCATTGTCAAGAGTTTTGTGAATATTTTTCTAGAAGTCTAGAAATTTCTCCACAATGCCTCCCTCGATTGAGGTGCCAAACGTCGAATGAGATCTCGGAGAGGCAGCCGGAGACGCAGCGGATTTCCCCGGGAACGGGCACGGTCACGAAACCGCGCGGGGACCTGACCGCGATCCCGGTGCCCGCCCGGTCGACTCGCCGCCAGCCGCGGCGATTGACGGTCGCGGGCCAGGAACCTACAGTGCCGGGCGATGTCGCGACCTCCCCACATCGTGGTGCTCGGCGGGGGGCCGGCGGGGCTCGCGGTGGGATGGACGGCGCGCCGGCGCGGCCTGCCCTTCACCCTGCTCGAGGCGAGCGGCCGGGTCGGCGGTAATTGCACGACGCTGCAGACCGGCGACTTCCGTTACGACTCCGGGGCGCACCGGCTCCATGACCGCGATCCGGAGGTCACCGCCGAGCTGCGGCGGCTGCTCGGCGACGACCTGCGCCGGATCGACGTGCCGAGCCAGATCTGGGACGAGGGCCGCCTGATCCGCTTCCCACTCTCCTCCGGCGAGCTGCTCGCCCACCTCGGCCCGGCGCGCTTCGGGAGGGCGGTGCTCGAGGTGCTGCGGGCGCGATTGCTGGCCGACGGCGGCCCGCCCCGGACCTTCGAGGCCTTCGCGCTGCGCCAGTACGGCCGGCTCATCGCCGAGCGCTTCTTGCTCGACTACTCGGCCAAGCTATGGGGGGCTCCGGCCGTCGAGCTGTCGCCTCAGATCGCAGGCCAGCGGCTGAGCGGCCTCGACCTGCGGACCTTCGTCTCCGAGTCGATCCTCGGCCGCTCGAAGGCCCACGTCGAGGGCGTCTTCTACTACCCGCGCCTCGGCATCGGGCAGATCTGCGAGCGGCTGGCCGACGCCTGCGGGCGTGACGCCATCCGCCTCGGCGCGCCGGTCACCCAGCTGCTCCACGACGGGCGGGAAATCCGCGCCGTCGAGATCGCCGGGCGCGAGAGGCGCGACGCGGAGGTGGTGGTGAGCAGCCTGCCGCTCGGCCGCACGCTCGCGATGCTGTCCCCGCCCCCGCCACCGGAGCTGGAGCGGCTGGCCGGCGAGATCCGCTACCGCCACGTGCGGCTGGCCGTGCTCTTCGTCAACCGCCCGTCCCTGACCCGGTCGGCCACCGTCTACTTCCCGCACCGCCGGTTTCCCTTCACCCGCATCAGCGAGCCGAGGAACCGCAGCCCGGAGATGGCGCCCGCCGGCGCGACCTCCCTGCTGGCCGAGATCCCGTGCCACGAGGACGACGAGCTGTGGCGCGCCGATGACGGCACCGTGATCGACGTCGTGCGTGCCCAGGTCGAGGCGATCGGGTGGGTGCGGCCCGGGGAGGTCCTGGGCGGCGCCGCGCACCGGTTGACCAACGCCTACCCGATTCTGGACACCCGCTGCGCGAGCGCGGTCGAGCGTATCCACCGCTACCTGGCCGGCTTTGGCAACCTCTGGCTGGTCGGGCGCAGCGGCCGCTTCGTCTACGGTTGGATCCACGACATGCTGCGAATGGGCATCGAGACCGTCGCGGAGATCTCCGAGGGGAGGCGCGGCGGGTGAACGGCCTCGAGCGGAAGGCAATCGCGCCCGACCCGCGACTCCTGCTGCTGCTGCCGGCAGCGGTCTACCTGGTGTCCTACGCCGATCTCGCCCTGTACCACGGCCGGGCCTGGCTGTGGTCGACGGTCGTCCACGAGAGCGGCCGTTACACCCTGCTCGAGACGACCTTCTACGCCTCCCACTTCCTGGGCCACGTGCCGGTGCTCCTGACCGTAGTACTGCTCGCCGCCGGCAGCTGGCGCTCGATGAGCCCGCCGTCCGCACCGCCGTGCCGGAGGGGCCGGCGGCTGGCGGTAGCCGGCCTCGGCCTGCTGGTGGCGGGATCGCTAGCGCTGGCGATCGGCCACTTCGGGATCGCCGACACCCTCTCCTTCATCCTCCAGCGGCGCCAGCGGCCAGACCTCGACGTCGCGGGCGGTTCCTGGAGGCTCCACCTGCCCAGCACCCTCCTCCAGTTCGCCCTGGTTCCGTTGGTAGTGTGGCTCGCGCGGCAGGCGTTCGCACGGCCGGTGAGGTGGAGCCGCCGTGGGCTCCCTCTGCTCGCAGCGTCGGTGGCCGTCGCTGCCGGGGTGACCTGGCTGGCCACCGGCAACCTCATGGCGGCGGTGGCCGAGGCGTGGCAGGATCCGCGCTACCTGGCCCACTCGGTGCGCGAGCTCGTGACCTTTCCCCTGACGTACTACCCGCTGGCGCTCGCGGCGCTGCTCGCAGGTGAACCTCCTGCGGTGCGGCGGGAGCGGCGCGCCCTGAGCGGGCCCGACCTGGCTATCGGCGCCCTGGCCGTGCTGTTCGCGGTCACGTTCCTCTACCAGGTGGTGGTGTCGCTCGGGCACGATATCGGTGCCCTCGCGCAGCAGCCCTCGTTCGCCGAGGGCGGCCGTCTCGGCATCCCCTACCTGCTCTCGAGCCACTTCTTCGAGCATTTCCTGGACAGTCTGTTCTTCGCGCTGGTGACGCTACTGCTGGTATGGGGCGGGCGGAGCGAGCGATCGGGCGCGGATCCGGCTTCGCCGATGGCTACGCCGTGACAAGCGGGAACGGGAACGGGGACGGGAACGAACCCGGAAGCGGACGGGCTGCGATTGCCTTGAGAGGTCGATACCACTAGACTGGATGCTCGTGGCGGTGATCCCCGCCGGGGACAACGACCGCGGCACCGAGCAACGGACGCGACGGCGTCCACCGGCATATTGGACTTGATCCGTGGGACAGGTACCAAGCGAAGACGCACCCTACCTGCTCGTCGGGAACGGGCGACTCTCCCGACACCTCCAGCACTACTTCGACCTCGAAGGCATCCGCTGGCGGCTGTGGACGCGCGCCATGCGGCAGCCCTTGGAGGCTTCGCTCGCCGGCGCGCGCGCGGTGCTGCTGTTGATCGCCGACGACGCGGTGGAGGGCTTCCTCGGCCGCCACGCCGACCCCGCCGGACCGCCGTGGATCCACTGCTCGGGCAGCCTCGTCACCCCGCTCGCGACCTGCGTCCACCCGCTGATGAGCTTCGGCGACGAGCTCTACGACCACGCCCAGTACCGCCGCATCGCCTTCGTCTGCGACCGTGGCGCGACACCCTTCGCGGCCCTCTTTCCACGCCTTTCGAACCCGCACTTCGAGATCGACCCCGCACAGCGGCCGCTCTACCACGCCCTGTGCGCGATGGCCGGCAACTTCACGACCCTGCTCTGGCAGCACGCCTTTGCGGCCTTCGAGGAGCGGCTCGGGCTGCCGCGGAGCGCGCTCCAGCCGTATCTCGAGCAGGTAGCGTCGAACCTCGTGCGCTCGGCGTCGCCGCTGACCGGGCCGCTCGCCCGAGGCGACCACCGAACCGTCGACCGCCACCTGGCCGCGCTGGAGGGCGATCCCTTCCACGCCGTCTATGAGAGCTTCGTCGCCGCGCACCGGGCAGGCGCCCGGGAGGAGGCGCCATGAGGAACCCGTCGGACATGGCCGAGGCCCGCGCCGCCGGGCGGCCGATCTCGGTGGTCACCTGCTACGACGCCTGGTCGGCGAAGATCCTGGCCGCGAGCCGCGTCGATGCGCTGCTCGTCGGCGACAGCGCCGCGATGGTGATGCACGGCCACGCGACCACGATCCCGGCCGACCTCGACATGATGTGCCTGCACACCGCGGCCGCGCGCCGCGGCGCGCCGGAGACGCTGCTGATCGCCGACATGCCCTTTCTCGCCCATCGCAAGTCGCTCGTGCACACCATGGGCGCGGTCGAACGGCTGGTGCGCGCCGGTGGGCAGGCGGTGAAGATCGAGGGCGCCGATGGCAACCTCGAGACGATCCGCCACATCGTCGACTCCGGGATCGACGTCATGGGCCACCTCGGCCTGACCCCGCAGTCGCTACACCGCCTCGGCGGGTATAAGGTGCAGGGCCGCAACGGGCAGGCGGCGGCCAAGCTCGCCGCCGACGCCCTGCGCCTCCAGGACGCGGGCTGCTTCTCGATCGTGCTCGAGCTCGTTCCGAGCGAGCTCGCGCGGTCGGTCACCGAGTCGCTCGAGATCCCGACCATTGGCATCGGCGCCGGCCCCCACACCTCCGGCCAGGTGCTCGTGCTGCAGGACCTGTTGGGTCTGCAGCCCGACTTCCAGCCCAAGTTCCTGCGCACCTTCCTCGACGGCTTCGAGCTGCTGCGCGACGCTCTCGACCGCTTCGACCATGCGGTCAAGGAGAGAAGCTACCCGTCCGAGGAGGAGAGCTACCGATGACGCCGATCGTCGACCTCGCCCTCTGGCGCCGTCTGCGCGACGGCCTCGGCGACGCCACCGTCGGCTTCGTGCCGACCATGGGCGCGCTCCACGACGGCCATCTCGCCCTGATCCGGAAGAGCGCCGCGGACAACGACGTCACCGTCGTCAGCGTGTTCGTCAACGCCACCCAGTTCAACAGCGGCACCGACCTCGAGGCCTATCCGCGGACCCTCGACGCGGACTGCCGGCTGGTGGCCGCCGCCGGTGCCGATCACGTCCTCGCGCCGGACCACGCGTCGATCTACCCTGACGGCTACCGGTACCGCGTCACCGAGGGCGAGATCGCAGCGGTGCTCGAGGGCGCCCACCGCCCGGGCCACTTCGATGGCGTGCTGACGGTGGTGCTCAAGCTGCTCAACCTGGTGCGTCCGCACCGCGCCTACTTCGGCGAGAAGGACTACCAGCAGTACCTGCTGGTGCGGGGGATGGCCGAGGCCCTGCTGCTGCCGGTCGACATCGTGCCTTGCCCGACGGTGCGCGACGCCGACGGGCTCGCTCTGAGCTCGCGTAACGTCCGGCTCTCACCGGCCGCCCGCGCGCAGGCCGCCCTGCTGCCGGCGATCCTCGCCGAAACGCCCTCGCCGGAGCAGGCGCGGCAGCAGCTGGTCGAGGCCGGATTCGAGGTCGACTACGTGGCCGAGGCCTGGGGCCGGAGGCTCGCGGCGGTGGTGATCGAAGGGGTGCGACTGATCGACAACCTGCCGCTCGCGGCGGCTGGCGCGCCTCCCGGGTGACGAGGAGGATGGAATGCAGCTGACGATGCTCAAGGCGAAGATCCACCGGGCGACGGTCACCGGTGCGGACCTCGACTACGAGGGCTCGATCGCGCTCGGCCCCGAGCTGCGCCGGGCCGCCGGGATCCTGCCCTTCGAGAAGGTCGAGATCTTCAACTGCAACAACGGCGAGCGCTTCGCGACCTACGTCATCGCCGGCAACGACGGCGAGGTGTGCGTCAACGGCGCCGCGGCGCGCCTCGTCCAGCCGGGGGACATCGTGATCATCGTCGCCTATGTCGAGGTGGAGGCCGAGGAGGCCCCAACCCACCGTCCGGTGGTCGTTCTCGTGGACGAGCACAACCGGGTCCGTGAGCAGAGAACGGCGTGAGTCACGCCGGCTTCCGCTTCCCCGCCCGCTTCCGAGCCCTCGTGAGTCGGGGCCTGATCCGACCCCGGGCCCATTCGGGCTCGGGCGCGGAAGCGGAAGCGGAAGCGAGCGCAGAGCGACTGCCGAGTCGCTTTGAGTTCAGACCGGCTCGAAGGTGGCGATGAACTGGGGCAGCAGCGGCGGCCGGTAGACGAAGCGCAGGCCGCGGATCTCCTGCCGCCGGCCGAAGAGCTCGACCACCGAGCGGGCGACGTAGTCGAGGTGGCTCGCCGTGTAGACCCGGCGCGGCACCGCCAGCCGCACCAGGTCGAGGGCGGGCCAGCGCCAGCCGCCCGAGGCGGGGTCCGGGCGGCCGCCGAGCACGTTCCCGGCCTCCCAGCTGCGCACCCCGCTCGCCACATACAGCGCCACGGTCAGCGACCAGGCGGGCAGCCGATCGTCCTCGAGCTGCGGGCAGAAGGCGCGGCCGTCGATGTACACGGCGTGGCCGCCGAAGGGCTGCAGCACGGGCACTCCCGCGACGGCCAGCTGCTCGCCGAGCCGGCTGACCTGGGCGACGCGGTGGGCGAGGTGCGCCTCGTCGAGCATCTCGTCGAGCGCCACGGCCATGCACTCGAGGTCGCGGCCGGCGAGCCCGCCCGCCGACGGGATTCCCTCGCTGACCAGCATCCGGATCCGGACCCGCTCCGCCCAGCCGTCGTCGTCGAGGGCGATCACGCCCCCGGAGTTGCCGAGCGCGTCCTTCTTCATGCTCATGAACACGCCGTCGGCGAGCGCGAAGATGTCGCGGGCGACCGCGCGCGGGCTGCGGCCCCCCTGGCCTGCCTCGCGGTGAGTGATGAGGAAGCAGTTCTCGGCGATCCGTGCGGCGTCGAGCAGCAGCGGCACCCGGTGCTGCCGGCAGAGCTCGGCGGCAGCCCGGACGTTGGCGAGGCTCACCGGCTGCCCGCCGCCGGAGTTGTCGGTCAGGGTCAGGACCACGAAGGCGACGCGGCCGGCGCCGGAATCCTCCAGCTTCTGCCGGAGGCCGGCAAGGTCGATGTCGCCCTTGAAGGGGTGGAGGCTCTTCGGGTCGGCGTTCTCGCTGATCGGGAGGTCGATCGCCTGCCCGCCCTGCTCCTCGATGTTGGCCCGGGTGGTGGCGAAGAGGGTGTTGCCGAGCACGACCTGGCCCGGCTCCAGCACCGCCCGGCAGAGCAGGTGCTCGGCCGCCCGGCCCTGGTGGCAGGGGATGATGTGACGCTTTCCGAAGAGCTCGCGGGCGGCGGTCTCGAAGCGGCGGAAGGAGCGCGAGCCGGTGAACGACTCGTCGGAGCCGTGCATCGCGGACCACTGGCGCACGCTCAGCGCGGACACCCCGGAGTCGGTCACGAGGTCGATGAGCACCGCCTCCGAAGGCAGCAGGAAGGGGTTGTAGCCGGCCGCGCGGATCGCCGCCTCGCGCTCGGCGAGCGTGGTCGGCCGGATCGGCTCGACGACCCGGATCCGGAAGGGCTCGAACGGCAGCTCCATGGCGCGCGCCTCCGGGGCGCATTATGCGCCAGGAGCGTGCGGGCATAGGCCCCTCGGCGCACGCGGGTCGTAGGCCTCGGGGTGTGCGTGAGGCATCGCGGTCGCTGGCTGGCCTACGCCCCACGCGCGCCGAGAAGGATGCGCTGCGCGCATCCTGCCGATGCGGCACGAACGCCTAGCGGCGGAGGTCGAGCACCGCGGCGCCGGTGAGCCGCCCCTCGCGGAGCCTGCTCAGCGCCAGGTTGGCGTCATCGAGCGCGAAGGGCTCGACCACGATGCGCAGCGGCACCACGGGCGCGAGGTCGAGCAGCTCGTCGCCGTCGCGCCGCTCGAGGTTGGCGACCGACACCAGGCTCCGCTCCTCCCACAGGATGCTGTAGGGGAAGGACGGAATGTCGCTCATGTGGATGCCGCCGCAGACCACGACTCCGCCCTTGCGAACTGCGCGCAGCGCGGCCGGCACCAGCGCGCCGACCGGGGCGAAGAGGATCGCCGCGTCGAGCGCTTCCGGTGGCGGCTGGGTCGAGTCGCCGGCCCAGGTGGCGCCGAGCGAACGGGCAAAGGCCTGCGCCGTGGCGTCACCAGGGCGGGTGAAGGCGTAGACCTCGCTGCCGCGATGGACGGCGATCTGGGCGACGATGTGGGCCGCCGCGCCGAAGCCATAGAGGCCGAGGCGCTCGACGCCGTCGCCGCACATCCGCAAGGAGCGGTAGCCGATGAGCCCGGCGCAGAGCAGGGGCGCGGCCTCGAGATCGCCGAAGCCGGCCGGCAGCCGGAAGCAGTAGCGCCGGTCGGCCACCGCGTACTGCGCGTAGCCGCCGTTCACGGTGTAGCCGGTGAAGCGGGCGCGGTCGCACAGGTTCTCGCGGCCCATGCGGCAGAATCGGCACTCCCCGCAGGTCCACCCCAGCCAGGGCACGCCGACGCGCTCGCCGATCGTGAGGTCGGCCACCTCGTCCCCGAGGGCCACGACCCGGCCGACGATCTCGTGGCCCGGGATCACCGGCAGGGGCGCCTCCGGCAGCTCGCCGTCAACGAGGTGGAGGTCGGTGCGGCAGACGCCGCAGGCCGCTACCTCGAGCAGCACCTCCGCCGGTGCGGGCCGCGGCACCGGCAGCCGGCGCAACTCGAGCGGCCGCCCGGTCGCGGCGACCACCATCGCCAGCATCTCGTCGGGGAGGTTCATGGGGGGATTGTACTGATTCCACGGCCCCGCTTCCGCGTCCCGCTTCCGCGTCCGGCGAGCGGGGTCGTCGTCCGCGGAATGCTGCGGGCGCGGAAGCGGAAGCGGGAAGCGGAAGCGGGAAGGGGTCGCGTGGCCCCGATGCGCCTCAGTCCAGACTCCCACCGCTCGCGGTGCGCTGCGATCAGCGGGTCGACCACTCGCGGGTTGGCGGCGGGCGAAGGCAGCGCCTCGCCGAGCCGCTCGCCGCCGAGCTCGTCGACCACCCGCAGCACCGAGGCGGCGAGTGCCGTCAGGTCGTAGCCGCCCTCGAGCACCACGACACAGCGGTGGCCGGCGACCTCGGCGACGGCGCGCAGCAGGACGCGGCTGATCGCGGCGTAGCCGCCGTCGGTCATCCGCATGCCGCCGAGCGGGTCGCGGAGGTGGGCGTCGAAGCCGGCGGAGACGAGCACGAACTGCGGCGAGAAGCGACGGCACACCGGGGCGACCACCGACTCGAAGAGCCGCAGGTACTCGGCGTCGCCGCAGCCGGCCGGCAGCGGCAGGTTGACCGTGGCGCCGAGGCCGCGGCCGCAGCCGAGCTCGCCGAGGCTGCCGGTGCCCGGGTAGAACGGGTACTGGTGGAGCGAGAGGTAGAGCACCGTCGGGTCGTCGTCGAAGAGGTGCTGGGTGCCGTTGCCGTGGTGGACGTCCCAGTCGACGATCAGCACCCGCTCGACGCCGCGCCGGCGCTGCAGGTGGCGGGCCGCCACCGCGACGTTGTTGAACAGGCAGAAGCCCATGGCCTGGTCGGCCTCGGCGTGGTGGCCGGGCGGCCGCACGCAGGCGAGCCCGTTGTCGACCTCGCCGGCCACGACCGCGTCGACGAGTGCGAGCACGCCGCCGGCGGCAAGGCGCGCGGTCTCGTACGACGCCGACGACACCCAGGTGTCGGCGTCAAAGGCGAAGCGCTCGTGGCGCGAGCTCGCCGCGACCTCGCCCACGTAGTCGAGATCGTGGACCAGCGCGAGATCCCCAGTGGAGGCGCTTCGTGGCTCGACGCGGACGAGACCGCCGCGCCCGCAGCCGTCGAGCGCGGCGCTCAGGGCAGTGAGGCGAGCCGGCCGCTCGGGGTGCCCGGCCCCGGGATCGTGCGCCTCGAAGCGTTGATCGATGACGATGCCGGTGCGCAGCATCGCGCACTCCCGGTTCAGTGGACGCGGCCGGGTGAGAAGCTGCCGTCCTGCTCGTCGATGCCGTGGATGAGGACGAAGTGGTACGCGGGAAAGCGCTCCTGCTCGTTCTCCACCATCAGCTCGAAGACGTGCTCGTCCGGTCGCTCGGGAGGGGCGATCTGGACGTAGCTGATCTGCTCGGGGTCGAGGAGCAGCTCGCCGAGCAGCCGCTTGCCGCGCAGGACCTGGACGAGGAGGGTGCTCGCGTCCTCGCTGGTGAGGTGCCAGTGCAGGTCCTCGTCGTCGTAGAGCACGCTCTCCGGCGTGCCGGCGCGCAGGATGCAGTTGGGGTGGGCCAGGAGCCAGCTCCAGAACTCCTCGAAGGGCATCGTGATCGTCTGCTCCACGGGATCCTCCCCATGCCGGCGTCGGTCGGCCGAGCCTGGGCTTCGGCGCCGGGTGACCAGCATAGCGCGCCCGCCTCGAACATCGTCCTCGGCGCGGCGAGCGAGCAGCAACGGTCGGGCGGCGGGGTTGCGCGGGAGGGGGCGGGGAGCCATATTGAACGCAGGTCCGTCGAGAACAAGCGGGCAGGGCTCGAGGTGGGCCCCGACCGTGAGGCCGGGGCGAGGAGGCTTGCGGTGCACTCACGCTCGGGCGAAGACTTCGACGCGATTGTCGTGGGCAGCGGGCCCGGCGGCGCAACGGTGGCACGTGGTCTGAGCCGGCGCGGCCAGCGCGTGCTGATCCTGGAGCGAGGCCGCAACGCTCCGATCCGGGGGACTGCGACCCAGGCGATTCTCGACCTGACCTTCCCCGGGCGCGGGCTCGCGCTGACGCCCGAGCTGTTGGCCGTGACTCGGGGCATCACCACCGGCGGCAGCTCGGTGTTCTACTACGCGACCGCCCTCGACCCGCCGCTCGAGATGTTCCGCCGCCGCGGCATCTCACTCGCCGACGACGTCGAAGGGATCAAGGCTGAGCTGCCGCTCGGCCCGCTCTCGGACGAGCTCATCGGCCCGGCTGCGAGCCGCATCATGGCGAGCGCCAGTGGGCTCGGCTACGACTGGCGACCGCTTCCCAAGCTCGTGTACCAGGATCGCTGTCGGCCCGACTGCGATCGCTGTACCCTGGGCTGCCCCCACGGCGCCAAGTGGACCTCGCGGGTTTTCGTGGAGGAGGCGGTCGAGCACGGTGCGGAGCTGCTGACCGGGGCTCGCGTCGAGCGCGTGGTGCGATCCAATGGCTCGGCGGTGGGCGTCGACGCCACGGTTGATGGCCGCAGCCGGCGCTTCGGGGCAGGTCGCGTCGTCCTGAGCGCCGGCGGCATCGGCTCGGCACAGATCCTGCGGGCGAGCGGCGTCGAGCGCGCCGGATTCAATGTCTTCTTCGATCCTCTGGTAGTGGTGCAGGGCGAGGCCGACGGCCTGCGCGCCGGACGGGAGTTCCCGATGGCCGCCGGCGTGCTCCTCGAGGAGGACGGCTGCATGTTGGCGGATCTGAGCTGGCCACGCTGGATGTACCAGCTCTTCGCGGCAGAGGTCGGCCGCGTTGATCGGCTGCTCGCCCAACGCCGCACCCTGCCGATCATGATCAAGGTGCGAGACGAGCTCGGCGGCCGTTTGACCGACCGTGGGGGAGTCCGCAAACGGCTGTCCGGGGTCGATCAGGAGCGCCTGCGGCGAGGATGTGAGCACGCGCGGAGGATTCTCGATCGGGCCGGCGCGCGTCACGTGTTCTCGACCTGGCGTCTCGCGAGCCACCCCGGAGGCAGCGCCAAGATTGGCGATGTCGTGGACTCCAATCTCGCCACCGAGATCGACGGCCTTTTCGTCTGTGACTGCTCGGTCATCCCGGAGGCGTGGGGCCTGCCGCCGACCCTCACCATCCTGGCCTTGGCTCGCCGGCTGGCGAGGCAGCTTTCGGATGGGGCCGCGGCCGGCACTCCTGCCGCGACCCCAGTAGCAACTGAATGATGTAGCTGTCTTGACAAAAAGATTTGTCGGTGACAATCTGAGTCCATGGAAGCGTCGACCCTTCGTGGCGCCCGGCCGACCTGCTCACCGTGCGCGATACGGCGCAGGCGGCGGCCCTGCTGCAGCCGCAGCGGCTGCGGCTGCTCGAGGAGCTGAGCGAGCCGGACTCCGCGGCCGGGCTCGCTCGCCGCCTCGGCCTGCCGCGGCAGCAGCTGAACTACCACCTGCGCGAGCTCGAGCGGGCTGGGCTCGTCGAGCTGGTGGAGGAGCGGCGACGCGGCAACTGCACCGAGCGGATGTTGGTGGCGACCGCGACGGCGCTACGTGATCAGCCCGGAGGTGCTGGGCGGGCTCGGTGCCGGCTTCGACGAGGTCCGCGACCACTTCTCCTCGACCTCCCTGGTCGCGGTCGCGGCGCGAGCGATCCGCGAGCTCGGGGAGCTGCGGGCTCGGGCGGACGAGCAGGGCAAGCGGCTGGCGACCATGACCCTGGAGTCGCAGCTTCAGTTCGCCTCGGTCGAGGCGCGCAACGCCTTCGCGAAGGAGCTGTCCGAGTCGATCGCCCGTCTGATCGTCACGTACCACGATGCCACGGCGCCGGCCGGACGGATGTTCCGCCTGGTGGTCGGCGCGTACCCGTCGCCGGGCCGCCACGATTCCGCGGGGCCGGTCGATACCCCGGATTGAGTGCACGCTCGGAAGCGGGCGCGGGCGCGGGCGCGGAAGCGGGCGGGGGACACGCGGCGTGGAGCCGCTACTGGGCCGTGCCGTTCGGGAACGGGACACGGGAACGGGAACGGGAGCGGGAACGAATGCAGACGGCGCGGGTGTGGTCGCGTGGAGTTCTCGGTTTTCCTTCTTCGATCTTCGTTCTGCTTTCGTCCTGCGATCTTCAGTCCTGGTCCCGCGTGAACCGGTCAACGAGCGCGACGACATCGTTCGGGGTCGCGGCGCGGTGGTCGGCGCCGGCCGCCCAGCGGTCGTCGGCCGCGTCCGGACCCCACAGTGCCGCCACCGACACCACCTGCAGCTCGCTGCCGCGGCGGGCGAGCTCCTGGTTGGCGTTGGCGGCGCAGCGGATGTCGGTCGGGTGGTCGCCGATGTACAGGACCCGGCCGTGCGGGGGGCCCGCCAGCGCCTCGAGGCCGAGCAGCAGGCAGTCGGGGGCCGGCTTCTGGCGAGTCATGGCGACCTCGGCGTAGCCGATGATGCAGCTGAAGCGGCGGCCGAGACCGTGGGCCGACAACATTGACGCAATGGTCTCGCGGGCGTTCTGGGACACGATCCCCTGGGGCAGCCCGTCGAGCCTCTCCAGGGCCTCCGCAACCCCCTCGGCCAGCGGCACCGGGGTGGAATCCTCGAGCTGGTAGGGTGCCCAGCGCTCGCCGGCGCGGTCGATCCGAGCGTCATCGAGGCCGATGTTGTCGCGGTAGAACTCCCGCCAGTTGGTCGCCGCGCGCTGCGCCGCGTCGTAGGCTTCCTGCGTGCGCAGCACCGCGAACTGCTCCCAGGGCCGGCCGGCGATCTCCCGGATGATCCTGCGGTTGACCTGCAGGTTGCGGGCACGGGTGTCGACCAGTGTCCCGTCGAAGTCCCAGAGCACGGCGCGCAGCCGGCGGTGCGCGGTCATCCGGCGCTGCCGAAGGCGGTCTCGAGCGCGAGTGAGATCATCTCGTCGAAGCTCGTCTGCCGCTCGGCCGGTGACAGCGCCTCGCGGGTGCGGATGAGATCGCTCACCGTGCACACGGCGAGCGCCTCGGCCCCGAGCTCGGCGGCGAGGGTGTAGATCCCGGCCGTCTCCATCTCGATGCCGAGGATGCCGAAGCGCTCCATGAGGTCGAAGACCGCAGGGTCGGGCGTGTAGAAGAGGTCCGCGGAGAAGATGTTGCCGACGTGGAAGGGCAGCCGCCGGCGCTCGGCGGCGGCGACCGCCCGCCGCACCAGCTCGAAGCTGGCGAGCGCCGCCAGGTCATGGCCGGCGAAGCGGGTGCGGTTGACGGCCGAGTCGGTCGAGGCGCCCATGGCGATCACGATGTCGCGCAGGCGGACCGCGGGGTGGACCGTCCCGCAGCTGCCGACCCGGATCACGCACTTGACGCCGTAGTCCCGAATCAGCTCGGTGCAGTAGATGGAGGCGGACGGGATGCCCATGCCGTGGGCCATCACCGACACCGGATGGCCGAGATAGGTCCCGGTAAAGCCGAGCATGTTACGGACGTCCGTGACCTGCCTGGCGCCGTCGAGGAAGCGCTCGGCGATGTGCCTCGCGCGCAGAGGGTCGCCGGGCATGAGGACGGTGGGCGCGAAGTCGCCCGGGTCGGCGTTGATGTGGATGGTCGCCATCGCTTCTCCGCTCGCCTGGTGCGTCGCATCGCGCCGGCCGCCGGGGAACGGACGCCGCGTCCACCTTCGCGAGAGACGCCATTGTACGCGCCCATCGCGACGCTGTCTCGTCGATTGACGGGCCGGGCCGGAGTGCTCAATCGAGACCCGGAATTCTTCTTGGCGCGGCTCCGGGGCGCTGGTATCCTCAGCGCGAGAGATACAGTCAGGGAGGAGGATCCCATGTCAAAGCTACCGCTCGGTCGTCTGTTGGCCATCGCTTTTGCTGTGCTGGTCATGGTGGCGGTCGGTGCCCCGGTGCTCGCGCAGGAGGCGGAGCAGGAGGAGCCGGGAGAGGCGCAGGAGGCGCCGGCCGTCGATGAGGAACGGCAGGTTGTGGTGGAGGAGATCGTCGTCACCGCGCAGAAGCGCGAGGAGGACGTGCAGGACGTGCCGTTGGCGATGTCGGTGCTGCGCGCCACGGACCTCGAGGTCCTCACGGTCGGCACTCCGGACGTCCAGATCCTGTCCGGCCGCGTGCCGAGCTTGATTCTCGAGTCGTCCTTCGGCCGCGCCTTCCCGCGCTTCTACATTCGCGGCCTCGGCAACACCGACTTCGACCTCAACGCGTCGCAGCCGGTGTCGATGCTCCTCGACGAGGTCGTGCTCGAGAACCCGGTGGTCAAGGGCATCCCGCTGTTTGACCTCGACCGGGTCGAGGTGCTGCGCGGCCCGCAGGGCACGCTGTTCGGCCGCAACACGCCGGCCGGCGTCGTCAAGTTCGAGACCGTGAAGCCCTCGCAGGAGTCCGACGCCTACCTCCGCGCCTCGTACGGGACCTACGACACCCTCGACTTCAACTTCGGGATCGGCGGCGCGCTGAGCAACACCCTTTCCGCCCGCTTCTCCGGTCTCTACCAGTCGCAGAGCGACTGGGTGGACAACCTGTACGCGCCGGGCCCCGAGGACGAGATCGGCGGCTACGAGACCAACGCCTACCGGCTGCAGTTCCTGTGGGAGCCGAGCCAGCGCTTCGACGCCCTGCTCAACGTCCACGGCTGGGATCTCGACGGCACCGCCCGGATCTTCCGCGCCAACATCATCCAGCCGGGCACCAATGAGCTGATGGACGACTTCGACCAGGAAGTGGTCTACCACGACGGCCGCAACAAGCAGGAGATCTCCGGCTTTGGCGGCCTGTTCCGGATGGACTACCAGTTCGAGTCGGCGACGCTGACCTCGATCACCGCGTACGAGAGCATCGACGACATGTACAGTCGCGGCGACATCGACGGCGGCTACGGCGCCTCGTTCCTGGCGCCGCCACTACGGCCCCGGCTTCATCCCGTTCGCCTCCGAGTCGGCCGACGGCCTGCCCTACCTCGACCAGTGGACCCAGGAGCTGCGCCTCGCCAGCACCACCGGCGAGACCTTCGACTGGCTGTTCGGCGTCTTCTACTTCGACGAGGAGCTGCAGGTCGACTCCTTCGGCTACGACAGCCTCGCCGGCGGTGCCGACGACGGCTACGCCTGGCAGAAGCAGGAGGCCGAGTCGTGGGCGCTGTTCAGCTCGATCGGCATCGCGCTGTCCGACCTGTGGGACCTCAACCTCGGGCTGCGCTACAGCGAAGACGACAAGAGCTTCGAGGCGCAGCGCGTGACAGCGCCGTTCATCCAGACCCTGCTCTACGGATCGGGACCATCGGTGGTCATCCCGGTCGAGGTCAACGACGACTTCGTCAGCTGGGATGCCAGCCTCACTTTCAAGCCCAGTGACACCGTCAACATCTACGGCCGGGCCGCCACCAGCTACCGGGCGCCCTCGATCCAGGGCCGCACCCTGTGGTGCACCGACATCGACGGCACCAATCCGGCGACCGACTGCGTGTCGGTGGCCGACACCGAGGACATCCTGTCCTTCGAGCTCGGCCTCAAGTCGATCCTGGCCGACCGCAAGCTGCGCCTCAACCTGACCGGCTACTGGTTCAACGTCAACGACCAGCAGATCACCGCGGTCGGCGGCGAGTTCAACACCGCGACCCTGCTCAACGCCGACGTCACCGAGGGCTACGGCGCCGAGCTCGACATGGAGTGGACCCCCTCGGGCCACTTCCTCGCGACCCTGGGCGCGAGCTACAACCCGACCGAGATCCAGGACCCGAACCTGACCGTGTCGCCGTGCGGCGGCGGTTGCACCGTCACCGACCCGATCATCGGCGGCCTCGCGTACGTCGACGGCAACCCGCTGCCCAATGCGCCGGAGTGGATCTTCAACGGCATCGTCACGCTCCAGTCCGACGCGGTCTACAAGCACCTGTTCGCGACCCTCGACTGGGCCTACTACTCGGAGAAGAACTTCTTCCTCTACGAGTCCGAGGAGTTCAAGGACGACAGCCTGGAGTTCGGGCTGCGGATCGGCTACGCGTTCGCCCAGATGAAGTACGAGATCGCCCTGTTCGGCCGCAACATCCTCGACGAGGAGATCATGCAGGGCGGCATCGACTTCAACAACCTGACCGCCTACACCAACACCCCGAGGATCATCGGGATGGAGTTCATCGCCCACTTCTAGAGCCGGCGCAAACGCGCACAGCACAGGCCGCCCTCCGGGGCGGCCTTTTTCGTGGGGCGGAGACGAAGAGGGAGAGGGTGTCGCGCGTGACCCGCCCGCTTCCGCGCCCCCTTCCGCGCCCGCTTCCGAGGTCCGAACTCCATCCATCCAGGGGCCGGGAGTCGCCAACCCTCGTCCCGGTGCCTATCTCCCTTCCGCGGTCCACTCGAACCAGATGGAGGTCCATTCGTCGGGCGCGGAAGCGGAAGCGGGCGCGGAAGCGGGGGGAGGGCGATCGTCAGGCGTGTACCCCTCCCGGGCGGGAGGGGGCTCTTCATTCTTCGATCTTCGATCTTCGATCCTCGAGCAAATCGACATAGGCGGTCGCGACGAGATCGTCCTCCGCGATCCCCAGCCGCGTCATCAGCTCCCGCGCGACGCCCTCGCCATCGGTGACCGCCTCCCCGTCGGCAAGCTCCACCTCGAGCTCGAGGAAGCTGCCGAGCCCCTCCACCTCGTCGAGGTGGATCCGGGTCCGGCCCCGCCGGTAGAGGAGGCGTCGCTTGCGGACCGTGCCGGCCGTGCCGAGCGCGTCGTCGAGCACTGCCGCGAGCGCGGCGGGGTCGCTGACCGGAGCCTTGGCGAAGCGCGACTCGCGCGGTCCGCCGACATCGCTGCGCAGGTACGAGATGAGCTCGGCTGAGCCGTCAGCGAACACCCGAAGCTTGAGGCGGCCGCGCGGCGAGTCGAAGAAGGTGTCGTCCTGGAGCAGGAGCGTCGGGGCGCCATCAGCGATCGACGCAACCGCCCGGCTGAGGGACTGCGGGTCACGAACCAGGGCCTTGATCTCGACGTTGCGCGGCACACGGCGATGGTAGCACCAGGAAGGTCGGTCCTCAGAAATCGGTTAGACTCACACGACCTGCAACGGTGAGTTGACGAGGAGTGCTGATTGGCCCCGAAGCTCGAGTGCCCGCGCTGCAAGGCGCCGAATGATCCCAACCTGGAGCAGTGCTCGGCGTGTGGCGCCGCCCTGCAGGTCGGCGACCACACGGCGTGGCTGACGGCCGAGGAGGTGCAGGCGCTGGATCGGCCCGAGGCTGACGTCGCCGGCGCGCCGGTCAGGGCCGGTGGCGACGAGACCGAGTGGGGGGCGCCGCCGGCCGCCGTGCCGCGCAGCTCGGGCCCAGGTCAGCCGGGTCTCCTCGAGGCGGGCATGGTGCTGGGCGGCCGCTACCGCATCGAAACCAGGCTCGGCATCGGCGGCATGGGCGCGGTGTACAGGGCCCGCGACCTCGAGCTCGACCGCGACGTCGCGCTCAAGATGATCCGGCCCGAGCTCGAGGCTGATCCCGAGGTGCTGGCCCGCTTCAAGCAGGAGATCATCCTCGCGCGGGAGATCACCCACCGCAACGTGGTGCGGATCTTCGACCTCGGCCAGGCCGACGGCATCAAGTTCATCTCCATGGAGTTCATCGCGGGCCAGGACCTCACCGGCATCATCCGCGGGCGGGGCCCGCTGCCGGTCAACGAGGCGACCGACATCGTCGAGCAGATCTGCCTCGCCCTCGATGCTGCCCACCAGCAGGGGGTCGTCCACCGCGACCTCAAGCCCCAGAACGTGATGATCGACCCCGACGGCCGGGTCGTGGTCATGGACTTCGGCATTGCGCGCTCGCTGCAGAGCTCGTCGATGACCCAGACCGGCGCCCTGCTCGGGACGCCGGACTACATGTCGCCGGAGCAGGTGAAGGGCGAGCCGGTCGACGCCCGCACCGACATCTTCGCCCTCGGCCTCATCTACTACGAGATGCTGACCGGCCGGCTTCCCTACACCGGCGACACCCCGATGGCGACCATGTTCAAGCGCACCCAGGTCAAGGCGACTCCGGTGCGCGACTTCAAGCCAGAGCTGCCGTCCTTCGTCAGCGACGTCATCCACCGCTGCCTCGAGATCCAGGTCCACCGACGCTACCAGTCGGCGCGCGAGATCCTGCAGGACCTCGGCGCCTGGCGCGGCGGCAGCTCGCCGACCCTCGGCCCGACGATGCGCGCGCTGCGGCCCACCACCACGGCCGGCAGCAAGCGGCTCCGCCGGGGGGTCGTCGCGGCCGCCGTGGCGGGGGTGCTGGTCCTGGTCGCTGCGGCGGTTGCGCTGTGGCCGCGCGGCGGGACCGCGCCCGATGGCCAGGCGGGCGCCGGGGTGCCCGCGCCGTCAGCCGACGCGGTGTCGCTCGCCATTCTGCCCTTCCGTAACGCCACCGGTGATGCGGCACTCGACTGGCTGGGCGACGGCCTGGCCGAGATGCTGCGCTCGGACGTCGGCCAGTCGGCGAGCCTGCGCACGGTGTCGTCGGATCGGGTCCACCAGATCCTGCGCGACCTGCGCCTGGCGCCGGGCGCCCAGCTCGAAGAGGTGACGCTGCGCCGGATCGCCGAGTTCGGCAACGCCGAGACCGTTGTCTGGGGGCAGTTTGTGAAGCTCGGCGAGCAGATCCGGATCGACGCCACGGTGCGCGACTTCGAGCGCCACAGCACGGTGAGCCTGAAGGCCGAGGCGGCACGCGAGGCAGAGCTGCTCGCGGCGATCGGGGGTCTCGCCGGCGAGGTTCGCAACAGCCTCGCCGTGTCGCGGGCCGGCCGGCGGGAGCTCGAGCAGCAGGCCTTCCTGCCGTCGTCCTCCTCGATCGCGGCGCTGCGCGACTACAACGAGGGGCTCGCCCTGCTGCGCGCCGGCAACAACCTCGAGGCGGTGACGCGCTTCGAGTCGTCGACCCAGGAGGATCCCTCCTTCGCCCTCGCCCACTCCAAGCTCGCCCAGGCCTATGGCCGCCTGGGCCGCAGCGAGAAGGCCGCGGCGGCGTCGCGCCGGGCGGTCGAGCTCTCGAGCGACCTGCCGGATGGCGAGCGCTACCTGATCCTGGCCCAGAGCGCCGCCCTGTCAGGCGACGGCGAGGCCGGCGTCGACGCCTACTCCAACCTGCTCCGGATGCACCCCAACGACCCCGACCTGCACTACGAGCTCGGCGTGCTCCATGAGGGACGGGGGGACTTCGACCAGGCGCGCGAGCAGCTCGGCGTGGCGCTCGAGGCCGATCCGCGCAACGTCACCGCGCAGCTCGCCCTGGGCCGGGTCCTGATCAAGAGCGGCAGCTCCCAGGACGCGCTCGCGCCCCTCAACCAGGCCCTCAGCCTGGCCATCCAGGCCGACAACGCCGAGGCGAAGGCCAACACCCTGCAGGCCCTCGGCATCGCCTTCAAGTGGCTCGGGCGGCCGGACGAGGCCCTCGACAACCTCCGGGAGTCGCTGGCCATCAAGCGTGAGATCGGCGACCGCCGGGGGAGTGCGGCGAGCCTGTCGGAGATCGGGCTCATCCAGAGCCAGCAGGGCGACATCGACGGCGCGCGGGCGAGCTACCGGGAGGCGATCGAGATCCGGCGCGACATCGCCGACGCCCAGGGCCTCGGCCTCCTCCTGATGCGGCTCGGGGAGCTCGAGCTCGGCGCCGGCAATCCCGACGACGCCCTCGCCCACACCAGGGAGGCGCTCCGGATCCAGATCGAGATCGGCGACGAGGTCGGGCAGGCCGCCTCGCTCAACAACCTCGGCACCATCTACGACCAGCGCGGCGAGTACTCGGAGTCGCTGGTCTACTACCAGCGCGCGCTCGAGATCCGCGAGCGGCTCGGTAACCCGTCGGAGGTCGCCAACGCCCTCCACAACATCGCCGCGACCTACACCCTGCTCGGCAGCTTCCGGGAGGCTCAGGACCACTACCTGCGCGCCCTCGAGCAGCGCCGCGCCGCCGCGGACGAGGCGGGGGCAGCGCTCGAGTCCTTCAGCCTGGGCCGGGTCCACGGCCAGCAGGGACGCTACGCCTCGGCGCTGGCGACCATGGATGAGGCGCTCGAGACCTTCCGCCGCCTCGAGAACAGCGGGCCGTGGTTCGTCGAGGCTCTCGCCTGCCGGGGCCATGCCCTCGCCCAGCTCGGCCGCTTCGACGAGGCGGCACCGGTGCTCGAGGAGGCCCTCGGCCTCGCTCGTCAGCTCGGCGACCAGCTCCTGGTGGCCCAGGCCCTCGGCTTCGCGGCCGATCGTTGGTTCTATTCCGGCAAGCTCGTGGCGGCCGAGCCGCTGTACCGCGACGCGCTGACCGCGGCCGCGGCCTCCGGCGACCCCTACCTGGTGCTGACGGCGACGACGGACCTCGCATGGGCCGGCCTCGCCGCGGGGCGGGCCGCAGCGGTCGTCCCGACCTTCGAGGGGCTGGTGCGGGAGGCGCAGGGCCGGGGCGCCAAGTACGTGGCCGCCCGCAGCACGCTGGGCTGGTCGGCCGCCCTGCTGGCCGCCGGCAAGCCGGGCGACGCCGAGGAGAAGGCCCGTCGGGCTCTCGGCGAGGCCGAGAACATGGGGGCCGTGCCGCTGGTGGCGGAGAGCTACCACCTGTTGGCCGAGGCCGCTGGGCAGCAAGGCAGGCAGGCCGACGCCGCCCGCCACCGCGCCGCGGCGGCTCAGGCGCTCGAGCAGATCCGCGCCGAGTCCGGCGACGGTCCGCTCGCCCGCGCCGACCTCGCCCCGATCGCCGCCACCGAGCACTGAAGACAGAAGGAAGAAGGAAGAACGAAGATCCAAGAACGAAGGCGGGGCTGCCGACATACGTCAACTGACGAGGGGGAGCAGCATGCAGAAGCGCCTTACAGAGAAGCTGCACAAGGGTCCTTCTCTCACTGTGTGAAGAGCAGTCTGTCTTTTGAGGATCTCGAAGTGTGGCGCGACGCACTCGACCTGGCGCACGACCTCTATCGTGAGTCGAGCCGGGGTTCATTTGGGCGCGATTTCGCGTTGAGAGACCAGATTCGCCGTGCAGCAATATCGGTCGTGTCGAACATTGCGGAGGGGTTTGAGAGTAGAACGGACAGGCTGTTCAGCGACTACCTCGGACGTGCGAAGGCATCGGCTGGCGAACTCCGAGCCCAGCTTCACCTGGCGTGTCGCGAAAGCTACCTGGACGAGGAGGCAAGTCGTCGGTTGGTGTCACGGGCTGCGTCGATCAGCCGTCAGCTCGCCGGGTTGATGAAGTACCTAGAGCGGGGCTCCGCCGAACAGGGGCGCGAACGCACGGAATTGGAGCGCGAACGGCGATTCCCCTGACGGCCGTGTGGCTCTACTCCTGTTCTTCGATCTCTAGTCTTTGTTCTTTGATCACGGAAGGGAATTGAACGGCGAGCGGGCCCGAAGGCCCGCTCGTGTCGGTCACAGCGTCCTGACGCCAGGCGCTACTGGGTAATCCGGAAGTAGCGCACCTCGGCGGCGAAGTTGTTGGTCAGCGGCACCAGCACGATCTGGTAGATGCCGGGAGCGTACTCGAAGGCCGGGAACTTGGCGTTGAAGTGGTACTGCTTGTTCGGGCTGTCGGCCGCGTTGAAGAGGGCGGGGTCGACCACCGCCGAGGACCCCGCCGCGTAGACCCGCTTGGGCTCGAAGGGATCGATCGGGACATTGAACGGGTCACGGACCCGGGCCACCGACATCAGCACGGTGGCGTCCTCGATGAAGGGCCCCGCGTCGCAGTCGTAGACGGGCGCTCCGTCCGGGTTGAATCCGGTGATCTCCGCGATCTGGAACTTGAAGCCGAAGGACTGGGTGGTGCTGATCGGGAGCAGCGTGCTCGGGTCGATCTGGTCGAGCACGTTGGCGTCGTTCCAGCTCACGCCGGTCGGGAGCATCGGCTCGTACCACGGGCTCTCGAAGCCGCAGTACACGCCGTCGCCGGCGTCGGCGTCCTGGTTGAGGTCGAGGTCGACGACGAAGTAGCGCGAGAAGTCCCCGGAGCTGGCGCCGAGGGTCGAGCCGATGCGGGTGTCCTCGGGGAGGATGCCGTTGTAGGGGAAGTAGGTGTTGAGGTCGATGAGCGTGCAGTCGTAGCTGTCGCCCGGCGACGGGCAGCGGACCAGGCGCGGGTTCGGCACGTAGCCGGCGTAGGCGTTGATGGCGTGTCGGAAGAGATCGACCTGCGGCGCGTAGCAGAGCGGGTTGCCGGCGGGCTGGGGAAGGACCTCATAGAGGATCCCCCGGCCGTTCTCGCCGAGGTAGGTCACGGGGCGCGCCGCGATGTCGCAGGGGTAGCTCGGATCGCCCACGACGGCGCAGCCCGGGTAGTCCGGATCATAGGGGGCGAGGTCGATGGTGCCCGCCAAGCTCGCGAGGTACGCGGGTTCCGCCTCGGCGGCGGTGATGTCAACGGTGCAGCCCACCGGCTCGGCCGTGAACTCGTAGACGTGGTCGGCGAAGCTGACGAGCTGGGTGTCCGGGGAGGTCGGTAGCGGTGGAACCGGCTTGCCGGCGAGGAAGGCAGCGAGGCCGTCCTCCGCGCCCGTCAGGTAGGGCACGCCGATGCCCACCGTCGACTTCTCGTATCCGGCCTGCTTTCGGAACTCGAACAGCACCCGCGGCGCGGCGCAGGGTGGAAGGTCGTTCGGATTGCCGTTGCAGTCGCAGCCCTCGACGTCGAGCTCCCAGACCTTGCCGCTGTTGGTGCTCGTGGTCGCCACGTAGAGGGTGTCGTCGGCCGCGAAGTCGAGGAAGTACGGCCGGTCCTTGCTGCCGAAGCCGGTGGCGCAGGCCGGGATCGTCGACGCCGCGCCCAGGCGGTCGTACTTGAGGAGCCGGTTCGGTGCGACGGCGAGGTAGATGTTGCCGCGGCTCGAGCGCGCGATGCCGATGGGGTCGTTCACCGCGCTCCCGAAGATGAGGTCATCGGACCCGGAGAACGCGCCGAGGTAGAAGTCATAGTTGAACGACCAGATGGTGCGCTGGGCGCGATCGACGGCCAGGAGGTCGCCGTCGGCGGCCTGGGTCGCGCCCTCGCCACGGAAGGCGGCGTCGACCTCGATCCGGCACGGCGAGGCTCCCTGGCACTCGTGATAGAAGTTGTCGGGGTTCGCGAGGAACAACCACGCGGCGCCGCCGGCCGCCTTGTCGGTAACCACGAGGTCGCCGGTGTGGGTGAACCAGCCGCACTGGGGATTGAACGGAGCGCCGGCCGAGCTTGCCAGGTGGATCTGGGTCACGGCCGAGGTCGCCGGATCGATCTGGATGATCTTGCCGGCGCCGGGATCGCATGCGTAGAGCGAGCCGTCGGGCGCGACCACGAGGTCCTCGTAGCTCGATCCCGCCTCATAGAGCACGACGGCCGGCGTCTGGCCGGTCCCGGCCGCGGTGTCGATGGCGTAGATCCTGTCCATGTCCGGATTCGAGACGTAAACCGTCGGGACGCCCGACGCCAGCGCGGTGCCGGCGACGAGCGTGAGAGCGGCCGCAGCCGCAGCTGTCGAACTCCTCAGACGCATCTTGAAACCTCCATCGAGTGATCGCCGAGCCTGGGGGCAGCCACGGTGCCCTCCACGATGCGCGGCGCGAACCGGCTGGCGGTTCTGCTGTTGTCCCGTAGCGAGGATACCGACGCAGAAAAGCGAATTGGTGATGTCGCGATCCACAGCGGCCGATGATAGCAAATGCGACGCAGTCTCGTCAAGGGGAAGGGGCAATCTGCGGATCCGTGGGGGCGACTCCGAGGTAGGATGGACCACCCCCGAAGCCAGGAGGTGGCGCCGTGGCCGAGCCCGAGCAACCGTTCGCATCCTCGGAGGAGACCATGGCGGCCTTTGCCCGCCACCTCTCGGCGGGCAAGGTCGAGCTCTATCGCTCGCTCGGCCTCGAGCTGGTCATGGGGCGCCGGGAGGGGATCCGCTTCTGGGACGCCTACTCCGGACGGTCGTGGATCAACTGCCACTGCAACGGCGGCGTCTTCAACCTCGGCCATCGCCACCCGCGGGTCGTGGCCGCGCTGCGCGCAGCCCTCGACGAGCTCGACGTCGGCAACCACCACCTCATCTCCGGGTTTCGAGCGGCCCTGGCGTCCCGGCTCTCCGCAACGACAGGCGGCCGGCTGCCCGGGGTGGTCTTTGCACCCGGCGGCGGCGAGGTCATCGACATCGCGATCAAGACCGCGCGCGGCGCCACCGGCCGGCAGCGGGTGGTGTCGGCGCGGGGCGGGTATCACGGCCACACCGGTCTCGCCCTGGCCGCCGGCGATCCCGAGTACCGCGACCCCTTCGGTCCGAACCTCCCCGGCTTCGTGCAGGTGCCGTTCGGCGACCTCGACGCGCTCGCCGCGGTGGTCGATCACGACACTGCGGCGGTGCTGCTGGAGCCGATCCCGGCCACCCTCGGCATGCCGTTGCCGCCGCCGGGCTACCTGGGGTCGGTCGCCGCGCTCTGCCACGAGTGGGGCGCCAAGCTGATCCTCGACGAGGTCCAGACCGGCCTCGGCCGCACCGGTCGCATCTGGTGCGCCCACTGGGAGGGCGTCGAGCCGGACGCCCTGGTCACCGGGAAGGGCCTGGGCGGCGGGCTCTACCCGATGGCGGCCGTGCTGCTGAGCGCCGAGCTCCATCAGGTCTTCCACCGCCACCCCTTCATCCACATCGCCACCTTCGGCGGCGCCGAGCTCGGCTGCGTGGGCGCGCTGGCGGCGCTCGAGGTGGTCGAGGAGGACGGCTTCCTCGAGCGGGTGTGCGAGCTCTCGGAGCGCTTCGGCGAGGCCTTCGCTGGGCTGCCCTGCACGGTGCGCCGGCGCGGGCTGATGATGGGCCTCGTGTTTCCCGATGAGGCGGCCGCCATGGCCGGAGCCGCGGCGCTCTTCGAGGCCGGAGTGTTCGTGGTCTGGGCCAACAACGACCGCCGGGTGCTGCAGTTCCTGCCGCCGCTGATCCTCAGCGACGAGGAAACCGAGGAGTTGATCGGCCGTGTCACCGGCGCGCTTCTATGATGACGGTTTCCGCACTCAGGTCATTGGAGGGCGTCGGGAAGAGTGCGCGTCGTGCGGGCGTGCCACTCCTGACACTCTTCGGGGGGCGGTTCTCCGCAATCTCCCAAGGGCTGTGGGTCCCGAAAGTGTCAGGGGTGGCTCCCTCGGGGAGCGCGACCAGAACAGGGCGCGCTGATGAATGACGATCTCTGCGAACTTGAAGCTGCGATCGACCGCGCCCTGGCCACCGGCGACGCCTCTCATCTCGAGGTGGTGGGCTACGGCGAGATCACGCTGGTCGTGAGGTGGACCGTGGATGGCCGTCAGGTCGCGTGCAAGCGGCTGCCGGGTCTCGCCGGTGACGCGGCCATCAGCGCCTACCGGAGCTGCGTGGCGAGCTACATCGCCCGTCTCGCCGAGCGGGGGGTCGTGGTGCCCGAGACCACGGTCGAGGCGGTGACGCGCCGCGACGGCAGCGTCACCGCCTACTGCGTGCAGCCGGTGCTGGAACCTACCTCGCTGCTTCCGAATCGCCTTCAGGGCGCCGGCCGGGGCGAGGTCCGCGAGGTCCTCGCGGCGCTGGTCGAGAGGATCGCCGGCTGCATCAACTCCCGGCTCGGTCTCGACGCCCAGCTCTCGAACTGGGCGTGGACGGACGGCGGCCTGCGCTACCTCGACATCTCGACGCCTTTCGAGCGCGACGATCGCGGGCGCGAGTCCTTCGACGTCGAGCTCCACCTCGCGTCGGTGCCGTGGGCGCTGCGGGGTGCGGTGCGCCGCTTCGCGCTGGGCGCCATCCTCGACAAGTACTACGACCGCCGCGGCGCCCTTCTCGACCTGGCCGGCAACCTCCACAAGGAGCGCCTGGCGCAGCTGCGTGCCGGCACGTCCTCGAGGCCGCGAATCGGGTGGTGGAGCCGGCGATCACGGCCAGCGAGGCGGAGCGCTACTACCGCGACGACGCCCGGATGTGGGAGCTCCTGCAGCGGCTGCGGCGCGCCGACCGCTGGTGGCAGCGCACCGTCCGCCGCCGGCGGTACCCGTTCCTGCTGCCGGGCAGCATCGAGAGGTAGCGGATAGCGGATAGCGGATAGCGAATAGCGGACAGACCGCCGCCCGCCCAGCGGGCTCGGGATTCGGGGATCGGGGTTCGGATGCCCCGGGGGATCCTCTGCCGGCTTGTGGGGTACCCATCCTGGCTGCCCAGAGGCGGGTACGGGCGTGTGCGGAGCGAGCACACGGAAGCGGGCGCGGAAGCGAACTGTCGGGAACGGGAACGGGACGGGACGCAGGGACCCTATCCCCTATTCCCTCCTTTCTTCCCGCAGCACTCGTGGCGTGCCGATTCCGAAGACGGTTCATAATGGTCTGGACAATGTGCGACACGATCGTGGTGGTTCGACCCGAGGGCGTGCTGTTCGCCAAGAACTCGGACCGCGACGCCAACGAGGCCCAGCTGCTCGACTGGCGCGCACCGCGCGAGCACTCGCCGGCGGAGAGGGTGCGCTGCACCTGGATCGAGATCCCGCAGGTCGAGCGCACCCACGGCGTGCTGCTGAGCCGGCCGTTCTGGATGTGGGGCGCCGAGATGGGGGCCAACCAGCACGGCGTGGCGATCGGCAACGAGGCCGTGTTCACGACCCGGCCGCCTGTGGAGACGGGGCTCACCGGCATGGATCTGGTGCGGCTCGGCCTCGAGCGCGGGGCCACAGCGCGGCAGGCGGTCGACGTGATCGTCGAGCTCTTGGAGCGGCACGGCCAGGGCGGCGGCTGCGGCCACGAGCAGCGCGGCTTCCGCTACCACTCGAGCTTCATCGTCGCGGACCCTCGCGGCGCGTTCGTGCTCGAGACCGCCGGCCGCGAGTGGGCGCTGGAGGAGGTGAGAAGCGTCCGCACCATTTCCAACGGCCTCACCATCGAAGGCTTCGCCGAGCGCCACTCCGATCGGATCAAGACCTGGGGCAGCCGCTGTCGATTCCGCCAGCGCCTCACCGAGGACGGCGCGAGGAACTCGCAAAGCGTCGGCGATCTGATGGCGGTCCTGCGCTCCCACGGCGATGGCGGCGCTGGTCCGGCCTACGACCTCCTGACCGGCGGCCTGGCCGCCCCGTGCGTCCACCCCGGCGGCCTGGCGGCAAGCTCGCAGACCACGGCCTCCTGGGTGGCCGACCTGAGCAGCAGCGGCGGCCGGCACTGGGTCACCGCGACCGCGGCGCCCTGCACCGGCCTCTTCAAACCGGTCCGGGTGGGCGAGCCTCTCGACCTCGGCCCGACCCCGACCGACGTCGCGGACCCGGACAGCCTGTGGTGGCGCCACGAGCGGCTGCACCGGCGGGCCCTGCGCAACCCCGCGGCGCTGCTGCCGCTCTATGCCGGCGAGCGCGACGAGGTGGAGCGGCGATGGCTCGCATCGCCGCCGCCACCGGCCGAGGCCTTCGCCGAGGCTGACCGCCTCCTTGCCAACTGGAGCGCCGCGGTGGCCGCCGCCCGTGTGCCGGACCTGAGGCCGTTGCGGGTGCGCCGCTTCTGGCGGCGGCGGGACCGGCTCGCCCACCTCGGTTGATCTGAAGATGGACGAGCCGCGATGCAAGATCGCGGCGTCCGCGCTCGGCGCGAGTCTTCGCGCCGGCCGCTCGTCGCTGGCCTCGCTTGACTGAAGATTGACGGTGCAAGGTTGAGATTGCCTTCGGGGCTCGATGCCTGCGGGGAAGCGGGAGCGGGCGCGTGCATGACCCGTCCTCACTCGGGAAACTGCGAGCTGCAGGCCTCAATCGAGCTACCAGCCGCCGGTGGCCCCGCCGCCGCCGAAGCTGCCGCCGCCCCCACTGAAGCCGCCGCCGAAGCTGCCGCCGCCACCCCGCCATCCCGACCCGCCGACCCAGATCGGTGGGATGCCGCCCCGCCCTCCCATCGAACGCCGGCCCGGGATGCCCGACGCTTTGGGCCAGACCGCCCTGAGGATCGGGAACAGCACCACCCAGGCGAGGACGGCGATCGCGCCGGCGGCCACCCCGAAGGCGGCTGCCGGCACGATGAAGAAGAACGGGGCGAGCATCAGGGAGAGGATCCAGCCGGCCGGCCCGCGTGAGGCGAGGGCCGCGTTGACGAAGGGCAGGCCGAAGAGCGCGAACAGGATCAGCGTGACGAGGCCGGAGGGCCCGCCCTCGAGGGCGCTTCTCGGGCGCTCCTCCGGCAGCTCGACGGGCTCGCCACGGAGCGTGGCGGCGATCGCGTCGGTCGCGGCGCCGACTCCGCCGTCGAAGTCGCCGGCACGAAAGCGGGGCGTCATCAGGCCGCGGATGATGCGGCCGCTCTCGACGTCGGTGAGGGCGCCCTCGAGGCCGTACCCGACCTCGATCCGCACCAGCCGCTCGTCGCGGGCAATCACCACGAGAACACCGTTGTCGGCGCGTTCGCCTCCGAGCTTCCAGGTCTCGGCCACCCGCATCGAGAAATCCTCGATCGGGTCACCCTCAAGCGAGTTGACGGTGAGCACCACCACCTGCGCGCCGGTTTCGCTCTCGAGCGCCTCGAGCTCGGAGCCGAGCCGCGCCTCGAAGCCATCGGACAGCAGACCTGCGAGATCGTTGACCCGGCCGCCGAGGAAGGGCACCTCGAGCGCCACGGCGGCAGCCGCTGCCGCGAGCGCCACCGCCACGGCGGCCCAGCGGATCATCGGCAGCCGTCGCCCCATCTCAGTGCTCCCGCACCCGCAGGCGGTCGTCGAGCTCGTCGAGGTCGTCCGGCCGCCGCTCGACACGGTGCTCGGCCAGGATCTCGCCGCAGCGGCGCACCGTCCGCTCGAGGGCGGACGCCGCCTTGCCCGCCGCCACGCCGTCCACCAGCTCCACCATCAGCTGCTGCCACAGCCCGGGCGGGACGGCACGGTGGATCCCCTGGTCGGCGAGGATCACCGCGCGGTGCTCGAAAAGCGCGAGGAAGACCAGAATGCCGGTGCGGTCGCGGGTCCGCCAGACCTCCTCCTCGAGGAAGGCGGCCTCGGCGCGGCGCAACGCCATGGTGTCGAGGGCGTCGGCCGGCATCAGCCAGCGCGCCACCGGCCCGACCCCGCCGGTCAGGTAGCCGAGGCCGGCGCCCACCAGCACCGGCAGGGTGATCCACGCGACGCCGTGGCCGCTCCAGTAGCCGACCAGTGCATGGACCGCGCCCGCCGCCAGCGCCGCAACCAGCGCGCCGATGGTGGCGGCCCGCCAGCGCGCCTCGGCGTGGTCGTCGATACGCTCGACGACGTAGGGCACGATCTCGCCCGAGGTCGAGCGCTCGGCGGTGGAGGTCGCCCGCCGGATCGCCTCGAGATCGGCCTCCGTGAACAGCTGGGAGATCTTCACAGCCGCACCTTCGGGGCTAGAACTCGACCTTGGGTGGCTCCTCCGCGCCGGGCTTCGACTCGAAGTACGCCTTCTCGGGGAAGCCGAGCAGATTGGCGACGAACACCGCCGGGACGCGGTTGCGGCTGGTGTTGAACTCGCGCGCGACCTCGTTGTAGCGCTGCCGCTCGACCGTGATCCGGTTTTCGGTGCCCTCGAGCTGGACCTGGAGGTCCCGGAACGCCTGGGTCGCCTTGAGCTCGGGGTAGCGCTCGACCACCACCAGCAGCCGCGACAGCGCCGACGACAGGCCGTCCTGGCCGGCCTGGAACTGCTGCATCTGCTCCGGGGTCGGCGCCGTGTCGAAGTTGACCTGCCCCACCTTGGCTCGCGCCTCGATGACGTTCTGTAGGGTCTCCTGCTCGAACTCCGCCGCCCCCTTCACCGTCGCGACCAGGTTCGGGATGAGATCCGCCCGTCGCTGGTAGACGTTCTCGACCTGCGCCCAGGCCGAGTCCACGCCCTCATTGAGGCCCACCAGGCGGTTGTAGATGCCGCCCACCATCAGCCCGACGGCGAGGACCGCCGCCAGCGCCAGAACCGCGCATCCGATCAGCATCTTGCTCATCGCGATCTCCCCCTGGTTGCTCCAGTCATGCTGCGAAGCGCGGGTATCGTAGCCGACGCGTCGCGTCGGACGCAACACGGCCGGTGCGCTGGGCTTCGCGGTTGAAGGAGGCGTCGTGGCGAGGCCGGCTCAGCCGAGGAGCGACTCCCCGATGATGGCGCCGATCTTCTGGGACAGCTGCTCGATGGTGAACGGCTTCTGGATGAAGTCGTTGCAGCCGCGCTCGAGGATGGCCTGGGCGGCGCCGCCGAGGCTGTAGCCGCTCGCGAGCAGCACCTTGACCTGGGGATGGATCGCCTTGAGCGCGTCGTAGACCTCGCCGCCACCGATGTCGGGCAGGATCATGTCGAGGATCACCAGGTCGATGTCCTGCCAGCGTTCGCGGAAGGTCTCGACCGCTTGGCGGCCGCACGCTGCCTTGAGCGGCGTGTACTCGAGGTAGGCGAGAATCGAGCCGCAGGCCTCGAGCACCGCCTCGTCGTCATCGACAATCAGCACCGTGCCGCGGCCGAGCACGATCTCGCCCTGTGTGTCCTCGGAGCTCAACACGTCCTCGTCGGTGACCGGCAGGTAGACCGTGAAGGTCGACCCGACGCCGTACTGCGAGCTGACATCGACGTACCCGCCGTGGGCCTTGACCGCACCGTACACCGAGGAGAGGCCGAGACCGGTGCCGCCGCTCAGGCCCTTGGTGGTGAAGAAGGGCTCGAAGATGCGGCGCTGGGTCTCCGGGTCCATCCCGATCCCGGTGTCGCGCACCGTCAGCGCGACGTAGCTGCCCGGCCGCGGGACGTACGGTCGGCCCTCCAGCGCGAGGTGGGAGGTTGGCCGGGTGCCGATGAAGAGGTCGCCGCCGGTCGGCATCGCCTCGGCGGCGTTGATGAACAGGTTGAGCAGCACCTGCTCGAGCTGGCTGCGATCGGCGCGGACCCGGAGCAGCTCCTTCGAGAGGTCGAGGTGGATGCGAACCTCGCGGCGGGTCGTGCCGAAGGTCTCGGCGGTCTGCCGTACCAGGTCGTTGACGTCGATCGCCCTGACCTCGTAGCGCCCGGCGCGGGCGAAGCCGAGCAGCTCCCCGGTCAGCTTGGAGCCGCCCTTGACCAACGTCTCGACGGTCTCGAGCCGGTGGTGGTGCGGGTGCCTGGGGTCGATGTCCTTGAGGACCAGCGCCACGTTGCCCTGGATGCCCATGAGCAGGTTGTTGAAGTTGTGGGCGATGCCGCCGGCGAGGGTGCCGACCGCCTCCATCCGCTGGGCGTGGCGGAGCTGGGACTCGAGGCGGGCCCGCTCGCGGTCGGCGGCGGCGCGCTCGGTGACGTCGCGGACGATGCCGCGGAAGCCCGCCGGCGACCCCTCCTGGTCGCGCATCAGGGAGATCGAGACCTCGACCGCGATCCGCCTCTGGTCGAGCCGGATCAACTCCCACGCGAGTGCGGTCGCGGGATGCCCGGTCGTGAACACCCTCTTGAACGCGGTCACGATGCGATCGGAGTGATCGGAGTCCCTGAACACCTGCGGGCTCAGGCGGTGGACCTCGTCGCGTTTGAGGCCGAGGATATCGAGCATGGCGTCATTGCAGAAGGTGAGCCGCCCCTCGAGGTCGATCTCGTAGTAGCCGTCGGCGATGTTCTCGAGGATGGTGCGGTAGCGGTCGGTGCTCTCGCGCAGCGCCTCCTCCGCCTTGCGGCGCTCGCGGAGAAGGTGGTCGACGTCTGTCTTGAGCAGCGTGATGGCGTCGAACAGCGGCGCGAGCGGATGGTCCTGGGAGACCTCGTTCTCCCACCAGTCGATGCCGTCCCGCTCCCAGTTGATGGTGCCGAGGAAGCGCAGCACGTCATCGATGTGCTGCTCCGTGGCCCGCAAGGTCGGAGGCGCCTCGCCCTCCTCGTGGCGCACGGTCGGCGGCTGCCGCTGCCGCGGGGCCTCGTCCGGGACCAGCAGGAGGGCGCTCGCGAGATCGCGCGTCAGGGTCAGCGGGAAGGGCAGGAATGGCCGCGAGATGGCGATGGCGCCCTTGAGCCGCGGGTTCGCCCCGTAGAGCGCGAACAGCGACAGCGACCTCCGCTCGCGCCAGTCGCGGAGGGTGTCGACAAAGCGGCGCCGCCCCGCGATGCTCACGCCGTCGAGCTCGGTGATGTCGAGGATCATCGCCAAGCGGCTGACGTTGCCGCGGCTGTAGCTGAGCATGCGGTCGATGGCGGCGAAGATCGGGTCGATGTGCTCACTGCGCAGCGTGCCCGCAGCGATGCCGTGCAGGACCCGGTCATCGATGACCTCCCAGCGCAGGCTGAACCCACGGTGCTCGTAGCTCCAGTCCGACTGGGGAACCTGGCTGCTCGAGCGGGCGGCGGGATCGCGCGGCGCGGCGGCGGCCGGCGTCGGATAGGCTGATGCCGGCGCGGCGGATGGGCGCAGCAGCTGGTGGGCCCGCTCCAGCGCCTGCTCGAAGCTGTCCACGAGCTCGATGTTGGTCCTGATGAGGTGGAGCCGGCGGCCCAGCTTGATGCTCAGCTTCAGGGTCGGTGACGCGCCGTAGAAGACAACACCAACCAGGTTGCGGCTCGTGCTCACGTACTCGATGAAGTGGCGGCGAGCCTCGGCGGAGGTCCCCTTCAGCCCCGTGTAGTCGGCGATGTGGACGTGGCGCCGCCGCGTGCCGATGTGCTCGCGGACAATGCTCTCGATGAGCTCGAGCAGGGCCCCGAGGTCGGGAAGGGCGAGGCTGCCGTGCTGCTGCGAGTGGACGATGTCGTCCCCGATCACGCGCACCGTGACCCGATAGCTCGGACCCAGGCGGACGTCGGTCCACTCGGGCTTCTGCAGGATCTGCAGGTCGCGGACAGAGGAGGTCGCTTCCATCGCCCACTCTCTGGACAGTCAGTGTCCCGGGCCCGCGGGTTTCGTACATCACGGCCGCAGCGGCCGGATGCACCTCGTTCCATTGTAAGGGATTGCGATTCGGACCCGGTCACGGCGCCGTCCGCCGTCTCCGGACTCGACCCACCTCGGGAGACATCCTCCTGGGAGTTCGAATCGCTTTGGCCTTCCGGGCGTCGTGGCGGCTGGTCTGTGCCGGCGCCTGGTTGATCACCGCCTCTGCTGCCCCCGGATGCGCGCAGCGCATCCCGAGGAGCGTGCGGGGCAGAGGCCACCCCCACAATCCGAGTTCAGTTACGCACCCAGGGGCCTATGCCCTGCACGTTCCTAGCCCGGATATCTCACCGGGTTTCGTGGCGAGGGCTGCGAGGTGCCGTGCGCAGTGGGGATTTCGACCCGAGGGGCGCGGAGGCGTACTCGCCAGTACGTCGAGCACCGCGAGGCGAGAAAGCACCGCTGAGTGCGGTACATCGCCGGCCGCAGTAGAAAGTTGGTGAGATATCCGGGCTAGAACAGCTTCAGCTGGCGCGACGGGGGCTCGCCGCGTGGCAGCGACGGCGATGAGCGGTGCACCGACGCCGGGAGCTCGGCGAGCAGCGGCGACGGGCGCCCCGGCAGGCGAACCCCCCACAGGGTACGGTGGGTCGCGTGGCTGAGCACGAGCAGTCGGCGGGCGCGGGTCATGGCCACGTAGAGAAGCCGCCGCTCCTCCTCGGGATCGCTGCGCAACCCGTCGCGCTCGAGCGGTAGCAGTCCCTCCTCGATGCCGGTGACGAAAACCACCTCGAACTCGCGGCCTTTGGCGGCGTGCATGGTCATGATCGCCACCTTCTGGGAGCGCGGGTCGTGGGGCTCGTCCTCACCGACCGCGTGGCACGGGATGCCGCTTCGCGCAAGCGCCTCGAGCAGCGCCGGATGCTGCGCCCGGGTCCGGCAGAGCACCGCGATGTCGCCGAAGCCGACGTCGCCCTGCTCGGCCTCCCCGCCGCGACCGCTGTCGACGGCGAAGTGGCTGGTGCCGCCGACGATCCGCTCGATGCGCACCACCAGCTGCTCGGCCTCACTGGCCGCGGTCGGACAGGTCACGAGCTCGACCGGGGGCCCAGGCCGCAGCGCACACAGCGAGCCCTCGCCGCCGAGCACCGAGCGGGCCGCCAGCAGCACCTGATCGGTCAGCCGGTAGCTGGTGTCGAGCCGCACCACCGTCGTCCCCTCGAAGCTGTCGGCGAAGCGCTGGAAGTGGCCTGGGCGCGCGCCGCGGAAGCCGTAGATCGCCTGGTCGGGGTCGCCGATCGCGCACAGGCCGGCGCCGGATGGCGCGAGCAGCCCGATCAGCGCGGCCTGGACGTCGTTGACATCCTGGTACTCGTCGACTGAAATGGCGGTCCAGCGCGACGCCAGCCGGGAAGCCGCTGGTGGATCGGTGGCGAGCATCTGGTAGGGCCGCAGCACGAGGTCGTCGACGTCGAGAACGCCGCGCTCATCGAGCGCTTCCTGGTACCTCGCGATGACCGGCAGCAGCTCCTGGTCTCCCGACAGCACCTCCCAGGGGTCGCACGACTGCTTGGACAGGCTGATCCGCCCGAGGATGGCGCCAGCGACCCGCTCGGGGATGCCGCCCCCGGCGGCACGCTTCACCAGCTCGATCCGCTGCTCGTCGTCGAGCAGCCGAGGCTCGCGGCCGAACATGCCGGCGAGCAGCCGCAGGCCGAGGCCGTGGAAGGTCGTCACCAGCGGCGCGCCCGCGATCGCCCCCGGCACTTCCCGGAGGATTCTTGCGGAGAGCTCGTCCGCCGCCTGGTTGGTGAAGGCCAGGGCGAGCACCTGGTCGGGACGGACGGCGCGGCTGCGCACCTGGTGCGTGATCCGCGCGACGACGGTCCTGGTCTTGCCGGTGCCGGGCCCGGCCACGATGAGCAGCGGTCCGCCGGGGGTCTCGACCGCCGCCCGCTGCTGCTCGTCGAGCTCGCCGAAAGGCGCACCGCGGTCCACGGTCGGCGACGGCGGTCGTCGCGGATCGGCACTCTGGGTGTCGCCGTCGGCGGGACGGGTGAGAGGCGGCGAACCGGGTGTGGGAGGGAGGCGCGCGAGCTCGCTTCTGCCCAGCAGGGCCAGCTGCCCGAACAGCGCGTCGCGCTCGGCGGGGGAGAAGATCTGCACCGTCCCGAACTCGCCGTCGAAGCCGGCGGCGATGGTCAGCTCTCCGCAGCGCACCCTGCGGATGGCCTCGGCGACCGCGGCTCCGGCGACCCGCGCGATGTCCTCGATCGGCACCTCGCGCAGCACCGAGAGCTCGGGGCCGAGCTGGCCCAGCAGCCGTGAGACCTCGTCACGGACCCGCCGGCTCGAAGGGCTCGCGTCGGCGACCTGCGCCACCGTCTGGTCGAGCGGCACCAACCGTTCGAAGGCCGGCGCGTCGGCGGGCCGGAAACCACTGCGCCGGTCGGCCAGGGCGAGCACGCGGCTCATTACCCCGACCGTGAGGAGGCCGCCGCACTCCGGGCAGCGACCATCCAGGCGGCGGGTCTCCTCCGGCTCGAGCCGGACGCCGCAGCTGCGATGGCCGTCGAGGTGGTACTTGCCCTCCTCGGGGAAGAACTCGACCGTGCCGAGGAATCCCCCGCGGCGCTCCAGCGCCCGCCGCAGGGGCTCGAAGCCGGGCTCGATGTCGAGCAGGTTCGCCTCGCGGCCGAGGGAGCCGAGCGAGTGCGCGTCGGAGTTGGAGACCAGGGTCAGCCGGTCGAGCTCACTGACCCGCCAGTTCATCGGCGGGTCGGAGGACAGCCCGGTCTCGACGGCGAAGACTTCCCCCGCGAGGTCGCCGAAGCACTCGGCGAGCGAGTCGAAGCCGGACTTCGAGCCGAGCATCGAGAACCACGGCGTCCAGATGTGGGCCGGGATCAGAAAGGCGAGGGGATCGGTCTCGAGGGTGATCTCGAGCAGGTCGCGGGCGTCGAGGCCGAGGATCGGGCGGCCGTCCGAGTCGAGGTTGCCGATGGCCGCGAGGCGGGTGCGAAAGCGCTCAGCCGCCTCGAGCGTGGGCATCAGCACCAGGTTGTGGTTCTTGCGGACGCGGTCTCCCTTCTTGTAGATGGAGCTGATCTCGACCTGGAGCACGAACCGGACCTCGCCGGCGCAGGCGGCAGGCAGCCCTGCTTCGGCCTCGCGAATGAGCTCGGGCCGCAGGCGGAAGAGCCCGGGCTCGGCCGGTGCGAGCTGCTCCCGGATCTCGGCCATCCACCCGGCGTGCGTGAAGTCGCCGGTACCGACCAGCGCGAGGCCCTTTTCGAGGGCCGCCCGGTGCAGCGACACGATGCTCAGGTCGCGGCTGGTGGCGCGGGAGAAGCGGGAGTGGATGTGGAGGTCGGCGAGCAGGCGCACCTCAGGATCTTACTCCTCCCGCCGGACTCGCCCGGGTGAGGCTGCGGCGGTCCCGAAGGGATCGCATCGCACGCCATGCCGTGGTTGGGCGCCGTGATCCTGCGGCGATTCCGGCGGTGATAGGATGAAAGGTACGAGTGACATCCTGGGTCATCGCAGCGAACGCGACGAGTTGAGTTTGGGGGAGATATGAAACACCCGCAAAAGACCCTCGGAATCGTGGTCCTGCTCGCAGGGACCGCAGGCTGCGGCCAGCGGGCGGCGCAGGAGGCCGTTCCGGCAGCAGTCGCGGTCGAGCCCGCGCAGGCCGGCCCGCAGATGGCAGGTCTCGAGCTCGCCGGCACCGAGTGGGTGCTGGAGACCCTTGGCGGCGAAGCGCTCGCTGACGACGTGCGCCCCACGATCGCCTTCGACGCCGGGGGCAGGGTCGCCGGGAGCGGTGGCTGCAATCGCTTCTTCGGTAGCTACGCGGTCGACGGAGATGCAATTGCCGTCGGCCACCTCGGAGCGACCCAGATGGCGTGCGCGTTCGAGGTGATGGCCCAGGAGGATCGCTTCCTCGACGCGCTCGGGAGAGTGGATCAGGCGCGCCTGCACGAGGGTCGGCTGGTGCTGCGCTTCGGCGGGCCGGGGCAGGAGCTGGTGTTGGCAAGGACCCAGGCGAGCCCGGTCGTGACAGGCGTCGTGGTCTACCGGGAGCGGATCGCGCTGCCCCCGGACGCGGCCCTCACCGTGCGGCTGCTCGACGTGTCCCGTGCAGACGCGCCAGTGGTCGTGCTCGGCGAGCAGCGAATCCACCCGACTGGCCAGGTCCCGATTCCCTTCGAAATCGCCTACGACCGAGCTCGGATCGACGAACGGATGAGCTGCACCCTCGAGGCCAGGATCGAGGCCGGCGGTCGGCTGCTGTTCGTCTCCACCCGAGCCAATCCGGCAATCACCCGCGGGAGTCCGACGAAGGACATGGAAATCCTGGTCGAGCGGGCCGGCGGCTGAGCAGGCGCTAGAATCCGTCTGGCCCGGGCCGAACGACGGCGACACGATGTGCGCCCGCCGTTGGACCGGTGAGGTTCGTCAGCACGCACGGAGGGATCGCATGAGGACCGCAAACCGCAGGTTGCGCGAGCTGCATTGGCCTGGGCGACAGCTGGCGCTGGCCGGAGTGCTCGGTGGGCTCGTTGTCGCGCTGGGCTGCTCGTCCCTCCAGCCAATGGAGCCGCTGGGGGTCAACCTGGTCGACCTCGAGCTCCAGGAGATCACCCTGTTCGAGGCCACCCTGATGGCGAAGATCCGGGTCAGCAACCCCAACCCGGACCCGCTCCAGTTCAGAGGCGGGTCGCTCAAGCTGCTCCTCAACGACCGCAAGATCGGCACCGCGATGACCTCGCAAGAGTTCTCGGTGGCGGGCTTCGAGTCGACCGTGATTGACATGACGGTGCACGTCAACACCGCCTCGGCGATCACCCGGATCCCGGCGCTGTTGGAGCAGGACGCGGTGAGCTACGGCGTCCGCGGGGCGCTGTACAGCCAGGGCCCGTTTGGCATCCACAAGCACGTGGTGGAGCGGTCGGGATCGCTCGACCTCGGAGCGCTCGACGACGATGCCCCCGCGGAGGCTGCACCGAGCACGCCGTCCTGAGCCCGACATCGAGTCCGAAAGTGTCGTAGCGGTGTCGCTGCCGCAGTGAGATGCGGACTCGATTTTCATCTGCTACACTGTCGGCTCTCTCGTGCTCAACCGAGTCGCGGGGTGCCGCCCTCGGGTTCCACCAACTCGGATCCACCTCAGGATCCGCCGACCGACCCAGGAGGTGTCAGATGTCAGTCGCCAAGGTCACCGAGATCTCGTCCTCGTCGCCGACTAGCTTCGAGGACGCCATCGCCAAGGGCATCGACCGCGCCAACAAGACTCTCGATAAGGTCAAGGGCGCATGGATCAACGAGTTCAAGGTCGACGTGGACGACGGCACGATCGTCGGCTACCGCGTCAACATGAAGGTCACTTTCATTCTCAAGGGCTGACGGCGACGGCAGCGCGATGGGTGACGTGGCCGAGCTCGGCTCAGCCTGCTCGGCAGCCTGCTTCAGCCTTGCCAGCGTCGGATGTCGGCCCGGACATCGGGGAGGGTGAGTCAGCACCGCCCCCCTCCAGGGTGCGCTGCGGCTGCCGCGCGGGGCAGCCGGCTCCGGCTTCACCCCATGGGTCACGGCTGCGGTCGCGCGAGACACAACCGGTTGCGGGGGACGCCGTAGAATAGTGCCTCCCCGGCTCGGCTGGGGCTGGAGGCAGTCGAATGACCCTGACTCGACGGATGGTGGCCTGCTCGATACTGCTGGTCGTGGCGCTCCTCGTGGACCCGCGCCCGGCCGCCGCGTGCACCAACTTCCTGATCACCAAGGGCGCCTCGGCCGACGGCTCGACGATGATCACCTACGCCGCCGACTCCCACGAGTTCTACGGCGAGCTCAGCTACTCCCCGCCCGGCGTGCACCCGCCGGGCGCGATGCGCGAGGTCATCGAGTGGGACACCGGCAAGTACCTGGGCCAGATCCGCGCAGGCGCCGGTCACCTACTCGGTGGTCGGCAACATGAACGAGCACCAGGTGGCGATCGGCGAGACCACCTTCGGCGGCCGCGAGGAGCTCGCCGGCTCCGGGATCGTCGACTACGGCAGCCTGATGTTCATCGCGCTCGAGCGGGCGACGACGGCGCGCGAGGCGATCGCGGTGATCGCCGACGTGGTCGCCGAGTACGGCTACGCCTCGACCGGCGAGTCGTTCTCGATCTCCGACCCGAACGAGGTCTGGATCCTGGAGATCATCGGCAAGGGCAAGGACGACCCGGGCGCGGTCTGGGTCGCGCGCCGGGTCCCCGACGGCTACATCTCGGCCCACGCCAACCAGGCGCGCATCCGCCAGTTCCCGCTCGACGACCCGGCCAACTGCCTCTACTCGAAGGACGTCATCTCGTTCGCCCGCGACGAAGGGCTACTTCGACGGGCCGGACGACGGCGTTCAGCTTCGCCGACACCTACGCGCCGCTCGACCTTCGGCGGCCTGCGCTTCTGCGAGGCGCGGGTGTGGTGCATGTTCCGCCGGGCGGCGCCGTCGCTCGGCATCTCCCCGGACTGGGCAGGCGGCGACGCCACCGCCGAGCCGCTGCCGCTGTGGATCAAGCCCGACCGCAAGCTCGCGGTGCGCGACGTCATGCGCCTGATGCGCGACCACTTCGAGGGCACCCCGTTCGACATGACCAGCGACGTCGGCGCCGGCCCCTACGCCCTGCCCTACCGCTGGCGGCCGATGACCTGGAAGGTGGACGACGTCGAGTACCTCCACGAGCGCGCCATCTCGACCCAGCAGACCGGCTTCTCGTTCGTGGCCCAGTCGCGCTCGTGGCTGCCGGACCCGATCGGCGGCGTGCTCTGGTTCGGCGTCGACGACACCGCGAGCACGGTCTACGTCCCGATCTACTGCGGCGTGCGCGAGGTGCCGGCCGCCTTCGCCGTGGGCAACGGCTCGCTCACCGACTTCACCTGGGACTCGGCGCTTCTGGGTCTTCAACTGGGTCGCCAACTTCGCCTACTCGCGCTACTCGGACATGATCGAGGACGTCCAGGCGGTGCAGCAGGAGCTCGAGGGCCGCTTCCTCGCCGACCAGCCGGAGATCGAGGCGGCCGCGCTCGCGCTCCACGAGCGCTCGCCGCGGCTCGCCGTCGACTACCTGACCGACTACTGCGTGCGCCTCGGCGAGGAGCTTCACCGCCGCTGGCGCATCGCTCGGCGAGCAGCTGCTGGTCAAGTACCTCGACGGCAACGTCAAGACGCCGACCGGCGAGGTCACCCACCCCGGCTACCCCGAGAGCTGGTACCGGCGCATCGCCGCGGAGGAGGGCGATCGCGCGCAGGTCAAGCCGCTGCCCGGCGAGCCCAGCGAGCACTGATCGGCACGCCGCTCACTGGGAGCCGGTGAGCAGACGAGCGAGGCTGGGGTCGGAGGCAATTTCCGACCGCAGATCGGGTTGGGCGGCCACGGCCTCGTCGAGGGCTGTCCGTGCCGACGCGTCACGGCCTTCCGCCACCTCGATCCTCGCCAGCTCGACTCTGGATCTGGCGAAGTCGGGCTCGCCGGCGGTCGCCCGTCGAAGCCACGGTGCCGCCTCGTCCGCGCGGCCGTTGCCGCGCGAGCAGCAGCCCGAGCAGCGCGGCGTCTCCGAAGTCACTGTCGCCGACAAGTACTCGCACCCGATCGAGGTGCGCGATCGCCGGTGCGTCCTCCCTGGCGATCGCCTCGGCATGGGCGAGCGCCGTGAGCATGGCGGGGTTGTCGGGCTGGATAGCGACCGCGGCCCGAGTAGGCGGCCATCGCGTCGCTCGAATCACCGGCGGCAGCGGCTGCGACTCCGAGGTTGAACCACGCCTCTGCGCGGCGCGGCTGCAACCTCACGACCTCGCGCCAGTGGGTCACCGCGCGACCTGACTGCCCGGTTCGCATGAGGGCATCGGCGAGAGCGTAGTGGGCTTCGGCTCGATCAGGGTCGAGCGTGGTCGATTGCGAAAGACGCGAGATCGCCTTCTCGGTGTGCCCGCTCTTGAGCAACGCGATGCCGGAGCGCAGCACCGCGAATCGGTTGTCCGGCTCGATCGCGAGGACCTCCTCGAAGAGCTGCACCGCTTCGGCATTGTGGCCGGCCTCGAGGAGCAACTCGCCCTCCTGGAGGCGATCGCGCAGCTCGAGCCGGTCCTTGGGATCGGCGAGGCCGGGCGGGATGTCGTCGTCTCCGCCGCCGGCTCCGACGTAGCCGAGGGCGCGCAGCCTCGCCAGCACCTCGTCGTCAGTCACCATCGAGGAGGTGGCCGAAGGCTTGTGTTCGGCTTCGGCGAGCAGAGCGCGCAGCCGCCTCGCTTGGTCCGGCTGTTGCTCGATCAGATTGAGTCTTTCGCCCGGATCGCTTGCCAGGTGGTACAGCTCGGGACGTGGCGCCTCGATCAGCTTCCAGTCGCGCTCGCGGATGGCGCGCAAAGGAGACCAACCGAAGAAGATCCAGGGAAGCTGGGTCTCGAGGTAGGCCGGCGGGAGCGGGATTTGCTGGTCGTGCAGGTGCTTGACGAGGCTGAGGCCGTCGATGTCAGCGAATGGAGGGAGACCGACGAGCTCGAGGATTGTCGGCGCGATGTCGACCAGGTTTGTGGCCGCCTGGCTTTCCCCAGGCGAGATGACCCCCTCCTGGACCAGCACCAGCGGGACCGTGACCGTGCTGTCATAGATGAAGTAGCCGTGACGTTTCTCTGAATGTTCGCCGAGCGCCTCGCCGTGATCGGCGGTGAGCACGGTCAGGCGGGTGCGTCCGTCGCCCTTCGGCAGCCCGTCGACCAGGCGCTCAATGCCGTAGTCGGTGTAGCGGACCTCGCCCAGGTAGGAACCTCGCTCGCCGGGCCCCCAAAAAGCGCGCGGCGGCTCGTAGGGATCGTGCGGGTCGTAGTAGTGGACCCACACGAACCACGGCTGCGGCGCCGCGGCGAGCCATTCCAGCGCGGCCGAGGTGGTGTCGGCCGCGATTCGCTCGACCCAGCCCTCGCGGCCGTCGGGAAGGGCGTCATCGTAGTGGTCGAAGCCGCGGTCGAGGCCGAACAGCCGCTGCAGCGGGAAGCCGCTGACAAAGGCGGCGGTCGACCAACCGGCCGCGCGAAGGGTCTCGGCGAGGGTGGTGGGGCCGGTGCCGAAGGTCTGGCCATTGTCCCGCACGCCGTGCCGGCGCGGCACCAGTCCGGTCATGATCGACGTGTGCGCCGGCAGGGTGAGCGGTACCGGTGTCACCGCGCGCGGGAAGCGGAAGCCGCGGGCGGCCAGAGCGTCGATTGCAGGAGTGTCGTTGGTGTGCCCGATCCAACCCAGGGCGTCCGGCCGCAGGGTATCGATCGTGATCAGGAGCACGTCAGGTTGGCGACGGCTCGCAGGCAGCCGGTCGGCGCCGACCGCAGCGGCAGGCGCCAACACCAGGGCTGCGGCCAGCGCAACGGCGGCGCGTCTAGCGGACGATCTCACCGGCGACTTCCTTGGTGATGACGCCGGACAGGCGTTGCTTGAAGCCGCCATCGGAGACCGTGTCGAGGTAGTAGTAGTAGGTGCGGCCGGGCTCGACCTTGACGTCCACGAAACGGTAGGAGCTGGTGGCCGTCGGCGTGACGTGCCGGGCGCGGATGATGTCCGGGTTGACCCTCCGGTAGGGTCCCTCTCTGCGTTGCGACCGGTAGACCAGGTAGCCGTACACGCCCTCCTCGTTGCGCGCGGTCCACTGTAGCTCGACCTCGGCCGAGCTCTCTGCGGCGGGAGTCGGCGTGGGCGCCGGCGCAGGTGCGCCGTCATCAGTTTCTGCAAGCAACGGCGCCGCGAAAACGGCGGTGAGCAGCAGACCAGCGACTCGTCGTGATGCCGCGGCCGTCAACGGGGCCTCCCGGTGGATGTGGGCTGGTCCGTCTGCAGCGCCGGTGGGGCATCACCGGCCCCAAGGTCGAGCTGCCGGATCGTCGTGTCTCGACCGATCGCGATGCCGCTGTATGCCAGCGGCACCGCCTCGTCCTCCCGATCGGTGATGATTCTGAGGGTTCCCCCGAGCATCATCGGCTCCGTGGCCTCCGCTATCAAGCGGACCACCCAGCAGTCGGACGGACTCGTGCCGGAACAGGGCGTGGCGTCGGTGGCGAGCACGCCGCCGCGGTCCTCGATGCGTTCGATGGAGAACGGCCGGCCACTGCGGCTCCTCAGCACGATGTCCTTGGTGACGTGCTCGGAGACCCGGACCAGCCCGATCGCGATCGGGTGCTCACTCGGAACCAGATCTCCGAAGACTTGGGCCGACAGCGGGATCTCGAGGGTTGCCTGGCTGACGACATTGGTCTTCAGCGTAACCGTGCCGGTCAGCGTTCCCAGCGCAGCGCCCGGCTCGAGGATGGCGGTGAGGAGCAGGCCCTCCTCCGCGATCCCGGCCCGTGAGACCTCCACCAGGATCGCTGCCTCGCCGGTGGTCACGCCGAGCAGCTCGAGGCGGTCGACCTCGCGGCTGTATATCTCCAGCGAGCTTCGCGCCCCGCGGTCGCGATCGACGAAGCCGAGGTCGAAGGCGGGCCGCTCCGGGTCATAGGCCGACTGCACGAATCCGGACAGCGTGAACCGGTAGCGGGAGACGCCCGGCTCGTCGGTGATCAGAGCGTAGCGGAAGGAGGCATGGCCGATCTCGCTTTCGAGCGGCTGGCGCACCCGGACCTTCACCCGCCCGCCGGGCTCGACCACCGCAGGTTCGGCGGTCAGCTCGGCGCTCCCCCTGACCGCGAGGGACTGCTCGATGGCCACCGGGAGCCGGCCACGGTTCTCCGCCGTGAACACGTGCTCCACGACCGCGTGCTGGTAGCTGTCAGGGAAGGTCTGGTTGGGGTCCTCGGTGAACACGAGTGCGCCCGGCACGCCGGTGACCACGCCGGGGGCCTTCTCCGGACGTTCGTCAGCAGCGATCCTGGCAGCCGGCAGCGCGAGCAGGGTCAGCAGCCACAGACAGGAGGATGAGGCTCTCATGAGCTGGAAGCGAAACCGGCCCGCACTGCCGCGGGCCGGTGGGTCGACACGTCTCGTGTCTGCCACTAGCTGGCAGTGAACTCCAGCAGTTCGACGGGCACGGTGCCGGTCACGGTCAGGCTATAGGTGCCGCAGCTCCCCGGCGAGCCGGCGTTGTAGTAGGAGTCTACGTACAGGTAATAGGTTGCGGGCGGATAGCTCGCCGGATCGATCACCTCCGGGCCGACGCCCGGTCCGATGGCGTCCTGCGAGTTGATTACGCAGGATGCGCCGTTGCCGCAGGTGGAAATCAGAAACAGCGCGAGGTCGCCGGTCGGTCCGAGGTCGGCCGAGAAGCCGACGTTGTTGCCGGTGCCGAGGGCGAGCTCGTAAATCAGGTCCTCGCCACCGTACGCGAAGGGCAGCGTGCAGGTGCCGGTGTACGACGTGATGCTGTTGGTCCCTGCGCAGGTGTCGCCGGAGTCTACGTACGGCAGCGGGCCGGTAATCGGCGTGCCCGGGCACTCATCGGTGCCGGCATCCGTCGGCGGGCCCCCTGGCCGCCCGACGAAGCCAGGGTCTGTGCGGTTGGCGGCAGTCGCCATCGCACCCACGAGCAGCAGGACTGCGAGCACGGCAAATGAACGCTTCATACCTCTCCTCCTCGAGAACGAAATCCTCATCCATCCAAGAGAATACCACTTCGGACTCGACCCGTCATGGGTCTGCTGGGCGTTGCGGCCCGCCGACCGGCGTGCGGGAGATCACCTCCAGCCGGGAAAACCGCCGGCTGGTGGTCGTACAATGCGTCATGCGCGTTGCGGCAGCCGCCGGCCTGACCTTGCTCCTCGTGACCGCGGTGTCGGCGCAGACGCCGCCGTGTGCGCCGTGCATCGGGCTCGCCGTCGACGACCCCGAGGCGGTGGTCCGGCTGCTCGGCGAATCGGCACCGCTGAGAGAAGGCGCGCGCCTCTACCTGCGGTGGCGCGTGCCCCTCGACGGCACCGCTGACCCGGGCCTCGCCGGGAGGGTCGCGGCGGCAGGGGCGACGCCGTGGCTGGTGCTGTCCTTCCAGGTGCCGTCCCCGATCGCCGACCATGCGACGGAGTTCGCCGAGGAGCTCGAGGAGGCGGCGCGGCTGGCCGCCGCCGCGCCGCCGTCGCTGCATTGCGAGCTCGCCTGGGACGAGGAGCTCGTCACGGCGGCCGCGATGCGCGACTACGCGTTCCTCGTCAAGCGGGCGTCGGTGGCGGTCACCGGCGCGCAGCCGGAGGCCCGCGTCCTCACCGGGCCGCTGCCCCGTGACCGCGCACTGCTCGAGGAGCTCTACGCCGCCGACGTGGCCGCCTATCTGGACGGGCTCGGCTTCGGTGAGCTGCGCGGCGAGGCGCTGGCCGAGGCGGTGGAGCTCGCCACCGACATCGATCCCGGCCGCCGGCTGGTCCACGATGCGGGCGAGCTGCCCGAGGACCCGTGGCGCGCCCTGCCCGAGGCCGCCCGGTCGGCCGCCGCTGGGGCCACCGTGTCGTTCTTCCGGTCGGCCGCCGGCGGGCTCGGCCCCGAGGAGCTCGCGCCGCTGCTCCTGCTGGCGAACGAGTTCTCGGGCGACCTCGTCTACGACCCCTACTCCGCCCCGACGGGTGGCAGCGGCGGCTGGGCCTTCGTGCACGCCGAGGACCTCAGCCTCGCGGTGATCGTGGACCGGGGCGAGGCCGACGGGCCGACCGCCTTCACCTTCTCGGATCGCGAGCTGCGTAACCCCGTTCGCGTGGCGGCCGACGGCTCGGCCGAGAAGGTGGTTGCCGGCAGCGTCCCTGCAGGCTTCATGGTCGAGGTCGGGGGCGCCGGGCGGGTCGCGGTGCTCCGGCTCGAGCGGCCGAGCGCGGCCGAGCTCGGCGGCTTCGCCGAGAGCCTCGACGTGTCGCAGCTCCGCGAGCTGCCGGTCGAGGAGATCCTGCGCCGGCTGCAGGCCTTCGAGGATGCTCAGGACCGGCGCCTCCGCCACTACGAGGCGACCTACACCCAGCACTTCCGCTACCGCCCCGGCGAGGGCATCCAGGTCATCGAGGCGAGCTTCGAGGGGCCCTACTTCTACCACCGCGGCGAGGGCTTCGACTGGGTGTGGCAGCGCTTCCTGGTCAACGGCGTGCTCTGGCGGGGCCAGATCCCGAAGCTGCCGCTGCTGCAGCCGGCGCGGGCGGCGGCGCGGCCGCTGGAGATCCACCTCGACCGCCAGTACCGGTACCGCCTGCGCGGCACCGACACCGTCGCCGGCCGCGACTGCTGGATGGTGGATTTCGAGCCGGTCGAGGCGGTCGAGGACGCGTCGCTGTGGAAGGGCACGGTGTGGATCGACCGCGTGCTCTACGCCAGGGTGAAGACCCGCGCCCTCCAGCTTGGGCTTGCAGGGGACGTCATCTCCAACGAGCAGACCACGCTGACCGAACCCGTCGACGCGCAGGGGAATCCCGCGCCGTGGGACGCGTCGAGCTTCTTCCTGCCGACGAGGGTCAATGCCCAGGAGCTGCAGTCGATCCTCAACGTCGCGGTCCAGGTCGAGAAGGAGAGCCTGCTCACCGAGGTCCGGATCAACGCGGAGGGCTACTCCGAGCGGCTCACCGCGGCCCACGCCTCTCAGGACACGATGCTCCGCGACACCCCGGACGGCCTGCGCTACCTGGACCGGAACGAGGACGGCACGCGGGTGGTGCGCGAGCGTGATGACCCCAATCGCTGGTTCGCCCTCGGCGGCGTCTACTGGGACGAGACCCAGGACTACCCGGTGCCGCTGGTCGGGGTCGACTTCTTCTCGTCGGACTTCCAGGACACCGGGACCCAGGTCAACGTGATCTTCGCCGGCGTCCTGCTCAACGGCAACTGGGCCGAGCCGTCGCTCTTCGGCAGCCGCTGGGACGCGGGCGCGAGGGTCTTCGGCTTCTTCCTGGGCGGCGACGAAGAGCTCTACCGGGACGGCGAGCTCTCCCCGGAGGAAACCGTGAGCGAGCGCGAGGCGGAGCTTGCGCTCTACCTCGGCCGGCCGATCGGCAGCTTCCTCAAGCTCGACCTGAGCTACGGCCTGGAGTGGGACGACTACGGGCGGGCGGACGACACCGCCGACGACTTCGTCGTGCCCGAGACCACCTGGACGAGCTTGCTCGCCGTCGACCTCAGCTACAGCCGCTGGGGCTACCGGCTCGGCCTCGAGGCGTCCGCCAACGATCGCCACAGCTGGTCAGCCTGGGGCCTGCCCGGCAACGCCGAGTACTCGCCGGAGCAGCAGGACTTCACCCGCTGGTCCGCGGTGCTCGGCAAGACCTGGTGGCCGGGCCGCTTCGGCAAGCTCGGCGTCGAGCTCGAGCACCTCGACGGCGACGATCTCGACCGCTTCTCGAAGTACGACTTCTCGACCTTCGGGCTCGGCCGGGTCGCCGGCTACCAGGGCGGCCTGGTGACCGCCACGACCGCCGACGGCGTGCACGCGGCCGGCGGCCTCAACATCGCCGAGGCGCTGCGCGTCGAGGGCCGCGTCGACGTGGTGTGGGCGACCGACGAGGCGACCGGGCTCGACCGCGAGCTGCTCGCCGGCGTCGGCCTCAACGGCACCGTGATCGGGCCCTGGCAGACGGTGGTCAACTTCGACGTCGGGGTGCCGGTGGCCGGGCCGGCCGACTCGTTCACGGTGTTCGTGACGTTCCTGAAGCTCTTCAAATGAGTGACAAGTGATAGGTGACAGGTCCCCCGCCCGCTTCCGCTTCCGCGCCCGCTTCCGATGCTCTCGTGATCGAAGATTGAAGATGGAAGACTGAAGATTCCCCCGCCCGCGCTTGTCACGGCGTAGTCGGCAGGACGGAGCCGGATCCACCCCCGTCGTGATCGAAGATTGAAGATGGAAGACTGAAGATCCCCCGCCCGCACTTGTCACGGCGTAGTCCGCGAGACGGAGCCGGATCCGCGCCCGCTTCCGCGCCCGCTTCCGATGTTTCGCGTCCCGGTACTATGGTGGGCATGAGAAACGGGGACTGTGCGGAGGCACGCTGGGATCATGAGGACGCTTTTTGGAGTGCTGGTCCTGGCGGCCTGCGCCGCGTGCTCCTCCTCCGGCGTCGCGCCCGAGGATCAGCTGACCCAGGAGGGCCGGACGCTGGTCCGCTACGAGGGCGCCGAGCTTCAGGCCATCGTCAGCTACCGCTGGGCCGACGCCCACCTCGGCGACGAGTGGCTGGTGCTCGTGGCGTGGCTGTCGGGAGGGCGTTCGGCGACGACGGTCATCGATCGGAACGCCATCACGCTGCGCGGGCCGGACTCTACGCGCTACCCGCTGCTCAGCCAGCAGGCCTTCCGCGAGGCCTACCCGGAGATCCTCTCCTCGCTACGGTCGGTCGATCTCTCGTACCCGCCCGGGCGCGGCTTCACGGGCGATCGCCGGCCGTGCGGGCGCTGGTTCCTGGCCGCGCCCTTCGAGGGCTTCGCCCACGACACGGTCGACGTCTCGTCCTTCCATTTCTGTTCCGGGCCGCTGGTGTTCCTGGTCCCGGGCGGCGTCCAACCCGGACCCTGGGTGCTCGAGATCGACCTTCCGGAGTCGAAGGTCCGCGATCCCGTTCGTGCTCGGGGAGACTGGCGGGGAGTAGGGGCCCGTTTCCGCTTCCGCGCCCGCTTCCGCGCCCGGATTCGCCCTCGTTCCCCCGCCCGCCTCCGCATCCGCTTCCGGATTCGCCTCCGGTCCTGCAACCGTCGCACTCCAAGTCGGGCCGCGCGGAGCTGCCACGTGCTCCTGCCGTCTTACGGCCGTGCTGCGGCACTGGCCGGTCGCGAGTGGACCGATCGAGCCCCCGCGCAGAATGTAGATCGTGGTTCGAGTCGTGCGTGCTCTCGCATCGGAACGCTGACATCGGGCGCGGAAGCGGAAGCGGGCGGGGAAGCGGGTCCCCTCACCCCCCAGCCCGCAGCACCGGATGCCGCAGGTGAAAGCCCGTTGCCTCCTGGTAGGCCCGCGCCACGGCGAGGGTCTCGGCCTCACCGTACAGCCGGCCGAGGAAGGTGATGCTGGTGGGCGTGCCGTCGGCGGTGAAGCCGTCCGGCACCACCACCGCAGGGTGGCCGGTCAGATTGGTCAGCAGCAGGGTGTCGCCGGTGAAGGACGGCGCGACGACGACGTCGACCTCGGCGAAGGCCCGCGCCGTCTCGCGCATCAGCAGCGTGCGCACCCGGTTGGCCTGGAGGTACTCGACCGCCGGGATCGTGCGCGCCTTCCGGAGCTCGTTCGGCCAGGCCTGGTCGACCTGGCGCACCAGCTCGTCGTCGCGGTTCGAAAGCGTGAGCTCGGAGAAGGCGGCCGCGGCCTCGGCCGACAGGATGAAGGACAGTGAGCCGACCGGCAGCTTCGGCAGCTCGACGGGTGAGAGCTCGATGCCGAGGGAGCGCAGCACCTCGAGCACCGCGAGGTCGAGGGCGTGCGCCTCGCGCACCCGCGCCGGGTCCTCGTCCTCCTCGGGCTCGGGCTCGCGCTCGAAGAGCGAGCGCAGGTAGCCGACGCGCAGCTGCTTGAGGTCCAGCTCGGCGTCCCAGGCGAAGGGCCGGTCGACGGCGGACGGGTCGAGGCCGTCGGCGCCGTGGATCGCCTCGAAGACCAGGGCGCAGTCCTCGACGCTGCGGCACATCGGGCCGAGCTTGTCCATGCTCCAGGACAGGGCCATGGCGCCGTGGCGGCTGACCCGCCCGAAGGTCGGCCGCAGCCCGGTGACGCCGCAGCGGGTCGACGGCGAGACGATCGAGCCCCAGGTCTCGCTGCCGATCGCGAAGCCGACCAGCCCCGCGGCAACGGCGGCCGCCGGTCCGGCCGAGGAGCCGCTCGAGCCCTGATCGAGCTTCCACGGGTTCCTGGTCGTGCCGCCGAACCAGACGTCGCCCCAGGCCAGCTCGCCGAGGGTCAGCTTCGCCACCAGCACCGCGCCGGCGTCGTCGAGCCGGCGTACCACCGCGGCGTCCTCGTCGATCACCTGCTCGCGGTAGGGGCCAGCGCCCCAGGTGGTCGGGTAGCCGCGCGCGGCGAGCAGGTCCTTGGCGCCCCACGGCACGCCGTGGAGCGGACCGCGTGACAGGCCTCGCTCAATCTCGGCGTCGGTCCGCCGCGCAGCGTCGAGCGCACGCTCCTCGGTCAGTGTGATGACGCAGTGGAGGAGCGGGTCGAAGCGCTCGAGCCGATCGAGGTAGAGCTCGGTGAGCTCGCGCGAGGAGATGCGGCGCGCACGGAGGTGGCGGCCGAGCTCGAGCGCGGGCAGGAAGGCGATCGCCTCCTCGTCGTCGGGGAGCGCCGTCGCGCGGTCGGGGCTCAACCGGCGCGCGGCCGCCGGCTGACGGGTCAGCGCTCCTGGGATCTCGGGGTCGAAGCGCAGCGCCGGCGCCACCGAGTTGACGATGGCGACCTCGCGCAGCGCGAGGTAGTCGCGGCGCAGCTCCTCGAGGCCGGCGAGCGCCAGGTCTCGCTCGGAGTCATCAAGCTCGATCCCGGCCAGGGTCTCGGCCGCGGCCAGCGTCTCGCGGGTGATCGGCCCCTCGCCGACCGCCGCCCACAGCAGCTCGACCGCCGCCCCTGCGACGCCGAAGCCGGCGCAGACACGAACGAAGCTCCGCCGATCGATCCCGCTAACGCTGCTGCCCATGACCACCTCCGCTGCCGACGGCCCAGTCTACGCCTTGGTGTTCCCCGCCCGCTTCCGCGCCCGCTTCCGAACGCGCCAGCGGGCTTGCGCTCAACGTTTGACTCGGCGAATGGCGCGGGCACCGGGTGTCGTCCCTGCGGGATGACCTCAATCGCAGCAAAGGTCGGCGGCAACTCGGTAAGGGACTTCCCCAGGTTCAAGTTGAGGCGTCCTTGACTGAGACGTGCCATCGGGCGCGGAAGCGGAAGCGGAACCGGGTGGGGATGGGGACTCGTCCCTAACCCCTAGCCCCTCGCCCCTTCCTCCTGTCATGATTCCCTCGGAGGCGCGTGATGAGGGTGACGACGCTCATCGAGAACGACCGGGTCGAGGGCCGGGAGGATCTCACGGCCGAGTTCGGGCTGTCGCTGCACATCCAGCGCGGCGACCTGCAGATCCTGTTTGACACCGGCGCCTCCGGTGCGTTCGCCGACAATGCCGGGCGGCTCGGGATCGACCTCGAACAGGTGGACGTGGCGGTGCTGTCCCACCACCACTACGACCACGGCGGCGGCCTCCGGCGCTTCCTCGCGGTCAACGACCGGGCGCGGGTCCACCTGCGGGCGAGCGGGCGGGCGCCCCGCTTCTTCCGGGCGCTGGTGGTCATCAAGCGGCCGATCGGGCTCGACCCCTCGCTCTTCGACCGCTACGCGCACCGTTTCGAGCTCGTCATCGAGTCGATGGAGATCGCGCCCGGCGTCTTCCTGCTCACCGACATCGGCGAGCGGCACGCCCGCCCGCAGGGCAACCGCCATCTCTACGTGGAGCGCAATGGTGCGCTCCAGCCGGACCCCTTCGAGCACGAGCTCGTCCTGGTGGTCCGGGAGGACGACGGGCTCGCGGTCTTCACCGGCTGCTCCCACCACGGCATCCTCAACATGATCGAGGCGGCGCGCAGCCGCTTCCCCGACACTCCGGTCAAGGCGGTGTTCGGCGGCTTCCACCTCATCGGCGTGCCCTTCTTCGACAGCATGGCGGCGCCACGCGAGGAGGTGGAGGCGATCGGCCGGAGGATCCTCGACCTGACCGCGGGTCCGGTCTTCACCGGCCACTGCACCGGCCGCAAGGCCTACGGGGTGCTGGCCGGCGTGATGGGCAGCTCGCTGCGACCGTTTCACACCGGCACGAGCGTCGAGGTGTGAGAGGGGACGGGGTGAGGGGTTACGGAACAGGGATTGGGGACGACTGGCCGCTCGCAGCGAGCCGACGTCATCCGCGAGGTCAGCGACCGCGGATGCGGAGATCGGGAACGGGGACGGGAACGGAGCGGGAACGTCTTCGGGCGCGGAAGCGGGGGCGGGCACGGAAGCGGGGTGTTCCTCAGTCCTCGATCTTCACTCTTCGGTCACCGGTGATACTCGCTCCAGGGGCGGACCTTGAGCTCGCTGATCGCCACCCGCTCGAGGGCCTCGGACAGCCGCTCGGCGAGCTGGAGGTTGGTGATCAGCGGCACCCCGTAGTCGACCGCGGTGCGGCGGATGATGTAGTCGTTGGTCAGCTCTTCCTTCTGGAAGTGCTTGGGGATGTTGATGACGAGGTCGACCTTGCGCTCCCGGATGCAGTCGAGCGCGTTCGGCTGGCCGCCCTCGAGCGGCCAGCGCACGGCCTCGGTCGCGATGCCCTCCGGCGGTCAGGAAGTCCGCGGTGCCGCGGGTGGCGTAGAGCTTGACCCCCAGGTTGACCAGGCGGCGCACGCTGTCGAGGAACGCGGCCTTGCTCTCGATCGGCCCGGTCGACAGCAGCGCGCTGCGGATCGGGAAGCGGAAGCCGACCGCGATCAGCGCCTTCAGGAAGGCCTCGTCGAAGTCCCAGCCGAGGCAGGCCACCTCGCCGGTCGAGGCCATCTCGACGCCGAGCGTGGGGTCGGCGCCCTCGAGCCGGGTGAACGAGAACTGAGGCGCCTTGACGCCCGACGTAGTCGAGGTCGAGGAACGAGCGGTCGTCGGGCGCCACCGGCCGGCCCATCATGACCCTCGTCGCGGCATCGATGAAGTTGCGCTTGAGCACCTTGGACACGAACGGGAAGGAGCGCGAGGCGCGCAGGTTGCACTCGATCACCATCACCTGGTTGTCCTTGGCCAGGAACTGGATGTTGAACGGACCGGTGATGTTCAGCGAGCGCGCGACCTGGGTGGTGATGCTGCGGATCCGGCGCATCGTCTCGAGGTAGGTGCGCTGCGGCGGCAGCACCAGAGTGGCGTCGCCCGAGTGGACGCCCGCGTTCTCGACGTGCTCGGAGACCGCCCAGCACACCAGCTCGCCGTCGCGGGCGACGGCGTCGACGTCGATCTCCTTGGCGTTCTCGATGAACTTGCTCATCACCACCGGGATGGTCGGGCGAGACCTCGACCGCCTTGTCGAGGAAGATGTCGAGCTCCTCGTCGCTGCCGGCCACCGCCATCGCCGCGCCGGACAGCACGTACGACGGCCGCACGATGACCGGGTAGCCGTGCTCGGCGGCGAAGCGCCGCGTCGCCTCGACCGAGCGTCAGCTCCTGCCACGCCGGCTGGGGGACCCCGAGCTCGCTCGAGCAGGCGGGAGAACTTGTGGCGGTTCTCGGCGCGGTCGATCGATCGCGTGGCGAGGTGCCGAGCACGCGCATGCCCGGCCTCGGAGCAGCGCAGGGCCAGGTTGTTCGGGACCTGGCCGCCCATCGACAGGATGATGCCGAGCGGCGCTTCCTTGCGCGTAGATCTCGCTGACCGCCTCGAAGCGTCAGCTCGTCGAAGTAGAGCCGGTCGCACTCGTCGTAGTCGGTGCTGACGGTCTCCGGGTTGTGGTTGACCATCAGCGTGCGGTAGCCGAGCGGCGCGCAGCGTGCGGGCGGCGTTGACGCAGCACCAGTCGAACTCGACCGAGCGGCCGATCCGGTAGGCGCCGGGCCCGAGGATCAGCACCGTGCCCTCCTGGTCGTAGGCGACGTCGTCCTCGGTGCCGTTGTAGGTCAGGTAGAGGTAGTTGGTGGCGCCGGGTACTCGGCGGCCAGCGTGTCGATCTGCTTGACCGAGGGATGGAGCCCGATGGCGTGCCGGCGCGCGAGCACGCTGCCCTCGTCGGTGCCGAGCGCGACCGCCGATCTGCGCGTCGGAGAAGCCGTGCTGCTTGGCCTCCTCGAGCAGCTCTCGGTCGAGGGTCGTCGAGCGAGCTGGGCGCGCAGCCGCTGCTCGATGGCGACCACGCCCGCGATCTTGTCGCAGGAACCAGCGGTCGATGTGGGTGATCCGGTGGATGCCCTCGGTCGACATGCCGTCCGCGAGCGCCGCGGCGACGGCGAAGATCCGGCGCTCGGTCGGCTCGGCCAGCGCGGTCGGGCAGGTCGTCGAAGTGGATGCGGTCGTTGAGCACCAGGCCGCGGACGCCGGTCTCGAGTCATCCGCAGCGCCTTCTGCAGCGCCTCCTCGAAGCGGCGGCCGATCGCCATCACCTCGCCCACCGACTTCATGGCCGAGCCGATCCGCTCGTCGACGCCCTGGGAACTTCCGGAAGTCCCAGCGCGGCACCTTCACCACCACGTAGTCGAGCGCCGGCTCGAAGCAGGCGCAGGTCGAGCGGGTGACCGAGTTGGGGACCTCGGTCAGCGTCTTGCCGAGCGCGAGCTTGGCGGCGACGAAGGCGAGCGGGTAGCCGGTCGCCTTGCGAGGCGAGGGCCGAGGACCGCGACAGCCGGGCGTTGACCTCGATCACCCGGTAGCCCTCGCCCTCCGGCGACGAGGGCGTACTGGATGTTGCACTCGCCGACGATGCCGAGGTGGCGGACGACCCGGATCGCGACCTCGCGCAGCAGGTGGTACTCCTCGTCGTCGAGGGTCTGGCTGGGCGCCACCACCAGGCTCTCGCCGGTGTGGATGCCCATCGGGTCGATGTTCTCCATGTTGCAGACGGTGATGCAGTTGTCGGCGGCGTCCCGCACCACCTCGTACTCGATCTCCTTCCAGCCCTCGAGGTACTCCTCGACGAGGACCTGCCCGGTGTGGGCGAAGGCGCGGCGCGCCAGGGCCTCGAGCTCGCCGGGATTGCGGCAGATGCCGGAGCCGAGGCCGCCGAGCGCGAACGCCACCCGCACCATGCACGGGATAGCCGATCTCGCTGCCGGCGGCGACGCGCCTCGGCGATGCTGGTCGTCGGCCGGCTGCGCGGGACGTCGACGCCGATCTCGGCAAGGCGCGCGACGAAGCGCTCGCGGTCCTCGGTGTCGAGGATCGCCTCGATCGGCGTGCCGAGCACGCGCACGCCGTGGCGCTCGAGCACGCCCCGCCGGTAGAGCTCGACGCCGCAGTTCAGCGCGGTCTGCCCGCCGAAGCCGAGCAGGATCCCGTCCGGCTTCTCCCGCTCGATCACCTTCTCCACGAACTCCGGCGTCACCGGCAGGAAGTAGATCTCGTCGGCCAGGTGCTCGGAGGTCTGGATCGTGGCGATGTTGGGGTTGATGAGGACGGTGCGGATCCCCTCCTCCTTGAGCGCCTTGATGGCCTGGCTGCCGGAGTAGTCGAACTCGCCGGCCTCGCCGATCTTGAGCGCCGAGCTGCCCAGCACGAGCACGGTCGTCGGCAGGTCGTTCCTCATCGCCGCCCCCTCGCGACGGCCTCGGCGAAGTCGTCGAAGATCCAGGCCGAGTCGACCGGACCCGGGTTGGCCTCGGGGTGGAACTGCACGCTCCAGCGCGGCTTGAACTGGTGCCGGATGCCCTCCACGGTGCCGTCGTTGGCGTTGACGAACCACAGCCGCCAGTCGTCGGGCAGCGAGCCGGCGCGCACCGCATAGCCGTGGTTCTGGGAGGTGATCACGCAGCGCCGGCCGCGCTCTCCCGACGGCAACACCTCCACGCACGGCTGGTTCTGGCTGCGGTGGCCGAACGGCAGCTTGTAGGTCTCCGCGCCGGCGGCCAGCGCGAGCAGCTGGTTGCCGAGGCAGATGCCGAGGATCGGCAGGTCCAGAGCCAGGGCTCGCTCGAGGTTGCGGATCGCCGCCCGGCACATGGTCGGGTCGCCGGGACCGTTGGAGATGACCAGGCCGTCGAAGGACAGGCCCAGGAAGTAGTGGTCGTGGGGGACCCGCACGACGTTCATGCCCCGCACGAGCAGGCTGCGCACGATGCTCGCCTTGGCGCCGCAGTCGAGCAGGACCACGGTCGGGGCGCCGGCGGCGCCGCTGTCATAGCGGGTGAGCTCCGGGACGGTGACGGTGGCGACCAGATCGGTGGCGTTGGGGTCGGACAGCGGCAGCGAGCCGTCGGCATCGGCCGGCTCGAGCGCGCCGAGCATGGTGCCGTGCGAGCGCAGGAGCTTGGTCACGGCGCGGGTGTCGACGCCGGCGAGCGCGGGGATGCCCTCGGCGCGCAGCCAGTCGTCGAGGCTGCGCACGGCGCGGGCGTGGCTGTAGCGCTCGGAGTGCTCCCACACCACCAGCCCGGCGGCCTGGATCCGCTCCGACTCGAAGCCGCGCGGCAGGCCGAAGGCGTCGCGCTCGAAGGCCGGAACGCCGTAGTTGCCGACCAGGGGGTAGGTCAGCACCAGGATCTGGCCGGCGTAGGAGGGGTCGGTGAGCGACTCCGGGTAGCCGACCATGCCGGTGTTGAACACGACCTCGCCGGCGACCGCCCCGCTGGCACCGAAGGCAACGCCATCAAAGACGCTTCCGTCCTCGAGCCGCAGCCGACCTCGCCGCATGCGCCACTCCTCGACCTCGCCGGCCAGATGGGCGTCACGGCCGGCTCGGGGGTGTCCTTCGATCTCGGGCGGCGAGTGTAGCAGGTCGGTTACGGCCCCGGGGGCGACGCCCGCCGTCGTCTCCTTCCCCGCTTCCGCTTCCGCGCCCGCTTCCGTGCCCGTGGAGCCTGCCCTGAGCGAGCGGCGCCGCGCCGCCGCGAGTCGAAGGGTGCCCGTGCCCGCTTCCGCGCCCCCTTCCGCTTCCGCGCCCGGACGACCGTCCTGACGACGAGCCCTCCTTCGGGCTCGGAAGCGGAAGCGGAAGCGGGCAAGGGCATGGACGGAGCGGCGCGAGCGTTGTCCTCGCCGAGCTCCGAGAACGAGGAGGATGCTGCCGGCGATGCGAAAGGTTCTCATCATCTTCGCCCATCCCGCCATCGAGAGGTCACGCGTCAATCGCCGGCTGATCCAGGCGGCGGGCGGGCTCGAGGGGGTGCGGATTCACGACCTCTACGAGGCCTACCCGGACTTCGATATTGACGTTCCCCACGAGCAGCGCCTTCTCGAGGGGCACGAGGTCGTGGTCTTCCAACACCCCTTCTTCTGGTACAGCGCCCCGGCGATCCTCAAGCAGTGGCAGGACCTGGTGCTCGAGCACGGCTGGGCCTACGGCCGCGCCGGCACCGCCCTCAACGGCATGTGGACGCTCCACGCCATCACCGCCGGCGGCGGCGAGGACAGCTACCGGCGGGAGACCGGCAACAGCTTCACGGTCGGCGAGTTCCTCGCGCCCTTCGAGGCCACCGCGCGGCTGTGCGGCATGGTCTGGCTGCCGCCGTTCGTCGTTCACGGCACCCACCGGCTCGGCGAAACGGAGATCGCGGCCCACGCCGGCGACTATCGCCGGACGTTGATCGCACTGCGTGACGGAACCCTCGACCTCGCGGTCGCCCACGGCCGGGCGCGGCTGAACTCCGACCTCGCCGCCGTGCTGGGGAGCTGACGGCCATGCACGGCGAGGGCTTCTTCTTCCAGGCGTTCGTCTACCTGCTGGCGGCGGTCGTGTCGGTGCCGATCGCCAAGCGCCTCGGCCTCGGCTCGGTGCTCGGCTACCTGCTGGCCGGGATCGCGATCGGACCGTGGGGTCTGGGGCTGGTCGGCGAGGAGGGCGCCGACGTCCTCCACTTCGCCGAGTTCGGCGTGGTGATGATGCTGTTCCTGATCGGCCTCGAGCTGCAGCCGGCGCTGCTGTGGCGGATGCGGGTGCCGATCCTCGGCCTCGGTGGGCTCCAGGTGGCGGTGACCGCGGCCGTGCTGACGGCGGCGGCCATCGTCCTCGGGCTGCCCTGGAACGCCGGCCTCGCGGTCGGCCTGATCCTCGCGCTGTCGTCGACGGCCATCGTGCTCCAGACCCTCGACGAGAAGGGGCTGCTCAAGACCGACGCCGGGCAGAGTGCATTCTCGGTGCTGCTCTTCCAGGACATCGCCGTCATCCCGATGTTGGCCGTGCTGCCGCTGCTCTCAGCGGGCGGGGTCCGGGAGGCCGGCCCCGAGAAGGCGAGCTGGATCAGCGGCCTGCCGGGGTGGGCGCAGACGCTGGCCGTGCTCGCGGCGGTCGTGGCGGTCGTCGTCGGGGGCCGCTACCTGACGCGACCCGCGTTCCGCTTCATCGCCCGCGCCCGGCTGCGCGAGCTGTTCACGGCGGCGGCGCTCCTGCTGGTGATCGCCATCGCGTTGCTGATGTCGCGGGTCGGGCTGAGCCCGGCGCTCGGCACCTTCCTCGCCGGGGTGGTGCTGGCCAACAGCGAGTACCGGCACGAGCTCGAAGGCGACATCGAGCCCTTCAAAGGGCTGCTCCTCGGGCTCTTCTTCATCGCGGTCGGCGCGGCCGTGGACTTCGGTCTGGTGGCCTCCCGGCCCGCACTGGTGGCGGGCCTGGTCGCGGGGCTGATGGTGCTCAAGCTCCTCGTCCTGCTCGTGCTCGGGCGGGCCTTCCGGATGGGGACCGACCAGAGCCTCCTGTTCTCGTTCGCGCTGGCGCAGGGCGGGGAGTTCGCTTTCGTGCTGTTCTCGTTCGCGGCGCAGCACGGCGTGCTTCCAGTGGGGGTCACCGGACCACTCATCGCGGTGGTGGCGCTGTCGATGGCGTTGACGCCGCTCGTGATGCTGGTGCACGAGCGGCTGGTGGCGCCGCGGGTCGGGCGGGGGGAGGGTGAGGCTCGAGAGCCGGACGCGATCACCGGCGGCAACCAGGTGATCATCGCCGGCTACGGCCGGGTGGGAAGCGTTGTCGGGCGGCTGCTCGCCGCCAACGGCATCGCGGCGACGGTCCTCGACCACGACTCCGATCACGTCGAGCTGCTGCGGCGCTTCGGCCAGCGGGTCTTCTACGGCGACGCCTCGCGCCACGACCTGCTCCACGCGGCCGGGGCCGCCTCGGCGCGGGTGCTCGTGATCGCCATCGACGACCCCGACAAGGTCCTCCAGATCGTCGAGACCGCGCAGCGCCACTACCCGCACCTGAAGATCCTCGCCCGGGCCGTCAGCCGGACCCACGCCTACGAGCTCATCGACGTCGGGGTGGAGCTGGTGTACCGCGAGAATCTCGACACCTCGCTGCGGATGGGGGTCGACGTGATGCGTGCGGTCGGCGTGCGCGCCTACGAGGCCGGGCGGCGGGCCCGGCTGTTCCGCCGCCACGACGAGGAGGGGCTGCGCGAGCTCGCCGCCATGCGCGCGGACCGTCCGGCGTACATCCGCAGGGCGCGCCAGCAGCTCGAGGAGCTCGAGCGCCTGCTCACCACCGACCGCCTCGACGCTGACGAGCAGCGCGACGCCGCCTGGGACATCCGGACGCTGCGCGAGGAGGTGGCTGGCGATCCCGAGCTGATGACCCTCGCGAGCCAGGCGCGAGGGGTGGGGGATCGTCCTGAGCATCCCTCGCCCGCTCTCGTCACGGCGGAGTCCGTAGGACGCAGCCGGATCCGCGCCCGCTTCCGCGCCCGTGCCCGTGGAGCCTGCCCTGAGCGAGCAGCGCCGCGCCGCCGCGAGTCGAAGGGTGCCCGTGTCCGTTTCCGCGCCCCCGTCCGTTTCCGTGCCCGCTGCCGTGCCCGGTGGGTTGTCCTGGCGTCGGGCGCTCCTTCGGGCTCGGAAGCGGAAGCGGAAGGGGAAGCGGGCGCTGAGTCAGCCGAGGCATGGACGGAGCACCCGAGACGAGGAATCGTCAGCGTTCGCGATGGGTTACGCTGGATCAGCGTGAAACAGCTCGCTCGCCCCCGCCGCCGCCGGAATTGCGCGCGCCACGGCGCGACTGGCTGCCGCCTGCCCCGCCGGCCGGCCACCGTGGCGACCGTTCTGGCGATCACCGTGACTCTCCTGCTCGGATCGACGCCGGCCGGAGCAGACGAGGCCGTGAGCCAGTGGCGCTTCAGCGGCATCGAGCGCGTGGTCGCCATCGGCGACGTCCACGGCGCCTACCCCGCGCTCGTCGAGGTGCTCCAGGAGACTGGTCTCATCTCGGCCGAAGGGTCGTGGGCCGGCGGCTCGTCCCATCTGGTGATGCTCGGTGACATCGTCGACCGCGGCCCCGAGTCACGCCAGGCGCTAACCCTCGTGATGCGGCTCCAGTCCGAGGCGCAGCGCGCGGGCGGACAGGTGCACGTCGTGCTCGGCAACCACGAGGTGATGAACCTGGTGGGCGACCTCCGGTATGCGAGCCCGAGGGAGTTTGCGGCCTACGCCGCCGACGAGGACCCCAAGGACCGCAAGCACGCTCTGAGGCACTTCACCCAGGCGAGGCTCGCCGACAACCCCGATCTGCGGAAGATCCACCAGGACTTCGAACGGCGATGCCCGCGCGGCTACTTCGGCCAGCGGAAGGACTTCTCACCCGACGGGACCTTCGGGCGCTGGCTGCTCGCCCAGCAGATCATGGTCGTCATCAACGACGTGGTCTTCGTCCACGGCGGGCTGTCGCCGCTGCTGCTCGAGCTCCAGCCGGACGAGATCAACCGAGTTGCGATGGGCGAGCTTCGAGGCTTCGTGGCGGCGCAGCAGCGGCTGCTCGAGCTCGGCGTGCTGGGACCGCAGATGAGCTACGCCGAGCAGGTTGTCGCGGTGAATCAACTGGCCCACGACAGGGCGGCGGCCCGCTCGACCGAGCCGAAGGAGTCCGTCGAGCTGGCGCGGACCATGTTCGAGCTCGGCGACGGTCTGGTCTTCCGTCCTGACGGTCCGCTGTGGTACCGGGGGACCAGCCTCAACCCCGATGCCGGGGAGCGCCCGCTGGTCGATGAGGTGCTCGCGCACCTCGGCGCGGCCAGCGTCGTGGTCGGGCACACCCCCTCCCACACCACCCGTGTGGTGACCCGCTTCGACGGCAGGGTGGTGATGGCCGACACCGGGATGCTCGCGAGCCACTACGAGGGGCGGCCGTCGGCGGTCGAGATCCGCAACGGCCAGCTGCTCGCGGTCTACCCCGGCGAGGGCGAGCGGGTGGTCGCAGCGCAGCGCTGGGAGCTCACCGGGGACCGCTTCAGCGGCGACGCCGATCTCGAGGAGTTCCTGAGGACGGCGCAGGTGGTGTGGAAGGAGGAGGTGGGGAGCGGCTCCACCCGACCGCTGCAGATCGGCCTCGCCGACAACGGCCGGCGGGCCAAGGCGGTCTTCAAGGCGATCGACACCGACGGGCGCCGCTACGTCCACGAGGTGGCGGCCTACCGCCTCGACCGGCTGCTCGGGCTGCGGATGGTGCCGCCGACGGTGCTGCGCGAGATCGACGGCACCACGGGATCGGTCCAGCTCTGGATCGACAACGCGGTCAACGAGAGCAACCGGCGCGCCGAGAACCTCGAGCCCGGCGACCGCGCGGCCTTCGATGCCAGCATCAACGCGTCGAAGGTCTTCGACCTCGTCATCTTCAACATCGACCGCAACGGCTCGAACATGCTCATCACGCCCGCCGACTGGCGGATCCACCTCATCGACCACGAGCGCGCCTTCGCCGCCAAGTCCCCGGCCGCCCCGTACCTCGCCGATGCCCGCTCGCGGCTCGAGAAGCCCTTCAAGCAGCAGCTGGCGGCCCTCGATCCCGACACCGTGCGCGGCGAGCTCGCCGGCCTGCTCGGCGAGGACGAGATCGCGGCCCTGCTCGCCCGGGTCGACCTGCTGCGGAAAGGCTCGTGACCGACGCCCCGGCCACCGGGTAGACCTCAGAGACGCCGTCGAGGTCGACCAGCTGCTGCGCCACCTCGTTGATCCGGTCGGTCTTGACCCTCACCAGGACGAGCGCGTAGACCATGCGTCCTTCCCGCCGCGTCCTGGACACGGTGGGGCACCATGATCGCGAAACCGCGCCCGGATGAGTTGCTATGCTGTGGTGCCCGGAGGAAGGCATGGCGCGTCATCTCGAGCTGCCGAACCGAAGCGACCTCGCCGCCATGTTCCGGCTGGCGCTGCCGGTGGTGGTGGTCCAGGTCGGGATGATGCTGATGGGCGTGGTCGACACCATGGTCGTGGGCCGGGTGTCGGCCGAGGCGCTCGCTGCCGTGGCCCTCGGCAACCTCGCTGTGATGGCGGTCTCGGCCTTTGCCATCGGGCTGCTGCTGGCTCTCGACCCGGTGGTCGCGCAGGCGGTGGGCGCGGGCGATCAGCCCGCGGTGCGCCGCGCCCTGCAGCGCGGCCTGCTGCTGGCGGCCCTCGTCACGGTGCCGGCGACGCTCCTCCTGCTGCCGGTGGAGCCGGTGATGACCGTGCTGCGGCAGCCTCCGGAGACGGTGCCGATCGCCGCCGGCTACGTTCACCGCTGCCTTCCCGGGCTGCTGTTCTTCTTCGGGTTCGTGGTGCTGCGCCAGACTCTCCAGGCGCACGAGCGGATGCGCCCGATCGTGGCCGTGATCGTCGCCGCCAACCTCCTCAACCTCGGCCTCGATGTCGTGATGGTCTTCGGCCTGTTTGGGATGCCGGCGATGGGCGCGTTCGGGGCGGCGTGGGCGACCACGGTGTGCCGGATCGTGCTCTTCGTGGGCCTCCTCCTCGCGGCGCGCCGGGAGCTGATGCCGCTGCTCGAGACGGTTGACCGCGAGGCGCTGCAGCTGCGGCCGCTCTGGGCCATGGCGCGCCTCGGCGCGCCGATCGGGATCCAGATCCAGCTCGAGCTCGCGGCCTTCGGAGTGATCGGCCTGCTCATGGGCGGGCTCGGCACGATCGAGATGGCAGCCCACCAGGTGGCGATCAACCTCGCCTCGCTGACCTTCATGGTGCCGCTCGGGGTGGCGGCGGCGGCAGCGGTGCGGGTCGGCCACGCCGTCGGACGGTCGGATGGCCAGGAGGCGCGGCGCGCCGCGGCGTCCGCGCTGGTCTGCGGCGTCGGCTTCATGGCCTGCACCGCCCTGCTCTTTCTCGGGCTGCCGGGTGAGCTCGCGGGCGCCTACACCTCCGACCTCGAGGTTGCCGCCGTCGCGGCGGCGCTGATCCCGATCGCCGGTGTGTTCCAGGTCTTTGACGGAGTGCAGGTCGTGTCCTCGGGCGTGCTGCGCGGTCTCGGCGACACCCGCGCTCCGATGATCGTCAACATCCTCGGTTTCTGGCTGGTCGGCATGCCGGTCAGCCTGTGGCTCGCCTTTCCACTCGGGCTCGGCCCGCAGGGCCTCTGGTGGGGACTGGTGGCAGGATTGGCCGCGGTCGCGGTGCTGCTGTTGCTGCGGATCGCCGGCCGGCTCTCCCGCCCGCTCGCGCGCGTGGTCGTCTAGGAGCGTGAGGGCATGGGCCCCTCGGCGCACGCGGGTCGTAGATCGCGGGGCGTGTGCGACGCGTCGCGGTCGCTGGCTGGCCTACGCCCCGCGCGCGCCGAGCAGGATGCGCTGCGCGCATCCTGAGGAGCGCGTGCGCAGAGGCCAACAACAGTGACCACGTCGGAACGCGCCCAGGGGCCCATGCCCACACGCACCTAGACGACTGAGCGCCGGGCGACGGCGAGCACCGTCAGGTCGTCGTGACGGTGGTGGCCGACGGTGGCGGCGTGCGCCTGGCGGACGAGCTCGCCCGGCGTCCGCCAGCGGGCCGTCGCCAGCGCGGCGCGCAGCCCCTGCGACCCGAGCTCGTCGCCGTCGGCGCCGGTGCTCTCGGTGAGGCCGTCGGTGAAGAGCAGCAGGGCGTCCCCCGGGGCCAGACGCAGGCGCCGGGCGGAGTAGGGTGCGTCGCAGAACAGGCCGAGCGGCATGCAGTCGGTTGGCAGCTCATCGACCCCGAACGCGTTGACGACCAGCGGCGGCGTGTGGCCGGCGGTGCACAGCTCGACCTCACCGTCCGGCTGCAGCCGCGCGGCGACCAGGGTGGCGAAGGCGTTGGCGGGCGAGGCGGCGCAGAGCAGTCGGTTGGCGCGCTCCACCATCTCCACCAGACCGGACCCGGCCGTGGCCCGGACCACCGCGTGGAGCTGGGACATCAGCAGCGCGGCGGCGACGCCCTTGCCAGAGACGTCGCCGACCATCACCAGCAGCTCGTCGCGCGGGCCGCCAGGCGCCAGCACGTCGACGTAGTCGCCGCTGACCACGCCGTGTGGTTGGTAGAGGAAGTGCCCGCTCCAGTCCCCTGCCGCGAAGTCCAGCGGCGGCAGCAGGGAGGCCTGGACCTGCGAGGCCAGCTCGAGGTCGCGCTCCAGCGCGCGCCGCTCCTCCTCGCTCAGGCAGTCGAGGCACACCGTGGTCAGCGGGTTGGCGCGGAGCCGGTCCGGCTCGACGTGGCCGTCGCAGCGCGCGCAGGCCCCGAAGTCCGGCCCCTCGAGCCGATCGAGAGCCGCGTCGACCTCGGCCAAGAGGCCGGCGACGCGGGGCCCGACGGCCGCGGCCGGCAGCGCCGCCAGCCGGTCGCGGCGGTTGATGAGCGAGCTGCGCAGGCCGCGCCGCTCGAGGTCGCTGAAGCCCGGCTGCGGTATGAGGGCGTCGGTCATCGGGAGCTCCTCACCAGCAAAGCGTAGTTCACCAGTTAGAGTATATCGAGTTGCCTAACTTGTCAAGTGCAGAATGACGGTTATAATGAGCCATGGACGGCCCACCCTTCGCGTTCGATTCCCGCAATCGGTGCCTGGACTTCGCCAACACCTGGGGGAGCCGGAGCGACCCCTCGACGGATCGCCTCCATTCCTACCCGGCGCTTGTCGCGTGGGGGGTTCAGGGCGGCATCGTCAGTGCGGCCGAGGGACGCCGACTCCTCGCCCGGGCGGTTCGGCAGCGGGCGCGGTCGCGCGAGGTCGTGGAGCGGGCGCGGCAGCTCCGCGAGGCCATCTACGGGAGCTTCTCGCGGGTGGCCGCGGGCCGGCCGCCGCGGGCCGCCGAGCTCGAGGTGGTCAACCGGGAGCTCGCCGGTGCGTTGCCGCACCTGTGCTTGCGCGCGGACGGGCCGCGCTGCCGCCTCGAGTGGTCGGCGCCGGACGGCGCCCTCGACCGGATGCTGTGGCCGGTGGCGCGCGCGGCCGCCGAGCTGCTGAGCTCGGAGAGCGTGGACCGGGTCCGTGAGTGCGCATCCGAGACCTGCACGTGGCTGTTCCTCGATGACAGCCGTAACCGTCGCCGGCGGTGGTGCGACATGGCGAGCTGCGGCAACCGCGCCAAGGCGCGGCGCTACTACGAGCGGCACCGCCGCGACTGACCGGCGGCGGCCGCGGCCCGGTCAGACCGCGCGCAGGACGCGGGCGGCGAGGGCGGTGCAGGCGAGGCCGAACAGCGCCAGCACGACGAGCGGCAGCGCCACGCCCGACAAGCCCTCGCCGAACGAGATCACCCCGTGCAGGGCGCGCATCGCCCAGCCGGTCGGGAAGAGCAGTGAGGCCTTCTGCAGGACCGGCGACACCACCTCGATCGGCCACCAGCAGCCGCCGAGGGCCGCCATCGCCATCGTCGCCATGACGCCCAGGCTGGCGGCGCGGTCGGGGTCGCGGATGAAGCCGCCGACCGCCACGCCGAGCGGCGCCACCGCGGCCCCGAACAGGATCAGGATCGCCCACACCTCGATGGGGCGGCCGCCGAGCCCCTCGCCGAAGAAGCGCGAGCCGATCAGGCAGATCGCCACCAGTACCGTGACCTGGACCGAGGCCACCGCGACGCGGCCGAGGATCTTGCCGAGGACGACGTCGGCCCGCGACACCGGGCAGCTCGCGATCCGGCGCAGCATGCCGCTGCCGCGCTCGGCGCTGACGCTGCCCGCGCCGTAGGTCAGCGCGACCAGCATCACGAACATCACGGTGTTGCCCGGGACCGAGTGGGCGAAGCCGCCCGGGGCGACCCGGGCCTTGCCGGCATACCGCGACTCCACCGTCACCAGATCGACGGCGCCGGCCGTGGCCCGGACGGCGTCGAGCGCCGCCGGGCCCTCTGAGCCGGCCGCGGCCTGCGCCTCGACCAGCCGGCCGATCAGGCGGGCCACCGCGCCCGCGATGCGGGCCTGGGCGGCCAGCGCCGCCTCGGCGTTGCTGTCGGGCTCGCGCTCCAGGCGCAGGGTCACCTGCTCGCCGGCCAGCACCCGGTCGGTGAAGCCCTTCGGGATGACGAGCGTCCGGGCCTTGTCGGGGGTCACGTCCTTCGACTCGGCAGGGATCTCGTTGATCGCCAGGCGCGCGCCCGCGAGGTCGGAGACGAGCATGCGCGCGAGCTCGCCGCCGTCCTCGTCGACCACCGTCAGCTTCACCTGCGCCGTGGTCGGGTCCTGGCCGCCGCCCATCACCATCCCGAAGAAGATGGCGAAGACGACCGGCATGATGAACATCCACAGCGCCGCGCTGCGGTCGGCGAGGGTCAGGCGGAGGTCGTGCCGGGCGAGGGTGAGCGCGGCGCGGCTCATCACAGCGCCCCCCTCGCGAGCCGCCGCCCCATGACGGCGGCGCCGATTGCGATCCCGAGTGCGCCGGCGCCCGCCAGCACCGCCAGGTTGGGCAGGATGTCGGCGATGCCGCCACCTGCGATCAGGCTCGAGAAGGCGGACGTCGCCCAGTAGACGAGGGTGGTCTTGGCGATCGGGAGGAGAAAGGGTGGCATCTGGGACAGCGGCACGAAGGCGCCGCCGAGCAGGCACCAGCTCATGATGACAATGGTCGACAGCGCATCCCCCTGGCGCTCGCTGCCGACCACGCTCATCACCAGCAGCAGGGTGCCGCTCGCGGCGACGGCGGCGGCGACGACCACGGCGGCGACTGCCAGCGGGGACCCCCACGAGACGCCGGCGGCCACCCCCGCCGCGACCAGCAGCGCCAGGCCCGTGGCGCTCACCACGAGCACCGACAGGCACTTGCCGAGGAGGTAGGAGGCGGGCGACACGGGCGCGGTCAGGAGCTGGCGCACGAGCCCGGTCTCGCGGTCATGGAGCATGTCCCGGGTGGCCGACTGGGCGAGGAAGAGCACGCCCAGGACGGCGAAGCCGGGCAGGAACACGCTGAGCACGGCGGCCACGCCCTGTGAGGTCTCTTTCGCATCGTCGTCCTCGTCCGCACCGAGGTCGACCGCCTCGAGCTTCACCACGGGCGGGAAGACATAGCGGTCGAACTGCTTGGCCCGCCGGTTGAAGGACTGACTGAGCGCTCCGACGGCGGCGTCCTCGGGCGCGGCATCGGCGTCGAGGAAGGACGAGATCGCGTCAAGCTCCGGCCGCAGCGCGCGCGAGGCGGCGGAGAGCACGGTGGCGCCGAGCATCACGCCTTCCTCGACGACGAGCGGCAGGAAGCGCTGCGCTGGGTTCTTGACCACCTCGATCGCGGTCGGGCGGCCGTCGATGACGGCGCGCGTGAAGCCCTTCGGCAGATGGACCAGCGCCGAGGCGTCGCCGTGGTCCATCATCTCGAGGCCTTCCGGCCCAACCGGCACCACATCGAGGCGGCCCTCGGACTCGGGTCGGTCCTCAGCCCCCTGCAGCAGCCGGCCGAGCAGGCTGTCGTCCTCGTCCCACAGGAGCACTCGGATCGTGATGCCGCCGTCGTCGGAGCCGCCGCCGAAGACCAGCGCGAAGATCGCGGCCATCATGAGCGGGATCGCGAACAGGAGCGCGGTGCGACCCGGATTGCGGAGGTAGCGCACGAGGTCGCGGCGCAGGATGCGGAGCGCGGTCGTCAGTCGCATCAGTCGCGCAGCTCGCGGCCGGTGAGGCTGATGAACACGCTCTGCAGGTTGGGCCGCTGGATCGACACGTCGTCGAGCGCGAGGCCGCTCGCCAGCACCGCGGGCAGCACCGCGAGCAGGCCCGGTCCGCCGGTCGCGACCGACAGCATCGCGCTGCCGTCGCCGGCCTGCAGCACGCGCACGCCGGAGATCGCCTGCAAGCGTTCGCGCGCCTCGCTGCCTGAGAAGGAGCCGGCCAGCCGCAGCACCTCGGCCTCGCCGGCGAGCCGGGTCAGCTCGTCAAGGGTGCCGATGGTGAGGATCCTGCCGTGGTCGATGATGGCGATCCGGTCGCACAGCTCCTGCGCCTCCTCCATGTAGTGCGTCGTGTAGAGCACCGTGGTGCCGCTCGCGGCGACGCCCCGGATCACCTCGAGGATGTTGAGCCGCGCCTGCGGGTCGATGCCGACGGTCGGCTCGTCGAGGAGGAGGAAACGGGGGCGGTGGAGCAGGCCCATGCACAGGTTGAGCCGTCGCTTCATGCCGCCGGAGAAGCCCTTGACCCGGTCGCCGGCGCGCTCGGCGAGGCCGACCCGGGTGAGGCCCTCGTCGACCCGCTGCTTGAGCTCGCTGCCGGACAGCCCGTAGAGCGAGCCCCAGAAGGAGAGGTTGTCGCGGGCGGTCAGGTCCTCGTAGACGGCGACCTCCTGCGGCACCACGCCGAGACGGCGCTTGACCTCGGTCGGTTCGAGCCAGATGTCGCGGCCGTCGACCAGCACCCGGCCGCTGTCGGGCTTGAGAACCCCCGAGATCATGGACAGCGTCGTCGTCTTGCCGGCGCCGTTGGGGCCGAGCAGGCCGAGGATCTCGCCGTCGCGGACCTCGAACGAGACGTCATCGACGGCGACCAGGTCGCCGAAGCTCCTGCGCACGCGTTCGACGGTGATCATGCGCGGATTCTACTCCGAGCGGCGACGATGGCCGGCCGAGCTCAGCGGCGCTGCAGCAGCGCCATCGCGGCCTCGCGCGAGGCCGCGTGGTCGACGTGGTCGAGCAGGGTCACGATCTGGAGCAACTTCTCGACGTGACTCGGGATCGCCGCGAGGACCATCCGGGACCCGGCCTGTGAGGCCGACCACATCAGGGACGCCAGAATGCCGATCCCGCAGCTGTCGACCCTCCCCACCTCCGCGAGGTCGAGGACGATCTTCCGGCAGCCGCCGGCGATCTTCCGCCGGACCTCATCCTGGAAGTCGTAGGCTGCCTCGAGCCCGTTCAGGGGACCGGCCAGCGTGAACACGACCAGCCCGCCGGCGGCGCCGACCGGGGTCTCGCTCGAGAACTCGAAGCTCTTCCTGATCATCGCGATCGGCCTCCATCGGGGAACAGCAGACTGACCGTGCGACACTCAGCGGAGCGTCCTGGCCGGTGAAGTGTGTCAGGTGGTGGCGCGGGCCGGACGGGCGCCCAGGGCGGGGCGTCCATCGACGGCGATCCGGCCACCGGCGGGCGATCTCGGCGAGGGCCGCGTCGTCCATCGCCCGCGAGGTGTCGTCGCCGCGCTCGCCGTCGGCGAGCAGCTCCAGGGCCGCTGCCAGGAACGCGCCCGCGCGCCGAAAGCGCGACTCAGACGGGCTGCTCGCCACCGCCGCCGAGCTCCTCTTTGAGCCAGGCCCGGGCCCGCATCCAGTCGCGCTGCACGGTCCGCACGGAGGTGTCGAGCGCCGCCGCCGTCTCCTCCTCGTTGAAGCCGGCGAAGAAGCGGCACTCGACGACTTTCGCCATGCGCTCGTCGCGTCCCGCCAGCCGCTCGAGTGCCTGATCCACGTCGAGCAGCCAGCGCGCCTCGCGGTCGGCGATCTCGGGAGCCTCGTCGAGCGGCACCGGATCGGAGTCGCCACCGCGCTTGGCGGCGGTCCGGCGGCGGGCGTAGTCGGCGATCACCTGGCGCATGGCGTGGGCCGAGATCGCCAGAAAGTGGCCGCGGTCGCGAGCGTCGAGACGCTGCTGGTCCGCCATCTTGAGGTAGAGCTCATGGACCAGCACCGTGGTGTCGAGCGTGGCGCCCGGGCGGCCGCGCCGCAGCTGAGCCCGGGCGACCTTGCGCAGGTCGTCGTACAGCATCGGCACCAGCTGGTCGAAGGCGGCCCGGTCGCCGTCCCTGAAGGCCAGCAGCAGCTCGGTGACGTTTCCGCCGCGGTTCATCCCGCCCTCCTGAAGTCGAGGCTCAGCTGGTATGACAAAGAGAATCGGCCGCAGATTCCAGGTTGTGGACGTCGCCGGGCGTGGCGGGTTTCGTCCGCGCCCTGCGTAGAGGATTTGTGGAGGTCGAGGCGGGCAGCCATCTGCGGTCCAGGCCTCGACCACAGGAGGCGAGCATGATGCCGATGACTGCAATTCAGGACACCATCAGCAACAACCACTGCGTGGGCTGCAGCCCAGACAACCCGCGCGGCCTGCGGATCAAGAGCTACTGGGCCGGTGATCTCGAGACCACGTGCAGCTATCAGCCGCAGCCCCACATGGCGGCCGGTCCCGAGTCGATCCTCAACGGCGGGATCATCGCCACCCTGGTCGACTGCCATGCCGTGTGCACCGCGATCTCGTACGCGACCAGGCTCGCAGGCGGGGCCGCAGGGCAGGACACCATGTTCGTCACCGCATCGCTGAACATCCGCTACCGGCGTCCGACCCCGATCGATCGACCGGTGGAGGTGCGGGCGAGGATTGTCGGCGTGGCCGAGCGAAGGACCGTGCTCGAGTGCACGCTGAGCTCGGAGGGCACGATCTGCGCCGAAGCGACCGTGGTCGCGGTTCGGGTTGGCGCCGGATCGGCGGTGCAGCCCCAGCGGGTGCCGCCCCCGGCCCAGACCCTCGGCGGCTGGAAGGCCGAGCCGCCCTCCCCTCGACCGCTTGCGAAGTCGGCGTGACACATCGCCAGAGTCGGGCTAACGACGCATCCCGGTCAGCGGCGCCGCGTTGATGATGGAGTGGGGCGGGGGCTCGCCGCCCGAGCGCCCGCCCCGGAAGGCCTGGCCCGCAGCGGCGGAGAGCCGCGTGTTCAGGATGCCGGCCACGAGGCCGAGGTCCAGCGCGATCTCGGGATGGTCACCGGAGGCTCGGCCCCCGGCCTCGTGCCGACCTGGCGTTGCGTCACTTCTTCATCTGGTGGAACGACCGGATGTCGTCCGCGCTGAAGCGGCTGAGCGTGACCACCCGGGCGCCCGCCTGCATCGGGGCCGGCAGCATCTGCCGCGCCGCCTGCTCGGTCGGCGCGTCGACGATGAGATAGCCGGTGTGGTCGCCGCTTTTGCAGCCCCACTCGATGCGGTCCAGCATGTCGGGCTTGCTCGCCAGCACCGCGTCGAGGTCGGCGAGGCACTTCTCCGGCGTGTGGCTGGTGATGATCAAGTAGCGCATGCTGCCGGAGCTGCTCGCCGACGAGCTCCGGTCGGCGCCCGCGGGTGCCGTGAACATCAGGGCGGCCGCGGCGACGAGGGCGACGGCGGGCAGCCTGAACGAAGCGAGATGTCGTCGATGTTCCATTGACGGTTCCTCCCGGGCTGATGGGATCTGTATTGAGGTGATCGGGCGTTTCGCCGGTCGTGTGTGGCGCGGCGGGGAGCGCGCGCTGCCCGGGCCTGCCATCCCGCCGGATCTGCGTTGGTCGCTGGCTTGTGCGACGCTGCGGACCATCGCATCCTCCGCTTCCCCTGGCATTGGCGGGCGGGCCGCGGACCTGGCGGTCCACCCGGGCCGGGCAGTGAAGAATTTGATACGTGATCTCGTTTGCGGCTAGGACCAGGGTCACAGAATGACCCGGGCGACCCTGACCCTGTGGCGGTCGATTGAGCACGCCTCGCCGAGGTCGCGTGCCTCGCCAACGCCGATCAACCGGACGGACTTCCGCTCCGCCATCGCTGCCCGCGGCGTTGATCACGGCGACAACGCGCCGCCTCGTCTCGGGTGACGAGAGCTCCGATGGCGACCTCCGCGATCGCAAGTGGGCGTATGCTAGGGCCTGGTTTTCTCAGATAACGCTTGCGGCTGCAGACGTTCGCGACAGGCGCGGCCGCGGCACACGGACACAACGCAGCGGGGGAGGCCACCATGCATCGGCGCACGACAACTGCAATCGCTCTTGGATCGACGCTTCTCGCCTGGATGTTGAGCGGAGGGGCTGCTGGAGCCGCGCCTGTCGGCTATACCCTGATCGGCTGGAACAACCTCGGCATGCACTGCATGGACGCGGACTTCTCGGTGTTCGCCATCCTGCCGCCCTACAACACCATCCACGCCCAGCTCGATCGACGCCGACGGGCAGCTCGTGACCAACCCGGCCGGGATCACGCGTCACCTACGAGGCGGTGCGCCGATCCCGCCGGCTCGATCAACACGACGTCGGTCGGGCAAGACCAACTTCTGGGACCACGTCGCGAGCGCTCTTCGGCGTCGTCGCTCGCCGGCCGACGAGGGGCTCGCCGGCTGCGCCATGCCGGGCGCCGCCAACACGCCGCAGGCGATGACCTTGCGACGCGCGACCAGCAGCTGGTTCAGCGCCGAGGGCATCCCGATCACGCCCTACGACGATGCCGGCAGCGCAAGAACCCCTACCCGATGATGCGCCTGGTCGGCGCGCGACGGCGCGGGCGCGATGCTCGCGACCACCGACATCGTGCTGCCGGTCTCCGACGAGATGGACTGCCGCGCCTGCCACGCCTCGGGCAGCTCGCCCGGCGGCCCAGCCCGCCGCCGGCTGGGTCAACGACCCCGACCCGGAGCGCGACTACCGGCTGAACATCCTCCGCCTGCACGACGAGCAGCCGCGGCCGCCAGCCCGCGTTCCAGGCGGCCGCGCTCGCGGCGTCGGCTACGACCCGCAGCGGGCTCTACGCCGACGGTCGACGCGGCGGCACGCCGATCCTCTGCGCCGCGCTGCCACGCCTCCGACGCGCTCCCGGGCACCGGCGTCGCCGGGCGTCCCGCCGCTGACCGCGGTCGGTCCACGCCTGCCACGCCGCGCGTCATCGACCCGACGACCGGCGCTGCACCCTCGGCGACTCCGACAACCGCTCCGCCTGCTACCGCTGCCACCCCGGCTCCGCGACCCGCTGCCTGCGCGGCGCGATGGGCAGCGCGGTGGCCGCCGACGGCGACGACTGGCGATGCAGTGCCAGAGCTGCCACGGCGACATGAGCGACGGTCGGCGCCGCCGGCCGCACCGGCTGGCTCGAGCGAGCCGACCTGCCAGAACTGCCACACCGGCACCGCGATCCGCAACAGCGGCCAGATCCGCTACACCTCGGCGTTCGACGACCGCGGAGCGTGCGCGGCAGCCGGCCGACGACACCTTCGCCACCAACCCCGACACGCCGGCGGCGGGCTTCTCGCTCTACCGCTTCTCGATCGGCCACGGCGGCCTGCAGTGCGAGGCCTGCCACGGCTCGACGCACGCCGAGTTCCCCGTCGTCGCACGTCAACGACAACGTCCAGAGCGCAGCACGTCCAGGGGCACGCCGGGCTGCTCGCCGAGTGCGCCGCCTGCCACGGCACGACGCCGAGCACGACCAGCGGCGGCCCGCACGGCATGCACCCGGTCGGCCAGGGCTGGGTCGACGACCACGAAGACGGCGGCCAAGGTGACCCAGGAGTCCTGCCGCGCCTGCCACGGCACCGACTACCGCGGCACCGTGCTGTCGCGATCCCAGGGCGACCGCACCCTCACGACCGACGTTCGGCACCAAGCACTTCTGGCGCGGCTTCCAGATCGGCTGCTACACCTGCCACAACGGGCCCGGCGAGCGAGTCGCCGAGCCCGAACCACGCGCCGGTGGTGGTCGATGCCGCGGCTTCCGCGACGGCGAACGTGGCGGTCTCCATTCCGCTGACGGCGACCGACGCCGACAATGACACCCTCACCCTGCGCGTGGTGTCGCAGCCGGCGGCGGGCGTCGCGTGGATGGTCGGCCGGACCGCCTGGTATCGCGCGTTCCCCGGCTTCAACGGAGCTGACAGCTTCACCTTCGCCGCCTGGGACGGCATGGCCGACTCCAACCTCGGCCACGTCACCCTGACCGTCGCCGGCTCGGCCTGCACCCTCGAGTGTTCGGCGTCGGCCCCGGCGAGCGCGCCGGCGGGCGCGCTGGTGAGCTTCGTCGGCACCGTCACGCCGAGTGGCTGCACCGAGACGCCGGCGCTGACCTGGGACTTCGGCGACGGCGAGACCGGCCACGGCGCGCAGGTCAGCCACGCCTACGGCACGCCGGGAAGCTACGACTGGACCCTCACCGCGACCGCCGACGGCGCGAGCTGCAGCTCGACCGGGACGATCTCGATCGGGCCGGCCGGCGGAGCGGCCTGGAGCGCGGTCCTGGTCGCCTCGCACGCCCCCGGCGCCGAGGGCTCGGTGTGGCGCACCGACCTCGTGCTCCTCAACCCGCACGCTGCGGGCGTCGATGTGACCCTGACCTATCTCGACGGGTCGCAGTCGACCACCGCGCCGGTGTCCCTCGCCCCCGGCGAGACCGTGCGCTACGACGACGTGATGGTGTCTCTGCTCGGGCTCAGCCGCAGCTCGACCGGTGCCCTGCACATCGAGGCCACCGGCGAGCTGGTAGTGGTCTCGCGCACCTACAACCTGTCCCCGCTCGGCAGCTACGGCCAGTACTTCCCGGCCGTCCAGCAGGGGCAGTGCCTCGAGCAGGGCCAGCTCGGCGTGCTGGCGGGGATTGCCCGCGACGCCGACTACCGGACCAACGTCGGCTTCCTCAACTCGTCGGAGATCGAGGCGACGGTGCGCGTCTCGTGTACGGGTCCGACGGTGGCCTGCTCGGGCGTGCGAGGGAGTGTGGTGCCGGCCGGCCAGTGGCGCCAGATCAACGACATCCTCTCGATGATCGCTCCGGGCGACGTGCCGGTGGCGTGGGCGACGGTCGAAGTGATGACGGGTGGCGCCCGGGTGTGGGCCTACGCCTCGGTGGTCAGCCGCGCCACCGGCGACCCGATCACGGTGCCGGTGGCGATCGTGTCCCAGTGAAGTCGGGCGGCCCGGGCTCGCTGCCCGGGCCGCCTTCGCATCCTCAGGCCGCCGGCGTCTCGTGCGTCCGGCCGCCGAGGAACCACAGCCAGCGGCCGAGCTTGCGCCTGCAGCGACTCCATGTAGATGTAGAACACCGGCGTCACGAAGAGCGTCAGCGACTGCGAGAAGAGCAGGCCGCCGACCACCGCCAGGCCGAGCGGGCGGCGCGCCTCGGCGCCGGCGCCGAAGCCGAGCGCGATCGGCAGCGTGCCGATCAGCGCCGCCATCGTGGTCATCATGATCGGCCGGAAGCGGATCAGGCAGGCCTCGTAGATCGCGTCGCGCGGGCGTCTTGCCCTCCGTTGCGCTGCGCCTCGAGCGCGAAGTCGATCATCATGATGCCGTTCTTCTTCACCAGGCCGACCAGCATGATGATGCCGACGAAGGCGTAGATGGTGAGCTCGACGCCGAAGAGCAGCAGCGTCAGCAGCGCGCCGAAGCCGGCGAACGGCAGCGCCGACAGGATCGTGAGCGGGTGGATGAAGCTCTCGTAGAGGATGCCGAGCACCATGTAGATGACCAGGATCGCCAGCACCAGCAGCAGCCCGAGCCCCTGCAGCGACGACTGGAACGCCTGCGCCGTGCCCTGGAAGCTGGTCGCTGATCGGTGGCGGGCAGCGTCTCGCGCGCCAGCTGCTCGACCGCGGCGACGGCCTCGCCGAGCGAGACGCCCGGGCGCGAGGTTGAACGAGAGCGTCACCGACGGGCAGCTGGCCCGAGTGGTTGACCGTCAGCGGGCCGACGCCCGGCGTCGAGCGTCGACCAGCGCGTCGAGCGGCACCAGCTCGCCGCTCGAGCGAGCGGACGTAGAGCAGCGACAGGGCGGCGGGGTCGCGTCTGGTACTCGGGCAGCAGCTCCAGGATCACCCGGTACTGGTTGTTGGGCGCGTAGATGGTCGAGATCTGGCGCGAGCCGTAGGCGGTGTACAGCGCCTCCTCGATCTGCTGCGGCGGTGACGCCGAGCGCCGGCGGCCTGGTCGCGGTCGATCTCGACGTTGACCTGCGGGTTCTTGAGCTGCAGGTCGCGTGGTGACGTCCTGACAGCCGGGCAGGGCGCGCAGCTCGTGCCTCGAGCAGCGGGCGCGTACGCGGTAGAGCTCGTCGGTGTCCGGGCCCTGCAGGGTGAACTGGTACTGGCTCCGGGTCATGCGGCCGCCGATGCTGGATCGGCGGCGGGTTCTGGAGGAAGACGCGGATGCCCGGGCACCTGCGGCGAGCTTCGGCCGCAGCTCGCTCGACGACCTCGTCGGCGGTGAGCTCGCGCTCGGCGCGCGGCTTGAGGCGGATGAAGAAGATGCCCGGTGTTGCCGCCGCCCATGCCGCCGCGGCCGCCGGCCGATGGACATGAACGCCTCGACGTTCGGGTCGGCTGCGCGAGCGACCGCGGCGACCGCCTGCTGGTGCTCGCACCATGGCGTCGAAGGAGATGCCCTCGGCCGCCTCGGTCTGGCCGAAGATGCTGGCCGATGTCCTCGCTGGGGAGGAAGCCCTTGGGGATCGATCACGAACAGCACGACGGTGGCGGCCAGTGATCGCCGAGCGTGAGCAGCACCATGGTCGCGCCGGTGGCGCGAGCGACCAGCCGCAGGCCCGCGCTCGTAGACGCCGCAGCATCGCCGGCGAAGACGCGCTCGAAGGCGTTGTAGAGCCGCCGTGGTGCTGGACCTCGCGCGGCGGCCGCAGGAAGCGGCTGCGACGAGCATCGGCGTCAGCGTCAGCGAGACGAAGCCCGAGATCAGGACCGCGACGCCGATGGTGACCGCGAACTCGCGGAACAGCCGGCCGACGATGCCGCCCATGAACAGGACCGGGATGAAGACCGCGGCCAGCGACAGCGTCATCGAGACGATGGTGAAGCCGATCTCGCGCGAGCCGTCGAGCGCCGCCTGCGAGCGGCGTCTTGCCCATCTCCATGTGGCGGACGATGTTCTCGAGCATGACGATGGCGTCGTCGACGACGAAGCCGACCGACAGCGTCAGCGCCATCAGCGACAGGTTGTCGAGGCTGTAGCCGAGCAGGTACATGACGGCGAAGGTGCCGACGATCGACATCGGCAGCGCCAGGCGCGGGATGACGGTGGCCGAGAGGTTGCGCAGGAAGAGGAAGATCACCAGCACGACCAGGACCAGGGTGAGGCAGCAGGGTGAACTTGACGTCGTTGACCGACTCGTGGATCGACTCGCGAGCGGTCGAACAGGACGTGCAGTCGACACGCGAGGCCGGCAGCTGCGCGCGGAAGGTCGGCAGCAGCGCCTTGACCGCGTCGCGCGACCGCGACGGTGTTGGTGCCGGGCTGGCGCTGGACCGCCAGGACGATCGCCGCGCTGGTCGATGAACCAGGCGGCGGTCTTGTCGTTCTCGACGCTGTCGACGACGCGTGCCGAGCTCGCTCGAGGCGGACCGGCGGGCCGTTGCGGTAGGCGACGATCGAGCGGCCGGTAGGCCGCGGCGTCGGTGAGCTGGCCGGTCGGCCTGGATCGGTGAAGGCCTTGTCCGGGCCGTACAGGATGCCGGTCGGCAGGTTGACGTTGGCCGGCCTGGACGGCGCGCGACGACCTCGTCGATGCCGATGCCGCGGCGTGGCCAGCGCGCGCGGGTCGAGCTGGATGCGCACGGCGTACTTCTGCGAGCCGTAGACCTGCACCTGGGCCACGCCCGCTGACCGTCGAGATGCGCTGGGCGATCATGGTCTCGGCCGTACTCGTCGAGCGCGGACAGCGGCAGCGTCGGCGAGGTCAGGGCGAGGAAGAGGATCGGCTGGTCGGCCGGGTTGACCTTCTGGTAGGAGGGCGGGGTACGGCATGTCCGGCGGCAGCTGCCGGCTGGCGCGGGCGATGGCCGCCTGCACGTCCTGGGCGGCGGCGTCGATGTCGCGGTCGAGGGCGAACTGGAGCGTGATCTGGGTGCGTGCCCGAGCGAGCTCGACGAGGTCATCGAGTCGATGCCGGCGATGGTCGAGAACTGCCTTCTCGAGCGGCGTCGCCACCGACGAGGCCATCGTCTCCGGGCTGGCGCCCGGGCAGCGACGGCCGACGACCGAGATGGTCGGGAAGTCCACGTTCGGCAGGTCGCTGACCGGCAGCAGCCGGTAGGCCATGATGCCGAAGAGCAGGATGCCCGGCCATGACGAGCGTGGTCATGACCGGCCGGCGGATGAAGAGCTCGGAGATGTTCATGGCTCGCGTCCCCGCGCGGCCTCGCCGGCTCCTTGACCTCGATCGCGGCCCCCGGCACCAGCCGGAGCTGGCCGTCGGTGACGACCGTCTCGCCGGCCGCGAGGCCCTCGGCGATGACCGCCTCGTCGCTCGTCCATGCCGGGCGACCTGCACCGGCCGCAGCTCGACCGTCCGGTCGGCGCTTGACGACGAAGACGTACTGGCCCTGCTGGCCGGTCTGGACGGCCGCCGCCGGGCACGACGACGCGGTCCGGCTCCTCGCCCAGCGATGACCGTCACGTCGACGAACTGCGCCCGGCCAGAGCGCGCTCGTCCTCGTTGGCGAAGGTGGCCTTGAGCAGGATCGTGCCGGTCGCGGCGTCGACGGCGTTGTCGACGAAGCGTCAAGCGTCCCTCGGCCGCCGGCGTCGGCTCGCCGGGCACGCGACGCCACGACCTGGATCGATCCCGGCGCGGCGCGCGCGATCACCGCGGGCAGCAGCTGCGCCGGCACCGAGAAGGCGACGTAGATCGGGCGGATCTGGTTGATGGTGACCAGCGGCTGGTCGTCGTTCGCCTTGACCAGGTTGCCGACCTTGACGATGAGCGTTGCCGGTGCGCCCGGCGACCGGCGAGCGGATCGTGCAGTAGTCGAGGTTGAGCCGGGCGGTCTCGACGGTGGCCTGGTCGGCCGCGACCGCGGCCCGCAGCGCCGCGGCGTTGGCGCGTGATCTGGTCGTACTGCTCCTTGGTGACGTAGTCCTGCTTGACGAGGTCGGCGTAGCGCGCGATGTCGGCCTCGGCCTTGGCGAGCAGCGCCTGGTCTCGGGCGAGCTGCGCCTCGGCCTGGGCGAGCGCCGCGCGGTAGGGGCGGGGGTCGATCGCGAACAGCGGTCTGCCCGGCGCGGACGGTCTGGCCCTCCGTCGAAGCAGACCCGCTGCAGCTCGCCGCCGATGCGGGCCCTCACCGCGACCGTCTCGATCGGCTCGACGTTGCCGATGGCGCGGAAGCTGACCGGCACGGTCTTCTGCTCGACCGTGCCCACGGTCACCGGGACCGGCGGCCGGCCTGCCCTGCTGCGTCCGTGCCGGAGCGGCCGCAGCCGCCGGCCGCGAGCGCCAGGACGAGCCCGCCGCGACGGCCGCGGCGAGCCGCGACGCGGCCTGCCGCGCGGGGTGCCGGGAGCGGGATCCGGCGGCCGGAACGAGCGCACCGATCGATCGCTGTGTCATGGGCTTTCCTTCTCTTCGATGACGGCCACCGTGGCCTGGAGAGTCGGCGAGGCGACGCCGGTGTCGTGAGCGAGCTGCGCCAGCGCGTAGAACCACGAGGACCTGGCGAGGATCTCCTCGGCGCGCGCGTCGGCGAGCGCCGACTGCGCCGCGAGCAGGTCGAGGATGGTGCCGACCCCCTCCCGGTAGCGCCCCATCGCCACCCGCTCCGACTGCTCCGCGCTGGCGAGCAGGTCGCGGGTCGTGCTCACGAGCTGGGTCGCGGTCTTGAGGCCGTAGTAGCTGGTCCACACCTCGAGGATCACCTGCTGCTCGAGGGTGTCGGCGCGGGAGGCCGACGCGGCGGCGTCCTGCTTCGCCTTCTCGGTGTTGTACTTGGTCTCGAACCCGGTGAACAGCGGCACGCCGAGCATCAGGCGCGCCGACCAGCTGTCGCCGTAGTCGGCGTAGGTCGCAGGGTCGTAGTAGATCCGGCTCGCGCTCGCCCCCAGCGACAGCATCGGCAGGCCCTGCGCCCGGGCCGAGCGGATGCGGGCGGCCGCCTGCTCGGCCTCGAGCCGGGCCGCCGCGAGGTCGGGCCTGGCGGCTCGAGCCTCCTCGATGAGCTCCTCGACCGTCGCGGTGGCGAGCTGCGAGCGGCAGGTCGGCGGGGAGATTGCCGACGTCGTACGGCGTGGAGGCGGGCAGGCCCATCGCGGTGGCCAGGGCGCCGCGCAGAGCCAGCACCTGACCCCGACAGCCGGTCGACCGCGAGCTGCTCCTGGGACAGCGCCGTCTTCGCCTGGAGCACCTCGGCGATGGTCGCGAGCCCGGCGTCGTGCCGCGCCTCGGCGGCGTCGAGGGCGGTCTGGGCCTGAGCCACGTTGGTCCGGGCGGCCTCGAGCTGGGCCTTGGCGTTGAGGTACGGCGACGAAGGTCTGCTGCACGGCGAGGATCACGTTCTGGACCACGGCGTTGTGCGTCCAGTCGGCGGCCAGCAGGCCGAGCCGCGCGTCCTCGGCGTCGGCGGCGCGCCCGCCGAGGTCGAGCACCAGCCAGCTCAGGTCGACGGTCGGTCCGTAGCTGGTCTGGAGAAAATCGAACTGTCCACCCAGGGCGCTCTGCTGGGTGCGCGTGGCGTCGATCGTCAGGTCGAGGCGCGGGTAGTAGGCCGAGCGCGTGCTGCCGAGCTCGGCCGCTGCGGAGAGCGCCTCCAGCCAGGCGGTCCTGGTCACCGGGTTGTTGCGCAGCGCGATGTCGACCACGTCGGCGAGGGTGAAGGTGGCGCCCTCCTCGAGCAGGTGCTCGGGGATCACCGGGCTCGGCATCTCGGGAGGGGCCGGCGGGCTGAGCTGCGACGGGCGCTCGGGCGCCTCGGGCACCGGCGACGCGGCGGTCAGGCCGCGCGGCCCGAGGCTCGAGCAGCCGGCGGCGGCCGCGGCCATGCAAAGGACGACGGCGCAACGCACGATCATTCCGGCCTCCCTGCCACGCGTCCGCTAGTCTGGGCGCGCGGTGGCAGGCTCGTCAATGGCTCTCCGCCCGGAGCCGCCCGGCGCCGGCCTCCCTGCCGGCGCTTGCGGACGGGCGCCGCCGTGGCATGCTGGAGGCGTGGGCGAGGCGGGCGCTCCCGACGCGGAGTGGATCAGGAGGCGGATCGGCGAGCTGACCGGGCAGGAGATCAGCCGACCGCCGCGAATCGTCGACGACACGACCGAGTTCATGGGCATCGACCGCGGCGACGTGATCCGGCTCGGCGGCGAGCTGCTGCTGGTGCGCGGCGTCGAGCTCGAGAAGCGCTTCGGGCTGACCGGCGAGCCGAAGTACTGGGTCAAGCGCGCGATCTCGCTGACCAGCGGCCGGCCGCAGATCGTCAAGCTGGTCTTCGCCGAGGTGTTCCGGGCCCGGGTCGGGGACGTCGAGTTCCTGTGCCGGCGCAGCGCGGAGAAGGAGGCGCGGGTGCTCGAGCGGACCCGCGGCGACCTCGCCTTCATGCAGGGGAGGGCGGCGCGGGACGCGCGCGGCAACCTCGTGCGGGTGCTCGACGTCATCCGCGGGCAGGATCTGCTGACCCACCTCGGCACCCTCGAGGGGACCCACGAGGACTACGTGCGCTTGACCTTGCCCGGCGTGCTGCGAGGGTCGTTGACGCGCTGCGCGCAATCGCCCGCTGCACGCGGCCGGTCTCTGCCACGGTGACATCCGCAACGACCATCTGTTCGTCGACGCCGGCAGCGGCCGCCTGCGCTGGATCGACTTTGACCTCGATCCCGGCTCGCCCGACTTCGACCTGTGGAGCGTCGGCAACGTGCTCCACGTCGTCGCGGCGCGCCGGGTCGTCCGGATCCGCGACGTGCTCGAGACGCGGCCCGATCTCGCCGGCAAGGTCGGCTCCGCCGACGCGTCGATGTTCTTCCCCTACCGGCTGATGAACCTCGGCGCGCTCTTCCCGTGGCTGCCCGCGCCCTTCACCGCGATCCTGCGGCGCTTCGCCATCGGCGACTGCCCGCGCTACCGCGCGGTCGACGAGGTGGCGGACGAGCTCGAGGCCGTGGTCGAGGCGCTCGGAGTTCGCACCGCATGGCCTTCTTCGCCGGACGTGGTTGACCGAGTTGTTGTCGGACGGCCACTGCGGCACGAACGACCTTCTGGACGATGCTGCGCAGCCCCTCCTCCTTGCCGGTTCCATCGGTGTGCCCGGCTGACCGACTCCTCCAGCCGACTCCCGACCGTCAAGAAGCTCACCATAACCATGAGATGTCTCTTCACACGTCCGCATTTCGCATCGACCTCCTGTGGCACCGCCTACCAGTCACCTTCACCTCGATTCAGAGGGCGGTGAGAACTGCGGGCTCCTAGGGCGTCTCGTAGGCGCCGACGTCGAGCGCCGGCGTGCGCAATCGACCGCGCTGGTCGGTCATCGGCGCACCGCCGGAGACTCCACCGCCGATCGCCGGGCTGCCGTCGTCGGGAGCCATGGTCTGGGTCAGCCCGCCGTTGTCGGCGCACGGCAGCAGCATCGGCTCGGCCCAGACGACGGTCGCGGTAGCGGGCGGCTCCGGCTGGCCGTTGGGCCGGGTCGGCGGCCACTGCAGGTTGCCGCCGCCGTCAAGCACCGTGCGGCGGATGTTCCAGGGGTTCCAGAGGTTGCCGGCGGTGTTGCCGGCGAGGATGGTGTTGCGCAAAGTGAGGGCGTGGTCGGCGTCGACGTTGATGCCGGCGGCGAATGCGACCTCACCGGGAGCGTGGTTGTCGACGATGGTGCAGTTGACCAGCAGCACCGGACGGCTGGTGTTGACGGTGATCGCCCCGCCGAGGCTGGTGCGAGCCACGTTTCCTGAAAAGGTGCAGTTGCTGAGCTCGCCGGTCGCCTGAGGCCCCAGGAAGAGGCCGCCGACGCCGTTCGCCTCGTTGGCCCTGAACGTCGTGTCGCGGATCTCGAACGGCCCGCCCTGCACGTAGGCTCCGCCCGCGAACTGGTCCGGGCCCGGGTTGCGGTTGGCCTCGAAGGTGGTGGCGATGAACTCGGTGAGGCTCGAGTCGTCGTACATCACCGAGAAGAACCCGGCGCCGTAGGCGTTGGCGGTGTTCTCGAGGAAGCGGCTGCCGCAGATCCGGACCTGGCGCGCAGCGCCGTCGACGCCGAGCGCGCCGCCGTTGCCGCCGTCTCCCGGGTTGCCGCCGTCGCCGGTGGCGGCGTTGCCGCGGAAGGTGGATCCGGTGATGTGGACCTCGCGGCTGCCGAGCGAGTAGACCGCGCCCCCATTCGAGCCGCTGTTGCCCTCGAAGCTGCAGCCGGCGATCGCGAGCCGCTCGAGACCGATCGCGTAGATCGCACCGCCGCCGCTGTCCTGGGCCGAGTCGACGGCGTGGTTGTCGACGAAGCTGCATCCCACGACGACCAGCGACGTGGCCTGCCAGGCGCCGCCACCGGGCGCGAGGATCGCGCCTCCGCTGTCTTCGAAGGGTGGCGCGGCCGCCGCCCGCCCGTGCTCGATCCGCAGCCGCTGCAAGGTCGCGGTGTAGGCGTCCACCGGGCTCCACGCCGGGGTCACCCTGAGGACCCGGGTGCTGTCCTGGCCGCTCAGCGTCACCAGGCCGCCGCCGTCGAGCACGACCTCGCGGGTGATCACGAGCTCGGCATCGAGGACGATCGTTTGCGGCAGCGGACCGAGGTCAAAGCTGACGTGGCCGCCGCCGTCGAGGGCGGACTGGATCTCGGCTCGGGTCACGCTGCCGGGCGTGCCGTCGCCGAGGACCGTCGGGCTCGCCGGCTCGACGACCTCGGCCGCCGGGACGCAGACGGTGTCCGGGAGCACCGGGACCGAGCTCGACCAGAAGCGCGCGTCGCCGGTCTCGAAGTCGTCGAACACGATCAGGTCGCGGGCGGCGGCGGCGGCAACGAGCAGGCCGCCAAGCGCGACCACCACCACAATCACCCGTCGCGCGGCGACGGAGCGGGCGGAGCGGAGGGTGGGACGCAGGTGGGGTGCGAAGCGTCGGAACATCACATCCATGATCGTCTGCCAGGGCCGGGGCGCGCCGGTGACCGACCTCACCACCGAGCGAGTTCGCCCTCGTCTCGGCTGGGCTCGAGAGACTGCGATAGCATCTCAGATATAACCAATTGACCAGAGAACTCGAAGGCGTTACCGTGTCGGCCGTGGCTTCAGACCGACCGTCAATCGATGGAGGTGGGGAATGCGACGTGCCGTTGTGCTCCTGTGCGTGATGCTCGGGGCGGCCGCTCCGCTGGCCGCGCTCGATGCCTATCCCAAGACGACCCTGGCCGAGGACGCGACCGCGACCTGGTGCGGCTACTGCCCCGACGCCTACGCGGGGCTGGACGTTGTCCACTCCCATTACAACTACGGCGAGTTCCTCAGCGCGCGCTACTACGCGACGAGCGGCGGCCTCGGCACGCCGGAGACCGACGCCGCGCTCGCCTACTACGGCATCAACGCCTTCCCGACCGTGGTCTTCAACGGCCTGACCAAGGTCGTTGGCGGCGGCGCCGGGATCGCCACCGGTGGTCCGATACCTCTCGATCGTCGGGGGCGCCTACTTCCAGCCGGCGCCGGTCCGGATCGAGATCAACTCCCTCGACCCGGCGAGCGGCGACATCCAGGCCACGGTCACGATGTACTCCGAGACCGACATCCTCGCCGGTGACCACATCCGCTTCCTGCTGCTCGAGCAGGACGTCGTCTACGGGAGTGAGACGTACACGTACGTGACCCGCGACATCATCAACGACACCATCACGCTCTCCGGCGCCGGCAACACCGCGGTCTTCACCAAGAGCTTCGACGTCGACCCGAGCTGGAACCAGGCCAATCTCCACGCCGTGGTCTTCGTGCAGCGCGCCGCCGACAAGGAGGTGCTGCAGGCGGTGTCGACCTTCCCCGAGCCCGACTACAGCGTGCGGGCGATGGTGCCCTTCGACCGGGTCAAGGTCGGGCCGTCGGCGCCCGGCCCGCCGAGCCCGCCCTTCACCATCATGAACGTCGGGTTCGCCGACACCTTCACCATCGAGCTGGTCGTCGACCAGGCGCCGGCCGGCTGGACCGCGAGCTACTGGGACGACCAGGGCGGCCACCACACCGGCCCCTGGAGCTTCGACCTCGGCGTCGAGGAGTCGATCGACTACTCGCTCGACGTCGTGCCGACCTCGCCGGGGTACATCAAGCTCCACTTCGAGGTCAGCTCGCCCAACCTGACGACGCCGCTGGTCATCCCCTTCAGCTACCTCACCGACGACGCCGACGTGCTGATCGTCGACGACGATGGCTCCGACGACCTACGAGAACTACTACACGGCGGCCCTCGACAGCCTCGGTCTGACGTATGGGGTCTGGGACCTCGCCGCCGGCAAGCTGAACGACGAGGTGCTCCAGGCCTACAGCCTGCTGATCTGGCAGGTGGGCCTGGCCTACCCCACCCTCGACGCCGAGGACCGCGACTTCCTCAGCCAGCACCTCGACCACGGCGGCAAGCTGTTCCTGACCGGCCAGGACATCGGCTGGGAGCTCGCCGATCCCAGCAGCAGTGTTGATCCGGTCTGGTACCACGACTACCTGCACGCGAGCTACGTCACGGACGACACCAACATCTACTATCTCGACGGGGTCGCCGGCGACCCGATCACCGATGGCCTCGATCCTCCACATCCAGGGCGGCGACGGCGCCAACAACCAGGAGTACCCGGACGCGATCGCACCCTACGACAGCGACGCGACGGCGATCCTCAGCTACCGGAGCAGCAGCTACAGGGAGCGATCCGCGCCACCGACTCCACGTCCGGCGCCAGGATCGTCTACCTGGGCTTCGGCTACGAGGCGGTCGACAACCCGCAGGACCGGGCCGCGCTGCTGGGAGCGGCGCTCGACTGGCTTGGCGTGGACGAGCTCTTCGTCGACGGCTTCGACTCGGGCGACACCTCGCGCTGGAGCGTCACGGTGCCGTAGCCGGTCGAATCAGACCATGACCTCGCACGCCCCCGCTCCGGCGGGGGCGTTTTCCATCCAGGCCATCTTCGTACCGTCGGTTTCGGAAGGCCGGCGGCGGGTACAATCAACGCGGTGGGCACTCCAGAAGCACGCTTGAGGGCCGCGGCGGCGGTCATCGGGATGGCCGTGATGCTGGCATCGGCAACGCCGGTGCCGGCGCAGAGCTTCGAGATCTCGATCCCGGCCGCGGACGGGACGCTGCTCGCCACCGACGTCTACCTGCCGTTCGGCGGCGGGCCGTGGCCGACGGTCTTGATCCGGACGCCGTACGACAAGGACGGCATGCGGGCAGGTGTGCCTGGGCCTCACCCTGCTGCAGTACACCTGCGTCGCCCAGGACACGCGCGGCCGCTTCGACTCCGGGGGCGAGGACACGGTGTTCCGGGACGACGCGGAGGACGGACGCGTCACCGTCGAGTGGGTGGCGGACCAGCCCTGGTGCGATGGCCACATCGGCATGTTCGGCGGCTCGGCGTTCGCCATTCCCCAGTACCTGCTGGCGCCCGGCGCCGATCCCGCGCTGCGCTCGATCGCCCCGGTGGTGGCGACCCCCGATCTCTACCACCACGCGTTCCTCCAGGGCGGCGCGATTCGTGAGGAGCTGACCGTCAACTGGCTGGAGAGCCAGGGCGCCAGCGCCTTCTACGACGAGATTCGTCAGCATCGGCTCAAGGACGCGTGGTGGGACCCAGTGGAGGTGCTCGCCAGTGCGGGCTCGGTCCACGCCGCCGGCGTCCACGTCGGCGGCTGGTACGACATCTTCGGCCAGGGCACGCTCGACGGGTTCTCCGCCTTCCAGGAGCGGGGCGGCTCGGGGGCGACCGGGCGGCAGTTCCTGGTGATGGGGCCGTGGACCCACAACGACCTGTTCTCGCGCCAGGCTGGGGCCCTCACGTACCCCGCCAACGCGGCGCTCGACCCGATCGATCTCCTGCTGCCGTGGTACGAGGCGACGCTCCGCGACGAGCCGTCGGCGATCGAGGACTGGCCGGTGGTGCGGGCGTACGTGATGGGCGCGGTGGGCGAGCCGGGCGCGCCCGGCAACGTGTGGGTCGGTCTCGACCGCTGGCCGCCCCGGGCGGCGACGCGCGAGCTCTTCCTGACCGCGGACGGTGAGCTCGAATCCACCGCGCCGGGCGAGGGCGAGCTCGAGCTGGTGTCGGATCCCGACCATCCGGTGTACACGCTCGGCGGCGCGAACCTGTCCCCGGACCTCATCGTGGATGGCCGGCCGATGGGCGACGGCCCGCAGGACCAGCGGCCGATCGAGGCGCGCGACGACGTCGCGGTGTTCACGACCGAGCCGCTGAGCGAGCCGCTGCCCGTGGTCGGTCCGGTGCGCTGCGTGCTGTGGTTGGTGCCCGACACGGCCGACCTCGACCTCGCGGTCCGGCTGACCGACGTCTACCCGGACGGACGCTCGATGCTGGTGCTCGACGGCCTGCAGCGGGCGCGGATGCGCTGCGGCGACGACCGCGAGTGCCTGCTGACGCCCGGGGTCCCGGTCGAGGTGACGGTCGAGCTGTGGTCGACCGCGATCGTGTTCAACGCCGGCCACCGCATCCGCATCGCGGTGTCCGGCAGCAACTGGCCGCGCTTCGAGGTCAACCCGAACGACGGCGGCGACCTCAACATCCCGACCTCGCCGGTGGTCGCGCATCCGGTGCTGCGGTTCGGGCCCGACCACCCGTCGCGGCTCGAGCTGCCGGTGCTGACGCTGACTCGGCGGGTGGCGGGTCGGCTGCAGCCGGCGGCCCCCTTCGTCCTGGAGCCCTGGCACGCTCGCGGGACCACGATCAACGCGACCATTGGGGCTCGCTGGATCGGATCCTCTCGGCCGTGAGCCCACCAGGCCGCGCTGTGACCAGCGGCCCGTGCCGATCGCCGCTGGCGTGTCGCTGTCGCTCCACGAGGAGCCTCACGCGAAGGCCGGGCTCGGCGACGCGTGCGAGGCACTCCGCGGGGCGGAGCGCTCGCCTCAGTCCTGATCGGGCGTGACGCTCGGGCCGGGCTGCGGCTCGTGTGCCGCCTCCGAGACCGCGGCGACGATGGCGTCCGGACTGACGCGGACCCGCCAGTTCTCGGTCAGGTGGCGCCACTGCACGGTCCCGTCGCGGCCGACGAGCAGGGTAGCGGGTCGCGCGATGTCGGCTCCCCCGGGCCCGGCACCGCGATGGACCAGCCCGTAGGCGGCGATCGTCGCGCGCGAGCTGTCCGACAGCACCGGGAAGCCAAGGCCAAGACCCTCGACCAGCCGCCGATTGTCGTCCACCGAGTCCGCCGAGATGGCGACGAGCTCCGCGCCCGCCGCCCTGATATCCGTGATGCGCGACTGCAGGACCTGCAGCTCCGACCGGCAGAAGGGTCACCAGAACCCGCGGTAGAAGACCAGCACGACCTTGGATCCGGCAAAGTCCGACAGGGCGACCGGCTTCCCGCTTTGGTCGGGGAGCTCGAATGCCGGTGCGGTCTCGCCGACCCCGACGGCTGCCGCCGGCGACGGGAGCTGCTCGGAGAGCAGGAAAACGAAGCCGAACAGCGCCGCCGTCCACAGGATGGACAGCGCGAGGCCCGCGGAGGAGACGACCGACCTTCGCCGCGCGACGGCCGCGATCGACAGGCCGAGGCCGACGACCACCGCGAGCAGGTTGAGCCAGGCGCTGTCGCGCAGGCTCGGGATCCTCACCGACAGCGTGAAGTAGCTGATCAGAGCCGTGGTGGAGAGCAGGGCGCCGATCAGGGCGAGGGCGCGCTCCCGGCGACCGCGTGCTGTCGAGGACATCACATCCTCCAACCCATGGAGCGCCGGCCTGTCTTCCCGAGCGGCTCCGATCTGTTCATCGGCCCTGGTCGACGCCGAAGGCCCTGGCGTCCTCGTACACCTCGAGCACCCGGTCGATGCCGAAGGCGATCCTCGTGCTCACGAGCTCGCGCAGCGATCGCGCGAGTGGCGCCCCCTCCGGGTCGGCGCGCAGCGTGTCGACCGTGATCGAGTCGAGCGAGCCCAACGCGAAGACGACCTCGTCCTCATCGAGGCCCCTTGCGACGCTGCGCTCGGCGAGGTCTCCGCACCAGCTCACGAAGAGCTCGTTGTCGCCGGTGCGGACCGACGCCAGCAGGTTGCGGATCGTCACCCGGTGATCCCGGAGCCGCTGCTCGGGCGTCAGGGCCGGGCCTGCCGGAGCGGTTCGGGGCCGGCGCCGGAGCGCGTCGCCGAGCTCCTGCTCGATCTGCTCCTCGTAGCGCCTCATCAGCCGGTAGATCCGGAAGTTCGGGGTGAGCTCCAGGTGCTCCAGCGCCTCGCGGTTGCGGCGGTACCACTCCATCGGGTTGTCGCGCCGGCGCTCGATCAGGAACGGCAGCCGGGTCAGCAGCCCGAGGCGCTCGTTCGGCGACCAGCCGAGGCGCTGCCTCGTCCGGCTCGCGTCGATCTCCATCCTCCGGTCGACGTAGTCGGCCATCCATGCCCGCTCGAAGGGCCGCGAGCCGAGGGCGCGGCCGGCCAGGTTGCGCAGCCAGATGCCCGGCTTGCACAGCGGCCGCGGAATGTGGATTGCCGAGCGGGCACGGCCCTCGGCGTAGGCGGTGGCGGCGCGGTAGAGATCGAGGTGGGAGATCGCCCCGTCCTCGCCGGCGATCAGCACCTCGAGCGGCGCGAGCTGATGGCGGCGCTCGAGCAGCCGCATCATGAAGAAGGCGGCGTCGCGGACGTGCAGGTAGGGGATGGCGGACGCGCCGCGGCCCGCGAGGATGCGGGCGTCCCATCGTCCCGACAGCCAGGTGTCGAGCAGCACCTGCAGCGGCGGGTACTCGCACCAGTCCGAGAACAGCGCGGCGGGGCGGACGATGAGCGGGGTGAAGCTCCCGGTGTGCTCGGCGAGCATGCGTTCGCCGGCCGCCTTGGTGCGGGCGTAGATGTGACCGCCGTCCGGCGGTGTGGCCTCGGTGATCGGGTGGCCGGGCCGCGAGAACGGGCAGGCCGCCACCGAGCTCACGAACACGAAGTGCTCGAGCGAGAGGCGGCGCGCGGCGTCGAGCAGGATCCGCAGGGCGTCGACGTTGGTGCGCTGGTACTCCGGGTGCTCCTCGCCGGAGTAATCGTAGTAGGCCGCCAGGTGGAGCAGCACCTGCGCGCCGCCGCCGGCCGCGATGCAGGCCATCGTGCCCTCGACCGCCTCGCGGTCGCAGAGGTCGACCTGGTACCACTCGACGTTCGGGTGGTCGGCCATCTCCGACGCGCCGAGCGCGCGCCGGTCGACGGCGACGACGTGGTGGTGGCGCCGGAGCAGCGTCACGAGCAGCCGGCCCACGAAGCCGGAGGCGCCGGTCACCACGATGCGCAGCGGCGCGCTCACGCCCCCATGGTAGCCGACGCCGCCGGAGCGCGCGCATCCCGCTCGGCGCACGCGGGTCGCAGGCCAGCCTGCGACCGCGACGCGTCACACTCACCCAGAGGCCTGCGACCCGCGTGCGCCGAGGGGCCTATGCCCCACACGCACCTAGCGCAAGCACTCCGGGTCGACCACCACCTCGAGGCCGAAGTTCATGACGTCTCGCGGTATCTCCATCAGCTCGTACCTGTGGAACCCGTCGGGTTCCCAGACGTAGGCGCGCAGCTGCCCTTGATCCTCGGCGGCCACGTAGATTTCGGCGACCCCGTCGCGGTCGAGGTCCGCGAGGGCGGTCGCGAGCTCGACGGCCGTTGATGCGCCGTCGATCCTCTCGGTCGGCCACCTCTCCGCGCCCGGTCGAAGCAGCCAGAGGCCGGTCCTGCCACACGAGGCGACGAGCTCGCGCCGATGGTCACCGTCGACGTCGCCGGCGCGCAGGAACCGACAGGACTCGGCCGCGATGGTCGCCACCTCCGCTGTCAGCCACGTCCCCCGGTCCCACCGGTAGCGGTTGATGCGTCACTCCCGGTCCTCTCGAACCCGGGGTTTCGGCGCCGGGTGGCGGTGGCTCGATGGCGGCGAACAGGTCGACCTGCCCGGCTCCCTCCAGATCCGTCGCCAAGATCTCCTTGGCGTGGCGGTCTGCGAACTCCGCCACCGGCGACGGCACCCATCCGGCCCCGTCGAAGGTGTACATCATGATCCTGCCGGGCTGCACGCGCCGTTCGACCCGGTTTGGGGCTGTCGGCGTGGCGAAGATCTCGGCCACCCCGTCGCCGGTCACGTCGGCGATCTCGACCTCGTGGACGAAGGTGTTCGCCGCGTGATCGATCGTCGTCGCGGTCCACTGATGGGCATGCCCCTTCCGGAACACGGAAACGACACCTTGATCGTGGGTGGCGACCACGATCTCGGGCTCCCCGTCGCCGGTCACGTCTCCGACCTCGACGTCGCGGAAGCGGTTGAAGCGGCTCCCGAAGTCCGCGCTGGCGATGGTGGTGCCCTGCCAGCCATCGGGCGTCCGCCGCCAGAGCTTCATCCGCGCCGGGATCGGCGCGAAGTTGGCGCCGATCGTGAGAATCCCGGGCGGCTCGCCCGGCACCAGGAAGGGCATCGCCTTGTGAAAGACGTTGCTCTCGGGGTCCTCGAGCACTTCGGCGGTCCACCTGCCCGCGCCGTAGCGAGCGATGGTGAGCCGTGCCGCGCCAGGGGTGGTCTCGACCTTGCCTGTCGCAGCCGGCGTCTGCTCGAACTGGGCCTGGGCGAGAAGCAACGCCGGCCCCTGGGGTGGCGGCTGGGCTGGGCGGTCGCGGCCGCACGCTGCCTGCGACGTCGCCGCAGCCACGACCAGCGCGCAACGGAGAAGCTGGCCCGCCGTCCGGCGGACTCGTGTCGTGGCACGGGATGAAGGACTCATCGCATGACGCCCGGCCTTGCTTCAGAACGGTGATTGTACCAACCGGTCCGCGTGGACCGCGGTGGCGGCGACCCGCGCGGTCGGACTAGCCCGGATCAGGAGACGCAGTGAGTCGGGAAACACAGCGCCCCGGCCGGAGCCGGGGCGCGGGTTGACGTTGCTGCGTGATCGGCTACTCGATGGTGAATGTCTGCAGCTCCACCGGAATCAAGCCGAGAGTGTAGTACTCGGCGGTCGTGGTGTTGGCGCTGGTGCCGTCGTAACCGCCCCAGACCCACAGTGCCTCCTCACCGGCGATGGGAATGAGCTCGCCCGCCATGTCACGACGGGCGGTGAGGAACGGCGGGAAGGCCTCCCAGCTGTTGGTGGCCACGGTGTAGGCGTAGACGGCCTGGATGGCCGTCGACCAGAAGCCGCAGCCGCTGATGATCTTGCCGGAAAGCGGGGTCATATCGCTGGGATCGATGTAGAGGCTGCCGGTGTCGAAGCCCCAGGCGCGCGAGCTCGAGCACGCCTCGGGCAGGGATGCCAAGGGTGTCCAGGTCGGGGTCGGGGCGGCCGGGTCGAGCATCTGCACCGTGTCCAGGTTGATGAGCGCAGCACCGTCCCACGACGCGCCACCGACGGCGTAGATCTTGCCGTCGACCACCGCGCCCATGATGTAAGCCCTGGCCACGGCGAGGTCGGCCGATGCGATCCGGGTCCACCTGCTCCCCGATGGCGCCATCGGATCGAAGACCCACGTCTGCTCGCTCATCGCCGTCGCGTTGAAGCCGCCGGCCATGTAGACCTTGTTGTTGACCACCGCGTTGAGAGCCGAGCTGCACGAGTGGGTGGCGTCGCCGGGGAAGTCGTCGGCGGGCGGCAGTTGGATCACCGTGTTGGTGGCGGGGTAGTAGACCTGGACGGATGTCACCACGCCGCCAGCCGACGGCCGTCCGCAGAAGACGTAGTAGCCCTCGCCGGTGGCGTCGTTGAGCACGTTGATGGTGTAGTTCGAGATCGGGACCGGCATGTCGAGACCGGTGTCGGCGTAGATGCCGGTCGAGGGGTTGAAGGTCCAGATACTGCCGTCGGTGTTGGCGTCGGCGAGGCGGCCACCCAGGAAGTAGACCAGGCCGGTGCCGGGGTCATAGGCGCCGTCGAAGCGCGAGAAGGCCTGCGGGAAGGTGGTCGGGGGACCGTTCTGCCACGTGCCGCCCCACTCCTGGTCGTCGCCGGCCTGCGCCACAACGGCCGCGGCGGTCATCACCATCACGATCACTGCGAGCCGAACCGAACTTCGGATCATCTCTCCATCCTCCTTTAGTTGGGACGGGCCGCGACCGCTCGATGTCGCTGCGGAGGGGCCTGCTGTCGTGCTGTTCTCGGAATCTCCTCGCTTCCACGATTGAGCCGAACGCCGGGAAAGTCAAGAGCAGGCGGCCGGCGGGCAGCGCCCGGCGATCGCCGGAGAGCCCTATACTGAAGGGAGGCACAACCAACGACAGCGCCCCGCGGGCAACAGAATGCGGGTCAGTGTCCGATCCATCGCGAGGCCGCGCGCGGGAGGTCCCCATGGTCGACGCGCCGAAGGGTGTCAACCGCCGAGATTTCCTCAAGCTGGGTGCCGCTGCCTCGGGTCTCGCGATCGGCTGCGGCGCTGAGGGTCCCGAGCCCGAGGCGCCAGCCGCTCCCGGCCGGATGGGCTCCCGTCCGTTCGGCCGCACCGGCCTCGAGGTGTCGGAGCTTGCCTTCGGCGCCCACGGGGTCGACAACCCGCCGCTGATGGCGGCCGCGGTCGAGGCCGGGATCAACACCTTCGCGACCTCCGGCCAGTACCTCGACGGCCGCGAGGAGGAGGCGCTGGGGCGCGCGCTGCGCGACGTCGCCGCCGAACGCGACCGTCTGGTCGTGGTCACCGGCAACCCGGTCGACGCCCATCAGAGTGCGGGCAACGTCCTCGCGGACATCGACGCGAGCCTGCGCCGCCTCGGCAGCGATCACATCGACGTCTACTACGCGGCCGATGTCCGCGCGCCGGCCGAGCTGCACGTCGAGGCCTTCCACGAGGCCATCGCGGCGGCGAAGCAGGCGGGCAAGGTGCGACACCTCGGGCTGTCGGGTCACTCGGGCGGGATGCAGGGGGTGCTGAACGCCGCCATGGAGGACGGCCGCTTCGAGGTCTTCTTCATCAAGTACGACTTCGTGTCCTACCCGGATCTCGACGAAATCCTCGAGCGTGCGGCGGCGCGGGGCATCGGCACCATCGCCTTCAAGACCAACGCTGGCAAGCGCCAGCGCGAAATCAAGGAGCTCGAGGCGGGCGGCCTGTCGTTCCGCGATGCGGCCGTCAAGTGGGCCCTCACCAACCCGGCCGTGGCGAGCGTGGCCGTCACCTTCGGGAGCTTCGAGCAGATCCGGGAGATGACCGCCGCGGTGGGATCTCGCCTGAGCCTGGCCGAGGCCGCGATGCTCGGCCGCTACGCCGACGAGGTGCGCCACCGTTACTGCCGCTTCTGCGCCGCCTGCGAAGCGAGCTGCCCGCACGGTGTGGCGATCGCCGACGTGAATCGCTTCTTCATGTACTTCGCCTACTACGACCGCCACGACGAGGCCCGGCGGCGCTATGCCGCGCTGGCGCCGCCGCGCGCAGCGGCGGCCTGCGCGGGCTGCGTGGCGCCGTGTGAGGCCGCGTGCCCGTTTTCCCGGCCGGTTCGGGCCGAGCTGGTCGAGGCGCACCGGCGGCTCGGTGTGGCAACGGCATGAGCGGGCTCGCGCGGCTCGGTGCCGCGGCCGCGCTCGTCGTCGGCCTCGCCTGCGGGTCGCCGCCGGCGGGAGAGCTCGAGACGCTGCTCCCGGACGCGGCGCGCCTCCCCGGCTGGAAGGTGGTCGAGGGGCCGACCCGCCACGGTCCCGACCGCCTCTTCGAGTACCTCGACGGCGGCGCCGAGCGCTACGTCGGCTACGGCTTTCGAGAGCTCGTCCACCTGCGATACCAGCTCGGAGAGGACCCGCTCGCCTGCGTCACCCTCGACCTCTACGACATGGGCGGCCCGGCGGGGGCCTTCGGCATCTTCCGCAGCGCCCTGCCTCCCGACGCCGCGCCGCGCGCCGTGGTGCACCGAGGGCTACAGCTCCGGGACCGTGGCCGCTGCATGGCGGGGGGCCTCTACGTTCACGGCGAGGCCGACGACGATCGAGCCGAGCTCACCGCCGCGCTGGGGAAATTCATGGAGCAGGTCTGCGACCGGGCGCCGGGCGTGGATGCGCTGCCGGCCTTCCTCGAGCCGCTGCCGGCGGAAGGGCTGGTGCCACAGAGCGAGCGCTGGTTCGCGGCCGACCTGCTCGGCCACGCCTTCCTGCCGGGGGGCGTGACGGCGAGCTACCGGATCGATGGCCGCGAAGCGCGGCTCTACTACTCGGAGCTCGGAAGCGAGGAGACGGCGGCGCAGGCGCTGGCCAGGCTGCGCGACGAGTGGGCGCGGCGGACGCCGGTCGACGATCTGCCATCGCCCGGCCGAGGCGGCTTCCGCTACTCGGCCGGCGAGCTCGGCTCAGGCACCGCGGTGGCGACCGAGCGCTTCGTCGCCGGCGTGCACTGCGATGCCCCGGACCTCCCCTCCGATACCCAGCGGCGCCTGCTTGCCGCGCTCGCCACCGGCCTCCCCGTGCGTTGAGTTCAGCCGCGATCAGCTCGCGCGCGCGGTGCTCCTGAGGTCCAGGTCGGTCGTCATCTCGTGTCCCTGGCCGTCCATTGGCGATCTGCGGAGGGCGGGTGCTCGAGCATAGATTGTGAGACATGGTCTCTTGACAGATCGACTCCGGACCTTATCGTCAACTAGTCTTTACATTCCGACGAATCGCGCCCCGGTGGTGATGTCGCGCACCGCTGGCCACTTCCGGCGCGCTGGCCGCCGGGGCCGGAAGTGGACTGATGTCAATGAAACGACTGGCAAACCGCCGCCAAGACAAAAGGGAGGTCCTCATCATGTACCTGTTCCGCCGTCTGATCCTGGTCGCTCTCTGCCTGCTTGCCCCACCCGCTGCGGTCTCGGTGCTCGCCGGGCCAGAGGCATGTGACAACCGAACGAATAACACCCCCAAGAAGCTGCTGGAGTGCGTGACCGTCGACGGGGTCCGCGCCCACCAGGCGGCCCTGCAGGCGATCGCCGATGCCAACGGTGGCACGCGCGTGTCCGGCTCGGCCGGCTACGACGAGTCGGTCGACTACGTCGCCGCCGCGATGGCCGCGGCCGGCTACAACGTGACCATCCAGCCCTTCGAGTACCTGACCTACTTCCAGGCCGGTCCCTCGACCCTCGAGCAGATCGCCCCGTCGCCGACCGTCTACGTGGAAGGGGACGACTACGCCCTCTTGGCCCACACCGAATCCGGCGATGTCACGGCCGCGGTGATCGCCATCGATCTCCAACTCGGGCTGGGCAACACGTCGACCAGCGGCTGCGAGGTGGCCGACTTCGCCGGCTTCCCGCCCGGCAACATCGCGCTCCTCCAGCGCGGCACCTGCAGCTTCCAGATGAAGGCCGAAAACGCCGCTTCGGCCGGGGCGGTCGGCGTCATCATCTTCAACCAGGGCAACACCCCGGACCGCACGGGGCTGTTCGTCGGCACGCTTGAGCGCGGGCTACGCCGGCGGCATTCCGGTGATGTCCGCGAGCTACGACCGCGGCGCGGAGTGGGCAGGGACGCCCGGCCTCGTCATCCACATGGTTGCCGACGCCTTCCGCGGCCTCGCCACCGACTACAACGTGCTGGCGGAGTCGACGACAGGAGACCCGCAGAACGTGGTCATGGTCGGGGCCCATCTCGACTCGGTCGATGCCGGACCCGGCATCAACGACAACGGTTCGGGCAGCTCGGCCATCCTGGAGGTCGCCCTGCAGATGGCCAAGGTGAAGCCGCACAATCTGGTCCGCTTCGCGTGGTGGGGCGGCAAGGAAGCGGGGCTGCTCGGCTCGACCTACTACCTGAGCAACCTCACCCCGAGCGAGCTCGAGGACATCGCCCTGTACCTGGACTTCGACGCCATCGGCTCGCCGAACTTCGTGCGCTTCGTCTACGACGGCGACGGCTCGGCATCAGGAGTGCCCGGACCCCCCGGCTCCGACGCCATCGAGGCGCTGTTCGAGGGTTTCCACGCCGACCGCGGCCTCGCTTACGAGCCGGAGGCGATCGGCGCCGTTTCCGATTACACGCCCTTCGCCGCCGCGGGGATCCCGGTAGGTGGCGTGTTTGCGGGTTCGACCGGCATCAAGACCGCCGAGCAGGCCGCGATCTACGGCGGCACCGCGGGACTCCAGTACGACCCGTGCTACCACCAAGCGTGCGACACCTTCGACAACGTCAGTCTCGAGGTGCTCGACCTCAACGCCGACGCGATCGCCTACGCCGTTCTGTCCTACGCGATGAACACAGCACCCTGATCCGAAGTCCGATGCGGGCGGCGCGTCCCTCTCGGGGGGCGCGCCGCCCGGGTTTCCCCACTCTCCCAGTCCCCGGGCGTGGAGGCTGTCCGGCCCTGAGCGTCACAGCCCGCGCGCGTCGGCCATGCGGCGCGGATCGCCGCCCGTTCCGGCCACGGACCCGGCCAGCGATCCGGTGGTCGCGTGCTGCGCCGCGGCTGGCGTGGCTCCAGCCATCACGGCAAGGAGCACGATGACGGCGGCGGTCGCCCTCGGCGACGGCATGGAGCTTTGGACCCTCTGGGCTCTCTGCCGTGGATTCTAACTCGGAATGCCGTTCAGGCCGGCGACGCTTCCCTTGGTGCCTGCGCGTCCCGCCGGGACGGCGGACAGCCGGCGGCCGAGTGAACGGACCAGAGATCGACGGAGGATGGCATGGAGTCGAGAACCAACCGGCAGTGGCGCCTGGCGGCGCGGCCCGAGGGCATGGTGGGTGACGAGCACTTCCGCTGGGTCGAGGAGCCGGCCCCCGGATTGACGTCGGACGGGCAGCTGCTCGTCCGCACCCTCTACCTGTCATGTGATCCGACCCAACGAGGCTGGATGGCCCGCGACACCTACCTGCCGGCGGTGGCGATCGGCGAGGTGATGCGCTCGTTCGGGGTCGGCCGGGTCGTCGAGTCACGGCACCCGGGCTATCAGGAGGGCCAGCTGGTCCAGGGCCTCCTCGGCTGGCAGGACTACGCCCTGCTGGACGGCAGCTCGGCCAGGCTCAACGTGGTCCCCGAGAGCGTCCCGATCCCGATCGCGATGAGCGCCCTCGGCGTCACCGGTCTGACCGCCTACTTCGGGCTGCTCGAGATCGGCCGGCCGGAGGCGGGGGAGACGGTTGTCGTGTCGGGCGCCGCTGGCGCCACCGGCTCGGTGGTCGGTCAGATCGCCCGCCTCAAGGGTTGCCGGGTGGTCGGAATCGCCGGCGGCCAGGACAAGTGCCGCTGGCTGGTCGACGAGGCCCGCTTCGACGCCGCCATCGACTACCGCAGCGAGGACGTCGCGGCGCGCCTGGCCGCTCTCTGCCCCGGCGGCATCGACATCTACTTCGACAACGTCGGCGGCGAGATCCTCGACGCCGCGCTGGCGCGGCTCGCCTTCAAGGGACGGGTCGTGCTGTGCGGCGCGATCGCGGACTACAACCGCAGCGAGCTCGGACCGGGGCCGCGCCACTACCTCAACCTGCTCCTGCAGCGCGGCCGCATGGAGGGCTTCATCATCCTCGACTACCTCCACCGCACCGGCGAAGCGGTCGCCGAGCTTGGACGCTGGGTGGAGGCCGGGGAGATCCGCGTCGAGGTCGACATCCAGGAAGGTCTGGAGAACGCGCCCCGCACGCTGCGCCGGCTGTTCACCGGCGCCAACCGGGGCAAGCAGCTGCTCAAGGTGGGTTGACCCAAGCTCGCGAGGCTGCTGCGATCCGTTCCCGTTCCCCTTCCCGTTCCCGTACCCGGATGGGATGCGACGGGACAGGGGAGCGCCGTTCTTCGTGAGCGCCGGCACCGACGGTTGACTGAGCGCCTGCCGTCGTCTCGGGAACGGGCACGGGATCGGGAACGGGATCGGGAACGGGAACGACCCGGACAGCAGCGCTTGGTGGGGGCTGAAGTGCCCCGCCCTACACCGGCCGGCGCACCAGGTCGAGCAGGGCGCCCGGGTTGATGGTGCGGGCCCGTTCTCGAATGTCGGGCAGGTAGCGCTCCTCGAGTGTCTTCGCCTCGCCGAGCAGCGACGCGAACGACTCCTTGAGCCGCTGCGCATCCAGGGTGCGGCCGCCGGCGTAGTAGCTCTTCGCGACGTGCCCGAGCGCGTAGGTGGTGGCGAAGGAGAAGGCCGATCCGGTGGCGGCGGAGCCGAGCCGGCGGGCGAGGCCGCCGCCCAGCCTGCCGAGCACGCCGCCGACCAGCCGGCGGCCGACGCGCTCGATGGCTTGCGAGCTCAGGCCGACGCCGACCGTGGCCAGGAAGTCCTTGATGTGGCCGCGGTCGAGCTCGAAGCCGTGCGCCGTGCCGATCCGGTAGACCATCTTCATCTGCAGCGGGATGATCGCCATCGTGGCGAGCGTCTGCGGCAGCAGCTCGAGCGCGCCGTTGAGGATCGAGGTGTTGAGGATCATGCGGTCGAGCTCGGCGCTGCCGGTGGCCCCCGGTGCAGACGTTGCAGCGCTGACCACGACCGGTTCGGCGGCGAGCGCGTCGGCCTGCGCCTGGAAGGGCTCGATGGCGCTCGGCTCGAGCCTGAGGGCGCCCCGCAGGCGGTCGAGGAACTGGATCTCGGCAGCGCTGCGTGCCTCGTCGGCATCGCACACGCCGACTGCCATCTCGTAGGCGAGCTGCCGCAGCTCGGGAGAGCCGAGGACAGCTGCCGCCTCCTCGACCGCGGTCCCCTTCAGCAGCACGTCGTGAGTGGCCCCTGTGAGGTCGGTCGCGCCGTCGCCCGTCAGCGTGGCGGCGACCCGCCGCACCTGCTCCCGCTCGCGCTCGTCCTTGGCACCGTCGGCGAACGCCGCCATCAGGCAGATCGTGAGGATCGCCCTCGTCTCCTGCTCGGTCATCGTCGGTCCCTCCCGGCGGTGCGGCGCCGCGGCAGCGCGGCGCCCGCCGCTTCTCACCCCAACGATACGCGGTCCGGGGGGCACCGGTTCTCGACGCGCGGCCGGCTCAGCGGCCCCGGCGCCTCGCCGCTCATGCCGGTCTGGAGGGCGCGCCACGCTACACTGCGGGCACCAGACGGGCCTCTCACGCGCGGCAGCAGGGGGTGATGGATGGCGTCGTTCGAGTCGGTCAGGGAGGAGCACTTCCCGGGAGCGCTGCGCGAGGAGGACTTCGTCGACGAGAGCTCCCGGCTGCTGACCCAGGAGCGGGGCTTCTCGCCGGACAACACGCTGGCCTGCGTGGGCGTCTGCCGGGACGAGATCTGCCACACCCTGACCTATGCCGTGCACGCGCTGTGGGGGTGGCCCTTCGGCTTTTCGGCGCTGTCCGGGCTGCTGCTCGTCGGCCGCACCGGCTTCGCCGCCGCCCGCCGCCACGCCCCGATCGAGGACGACCGCGAGCGCTACGTGTTCTTCGTCGCCCCCCACATCGGCATCGGCGCCGGCGGCGAGCTCGGCGTCTGCAGCCGCATCGGCCGGCCGGGGACCTCGCACGCCTGCGGCGCGCTCCGCGCCTTCCTCGGCGAGCTCGAGAGCGGCCGCGTGGCGCTGGGCACCGACCCCGGCGACATCGAGCACAGCCTGCTCAAGCAGCGGCTGCTGCGCGAGCTGCCGTTCGGACGGCTGCCGAGCCTGGTCGACCTCACGGGCGCGGCCTACCGGGCCATCGTCGAGGACCTCGAGACGCTGATCGGGCAGACCCTCGATGCGATCGAGGACGACTGGGCGGTGCTCGCCGGCATCCAGGTCCACGGCCCCGGCAACGAGCCCTGGTTCTGGCCCGGCACCTGCTACTCCATGGTGCAGGGGAAGCGAGAGGAGATCCCCTTCGGCTGAGCCCCGAGGGCAGGAGCTCCGGCCACGCCGATCGACGGGCGCTCCGGATCACACCAGCGCGGTGAGGACCAGGGGCACCGCAGCCATGGTGAGCAGCGTCCCGAGCCGGATGGCGCTCGCAACCTCCTCGGGATACGCTATCCTCTCGCCCCGACGCGCCTCGGCGCGGGAGGCAAGCGCATGTTCGTCAGCTCGAAGAAGTCTCGCAGAGCCCCGATCGCTCTCCTGCTGGTGGTGGCGGCGGTGATCGCCGTCATCGGCCTGTGGCTCGCGCTGCGGGTCGGCCCGGCGCCGGCCATCACCCTGGAGACCGAGTGGCCGGCGGTGGGCAGGTCGAACCTGGTGACCGCGCGTTTCAGCGAGCCCGGGCGCGGGCTCGGCGCGATCCGCGTGGAGCTCACCCAGGGCGGCCGCACTGAGGTCGTCGCCGAGCAGCGCTTCGAACGCGGGCTCGGCCTGCCGTTCCTCGGGGGCGGCACCACCGACGCGGCGCTCGAGGCAACGCTCGGCACCGAGGCCTTCCCTTGGCTGCAGGAGGGCGAGCTGACGCTGCGGGCGGTCGCCGAGCGGGCGGCCGGCGCCCTACGGACGCCCGAGCCGGTCGTGGTCGAGCAAACGCTTGCGGTGCGGCGGCGGCCGCCGCGGCTCGAGCTCCTGTCGTCCCAGCACTACGCCCGCCAGGGCGGCAGCGGCGCGGTGGTCTACCGGGTCGGCGAGACGGCGGCGCGCTCCGGCGTTCGCGCCGGCGACGTCGTCTCCGTCGGCTCCCCTCTCCCCGGCGGCTCAGGTGGCGACCGCTTCGTGCTCTACGCCCTGCCCTGGAACGTCGCCGACTCGTCGCAGATCCGCCTGTTCGCCGAGGACGACGCCGGCAACCGTGCCGAGCAGCCCTTCCTCGACCTCTTCAAGCCGATGCCGCCGCGCACCGACACCATTGACGTGAGCGACGCCTTCCTCGAGCGGGTGGTGCCCGCCATCGCCAGCCAGACGCCGGGTTTTGACGCCTCCGGATCCCTGCTCGACCAGTACCTGCGGATCAACGGCGAGCTGCGGCGCGCCGAGCTGGCCGAGGTTGCAGCGCTCGCCGGCGCGAGCGAGCCCGCCTTCCTGTGGTCCGGGCCCTTCCTGCAGATGCCCAACACGGCGCTCGAGGCCAACTTCGCGCAGACCCGCAGCTATGTCTACAACGGCCGCCAGGTCGACCGCCAGACCCACCTCGGGCTCGACCTCGCGTCGACCGCAAGGGCGCCGGTGCCGGCGCCCAACTCGGGCAAGGTCGTCTACGCTGGCTGGATGAGCCTCTACGGCAACGCCGTGGTGATCGACCACGGCTACGGTGTGCTCTCGCTGTGCGGCCACCTGTCGGCGGTCAGCGCGGCGGCCGGCGACCGCGTCGCCAAGGGCGACATCATCGGCTCGAGCGGCGCGACCGGCCTCGCCGGCGGCGACCACCTCCACCTCGAGATCTTCGTGCACGGCCAGTCGGTGGACCCGCTCGAATGGCTCGACGCGAAGTGGATCGGCGACAACCTCGCGACCAAGCTCCGCGTGCCGGTGGGCTGAGCCGGCAGATCAGCGGTCGAGCTATTTGGACCGCGGCGGCTGCCGGCGCGGCCTTACGGCACGGTCGCCGACCAGGCCGCGGTGTCGCCGGACTCGAAGCCGTCCGTAAAGACCGAGCCCGCGGGCACGAACAGCACCGCGATGCCGCGCGACAGGCAGCTCATCCACAGCTCGTAGCCGCCCGGCACGATGCGGACCTCGAGTGAGGCGATCTGCGCGTGCGGCAGTCCGCCCCACTGCGGCTCTCCACCGCGCGGGGCAGGGTAGATCCCAGCGTTCGTGCCGTCGAACCAGACCAGTCCGTGCGGTCCTGTCCCGAAGGGGTCGAAGACGTTGTACCAGAGCAGGCCATCGGGGGTGACGGCGAGCGGGCTGGCGTTCATCGCCGAGATGCCGCCGAGCGAGGTGAAGTAGTCGTAGGTCCCGGCCTCGGCGTCGAGGCGGAAGATGCCCTGGGTGGACCCGAGCCAGGCGATGCCGTCCCGCGCCGCGGCGACCGTGCTGAAGAGGTCGCTCTGCGGGTTGAGCTGCGGGAACTGGGTGTAGTCGCGAGAGTACCGGTAGTTCCCGTCGGTGCGGATCACCTCGGCGTCGGTGCTCGCCCAGATCGTCCCCGGACGGGTGGGGTCGCGCTGGAGGTTGACGCCCCCGGCGCCGTTGTTCGGCACCAGGAACCAGTTCGTCCCGTCAAAGTAGCGCAGGTCGTAGTAGAGGCCGAGCGACCACAGGCGGCCCAGCGAGTCCTCGACGAGCCCGCGGCTCTCGCTCGGCCGCCGAGATCCGTCCAGGTCGCACCGTCCCACTCGTGCAGGCCGGCGTAGGTGGGGTTCGCGACCACGCCTGCGGTCGAGGGCCGGAAGGCGACCTCCTGGCAGTTGTCGGACGGGAACGGCCAGGGCTCGCCGAGCCCGTACTGGTCGTTGTTGAAGCCGGTCCAGCGCACGCCGTCGAAGATCGTCATGCCGCCGACGCCGGAACCGGCGTTGGCGCACGCCGCCACGCGACCCGTCGCCGGATCGATGTGCAGGTCGGCGTTGAAGGTGTCGTACTGGCTGCTGTTGCTGACCCGGTGGCGCTGCCAGAGGCCGGTCGCGACGTCGCGCTTCGCCGGCGCCGCCGACGCCGCTCGCCCAGACGTTGCCGAGGCTGTCGACGGCGAGGCTGTAGGTGGAGGTGAAGTCGCCCCAGATGCCGAGGTCGTCCCAGCCGGCGCCGTTGAAGCTCCAGATCCGGCTGGTGCCGTCAGCGAGCAGGGCTCCGCCGTCGCCGTGGGCGGTGAAGGCCCAGATCGGCGGGTTGACCGCCGGCAGGCTGGGCTGCGGCGGCACGATCCAGGTGCCGGACGGCGTGCGATAGTCGAGCGAGAAGACCGGGTCGCTGCCCGAGAAGTGCGAGAAGCGCCTCGCCCACAGGTTCCCGGAGTCGTCGACGCAGTCCTTGCCCGGCAGCTCGAGCAGCGATCCGGGCGTGTAGCTGAACTCGTGGAAGGTCCAGAGCTGGGAGTTGCTGTCGAAGGACACGATCGCGGAGCTGTTGTCGCTGTCGGCCCACACGATGTAGCCGCCGCCCGGCTTGGGCTGGATCGACACGTGCGCCACGTTCCACACCAGCTGCGGCCAGCCGTTGCCCCCCTGGGGCACCGAGCCGCCGGTCCAGTAGTGCCAGTCGGAGGTGCCGGGAGTGTGCCGGACGACGCCGCCCTGGTATCCGCCGTAGCCGATCAGGGCGAACCAGATCGTGCCGTCCGGCGCGATGTCGAGGTCGCGGGCGCCGCCGTTGGCCAGCGCCGGGCTCGCCGAGGCGAAGTTGACCAGGGACGGGCCGCCGACCTCCGGGTCCATCGTGAGCGCGCTCCGCCACGTGGCCATCCAGAGATCGCCGTTGGCGTCGGCCACGATGTCGCTGACGCGCGTGGTGCCGGTGACGTCAGGATGCCCGATCACCGGGTAGTCGATGTTCGAGACGTTGATCCAGCGGTTCTCGGCCTGCAGCGAGCTTGGCGACGCCGCCTTCCTCGAAGCCGGGGTCGTAGCCGCCGATCCACGGGTCGTCGTCCGGCCCGATGTAGATCGCCTGGTTGTAGTCGCCCTGGATCCCGGTGTTGCCGGGCCGGTAGTAGCGCCAGGTCGATCCCGGAATCTGGGCGGCGCACACGCCGGTCGAGAGCACGGCGAGGACGAGGGCGCTCGCCACACGGCGCGCAGCGCCAAACTCACAGACCCGTGGTTTTGTCATGTCGGCGACAACGCGCGCGCGGTCGTTGACCATTCTGTTCTGCTCCATTGATCCGGTCGGAGGCTGTCGATCGACCTCGCAGCTACAGTGTCGTTGGCCGGAGGATCGAGACGCCATTGCGGCAAACGGTACCGCGCTTCGGTGTATTTCCAGATCCCTCGTGCTTTCAGGTGTCGGGCAACTCCATGGCATCTCTATGGGCGCGGTAGGTGGCACCCCTGACGACGATCTTCGGCCGGTACCGCACCACGCGCTCTCTTCGTCACTCAGCCTGAGTCGGTGTCGTCAACATGGTTGGGGCTGGGCCTGGCGCCTGAGGAGCTTCCAGTGAATGTTGCAATGAGACGAAACCACGCCGCGTTCGACACTCGCCATCGCGGCCCAAGCGCCGACTGCAGTTCATCGCGCGTAAAGCTGCGCCGGATCGAAATCAGCCCGTCCGGCACGGTGAATGAGCTGCGCATGAACAGCGGCACTGTGCTTGCGAAGAGCAGATAGCCCGGAGAACTTCTCGCGATATCGTTCATGATTGAGCAACGTCGCGTCAGCGCTTCCACCTGATCGCGGAAAAGGCCGACCTCGCGATTGGTCAGCTCATGCAGTACGTGGTTTGAGATCACAAAATCAAACATCCGTCTCTCGCACAGCAAGTCATCCAGTGAGGCCTCGCGAAAGGTGACGCCACCTCGCTTTGGCAGCGTCGAGACGTACTCCAGCGCCCGCGCGTCCTGCTCGATTCCGGTGATCTCGAGTCGAAAGCCGTCGCGCCGCACCCATGCCGACAGTGTGCGCGGGATGTCGCCGCCGCCAAACCCAATGTCAAGCAAGGTGGATTCCTCACCGGCGCGCAGATGCGGCCTGATCAGGCTCACATAGCAACGACGCCAACCGGCAAGAAAGCGATTGGTCAGCGCGAATTGGCGGTAGGTTCTGAACAGCTTCTCACGGGCGCAGTTTGGATCGTTCATCGACTCATGGAGGTTGTCCGCACGCATGGAGAGATCAGGGAGCATGGAGCGACTGTACTCGACACCGCGCAGGCGAGGGAACCTCCAGATCCAGCGCACCGATGCCCAACCCTCCCGGCCACCCAGCGGCCAGTGTGCGCCTGCTACCCTGAGGCAGCTCGATCCGCCGGGAGATGCGAGTCGTGAAGCCAGAAGTTCGTCATCCGGGACAGCAGGACGTTGCGGGGGTCGGGCCGGCCGAGGCGGGAGGCGAAACGCCGCTGCCGCACCGTGCGGCGGGCGACTCGCTCGCCGCCGACGCGCGCCAGCACCTCGAGCCCATTCTGGAGGCTGCCACGCTGCCCGAGCGCATGGACGCGGTCGTGGCGCTGGTGCGCTGGGCTCGCGAGGGATGGGACGACCCGGAGAGCTCACCCGGACGCCACTTCTGGTCGCGGCGTCGGGGCGGCCGGCTCGACGCGGCGCTCGCGCTGCTCGAGTCCGACCAAGGGCTGCGCCGCCGCTACCAGGACGCCATCCGCTCGGTGCTCGAGGAGAGCGACGCCACCAACGTCTTCGGGCACGCCGGCATCCCGAGCGAGCGTGGGTTCCTTGCCGAGCTCGGCGAGAGGATCATGGACCGGCTGCTGCCGCGGCCGCGCAATGACCGCGATCTGGCCACGCTGCTGCGCCGGCTGTTCCGATCCGCAGCTGACGTCGAGCGCTTCGACGAGATGCCCGAGGCGCTGTTCGAGCGATTCGTCCGCCTCCACTCGGTTGCCGATCATCCGGAGGTTTGGGCGGGCCTCCGCCGCTCGTTCGCCGACGGTTTCCGCCTGCTCGCCACCTGGACCAAGTCGCAGGGGCTGTCGCCCAAGCTGCGCAAGCGCAGCCGGCCCTGCGAGGTGACGGCGTCGCCCTTCCACCGCATCGCCCAGCTCAGCGAGGTCGTCGTCGAGCGCTGGCTCGCCGGCCAGCCGCTCGCGGAGGAGGCCGAAGCGTGGCGGCGAGAGAGCGAGCGTTGCCGGGAGGAGATGGCCGAGATCCACCGCCGGATCGAGCGCGAGGGCGTCAGCACCCACGTGGTCTACGGTCTGGAGCTGATCGAGCGCAGCCTGACGCGCATGGCCATGATGCTCGACATCATGGCTGCGCCGAGCGAGCGCGAGGCCGCGGTGGCGCTGCACCGCCTGTTCGCCCGTCTCGCGAGCTCGGTCAATGACGATCGCAGCGTGCGCCATCTGACCTGGTGGACCACCCACCTGCTGCAGCGCCGCATTGTCGAGCGCTCGGGGCGCACCGGCGAGCACTACATCGCAAACACCCGCAGCGAGTACCGTCACATCTGGCTGGCCGCCGCCGGGGGCGGCCTGCTCACCGTCGGCACCGCGGCGATCAAGACCGCGATCTCGGGCTGGCCCGCGCCGGACTTCGTGCACGGCCTCGTCTACGGCCTCAACTACGCCGTGAGCTTCCTCCTCATGCAGCGCTTCGGGCTCGTCCTTGCCACCAAGCAGCCGGCCATGACCGGCGCCGCCCTGGCCGCCATCGTGCGTGAGCGCCGCGGCGACGACCGGGCGCACGAGATCACCGAGTACGCGGCGAGGATCTCCCGCTCGCAGCTCGCCGCCGTGACCGCCAACCTGATCGCGGTCAGCGCCGGGTCGGTCGCCTTCGTCCTCCTGTGGAGCGCGCTCCTCGGGCGTCCGTTCCTCGGCCAAGCGGAAGCGGTGAAGGTCTACAAGGCCTTGAGCCCGGTCAACTCCCTGACCGTGTTCTACGCCGCCCTTACCGGGGTGATCCTGTGGCTCGCGAGCGTGGTCGGCGGCTGGTTCGACAACTTCTGCGCCTACCACCGGCTGCCGCTGGCGATCGCGCAGCACCCGGCAGGCGAGCGTCTCGGCCGCGAGCGGATGGCGCGCTGGGGCGAGGCGCTGGCCCGCAATGGGGCCGGCTGGGCGACCAACGTCTCGCTCGGCTTCATGCTCGGCATGACGCCGGCGATCGGCCACTTCCTCGGTGCGCCGCTCGACGTCCGCCACGTCACGCTCAACAGCGGCGTGCTGTCGCTGGCGACCTCCTCGCTCGGCCGGGGGTGGTTCGACGAGGGGATGTTCCTGCGCGGCCTCGCCGGCGTCGCGGTGATGTTCGTGCTCAACCTGTCGGTGAGCTTCCTGCTCGCCCTGGTGACCGCCGCGCGCGCCTACGAGCTGCCGGGCGCCGGAATCAGGTCGCTGATCGGCAGCCTCTACCGCCGCTTCGTCACCGCGCCGCGCGACTTCCTGTTGCCGCCCCGCCGCGACCCACCGCCCCTGGCGCCTTCCTGAGGAGTAGCTTGCAATTCGCCTGGTAATGTGAGAGTATGCATCGTTCGCGTCGCGCCACCCGACGTCAGGGTGGTGGCAGGCGCGGACTTTACAGGGTCGCCAGATGACCCGTACGGCAGTCCCCCGGCAGTTCTCCCGTTCATAAATCAGCCGGAAACGAAGCGCAGCGCACCTGCGAGATCCTGTCGTGCGCCTGCAGAGGATAACGAGTCCTCACTCTGGACTCTCAGGCCGGCCACCGTGGCTGGCCAGCGATTCGGCGGGCAGCGGGCCCGCCATGATGGAACGAAGGGAGGACGCTGGCGGGAGTCAGCGCCTCCAAGGAAAGAGAAGGAAGAAGAGATGTCGAAGAAGTTGTTTGTTGGAAGTCTGAGCTGGAACACCGATGACCGCAGCCTGCGTGCAGCGTTTTCGCCGCACGGCGAGATCACCGAAGCCATCGTGATCACAGACCGCGACTCGGGTCGTTCCCGCGGTTTCGGGTTCGTGACCTTCGCCGACGGCCAGGCCGCCGAGAAGGCCGCCGCGGCCCTCAACCAGACCGAGCTCGATGGGCGCACCATCAGAGTGGACGTCGCCCAGGACAAGGACCGCGACCGCGACCGCGACCGCGGTGGCTACGGACGACAGGGCGGCGGCGGCGGCGGCAGCCGCTGGTAGCACCGGCCGCGAGCCCGAGCTTCCTCCCTCGTGGAGGGAGTCCGAGCACGCTCCCAGCCTTGTGAGTGAATGTGATGGTCGATGCCGAGGCGCTGTCCTCGGCACTCGACCCTGGTCCGGCCGCTGTGGCCGACCCCCATACGAGCGGATGGAACCACCGCGTCACGTTACGACTCGGAGCGCACCATGCAGCGGTGGCGCCTTCCGCGAAAAGAAGAGGACACGATCATGACCCAGAAGCTGTATGTGGGGGGCCTCAACGCCGCCACCAACGACGCCAGACTGCGCGAGGTTTTCTCCGAGTACGGTGAGATCACCGAGGCGAAGGTCATCATGGACCGGGATTCCGGCGCCTCCCGGGGATTCGCCTTTGTCACCTACACGAGCACCGAGTCCGGGGAGAAGGCGATCAGCGCCAAGAACAGCTCCGAGCTCGACGGGAGCACGATCATCGTCAGCGTCGCGCGGCCTCGTGCGGACGCCGATCGCGGTCGCTAAACAGGTGACAGCAGGGCTGCTGCCCTGCTTTCAATGAAGACGACGACGCCCCTCGACAGCGAGGGGCGTTGTTTATAGGGACCGATCAGCGCCGCAGTGCCCCGACCAGGCCGCCGGAGACCAGGGCCGCGAGGTCGGTGAGCACGCCCGGCACCGCCGACCCGCCAGGGCAGGCCAGGTAGCGCGGCCGCCACTGTGGGTCGAACTTGTCCTTGTACTGGCGCAGCCCCTTGAAATTGTAGAAGTGCTCACCGTAGCGGTAGAGGAGAACAGCAAGCCGGTTCCACAGCGGCGCAAACGGTCCGCTGCGCAGGCCGGCGAACGGCGCCATGCCCAGGCCGAACGCGGAGAAACGGTGCTCCTTACCCCACAACATGAGGTTGATGAACAGGTAGTCCATGACCCCGGCCGGGGCGTCGCTCTGGAAACGCATGAGGTCGATGGACAGCTCACCGCCCGTTGCGCCCTGCCAGAGGTTGGCGAAGGCCACCACGCGATTCTCCCTGCGCACGACCGCGACCGGCTGCTGACGCAGGTACGCCTCGTCGAAGCGACCGAGCGAAAAACGCTTCTCTCGCGTGCTCTTTGAGGCCAGCCAGGCGTCCGACACCGCGCGCAGCTCCGGAAGGAGTGCAGGGACCGCCTCTGGCGGCATGATCGCGAAGGAACACCCCTCGCGCTCGAGCTTGTTCAGGCTGTGACGCAGCCCTTTGTGCTCCCCACCGTCGAGGGAGAAACGTGCGAGGTCGACGCGTGCCTCTTCGCCGATCTTGAGCACAGTCAGGCCGAGGTCGAGGTAGATCGGCAGGTTCTCCTCGCCGACCTCATAGAAGACGGTCCAGCCGCCGTGGCGATCGGCAAGCGTGTGGAAGTGCCAGATCAGCTCCGCGTGCTCTTCGCTAGGGCCCACCGGGTCTCCCATGGCCACCCAGCTCCGCTGCTGGACCGCGTACATGACGAAGGCCGTCTTGGAGCCAGCGATCAGGAAGCGCTTGTCGCCAAGCAATGCCAAGTGGCCCGAGGCTGCCGGCGAGCTCGCCACCACCGCGCGGACCAGCGCCCGTGTCTCTTCGCTTGCGGCCGCCTCCCGCGGCACTGACGGGCCGAGCAGCCGCACGATGCCGAGCGACACCAGACCGATCGCGACGGCAAGCGCGGAGCGCAGGAAACGAGAGGCGTTGCCGTGGAGCTCGAACTGCCACCACAGCTCACTTGAGTAGTCGACATGGCGGTAGGCGAAGAGACCGATCCACACCGCGCCGATCACGACCATGGCGAGGGCAGCGAGCCAGGCACCAGAGAACGGCTCGCTGAGCAGGGCCGTGCGACGGTAGAAGGCCCGCCTGGCAGGGAGCAGTGCCGCCAGCATCAACGCCAAGAAGATGGCCGCCTCGACGTGGAGACCGCGAAGCAGGGACAAGACGACGCTCAGGGCCAGCAACCCACTGGCCAGGTAGTAGGCGATTTCGAGCCGTCGGCGCAGTCCCCAGGCGAGGACGATCAAGCCGATGCCAACCAGGCTGCCGAGGAAGTGGGACAGCTCGAGGATGGCGAGGGGAACGAAGTCCGCCAGCCAGTGCAGGCGGGCCGGCGCGGCCGGTATGGAGCCGAACACGAGCATCGCCGCGCCGCCGAGGAAGGTCAGGACTGCGAGGAGGTGCGGCTCCAACGCCGGCAGCCAGCTGCCGACGATCTTGACCGCCTTGCCCAGGTCTTCCCGCCGCTGGTGCAGCTCGAAGGCGAGCAGGAGCAGCACTGCCACGGCCAACGGCAGGAGGTAGTAGATGAGCCGGAATGCGAGCAAGGAACCGAGGGCGACGCTCTGCGGCACCGATGGGGGCAGGAGGATCACCATGACCGTTTCGAAGACGCCGAGCCCGCCCGGGACCTGACTGACGAGGCCGGCAAGCTGGGCGAGAAGGAAGACGGCCATGAAATGGGCGAAGTGGCCCGCGGCCTCTCGGGGCAGGAGCACATAGAGGACCAGGGTGGCCGAGATCCAGTCAAGACCGGCCAGCCCGACTTGGGCCAGGGCCTGGCGGAGCGAGGGCAGTGCGAGCTGCCAGCGGCCGAACCTGAAGGGTGCGCGGCGCGCTGCACAGGCCACGAGGTAGGTGCCGGCAATGAGCAGCAAGATCGCGCCCAGTGGCCGCAGTGCAGTGACCGGGAGGTGGAGGCCGGTAGGGACGACCCCACCAGCGAGGATGAAGGTCACGCCCGCGCAGGCGATCAGACCAAGCCAGAAGGTAATGCTGTTGAAGGCGAGGACGGTCGCGATCTCGACCGCCGACAGACCCCAAACCGAGTAGAAGCGGAAGCGAACTGGCGCGCCGCTGAAGAGGGTGAACCCGACGTTCTGGGCGAACGCGAAACCGAGGTAGGCGGCGAGGGACGAACGCTTGAGCCCAACCTGTGCTCCGACATAGCGCAGCGCGACGGCGTCGTATTGGGTCAGCACCAGATAGCTGAACGCTGTGGCCGCAATCGCTGCCAGGAGGGTTCTCGTTGGAATCCTCCGGAATTGGTCGATCACCTCATGCAGCCGGATCAGCTCGAGCTCGCGATGGAGGACGTAGAGCGCGACTCCGAACAGGACAACTCCGACGACCGGCGCCAGCCGGTGCAGCCAACCCCTCGCGGAGGTGTCCTGTGCCATGTCCCGCATGCAGTCTAGCGAAGCGGCGCGGGACCTCACTCGTCGGGCGCGAGCCTTCACCGCAGGCTCCGGCCGCTTCAGGGCGCCAGCCGTCTGACCGGTCGGACGGGAGTGATTGCCTGACCGCCAAGGAACCGCTGGAGTCGAGGCAGAAAAAGCTCGCGGCTCGCATCCCTCGCGCCCAGGTGACTGGCGGCTGAGGCGCCGCATCGCAAGGCTCGAGCCCTCATTCCCGAGCCGGTCCCCTGTCGGCGTCGGCGGGTTCGCTGACGTCTGTGCGATCCACGGCTGCTACCATCGAGGCGTGGTTTCCCGCCCGCCCCTGCCGCGAGGCTGGTGTGCGCTGCTGCTGGCGGTTCTTGTGGCGGAGCCGGCAGCCGCCCTTGACCCGGCACGGATGCTGACCCAGTACCACGCGCGGTCGTGGGCCGAGGAGCTTCCGGACCCGACCGTGACCTGCCTGCTCCAGACGCGCGACGGCTTCCTCTGGGTCGGGACCATCGCCGGCCTCGCGCGGCTCGACGGCGCCGGCACCGAGCTCTTTTCATCGGCCACAGTGCCGGCGTTCCGCAACGACTACGTGACCGCCCTGCTCGAGGACCGTGACGGCGGGCTGTGGATCGGCACGGTCGGGGGGCTGCTGCGCCGGGCCGGCGGGAGCTTCGAGCTCCTCACCGTGGCCGACGGGCTGAGCCACGACGTCGTGATGGCGCTGGCCGAGGACGGGGAAGGTGCGATCTGGGTCGGCACCAAGGGTGGGCTCGACCGGGTGGTGGACGCGCGGGTCTCGCGGCGCCCGAGCTCGCCGAGCTGCGCGGCACGCCGGTGCACGACCTCGCCGTCGACGACGACGGCGGGCTGTGGGTCGCGAGCGGCCGGGGCTCGATCGGTTGGTCGAAGGCCGGCTCGCACCCGGGGCAGAGCTCCTCGAAGGGGCGGCACGCGGGCCACTCGGCCTCCAGCCCGCCCCTGACGGCGGCCTGTGGCTCTTCGGCGGACGCCGCGCCCTGAAGCTGCGCGGGGGACGGGTGGTGCCGCTCGACGCGGACGGGGTGCCCGAGCTCGCAAGCCTGCTCGAGGACCGCCACGGCCAGGTTTTTCTCGGCAGCGCCGATCGCGGCTTGTGCCGGGTCGAGAACGGGCAGGCCGTGTGCCCGCCGGAGGGCCTCAATCCGATGGCTGCGCTGGCGGTCCCGGCCCTCTTCGAGGACCGGGAGGGGTCGCTGTGGCTGGGCGGGGCGGATCTGGTGCAGCTCGCCGACACCGCGGTCGAGCCGATCACGGCCAGCGAGGGGATCTCCGGCGCGCCCTACGGGGTGGCCCAGGGCGCCAACGGGACGCTGTGGGTGGCCACCACCGACGGTCTGCTCGCCTGGCGCGGACGGTCGGTGGAACGCTTTGCGCCGCCGGGCGAAGACCCCCTGATGACCGTCGTGGTGGAGGACCGGAGCGGCACGGTGTGGGCAGGCGGGGCGGCCGGTCTCATGCGGCTCGCCGGCGGGCGGCTGATCGCCGTACCGCTGCCCGGAGTCGGGGTACAGCCGATGGTGATCGCACTCGCCGAGGACGGGGCAGGACAGCTGTGGGTCGGAACCCGCGGCGGCGGTCTCTACCAGCTGTTGGCGGGGGAGGTGCGCCAGTCCTTCCTGCCCTCCGACGGGCTCAGCGACGGCTACATCGGCGCCATCGCCGTTGGCGCGGACGGAGTCGTGTGGGCCGGAGGAACGGCAGGATTGAACAGGATTGCGGGCCGCGAGCTGACCACCCTCAGCTCCCGTGACGGCCTCGCCGGCGACTACGTCACCACCCTCGAGGTCGAGCCCGGCGGTACTGTCTGGATCGGCACGACCGGCGGGCTCAGCCGGCTGGAGGGCGGACGCCTCGACACCTGGCGGGCCGCCGACGGCCTGCCCAGCCTCCACGTGGCCCAGGTCCTGAGCGACGGCCGGGGCACGCTCTGGGTCTCGAGCCTCGCCGGGGTGTACCGCCTCGAGCGCGAGGATCTCGACGCGGTGGCGCGCGGGCAAGCGGCGCAGCCTGAGCCCGCTGCTCCTCGACGAGCACGATGGGCTGCCCTCCCGGCGCTGCCTCGGAACGGTGCAGCCGGCCGGCTGCCGGCTCGCCGACGGCCGGCTGTGCTTCGTCACCAGCGACGGCCTTGCGCTGGTCGACCCCGACCATCCCCGGCTCGAGAGCGCGCGGGCGCCGGTGCTCATCGATCGGATGGCGGTGGACGGACGGTCGGTCTCGCCGGCGACCTCGCCGGTTTCGGTTGCGGCCGGCGGACGCAGCCTCGAGATCGCCTACACGGTGCCCTCCTTCGTCCGCGCCGACCGCCTCCGCTTCCGCACTCGCCTCGAAGGCTTCGACGACGACTGGGTCGAGGTCGGCGAGCGGCGGACCGCCTACTACACGAACCTGCGGCCGGGGCGCTACCGCTTCTGGGTCGCCTCAGGCGAGGTCGGCGGCCCCTGGAGCGACGACCGGGCCGCGGCCCAGATCAGCGTCGCCGCCAGGTTCTTCGAGACGCGGTGGTTCCGGCTCGCCGGCCTCGCGGGAGTGGGCGCGCTGGTCTGGGGTGGGGTGCGGGTACGACTGCACTGGCTCGAGGTCCGCCGCCTCGAGCTCGAAAGGCTGGTGGCGCAGCGCACCCGGGAGCTCGGAGAGGCGAACGCCGAGCTCGAGCGACTGGCGCGCGAGGATCCGCTGACCGGCCTCGCCAATCGGCGGCGCCTCTTCGAGCACGCCGAGCTCGAGTGGCGGCGAGCAGTGCGAAGCGGATCATCACTCACGGCGGCGCTGCTCGACCTTGATCACTTCAAGCGCTTCAATGACGTCTGCGGTCACCCCGCCGGGGACCGTTGCCTGCAGGCGGTGGGCCGGGTCCTGACCGAGCGGATCCAGCGCGCCGGCGACATCGCCGCCCGCTACGGCGGCGAGGAGTTCATCGTGCTGCTCTGCAGTACCGATCTGGAAGGTGCGTGCCGCGTCGCCGAGAAGCTGCGCGTCGCGGTGGCCGAGCTCCACCTCCCTGATGCGGGCCCGGAAGGAAGCCACCAGGTGACGGTCAGCGTCGGAGTTGCGACGGTCGTGCCGCGTGAGGGCCACACTCTTGACGAGCTGATCGCCGCCGCGGACCAGGCCCTGTACCGCGCCAAGGCCGAGGGCCGCAACCGGGTCGTCTCGGCCGTGCTCGGTCCGGCGTGACCGTCGCCTGTCGCTTCGGCCGCGGCACCCGCCGCGAGCTGCTGTTCCCCGATTGACTTCGCGAGGATTGTGGGAGGGCTCGTGAGAGGCGGTCGGCCGTGCCTCTGTGGTCGTGGTTCGCGGCTGCCGTCGTCGCGCTTGCGCCCGGGGTTGAGGCCGGGCATCTGATCCAGAACGGTGCTTCAACACCGGGAGACCGGCTGGACGGCGACGGATGCCTCTACCTGCTGGTTCGCACGCCCGATGCGCCGGTGGGGGCGATCCCGCGATCATCGAGTTCGAGATGTGGTGGTGACCGCAGGTGCCTCGACTGCGGTGACGTTGCACCTGCCGGCGGCCGCTTCCGCGCCGGGAGCTCAGGGCACCCACTGGACAACCGAGGTGTGGACCCACAACCTCACCGACGAGACCGTCAGCCTCGCGTCGAGATCCTCGACCAACACGGGGACGCCATCGCGAGGCGTTTCACGGCGCGGTATTGCATTTGATACCTCCTCGCAATACAATCCGCAACTGGTTCTCACCCCGACCTCGACGGTGGTCCATCGGCTCCCGGTGCCCGACCGAGCGTGTGCCACCGCGACATACTGGAAAGCAACCGCTGATCAGAAACGTGACAGGAGGAAGCAATTGTCTCGTCAACGCCAGACGTCACTCCACCGGACCCCTTCAACCGTCGTGCGCGACCTGGACCGGCGAGCGGCGGTGCTCGTCGTGGCGACCGCCGCGCTGCTGCTCTCTCAGGCAGCGCTCGCCAGCGGTCCCCTCACCGCGCAGTTCCAGGTCAACACCGTGACCGGCAGCGCGCAGCAGCTGCCTGCCGTGGCGGCCGACGTGGCCGGCAACTTCGTTGTCGTCTGGGAGAGCTACAGCTCCGGCGGGAACGACAGCTCCAGCCGCTCGATCCAGGCTCGGCTCTTCGATGCGGCGGGCGCCGCCGTCGGGCCGGAGTTCCAGGTCAACACCTCGACCGCGAACGAGCAGAAGTCGCCGGCGGTGGCGAGGAGCTCGAGCGGCGCCTTCGTCGTCGTCTGGGAGAGCAACCACGGGACGTCCGACTTCGACATCATGGCCCAGCGCTACAACGCCGCCGGCGCCAAGGTGGGCGCCGAGCTGCTGGTCAACAGCGCGTCACACCTCCGGCACCCAGGGCGCACCGGTCGTCGCGATGGCGGACAACGGCGACTTCGTCGTGGTCTGGAAAAGTGCTGGTGGCGCCGGCGGCGATCCCGGCATCAGCATCCAGGGCCGCCGCTTCCGGGCGGGCACCGGGAGCTTCTTCGACCAGTTCCTCGTCAATGACATCACCCCGGGCGACCAGGATGAGCCGGCCATCGCGAGCGACGGAGGCTCGCGCTACCTGGTCGCGTGGAGGGAGCCCGCCACGAGCAACGACATCGCGATCCGCTTCTTCACGGCGGACAACCTGGCATCAGCAGGCATCACCGCCGACGCGCCCCAGCAGACGGCCAACACCTACCCGACCGGCTCCCAGAGTTCGCCGTCGGTCGCGATGGGTCCCGAGGGGGCCGTCGTCGCCTGGGAGAGCTTCGGCGGCACCTTCGGAAGCGACACCTCGCGGCTCTCGGTGCAGGCACGGCGCCTGGATGCCAGCGGCGAGTTTCTCGATGACAACGACGTCCAGATCAACACCTACACGAACGACGATCAGCGCTATCCCTCGGCGACCATCGCCTCAAACGGCTTCTACGGCATTGCCTGGCAGAGCTACGGCTCGGCCGGCAACGACAACTCCGATTACAGCGTCCAGTTTCGGGCCTTCGATGCGGACGGTGTCGCCCTTGACGCGGCGGATGTTCAGGCCAACAGCTACACCACGAATGCCCAGCAGTTCCCGGCGGTGGTGCTCGCTCCGACCGGCCGGCTGCTCGTGGTCTGGGAGAGCAACGGCAGCCCGGGCAACGACGGCAACGGCTTCAGCGTGCAGGGGCGCCTCTACCAGGTCTTCACTCCGCCCAGCCAGGCGGTGGCGATCCCGGCGGTGGCCAGGGTGCAGGGAAGCGGGGCCTTCTTCACCTCCCGCGTCGACCTGTTCAACCCGAGCGGTCAGAGCCGCCAGGTGGACGTGACCTACACGCCGCGAGCCGACCTCGGCGGCACGCCCCGCACCGAGGTGGTTTCCTTGCCGGCCAACACCCAGCTCAGCGTGACCGATCCCCTGGCAGCCTGGTTCGGCTTCAGCGGCAGCACTCCGGCCGTGGGCAGCCTGCTGCTCGAGCTCAGGGGCGGCGGCGGCGATCTCCTCGCCCAGAGCGTGGTCTTCGCGCGCAACAGCGACGGCAGCGAGTTCGGCCAGTTCTTCCCGGCGCTGCGCGAGGCGGATGCGCTCGCGGCCGGGCAGGTGGGCTATCTCGCGAGCACCGTCAACGCCCAGGTCTACCGGGTCAACGTCGGGCTGATGGGGCTGGCGGACGGCACCCAGGTCACGGTGACCTTGCAGGAGCGGATCGGCACGCCGCTGGCGGCGGGCCAGACATTTGCCCTCGACCGGGGCGACAGCCGGCAGCTCAACAACATCTTCAACGTCTTCCACATCCCGCCGACCGATGACATCGTGATCGCGGTGGCGGTGACCTCGGGTAAGGCGCTGGCCTACGCCAGCATTCTCGACGGCAACATCGCTTACACCGGGACCAACGACCCGACCACGATCCTCCCGGTCACCGGCGGCGCGCCGGCGGTGACCCTGCTCGAGCTGGGGCCGATCCAGGGGCTCAACGAGTTCAGCGGCTCGGCCAGCGTCACCAACTTCAGCCAGGGGCAGGCCTCGGTCCGCGCCGACTTCTTCGCGCGCGGGACGCCGGGCGTGAACCAGAGCACGACCTTCACCATCCCCGCCGGTCGAACCATGGGCTACGAGGACTTCGTGGGCGATCTCTTCGGGCTCCAGGGGGTCGGCACGCTGCGCCTCACGTCGCTGAACGGCACCCTGCTCGCCGCCACCGGACGCGAGTTCGCTATCTACCGCAACCAGCAGGGCCAGGTGGTGGGGACCGCCGGCCAGGACATCCCGGGCATGCTGCCGGGAGAGCAGATCCAGACCGGCGTGACCTACCACCTGCTCGGCCTGCGCGAGGTCAACGACCAGAGTGGCCGGGAGCGGAGTCACATCGCCGCCTTCAACCCGGGGTCGGCCACCGCCACCCTCACCGTGGAGCTCTACGACGGCGCCACCGGAGCGTCCGAAGGGCAGACCACGCTCACCGTGCGGGGCGGCGAGCTGGTCCAGACCAACAGCATCATCGCAGTCGTGAACCCCAACCACGGGGGACGAAACAAGCGGCTCGAGGTGAGCGCGAGCGGCCCGCTGTACGTCAGGGCGTTCCGGGTGAACCGGGATGGCGATCCGATCACCATCCCGCCGCAGCGGGCGGACTGAGGCGTCGGGCCGCGTCCACAAGCGATGAGGGGAGGCGCCGCTCATCGGGCGGCCCGCCCGGGTCACGTCTGGGTGGGGAGGCATCTCGGTTGAGGGCGCTACGCCGCCGCCGAGACTTCACGCTATACTCGTGGCACGAGAGAACACGATAATCAAGCCAGCGGCGACGAGAGCCAGGAGGCAACCCATGCGGCGTGAGTATTTGAGTGTTGTCGGTGCGGTAGTGGTGTTGGTGCTGTGGCTCGGAGTGGGTGCGGCCCAGGTCGAGAACGGAGTGCAGGCCGGCGCCGTCAGCGGCGTGCCGGCGGCCGGAGGCTTCGAGGCCAGCGTGCCCGGGGACATCGACTTCGACGACGGAACCCAGCCCTGCAACTTCGCGAGCACCGTCGCCCTGACCACCGAGTACAGCGCTCTCGGAGTGGTGTTCAGCGGCCCCGGCGGCAACGACGGCGGCGCGATCCTCGACGAGTGCGGGAACTTCGGAGTCAGCGGCTACAGCGCGCCCAACTTCCTCGCCTTCAACATCAACAGCAGCCTGTCAAACGGCGGCATCCCGCGCGGCCCGGAGACGCTGACCTTCAGCGTGGCCGTGGACACGGTGGCGATCAACGGCGGCGGCGACTCGGCCGGCACCATCACGCTGGAGTGCTTCGATGCCGGCGCCGCGTCGGTCGGCTCGCAGTCGATCACCGGCACCTCGGCGCTGCAGCCGCTGTCGGTCACCGCCGCCGGGCAGATCGCGTCCTGCCGGCTGAGCTTCACCGGCGGGGTGGCGGTGTTCGACGACCTGACCTACAACCCGCCGATCCCGGTCGAGCTGCAGTCGCTCAGCGTCGAGTAGGAGCGTGTGGGGCATAGGCCCCTGGGCGCGTTCCTGACGTGGTCCCTGTTGTTGGCCTCTGCCCACACGCTCCTCGGGATGCGCTGCGCGCATCCTGACGATGGAGCGGCTCAAGCCCGTCCGGCGCGGGGAGAAGCTGTGGCGTGCCATGCTGGAGAAGCGCACCACCGAGTCGGGCCGCCGAGTTTACTCCCGGCGCAAGGTCATCGCCGAGTCGGCTTTCGGCCAGGCGAAGGAGGCTCGACGCTGCCCTCCAGAAGCAGTTCGTGCCACAGTGGCGCTCCGGCCCGGCTCGCGTACGATGGGGGCCGGAGGAGCGATGCTGGGTTGGTGGCGCAGGCGGCGGCGGGCGAGGATCCTCGCGTCGCCGTTCCCCGACGAGTGGCGGGTCCGGCTCGAGCTCGACGTCGCGCTGTGGCGCGCGGTGCCGGAGGCGGCGAAGCCGCGCCTCATCGACGACCTGCGCCTGTTCATGGCCGAGCGCGACTGGGAGCCCTGCGGCGGCATGAGCCTCGACGACGCCAAGCGGGCCGTGATCGCGGCCCAGGCCTGCGTGCTGACCCTCGGGCGCTCGGTCGATGCCTTCGACCATGTGCGATCGATCCTCGTCTACCCGACCAGCTACCGGGCGCCCGATGTCTGGGAGGACGAGGCGGGCGTCGTCACCGAGGAGATCGACGAGCGCGAGGGCGAGGCCTGGGAGCGCGGCCTCGTCGTGCTGTCGTGGCAGGAGCTGGCTGCCGACGCGCGGGCGCTGTCCGGCCGCAATCTCGTGCTCCACGAGATGGCCCACCAGATCGACCTGATCGACGTGCTGACCGCGAGCCCGTCGGCGTTCGAGGGAGGGCGCGAGGAGGCGGTGCGCCGGATGGACACCTTCCTGGCGGCCTTCGAGGCCTTCGACAGCGAGGTCGAGGCCGGCCGCCGGGTCAAGGCGCTCGACTCCTACGGCGCCGAGGACGAGGCGGAGTTCTTCGCCGTGGCCACCGAGTCGTTCTTCGAGCGCGGCCTCTACCTCAAGACCCACCACCCGCAGCTCTACGATGTCCTCGCCTGGTACTACAACCAGGACCCGGCGTCGTGGCCGCCGGTGGCAAGCTCACCGCCGGCGGGCACCACCGGCCGCGAGCGCCGGCGGAGCCGGCGCGAAGCGGAGCGGAAGCTGCGCAGGAGCGGGCCGGGCTGAGCCGCCGCGCGGCGGCGCGATGCTCCCCCGCTCATCGCCGCGGTCTGACTTCGGCGTATCCGAGAACACCTCGGTCATCGGGACCAGCAGGTCGGCACGCGTCACCGGTTGGGAAGGACCACTCGAGTGAGATCAGTCGCATTGCGGGCTGCCACCCGTTGGGCTAACCTTGACGGCCAGGGGACTCCCGGGCCTGAATAGCCACGTACAGAGAGACAAGGGGACCGCCAGGAGCATGGCCGACAATCTCGTCTCGCGGATCCGGGCATGGCTCTCGAGATCGCTGCGTCTTGACGGCCGCAGTGCAGCCGAGCAGTCCCTTCGCGAGGCCAACGAGCGCTACGAGCTCGTGCTGGCCGGTGCAGATGCCGCGGTCTGGGACTGGGACGTCGTGGGCAACACGATCGTCCGCTCGTCGCGTTGGAAGGCAATGCGAGGCTATGCGGGAGACGAGCTCGGCGACGAGGCGAACGACTGGAACGAGGCGATCCACCCCGACGACGCGCCGCGCGTGATGGCGGCCGTGCAGGCGCATCTCGACGGGAGGACGCCGTACTTCGCCGAAGAGTATCGGGTCCGCCGCAAGGACGGCTCCTGGATGTGGGTCGCGGACCGGGGGTTGGCCCGCCGCGACGCAGCCGGGCGGGTGGTCCGGATGGCGGGCGCGGAGACCGACATCAACTCGCGCAAGCAGGCCGAGGCGCTGGCGCGGCTGCGGCTCGTGGAGCTGGAGGACCTTTACAGCAACGCCCCGGTCGGGATGTGCGTGCTGGACAGCGAGCTCCGGTTCATCCGCATCAACCAGAGGCTGGCCGAGATCAACGGCATCCCGGCGGCGGAGCACATCGGCAAGACAGTCCGCGAGGTGATGCCGGAGCTGGCCGACGCCGTGGAGCCGGGACTGCTCCGCGTCCTGGAGACCGGCCAGCCCTGCTTCGACCTCGAGGTCGTCAGCGAGACGCCCGCCCAGCCGGGCGCCCGGCGCAGCTGGCTCGAGCAGTGGTTGCCGATCACGGACGCCGAGGGGCGGATCACCCGGGTGAGCATCGTCGTCGAGGAAACCACGGAGCGCAAGCTCGCCGAGCAGGCGCTGACCGTCCACCGCCAGCTTCTGGAGACGGTGATCAATCAGATGCCGGCCGCCGTCTGCCTGATTCGTGGGAGCGATCTGCGCTTGCAGCTGTTCAACCCGGCCTACCAGATGATTGCTCCCGGCAAGGAGATGCTGGGCAGGACCCTCGATGAGATCTGGCCGGAGACCGGGCAGGACTTCGCGGCGATCTGCCGCCGAGTCCTGGAGAGTGGCGAGCCGCATCAGGTCGTTGACGAGCTCAACATGATCAGCCGGCGGCCGGACGGCCCGCTGGAGCCGGCGTACTTCAGCTGGTCGATGCAGCGGGTTCAGCAGCCTGGTGACGAAGGCCCGGGATTGGTCATCGCGGCCTGGGAGACGACGGCCAACAAGGAGGCAGAGCAGGCTCTGCGCGCGAGCGACGCGCGCCTGAGGCTCGCGCAGGTCTCGGCCGGAGCCGGGATCTGGGACTGGGACGTGGGCACCGGCACGCTCGGGTGGTCCGAGGAGCTGTTCCGCCTCTTCGGACTGGATCCCGGTGCCGACGAACCCAGCTTCGAGGTGTGGAGGACCTTGCTGCATCCCGACGATCGGGAGCCGGCTGAGCGTCGCATCGAGGCAGCCATCGCGAAGCACACTCCTCTCGCCGAGCGAGTACCGGATCGTGCTGCCGTCGGGAGAGCTTCGCTGGATCGATGCTCGCGGCCAGGCAAGCTATGACCCCAGCGGCGCACCGCTGCGCATGTCTGGGATCTGCATCGACATTACCGACCGCAAACAGGCGGAGGAAGCGCTGCGGGCGAGCGAGGAGCGCTACCGGACGCTGTTCGAGTCGATGGCCGAGGGATTCGCCCTGCACGAGGTGATTGACGACGAGCAGGGACGGCCCTGCGACTACCGCTTCCTGGAGGTCAACCCGGCGTTCGGACGGTTGACCGGGCTCGACGTTCGCTCGATCCTCGGGCGCACGGTGCGCGAGGTCATCCCCACGGTCGAGCCGTCCTGGATCGAGACCTATGGCCGGGTCGCCCAGACCGGGCAGAGCGAGCGCTTCGAGCGGCATATCGCCGCCTTGGACCGCTGGTACCAGGTATTGGCGTACTCCCCGGCCCCCGGACGCTTCGCCACGGCCTTCACCGACATCACGGCGCGCAAGCTCGCCGAGGAGGCCCTGCGCCAGAGCCGGGAAGACCTGGACCGTGCTCAAGAGGTCGGACAGATCGGATGGTGGCGGCTGGACATCCGCCGCAACGTCCTGACCTGGTCCGACGAGAGCCACCGCATCTTCGGCGTGCCCGTGGGGACTCCGCTGAGCTATCAGACCTTCCTCGAGACCATTCATCCCGACGACCGCGATTTCGTTGACGAGAGGTGGAACGCGGGCCTGCGCGGGGAACCCTACGACGTCGAGCACCGCATCGTCGCGGACGGGCAGATCAAGTGGGTGCGGGAGAAGGCGTACCTGGAGTTCGACCCGCAGGGTGCCTTGCTCGGCGGCTTCGGCATCACCCAGGACATCACCGAGCGCAAGCGGATCGAGCAGCAGCTGCGCGAGTCTCTGGCCGAGAAGGAGCTCCTGCTGCGCGAGATCCATCATCGGGTGAAGAACAACCTCCAGGTCGTCTCCAGCCTGGTCAGCCTGCAGTCTGACGCACTCGCGGACCCTGCCCTTCGCGAGGTGTTCGGAGAGTTGCGGGACCGGGTCCGGTCAATGGCCCTGATCCACGAGAAGCTCTACGAGTCGGGCGGGCTGGCCAAGCTGAACTTCGCCGACTACATCGCCAGCCTGATGCAGTCGATCTGGAGCGCCCACGGTGTGGTGGGGGCGCGGGTGAAGCTGCATCTCGAGGTCGAGCCGGTGGCGGTGTCGGTCGCGACCGCCGTTCCGTGCGGGTTGATCCTGAACGAGCTGGTCAGCAACGCGCTCAAGCACGCCTTCCCATCCGATGGCGGTGCGGTGACGGTGGGTCTGACGCGTGAGCCCGCCACCGGGCGACTCCGCCTGCGGGTGGCCGACAACGGCGTGGGGATGCCGGCCGATCTCGACTGGCGGCGCGCCCGCTCGCTGGGGCTGCGACTGGTGCAGATGCTGGCGCGGCAGCTCGAGGGTTCGATCGAGACCGGGGCCGGGCCCGGCACCGAGTTCCTCATCCGCTTTGTCGCGAGGGAGGTCGAGGAGCTTTCGGCGCCCGTGAGAGGACCCGGCTCGACCACGGGCGGTGGCCGGCCGTGAGGGCCCACCCTGCCGATGCTGCTGCTGCACTCGGAGCGTGTCGGGCATGGGACACGGCGCGTGCTCGTGAAGGTATACGTGCGATTGGCCTCCGCCCAACACGCTCCAAGCTTGATGCGCTGCGCGCATCGTGACGACGGGGCGAAGCAGGGGCCGCCTCACGAAACGAGGCGACCCCCTGGATGCGTACCGCGCCGGCGGTGGTGTCCGAGCAGCGTGTCGGCTACTCGGCGGCCAGCCCGCTGGCACTGGCAGGCAGGCCGAACAGCTGCTGCAGCTCGGAGAGCATACCGTTCCGCCGGTCGAGTCGGAACCCGCTGATGCTGCCGTCGCCGCTGTTGAGGGAGTACAGGTAGCGGTCGTTGCGGCTCAACGCGAGGGCGACGGGACTACGGCCGGTGATCGCCGACACCCCATTCGGCGTGGCGAGGCTGAGCTGGACCTGACCGCCGCTCGCCCTCGCGCTGATCGCCGTGATGGTGTCCGAACCCATATTGGACGTGAAGACCCATCTGCCGTTCCTGGTGACCGCGACGCCGGCGGCCCACGTCTGCCCGATGGACAGTGACGAGGCTGCCGAACGGATCGAGATCCGGTCGTCTTCCTCCGTCACCGCGTGCACGCCGACGCTGCTGGCATCCGGCATCGCGTCGGCCGCCTCGGAGGAGTAGACGAACCCCCTCGCGTCGAAGGCGAGGCCCCACGGTGTCGCCATGTGCGAGGAGCCCGCTCCGCCGTGGCTGCCGTGGACGTCGGCGAGCCGGGCCACGCCGGTTGCCTCATCGACGCCGTAGACCGCGATGGAGTCAGACACGCTGTCGGAGACCAGGAGCGCGTCGCCCGCCGGCGAAAACACGATCTGGACCGCCGCGGACCGAGAGCTCGGAAGCGGCTGGATGGAGCCGGGGATGGGAATCAGCCGGCCCCTCTCGGACAGCTCGAAGCCCGCGATCGAGCCCTCGACGGGGGCGATGTTCGAGGGGCGAGAAGGGTCGGTGGCCGAGGACCGGAGGGGTCCCGCGTTGAGGACATAGACCAGGCCATCCCGCGTGGCGATCGAGACCGGATACATGCCTCCTGATGGCCATTTTCCGATCAGGGTGGGCAGCCTCGTATCGTCGGTGCTGGAGCGCAGTCGGAACACCGAGATCGTCGAGTCGCCCGGGTTCACGGCCAGCAGGAAGCGCTCGCCAACGAGCTGCACGGAGCCGAGACTGGTGAGTGCCCTGTCGCTGCCGGACCCGCCGGTGGCGACCCGGGTCGATTCCTCGAGCTTCCCGTCGGCGAAGCGGGAGTAGACGATGATCTCGTTGCCCCTCGACGTGTTTGTCATCGTGTAGACGGCGCCGACTGCTTGGGGCGCCTTGAGCTCGTCCTCCACCTGGGATTGGTACCCGGATTGTGCAGGCGCGGCCGACCAGAGCGGTGCCGCGGCGACGAGTGCCGCCGCCACGAATGCACCGGCCAGGCGACGTGCCTGAGCTGACTGCTGCGTGACACTGTGTGTCGTGCTCATGTCGTTCCTCTCTTTTCTTTTCTGCGGTTGTGCCCTGTCGGGCGGTTTCTGAGTCCACCGACGGTCCCGATACCACCTGCCACCCCGTGGCCTGCACCCGCGGCCCGAGTGCGAAGCGGCATCGACAACGGGAAGGAGCAAGCTTGATGCCAACTTGAGCCGAAATCTCAGAAAAGACTGGGGGGCGGACAGTTGCGCGGGGAAACGCGCCGTTCAGCCCTCGAGCCGGGCGGAGAAACCACCAGACCTGGTGGTGGTGATCACGAAAGCTGGTCGTCGCCGGTGGGGGCTCTCCGCCGCCCCTTCGCGGGCTTGATCCCGAGCTTGCGCAGACGGTAGACGAGAGTCGTGGGGGGCATCTCGAGCAGCTCCGCGGCGCCGCCGGTTCCGTAGATCTTCCCGTCACAGGCGCGCAGGGCGGTACACAGGTTCTCGCGCTCGAAGCGGCGCATCTCGGCCTCGGTGAGGACTCGCGCCGGCCCGCCGACTCCGCCCTCTGCGAAGGAGGGCGCGGGCACCATCGGCGAGGCGCCTGGGATCTGGAGCTCGATGGCCAGCCTCCCGCCGAGCGCGGTGATCGCCGCTCGCTCCATCACGTTGCGGAGCTCGCGGACGTTTCCCGGCCAGCTGTAGGAGCGCAGTGAGCGGAGCTCCTCCTCACCGAGCGAAGGGCAGGGGCTATCGAGCTGTCGTGCCGCGCGCTCGAGGAAGTGCGCGGCCAAAGTGCCGATGTCCTCGGGCCGCTCGCGCAGCGGAGGGATGGCGATCGGGAAGACGTTGAGTCGAAAGTAGAGGTCGGAGCGGAAGCGCCCTTCCGCGACCTCGAGCTCGAGGTTGCGATTGGTGGCAGCCACCATCCGGACGTCGACGGTCTGGGGAGACTCGTCGCCGACCCGTTCGAAGCGCTGCTCCTGGAGCACCCGCAGCAGCTTGGCCTGCATGTCGGTGGGAATCTCGCTGACCTCGTCCAGAAACAGGGTGCCGCCGTCGGCCAGGCGGAAGCGCCCGACGCGATCGCGAATCGCTCCGGTGAAGGCACCCCTGACGTGGCCGAAGAACTCGCTCTCGAAGAGCTCTCGGGTGACCGAGGCGCAGTTGACCGCGACCAGGGACCGCGTGCGGCGAGCACTCCTGTGGTGGATCTCACGCGCCACCAGCTCCTTGCCGGTCCCCGTCTCACCCAGCAGCAGAACACTCACGTCGGTTGGCGCGGCAAGCTCGACCTTCGCCATCACCTCCTGGATCGCGGGGCTCGAGCCCAGGATGGCGACGTCGTCGTCGGGGGTGGCTTCGGCCAACCCGACGGCGTCGGCCAACTGGGCCCTAGCCCGCATATCTCACCAACTTTCTGCTGCGGCCAACGATGCACCGCACTCAGCGGTGCTTTCTCGCCTCGGGGTGCTCGACGTACTGGCGAGTACGCCTCCGCGCCCCTCGGGTCGAAATCCCCACTGCGCACGGCGCCTCGCCGCCCTCGCGACGAAACCCGGTGAGATATGCGGGCTAAGTGACACGCGGAAACCTCCAGCAGCGAGCACCGGGCTCGATGCTCCTGCCCAGCACGCGATCGAGCGACGCCTCGCCGTCAAAGAGTGCAACCCGGGTCGAGCGATCCGTGGCGGATGGAGCGAGCTCGAAGGCGATGGCGGGCCGGCCACGCATCCAATCTAGGCGGATTGATACGAATTCGCAAAACACTCACAGTGACCACAATCACTCCGGGGTCCGCAGCCCGGGAATGGACGCCGGCAGACGGTGCTCTGGCGGGCCTCCGCAGCTGCCCCCGGTCAGAACCGGCGTAAGGGACGCCCGGCCTCCAGGTCGAGCAGCGCCGCCTTCGTCGCCAGCCCCCCACCGTAGCCGGTGAGCGACCCGTCGGCGCCGACGATCCGGTGGCAGGGCACGACGAGGCAGATCGGGTTGGTTGCGTTGGCCCGTCCGACGGCGCGCGCCGCCCCGGGCCGTCCGATCCGCGCGGCGATCTCGCCATAGCTCGAGGTGGTGCCGCAGGGCACCTTGCGGACCTCGGACCAGACGAGCAGCTGGAAGGGGCTCCCGGCCGGTCGGATGCGGAGCCCCTCCAGCGCCTCACGGCGGCCGTGGAACCAGGCGGTGACCGCCGCGACCACCTGTGCGCAGCCGGCAGCGGACCACTCCACGTCGGGACCGAGCGGAGCAACCATCGCCTGCGGCGACTGGCCGTTGAGGAACTCGAGCAGGAGGACCGCACCGTCCTCGTCGACGACGGTGACCATGCGGTCGAGCGGGGTGTCGAATGCGTGTGCCCTGCGGGTCATGACGGATCTCCAGTGAGGCTCCAGAGGTGGAAGGTGGCGAGGCTCCGCAGGGGAGCGAACGAAGCGAGCAGCCGCTCGACCTCGCTGGCGTCGGGACGGTGGTCGAGGGCAAAGAACGACTGGGCGGCCCGCGCGAGGGCGACGTCGGACGCCGGCACGCAGTCGCCGAAGCCGCAGCCGCGCATCAGGACGTACTGCACGGTCCACGGGCCGACGCCGCGCAGGGAGGACAGGCGCTGGGCGGCGCGGGTGGCGGACCCGGCTGGCAGCGCCTCGAGGTCGAGCCCGCCGGCGACGGCCTTCGCCGCCTCGAGCAGGTACTCCGTCTTGCGGCGGGAGAGCTGGCGGCGGGCGAGGTCGGCGGGATCGACGGCGGCGAGCCGCGCCGGCGTCGGGTGGCAGACGAGCCAGGGATCGAGGCGCTCGCCCGCGAGCTCGATGACCCGGCTGCGCAGCCGGTAGGCGAAAGCGAGATTGACCTGCTGGCCGAGGATCGCCCAGGCCAGGCCCTCGAAGACCGAGGGCGTGCGCGGGACGCGCAGCCCGGGCCGGCGCGCGAGCAGCCGCCGCCAATCCTCGCGCCGGGCCGCCTCCCGGCTCGGCCCGGCGTCGCCGTCGAGCGCCAGCCAACGGACGACCGCCGCGTGTGCGGCGGCCCGCTCGTCGGCGGCGAGCGTACGCTTCGCCTCGATCCGGCAGCGGGCGTGGCCGGCCGCAAGCTCCACCGTGACCCGCGCCGGGCCACCGGCGAGCGACAGCGCGCGCGCCGCCGTGCGACCGCGAACCCGCTCCGTCGGGCTGGCCGGGTCGCGGCCGATGTATGCCAGCGTGTCGTCGATGCGGTAACCCTCGGGCAGGCGGAGGATCACGTCGGCGCCGGTTCCCAGGCGCCGGTAGGTCCCGGGGGAGAGGCCGGTCAGCCGCCGGAAGGCGGCGTGGTAGGCGGAGGCGCTGTCCCAGCCCGCGGCGAAGCCGACGTCGAGCACCCTCTCCCTGCCGTGGAGGAGCCGCTCGGCGGCCCAGGCCACCCGCAGCCGTTGCAGCAGGCTGAGTGGGGTGGCGTGGTAGTGGCGGCGCGTCAGGGCCGCGAGCTTGGTCACGCCGAACCCGCTCGCCGCGGCCAGGCTCGCCGCGTCCGGGAACTCGGCTGGGTCGGCCGCCGCCTCGGCGAGCAACCCTTCCAGCCGCTCGAGGTCGGGATCGCGCCGGGCGTAGAAGAGATCCGGACGGCAGCGCCGGCAGGGCCTGAGGCCGGCCCTGCGCGCCTCGTCCTCGCTCGGGAAGAAGCGGACGTTCTCGGCCCTCGGCTTGCGAGCCGGGCACGACGGGAGGCAGTAGATCCCGGTCGTCACGACCCCGGTCAGAAACCGTCCGTCCCAGGCGGCGTCCCGGGCTGTGAAGACCTGGTAGAGCTCGTGCTCGCTCCAGCGCATGGAGACATCCTAGGTCGCGGCCGCGAGGGTGTCATCCGGATCCCTTCGCCGGAACTCGCGAGGTCAGATCGCGATGGCGCCGGTCGCCGGCAATCGACACGCCGTCTTCACGATGGCTCAGGGCACCGTCAGCGACCACTCGCCGGTGTCGCCGCTGTCGAAGCCGTCCCAGAAGATCTCGCCGCTCGCGCCGTGATCGCCGAAGACGCCCGTGTTGCGCTCGTTGACGTTGCGCATCGGCCAGTCGGCGCGGCCGGGCAGCGCCCGGCCCGTGGTGTCCCAGGCGTAGACCCAGCCGTCCCAGGTCGCGGCGACCAGCTCGAAGAGCCCGTCGCCGTCGATGTCGCCGGCGGCGACGCCGGAGATCGACGGCGCGCTCATCGTGAGCGGATAGCCCGCGAGGAGCTCGCCGGTCCGGGAGATCGCCCGCACGTCACCGCCACCGGTCGACAGGCACACCTCCTGGAAGCCATCGTCGTCGACGTCGGCGACGGTGGGGAAGCCCTCGGGCCAGTGAGGGAGCGCATAGGGCCAGCCCGGCAGGCTCACGCCGGTGGCGAGATCGATCGCGCAGACCCGGTAGTCGGAGGTCAGGACCTTGCCCGTGACGATGAGCTCCGGCGCGCCGTCACCGGTGAGGTCGCCGAGGCCGAGATAGAAGAGCTGGAGGCCGCTGCCGACCAGGATCGGGAAGCCCGCGCACGGGCTGGCGTCGTGGTGGAAGGCCCTCACCCGCGAGGCGCCGCCGGTCCAGGTCCCGATGAGGAGCTCCAGGTCGCCGTCGCCGTCGAGGTCCGCGACGACCGGCGGTCCGAACGGCAGGTTCTCCCCGGCGAGTGTGTACAGCACGTGCGGGTAGCCGGGGAGCTCGTCGCCGTCGACGGCGAACGCGTGCAGGTTCACGGTCGGAGCCGAGCAGCGTGACCGCGAACATCTCGCGGGTCCCGTCGCCGTCGAGATCGCCGAAGTAGAGCGACAGCGTGTTCTCGTTGGGGTCGAGGTCGCGGGTGAAGAGCCGCGTGCCGAGGTGGTCGAAGGCCGAGATGCGGTAGTGGACGAAGGCGTTGCCCAGCGAGTGGGGCCCCACGCCTCGAGGTCGCCGTCCCCGTCGATGTCGCCCAGCACGAAGGGCACGTCGAGCGCGTTGGAGAAGTCGTCCGGCGCCACCTGTGGGAAGCCGGGCATGTTGCTGCCGTCGTCAGTTCCGGCCGTTGAAGCACCACATGTGGGCGCTGCCCGCGTACCAGTCGCGCTCCGACCACATGATCTCGACGTCCCCGTCGCCGTCGACGTCGGCCGCCGAGGGGCCGGGCTTCTGGTCGTTCGTGCCGTAGCCCATGTACAGGTGCTCCGTGGTCGGCCACCCGGGCAGGAAGCTGCCGTCGCCCTGCAGGCCGAAGGTGTCGCCGCCGGTGAGGAAGATCTCGGCGGCGCCGTCGTCGTCGACGTCGAAGAGAGTGGGCGTGTAGGGGAAGCCCGCCCCCGGAGCGCTCAGGTTGACCGGCCACCCCTCGCGCAGGGCCTGCGAGGGCACAGGTGGCGCGGCGTCCGGGCCAGGGAGCGGCGCAGCAGCGGCGGACGGCTCCGGCGTCACGGTCTCGAGCACGACCGCCGAGTCGCTGCCCGCCGTCGCCAGGTCCGACGATGCGCGAGTGGTGAGGTTCGACGGTGCGGCTTCGAAGCCGGCCGCAGAGACGGCCCCTGAAGCAGCCGCGGCGATCACGACGAGGGTGGCGATGCGAGCGGTGCGCAGCATGGTTTCGTCTCCTTCCGAGGGTCCATGACCCCAGGACCCAGCCGGCGACCGGATCATTGTAGTAGCCCCGCGTCTGGTCGGCGCGGCCCGGGCCCGCGATGGCGAGGTAGAATGTCGCGCTCGTGGAGCCACCTTTTCCCCATGCCGGCGAGCTCGCCGCTCTCGCCACCGCCTGCTGCTGGACGGTGACCGCCCTCGCCTTCGAGGCGGCGGGACGGCGGATCGGCTCCCTGGCGCTGAACCTGATCCGCCTCGTGCCGGCGCTGGTCCTGCTGTCCCTGTACTCCTGGTTGGTGCGGGGCGTCGCCTTCCCGGTCGACGCCTCGGCGCACGCCTGGCTGTGGCTGTCCCTGTCCGGCGTGGTCGGCTTCACGGTCGGCGACCTCTGCCTGTTCCGGGCCTTCGTGCGGTTGGGCGCCCGGGTGTCGATGCTGCTGATGGCCACGGTGCCGCTGCTGACGACCGTGCTCGGCCTGCTCATCATGGGCGAGCTGCTGTCGGTCCGACAGCTGCTCGGCATGCTGCTCACCGTGACCGGGGTCTCCTCGGTGGCGCTCGAGCGCCGGCCCGACGAGGCCGGTCAGCTGCGGCGTCTGCCGCTCGACGGCATCCTGCTGGCGCTCGGCGGCGCGGCCGGGCAGGCTCTGGGCCTGGTCCTGTCGAAGCTCGGCATGGGCGCCTACGACGCCTTCGCCGCCACCCAGATCCGCGTGCTGGCCGGGATCGTCGGGTTGTCGGTGGTGTTCACGGTCATCGGCTGGTGGCCCCGGGTCCGCACCGCGCTCGCCGACCGGTCGGCCCTGGTCCCGACCGGCATCGGGGCCTTCTTCGGGCCCTTCCTGGGAGTGTCGCTGTCGCTGGTGGCGATCAAGTACACCTACGCCGGGGTCGCGGCGACCCTGATGGCGCTGGTCCCGGTGCTCATCATCCCCGTCTCGGTGCTGCTGTTCGGGGAGAAGGTGTCCCGAACGGCCGTGCTCGGCGCCGTGGTGGCGGTGGCCGGCACCGCCCTGCTGTTCTAGCCCGGCGGGTCGACGTCGGCATCACGCACGATGTAGGCGACCTCGCCGGTTCCAAGCCTGTTCGCAGCCGGAGTCGAGGACATCCGGAACGGATCCGGGGAGTCATCGACATCACCACGGCTCACACGAGAGCGGGGCCAGGTGGCACCGAGGGGACAGGTGGCGGAACCTGGGTTTGCCCCCTGCAGCTGCAGCTACGGGAAAGCGCGGAGGAAGAGCGACCAGAGTCGGCCGATCGCACTCTCTTCGGTCGTCAGAATCCGCTTGAGCTTCGGAGAGCTCCAGATCCAGTAGTCGTGCTCGAGGACCTCCCGCGCGATCGCGCGTTGCCCGGGTGTGAGCTGGGATCGTCGAGGAGTGTGGTTGAGGTGGACGACCTCATCGGATTGGAACGCCAGCCCGTAGGGGTTGCCTCGGTTGAATCTGGAGCAGAAGCCCGCAAGGTCGTCATGCCTCGCGATGACGTCGTACTCCAGGAGGTTCGACAGAGCCCTCTCCCGGTCTCGGCGCAGTGGGTCAAACCAGTAGGCGAGGCCCGAGTCTGACTCGAAGAACTTGCAGACCTCGATGAGCTGCGGCTCTGCCATATCCGGAAGATGAGAGGCGAAGCTCGCCCAGCTTTCGGGGATGAAGTTCTCCCGAGCACAGAAGTGAAAGTACGACTCAAACCGGTCGACCGGGTCACGCAGGAGTGTGATCCGGAACGGCCGTCCTTCAGCCAGAACCCGCTCGTCATAGAGCCCGTACGGCGAGTGATCGGCGAGCAGCATCAGGTTCGTGGGAAGCGGCTCGCCGCGCTCGCCGAGCATCGGGAGATTGTCGAACGCGCCGCACGTGATCTCCGGCACGTGCATCCGGTGACGCCCGAATAGTGGCTCGAACTTCTCATAGAGCATCCGCCGCAGCGACGAGCCGGCACACTTGTGGACGTGGGTAAAGACGAGCGGCGGCGCGCGCATCACGCCGCCGTCCCGACGAAGTCCGCGCCTGTCGCGGAGCACGCGCTCACCGGCAGATGCAGACATTCTGTCGACAGTCCACGGCTGACAACCCGACCGCGAGACGGAGCTCGGAGCTGATCGCACCGGGGTTCATTCGACCCCCCCTCGCCCGCGCAGCATGGTATAGACCCAGCGCACCGGGGCCATCAGCTTCCACGTCGTCCGCTGCTGGAGGTCGTGGAGCTCTCCTCTCAGCGACAGCTGAATCTGCTCGTTCTCGGAGTGGGCCCGCCGAAGTGCGTCGAGCTCGCGGCGCAGGCGTTCGTTCTCCTCGCGCGCGCGGACACCTTCCTGCCACACCTGATGGCTCTTCTCCCGCTGGCGGTCGCTCTCGCTCTGAACCCGATCGAGCTCCAGGGCACGTCTTTTGTGGTCGAGCCCGAATCGCAGCGCGTCGAGCGCAGTGCGGCTTTCGACCTCGCGGCCCTCGGTGAAACCGAGCAGTGCTTTGTAGGCGGCAGCCGCCCACGGGTGGAAGCGCAGCACTTCGACGCCCCTGTCGCCGTCCCCGCCGCCGTGGTTGCGGGAGACTTCACACGCCGTCTCGCGCCAAGCGTCAAGCCTCCGCTCGAGGTGATCGAGCGGTCCAGCGACAGTCCGAATGGCATTGACGAGACCCGGCAGCGGAGGAGCGGCGAGCGCTTCGAACCTGATCCAGGAACGCGGCCGGCCGCGGGTCGTCATCTCGGCGTCGAGAGCGTACAGCAGCCACAGCAACAGAGATTTGTCCGCGGGGAAGCCCTCGTGTTCCGCCAGTGCTTCGACAACCGCTCCCGGGCCGTGCAGCACGTGCAGGAAGTGCACAACTGCGGGTCCCGGGAAGAGCCCGTCCCAGAGGGACAGCAGGCGACACATGTGCGGATCATTGATCTCCCAGCGCTGGCTTTCCGCCAGTTGACCCATCACCTCGCAGAGCTTCTCCCGAGCCTTGGCGGCCGCTGGACCGTTGAAGTCGTCGTGTCCGAGGGGCCGCGGGTCGTCCCAGCTGCGCCCGAGCGACTCGAGGAACTCGTCGTGAATTGTTGCGATCCGGCTGTTCGCCGTCGAGTCGGCGGCACCGATATCATCTGACCACAGATGCCGGAGTAGGTCGGTAACCCCGGCGGTCCCCAAGCCGGGGAAACCGAGTACCACGACTCCGCGTGACATCGCGACCGAATGACCGTGGTACCGCGGAGCTGACGATCGCTCCGCGACGGAGACAAGTGCCTCCTCGATACGGCGGTCGAGCTTGGTGGTGAAGTCCAGGATGTGTGGCTCGACAAAGTGCCACCGGTTGGTGCCCGAAATGATGTCGAGGGAGAAGCCTGCCGGGAAGAGCTCGGACCACGCGGGCTCCGGGACGCCACTCGTGTGGAATCGATCACCGGAGTCGGCGCCGAAGAACAGCGCTACGCGGCCATCGTAGGGAAGGGCATGACGATAGTCGAAGAGCTGCAGCGCGAGAAGTGCCACCGATTGGCCGCGGCGGCGAAGCCCTTCGGCGATCGCCCAGGCAATGTATGCGCCCTGACAGTTGCCGCCTACAAGGTATGGCCCGACCGGATCCGCCGCGAGGATCTCGCCGACGTAGTGTGCAGCCAGCGCCCTGATGTTCTCGACCGAGAACTGCATGGCCAGGTGCCCGGAGCGCATGCCGTACACGGGCTGGCTCTCCCCCAGGTACCTCGCGAGCTGCTGGAGCTCGTCGAAGCTCTGGAGGCACCAGAACAGCGGCTGCTTGTGGCCTCCAAGGTTGAGCCCGACCATGAGGCCGCCATCCGGTGCGACGCGCTGTCCTCCCCAACCGGCGGTGAAGGCGAGCAGGCGATGATGGATCTCGCCCGCCAGCGGGTGGGGTTTGGCGACCTCTTCCAGCGCTGGGTGAGTGAGCCCATGAGCCAACGACTCGGTCAGGGCAGCGACCATCGGCTCGAGATGGCCGGCGAGTTCGGAGATGGTGGTCAGCTTGAAAAGTGCACCGATGGGCAGCGTGATGTCGAACGCCTTCTCGACTTCGGTCACCAGAACAGCAGCCAGCAGGGAGTGGCCTCCGAGGTCGAAGAAGTCGTCGTGGATGCCGACGTCCTCCTCAAGCCACAGCACCCGCTTCCAGATTTGCGCGAGCGTTCGCTCGATATCGTTGTGGGGAGCGACAAAGCCCACCGTCGGAGACGGTCTGGGATGGCCGCGAGCCGCCAACGAGAGCCGGTCGATCTTGCCACTGGGAGTGAGCGGGATTGCGGAGAGCGACACGAAAGACGTCGGCACCATGTATGGGGGCACTCGCTGTTTGAGGAACCGGCGGATCTCGGCCAGTTCCGGAAGTTCCTCCTCTGTGGGCACGACGTATGCGATCAGCCGCTGGTCCCGGGGCATGCCTTCCCGTGAAGGAACGTCGCTGACCACGACGGCGCACGCCCGCACGCTCGGATGGAGTGCGAGCGCAGCCTCGATCTCGCCAAGCTCGATCCGGTTGCCACGAATCTTGATTTGATCGTCGATTCGTTCGAGGAACTCGAGGTTGCCGTCCCTGCGGAAGCGCACCCGGTCGCCGGTACGGTAAAGGCGGCTGCTGTCGTCACCGCCGAACGGATCGGGCACGAAGCGCTCGGCGGTCAGGTCCGGACGCCTCAGGTATCCCGTCGCGAGGCCCGGCCCGCCGAGGAAGAGCTCCCCTGCGATCCCGATCGGGACTGGCTGCATTGAGGCGTCAAGGACATACACCCGCGTGCGGCCGATCGGGCGACCAATCGGTACCCGGGACCCCTCGTCGATGGCACCGTCGATCTGGTACCACGTGCTGTACGCGGTTGTCTCGGTGGGACCGTAGACATTGAGCAGGCGCTGTGGGGCACCGTGAGAAAGCACCCGTCGCACCAAATGGCCGTCGAGGACCTCACCACCGACGAGCAGGTCACGCAGCCCTCGAAACGCGTGTGGCGCGTCGGCGGCGATGCGATGAAAAAGGGCGGTTGTAAGGAAGAGGGTGTCGACGTGCTGCGCCTCGAGCGCCGCCGTCAGCGCGGTGGGCGCCAGGATCGTGTCATGGGGCAGCATCACGAGGGTGGCGCCGTTGAGCAGCGCACCCCAGATCTCGACGGTTGCGACGTCGAAGGAGATATTGGCGGCCTGAGCGATCCGATCACCCGGGGCGAGGGTGAGGTAATCGGTATCGATGACGGAGTCGAGGACCGCTCCATGCGGTACGACGATCCCCTTCGGGGTGCCGGTGGATCCAGACGTGTAGGTCACATAGGCGATGTGGGAAGACCCAACCGGCAGCGGCCGTTCGCCACCCGGGCTGGTGAGCAGCTCGTCGAGCACGAGCACGTCGACCCCGGAGTCTCTCAGCAGCGCCCGCCGAGTTGCGGTGGTGAGTAGCAGTTCCGCACCGCTGTCCGCCAGTATCAGCAAGCTCCGTTCGGGCGGGTCCGCCACATCGAGCGGCACGTACGCCGCTCCGACCTTGAGGATTGCGAGAAGTGCGACGATCAAGCTGGGCTCGCGCTCCAGGTGGACCGCGACCAGGCTACCGGCGCCGATGCCACGAAGGTGCAGGTGCCCGGCCAGTCGGTTTGCCCGCTCGTCGAGCCCGGCGTAGGACAAGACATCACCGGCCGCGATGAGTGCTGTCGCCGTCGGCGTTCGTCTTGCTTGCGCCTCGAACAGCTCGTGGATCGTGCCGTTGGGTGTGCCTGCGCTCGGCTTGCCGCTCCATTCCTCCAGGAGCTGTCGCCGTTCGCCCTCGCTGAGTAACGGGAGCTCAGATAACCGGCAGCCGGGGTCCGCAACCATCCCGGCGAGCACGCTGACATAGTGCTGGGCGACTCGGTCCATGGTCTCGGCGTGGAAGATGTCGGCATCGAAGATGAACCTGGCGTGCAGTCCATCCGAGGCTTCCCATGCGTACAGCTCCAGGTCCAGCCGTGCCTTGCCGTCGTCCACGTCGAGGGGCCGCAGCTCCACCTCGCCCGCGATGGTCGCCCGCGGCGGCATGCGGTAGAACGTGAACATCGTCTGGACGCGAGGACCGCCACTCCGTTCCTGGTCGGGCCGCATCGTGGCGGTTACCTTCTCGTAGGGCGCGTCCTGATTCGGGTATGCCTCCGTAACGGCCGTCCTCACCCGCTCGAGGAGCTCCCCAACGGTAGGATCGCCGGAGACGTCCAGACGCAGCATAAGGAGGTTAATCAACGGTCCTATCAGCGGCCGCAGCTCGGTGCGGTAGCGCTTTGAGAACGGCGCCCCCACGACGACCTCGGAGGTGTTGCCATAGCGCGCCAGGAGGGCCGAGAATCCCGCCAACATGGTCATGAAGAGGGTTGTCCCGACGCCCCGGCTGAGCTCGCCAAGCCCGGCGCGCAGCGAGTCGTCGAACCGGATCCAGCAACTTCGACCGGCAAAGGTCGGTACCTGCGGCCGGGGCCGATCCTGCGGCAGCTCGATGTGCCAGGCAGATCCCTCGAGCTTGGTTCGCCAGTACTCGATCTGCGGATGCAGCCGGTCGCTGTCTACCTCGCGGCGTTCCCAGTGAGCGAAGTCTGCGTGCTGGACCGCCAGCTCAGGTAGCGTGGTGGCGGCGGTTGGACCGGCATCTGGGTAGAGATCGGCAAGCTCGCCGAGCCAGACGCTGAAGGACGACTGATCCCACACGATGTGGTGGACCGTCAGGAGCAGGACGTGGGACCTCGCGGCGAGTCGCACGAGCTCGAGTCGCCACAGCGGCGGTTGTGAAAGGTCAAACGGCACCATGTTCTTCGCCAGCGCCAGTCGCCCGATCTCCGCCATGTGCTGTCCTGCCGTCAGCTGCGATAGGTCGCGCCGGCGGAGTTGTATAGCGACCTCGCGGGAGACCCTCTGGCGAGGTATGCCATTCACCGCGATGATGCTCGTCCGCAGGATCTCGTGACGGCGCACAATCGCGCCCAGCGCAGACGACAGCGATGCCACGTCGAGTGGTCCGTCGATCTGGATGGCGAGGGTCGTGTTGAACGCGCCGCCCTTGGGATGGAGTTGCTCGTGCAGCCAGATCCCTTCCTGGGCGTAAGACGGTGGTGGATCCTCGTCGCGCGCGGTGCTCTCGATCGGCGCCGCTCGATGGGTCCCGCTGAGCACCTCGCGTACCGCGTCCCACACCTCGGTGTCACGGTCAGCCATCGCAGTCACCCCCGATTTGACCGCGGGTCTGTTCGGACCCGGTGGTGACGGGGGCCGCCGCGGGTGTCGGGTCGAGGCCGGCAAGCACCGCTGAGATCGGGTTGTTGTAGTAGCGGCAACACGCGGTGCAGATCGGAAACAGGTCGCGCCGCAGGTAGTTCCGCATGTTTCGGATCCGGTTGCCGTTCCAGATCTCGAGAATCCCCTCATCGTGGACGTTGCCGACCGTGATGTCGTAGAAGGTGTGGCAGGTCGTCACCTCGCCGCGCGCCGACACCTCGGCGTACATCCACGGAAACGCGCAGCGCGACCGCCGGTCGGCGAGCTCGTCCCAGCGAGCGCCGAAGTATCGCTCCAGGTTGGCTGCGTCGGTCGTCATCGGATTCGAGAAGAAGAGGACTCGGGCCTCACGGCATGCGTCCCTGACCCGCTGGATCTGGTCTGCGAGGTGGGGTTTGTCGATGCCAGAGAAGTGCTCCACCTTCTCGACATATCCCCCCGCGTGTGCTGCCGACGAGCCGGCGAACTCGCGCTTCACGATCTGCTCGTAGGCGGCACACTCCGCCTCGGTGGCGAAGTTCTGCAGCACGATGCTGACGAAGTCGAGCGTCGCGAGCTCGATGCTCTCGAGGAAAAACCGTGCCACGTGCGGTGCGGTGAGCGGAGTGACGATGTAGGTCACCCCGAGCTGTGGGTAGGTACACCCGCGGGCGGTGCGCGCGGCGTGCACCAACTCGAGGCCCCCGACGGCGAGCTTGAACGCGCCACGTCCGCGCTGCCGGTCGTTGATCTCCTCGGGGCCGTCCACTGACAGCCAGAGCCGGATCGGCGCGTCGCCCACGAGCGCGTCCGTGAAGCGGTCCAAGAGCGTTCCGTTTGTCGGGATTCCGAGCACGCAGCCCGTCTCGGCGATCAGCGCGATCACGTCGGCGATGCGCGGATGGAGGAACGGCTCGCCGCCGAAGAGCTCGAAGCACGGTCTGCCGGGCGCGCAATCGTGGACGACGCGGCGAATGACGTCGTAATCGAGCTGTGCGGACCCACCCCGGTGGTAGCTCCCGCGCTCGCCCCACTCGTAGCACATCCGGCAGCGCAGATTGCACGCCTCGACGAGCTGGAGGACGATCCACCGGGGGTATTCCGAGGGCCGCATCTCCATTCAGGGTCCTGCGGCCGCACGCGTCGGGCGGCCGAGCGCGCGCGCGGCGACGTCGCGGGGGTAGTTGATCGTCGTGGCGGGACGGGAGGCGAGATTGTGGGCGAGCCTCGCCAGCACGCGGTCGTCGTAGCCGCTGCTCCGCCACTCGCCGTACGGCACGCCGAAGCCGAGCCACGTCCACAGAGCGGCATTGCTCCGCTCCGCCTCTCCGTACGGTTCCAGGAACACCACCGGAGTCGCCGACGACAGCGAGTCCATCAGTGTCCCGCCTCCCGGCTTGCTGATGATCGCCTTGCTGCAGCGAATGATCCGGTAGAGCTCGTGGCACTCCTCTCGATTCGTGAATCGTCGGGAACCGGCAGTGTTTCCGGTCACCTCGCCAAAGGGGGGGAACTCCGGCACTCGGCCGGCGGCCCTGAGCCACGGTCGCCACTCCGGGTCCACCATGTAGGTGCAGCTCCCCCCGGCGCCGTTTTCGATCTCGGATCGACGGTAGACGACGCGTTCCAGGCGAAGGCCGTGGGCCGCCACCTCGTCGGCGACCTCGTGATACTCGCCGAGCCCCCAACCCCCACCGTGGATGACCAGCTGCGGCTCGCGTTCATCGTAGGGGACGGGCTTCGACGAATCGACCGGGAGCTCGTGGACGAGGCGCCGGTCGCGCCAGCTCCAGAACCAGACCTCCCGATCGTGGGTCACCAGCTCGGGGTAGCCCTGGAATGAGGGCGACTCGACGGCGTCGATGCGGCAGATGTCGACCTGGACGGGTCGGGGCGAGCACCGACCCCGGTACTCTTCGAGCAGCGGCATCCAGAATCCCGACCAGACGACGAAGTGCCGGCGGCCCTCGCGCTGCCAGGTGCGAAGCAGTCCATCGACACTCGCCGGTTCGAGGAGTGGCCGGATGCTCCGCTTCATCCGCTGCGCCATCTTGGCGAGCTCGAATCGCTGGTGGAATGCGTCGCGCAGAGCCTCGAGGGACCTGAGGCCCTCGGGCGTGTAGAGGTCCTCCAGCACCACGACATCCGTCTCGAGGCCGAGCTCCCGCAGCTGGTACCGCAGCAGGAGTGCGGGAATGTAGACCCCGAGGGCGACGCCAGAGCACAGGATCGTGACCGTCCGCTCAGACATCGCGCCGCCTCATCGTCGCGAGCACGTCGGTGAACTTGGCGATCGACTCGAAGTAGCTGAAGTCGAGCCGCTCGAAGTCGATCGTCAGCGCCAGGCTGCTCTCGAGCTCGAGCATGAGCTCCATCATCTCCAACGAGTCCAGCCTGACGTCGTCGATCAGGTGCGCCGAGTCTTCGAGTCGCTCGGCCAGACCCGGGATCCGCTTCACCCGCTCGAGGACCCGTTTGACGTCGTCGATCAGTGCCACCGAGCCCCCCTCATGTCGATGCTCGCCTGACCGCCAGCCCGATACCCATCGGCGTGTGCGGCTCGGAGTAGCGGGACACGTACTCGTGGCACTGGAAGTCGTCGAGCTCCCTGACCTCCGCCCACACCCGCCCCACATCCGGGAAGTCGGGGTTCGCGATGTCGTGGAACGCGATCACCGAGCAGCGATCTCTCAGCAGCCGGAGCTCGTGCCGGCACTCTTCTGCGTCGTGGTTGGCGTCGATCAGCGCGGCGTCAAAGCGGCCGTGGCGGTCGAGGGCGCGCTCGAGCTCCTCCGACTGGGTGCTGACGCGGAGAAACGTCGCGATCGGATTGAGCCTCTCGTACGCCTCCATCGATGGGCACGGCATGATGTCGACCCCGAGCGCCGACGTGGCGGCGTTGCAGCGCGACAGGCACTCGACGGTCATCACGAAGGTGCCGCCGTGTCGGATGCCCAGCTCGATGTACGACCTCACATCGAGTCGCAGCAGGTGCGTCAGGTATAGGGCGAACTCCCGCGGGTACTGCCAGATCCGCAGCCCACGCCCACAGTGTGGTCGCAGCGACCTTGGAAAGTCGTCGATCCCGTCATCGTTCAGGCCGAGCTCGACGATCAGGGCCTCCAGCCGATCGGGATCGCGAAGGGAGTCTGCTTCCTGCCTCCGAATCACGTCGATCATGGCGAGGTCGATGGGCAGCGGGAGAATCTGCCGGAGCTTCCCCCAGCTCTTTCTCTGGAGCTCGAACTTGGCGGCCAGCCGACTCGCGCGGGTCACTGGCCGGTCCCAACCGTCTCGGCGGCTTCCGCCGCCAGTGCCCGGTAGTCCACCTTGCCTGCGAGAGTTCGCGGCAGCTCCTGTCGAATCTCTATCTCCCTCGGGACCATGTACCTATCGAGTTGACTCGCACAGTGCTCGCGGATCGTGTCCACCGTGATCCCCGACCCTTCACGGAGGACGACCACCAGGTGGAGCGCGTTTCCGAGCACCTCGTGAGCGATTCCGATGGCGGCTGCCTCGCAGACACCGTCGAGCTCCTGTACGACGTCCTCCACTGCACGCGGGCTCACGATGTGGCCGCCGCTCTTGATGACGCGGTCCCGGCGGCCGACGAAGTAGAGGTATCCCTCGGCATCGGTCGTGAACAGGTCTCCCGTCCGCAGCCGGCGGTCGTCGCGGCTCGGACCCACCTCGAGCACCTCGGCCGTCGCCTCCGGCTGATCCCAGTACCCCTGCATGACGTGCGGCCCCCGCACGATGAGCTCGCCCACCTCCCCCGGACGCCGGACATCGGAGCCGTCAGCCGCGACGAGGTGAACCTCGGTGTTCGGGATCGCCTTGCCGACGGATGTCGGGCGCGCCTCCAGCTCGCGAGGCGGGAGGTAGGACACGCGCTTGCACTCGGTCAGGCCGTACATCGAGAAGATCCGGGCCGCTGGGAATGTCGCTGCCAACCAGCGTGAGTGCGCCGGCGGAAGCGGCTGCCCGGTGCTCGTGATCCAGCGAACCTGCTCCGGATGAGGGAAGTCGAGACGATGGTGACGGCGCAGGATCGCGATGATCGTCGGCGTCAGCGGCAGGCCCGTCACCCCCTCGTGCAGCAGTGGAGCGACGATCTGATTCGGGTGCAGGAACGGTCGATCCAGGATGACACGAGCGCCCTGACGCAGCGGCATGAGCACGTTGTACAGACCGTAGTCGGACGAAAGCGGCAGCAGATTCAAGACTGTGTCCGACCGGTCGATTTCGAGATATTGGAGAATCGAGCCGGCGGCCGCGACCACGTTCCGGTGGCTCAGCGTGACGCCCTTCGGGGCCCCGGTGGAGCCGGAGGTGTAGATCAACCCGCAGATGTCACTGTCGCTGCGGCTGGACAGCGGGGCATTCGGCGCTGCCGCCTTCCTTCCCTCGAGAAGGAGTCGCAGCGGTTGAAGGGGCTTCGCCGTATCCGGTGTTTCCGGGCTCGCGACGCTGTCGTCGACCAGAATGAACCGGACACCGGCTGCGCGGTCTGCGCACTCGATCCCGGCCGCATGGCCGGTCAGCACCGCTACAGCGCCGCTGTTGTCCAGGATGGTCCTCAGCGTGCGGCAGCTCAGCTCCGGGCTGAGCACCGTGAAGATGGCGCCGGCCTTCAGGGTCGCGAACACGGCGGCCACGGTTTCCGGCGTGTTGCCCAGCTGAATGGCGACGCGGTCCCCGCGTCGCACTCCGAGTTCGACCAGCACGTCGCGCAGACGGCTGGCTCGGTCATCGAGGTCGGCGTAGGTCCACCGGTCGCCGTCGCGGATCAGCGCTTCCCGATCCGGGTTCTCCGCCGCGGTTTCCTCCAGGAAGCAGCTGACGAGCATGGGCCTCCCTCACCCGGTGATTACACAGTCACGCCCCCCGCGAGTAGAGGAGGCTGCACTTGGCGCAGACCGGCATGAGCCCACAACGGGAGATGGTCTCTCGGAGCCGCGAGAATCGTGGTCCGTGCCAGATCGTCTCGGTGGCATCGTCGAGCAAGTTGCCGACGGTGGACTCGGGGAAGAACTTGCAAGAGACGACGTCGCCATTCGGGAGCACGTCCATGCGCGAGAGGATCGCCACGCAGTGCGTCCTGCCCGCTGCCGGATGCTCGCTGCCGGTGATGAACTCCTCGAGCTCCCCCGGCTCGATCGCCGGGTTGTACCGAACCTTGATGCTCCACGATCTTCGGTTGATGCGCTCGAGCTGGGCCAGCAGCGGCTCGACGCGGTCAGGGCTCATCCGGTAGCTGTACGCGTGCCAGCTCGGCCGCGTGGCGTGCGGGACTGGTTCCGCCCGACCCCACGGCCGGTTGTGCTCGACGTAGCGGTCCATCGCGCTCGAGGCACGGTCGGACAGATGCCAGAGCAGGCCGAGGTAGATGGTGTCGACGCCGACGTCCTCCCAGAACTCGACAACGTCCGACACATGGTGGGCGATCGCGTCCGTGATGACACAGTTGACGGAGATCTCACCGCCGTACTCGCCACGCCGCCTGCTGTCGATGAGCGCCTCGACGCCGCGCAGCGTTCTTGCGAACGCACCGTGGCCCCGCAGGCTGTCGTGGCCCTCCTCGAGCCCGTCGACCGCCACATCCATCTCCAGTCGAGGCGAGATGCCGATCAGCGACTCGAGTCGCTGATCGATGAAGAAGCCGTTGGTGCAGATGGTCGTCCAGCGAGGATCGTGAGCAAGCAGCTCGACCAGCTCGTCCCAGTGCCGGTACATCAGGGGCTCGCCGCCCCACAGGTAGACGTTCGACTCGAGATGGCGCGTGGCTTCGAAGACCTCGGACACGACCCGGAAGGGGAGATGCTCGCGCTGCCCGCGGAGGTCGAGGTCGTGGTGGTGACCGTCGTCGCTCCACTGGTAGCAGTGCCTGCAGCGCAGATTGCACTGGTTGGTCAGCTTGAAGCCCAGCTCTTCCGGGAGAGGCCGGACGCGGAGCGGCTCGGGTTGGCTCCTCCTCGCCGCGAGAAAGGTCGGCATGATCCGCCTCATTCTGGCGAAGGTGGTCCGGTCGAGCAAGACGTCGTCACGCGGATTCATGTTGTATCGTCAACTCGGAGGATCCTCAGAGATGAGGCACTGGCCAGACAGATGGATCGTCCGGATTTCACCATCTCATTGTAGCCAAGTGCTCGTGTCGCGGCGTTTGACGCACCCACCGAGCTCGCGGCGCCGGCAGCCGGCCTGATGGCTCCGTCGGCCACACACGTGTTGGCCTCGATCATGAGCGCCTCCAGGCGCGCCGGGCGGAGAGTCGCGCGAGGCCTGTCCTGGATCTATCTCCTCGCAGGGACGGCGGCTCGGCTGCTCGCAGCCTGGCTCAGAGGTGCGCGCGGGCCGAACAGCCCCCCCGAGGTCGGACAACCGTCACCTCGGGTCATGCGGCGGCCCCGCGTCCTGGTGGTCGTGCCGTACCCGATCGTCCCACCGAACCACGGTGGCGCGGTTCGCGTCGTCAACCTGATCCAGCACCTGTCTCGAGATTGCGATCTGTACCTGCTGGTCTTCATCCAGAGCGCAGATGCTGCCGACCATCGTGCAGCCCTCGAACCGTTCGTCGCGAAGCTCTTCTTCCATTGGCAGCCTCTAGGCGAGATGCCCGGCTGCCGGCCCCCGGGACCCCTCGAGCCACCGAGCGTTCGCCTGTTCTCCGATGAGCGCGTTGCGCTCCAGATTCGCGACATCGTCGAGAGGTACCGCATCGACGTGGTGCAGCTGGAGTACACCGAGCTGGCGCAGTACCGTGCCTCGACCGGCGACGCCCGGGTGATCCTCGTCGAGCACGATGTCTCGTTCCGGTCGTTTCAGCGTCGCCGTCGGCTCGGCCTTCCGCAGAGGTTCCCGGCGAGCAGGGTCTTCGGCGCGACCTTCCGCGATTGGATGAGCCTGCTCCGCTTCGAGGTCTTCGCCTGCCGTGACGTCGAGCAGATCCACGTGATGTCGGCCGCGGACGCGGCCTATCTCGCGCGCTTCCTCCCGGACTCCACCGGCCGCATGCGGATCGTGCCCAACGGGGTTGATTGCGCGGGATACCGGCCGTCCGAGACTGCGCCCGGGCGTCGGGGCGTGCTGCTGTCTGGGAACTTCCACACACTCCCGAATCTCGATGCGTTCGAGTACTTCATGGCGGAGATCTGGCCGGAGGTGCGGCGCCTGCGGCCCGACGCGCAGCTGTCGGTGGTCGGAGCGGCGATGCCGCCCAGGTTGCACGAGTGGCATGGGCGTGACGGAATCTCGGTGGTTGGGGAGGTGCCAGACATGCGGCGCGCCTATCACAGCCACCAGGTGCTGGCCGTCCCGCTGCGCGCAGGCTCGGGCACCCGCCTCAAGCTCCTCGAGGCGTTCGGAGCAGGGCTGCCGGCGGTGTCGACCTCGATTGGTGCCGAGGGAATCGGCTGCGTGGCTGGCAAGCACCTGCTGATCGCCGACGATGCCGCGAGCTTCGCCCGAGCAATCGATCAGGTGCTCGGTGACGGCGAGCTGGCGGCGCGCTTGGCGAGCGGCGCCCTGCGGCTGGCTGAGAAACGTTACGATTGGGCGGCGTCGGCGCGAGCCAACCTCGAAGGGATCCGTGAGCTGATGCCGGCGGAGGAGCTGTCGCCGGTTGAGGCCACAGCGCTGGGTGATCCCTCGCCGCGTCCGTTCGGGTGCTCGATCGCCGGCAGGATCGCGGTCTCGGTGATCATCCCCTGCTATCGAGGCGGCGAGATGCTCGCCCGCTGCCTCGCCGCACTCTCCCGTCAAGACTGTACCCGTCCCTTCGAGGTCATCTGCCTCGACTCCGGCTCGTCACAGGATGAGCTCGCGGCCATGAGGGCGTCCGGTGCCCGCGTCCATGTGATCGAGAACCGGCACTTCAACCACGGGCTGACGCGTGATCTCGGCGCCGAGCTGGCCGTCGGCGAGGTCCTGGTCTTCTTGAACCAGGACGCCATTCCGGTCGATGGGTGCTGGCTCGAGAACATCACCGCACCCCTCTTTGCCGACGATCCGCCGGCAGCCGTCCAGGGTGCGATGGTCGACTTCCCTCTCGACCGATCGCCGGTGGACGTCTTCTACTGGGACACCTGCGGTCCGCGCTTCTACTTCACCCGCGAGATGCGGCGCTGGGTCGCGCGCTACCCAGGGCCGAGCTTCTCGACCGTCAGCGCCGCCATTCGCAAAGAAGTCTGGCAGGAGATTCCCTTCGGTTGGGCGCCATTCATGGAGGACAAGAAGTGGCAGCGCAGTGCGCTGGAGGCGGACCTGCGCATTGTCCCAGCGCCTGATGCCAGGGTCTTCCACAGCCACGACTACCGACTTCGCACCCTCTTGCGCCGCTGTCAGAGCGAGGGCTATGGCTGGCGGCTGCTCGGCGAGCACTACACACTGGGCGATGCGGTCCGCGACCTGTGGGCGCCGTCGGTGTGGCGCGACCTGGCGCGCGGCCTCCTCCATCAAGGAAAGAGACTGACCCTGGCGGAGATCCTCTACCCATGGCTGCGGCCACTGGCGGTCTGGTACGGAAACCGCCACCTCAGTAATGTGAAGCACTGAGCGATTCCGTCGACCACGCCGAGCGAGGGGAAGGTCGAATCTCTCGCGCTCGTGGAGCCACCTTTTCCCCACGCCAGCGAGCTCGCCGCTCTCGCCACCGCCTGCTGCCGTGCCGGTGAGCGGTGCGGCGTCACGCCCCGCTCAGCCCTCGTACAGTGAGGTGATGACGTCCGTGTAGCGGGCCGTGATGGCGGCGCGCCGGATCTTGAGCGTCGGCGTCAGCTCGCCCGCCTCGACGACGAACGGTTCGGCGAGCAGCGCGAAGCGCTTCACCTGCTCGAAGCTGGCCAGCTCGCGGTTGACCTCGTCCACCCGGGCCTGAACCAGCGCCACCATCTCGGTCCGGCGCACCAGCTCTGCCGGCGACGACCACTCGAGTCCCAGGCGCCGGGCCTCGGCCTCGAGCGCCGGGAACGACGGCACGATCAACGCCGCCACGAACTTGCGCAGGTCGCCGACGACCGCCGCCTGTTCGATCGGTGGTCTCGTCGTCAGCATGGCCTCGATGGCCTGCGGTGCGATGTACTTGCCGGTCGAGGTCTTGATGAGGTCCTTGACGCGGCCGGTGATGATGATGCAGCCGGCGTCGTCGATGGCGCCGGCGTCGCCGGTGCAGAACCAACCGTCGCGGAAGACCTCGGCGGTCGCCTCCGGCTTGCGGTAGTAGCCCGCCATCACGGTCGGACCCTTGACCAGGATCTCGTCGCCGGCGCCGATCGAAACCTGCACCCGCGGCATCGGCCGGCCCACCGTGCCGAGGCGGTAGCCGACCCGGTCGTGGAAGGACACGGTCGCGGTCGTCTCGGTGAGGCCGTAGCCGTGGGCGATGCGGACCCCCACGGCGTGGAAGAACTCCTCGACCTCGCGGCCCAGCGGCGCACCGGCGCACGGGACGAGGCGCAGCCGCCCGCCGAGAATGCCACGGATCTTCGCCAGCACGAGCCGGTCCGCGACGGCATGCTGGAGGGCCAGAGCCGGCGACAGCCCGCGCCCCTCGTTGCGCCGCGTCGCCACCTCGCGGCCGACCCGCACCGCCCAGTCGAAGAGCCCGCGCCGCAGGGCGCTCGCCGAGCCCGCGCGGTCATGGACCGCCGAGTGGACCTTCTCGAGCAGCCGGGGCACCGTGCACAGGCAGGTCGGCCGCACCTGCTGCAGGACCTCGATCACCTGGGTGGGGTCGTCGAGGTAGCTCACCGTGAGGCCGCGCGAGACGCAGTAGGTGGTCCAGCAGCGCTCGAAGACGTGGCTCAGCGGCAGGAAGCACAGGGAGGTGTCAGCCTCGGAGATCTCGGGCAGGCGCTCGTCGTGAATCTCCATGGCCGCCAAAAAATTGGCCTGGGTCAGCATCACCCCTTTGGGCTCGCCTGTCGTGCCCGAGGTGTAGATCAGCGTCAGCAGGTCCTCGGGCGTCACCCGCTCGAGCCGCTCTTCGACCTCGGCCGACCGCGGCGAGGACCTGCCGCGTTCCACGAGTGCCGAGAAGCTCATCTCCGACGCCGCCGGGTTCAGCGGCGTTGACTCGTCGAAGCAAACCACCTTCACCGGGCGGTGCTCGGCCGCAATCTCGCGGGCTGTCTGCAGCGATCTTCCGCCATCGACGAACAGCAGGTCGACCTCGGCATCACGCACGATGTAGGCGGCCTGGGCAACGGTGAGGGTCGGATAGATCGGGACGGGCACGGCGCGAACCGACTGGATGGCGAGGTCGGCGAGAGTCCACTCCGGCCGGTTGGCGCCGATGATGCCGACCCGCGCCTTCTCCGCCACCCCCAGCTCGATGAGGCCCGCGGCGGCTGCCCGCACCGTGCGGTCGACCTCGCCTCGGGTCAGCTCCCGCCAGCCTCCATCCCGGCGCCCCCGCAGCGCGATCCGTTCGGGGTCCGCGGCCAGCCGCTCACGGTACGCTGCGATCATGTGCTGTGCCGGCATGCCGGTGAGCCCTCCTTCACGCGCTGCGCGATGACCGGGCCCCCCGCTCCCGTCGTCGTGATGGGCCCCTTGAAGGCTCGAGGATCTCACGGCCAGGCGACGATTGCACGCCGGCGCCACCCAGGGTCTCCCGCCCTCGCCGGGGGGTCGCGAGGTCAACCGCCGACAGTCCCGCCTTCGCTCCGGCCGGGATTCTTTCCGCAGCGGCCGAGGTTTGCAGTATCACCTGCCCGCGAGGTCCGTCCACGCGCAGCCGAGAGCCCGGTGGCAGGCGCGGCGCCCAGCTCACGGTCGGCGGCCGGCGGTGTCGGGCGTGCCGGCCGACTGGAACAAGGAGTACTCGATGCCGCACTTCAATCACCTGATCGTGGGGGCCGGGATGACCGGCGACGCGGCGGTGAAGGGGATCCGCGAGGTCGATCCGAGCGGCTCGATCGGACTGGTCGGCGACGAGCCCGATCAGCCGTACGATCGGCCTCCCCTGTCGAAGGCCCTTTGGAAGGGGGCGCCACTGGAGAGCATCTGGAGGAAGACGGAGGCCCGGGGGGTCGAGCTCCTCCTCGGACGCCGCATCGTTTCTCTCGATGCGACAGCCAGGCGGGCCACCGACGACCGGGGGGTGGACTACACGTTTGACAAGCTGCTGCTGGCGACTGGCGGCGCGCCGCGCCGGCTGCCGTTCGGCGGCGATCACATCGTGTACTTCCGGACGGTGGCGGACTACCGGCGGCTCCGGTCGCTCGCCGAGCGCGGCCGGCAGTTCGCAGTAATCGGTGGCGGCTTCATCGGTGCCGAGATCGCGGCGGGCCTCGCCATCAACGCCAAGGAGGTCACAGTCGCATTCCCGGAGGAGGCTCTCGGAAGCCGCGTGTTCCCGCGCGAGCTCGGGCTGTCTCTGAACGGCTACTACGAGGAGAAGGGGGTCCGCGTCCTGGCGAAGCACGAGGTGGCGGGCGTGACGCCCCGCGGCGAGCGCCTGGCGGTCGAGCTGCGACCGAGCGACGGCAGTGACCCGAGCGAGGTCCTTGTCGACGGAGTGGTCGCCGGAATTGGGATCCAGCCGAACGTCGAGCTGGCCCGGTCCGCCGGCCTCGAGGTTGGCGATGGGATCCTCGTCGACGAGCTGCTGCGGACCTCTCGTCCCGACATCTTTGCGGCGGGGGACGTCGCCTCGTTCGTCAGCCCCGCCCTGGGCACGCGGATCCGGGTGGAGCATGAGGACAACGCGAACGCCATGGGTCGGGCCGCCGGCCGCGCCATGGCCGGCGCGGCGGAGCCGTATCACCACCTGCCGTTCTTCTACTCGGACCTGTTCGAGCTCGGCTATGAGGCGGTCGGGCAGATCGACGCCCGGCTCGAGGTCGTCGCGGACTGGAGGACGCCCAACCGTGAGGGCGTCGTCTACTACCTGCAGGACGGCCGGGTGAGGGGCGTCCTCCTGTTGAATGTGTGGGAGCAGGTGGATGCGGCGCGCCGCCTGATCTCCGAACCCGGTCCCTTCCGGGCGGTGGACCTCGAGGGGCGTCTGCCGGCGCGGTAATGCTCGTCGCGCCGTCCGGCGTCACCCTCGCCCGGCACGCGTGCGGCTCGGGATCTCATGCAGGGGCTCTACGCCGCTATGTGGCGGCAGCAAGTCGGCGAGCGCGAGTCGCGGCCCGCCCATCCGGTGTACGAGCCGACGGCTCCCGTGTAGACCCAACCTCGCCGGCCACGGATCGAGCCGTATCCACCGACTGGGGGAGGGAGCGGCCGCGTGTCCGCCCGTGGCCGCTGCTTCCGAAACCGCGCCGCCGGCGGCCTGACCTTCCCCGCGACATGTCTGATAACTGCAAGGGCCGGAAGGTGTTACAGGCTGAGGTGCGGCGGTCCGGGAGGGCGACGAGTGTTGGCCCTGGCCCCTTTTTGTTAGACTGCCAGACCGCCGGGTCGGCCAGGGAGGGTCGGCGACACCACATCATGAGCGACAGGGAGCTCTTCGCACCTGTGAGCCAGCTGCAGCTGCCCGCCCACTGCGGCCCCTGCAGCCTGTCCGCCTGCCTCTTCATTCTCGGCACGACGGCAACCCAGCGGCAGCTGGCGAAGGCTGCCGGGCGGCCGATGCGGGTCTTCGCCCACGGGATCGACGAGCAGGGCCTGCGGCGGGCGGCCAGCGCCTATGGGGTGGTCTCGGACTTCCTGCTGGTCGAGGAGCGCCGCCAGGGCCGGTCCTTCGCCACCCGGCTCCGCCGCCACCTCACCGCGGGCAACCCCGCCATCATGCTGGTCGGTCACTTCGAGCACTGGGTGGCGGTGATCGGGTACCTCAGGCGCCGGCACCGCTTCATCATCGTCGACCCGAAGGACAAGAACTCGGTCTTCCGGCTGTGGTCGGAGCAGACCCTGATCCGCAACGGGTGGAACGTCAACGCGGCGGCGGCCTCGGGTGAGCTCGACCAGTTCTTCGCGATCCTCCTGGCTCGCGCCGATGGCGGGCTGCCGCGCTGGCAGGTGTCCGAGGCGTGGCTGCGGCTCTGCGAGCGGGGCTCGGATGACACCGCCGAGGGAATGGCCAACGACCTGGCCGAGGTGGCGCGCCTCGCCAGCCCCGGCGGCCACGCGATCACGGACGGACCCTACCTGGCGGAGCTGATCGAGGAGTACCGCGAGCGCATCCTGGACAGCATCATCCACTGGGCCCAGGGCAACGGCGCGCGCGACCGCAGTGACCTGAGGGCGTTCTTCCGCGACTACGAGACGGTTGCGAGCGCCACCGGCATTCGGGTCGCGAAGGACTGCGACCGCCCCTACCTGGTGGCCCAGCTCACGGCCCTCCTCTGCAGCTACTGGTGGGGCGCCCTGTTCTGAGCCCACTCCAACAGCCGGCTGCCCATCGCGCCGTAGCAGAACCCGGCCTTGTTGGCCGCGAGCGCGATGCTCGCGTCGACTGACAGGTCGGCGTTGGGGTTCACGTCGAGCACGTACATGCGGCCGTCGCGCTGGCGGACGTCGATGCGGCCGTAGTCGCGACATCCCACCAGACGGTATGCGAGGCGGCACGCTGCCTCGAGGGCGTCCTGCTCTTCGATACTCAGGCGAGCGGGGATTCGGCTCCGGATCCGGCGATAGGCCGTCGAGTCCAGGTCGAACTTGGACTCGTAGGAGCAGAGGCGATCGCGCACGTCGCCGAAGGCCGAGAAGTCCATCTCGACCGGCGGCAGCATCTCCACCGTGTCGTTGCCCCAGAGCGGGACGTGGAACTCCCGCCCGTCGATGAAGTCCTCCACCAGGGCAGGCTGACCGTAGGTCTTGATCACGTGGGCGACCCGTCGCTCGAGCTCGACGGCGTCGAGCACCACCGCCCAGCGGTCGACGCCGGTGCTGCAGTGCTCCCAGGCCGGCTTGACGATCGCCGGGAACAGATCCCAGGGGTGCTGTCCGGGCTCGTCGAACTGCGCCCAGCACGGCACCGGCACTCCGTTCTCCTCGAGCAGCGCGCGGACCCGCGGCTTGTCGTAGCTGAGTCGGATCGCCTCGGGCGGGGCTCCGGTGTAGGCGAAGCCGAGCTGCTCGAGGACGTCGGCGACCTCGGCCTCGCTCCCTTCCACGCCGGGGAGGAACTCACACCAGTTGAAGACCACGGCCTCGGCAGGGTCGAAGGGCGCCAAAGTGTCGGCCAGGTGGTTGCCCCGAATCTCCAACACCCTGACCCGGTGACCGCGGCGGCGGATGGCGGCCCCGAGGCGACGGCCCTCGCGGGCGACCCGGTGTTGCTCGTCCGGCTCCCACTCCGGGTGCACCCCGTAGAGGAGAAGGACATTGGCGGGGGATGGAGTGCGGGGTGACGCCTCGAGAGGGACGCCGACTGCCACGTCAGTACCCATGCCCGAGTGCGGTCGAGTTGATGTTCACGACGTCCTCGCCTGACACGACCATACCACGAGTAACCGCGGCGTGTCAGCAACGGAAGGCGCGCGTCGCTCAGGTCAGGCCGTCGATGATCCGGTTGAAGGTCGCGCTCGGGCGCATCGCCTGTGAGGCCTTGGCGTCGTCGGGCAGGTAGTAGCCGCCGAGGTCGACGGGCCTTCCCTGGGCGGCGAGCAGCTCCGCGGCGATCGTCTTCTCATCGTCCGCGAGCGCCTTCGCGACCGGCGTGAAGCGGGCCTTGATCGTCGGGTCCTGCTCCTGCGCGGCCAGCGCCTGGGCCCAGTACAGCGCGAGGTAGAACGTGCTGCCCCGGTTGTCGATCTCGTTGACCTTGCGCGACGGCAGGCGTCCGTTCTCGAGGTAGATGGCGATCGCCTGGTCGAGCGTCTCGGCCAGCAGCTTGGCCGTGGCGTTGCCGCTGCGCTCGGCGATCAGCTCGAGCGACGGCACCAGGGCGCAGTACTCGCCGAGGGAGTCCCAGCGCAGATGGCCTTCCTTGAGGAACTGCTCGACGTGCTTCGGCGCCGATCCGCCGGCCCCGGTCTCGAACAGACCGCCGCCGTTCATCAGCGGCACGATCGACAGCATCCGGGCGCTGGTGCCGAGCTCGAGGATCGGGAACAGGTCGGTGAGGTAGTCGCGGAGGACGTTGCCGGTGACCGAGATCGTGTCCTCGCCGCGGCGGATCCGCTCGAGCGAGAACCGCATCGCGTCCACCGGCCTCATGATCCGGATGTCGAGGCCGGTGGTGTCGTGCTCCGGCAGGTACCGCTGCACCTTGGCGATGATCTCGGCGTCGTGGCCCCGCCGCTCGTCGAGCCAGAAGATCGCCGGCGACCCGGTGGCCCTGCGCCCTCGTCACCGCCAGCCCGACCCAGTCCCGGATCGGGGCGTCCTTGACCTGGCACGCCCGGAAGATGTCGCCCTGCTCGACCGTCTGCTCGAGCAAGCGTGGCGCCCGCGGCGTCGACGACCCGGATCGTGCCCGCGGCCGGGGCCTCGAAGGTCTTGTCGTGGGAGCCGTACTCCTCCGCCTTCTGCGCCATCAGGCCGACGTTGGAGACGTTGCCCATGGTCGCCGGATCGAACTGGCCGTTGCGCTTCGCGTCCTCGAGGATCTCCTCGTAGATGGTCGCGTAGCAGCGGTCCGGGACCATGGCGATGCAGTCCTGCAGCTGGTCGTCCTTGTTCCACATCCTGCCGCCGTCGCGGACCACGTTCGGCATCGAGGCGTCGACGATGATGTTGTTGGGCACGTGCAGGTTGGTGATCCCCTTGCGCGAGTCGACCATGGCGAGGGCGGGCCGCGTCTCGTAGACCGCGTCGATGTCCGCCTCGATCTCCGCCTTCTTGTCGGCGGGCAGCCGGTCGAGCTTGGCGAGCACGTCGGCGAGGCCGTTGTTGACGTTGGCGCCGATCTCCTGCAGCATCTCGGCGTGCTTGTCGAGCGCCTCCTTGTAGAACACCGAGACGCAGTGGCCGAACATGATGGGATCGGAGATCTTCATCATGGTCGCCTTGAGGTGCAGGGAGAGCAGCACGCCGTCCCGCTTCGCCGCCTCGATCTGCTCGGCGTAGAAGCGCGCGCAGGGCGGCCACGTTCATCACCGCGGTGTCGATGACCTCGCCCGCCAGCAGGGCGAGGCTTCTCCTTGAGCACCGTGGTCTTGCCGTCGCCGGCGACGAACTCGATCCGCACCTCGGTCGGCTTCTCGAGGGTGGTCGAGTTCTCGCTGCCGTAGAAGTCCCCGCCGGTCATGTGGGCGACCCGCGACTTCGAACCCGACTCCGGCCACGGCTTCATCATCCGATGGGGGTTCTTCTGGGCGAACTTCTTGACCGAGACCGCCGGCCGCCGGTCGGAGTTGCCTTCGCGCAGGACCGGGTTCACGGCCGACCCGAGGCACACGGCGAACCGCGTCTGCAGCGCCCTTTCGGCGTCGTTCTTCGGCTCCTCGGGGTAGTCGGGGATGTCGTAGCCCTTGGCCTGCAGCTCCTTGATCGCGGCCTGCAGCTGCGGGATCGAGGCGCTGATGTTGGGCAGCTTGATGATGTTGGCGTCGGGGCTCTTGGTGAGCTCGCCGAGCTGGCTCAGGTGATCGGGGATCCGCTGCGCCGCGGTCAGCTTCTCGGGGAAGTTGGCGATGATCCGGCCGGCGAGCGAGATGTCCCTGGTTTCGACCTCGATGCCGGTGCCCTTGGTGTAGGCCTGGACGATCGGCAGCAGAGCGTAGGTCGCCAGCGCCGGCGCCTCGTCGATCTTGGTCCAGATGATCTTCGCTGTCGTCATGATCCCTCCTCGCGAAATCTTTCACATGCCGCGACCCGGCATGGCAGTCTAGCGCGTGCAACGGCACTTGTCAGCCTCTGCGTCGGCGAGGAGGGCGAGTTGAGGGCACGCGCGACGGGTCTACGATCCCCGGCAGTCACGACCATTCACGGCGTGAGCTCCCTCCGAATGCGAATCCTGTTGGCGACCGCCACGAAGAAGCCCCGCGACCAGACTGCCCCCCGGCGAAGAGATCAATGGGGGCCGCGAGTCTGTGACGGGCGGGTGTGGGCAAAAGTCGCGGGGGTGGGCGAGGACGGGGCCGACGCTGGCAACGAGAGCCTGTGCTGGACAAGATTAGATGACACCCAACATTTGACAGAGTCCAACATCAGACGTACACTACGGCGATGTACACGGACGCGACCGACTGCTCCGCCAACACGGTGTCCAGGTCACGGCTCAGCGCCTGGCGGTTCTGGCGGCGGTGTCGAGTCGACCACACGCGACGGCGGATGACGTCGCCACGATCGTACGGGCCGAGATCGGCGTCATCTCCCGCCAGGCGGTGTACGACGCCCTCGGCATCCTGGCCGACAAGGGTCTCGTCCGGCGCATCCAGCCCGCCGGGTCGCCGGCGCGCTACGAGGACCGGACTGCCGACAACCATCACCACCTGATCTGCCGTACCTGCGGCCGAACGGTCGATGTCGACTGCGCGGTCGGAGCCGCGCCGTGCCTGACCCCGGCTGACGACACGGGCTACCAGATCGACGAGGCCGAGGTCATCTACTGGGGCCGCTGCCCCAACTGCCTCGACCCTGGCCCCCGGCCCGGCCGGGATCGAGGAGGAAGCGGTCCCCGTCCCACGCGCCCCGCAGGCGAGCGGCGACGGCGCACGAACCGAGCGACAGCTCATGACCAGATCGACAACGCATGAGGAGGACCGACATGTCAGAC
>CAVWIJ010000005.1:0-7111 GCA_963754985.1 uncultured Holophagae bacterium | reverse complement strand
ACTCCGGAGGTCAAGGGCCTCTCGAAGCGACCCGACCGTCGAGCATGGCATCCAGATCCCTCTCGCGCATCATCGTGCTTGTCGTCTTTGCGGTCGTGGTCGCTACCGGTGTCGAGGTGATGGTGCGGCTGCTCGGGATCGCGCCGCCGCTGCAGCGTCAGTACCCGAGGATGGTGCCGGATCCCCACCTTCCGTTCCGCCCCCCCTCGGATGCCAGCTACCAGATGCGGGCGTCCTCAGGCGACTTCGAGCACGAGGTGCGCACCAACAGTGCGGGCTTCCGGGACGTCGAGCATCTCATCCCCAAGCCGCCGGGAGTGTTCAGGATTCTCGGGCTCGGAGACAGCTTCACCTTCGGCGTTGGTGCGCCGTTCGAGGACACTTACCTCTTTCGCGTGGAACGCATGCTCAACGCCCGTCCGGGCAGCCATCCCAAGGTCGAAATCGTGAAGGCGGGGGTTCCCCGCTTCTACCCGGAGACCGAGCGGATGCTGCTCGAGCACTACGGACTGGCGTACACGCCCGACCTCGTGGTGGTGGGCATCACCCCGAACGATGTCAGCGACACCGTGTTCGGCGTCGACGCGGTCACGACCGATGCGAGCGGGTTTCTGAAGACCCAGGAGGCCAAGGCACTCGGGCCCCTCGGGCAATGGCTGTTCCTGAACTCCCATGCGGCGAGGATCGCGTTGGGGGATTACATCCGACACAAGTCCGCCGCCCGCCATCCGGTTCGCTGGGAGGAGATTTTCCGTGACAACGGATTCCACGATCCCGAATGGCGGAAGATCGAGGCGGAGCTCACGAGGATGAGGAGTCTCGCCGCCCAGGCGGGAGCGAGGTACTTCGTGGTGCTCTGCATCCCGCACCGCGGCCCGTGGGCGAACGACGCCGGGTACCCGGCTCGCCGCCTGGGAAGGTGGGCTGGCGGGAACGCTGCCCTCGTCGTCGACGCGCTACCCTTGTTTCGCGTCGAAGATAGTGAACAGAAGCTGTTCTGGGAACGCGATTCCCACTGCACGCCGGCTGGCTACCGGCTCCTTGCCGAGGCGCTGTACGACGGTCTCGAGACAGCGAATCTGGTTCCGTAGGTGGGGGATCGGAAACAGCAAACGCAGCGGACTTGGGTTAGAATTCGAACGCTCCGACGCTCTCGAGGTGTTCGCGGAGTGAACCAACGACCATGACAGCGATCCTCGGCATCTCGGCCTTCTACCACGACTCGGCCGCCGCGCTGGTGCGTGGACGGCGAGATCGTCGCCGCGGCGCAGGAGGAGCGCTTCACCCGCAAGAAGCACGACGCCGGCTTTCCCGATCAACGCGATCGACTACTGCCTCGAGGAGGGCGGGGTCGCGCCCGAGCAGCTCGACTACGTCGGCTTCTACGACAAGCCGCTCCTGAAGTTCGAGCGGCTGCTGGAGACCTACCTGGCCTACGCGCCGGCCGGCTTCCGGTCGTTCCTCAAGGCGATGCCGCTCTGGCTGCGCCAGAAGCTGCACCTGCCGCGGGAGATCAACCGCGGACTCGGCGGCGGCTACCGCAAGCGCGTCGTCTTCACCGAGCACCACGAGTCGCACGCCGCCAGCGCCTTCTTCCCGTCGCCGTTCGAGGAGGCCGCGATCCTCACGCTCGACGGCGTCGGCGAGTGGGCGACCGCCAGCTTCGGCGACGGCCGCGGCAACCGGATCGACGCTGACCCACGAGCTGCGCTTCCCGCACTCGCTGGGGCTGCTCTACTCGGCCTTCACCTACTTCTGCGGCTTCAAGGTCAACTCGGGCGAGTACAAGCTGATGGGCCTGGCGCCCTACGGCGAGCCGCGCTACGCCGACGCTGATCCTCGAGAAGCTGGTCGACCTCAAGGACGACGGCTCGTTCCGGATGGACATGAGCTACTTCAACTACTGCCAGGGCCTGACGATGACCTCGCGGAAGTTCGACGGCCTGTTCGGCGGGCCGCCGCGGCGGCCGGAGTCGCCGCTGACCCAGCGCGAGATGGACCTGGCCGCCTCGATCCAGGAGGTGACCGAGGAGATCATGCTGCGCATGGCCCGGCACGTCCACGAGCAGACCGGGATGAAGAACCTCTGCCTGGCCGGCGGCGTGGCGCTCAACTGCGTCGCCAACGGCCGGATCCTGCGCGAGGGGCCGTTCGAGAACATCTGGATCCAGCCGGCGGCCGGCGACGCCGGCGGGGCGCTCGGGCGTCGCCCTCTTCGTCTGGCACCAGCTGCTCGGCCACGAGCGGCAGCGTCGAGTCCGCCGGACGGCGCAGCACGGCTCGCTGCTCGGGCCGCGCTTCTCCGACGAGCAGATCCGCGCGTTCCTCGACGAGCGCGGCGCGGTGTACCACCACGTCGACGACGAGGGAGAGCTCATCCGGCGGATCGTCGACCTGCATCGCGCAGGAGAAGGTGGTCGGCTGGTTCCAGGGCCGGATGGAGTTCGGGCCGCGGGCGCTGGGCGGCCGGAGCATCCTCGGCGACGCCCGCAGCCGCGCGATGCAGTCGGTGATGAACCTGAAGATCAAGTTCCGCGAGTCGTTCCGGCCGTTCGCGCCGATCGTGCTGCGCGAGCGGGTCAGCGAGTACTTCGAGATGCGCGACGAGGAGGACAGCCCCTACATGCTGCTGGTGGCGCCGGTGACCGAGAGCCAAGCGGCTGCCGGTCGGCGACGACGGCGCCCAGGGCCTCGACAAGCTCAAGGTCGATCCGGTCCGAGGTCCCGGCGATCACCCACGTCGACTACTCGGCCCGCGTCCAGACGGTCGACGCCGAGCGCCACGGCCGCTCTACCAGCTGCATGAAGGCGTTCGAGGCGCGGACCGGCTGCCCGGTGATCATCAACACCAGCTTCAACGTCCGCGGCGAGCCGATCGTCTGCACGCCGGAGGACGCCTACCGCTGCTTCATGGCCACGAACATGGACGTGCTGGTGCTCGAGAACAGATTCTGCTGCAAGGACGAGCAGCCGGCGTCCGCCATTCCGGAACGCGCCGAGTACCTGGCCAAGTTCGCGCTGGATTGAGGAAGGCCACCGAGACCCTCATGGCTGTCATCGAGATCAACCGCAACCCGACGCGGAAGGAGCTGAACCAGTTCGGCTTCATCTGGCTGGGCTTCCTCGCCTTCTTCGGGGCGATCGCGCGCTTCAAGCTCGATGCGCCGACGGTCGCGCTGGTTCTGTGGATCGCGGCCGTCGTCGTGCCGGTGATCGGCTGGGTGATTCCGGCCTTCATGCGCGCGGTGTTCCTCGGCATGTCCTACCTGGCGTGGCCGATCGGCTTCGTGGTGTCGCACGTGATCCTGGCCCTGGTCTACTACCTGGTGTTCACCCCCATCGGGCTCGCGATGCGGATCTTCCGGTATGATCCGATGCAGAGGCGCTTCGACGACGCGGCGACGTCGTACTGGGTGAAGCGCGATCCGGTGGCGAGCGAGGCGAAGCGGTACTTCCGTCAGTTCTGAGGTGGTGATGAGCATGAAAGACGAGCCCACCAGCAGACGATCAGCGCAGCGCCTTCGAGGAGGAGGCGAGCGCCAAGCAGACCGGCCTGCTCGCCGAGTTCTTCCACTTCCTGCTCAACAACAAGAAGTGGTGGCTGACCCCGATCATCATCGTGCTGCTGCTGGTCGCGGTGCTGATCGTGCTGTCAGGCTCGGCGGCCGCGCCCTTCATCTACACCCTGTTCTGATCTGCCGCCGCCCCGCCGACCGCGCGTGGGCACGGTCTGCCGGAAGCGGCAACGGATCGCTCGGGAGGTTCGCATGGAGATCCTGGGTCACCTCAAGAGCCGGCGGACGGTGCGGAAGTTCAAGTCTGATCCGATTCCGCAGCAGACCTTGGGTACGCTGTTCGAGGCTGCGATGTGGGCCCCCTCGCACGCCAACGTCCAGCCGTGGGAGTTCGTGGTCGTCGGCCGGCAGGCGCGGGCGCGCCTGCTCGAGGTGTTCCGCGTCAAGGCCGACGAGCTGCTCGCAGACCCGGATCTTCCGCCGCCCAAGCGCGCCGGCATCACGGCGCTGCGGGAGGACTTCGGCGGCGCGCCGTTCATGGTCGCGGTCGTCAGCCGTCCTCCGGCCGACGACCTGCAGCGGATCGAGAACCCGCTGAGCGCTGCGGCCGCGGTCCAGAACCTCTGCCTTGCCGCCTGGGACGCCGGGATCGGAGTGGTCTGGCTGTCCGTCGGGGCGTCGCCTCCGGCCAGGAGGATCCTCGGGATCAAGGACGACGTGTCGGTCGTGGCGCTGCTCGCGATGGGCTACCCAGCCGAGGTTCCACCAGCGCCGCCCCGCGAACCCTACGCCGGGCACCTCCGCGAGATCCCGTAGCCGGGGTTGGACGTTCCAGCACCCAGCGAGGGTCCGGCGACGTGACTGTCAGCGTACGGAGGAGCCGCGCGAGCCACGTACAGCCGGCGCAGCGCCCTTGCCTCGGCCAGCAGCTCGCGCGCGGCCTCGAGGGTCTCCGGCGATGAAGGGACGCGCTTGAAGGAGTGGCCGGCTGGTACAGGGCGTCGGCATCGCCGATGCCGGCGTCACGCTGCTTCTTGAGTCGCTCGAGGATGAGGTCGCGGATCGCCGGCGCGCCGTCGACGCCGCGGAAGTAGCCGATGTGCCCGCCGTCCTCCTCGCGGTGTCGCTCGCGCGGCGTGTTCCGCCACCGCCGCCGCCGGCCGAGCGGACCCGGACGTCGGCGATGCCGAACGCCCGCTGCAGCGGGCCCTGTCGGATCGACACGTTCTGGACGTTGGCGAAGGTCATCGTCAGCTCGCGACCGTCAGACGCCCTCGCGGATGCGCAGGCTGCGGTCGGTGACGACGTACCAGCGCAGCTCGCAGTCGAGGATGATCGGGAGCAGGGTCAGGGGGAGCTGGACGACGAAGGCGATCGAGGCCGAACGCCTCGATCGACTTGAAAAGGCGAGTGCGATCGGTGCGAGCGCGCGGGAAGGCAGATCCGACGGCGAGCTCCGCCCCGACGCGGCAAAATCGAAGACGGTGAGGGCAACGACCAACCCGATCAGGCGGCGGCCTGGCGCCCCGCCCACCTGCACGAGCTTGAGCGGGAGGTAGCGCCGCAGGCGCGGAAGACGCGCGCGGTTCCCGCCGAGCCGGCCGGGAGGCTGGGCTCGGGCGGCACCGTCAGCAGCCGGAGCATCAGCGCCTTGACCGGCTCAAGCATCGTCGCCGCTCCGGTCCGCCTGCCGATCGCCTGCGCGGATCGCGCGTAGCTCGGCCGCCACCTCGCGCAGGATCGGTGCGAGCTCGTCGGCAGTCCCATCGGGCGCCGGAGCCGTGCCGCGTGCGGACGGTCGCGGCCTTGGTCGCGCGCGCCGCGCATGCGGGAGTAGAGAAGTCGCGGATCGCCTCGAACTCGAGCAGGCCCTCGAGCGTCATCTCGGCCGTCGAGCTCGCCGCTCGCGGTCTGGATCTCGATCCGCGCGAGGCCGAGCCAGCGCTCGACGACGTTGCTGACGAGGTGGATGTCCTGGATGCGCGCGTAGGTGAGGTTGATCTCGCGCCGGAAGAGGATGCCCCAGCGCATCGAGATGCCCTCGGCGTCGAAGCGGTAGCGCAGCGTGTGGTAGCGGAAGTAGAGCGGCGAGAGCGGGATGAAGAAGAGCGGGCCGAGGACGAGCGACGAAAGGAAGTAGTAGGTCAGGAGCTGCGGGCAAGGCCGTTCGATGGCGAAGATCGCGCGTTCGTCGAGTGGGCGTCGTCGGTCATGGCGCGAGTGTACCCTGGCCGCTCCGCCCTGGCACCGATCCCGCGGGCGAAGGAGATGGTGGGTCAGGAGCTGGCGAACGCCGTTCGGGCGGCCTCGACCGCGACTCCGTCGTGATCCGCGCGCACTCGCGCGCCAGCACGGCTTCCAGGGCGCCCAGGCAGTACAGTACGTTGCGCCGGTTGCTGGCGAAACCCATCAGACCGATTCGCCAGGTTTTCCCCGCCAGGGCCCCCAGGCCCGCGCCGATCTCCAGGTCGAACTCCTGCAGCAGCGCGTTGCGTACCAGAGCGTCATCTACGCCCTCCGGGATGCTCACCAGGTTGAGCTGGGGCAGGCGGTGTTCAGGCGCCACCACCATGGCCAGGCCCATGGCCTCAAGCCCGGCTACCAGTGCCTCGTGATTGTGGCGATGGCGGCGGTGGGCGGCTTCGAGTCCTTCCTCCTGCAGCATCAGCAGGGACTCGTGCAGGGCGTAGAGATCGTTCACCGGGGCGGTATGATGGTAGGCGCGCCGGGTGCTGCCGCCCCAGTAACCCATGATCAGCTGCATGTCCAGGAACCAGCTCTGCACCTTGTGCTTGCGGTTGCGGATGCGCTCCACCGCCCGCGGACTGAAGGTCACCGGCGAAATGCCGGGGATGCAGGACAGGCACTTCTGGCTGCCGGAGTACACCGCATCGGCCCCCCAGGCGTCTACCAGTACCTCAATGCCCCCGAGCGAAGTCACCGTATCCACAATGGAGAGCGCCCCCCGCTCGGCAGCGAGCCGGCACAGTGCGGCGGCGTCACTGCGCACACCGGTGGAGGTCTCGGCGTGGACAAAAGCGAGCAGGTTGGCCTGCGGGTGACTGTCGAATGCAGCGGCAACCCTGTCGAGGCTCACCGGTTCGCCCCAGTTGTCCTCAACCATGATGGCAGTGGCGCCGCAGCGTTCGACGTTTTCCTTCATACGCCCGCCGAACACGCCGTTCTGGCAGACGATAACCGTATCGCCGGGTGATACCAGGTTGACGAAGCAGGCTTCCATGCCGGCGGAACCCGGTGCGGAAACGGGGAGGGTGAGCTCGTTGCTGGTCTGGAAGGCGTACTGCAGCAGTGCCTTGATCTCGTCCATGAGGTCAACGAACAGCGGGTCGAGATGGCCGATAGTCGGTCGGGCCAGTGCGCTGAGCACCCGGGGTGAAACATCGGAGGGCCCGGGGCCCATCAGGGTTCGCTGCGGCGGGTGGAAGGAGCTACTCATCACGTCCTCCTGCGTCCTGCGAGGGGAGAGCACTCGGGTCGCGCTCGCTCTTGGATTGTGTCACCGTCTCGCCTCGGCTGACATCCCGGAAGCGGGCGGGGAAGCGGAAGCGGGTTGAACGCGCCGAGCGAGTTCGATG
>CAVWIJ010000004.1:0-499265 GCA_963754985.1 uncultured Holophagae bacterium | reverse complement strand
GCACGCCGGCCGGCGTCAGTCCGGCGAGCCGCGTCAGGTCCACTGCGGCCTCGGTGTGCCCGGCCCGCTTGAGGACCCCGCCGCGCTGGGCGCGCAGCGGGAACATGTGGCCCGGCCGGCGGAGCCCGTCGGGCCCGGTCGCCGGGTCGACGAGGGCGCGCACGGTGGCCGCCCGGTCGTGGGCCGAGATTCCGGTGGTGGTGCCGTCGCGGGCCTCGACGGTGACGCAGAAGGCGGTGCCGTGGGACGAGGTGTTCTTCTCGACCATCAGCGGCAGGTCGAGCTCATCGCAGCGTTCCGGCGTCAGGCCGATGCAGATCAGGCCGCGCCCGTAGCGGGCCATGAAGTTGATGGACTCGGGGGTGCACAGGTCGGCGGCGACGATCAGGTCACCCTCATTCTCGCGGTCCGCGTCGTCGACCACGATCAGCGCTTCGCCGCGCGCAATGCAGGCGATGCCCTCCTCGACCGGGATGAGGACGTCGTCCGGTGTCGAGCCTTCAGCCATGAAGCACCTCTGGCAGCCCTACGGGCGTGCCGTGACGCCAAATGGTAGCCGCAGCGCGCTTTGCCTGCAACCCGCCGGCGGTCCGGCCGGCTCGCCGCGCCGCGCTGGCGCCAGCTGCCTCAGCTCTAGCCCGGAAATCTCACCAACTTTCTACTGCGGCCAGCGATGTACCGCACTCAGCGGTGCTTGCTCGCCTCGCGGTGCTCGACGTACTGTCAAGTACGCCTCCGCGCCCCTCGGTCGAAATCCCCACTGCGCACGGCACCTCGCCGCCCTCGCGACGAAACCCGGTGAGATTTCCGGGCTAGCGGTAGAGCAGGATCCCGGGCAGCGCGGCTTCAAAATCGGCAACCGAGGAGCGCCAGGCCTCGAGCAGGGCGTTGAGGGGCCGGGCCGTGTCGATCGCCTCGCGGGCCTCGGCCGAGCCGGTCAAAAGGTCGATGGCCGGGACCTCGCCGACGAACTCGTAGGGCTCGGCCCGCCACGCGAAACGCTCCGCGGCGACGGCCCGCACGGCCTGGAGCAGCGAGAGCCCGAGCTCCAGCGGCCGCAGCGCAGAGCGGTCGGTGAGATGGATCTCGACGCCGCCGCACAGCTCTCCGGCGTGCTTGCCAAAGGCCGGGCGGAAGCGGGCGGCACGAAAGGCGGCGCCGGGCGGCGCAAGCGCGCGCAGGCTGCGGGTGAGGGCCTCGGGATCGAGCCCCGGCGCCCCCACGAGATGGAAGGGGCGCGTCGTGCCGCGACCTTCGGAGAGCGTGGTCGCCTCGATCAGGCACAGGCCGGGGTAGAGCGCGGCGGTCTCCAGGGTCGGCATGTTCGGCGACGGGGGCACCCACGGCAGCCCGGTCGAGTCCCACCACCACGACCGCCGCCAGCCGCGGCAGCGCACCACGGTGAGCTCGAGAGAGGGATAGCGATCGCGCTGCAGCAGCAGCGCGAGCTCGCCCAGGGTCAGACCGTGACGGACCGGCGTCGGCAGTCGTGACACGAAGGAGGCGAAGCCGGCCCGGACCGGACCGCCCTCGCGCGCGACGCCGCCGATCGGGTTGGGCCGATCGAGCACCACCACCTCGACACCCTCGCGCGCGCAGGACGCCATCACCGCGTCCATGGTCGCGGCGAAGGTGTAGTAGCGGCAGCCGATGTCCGGCAGGTCGACGACGACTGCGGCCGCACCTTCGAGGTCGCCGCGCCGCGGCTCGAGGGTCGCGGCGTCGTGGCCGTAGAGCGAGCGCACCGCGAGACCGGTGAGGGGGTCGCGCGCATCGTCGACCGCCTCCATGTCCTGCGCGACCCCTTCGAGCCCGTGCTCGGGCGCCAGCAGGCGCAGCAGCGGCCCGGGTACCGCCCGGCGCAGCACAGCGCGCGCCGGCTCGAGCTCGGCGGTCACCGCCGCATGGTTGGTGAGCATCACCCACGGCCGGTTGCCGACCACCTCTGGCGACTCGACGAGCAGCTCCAGACCGGTGACGACGCGGCTCATGGTGCCATCGTACCTCGGGCCCGGAGTCTGGAGCGTGGGGGGACTTTGCCGAGCCCGCTTCCGCTTCCGCGCCCGCGTCCGCTTCCGGGTTGGTGAAAGGTGATACGTGATAGGTGATACGGCCCGCCCCGTACCCGTGCCTGAGGAGCCTGCCCTGAGCGAGCGGCGCACCGACGCTGCGAGTCGAAGGGTTCCCGTTCCCTATGAAGTGATAGGTGATACGTGATAGGTGATACGGCCCGCCCCGTACCCGTGCCTGAGGAGCCTGCCCTGAGCGAGCGGCGCACCGGCGCTGCGAGTCGAAGGGTTCCCGTTCCCGAGATCGGGCTGCCAGCCCGACGATCCCACATCGGCCGCGGCACCGCCTTCGTCGCGCCACGATTCCGCGCTACCGTAATGAGCGACGGAGGACGCCGAAGGTGAGCGCAGAAAACCGCACGACCCTGGCCCTGATCTTCGGGGGCCGCTCCCTCGAGCACGACGTGAGCGTGGTGTCCGCGAGGTCGGTGGCGCGAGCGCTGCGAGCGGACCGCTACGAGCTGGTCCCCATGGCCATCGATCGCCGCGGCCGCTGGGCCGACCCCGAGACCGCCCGCCGGGTCCTCGAGACCTCCGGCGACCGGGCTGACCGGGTGGTCGACTTTGCGGGCTCGTCTCGGCTCGATGGCCGGCTGCTCGACGGCTCGATCGACGTCGCCTTTCCGGTCCTGCATGGGCCGTACGGCGAGGACGGCACGATCCAGGGCCTGTTCGAGATGCTGGACGTCCCCTACGTCGGCAGCGACCACACGGCGTCCGCGGTCTGCATGGACAAGGCGGTCACCAAGCGCCTGCTGGTGCAGGCCGGCCTGCCCACGGCGCGCTGGCACGCGGTGACTCGCTCGAGCTGGGCGCGCGAAACGGCGGAGCATCGCCGCCGCTGCCTCGCCCTCGGCCTGCCGCTGTTCGTCAAGCCGGCTCGGCTCGGCTCCTCGGTGGGCGTGTCGAAGGTCGTCGAGGCAGCGGGCCTCGATGCCGCTCTCGAGACGGCCTTCGCTCACGACGAGCTCGCGGTCGTGGAGCGTGGGATCGATGCCCGCGAGATCGAGGTCGCGGTGCTCGGCAACGCCGACCCGCGCGCCTCCCTGCCCGGAGAGGTCGTGCCCGGCCACGAGTTCTACGACTACGCCGACAAGTACCTCGACGACAGCTGCCAGCTCCTCGCGCCGGCGCCGCTCGACGACGCGACGACCGCCCAGGTGCGGCGGATGGCGGTGGCCGCCTATCAGGTGCTCGGCTGTACGGGGATGGCTCGGGTCGATCTCTTCCTCGCGCGCGGCGACGGCACGCTGTGGGTCAACGAGGCCAACACCATCCCGGGCTTCACCGCGATTTCGATGTACCCCCGGCTGTGGGGGCTCAGCGGGCTGCCCTACCCTGATCTCCTGGACGAGCTCGTGCGCCTGGCCTTCGAACGGCACCAGGCAAAGAGGATGTGAGGGTCACGACCCCCCGCTTCCCCTTCCGCGCCCGCTTCCGCGCCCGAGCCCGATGCTCCCGCCACTTCCGCTCCCTCCCGATTCCGCGCCCGCGCCCGCTTCCGCTTCCGGATGACTCCCCACCCCTCGAGGTAGACCAGCGTCGGGGCTGGCGATGGCGCCCCAGACATCGAATCGGCCAGTTGTCCGAGGCGACTCGAAGCGAGAGTGCGCGCGTCCGGACTCGGCCGAGAGCACGGGCAACGACCCGGGTATCGCAACAGCACATCGGGCGCGGAAGCGGAAGCGGGCGCAGAAGCGGGGTTGGCCGGCAGCGCGGCCACACGAACTCGGGCTGGCCGGCGCGACCCGACGCACCGCGATTCCACGGCGGCTCCCCCGCTCAGTTGACCTTCACCCGTGGCGGGGCTATGTTCCATGGTCGTGGGCCGTCCGATCGCGATGCCCACCCGACACCACATCCAGGAGTCGTCCCCATGCAAAAGAAGATCACCCGCGATGAGGCCCTCGAGTACCACACCGGGAAACGCCACGGCAAGACTGGCGGTGGTCGCCACCAAGCCCTGCGTGACCCAGCGCGACCTGTCGCTGGCCTACACGCCCGGCGTCGCCGAGCCGTGCCTGGAGATCGAGCAAGCGATCCCGGCGCTGGCCTACGAGTACACCAACAAGGGCAACCTGGTCGCGGTGGTCTCCAACGGCACCGCGGTGCTCGGCCTGGGCGACATCGGCGCCGCTCGCCGGCAAGCCGGTGATGGAGGGCAAGGGCGTCCTGTTCAAGCGCTTCGCCGACATCGACGTGTTCGACATCGAGGTCGACACGCACGACCCCGAGGAGATCATCCGCTTCTGCCAGCTGCTCGAGCCGACCTTCGGCGGCATCAACCTCGAGGACATCAAGGCGCCCGAGTGCTTCGAGATCGAGGAGACGCTCAAGAAGACGATGGGCATCCCGGTCTTCCACGACGACCAGCACGGCACCGCGATCATCTCCGGCGCCGCGCTGCTCAACGCGCTGCGAGCTCGTCGGCAAGACGCTCGACGAGGTCAAGGTGGTGTTCTGCGGCGCCGGCGCCGCCGGCATCGCCTGCGCCAAGTTCTACCTGCGCGCTCGGCGTCAAGCCCGAGAACCTCATCGATGGTCGACACCAAGGGCGTCATCTACAAGGGTCGCACCGAGGGGATGAACCCGTACAAGGAGCAGTTCGCGCGCGACACCGACGCGCGCACGCTGGCCGACGCCATGCGCGGCGCCGACGTCTTCGCCGGCGTCTCGGCCAAGGGCATGGTGACCCAGGAGATGGTCAAGACGATGGCCAAGGACCCGATCATCTTCGCGATGGCCAACCCCGACCCGGAGATCACCCCGGAGGAGGTGCTGCGCGGTCCGCACCGACGTCATCATGGCCACCGGCCGCTCCGACTACCCGAACCAGGTCAACAACGTGCTCGGCTTCCCGTTCATCTTCCGCGGCGCGCTCGACGTCGGCGCCACCGCGATCAACGAGGAGATGAAGCTCGCGGCCGCGCACGCCCTCGCCGACCTCGCCAAGGAGGACGTGCCCGACTCGGTGATCCGGGCCTACGGCGGCAAGCCGTTCAAGTTCGGTCGCGACTACATCATCCCGAAGCCGTTCGACTACCGCGTCCTGCTCTGGGAGGCGCCGGCGGTGGCCGAGGCCGCGATCCGCACCGGGGTGGCCCGGACGCCGTACAGCTCGCGCGAGGACTACGTGCGCGAGCTCGAGAACCGGCTGTCCCGCACCCGGCAGGTGATGCACGTGGTCTTCGACCAGGCCACGGCTCGACCCCAAGCGCATCGTCTTCCCCGAGGGCGAGGCGGACGAAGATCGTGCGTGCCGCCAAGATCCTGGTCGACGAGGGCATCTGCCGGCCGGTGCTGCTCGGCGAGCGCGCGGCCATCGAACGCCGGCTGGTCGAGCACGAGGTCCCCGAGGAGTCGGTCGAGGTCGTCGATCCAGCCACCGACGAGCGCGCAGTCCGAGCTACGCCGAGCGCCTCCACGAGATGCGCTGGCGCAAGGGCGTCACCGCGGTCACCGCGGCGAAGACGATGCGGGATCCGATCTACTTCGGCAACATGATGGTGCACGAGGGCGATGCCGACGGTCTGATCGCGGGCCTCACCATGTCACTACCCGGAGACGATCCGGCCGGCGCTGCAGATCCACCACACCCTCCCGGACCTGACAGCTCGCGGCCGGCGTCTACCTGCTGCTCTTCGAGGACCGCATGCTGTTCATCGCCGACACCACCGTCAACCAGGACCCGACGGCCGAGGAGCTGGCCGAGATCGCCTTCATGGCAGCCTCGATCGCCCGCAACTACTTCGGCGTCGAGCCACGGGTGGCGATGCTCTCCTACTCGAACTTCGGGTCCAACATCGACCAGCGCAGCAGCAAGGTCCGCGACGCCGTGGAGATCGTCCAGCAGCGGTGGCCGGACCTGGTCATCGACGGCGAGATGCAGGCGGACACCGCGGTCGAGCCGAGCATCGCCGACGAGACCTTCCCGATGTCGCGGATCCAGGGCGACGCCAACGTCCTGGTCTGCCCCGACCTGGAGTCGGCCAACATCGCCTACAAGCTGCTGTGGCGGCTCGGCAAGGTCGAGGCGATCGGTCCGATCCTGACCGGCATCGGCGCACCGGTCCACGTGCTCCAGACGCGGCGTCGAGGTCAACGACATCGTCAACATGACCGCGCTGTGCGTGCGCAAGGCCCAGCGCTTTCCGGTCCTGACGAGGGAAGAGACCGCCTCTCGCTGAGGTTGTAGCGACTACGAACCCGCCGAGCGAGGGCTGCGTCGAGGCCGAACCGGGTCGCGCAACTCGAGGAACCGCAGCGCTGCCTCGCCGGCACCCTGGAGGCGACGGTGAACGACACTCTCCGCACCCTGCTCAAGAGCAAGGGCCGCACCGTGCATACGATCTCCCCCGAGTCCTCGGTGCTCGACGCGGTGCGCAAGATGAACCACGAGCGGATCGGCGCCCTGCTGGTCATGAAAGACGACGATCTGGTCGGGATCTTCACCGAGCGCGACGTGCTCACCCGGGTGGTCGATCAGACGCGCGACCCCGCGGCAACCCGCGTCGCCGAGGTGATGACCGGCAACCCGGTGGTCGTGACCGCTGCCGCCACGATCAACGAGGCGATGGCCATCGTCTCCGAGAAGCGTTGCCGGCACCTCCCGGTGGTCGACGAGGGCAAGCTCCTGGGGCTGGTCTCGGCCGGCGACCTCACCCACTGGGTGACCCGCGGCCACGAGTACCACATCCAGGACCTGGTCAACTACATCACCGGCAAGTACCCGGTCTGAAACCGTGGGGGCATCGGCCCCTGGGCGCGTTTCTGGCGCGCAGTGCGGTGGCTGGCCTCTGCCCCCACGCTTTCAGATGGATGCGCTGTGCGCATCCGAATGTCAGGGAATCGGGACCAGGTCGCGTGACTCCCTGGACACTCGTTCTGCCGCGGCTGTGCGGGCCATGCGATCCGCAGCACCACAGCCTCCCAGGCGAGGAGCGACTCGACGTCCCGGAATCGCACGCGGTTCTTGAGTGACTGGAGAAGTAGTATCATCGGCCCGATGATGACCTGTTGGGAGGGAGAACAATGAAGCACGCGCTCCTTTTGATCGCTGTCTGTGCCGTCGTCGTCGCGCCGGTGGGCGCTGCCGAGACCGGCGGGCTCAGGTACTCGGTGACGGTGAGCCAGTTCGAGAACGAGGCCGGTTGGTACGGCCACTGGGACATCGGCAACGCGTGGGGCACCGTCCTCACCGACCTGCTCAACCAGAGCGGGCGCTTCATCGTGCTCGGCGAAACCGACATGCGCTACGAGGCGATGGCGGAGCAGGACCTCGCGGCGTCGGGCCGCACCGCCGGCGGCGGCAAGGCGCCGGCCACCGGCCAGATGACGCCGGCGCAGATCCTGGTCAAGGGCGCCATCACCCACGTCCAGGACAACACCGCCAGCGCCGGCGGCGGCGTCCGGATCAAAGGCGTCCGGCTCGGCGGCGGCGGTGGCAAGTCCGAGATCAACGTCACCATCTACATGGTCGACTCGACGACCGGCCAGGTGCTGGCCTCGAGCAACGTCGTCGGCACCTCGAAAAAGCGGGCGGCGAACGTCGGCTACGACACCGGGAGCTGGGGCGCTGCGTTCGGGGGCAACAAGGACGACAACGTCGGGCTCGCCGTGCAGGACGCCTGCGCCCAGGCGGTGGATTTCCTGACCGCTCAGCTGGCAAGCGTGCCGTGGACCGGCTCTGTGGTGATGGTCAAGGACGGCCAGGTCTACATCAACCGCGGCTCGCGCGAGGGAGTTGCGGCCGGCCAGCAGTTCGCGGTCGGCGCAGTCGAGGTCATCCGCGATCCCGACACCGGCGAGGTCCTCGATGAGTCGATGACCGAGCTGTGCCGAATCCAGGCCAGCGAGGTCAAGGAGAAGGTCACCGTGTGCACGGTCGTCGACGGCGATGCGTCGGCGGTTGAAAAGGGAATGAAGGTCCACCTGCGGTAGCACGCACCCGAGGCCCGGCGGCGGACGCCGCCGCCGGGCTGTACCTGTACTATCATGGGCGAGGAGGCTCGCCCGGACATCGTGGAAAAGCTTGGTTTGCGCAGGGCCGTGGCCGTTGTGCTGGTGCTTGCCTGTGCGACGCCGCTCGCTGCTCAGGACGATGCCGCCCGCCAGTCGCCGAACCCCTACCAGGAGGAGGTTGCCTTCGAGCTTGGCCGGCCGCTGGCCGTCAATGTCGAGGTCGAGGGAGTGCGCTGGGTCGCTGTCCGGATCGCGCCGCCGGAGGGACAGCAGCCCGCACCCGGGGTCGACGGCACGGTGCTCGTGGACCTGAGCTTCGACAACCGGAGCCGGCAGGGCGTCGACCTGGTGGTCGCCCTGCTCCTCGAGGACGAGGGTGGAGCCCCGCTCCGGCGCCTCAGCTGCCCCGTGGTCCACCTCGGCGGCGGCAAGGCCAGGGAATACCGGCACAGCTTCACGGCGCCCGGCGACGTCCTGCTCGCCGCCCGCCGGGTGTACCTCTTCCTCGAAGTCCAGTGAGCCCGAGCCCGACGACGGTCGAGGGCCCTCGCCGGGCACCCTGTTTGTCGCCGGTCAGCCGGTGACCAGCGTCCTCCGGAGCGGAACCAGGGTACCTACCACGACGCCTCCCGGCGCAGCAGCGCCAGGAACTCCTCGCGCACCTCGCGCTCGGCGAAGCAGCCGCGCAGGGCGGAGGTGGTGGTCAACGCACCGGGCTTCTTGACCCCCCGCATTTCGACGCACAGGTGCCGGGCCTCGATCACCACCATGACCCCCTGCGGCTGCAGCTTTGTCCACAGGAACTCCGCGACCTGCTCGGTCAGCCGCTCCTGGAGCTGCGGCCGCTTGGCGTAGAACTCGAGGATCCTGGGCAGCTTCGACAGCCCGACGATCCGCGACTCCGGGATGTACGCGATGTGGGCGTGCCCGTAGAACGGCACGAAGTGGTGGGCGCACATCGAGTAGAACGCAATCTCCCGCTCGATCACCATGTGGTGGTAGCCGCCGTCGTTGGGGAAGCTCGTCACCTTCGGCTGCGATCCCTCGCGCAGACCGTGGAACATCTCCATGTACATCTCGGCGACGCGCCGGGGCGTGTCCTCGAAGTTCGGGTCGTCGAGGTCGAGCTTCAGCTCGCGCATCATCGCAGCCACGTGACCGGCGACCCGCTTGACGATCGCGGCCTCGCTGCCCTTCGGAATCGAGTTGCTGTCTTTGTGGAGCAGCGCTTCACGCTTCGCGTTCACCGCCCGTCCTCGCGCCATCATGCCTCCTCGCCTGACGCCGGAGCGAAGGTCACCGTCGCCGCACACTTCCCATCGAGGGAGGAGCATACACCGGGTAGAAGTCGGATCGGGCCCGCCTCACTCCCGTGCCCGTTCCCGTACCCGTTTCCGTGCCCGATGGAGCGTTGGGGACTCGCGACCGACGCCTCGGAGACGAATACGGAGGCGGGCACGAGGAGAGGCCGGTCGAGGGGTACCACGTGTCTCGCTGTTGGACTCGGGCCTGGGAATTCGGCTGAACTTCGCAACTTTGAGATACGTGGTATCGAAAGCGAACTGCCGAAAATGCCAAAGTGTCGGCCCTGGCACGGTTCCGACATGATTGGTGGCGGTGCCACCGCGCTCTACTGCCTCGTCTGGATCTGCTTCTCGGCGGTCGTCGTCATCCCTTCATGATCCTTGTCCCAGCCGTATTCCCTGGAGATGGACGACACGATCTGAAAGGAGAGAGGAATCCCTCTCATCCCGTTGGTCATGATGACAGCCCCCTGCCCCGTGGCTTGCGAGCCGATGAGGACGCAATTCGCGCCCGGGCTATTGTGCCCGTGGTGCAGGAAATACTGCTGTTGCCCTTTGCTGAACAGGAACACGCCCAGCCCCTGACCGGAGATCCCCTCGAATTCGGCGGGATTGAGCTCTGCTTCCGTCTGGATCATGGACCTGACTGACTCTTGCGAGAGCATCGTGTCCGATTGGCCCGTGGAGGCCAGCATTAGCTCGCAGGCGATTCTGGCCCAGTCGGACGGTGTGGTGATCATCCCGGCCTGGGCCAGGGCCGACGAATAGAGACCGTCGTCCGCGGAAGGCTTCCCCTCTCGATCGTGCGGGCGAATGACCCGGTCGGCGTATTGGGGCGGGAAGGGATACTCGATGAAGCTTGATTCCAGTTTCAATGGCCTGAAGACGTACTGTTCCACCAGCTGGGCGTAGGACGTCTGAAAACGGTCCTCGAGCATGTACTGCATGATGAGGTACCCGAAATTTGAGTACGAGTGTCGGGTTCCCGGCGGGTCGTCAAAAGAGACGGCATCGTTCAGAACCGGATTTTCACCCTTCAAGAACTGCAGGAGGGTCGGCGAGCTCCCGGGCTCGGTATCGAAGCCGTCTCCCGGGCGGTTGATTCCCGCCCGATGGGTCAGCAGCAAGCGCAGGGTCACCGCTCTCCCGGAGGGATGCTCGGGGACCTTCCATGTCTTCAAGTAGGTGTTGATGTCGGCGTCGAGATCGAGCTTCCCCTCCTCAGCCATTCGCAGGATGACGATGGCCATCAGCAGTTTCGTGGTCGAGCCCGACTGGAACATGGTTTCCGTGGTGACCGATCTGTTCGTTCCGGCTTCCATCACTCCGTACGCCTTTGCCCAAGCGATCTCGAAATCGTCGATGACGGCGACGCTCACCCCGGGAACCTTGTAGTTCTGCATGCTCTCCAGAATGTTGAATCTCGGAAGGGCGTCGATCCGTTTGAAGTCGACGATCTGACCCATCGTGAAGCTCTCGTCAAACGTGTACTTGACGAGCCCGTTCTCGACATTCCTGATCCTCTCGTCAACGGACGACCCTTGTTGAGGGGCGAGGCATGCCGCCAACGGCACCAACGGCGCAAGCACGAGAATGCTGCGGAGGGCCGTACTTTTCATATCCCGAACCCCCATCGATGCGAGAGTACGACTCACAGAGCCTCTCAGTTGCAGCGTCGGCTATTCCAAGAAAGGTGCCAATGTGTCGGTCCTGGCACCGGGTGTGGTAGATAGGGCTGAGCCTTGCCCCGCTTCCCAGCCCGCATCCGCTTCCGCGCCCGATTCCGGATACGTGATAGGTGATACGCCCACCGCCCGCCCCGTGCCCGTGCCCGAGGAGCCTGCCCTGAGCGAGCGGCGCCGCGCCGCCGCGGTCGAAGGGTGCCCGTGCCCGAATCTGTGTCTGCACGCCTGGCGCCTTCATCGGAGTTGGAAACGGAGACGGACATGGGCAGGGATGGAGAGGTTCATCGACAAAAGTGCCAAAGTGTCGGCCCTGGCACCGAGGGTTGGGCGCGGATGCGGGCCGAGCCACTGCCCCATTGCCTCACTGCTTCGGGAACGGGGAGGGCCGCCCGTCTTCATCGTCGTCTTCGCGTTCTTCGCGCCTTCGCGGTTCAAGTGCCCGATGGAGGAAGCGGGCGCGGATCCGGCTCCGCCGTTGGCTCCGCCGTGACAAGTCCGGCTTCCGGCTCCGTCCTGTGGAATACGCCGTGACGAAAGCGGAAGCGAATCGACTCGGGAACGGGAACGGGAACCCTTCGACTCGCGGCGCCGGAGGGCCGCTCGCTCAGGGCAGGCTCTCCGGGCGCGGGGGACGACCCCCAGATCCTATTCCCCAGATCCCAGATCCTGGCCGGTCGGGGGCCGCCCTCTGCTACGATCGCGGCGATGGTCGACCTGCTGATCACCGGGGTCTACGGCCAGCTCGGCCGGGCGCTCGAGCGGCTGGCCCGGCAGCGCGGGCTGACCGTCGCCGGCCACGACCTCGACACCCTCGACATCTGCGACCGCGAGCGCGTGGCGGAGCTGGTCGGTCGGCTCGCGCCGCGCACCCTGGTCAACTGCGCCGCCTTCACCGCGGTCGACGCCTGCGAGGCCGACGAGGCCGCGGCGACGGCGATCAACGGCACCGCGGTTGGCCACCTCGCGGCCGCATGCAACGCGGCCGGCGCCCGCCTCGTCCACTTGTCCACCGACTACGTGTTCGCGGGCGACGGCGACCGGCCGTACGCCGAGGCCGACCCGGTGGCGCCGGCCAGCGCCTACGGCCGCAGCAAGCTCGAAGGCGAGCGCCTCGCCCGCACCGCCGACCGCCACCTCATCGTGCGCACCGCCTGGCTCTACGGTCACGGCGGCTCGAACTTCGTCGAGGCGATCCGGCGCCAGATCGATGGCGGCGCGGCCTCGCTGCGGGTGGTCGCCGACCAGGTCGGCTGCCCGACCCTCTGCGACGACCTTGCAGAGGCTCTCCTCGACCTCGTCGACGCCGGGGCCGAGGGCGTCGTGCACGCCGTCAACTCGGGCTCCACCAGCTGGCACGGCTTCGCCGTCGAGATCGCGCGCCTGCTCGGGGCCGAGGTCACGATCCACGCCGTCACCACCGCCGACTTCCCGCGGCCGGCGCGGCGGCCGGCCTACTCGGTCCTCGACACCTCGCGCCTGGCGGGGATGATCGGCCGCCATCTGCCGCCGTGGCAGAACGCCCTCGACCGCTACCTGGAGGGCCCGTGCGATTTCTGATCACCGGGGTGACTGGCTTCGTGGGGCCATACCTGGCCGCCGAGCTGGCCGGGGAGCCAGGCGTCGAGCTCTTCGGCATGGCCTGGAGCGGCAACGAACAGGCAACCGCCGCATTGCTGCCGGCCGGCCTGCGGACGCTCACCGGCGACATCACCGACGACAACTCGATCCGCGCGGTGCTCGACGCGGCGCGGCCGGAGGTCGTGTTCCACCTGGCGGGCGCCTCCTCCGGCGCGGCAGCCTGGCGGCGGCCGGCGGAGTGCCTCGAGATCAACGCCCTCGGCACCTTGCGTCTGCTCGAGGGCATCCGGCGGCTCGGGCTCGATACGACGACGATCGTCGCCTCCTCGGGCGAGGTCTACGGCAGCGCCGACGACGAGGCGCACCCGCTGACCGAGGACTCACCGCTGCGTCCGCTCTCCCCCTACGCCGCGAGCAAGGCGGCGCAGGACCTGGTGGCGGCACCAGTACCCGCGCGCCTACGGCATGAGGGTCATCCGGCTGCGGCTGTTCAACCACACCGGTCCCGGGCACCCGGAGCAGTTCGTGGCGTCGTCCTTCGCCCGCCAGATCGCGCGCATCGAGCGCGGCGTCCAGCAGCCGGTCCTCGAGGTCGGCAACCTCGACGCCCGCCGCGACTTCGTCGACGTTCGCGACGTCGCCCGCGCCTACCGTGTGGCCGCCCAGCGCGAGCTCGGCGGCGACGTCTTCAACGTCTGCTCGGGGCATGCGGTCAGCGTCCGCCACATCCTCGACCTGCTCGTCGGGCTCGCCCGCTGCGAGGTCACCGTCCGCCCCGACCCGGAGCGGATGCGCCCGGCCGACATCCCCCTGCTGATCGGCGACCCGCGACGCTTCCGCGAGGCGACCGGCTGGGTCCCGGAGATCCCGATCGAGCAGACCCTTGCCGATCTCCTCGACTGGTGGCGCCGCGAGCCTGACCGCCGGCCGTCTTGAGAACAGTCCCGCGACGTGTCAGAGTTGGCGTGGCTCCGACCAGAAGATGTCGCGGCACGAGGCTGACGGCGGAGGGTGCCATGGACAGCATGCGACGCAACCGGATCGCGCAGTGGGCATTCGACACACGCGCCATCCTCGGTAGATTCCACCTCTGGCTCGAGGACGTCGACGAGGAGTGGATCCAGGGCGGCCGCGAGGACGGCTTCTCCTTCGCCGGCGACTCGCTCGACCGGGCCTTCATCATGGCGGTCGGGGTGACCGCCCTCGGCACCCGGCTGTTCGGCCGCTGGGGCGAGGCGGCAGGCCTCGACAAGGCCGGCTTCAACCGGGTCAAGAAGGACGCCGACGCGGTCTCGGCCTACGCCCTCTCCGAGGCCCTCTGGTACCTCACGCGCAGCCTGCCTGAGAACCACGCGGTGATGGTATGCCTCGGCGAGGGCCTGATGCCCAAGGCCGGTGAGACCCCCGAGATGGGATCGAACCCGCTGCTCGGCTTCGGGCGAGTCTACGCGCGGCCGCAGGTCGCGCGCTTCCTCGACCGGCGGGTGCACCGCCTGGTCAACGACCCCGCCTACGACTGGCATGCCTTCTACCGCGAGGTGGAGACGGCCGGGATCACGGTCTGGGGCGCCGCGGTCGACACGCTCGAGAACACCTCGCGCTTCGCCAAGGGCAGCGCCACGGGCCCGATGACCGTGGTCCATCTCTTCGACCAGCCGCTCAGGGTCGCGGAGCCCTACGAGGGCTACATGGGCACTCTCGTGCTCCCGGCCGTCGTGGTCGCGAAGGCCGCCGAGCGATCGGTCCTCATCGACTTTCTGACGCCGCGACCGCTCGTGATGGGCGCCATCGAGGCGGCGTACCCGGGCATCGCCCGGTCAAACGTCCACGTCTGGACCCTCGGCGGCCCGTCACGGCAGCACCGGCTGGGGACCCTGTGGAGCGAGTGGCGGGAGCTCGGGGCGCACCTCGTGGAGGACGACTGGCCGGTGCCGCAGACCGGGATCGGCACCTTCACCGAGTCCGGCACCTACGCGCCGTCGTTCCGGGTCGGCCACTTCGTCGACGAGCAGGGCCAGCCGCACGTGTTCCTGTGCGACGGCTACGCCGCCACCGCGGAGGCGTTGCAGGCGGCGAGCCTCGACCCGATCCTCGGCACCCAGACCTCGATGTGCGTGTTCTCGTCCAAGTTCAAGGTCTCCTACGAGCGCGAGCGCCACGTCATGCGCCTCGATCCCGGGGCAGCCGACTTCGCCGCCCGGCTCGCCGCCGTCCTCGGCCAGCAGCTCGACGACGGCCAGGTCGACGAGTACCGGCGGATCCTCCGCGAGGCAACGCGGGCGCTGATGCCGCTCCAGCGGCGGACCATCGTCGCCGACGACTTCTTCCCCAAGAAGGAGTGGGAGGTGCTCGCGCTCTTGGGCTACATGCTGCCGGACCCCTACACCGGCGCCCCGGGCGTCGAGCAGGTGTCCAAGGATGTCTGGCGCGTCACCAGCCGGGCCGCCACCCGTAAGGGAGTTCTCCAGGTGTCGCTGTCGCTGCGCCTGATGGACCCGATCGACGAGATGCGGATGGTGTTCTCACCCCTCCTCGACCGCTTCTACGCCGGTCAGGACTACCGCTCGCGCGCGGTCAAGATCTCCGACTCCGGCCGCATCCGCAACGAGCTCCAGACCCTCGCGTCGGAGGCGATCGAGTACTCGACGGACGACCGCATGCGGATCCACTTCGACCAGGTCGACGACGCGGTGCTGCCGCCGGACAAGAAGCGGCTCATCCAGGACGTCCTGCGCTGGTACAAGGACAACCACCCGATCTGGTTCCGCTGGCTCAACCTGGACTGAGGGCTTCAGAGCTACGTTCGAGCAGGGCGAGGCGGGCGCGAAGGTCGTCGGGAATGCGCGATGGGCGGCGCTCGCCGGGCCGCACGTGGGCCATCACGGTGACCGCCTCGGCAGCGAGCTCGCCGTTGGCCTCGACCCGGTACTCGAAGCAGTAGCGCGCCCCGCGCAGGCCGCTGACCCGCAGACCCACCCGCACCCGATCGTCGAGCGCGATCTGACGGCGGTAGTCCACCTCGACGCGCGCGACCACGAAGGGGATCGCCGTGCCGCCCCCGAAGCGCTCCCGCCAGAGCTCGGTCCGGGCGGTCTCGAGGTAGGTCACGATCGTGGCGTTGTTGACGTGACCGAGGGCGTCGACGTCCCGCCACCGGACCTGAATCGGGCACGCGAAGGGATAGCCGTCCATCACCGCCAGGGTAGCAGCCTCCTGGCTGCCGGCGCGCCGCCCTCTGCTACGATCGCGACGTGTCCGCCTCTGCATCGAGCCGGCCGACCGTCGAGCTGTGGTGGGGCTCGGCGGCCGCGGCGCGGCAGCGGCTTCCCGAGCTGCTCGCGCTCCTCGACGCCGACGAGCGCCGGCGCGCCGAGCGCTTCCGGGTCGACGGCGGGCGGCAGCGCTTCATCGCCGCGCACGCCATGCTGCGCTGCCTGCTCGGCGAGCGCGTCGGCATCCCACCGCAACGGATCGAGCTCGTAACCGGCGCACGCGGCAAGCCGGCGCTCGCCGCGGGTGGCGCAGCCGGCCCGCACTTCAACCTCGCGCACTCCGGAGAGCTCGCGGTCGTCGCGCTGGCGGACGGCGAGCTCGGGGTCGACGTCGAGGTCGCTGCGGCCGTTCCCGCGCGCCGAGCGTTTCGCGGCCAGGTTCTTCGCTCCCTCCGAGCAGCAGTGGCTGCAGGCGAAGCCCGAAGCCGAGCGCGGGCACGCCGCGCTGACGCTGTGGACCTTCAAGGAGGCCTACCTCAAGGCCGTCGGCAGCGGGATCGCGATGACGCTGGCCTCCGTCGAGGTCGATCCGGAACGGCCTGCTCTGCTCCGGGTCGCGGGCCTCGCCCCGGCGGCGGGCGACTGGACGCTGCTCGGCGCCCGGCTGCCCGGCCCGGCGGTGGCCGCGGTCGCGATCCGCGGCAGCGGGTGGCGGGTCGCGGTGCACGAATTCGACTGGCAGAGGTGGGGAGGCGGAACGGGGGCCGGCGCTCACGCACCGCGCGGGACGACGTAGAGCAGCACCGCGAAGTAGTGGAGCGCGCTGCCCGCGAGCACGAACAGGTGCCACACCGCGTGGTGGTACGGCAACCGGCGCCAGCCGTAGAACACGATCCCAAGGGTGTACGCCAGCCCTCCGAGCGCCACCAGGGCGAGACCACTGGCGGGCACCGCGGCGATCATCGGCCGGATCGCGACGACCCCTGCCCAGCCCATCGCCACGTAGAGGATGACCCGCGCCACCGGCCAGCGGGCGCCGAGCGTCGTCCGTAGCAGGATCCCGACCACCGCGCATCCCCAGATGACGCCGAGCAGGGACCAGCCCCACGGGCCGCGCAGGCTGACCAGCGCGAACGGCGTGTAGGTGCCGGCGATGAGCAGGTAGATCGCGCTGTGGTCGAGCACCCGGAAGACCGCCTTCGCGCGCCCCAGCGGGAGGCCGTGGTAGAGCGTGGACGCGGCGTAGAGCAGGACCAGGGTCGCCCCGAAGATGCTGACGCTCACCACGTGCCACGCGTCGCCGCGGGTCGCCGCGACGGTGGCGAGCACCGCCAGGCCGGTGATCGACGCAGCCGTCCCGAGGCCGTGGGTGATGGCACTGGCGATCTCCTCGCCCCGGCGCGGGTGTGTTGGTCGGCTAGCCATGACCGGAGATTGTAGCGGTGACGGATGCCGCATCAAAGTCTGGCTCACAGGAGTCGCTGGTTGGTGCAGGGAGATCGCATCGGGAACGGCGACGGTCCGTGCGAGGCCTACCCTCTGCTTCCCCTTCCGCTGTCATCCTGAGCACCCCCAGGGCCCCGTGGGCCGACAAGGGACGGAAGTAACTTCAGCGTATCTACTTGGGCCCACAGGGACCCCAACCCAGCCGAGCGTAGCTATTTGGAGGTGAGTCACGAGCCGCCAGGCGAGCGACGAGTCGAAGCATCTCCCACCCCCACAGTCATGCTGAGCGAGCGGCCGCCGGCCGCGAGTCGAAGCATCCCCTCAACACACGAGCACCGTCCCGCGTGAGTTCGGGAGACCCTTCGACTCGGGCGCTTTGCGGCCTCGCTCAGGGCAGGCTCCTCGGGCGGGGAATCGGGCGGGGGTTGACCCTCAGATCCTATCCCCCAGATCCTGGATCCTCTTCGTCGACCGCCGACTTCGACGGAGCGTCGGCCTCAGCCAGCCAGTCCGGGGTGGACTTGGTTTGAAGGAAGGTGCGCACGCCGTGCCGGCAGTCCGGGTGCCGCCGCTGCTGGACGTTGGCCCGCGACGCGGCCATCAGCGCGTCCCGCCAGCCCATGCCGACGCTCAGGTTGAGCAGCCGCTTGGTGGCAGCGAGTGCGGCCGCCGAGCTCCGGCGCGCGATCGACCCGGCGCGCTCGACCGCGGTCGCGACCGCCGTCCCGTCGTCCACGAGCTCGTCCGCGAGCCCCAGCTCGACCGCCCGCGCGCCGTCCACCAGGCCGGGGTCGAGCAGCAGCCGGCGCGCCACGCTGCCGGCGACGCGGCGGGTCAGGAAGGTCGACACCAGCGCCGGGATGAAGCCGATCGTGATCTCGGTGTAGCCGAAGCGCGCGCTCCGCTCGGCAATCACCAGGTCGCAGGCCGTCGCCAGGCCGCAGCCGCCGCCGATCGCCGCGCCGTGAACCGCGGCCACGGTCAGCTTGGGGTGGTCGAGGAGCTCGGCGTAGAGCCGCTCCAGCCGCTCCGAGTCCTCCCGGTTGTCGGCCTCGGTGCCGCCCTCCGCGAGCCGCTCGAGGGCGGCGAGGTCGGCGCCGGCCGAGAAGTGCCGGCCAGCCCCGGTGAGCACGACCGCGCGCAGCGTGCGGTCCTCGGCAGCGGCGGCGAGGTCGCGGTACAGGCGGTCCGCGAGCGGCGCCGACAGCGGGTTGGCCCGCTCCGGGTCGTTGAGGGTGAGGACGAGGACCGGGCCGTCGCGCCGCGCCAGGACGAGCTCGCTCATGGACCCATCGTAGAAGAGTGAGGGGCTCGGGGCTAGGGGCTGGCCCCGGCCCGCTTCCGCGCCCACTGTCATCCTGAGCGAGCCGCCCGCGAGGGCGGCGAGTCGAAGGACCCCCTCAGGCAACAGCCATTTCGCGATCGGTAAGTCCCACGTGCGACCATGGGGACCCTTCGACTCCCGGCGCTAGAGCCTGCCCTGAGCGACGCCAGGCTCCGAGTCATGCGCCGCTCGCTCAGGGCAGGCTCCTCGGGCGCGGAAGCGGGCGCGGAGGCGGGGATCAGCCGGTACCTGAGTCTCGAGCGCCTGAGCTAACATGGCCCCCACCATGGCGCGCTCCCTGCGCTCGACGCTGCGCTTCTTCGGACACGTGCTGCGCGACCTCGCCGGGACCTTCCGGACCCGCTGGCAGCGCTTCCACCGCCGGCTCGCTGAGGGCGGCGGCGAGCTCGTCGTCGGGGTCGACGTCTTTCCGTTCACCGAGGCCAAGACCGGGGTCGGCTGGTACGAGTGGAGCCTGCTCGAGGCCCTCGACCGCCGCGACGACGGCCTCGTCTTCAACCTCTACGCCCACACCTTCCTCGCGCCGCAGGAACCGCAGGCGCCGGACACCCCGGGCCGCCGCAAGCAGCGGCTGCGCGCCCACCACCTGCCCGCCGACCTGGCGCTGCCGGTCGGCCCGACGCTGGCCGCGCTGCGCGCCGTGGTCGAGCCGGTGCTGCGAGTGCTCGACGGCAACGACGTGCTGTGGGCGCCCAACTTCTTCATGCCGGGCCGTCAGCTGCCTTTCGGCCGCGCCCTGGTCGCCACCCTCCACGACCTCGCCTTCTCGGCGATGCCCGAGACCGTCGCGCCGGAGACCCTGCGGCTGCTCCGCACCCACCTCCCGACGACCCTGTTCCGCGCCGATCGGCTGATCGCCGTCTCCGACGCCACCGCCGGCGAGCTCGTCGAGCGCCTGGCCGCCAACCGCCGCCGGATCCACACCATCCACGAGGGCCTCGACCCGGCGTTCGCCCGCGCGCAGCCGCCCGCCACCTTCGACCCCGCCCTCCCCGCGTCGTACCTGCTCTTCGTGTCGACCCTCGAGCCGCGCAAGAACGTGGGGGGAGTGCTCGAGGCCTTCGAGCTGGTGGCGCAGTCGGGCTACCATGGCCATCTGGTGCTGGTCGGCCGCTGGGGATGGCGCACCGACGCCATCCGCCGCGCCCTCGAGCTGTCGCCGGTGCGCGAGCGCATCGTCCACCTCGACGACGTCGAGCGCGGCGATCTCCCCGGGCTCTACCGCGGCGCCGACGCGCTGCTCTTCCCGTCGTGGATCGAGGGCTTCGGGCTGCCGCTGCTCGAGGCCATGGCCTGCGGCACGCCGGTCGTCACCTCCGGCAGGTCGGCGATGGCCGAGGTCGCCGGGCCGGCGGCGGTCTACGTCGACCCGGCCGATCCCCGGGACATCGCGGCGGGCATCCGCAGGTTGCTCGCCGACCCCGAGCTCCGCGAACGACTGGTCCGGCTCGGCCGCGAGCGCGCCGCCCGCTTCTCGTGGGACCGTGCGGCCGCCGCCACCAGCACCGCTCTCCTCCAGGCGGGCGGCCGCAATGCCGCAACCGACGATGAATATCGCGTGTGACGCCCGCTGCCTGGTGGGCCGTCGCACCGGGGTCGCCACCTGGCTGACCGAGGTCGCGGCGGGCCTCGCGCGCCGCCCCGGCCGGGTCGTCAGCCTGGCGGCGTCGAAGCCCTTCGAGCTGCCTGACGCGCTGCGGTCGGCCGGCGTGCACCAGCTGCCGCCGCCGCGGCTGCCGATCCCAGGCACGCTCTGGCTCCACACCCTGCTGCCCCACGAGCTCGGCCGCTGCGGTGCCGACGTGCTCATCGCGTCGCTCGCCGTGGTCCCCCGCCGCTGCCCCGTGCCCGCGGTCGCCATGGTCCACGACATCACTCCGCGCACCCACCCACACCGCCACACACTGGCCAACCGCTTCTGCTTCAACGCCTACCTCGAGGAGTCCCTGGAGCGCGCCGCAGTCGTGGTCGCCGGCTCGGCCGCGACCGAAGCCGCCCTGCTCGAGCAGCTGCCCTTCGTGCGGGCCAAGCTGATTCGAATCTCGTACGGCGTCGATGCCTTCTTCTCGCCCGCCGGCGACGGCGACGACGGCTCCGCGACGCGCCAGCGCTTCGCCACCGGACAGCGCTACCTGCTGCACCTGGGCACGCTGGAGCCGCGCAAGGGGCTGGTCGACCTCGTCCGCGCCTACGAGCGCCTTCGCGTCGAGCTCGAGGATCCGCCCGAGCTGGTGATCGCGGGGGCGCCCGGCTGGGGCACCGCTTCGATCATGGCCGCCATCGAGGCCTCGCCGGCCCGGCCCCACATCCACCTTCCCGGGTATGTCGACCGCGCGCAGGCGCTCGGGCTCCTGCGCCACGCCGAGGTCTTCGTGCTCGCCTCCGAGGTCGAGGGCTTCGGCCTCCCCCTGGCCGAGGCGATCAGCTGTGCCACGCCGTCGGTCGCCTCCGACATCCCGGCACTGCGCGAGGCGGGAGGGCAGGCCGCTCTGTTCACTCCTCCCGGTGACCCGGCGGCGCTGGCAACGGCGATCGGTCGCGCCCTCGACCCGGTGGTGGCCGGCGAGCTGCGCCGCCGGGCCGCAGCCCACGCCGCTGGCCTGCGCTGGGAGCCGGTCGTCGACGCGTGGGACGAGTTGCTCGTCCGCGTGGTCGAGCAGGCGAAGGCCAACACATAGCGAGCTTCCGCTTCCGCGCCCGCTTCCGCGCCCGTCTCCGTCGCCCTACCCCCGCCCGCTTCCCCTTCCGCTTCCGCGCCCGGATGCGCGCCTCCTTCCGCTGTCATCCTGAGCGAGCCGCCCGCACGGGCGGCGAGTCGAAGGACCCCCTCAGGCAACGCGGCGCGCCGCCAGCTTCGGGCCCGGAAGCGGAAGCGGGCACGGAAGCGGGCGGGGGCTCGGAGATGGCCACGTCGGGCGCGGAAGCGGGCTCTCGGACCCGGAAGCGGGCGCGGAAGCGGAAGCGTTGAAAACCTGACCCCCTGCCCCCCTTACCCCTTGGCGTCCACCAACGCGAGGCGCAGCGTCCGCCACAGGATCCGCAGATCGAGCGCGAAGCGACCAGTTCTGGATGTAGTACAGATCGTGGACCATGCGCTGCCGGATCGAGGTGTCGCCGCGCAGCCCGTTGACCTGGGCCCAGCCGGTGATGCCCGAGCGCACGAGGTGGCGGGTGTTGTACTCCGGGTAGCGGGCGCGGAAGCGCTCGACGTACTCGGGCTGCTCGGGCCGCGGCCCGACCAGCGACATGTCACCCGCGACGACGTTGATGAGCTGCGGCAGCTCGTCGAGGTTGAAGCGGCGCAGCCAGGCGCCGACCCGGGTGATCCGGGGGTCGTTGGCGCGCGTCCACTGCGGCTGGTCGCTCGCCGACGCATCGATATGCATCGAGCGGAACTTGTGCAGGCGGAACGACCGTCCGTCCATGCCGGTGCGCAGCTGCGAGAAGAACACCGGACCGCCGTCCTCGTGCTTGATGAGCCAGGCGATGATCGGGAACATCCAGCCGGTCAGCAGGAGCAGCACCGCAGCCACCGCCACGTCGAAGGAGCGCTTGACGATCTGGTTCCAGCCGTCGAGCGGGATCTGGGTGAGGTTGATGACCGGCAGGCCGTCGAGGTCCTCCACCCCGGCGCGCAGCACGTAGTACTGCAGCAGGTCGGGCACCACCTTCACCTCGAGGAGCAGCTGGCCCGCCCGCTGGATGAGCTGCACCGTGCGCTGGTGGGCGCTCAGGGGCAGGGCGATGATCAGCTGATCGACGGGGTGCTGCGCGACCACCGCCTCGAGGTCCTGAATGGTCCCGAGCACCTCGACGCCGTGGACTCGCCGCTGCTGCTTGCCGGGGTCGTCGTCGAGGAAGCCGGCCACTCTGAAGCCGAGCTCGCGGTGCTCGCGCAGGCGCTCCACGACCTCGCGGCCGAGATCCCCGGCGCCGGCCACGAGCACCTGCTGGAGGTTGCCGCCCGAGCGCCGGATGCGGCCGAGGGCGCCGCGGATCGCGAGCCTGGTGGCGGCGACGAGCAGGGCGTCGACGCCGGCGAACACCGTCAGGAACAGCCGCGAGTACGAGAACTCCCGGTAGAAGGTGAGGCTCGCCGTGAGGAGCACGGTCGCGAGCAGCACCGCCAGCGCCACCCTCACCGCCTCGTCGGCCCGGGACAGGATGCGTCGCCGGTGGTACAGGCCCTGGAAGTAGAACACCATGGGCCACAGGACCGCGACCACCGGAATCAGTCGCAGGTAGGGCTCGATCGGCGGCAGCCCCTTGGTCACCGGCTGGATCTGGACCTCGAAGCGCAGCCAATAGGCCACCAGCACGGCGACCACCGTGGCGCCGACGTCGCCGGCGAGCTTGATCAGCGCCTCGATCTGGCGTCGCCGCTGGATCATCCCCGGTCCTTGCCGAGCTCGAGCCGGTCGAGCAGGTAACGGAAGCGCATCTGGAAGGCGGTGCGCGAGAACACCTCGGTCCGCTGGCGCAGCTGCTGCGGATCCCAGCTCCGGTCGAGCAGGTCGGCGGTCGCCTCGACGAGCGCCTCGACCGAGTTCTCCTCGGCGAGCCGGCCCTCGACCCCGTTGCGGACGACGTCCGCCGTCCCCGAGGCCGCGATGCCGACGACCGGAGTGCCGCAGGCCAGCGCCTCGACGGACGCCATCCCGAAGTCCTCGATGTTCGGCACCAGCAGGGCCGCCGCGCTCCGGTAGGCCTCGCGCAGCTCGCTGCGCTCGAGCCAGCCGCGGAAGCGGACGTTCTTCCCCGCGATCCGCCGCAGCCGTCGCTGCTGCGGGCCAGTGCCCACGATGTCGAGGGGCCGTCCGAGCCGCTTCGCGACCGCGATCGCCATCTCAACCCTCTTGTACGGAACAAGGGCCGCAACCGTCAACAGCGCATCTCCACGCTGGCCGCCGGGGCTGAAGAACTCGGTGTCGACCGGCGGCGGGATCACCTCGGCGCTGCGGTTCCAGTAGTGGCTGATGCGCCACGCCACGAGCCGCGAGTTGGCGATCAGCCGGTCGACCCGCGTCGACGACACCATGTCCCACTCGCGAAGGCGGGACAGCCGGCCCTGGGCGAAGGGCAGGAGCGGCCTCGGGACCCGCTTCAGGTAGAGCGCGCGCTGGTCCCAGACGTAGCGCATCGGCGTGTGCACGTAGCTGAGGTGGAACGCGCCCGGCGGCGGGATGACGCCCTTGGCCACGCAGTGGCTCGAGGAGATGACGAGGTCGACCTCCGGGATGTTGAAGTTCTCGACCGCGGCCGGCATCAGGGGCAGCAGGTAGCGCCAGCGGCGGCCGCCGAACGATGGGAGCTGTAGCCACGAGGTGTGGATCGGGTGGCGCTCGAGGTCCTCCGCCACGCTGCCCCGGCGGTGGACCAGGGTGTAGATGTCCGCCGTCGGGAACATGCCGGCGATCTCCCGCAGCACCCACTCGCCGCCCCGCATGCCGGTCAGCCAGTCGTGAACCAGTGCCACGCGCATGCTCACCCCTCCCCCAGGGCCTTGTGGTAGGTCTCCAGCGTTCCCTCGACCGCCCGCTCCCAGGTCAGCGCCTCCGCCCGCCGGTTGCCGGCCTCGATCATGCGCCGGCGCAAGGAGTCGTCAACCAGCACCCGCTCCAGTGCCGCCGCCACCTCGGCCACATCGAGCGGGTTGACCAGACGCGCGGCGCCCTCGCCGAGATCGCGCATCGCGCCGACGTTGGAAGTGACGACCGGAAGTCCGCAGCGCATTGCCTCGAGCACCGGCAGCCCGAAGCCCTCGTAGCGCGCCGGATGCAGGAGCACCGAGGACAGATGGTACAGCGCGTGAAGGTCGGCCTGGGAAACCCGGCCGAGCCCGCAGACGCGGCCGTCCAGCCCGAGCTGCTGCGCCCTCCGGGTCAGCGGGTGGTCGCGGCCGACACCGCCGACCAGGACCAGCTGGCCGGGGAGCGAGCGCTCGCGACAGGCCAGGTGGAAGGCGCGAAGGACGACGTCGAGGTTCTTGTGCGGCTTGTCGTTCGCCACCACCAGCACCAGTGGCGGACGCAGTCCGTAGCGCTTCTTGACCTCCTCCAGGCGCTCGACCGGCGGCCGCTCGGCGAGCCGTTCGTCGACGCCGTTCGGAACGACGTCGACCCGGTCCGGATCGGCACCGAAGAGGTTGATCAGATCGCGGCGCGAGGTCCGAGACACCGTGATCACCCGGCGGGCACGGCGCAACGCCGAGCGCAGCATGAAGCGCAGGTAGAGCAGGGCCTGGACGCTGCGCCCGTGCGGCGGGTAGAAGAGCTGGATGACGTCATGCACCGTTACCACGATCGGCCGCGGCGTGAGGCGAGGCACCACGTAGTGGGGCACGTGCACCAGGTCCAGCCGCTCCCGCCACAACGCGGCCGGCAGCGCGATGTGCTCGCCGATCCCGTAGCCGCGCGCCGACACCGGCAGAGTCTTCGCCTCGGGCGCGAGCGCGGCGACCCGACCAACGTGCTCCGGCCGGATCACCACGGTGAGCTCGAACTCGTCGTGCCACGCGAGCCCGGACAGGAGGTGCGAGAGGTAGGTGCCGATGCCGAAGTCGGTCAGCTTGCGGGCATCAACAGCGAGCCGAATCGTCACGCCCGTATTCTAGACCGGATGTCTCACCGGGTTTCGTCGCGAGGGCGGCGAGGTGCCGTGCGCAGTGGGGATTTCGACCCGAGGGGCGCGGAGGCGTACTCGCCAGTACGTCGAGCACCCCGAGGCGAGAAAGCACCGCTGAGTGCGGTACATCGCTGGCCGCAGTAGAAAGTTGGTGAGATATCCGGGCTCGACCTCCCCACTCGCTATACTCGACGTCGATGGCCACCAAGCTGCCACCGCGCCCGGAGCCGGGCGCCGTTTCCCGGGCCGCCGCGCCGGCGATCGCGGTGGTGATCCCCTCGCTCGGCACGGGCAGCCTCGACGCCTGTCTGGATGCCGTCCGCTCGCTGGAGCCGGCGCCGGCGCGGGTGATCGTCGTTCTGTCCGGCGGCGCCGAGCTCGAGCCGCGATCCGGCATCGAGGTCGCACGGTCGGCGCGGGCGCTCGGCTTCGCCGCCGCCACGAACCTCGGAATCGCGCTGGTGTCCCCGGACTCCGGCCGCATCGCCGTGCTCAACGACGACGCCCTCCCGCCGCCACGCTGGCTCGAGGCGCTCGGCGACGCGCTCGACCGCGATCCCCGCCTCGCCGCGGTCCAGGGCACGCTGACGGACGCCGGCGGCCGGATCGTCGACGGGCGCGGCATCACGCTCGACCGCTGGGCGCTGCCGGTGCAGGTCGACCGCGGGCTGCCGGCGGACGGGGAGGACCGCGCCCTGCGCCACGTGCTCGCGGTCTCCGGGACCGCTGCCCTGTGGCGGACCGAAGCCCTCGCCGAGGTCTCGACCGGAGCGATCGCACCCTTCGACCCTGCTTTCGGCAGCTACCACGAGGACCTCGATCTCGGACTGCGACTGCGGCGCCTGGGGTGGCGTTCGGCGTGGGTCGGCGGCGCGCCGGCCCGCCACCTCGGCTCGGCGAGCGGCGCGGCCATGCGCTGGCGCCACCCGTGGTGGCTCCTCGCCAACCGCTGGCGCGCGCTTGCCGGCAACCTGGCGGCAGGCACCCTGCTCGGTATCCTGCCCTGCCTGCTGCGCGGCGAGCTGAGGGCGCTGCGCACCCTGAGCCGGTCGAACCCGCGGGCGCCGGTGGTGGCGGCCGCCGTGGCCGCCGCCTGGCCGTGGCTCGTGGTTGCCGGCTGGCGGCGCGCGACCCCGGGGCAGCGGCTCGCCGCGCTGCCGGAGCCGACGTGAGAATCCTGGTTGCCACCGACGACACGGTCGGCCCGGTGATGGCCGGCTCGGCGCTGCGCGCCTTCGAGCTCGCCCGCGTCCTCGACCGCCACGGCCACGAGGTCCGGCTCGCCGCCGCGGGCACCGGCCCGCCCGGCGAGGATGGCCCGACGCTCGTCGGCGAGCCGCCCTGGGGCTGGGCCGAGGCGGTGGTGGCGCCGCCGTGGAGCCTGCCCCCGCGCGCCTTCCTCGGGCGGCACCTGCTGATCGCCGACGGCATCACGCCGCTGCTCGCCGAGCTCGCGGCGATGCCGCCGACCCCGGCCCGGGCGCGGCGGCTACGGACCGCCGCGGCTCGGCTGCCGCTGGTCGCGGCGCGGGCCGACGCGGTGCTCACCGGCGGCCCTGCCCAGGTCGAGTGGTGGTCGGAGCAGCTGCGCGGCCGCTTCGGGCTGCCCCTGCTGACGGTGCCCTTCGGGATCCCCGACGAGCCGCCGCCGCCGGAGCGCGGCAGCATTCCGGGCGTCCCGGATGACTGGGCCGTGGTGCTGTGGTGGGGCGGCGTCTGGCCGTGGCTCGACCTCGACACGCTGCTCGACGCTCGCGCGCGGCTCGGCCGGGCGCCGCGTGAGCATCGTCGTGCCGGTGGGACGCCGGCCGGGCGGGAACGACCCTGGCTGGAGCGCGGGCGACCTCGAGGCCGCGACGCGGGCCCGCCGGCCTCGTCCCACCTCAGGTGGTGGCGCTCGACGAGTGGGTACCCTACGGCGACCGCCACCGCATCCTCAACCGCGCCGCGCTGGTGGCCGTGCTTCACCGCTCCGGCGACGAGGCGGCGCTGTCGTTCCGGACCCGGGCCCTCGACGCCGTGTGGGCCGGCGTGCCGCTGCTGCTCAGCGAGGGTGGCGAGGTGTCCCGGCTCGCACACCACCACGGCTGGGGCGGGGTCGTGCCACCCGGCGATGCAGCCGCCGCCGCGGTCGCGATCGAGCAGCTGCTCAGCGACGGCGAGCAGGCGCGGTGCCGGGCCGCGATCGCGCACTCGCGCCCGAGCTGGACCTGGAGCCGGGTGGCCGAGCCGCTGCTCGTCGCACTCCCCGAGCTGCCGCGCGTGGCGCGCGCTTCGCTGCTGCCGGCGGCGCTCCGCGCGGCGCTCGCGCTGCGCCCGGGCAGCTCGCGGGGATGGAAGGCATGACGTCCCTTCGCACCGTCGCCGTGGTCGTCCGCTGGCGCGGCGGTGACGAGGTCGACCGCTGCCTGCGCTCCCTGCTTCGGCACGGCGGCCGCGAGCTCGAGCGCGTGACTCTCGTCGACTCGGGCTCGGCCGATGGCGGCGCCGAGCGACTGGCCGCGGCCTTCCCCGAGGTCGAGATCATCGCCCTCGACGAGAATCGCTCCTTCGCCTTCGCCGCCAACCGGGGGGCCGCCCGCTCGGACAGCCCCGGCGTGCTCCTCGTCAACCCGGACACCGAGCTCGAGCCAGGCGCCGTCGACGCGCTGATCGACGAGCTGGCGCGCCGGCCGGAGGCCGCCGGTGTGGTGCCGTTGCTCGCCGGCACGGACGGTACGCCGCAGCACCGCTGGCAGCTGCGGCGGCTGCCGGGGCCGCTCCGGCTCGCGACCGGCCGCGGCGGGGCCGCCCAGTTCAGCGGCCCGGCGCCGGCCGGGCCGGCGGCGGTGGAGCAGCCGGCAGCCGCGGCCTGGCTGGTGCGGCGGACGGTCTGGAACGAGCTCGGCGGCCTCGACGAGAGCTTCGCGCCGGCGTGGTGGGAGGACGTCGACTTCTGCGCCCGCCTGCGCAGGCTCCGCCGGGAGCTCGGAACGACCGGCACCGGCTTCTGGGTCGTGCCCGGCGCCCGCGTCGCCCACCGTGGAGGCTCCAGTCTGGCGCAGCTGACCGACTCGGAGTTCCTCGTCGCCTACCACCGCAACCTGCTGCGCTACGCCGAGCGCCACCACCCGAGCTCGCTCGGTCTCGTCCGCATCGGTCTGCGGCTCAGCCTCGGCCTGCGCGCCCTGGCGAGGCCGTCGCGCCGCAGCGCCTACCGCGCTGCGCTCGGAGTGATACGTGACAAGTGATGATCAGGTGAGATGTGGGATGCGGTCAGGCACCTCACACATCGCACCTCTCACCGATCGCCGCAATCACTTCCCGGCGGCGCTCGAGCGTCACTCGGCGGTGAACGTGACCAGCTCGACCGGCACGTTGCTGAGCACCTCGATCGTGAAGGGCCCGACCTCGCCCGGCAGGAAGGAGTCGACGACGATCACGTAGGTGCCGGGGCTGGCGGCGTAGGTGAAGTTCTCGGGGTCGCCGGCAAACCCTTCGTCGGTCCCTGCGAGCACGGTTGCGGTGTAGTTCAAGCAGTCGGCATCAGAGATGACGTAGGCGGAGAGGTCGAAGCCCGAGTCCGTTGGGGCCACCGTCACGGTGATGGTGTCCGCCGTCGCGAGCGTGATCAGGTAGGCCTGATCCTCGCCGTCCTGGCCGTAGCCGCTCACCGTCGGCCCCCAGTTGTCGGTGTAGCCGGTGGTGTTGCCTGAGTCGGTGAAGGACGCGACAGCGATCGTGGGAGCGTCGGCGCAGCTGTCGCCGCCGTTCCGGTCGATCCTCTCGATGGTGTAGGCCGACGGGTCGCCGTTGAGGTCCCGGGCCCTCTTCTCCTGAGGGCTGTCCGCCAGAGCCGTGCCCAACGCCACCATCATCACAACGCCGAGAATCGCCGCCTGCCTCATGGTTTCCTCCACCGGAGCCGTGCTCCTGAACCGACTCTACCATCATCGAGGAGAGGGATAGGTCGTGCGTGAGAAGAGTGATAAGTGATACGTGATACGCGATACGTGATGGGTCGAGAGTGACATGCCTGCATCGCGTGTCACGTATCACCTATCGCCTATCACCTATCACAGGTATCCGAGCGCCTCGAGCCGCCGCCGCAGCTCGTCGTCGATCTCGGCCGGCGCCACGTCCCAGCGGCCAGCCTCGTCCAGCAGCTCGCGCCGCGCCTCGTCGATCAGCGCGCCGGCCGAGGCCGGCAGCGCGCCGCCGAGGTCGCGCTGCTCACCCGGGTCGGCGTCGAGCTCGTAGAGCTCGGCCGGTCCGACGTAGCCGAGCCGGTGGTGACGGATCGCGTGGCGGCCGCCCTGCACCGCGCTCCAGCCGCCCCAGCCGTCGAGGTCGAGCGAGGCGGACACCGCCCGCCGCTCGTCGGCGGGGCCGAGCAGGCTGCGGCCGCGCAGGCCGGGTTCGGGCGCGAGCCCGGCGAGCTCGAGGATGGTCGGCATGAGGTCGATGTGGGAAATCGGGGCGGTCTCCCGCCGGCCCTCGCGCTGCCCCGGGAGGCGGATGACGAGCGGCACCTGCAGCACCTCGCGGTACAGCGTCCGGCCGTGGATCCACCCGCCGTGGTCGAAGAACTCCTCGCCGTGGTCGGAGAGGAAGATGACCACCGTGTCCTCGTCGAGGCCGCGCCGTTCGAGCTCGTCGAGCAGCTCGCCGAAGGCATGGTCGTTGGCCGCGACCTCGGCGTCGTAGAGGTCGAGCAGGTCGGCCGCCCACTGTCCCTCGTCCACCACGTTGCGCGCGAGCAGGGTCCCCACGACATCGGTCGAGCCGAGGTCGCGCCGCTCGACGCCCGCCGCGAAGCGGTCGCGGAACGGCGCCGGCGGATCGTAGGGCAGGTGCGGGTCCACGGTATGGACGTAGAGCAGGAAGGGAAGGCTCGGATCGCGGCGGTCGAGCCAGCGCACGACCTCGGCGTGCACCTGCGGCCGACTCGCGGCGCTCGGGCGGCATGAGCACGAACTCGCCGAAGCCGCGGTCGAGCCCGAAGACCGCCGAGGCGTTCGGGTTCGCCACCACCGCCGCGGTCCGCCAGCCGCCGCCGGCCATGCGCTCGGCCAGGGTCGGCATGCCGCCGCCGAGGCGGTCGAGACGGCCGCCGGCGCCGTGAACCTCGGGCTCGAGCCCGGTGAAGATCGAGGCCACCGCCGGCCGGGTCCACGACGACTGCGCCCACGCCTGCTCGTACACCGTGGCGGTCGCGGCGAAGGCATCGAGGCGGGGCGACAGCGGGCGGCGCTGCCCGTAGACCCCGAGCCGGTCGGCGCGCAGGGCGTCGACCAGGTAGATGATCACGTTCGGCCTCGGCCCGGTCGCCCTCGGAGTCGGAGCAGCCGCCAACCCGCCGCCCGGTGCGGCGCCTGCCGGCGCCGTGACGACCGGCCCCGCCACCTCGATCGTCGCGCCGCCGCCGTCGGGCGCCGTCCCGACCGCCTGCAGCTCGAGCCGGAACGGCGTTCCCGGCGGTCCGGGCAGGTCGACGTGCAGCTCTCCCGTGCCGGACGCGGCCTCCGCCACGGTGGCCGGAGGCCGGCCGTCCTCGACCACGACGACGCGCAGCCGGCCGTCGCCGCCGGTGGCCGCGACGCCGGCGACCTCGAGCCGCAGTCCCTCCCGGTAGCGGAGGTGGTAGCCGACGCTGGTGCCGACCGGCAGCTCGAGCAGCGAGCGCTCGGGGATGCCCCGTGGCGGCGCCGAAGCGTCGCCCGGCCCCAGCCGCAGCCAGTCCACGGCGAGCGCCAGACGCCGCCAGTCGTCGCCGGTACCCAGCTCGCGCGGCGATCGTGCGTCGGCGTAGCGGAAGCGGAGCTGGTTGCGCCCGGCGTGCAGCCGCTCGGCGGGCAGCAGCAGCGGGTGGGTGGCGAAGTCACCGGCGAGCTCGAGGCTGGCCAACGGATCGCCGTTGATCGCGACCTCGACCCGCTGGCCCGGCGAGCCGGGCTGCGTGAAGGCCCGGCAGCGCAGCTCGGCCCGGAGCGCCCGCGGCTCGAGCAGGAAGAGCTCGATCGTCGAGGCATCGCCCTCCGACCAGACGAAGCTCGGGCCATTGCCTCCGCCCTCGTCGGGATACCAGCCGGCCGCGAGCTGCCGGCGGGCCGCGAGCGTGCCGGCGTCGACCAGCGGCGTCTCCTGAAGGACCTCTGCGACCTCGAGCTCTCGCGCGAGATCGTGGACCACCGACCGGGGCGCGCCGTCACAGGCCGCCAGCAGCACCAGAAGGGCGGCCGTGGCCCCGGTCCTCACCGTTCGACCACCACGCGGTCGAGCACCGCGCCTCCGCCGCGCGGCGCGCGCAGGACGACCCGCAGCTGGTGCCGCCCCGGCGCGGGGGGATCCGGCAGCCGCACCTGGCCGTCGGGCGCCGCGCCCGACACCGGGATCATCACCGGCTCGTTGTCGTCCCAGCGCACCTCCAGGCGGGCCCCACGCTGGGCCGTGCCGACCAGCCAGCCTTCGATCCGGACCTCGACCGGCGCCGCGACCCGGAGCGGGACCGAGATCCCGTCGCCATCGCGCACCAGCCACCCCCGGCGGTGCTCGAAGCGGGAGAAGGTGCCGGCCGGCGGGATCGGCGAGCCGCCGAGGCGCCGCACCTGCGCGGCCTCGGCCTCGACGATCCGGTCGCTGTGCAGCACCACCGCGGCGGTGACCACCGTGGCGGCGGCAAGGACGATCGCGCTGCCCGAGCGAACCAGCAACCGCAGGACGGCGGGCCATCGCGAGCACGCCACCACCGCGGTGGCCGCAATCACGAGCACCAGCGGCGGCAGCCACAGGCTCGCCGCCGTGGGCACCAGGAACGACGGCACCAGGTGCTGCACGTCGGCATGGAGACGCCTCGCCAACGCGTCGGACAGCCACCAGCCGCCGTCGCCGGGATTGACCGAGAACTGGGGCCTCGTCACCAGCGCCCACCAGGCGAGGATCGACGGCGCCACAAGCACCTCGGCCAGACGCCGCCAGCGCCGAGGCGACCCGCAGCGCGAGCCCCCATGCCAGGGCCGCCGCGGGCAGCAACGGCACCAGGTAGCGCGCCGGCGGCGAGCCTCCGCCGTACCACTCCTTCGAGTGGAGCAGGGCAAGCCCGGTCAGCGCCGCGCCGACGATCACGCCGCGCTCGCCGGGTCCTCCCCGCCGCCACAGCAGCCCGGCCAGCGCGACGGCGGCGAGCGCCAGCGGCGCCGTGAGCAGCAGCCCGCCGGCCGGGTCGAAGGCGAGGCCGGCGACCACCCGCAGCGCCAGCGCCGGGTCGGCAGGCACGAGGTGCTCGAAGCGCCGGAAGAAGCCGAAGGGATGGCCCATGAACAGCCAGCCGACAGCGAGGCTGGTGGCCGCGGCGCCAACCAGCGCCAGGGCGCCGAGCCACCTCGAGCGGCCCCGCTCGCGCCACAGCGCCGCGATCGCCACCGGGAACACGATGAGGCCGAGCCGGGTCTTGATCGCGACCGCAAGGGCTGCGACGGCCGCGGCGAGCCACCGGCTGGCGCGGCGGCCAACGGCCAGCACCAGGATTGCCGCAACCGCGAGGGCCGCCGGCAGCTCCGGCCAGACCTGGGTCGCAACGGTGGCCAGGGGATAGCTCACGGCGAGGGCCATCAGGAGAAGAGCGAGGCGCCGCTCGGGAACACCGAGCTGACGGGCGCGCGCCGCGAGCAGCGCCGCCAGCGCGGCGCCGGCGACCGCGAGCAGCAGCAGGGCGCCGGTGCGACCGGCGACGAGGAAGCCGGGCAGCAGCAGGAAGCCCAGCACCGGCGAGTGCAGCAGCGGATCGCCGAGCAGGTAGTTGCGGTCGCCCGGGTGGCGCTCGATGTCGAGGTTGTTCTCGAGCGCGAGGTCGCGGTCGCGAGCCAGCGACTCCATGACGTGGAGGTGGAAGGGCTCGTCGCCGTAGAGCGGCGGCGTCAGCTGCGGCGTCGCCAGCGCCAGCGGCACGAGGAGCGACGCCACCGCGCGAGCCGGCCGATGCTCGCGCAGCCAGCGCCAGGCTGCCGGCGCCCAGGCCGCGAGCATGGCCGCCATGGCGAGGTCGACGGCGTGCCGCTCGCCGAGCAGCCGCAGCGGCTCGACCGCCGCCCGTGCGACGAGCTGCCCGGCGAGCAGCAGCGTCCACGGCAGGAGCGCCCATGCCGAGCGCCACCCGCCGCCTGTCAGCTGCAGCAGGGCGACCACGATCGCGGCCGCCACCACGAACCCGTCGAGTGCCAGCCGGCGCGGCGACGTCGGGCGGCTCGGCCCGACGCTTTCCACCATCACGGTCACATCGTCCGGCAGCCCGGGGGCGCGCCGGAGGACCGGGCGCTCGCCCGGCGCCACCACGAGGGCCGTGCGGCCGCTGACCCGCCACAACGGCGGCGATCCGGTCCGCATCGGGCGCCACACCGCGCGCGCCGGCAGCCCGTGCGCGATCTCGGGCTCGCTCTCGGCCCGGCGGCGGGCCCCCTCCGCGGTCTCGTGGCCGGCCCGCAGCGGCTGCTCGCCGGCCGTGCTCGAAAGCACGGCGACCACGGTGCCGGCCGGCAGCTCGCGGCCGCCGCGCAGCGAGAGATCGAGCAGGTAGAGGTCGCCGATCCCGGCCGGCAGCGCGACCTCACGGCGGACCGCGTCGAGCCGGAAGGCCGGCTGCTCCGGCAGGGGCGGCTGGACGGGCCCGAAGGCGAGGGCGGCCAGGAACCAGGCCGCGCCCGCGACGGCCGCCGGCACGCGAAGAGTGACGAGCGCGACGACGGCGACAGCCGCGAGGGCCATGAGGCCGGCCCCTGGCAGGGCGTTGGCGAGCCGGATGCCACCCCACGGCGCGAGCGCCGATCCGGCGAGCGCTGCGGCCGCCAGCGCCGGCAGCCAGCCCGACAGCGCGGTCATGCGCCTCCCCGATGAGCGGCCCCACGGGATCGACCAGATCGCCACGACCGTCACCGCGAGCGCGGCGAGCGGCCAGTGCTGGAGCGGGACTGCCGCCACCACGAGCCCGGCGGCGAGCCCGGCCCGGGGGCCCCACGCTGCGGCCGCCCACGGCAGGAGCGCGCTCGCCGCCACCGCGACCGCGACCGCGAGCGGGCCCGCCCCGGCGAGGCCGAGGCCGCCCGCCGCCCGCACCGCGAGCCCGTACGCGGCCCACAGTAGCGGCTGGCGCCCCTCCGGCGTCCGCGGCAGCGCCGCGAGCACGGCCGCCGAGGCGGCCACCACCAGCAACGGCGGCAGCAGCATTCGAAGGATGGTCAGGTCCGACACCAGCAGCAGGGCGGCCGCCACCGGCAGCAGGGCGGACTCGGCGGCGCGACGCTTCCAGCCGACCGGGGCCTGCCACGCCGTTGGCAGGAAGGCGATGAGCACGCTGGCTGTGACCCACGCCGCGTCGGCCCACGGCAGCCGGCCGGCCGCCGCCAGCACCACCGCGAGCACCGACACCGCGAAGGCCGACAGCCACGACGGCAAACACGCGCCGACTCGCCGCAGGATGGCTGGCATCGCGGAGAGTATACGGCCCGGAGCACCGGGCGTTGTCGCTGCGCTCCGCGCCCTCGCCCGCTTCCCCTTCCGCTGTCTCCTGAGCGAGCCGCCCTGGGGGGCGGCGAGTCGAAGGACCCCCTCAGGCAACGCGGGGCGCCGCCCCAGCTTCGGGCGCGGATGCGGAAGCGGGTTGAGGAGGATCACTCCCCCTTGGCGTCGGGCCGGGCGCGGAAGCGGATGCGGGCGGGCCTCAGGCCCTCTCCCCTTACCCCTCTCCCCCCCGCTATGCCAAGATGACGCCGTGGCCGACGACAAGCTACGCGGTGGTGGTGGTGTCGTACAACCACGCGCCGACGCTGCCTGCCTGCCTGCAGGCGGTCGCCCGCTTGCAGCCGGCGCCGGAGCGCGTGGTCGTGATCGACAACGCCTCGACCGACGGCTCCGCGGAGGTCGTCGCGGCGCATGCCGGACTGCTACCGCTGGCGCTCGTGCGGCACCACGCGAACCTCGGCTTCGCCGTGGCCGCCAATGCCGGCCTCGCCGCCACCGCGACGCCGTGGGTGCTGCTGCTCAACCCGGACTGCGCGCCGGCGCCGGACTACGCTGCCCGGCTCCTCGACGCGGTCCGCGATCGACCCGAGCGCGAGTCGATCGCCTGTGCGGTGGGCAAGCTGCTGCGCGCCGACGGTAACGACCTCGCGCCGGGCCGGACGATCGACTCGGCCGGGATGGTGGTGACGCCGTCTGGACGCCACCTCGACCGCGGCGCCGGCACCGCCGACGACGGCCGGTTCGACGCGCCCGCGTGGCTGTTCGGCGCCACCGCCGCCGCCGCCCTGTACCGCCGGGCAGCGCTCGACGACGTCGCCTACCCGGACGGACAGCACTTCGCCGCGAGCTTCTTCGCCTACCGCGAGGACGCCGAGTTGGCGTGGCGGCTGCAGTGGCGTGGCTGGCGCTGCCTCTACGTCCCATCCGCGACGGCCGGCCACCGCCGGGGCTTCCGGCCGGAAGCCGGACGGCAGGGTCACGCGGTTGTCAACCGTCATTCGGTGCGCAACCGCTTTCTGCTGCGCCTGCACTGCGCGGACCTGGCCTGGCACCTCGCCTGCCTGCCATGGTGGCTCGCCCGTGACCTGCTGGTGGTTGGCGCCTGCCTGACCGTCGAGCGCGATTCGCTGCCGGCGCTGCCAGAGCTGTGGCGAATGCGGGCCGATTCCGCCGGACGGCGTCGCTGGGTCATGGGGCGTCGCCGGGCGTCCTCCCGACAGCTGCGGCGCTGGTTCCGTAAAGGTGGGTGGACGGAGGAGATCGCCAAACCGTGAAGCTCGCCATCCTCGGCACGCGGGGCGTCCCGGCCTCCTACGGCGGCTTCGAGACCTTCGCCGAGGAGCTCGGCCGGCGGCTCGCCGAGCGCGGCCACGACGTCACCGTCTACGGGCGCACCGGTTTCGTCGATCCGGCGCTCGGTCGCTACCGCGGCATGCGCCTGGTCGTGCTGCCCGCCCTCTACACCAAGCACCTGGAGACCGTGTCTCACACCTTCCTCGGCGCGATCCACGCCATGGGCCAGGGCTTCGACGCCGTGCTGCTGTGCAACGCGGCCAACGCGCCGTTCGCCCGCATCCTGCAGCTCGGCGGCACTCCGGTCGCCCTCAACGTCGACGGCCTCGAGCGCAAGCGCCGCAAGTGGGGCCTCGCGGGGCGCGCCTACTACCGGCTGTGCGAGCGGCTGGCCGCGTCGGTCCCGGACACTCTGATCACCGACGCCGAGGTCATCCGCCGCTACTACCGGCGCTGCTTCAGGGCGCGGTCGGAGATGATCGTCTACGGCGGCGATCTCGAGCGCCCCGCCGGCGCCGCGACCCTCGACCGGCTCGGCGCTGACCCCGGGCGAGTACCTGCTCTACGTGTCCCGCTTCGAGCCCGAGAACAACCCCGACCGCGTGGCGCAGGCGTACGCCCGGGTCGCCGGCGAGCGGCCGCTGGTGATGGTCGGCGGCGCTCCGTACGCGCGGGAGCTGACCGAGCGCGTGCGCGCGCTCGCCGACCGGCGAGTGCTGCTGCCGGGTCCCATCTACGGCGAGGGCTATCGGGAGCTGCTCTTCGGCTGCCGCCTCTACATCCACGCCACCGAGGTCGGCGGGACCCACCCGGCCCTGGTCGAGGCGATGGGGGCGGGCCGGCCCGTGCTGTACTATGACACCCCGGAAAACCGGGAGGTGGTGGCCGACGCCGGCCGCCGCTTCCGCTTTACCGGAGACACGGCGCTCGAGGCGGTGGTTGCCGGCCTGGTGGACGACGAAGCACAGCTCGCCGAGCTTGCCGCGCGCTCGCGGCGGCGGGTCGACGAGCGCTACCGCTGGCACGACGTCGCCGACGCCTACGAACGGGTGCTGAGGAACATGTGCTGAAGGAGCGCGCCAAGGTCGTCGCTTACTGGGTGTGGACCACCGACCTGGTCCTCACCGCGCTGGCCTTTCTGCTGGCGTGGGGGATCCGGTCTCAGCTCGGGCCGCGCCTCGCGCCGTCGGTCTTCCCGACCGAGCTCTACCCGCTGTCCCGCTACCTCGGCCTGCTGCCGCTGGTGCTCGCCATCTGGACCTTCCTGCTGGTGACCCGCGAGGCCTACACCTCGCGCCGCACCGTCGCCCTCTCGCGCGAGGTGTGGCAGGTCGTGCAGGTGGTCGGCGCCGGCACCCTGACCCTGGCCGCGGCCGGCTGGCTGCTCCGCCTCGACTTCGTGTCACGGCCCTTCCTGATCCTGTTCGGCACCATCGACCTCGCGCTCCTGGTCGGGGAGAAGGTGGCGCTGCGGCTGTTCGCCCGCCACGTCCGCCGCCGCGGCTACAACTACCGCACGCTGCTCATCGTCGGCATCAACCCGCGCTCCGAGGAGGTCGCGCGGATCATCCTGGCCCACCCCCACTGGGGCCTCAAGCTGATCGGCTTCATCGCGCCCAACGGCGAGTTCCCGGAGCAGGTGCTGGGGCTGCCCGTGCTCGGCTCGGCGGACGAGCTGCCGCGCATCCTGCAGGACGAGGTCGTCGACGAGGTCATCTTCGTGCTCTCCCGCCGCCAGCTCGAGGAGTTCGAAGAGAGCTTCCTGCTCTGCTCGGAGCTCGGCATCCGCGCCCGGGTGGCGCTCTACTTCCCGCACATGAAGGCGCGTGTGGTGCTCGAGGAGCTCGAGGGGATCCCGCTGCTCACCTTCACCAACACCCCCGGCGCTCCCTTCCCGACCTTCGTCAAGCGGCTGCTCGACCTGTCGGTGTCGCTGACCGGGCTCCTCGTGCTGTCGCCGGTGCTGCTGCTGACCGCCCTGCTCGTCGCCGTCAGCTCGCGCGGCCCGGTGCTGTTCCGGCAGGTGCGCTGCGGGCTCAACGGCCGCCGCTTCACCCTTTACAAGTTCCGAACCATGGTCGAGGGCGCCGACGCCCAGCTCGAGGAGGTCGCCCACCTCAACGAGGTCAACGGCCCGGCGTTCAAGGCGCGGCACGACCCCCGGGTCACCCTGGTCGGCCGCGCGCTGCGCCGGCTGTCGATCGACGAGCTACCGCAGCTCGTCAACGTGCTGCGCGGCCAGATGTCGCTGGTCGGGCCCCGCCCGCCGCTGCCCGAGGAGGTCGCGCGTTATGAACGTTGGCAGCTGCGCCGGTTGTCGATGAAGCCCGGCTTGACCGGGCTGTGGCAGGTCTCAGGCCGCGCCGGCCTCGACGACTTCGACCGCTGGATCGCCCTCGACCTCGCCTACATCGACCAGTGGTCCCTGTGGCTCGACCTCAAGATCCTGCTCCAGACCATCCCGGCGGTGCTGTCGGCCCGCGGCGCGGCGTGACCGGCCGCCGGTCGGAGGCCGCGCAGTGACGTTCGAGCCTGCCTCCCGCCCGCGCCATATCCCCTGGTGGGGCGCCCTCACGGCGATCCTGGCCGTGGCGGCGCTCGTCCGCCTGTGCAGCCTCGGCACCTTCTCGCTCGACCTCGACGAGGTCCTCACCATGACCCGGGCGGTGCTGCCCTTTCCCGAGATGATCGCAGCCTGCGCCCAGGACCCCGACAACGTCCCGCTCTACCTGGTCCTCACCTCGCTGTCGCTCGCGGCCGGCCTGGCCGAGCCCTGGTTCCGGCTCCCTCCGATCGCGGCCGGCCTGGCCTCGATCGTCGCCTGGTCGTGGTGGAGCCGCCGCCACTTCGGTAACTCGGCGAGCCTGCTGCTGGCCGGCTTTCTCGCCCTGTCGACCTTCCACCTCCGCTACTCGCAGGAGCTGCGCGCCTACCCCTACCTGCTGCTCGTCACCGCCCTCGTCATGCTCGCGACCGACCGGATGCGGGCACGGCCGGGCGCCGGCTCGGCGCTGGCACTCGCCGCGACCGTGGCCGTCGGCTGGTACCTGCACTTCTCCTTCGTCATGATCCTCGCGCCGATGCTCGGGATGGTGGTTTTCGGCGACGACGCCAGCGCCTGTCGGCCCGACGCGCGGCGAAAGACACTGTCCTGGACCGCAGCCGCTGTCGTCGCCGGGACCGCCGCCTTCCTGCCGTGGTACCTGGATGTCCGCGTGGCGTTGGGCGGCTACCTCTCGCGGGGCGCCAACGACTGGACCCTCGACCTGCTGGCTCGGCGCTGGCAGTTCCTCACCGTGGCCGCCAACGAGAGCGAGGCGGCGGACTGGCTCGGCCTGACGCTGGCGGTGCTGGCAGGCATCGGCCTCGTCGTCGCGGCCCGCAGCCGCTCCGGCCGGGCCGCCTTGCTGCCCGCGGTGAGCGCCGCGGTGGCCTGCGAGCTCGCCCTCATCGCCGTGAACCGCTGGAGCCAGGGGCGGTACCAGACGGCGGTGTGGCCGCTGCTGGCCCTGCTCGTCGTGCTCGGCGCACAGCGGATCGGGACCTGGCTGCACTGGCGGTGGCTCCGGACGGCAGCGGCCGTGGCCATGGTCTGCGCCCTCCTGCCGCGCGTCGACGCCTACCACCGGCTCGGCCGCCCGCATTGGGACCGCGTCGCGGCCGCCGTGGCGCAAGTGCACCGGCCCGGCGAGCCGGTGCTGACCGAGAACAACTGGGGCCAGGTCTGCCTGTCGCACTACAGCGAGCTCGAGGTCGAGTCGCTGCACCGCTCGTCGGGCGAGCTCTCGGCGGCGCTCGCCAGCCACCCAACCGTGCTGCTTTTCGCGCCGAGCCGGTACCGGCAACCCGCGGTGCAGGCGATGGCCCGCCACGGCGCCCTCATTGCCGAGGTGCCGCGAACCGGGCGGCTGGTGCGGCTGCGGCCCGACATGCTCGGGCTGGCGGCGTTGAGTGACGGCGACGGGTGGCCGGAGCCCGCAACCGAGCTGGTGCCGGACGCCATCGAGCGGCCTCTCCCCGGCTGCCTGGCGCGGGCCCTCGGGCGCGACGACGACAGACACCAGCGGGCGGCAGGCTGGTCCCGGCTCGAGCTCGACGCATCATCCGCGCCCTACCTGCGCAGCGGATGGTCGGGACCGAGGAGTGCCGGCGGCCAGTCGTTCCGCCTCGTCACCGGTTCCGAAGCGGCCGTCGTGGCGCCGCGGCCGGCCGCCGAGGCGGCCCGCATCCAGGTGCGCGCATCGAGCCTCCGAGGCCTCGACCGTCAGGAGCTGCGCCTGCTGGTCAACGGCCGCGACCTCGGGACCCGGGCGCTGGAGCGGGCCCCGCAGATCATCGACTTCGATGCGCCCGCCGAATGCTGGACGGCAGGCCGCAACCTCCTCGTGCTCCAGCTCCGCGAGGTGGTGAAGCCGCGCGACGGCCGCGGCCTGCCGCGGGCCGCTGCCGTCGACTGGATCGAGATCACGCCACTTCCAGCGAGTGGTTCAACGCTCGCGGACGACGCCTCCCTGCGACCCTCCCAGGAAAGGGTTAATCGCTAAAGCGTTGGCGCCGGACGGTGCTCCCGGCGGCGGTCACTGCGCCGCACCCGCCACCGCGTCCGCCACGGCCTCGCCGAGAATGCGGTTGCCGTCGGCCGTGAGGTGGCAGAGGTCGAGGAAGTGCTCGGAGTCGGGAGGAATCAGCGATGCCACCGGCGCCAGAGCCAGGCCTCGCCGGGCCGCGATCTGGGACATCGCCTGGTTGTGGGCGGCGACCCCGAGCAGGGTCGAGTCGACGCGGCCCCAGAAGTGCTCCATGACCGACTCCTGCGAACGTATCCGCGCCTCCAGCTCGTGGTCGCCGGTCGGCAGCGCCACCGCGAAGGAGCAGAGCACGACCCGCGCTCCGGCGGTCGAGGCGGCGTCGACCATGGCCTCCACGTTGCCGGCGAGAATCGCCACCGATCGCAGCTCGCCGGGCCCGAAGTCCGGCCTCGACCACAGCCGCTTCTCGAACAGGTGGTAGCGGACCATCCGCACGAGCAGCGAGGAGCGCGGCGACCGCCAGTCGAAGTAGCCGACGTCAGGGATCTCGTCAACCCAGGGGAAGGTGTTGTAGATGTTGTCATTGATGCCGAGGTAGAGGACCACCGCGTCGGGCCGGTAGCGCGGTAGCAACCGTTCGAGGATCACGCGGTTGGTGGCCGATGTGTAGCGCGGCTTGCCGCACGACATGACAGAGACCCTTCCGACGCCCATCCGGTCGCGCAGCCTCGCCCGCACGGTGTCGACGTAGCTCTGAGAGAATGAGGTCGAGCCGCCGAGCAGCAGCACGCGGAAGGCCGCGGCCGAGCTGCTCTCGAGGTCATCGCCGACGCAGCCGACGTCGTTGAGAACCATGCTGCCCACCGTGGTGTGTGGCCGGTAGCTGTAGATGATTTCCGGATCGAAGACCATGCCCTCAGGGGTCCGAACGAGGACCATCACTCGAGCCGCGACCTCCGCCGCGGAGAGGCTCAGCAGGAGGGCAGCGAGCGCGAGCAGTGGACGGAAGATGGGCCTCATCGCGGTTCGAGCGGGGCGGTCTCAGGGACGAGCAGCTCGAGGTAGCCCTCGCGATGGAGCAGGCGCACGAAGTGGGCGGCCCGGTTCTGGGCATCGTCGATCCCGTGCGCTGCCGCCAGAGCCTCGGCCGTTTCGGCAACGGTGGCGTGGCCGTCGAGCCGCCGCCACGCGGTGGAGCCGAGGGCGTCGAGCCGGACCCGGCGGGGCGACAGCCACCAGGAGATGAGGTCCCCCACCCCTCTGAGGCCGGTCGTGGTGGGCTTCGGGCGTTCGAGCACCACCCGGCCCTGCTCGTCCTCCATCCAGGTGGCGAGACGGCGGGGGACGGCGGCGAGGATCGGATCGGCGTCGGCCACGGCGGCGTTATAGCAGAGCGCGGCCAAAGGAAAGGGCCCGCCGAGGCGGGCCCGTGCGCGTTGAGCCTTGGGTGCGGCTACATGCTCACCTGCGGCGGCGCCGGCTCGTCGGCCCGCCCGGCGCGGCCGAGCGGCCGCAGGATCAGGTAGCCGGCCACGATCAGCATGAACACGACGGCGAGCGGACGGGCGATCCCGCCGAGGTTCGTCGCGGCGACCATCGCTTGCCAGAGATCCTGGTTGAAGAACACGACCGCGGCGATCAGCAGCCCCATCAGGGCCTCGCCGGCGATCAGGCCGGACGCGGTCAGCACGCCGGCGTTCTCGACCCGGGTGCCCTGGGCCGCGTTGAAGCCGCGGCGCTTGACCATCGAGTCCACGATCCAGCGGATGACGCCGCCGACGAAGATCGCGAAGGTGGTCTCGAGCGGCAGGTACATCCCGACCGCGAACAGCATCGGGCTCTTGACCTTGACCAGGATCAAGGCGAGGCCCATCACGATCCCGACGATCACCAGCGGCCAGGCCATCTCGCCGCCCACGATGCCCTGGGACAGGGTTGCCATCAGGCCCGCCTGCGGCGCCGCGAGGGCGCGATCGCCGAAGCCGATCCCGCCCTGCTTGATGTTGGAGAAGTGGAGCACGAACAGGGGCACGAACATGAAGGCGCCGGCCGCGACCACGCCGATCAGATCGCCGACCTGCATCTTCCACGGCGTGCCGCCGAGGATGTGCCCGACCTTGAGGTCCTGGAGCATCTCGCCGGCCACCGCCGAGGACACGCAGACCACCGAGGCGACCCCGAGCACCGCGGCGACCCCGTGGTCGCCGGACACCCCGACGATCACCATCACCAGGGCCGCGACGATCAGGGTGGCGAGCGTCAGGCCAGAGACCGGGTTGTTGGAGGAGCCGATCAGGCCGACGAGGTTGCCGGACACGGCGGCGAAGAAGAAGCCGGTCACCAGCATCACCAGCGCGGCCATCACCGCGCCGCCGATCACGCCGGTGAAGTAGGAGTAGAGCAGGCACATCAGGACGAAGACCACGAGCACGCCGAGGAGCACGACCTTGAAGTCGATGTCGCGGTCGACCCGGCTGGTGGCCTCATGGGCCCCGGCCGACTTGCGCAGGTCGGAGACGCCGCGCCGGATGCCAAGCCACAGGTTCTTGCGCATCCGGTAGAGGGTGAACACCGCGCCGACCAGCATGCCGCCGACCGCGATCGGGCGGACGATGAACTTCCAGATGTGGTCGGCCAGGGCGACCCAGGTCGCCTCGGCGGCGGGGTCGCTGCCGATCGAGGCGGCGAAGCTGTCGATCAGGTTCGGACCCAGGAAGAAGACCAGCAGCGGCACGAACAGGCCCCAGGCGAGCAGGCCGCCGGCGAAGTTGAGGGCGGCGAGCTGGGGGCCGATGATGTAGCCGACGCCGAGGTAGGCCGGGCTGACTGCCGGGGCCGACATGGTCGAGGCGCCGCCGGCCGCGATGGTGTAGGCGTCGCGCTTGAAGCCGAGCCGCACGATCGAGCGGCCGACCTCGCCGACCTTGATGAGGAAGTCGTTCGACGCCGAAAACACCTTGAGCTGGCCGAGGAGGTTGATCAGCGCCCCCACGCCCATCGCCTCGAAGAGCTGCTTGGCCGCGGCGGCGCCGCGCTGCCCGGCCTTGTGGATCTCCGAGGCCGCCACCGACTCGGGGAAGGGCAGCTCGGGGTCCTCCACCATCACCCGCCGCAGCATGGTCACGAACAGGATGCCGAGCACGCCGCCGACCACCATCAGCGCGGTCGCCTTGAGGTAGTCGGCGAGGCCGTTGAACTCCCACAGGTGGAGGATGGCGAAAGCCGGGATCGTGAAGATCGCGCCGGCGGCGACCGATTCGCCGATCGAGCCCACGGTCCGGGCGAAGTTCTCCTCGAGCAGCGTGCCCTTGAACAGCTTGAGCACCGCCATGCTGATCACCGCGGCCGGGTAGGTGGCGGCGATGGTCATGCCCGCCTTGAGGCCGAGGTAGGCGTTGGCGGCGCCGAGAATCACGCACATGAAGAGACCGAGGATCAGGGCCCGGAACGTGAACTCTCGCATGTCGGACTCCGGCGCGACCACCGGCCGGAACTGGGGTGCACTCATCGTGCGTTCTCCTTCCTGAAAACTGAAGCGTCGAGAGGCGGGCGGGTTGTCAGGCGGGCTGGCGCCACCGTCATGGCGGCGATTGTACCCCACGCCCTTCTCGGAGCGCGTGGGCAGCGGCCCCGCACGGACAGTTCTCGAGTCGTCTCTCGCCTTGCCGCTGCCCACACGCTCCGAGATGGATGCGCTGCGCGCATCCTGGCGCCCATGGTCGCTTGCCGGCCCGCGCCCGCCCTCGGGGGAGCCTGCCCTGAGCGAGCGGCGCAGCCGCGCCGCGAGTCGAAGGGTCTCCGTCTCCTTCTCCGCGACCGCTTCCGCTTCCGCTTCCGTGCCCGGATGTGCGGTCGTTTCTTCGGGGCGGTTCCTCCACCTCGACTTCGATCACGGTCCGAGCGAAGGGTCCGAGACCAAGAGGTCGTTCGGGCTCGGAAGCGGGCGCGGAAGCGGAAAGGAACGCAGCGTCCTTATTGATCTGATAATTGACCTATCAGATGCTGTGAGTTAAATCTTGACAATCGACGACTCAAGATCTATATTCATCGACGCCACAGGGGGTTCCCCCCTTCGGAGGCATGAGTGAAGCAGAAGAACCAGTACACGGTGCGGGCGACCGAGGCAATCCAGCAGTCCTTTTCTGGTGCGGCGGCCCGCGGCAACCCGGAGGCGACGCCCTCCCACCTGCTGCTGGCCTTGATCGAGCAGGACGATGGGCTCGCGCCCAAGCTGCTCGCCAAGGTCGGCGTGTCGGCGGGCCGGCTCGAGACCGAGCTCCGCGACGCCCTCGACCGCCTGCCGTCCGCCGACGGCGGCGCCGAGCCCCAGCCGTCGCGCGAGCTGCGCGAGGTCCTCGAGCAGGCGGCCAAGCTCGCACCTCAGTTCCAGGACGAGTACGTCTCGGTCGAGCACCTGCTGCTCGCGCTCGCCGGCGTTGCCGGCACCCCGGCCCAGGAGCTGCTGGCAGCGCACGGCGTCACCAAGGAGCAGCTGCTCGCCGCGATCCAGGACCTGCGCGGCTCGCACCGCGTCACCGACGAGAATCCCGAGGCGAAGTTCGAGGCGCTCAAGAAGTACGGCCGCGACCTCACCGAGCTCGCGCGCGCGGGCAAGCTCGACCCGGTGATCGGGCGCGACGACGAGATCCGCCGCGTCATGCAGGTGCTCACCCGCCGCACCAAGAACAACCCGGTGCTGATCGGCGAGCCCGGCGTCGGCAAGACCGCCATCGCCGAGGGCCTCGCCCAGCGGATCGCCGACGGCGACGTGCCGGAGATCCTCAAGAGCCGGCGGATCGTCGCCCTCGACATGGGGGCGCTGATCGCCGGCACCAAGTACCGCGGCGAGTTCGAGGACCGCCTGAAGGCGGTGATCAAGGAGGTCGTCGACTCCGACGGCGAGATCATCCTGTTCATCGACGAGATCCACACCCTGGTCGGCGCCGGCGCCGCCGAGGGCGCGATCGACGCCGCCAACCTGCTCAAGCCGGCCCTGGCGCGCGGCGAGCTGCGCTGCATCGGCGCGACCACGCTCGCCGAGTACCGCAAGCACATCGAGAAGGACGCCGCGCTCGAGCGCCGCTTCCAGCCGGTGATGGTCGGCGAGCCGTCGGTCGAGGAGACGATCGCCATCCTGCGCGGCCTCAAGGAGCGCTACGAGGTGCACCACGGCGTGCGCATCACCGACGCCGCGCTCGTCGCCGCCGCCACGCTGTCGCAGCGCTACATCACCGACCGCTTCCTGCCCGACAAGGCGATCGACCTGATGGACGAGGCGGCGTCGCGCCTGCGCATCGAGATCGACTCCCTGCCCACCGAGATCGACGAGCTCGAGCGACGCGCGCCTCCAGCTCGAGATCGAGAGAGCGGGCGCTCGCCAAGGAGAAGGACCAGGCGTCGAAGGAGCGGCTCGCCGCGATCGAGGCCGAGCTCGCCGAGCTCAGGGAGAACATCGACGGCATGAAGGCGCAGTGGCAGCGCGAGAAGGAGCTCATCGCCCGGCTCCGCGAGCTCAAGGAGCAGCTCGAGGGCACCCGCGAGGCGGCCGAGCGCGCCCAGCGCGACGGCGACCTGGAGCGGGCGGCCCAGCTGCGCTACGGCGAGCTGCCGAAGCTCCAGCGCGAGCTCGAGGAGGCCACCGACGCGCTCAAGGCAGCACCAGCAGGAGCACGGCTCGCTCCTGTCCGAGGAGGTCACCGAGGAGGACATCGCGCGATCGGTGTCGCGCTGGACCGGGATCCCGGTCACCCGGCTCCTCGAGGGCGAGAAGGCCAAGCTGCTGACCATGGAGGAGCGCCTCGCGGCAGCGGGTGGTCGGCCAGGACGAGGCGGTCGCCGCGGTGTCGACGGCGGTGCGCCGCGCCCGCGCCGGCCTGAAGGACCCCAACCGGCCGATCGGCTCGTTCCTGTTCCTCGGGCCGACCGGGGTCGGCAAGACCGAGCTCGCCCGCGCGCTCGCCGAGTTCCTCTTCGACGACGAGCGGGCGATGGTCCGGCTCGACATGTCGGAGTACATGGAGAAGCACGCGGTGGCGCGCATGATCGGCGCCCCGCCGGGCTACGTCGGCCACGACGAGGGCGGCCAGCTCACCGAGGCGGTGCGCCGGCGGCCCTACGCGGTGATCCTGCTCGACGAGATCGAGAAGGCGCACCCCGACGTCTTCAACGTGCTGCTGCAGATCCTCGACGACGGCCGGCTGACCGACGGCAAGGGGCGCACGGTCGACTTCCGCAACACCGTGGTCATCATGACGTCGAACATCGCCTCGTCGATCATCCAGGACCTCCCGGAGGCCGAGCGCGAGCGGATGCTCGAGCTCGTTCAGGAGGAGCTCAAGCGCAACTTCCGCCCCGAGTTCCTCAACCGGGTGGACGAGGTCCTGATCTTCCACCGCCTCGACGAGACGCACATGGCCGCGATCGTGCGCATCCAGCTCGAGCGGCTCAACCAGCTGCTCGAGGCGCAGCGGATCCGGGTCGAGGCCACCGAGGCGGCGGTCCTGAAGCTCGCCCACGAGGGCTACGACCCCGACTTCGGCGCGCGGCCGCTCAAGCGCGTCATCCAGCGCCGGCTCGCCGACCCGCTCGCCAACCTGGTCCTCGAGGGCCGGCTCGGCGAAGGGCAGACCGTTGTCGTCGACGTCGAGGGCGGTGAGCTCGTGGTGCGTCCCAGAAACGCGGAGTGATAGGTATTAGGTGATAAGGACGGGGTCCCCACTCGCTTCCGCTTCCGCTTCCGAGCCCGCTTCCGATAGCGCGTTCAAGAAACCAGCGCTGCGCCGCTGTGGCATGTGGTCTCGTCGAGGAATCCCTGCGGCTGTTGAGCCTTCCTTGCGCCAACCGTATCGGCAGAGGACGTGGAAACTGGACAAAGCTCAACGGGGAGCCCCGGATCCGTGTCCCTCGCGCCGGGCTCGGGCGCGGAAGCGGGCGCGGGCGCGGACGTGGGTTGGGCGGCCGACTCGCCTCCATTTCTCCGCTAAACTGACCCAATGAGCACCATCGACGCGATGCGGGAGGACGCGCTCGCCGCGTTCCACGCCGCGGTGGCGGCGGTGCAGCCGGCGCGGCTCATCCCGGCCGCGCTGACCGTCGACGGCAATCGGGTGTCGATCCGTGGCGAGGCACTGCCCGAGGTCACGGGCCGCCGGGTGGTCGTGGCCCTCGGCAAGGCCGGACCGACCCTCGCCGACGCCTGGCTCGAGCTCCTCCCCGGCTGGACGGACGAGCTGCTCGTGCTCACCCCGCACGATGTGCCGGTGTCCGACCACGTCGCGCAGTACGGCGAGGTGCTCCGCGGGGCTCACCCCTCCCCTGACGAGCAGGGCGAGGCCTCGTGCCGTCGCCTCCTCGAGCTCGCCGGATCACTCGGCGAGGAGGACCTGCTCGTGGTCCTGCTCTCCGGTGGCGCGTCGGCGCTGCTCGCCGCGCCCCGTCCCGGCCTCACCCTCGACGACATCCGCGCCACCACCACCGCGCTGCTCTCCTCCGGCGCCACCATCCACCAGCTCAACGCGGTCCGCCGCCAGCTCTTGGCGACCGCCGGCGGCGGCCTCGGCCGCGCCGCCGCGCCGGCGCGGATGGTCACGCTCGTGCTGTCCGACGTGCTCGGCGACCTCATCCCGGACATCGGGTCCGGACCGACGGTGCCCTCGCCGACAACCGCCGCGGACGCGCTCGGCGTGCTCGGCGGGCTCGGGGTCGTCGCCGACCTGCCACGCACCGTCGTCGACGTACTGCGCACGCGGGTCGAGACCACCGACGACGACCTCTGGGTGGAGCGCAGCCGGATCCACGTCCTCGCCAACAACCGGACGGCGGTCGACGCTGCCGCAGCCTGTCTCGCCGGCCGCGGCTACCGGACGATCGCTCACCCCGGCGACCTCACGGGCGAGGCGCGTGACCGCGGCGCGCTGCTCGCGCGCTTCGCCGAGGCCTTCTCCTCGCGACGGCCGACTGCGTTCGTCGCCGGCGGTGAGACCACGGTGACGGTCCGCGGCTCCGGCGCCGGCGGCCGCAACCACGAGCTCGCGCTCGCCGCCGCGCTCGAGCTCTCCGGCCGGCGGCAGGTGGCTATCCTGGCTGCCGGGACCGACGGCATCGACGGCCTCACCGACGCGGCCGGAGCGGTGGTCGATCCGGGCACCGTGGCCCGGGCGCGGGTCGCCGGCGTCGACCTCGCCGCGGCGCTCGCTGCCAACGACTCCGGCCCCGCGCTGGCGGCCACGGGCGACGCGATCCGCACCGGCCCGACCGGCACCAACGTCTGCGACCTGGTGCTCGTGCTGACCGGCTAGGAGCGTGTGGGGCATGGGCCCCTGAGCGCGCTCTTGATTCCGCTAGGCGCCCGTCGCCGAAGCAAGCGCCTCCAACCTCGCACGGACGACCTTGAGGTCCTGCCAGACCTCGCGCTTGGCGAGCGGCGTCCGCAGCAGGTAGGCGGGGTGGAAGGTCGGCAGCACCGGGACACCCAGGTAGGAGCTCCAACGCCCGCGCAGCGCGCCGATCGGCGCCGCCGAACCGGTCAGCCGGCGCGCCGCGGGCTTGCCGAGAGCGACGATCACCTGTGGCCGGATGAGCGCGATCTGCCGGTCGAGGAAGGGCGCACAGGCCGCCACCTCGTCGTCCTGCGGGTCGCGATTGCCGGGCGGACGGCACTTGACGACGTTGGCGATGTAGACCTGCCGCCGCTCGAGCCCGAGCGCGAAGATCATCGCGTCAAGCAGCAGGCCGGCCTGGCCGACGAAAGGCCGGCCGGTACGGTCCTCCTCGGCGCCCGGTCCCTCGCCGACGAACATGACGCGGGCGTGGGGGTTGCCCTCGCCCACGACCACGTTCCTGCGCTGCTCGCTCAGGCGGCACCGGGTGCAGCTCGTCGCCTCACGCGCGAGCGAGTCGAGGTCTCCCGACTCCGGCAGGGGCTCGGAGGGCGGCGGCGCCGCCACCTCGAGCAGCGGAGCGTCCTGCCATCCGATCTCGCGGCAGTACCGTGCGAGGTCCCGGGCGCGCATGCCAGAGCCAATCGGCGCAGCGGACCGGGTCCGCTGGGTCAGTCCTCTTCGACGAGGCCGCCGTCGCCGTCCTCGACGTCGAGGTAGAAGTCTTCGCCCCCCTCCTCGACGTCAAGCTCTGCCTCGTCCGCGTCCCGTTCCTCCTCGTCCCGCTCCTCGTCGAACTCTTCCGGGCCACCGCCCGCGGCACCGCGCCCACCGACCATGCCGAGCAGCCGCTGCAGCCGCACCAGCTCGTTGTCGCGGTCTTCAGGCTCGGGCACCGCCGGCGCCTCCTCCACTTCGGGGCTGGCCAGGGTCGGCAGCACGTCGGGGATCGGGCGCGCATGCTCGGGTTCGAAGCCCTCGCCAGCGACCTCGGCCCGGAACTGCTCGACGATCGCCTGGCGCTGGGCGTCGATCTCGGCCTGGGTCAGCACTCGCCACGGCACCAGCCCGGCGTCGACGTCGTCCATCGCGGCCAGGGTCGGTTTGGCGTGCCGGCCCTCCATGCGCGGCTTGGCGCCGTTGATCAGCTGCTCGGCGCGCTGCGACACGACGACGATGTAGCGGAACACGGAGTCGAAGTTCTCTGGAAGCTCGATCATGGGTTGTCCTCTTCGAGCGCGCGCTGGTATGACGCGCGGATGGCATCGAGTCGGGATTTCATGCGTTTCGGCCGCTGGTGCTCGGCGGTGCAGATCCCGAGCAGCTCGTCGACCGCCGCGTCCAGACGGTCGTTGATAATAGCATAGTCGAACTCCCCGGCCACCCCGAGCTCCCGCATCGCCCAGCGCAGGCGCTGCCGGATGGCGTCTGGCGCATCCTGGCGCCGGGCGGTCAGCCGCTCCTTCAGTACCTCGTAGGTGGGCGGGTAGACGAAGACCTTGACCACCTCCGGGACCGCGGTCTTGACCTGGGTGGCGCCCTGGACCTCGATGTCGAGGAAGACGTCCCAGCCTGCTGCGAGCCGCGGCTCGACCTCGGCGCGGGCCGTCCCGTAGAGATGGCCGTTGTACTCCGCCCACTCCAGGAACTCGCCGCGCTGCACCATGCCCTCGAAGGCGGCGCGGTCGACGAAGTGGTAGTCGATGCCGTCGGTCTCCGCGGGGCGCTTCAGCCGTGTGGTGTGCGACACCGAGAAGTGCGCCCGGATGCCGCGGGCCGCGAGGCGGGAGATCACCTCGCGGATGAGCGTCGTCTTGCCGCCGCCTGACGGCGACGACACGATGAACAGGACACCCGGCTCGGACACGCGCTACCCCCCCTGCCGCCGGGGCTCATCGTACGCGATCGCCCGCGCTGGTGGAAGGGCGCTGCAGCGCACGAAAAAAGGGGGGGCCCGGCAGCGGGCCCCCGAGGAAGGGGGAGAAACCAGCGTTGTGTCGTCTCACGTCCCGTTGTCGAGCGTCGCTCGATCAGAAGCTGAGGCCGACTCCGAACCGCACGGAACGCGGCGGCTGATAGTGGGTCGGGGCCAGGAAGGTGTCGTTCGCGGCCCCGGTGTCCAGGTCACCCGCCTCGTCGAGCTCGGTCGTGGCATCGTTGTTCGTGATGTTGAAGGCATCGAGCCTGACGTACATGTCGGCCGGGCCGAGCTTGAAGTCGTACTTGGCCATCAGGTCGAGCGCGAAGGCGTCGTCGGTGGTGCCGAAGCTGCCGCGCGGTGCGGGCACGCCCTGGCAGTAGAAGGAGGCGACCGAGTAGGCCGCCGCCCAGTCGTCGGTCGGGTGCACGCCCTGGCAGGAGATCGGACGGCCAGTCTGGTACCAGAAGCTGCCACCGAGCTGCATTCCGAAGTCGAAGCTGTACACGCCGAACGCCTTGAAGTTGTGGCGCCGGTCATTCGGCAGTGGGCCATAGGAGTTGTCGGCCAGGCCCGGATAGTCGAAGAGCTCGGTGATGCCGCCGTCGGACTGGCCGATGGTGGAGTCGACGTAACCCTCGTAGTTGCCGTAGGACTGCGACCAGGTGTACATGAGGTCGGCGGTCCAGTTGTCGGCGAAGCGCTTCTTGGCGGTCAGCTCGACCGCGTAGTAGTTGCGCTGCGCCTCGGGGTAGCCCATCTCCTCGGCGGTCCATTGGTAGTTCTCGAGATCGCCGTCGCCATCGCCGTCGACCCAAGCGGAGATGTCGCTGCCCGGATTGGCCAGGAGGCCCCACCAGCGGCCGATGTCGATGTCCTCCAGGAAGTACATCGCCCAGTCGCCGCCGATGTCCTCGATGACGTTGGTGAACTCGCGGGCCACGAAGCGGGCGCCGAGCGACCAGTTGGCGCCGGCCATCTGCTCGTAGCCGACGATGATCTCCTGCTGCGCCATCGGGTTGAGGTCCTCGGCAGTCACCTCACGCACGTCCGGCACCGAGCCGTCGGAGTAGACGTCCATCGGCTGGAGCGGAGTGGTGCCCAGACCGATGTAGGTGCCGTCCGGGTTGAAGCCCTCGACCGTCAGCCAGGTCCGGGTGTAGAGCTCGGTGCCGGCCATTCGGATGTTGGTGTTCGACGCGATCGGGAGGTGGTACAGGCCGAAGGAGGCAAAGAGCTTCGACCGGCCGTCGCCACTCGGATCCCAGATCGCGCCCAGCCGCGGGGCGTACTGGTCGTTGATCTTGATGAAGGTCTCGTCGTGGATGTTCTTGTTCTCGTACTGCTCCCAGCGCACGCCGATGTTGAAGGTCAGGTTCGGGGTCACCGCCCAGCTGTCCTGCACGTAGGCCGCGTTGGAGGACACGTCGAAGTCGCCGCCGGCCTGGTAGATCCGGTAGTCGGCGATGAGCTGGTCGTCCGGCAGGCTGGCGAAGCGGCCGTTGTTGTAGTAGTAGGTGATCCGGTAGCCGCCCGAGTAGTCGGCCGAGTTGTCCGACCAGTTGCTCTCCTGGTCAACGCCGCCGCGGAAGCTGTGGTTGCCGAGGTAGAGGTCGGCATCGATCCGGTACGCTTTGCGTTCGTCCTCCGCGTGGCCGCGCTGGTAGTTGGTCCAGTTGCCCATCCGGGTTACGGTCCCGGAGGTCGCGTTAAAGGCGTAGGGGTAGGCGTCGCCGGTCGCGCTGTCGGTGCGGTCGAAGGCGTTGAAGCCGTACTGCGCCGCGAGCAGGAAGTTCGAGGACAGGATGCCGGTGTACTTGCCGATGTAGTTCTCACCGCCGCGGCTGCGCTCGCCCGACGACCGGTAGTCGCTGTAGTCGATCACGCCATCGCTGATCCCGTAGAGATCCTGTTCGATGGTGGTCCGGTCGGTCAGGTAGGTGCCTTCCAGGCGGTGGTTGGGGGTGATGCTCCAGTCGAGCTTGCCGCCGTAGTAGGGCTCAGCGCCCTGCTCGTGGGTGGCGGTTGCGGCCGAGGTCACGATGTAGTCGGTGTCGCGGTACTGCATGAAGCCGAAGAAGAACAGCTTGTCCTTGAGGATCGGGCCGCCGATCGAGGCGTTGCCCTCGAGGTACTCGGTCTCCTCCTGCTGGTTCCACGCGTAGGGTGTGTTCAGCTCCTGCTCATGCAAACTCTCCGGCTCGAAGAACGCGCTCACCGCGCCGCGGAACATGTTGGTTCCGCTCTTGGTGACCATGTTCACCACGCCGCCGGTGGAGCGGCCGAACTCGGCCTCGTAGCCGCCGGTCTTGACCTGGATCTCGTCGACGAACTCGAAGGGCACCCAGGACGAGCCGACGCCGGTGCGGAAGTTGGTGATGTTGAGGCCGTTGATCTGGTAGGAGTTCTCACCCACCGAGGAGCCACCGACCGACACCAACTGCTGGTCGTAGGTGCCGTCGTTGGCGCCGTTGAAGGCGGTGTCGCCCATGGTCGTCGATGGGGCCAGCAGCGCGATCCGCTGGGTATCGTGGACCAGCGGGATCCGACCGTCGAGCTCGGCGGCGCCCACGGTCAGGCCGGTGACGGTGGAGGTCACGTCCACCAGCGCCGCCTCACCGGTCACCTCGATCACGTCAGTCACGGCGCCGAGGCCCATCACGAAGTCGTTCGTGACCGTGCGACCGAGGGCGACGTCGATCTCGCGCAGGTAGGTCTGGAAGCCCGTGAGCGCGGCCTGCAGGGAGTACCGCGCGGGCTGCAACGCGGCGAACCTGTATTCGCCGCCGTCATTGGTGACCGCCGTGCGCTCGAAGCCCGTTGCCGGATCGCTGATGGTGACCGTGACGCCCGGCATGGTCACACCGTCCTCGGAGGTGACGGTGCCGATGATTGCACCGGTCGTTTCCTGGGCCATCGCCGCGCCGGCGGCCAGGACGAGTCCCAGCACCGCGAGCACGGACGCCCGTCCCATTCGATTCAACTTCGTCATCTGCCATTCCTCCTCTCCGTAGTGGAGCTTTGAAATCAAGCTGCCTGAAGTGATCCGTCCGCCTCGATGCATGCCCTCCCCCGAACCTCCTTTCCTCGCCGGGCAGCCGTTGAGCGGATGCCCGACCCGCAGAAGATGGGTCGGGGCGGCCGCGCAGTCTTGATGGAAGGCAGAAGCCTCTCTGAGCTTTCTGTGAGGTTTCCGTGAGGGATGGCCTCAGGCATCCGTTTTCCGCCATTCAACCCCCACGGGACGGATCGACAGCAACCCCGAGGCGCCCTTTCGCGTACCTCGGTGTGGAGCCGGGGTTCTAGCGCAGGCGGAGACTCGCCTGAGAGGGCGCAAGATGGGAGCAGAGGCGGCGAACGGCATCGATCACGGGGCGTCGGATCCGCGCCCCCGCTCGACGCCGTTTCGGATCGCCGGGTGGCGCGTCGATCCCGACCTGAACCGCATCTCGCGCGACGGCGAGGCCGCACAGATCGAGCCCAAGGTCATGGACGTCCTGGTCAGGCTCGCCAGCGAGCCGGGCGAGGTGGTGTCGAAGCAGCAGCTCCTCGACTCGGTCTGGAACGGCGACTTCGTGACCGAGAGCGTGCTCAGCCGGGCGATCGCCGAGCTTCGATCACACCTCGGCGACGACGCCCGCAACCCGACCTACATCGCCACCATCGCCAGGCGAGGCTACCGGCTGATCGCCGAGACCACGACTGTCGCCGCCGAGCCTGCCGCCGAGCTTGCGCCGGCGGCCGAGACCAGTCCGCGCCGGCGCCCGCGGCTGCGAGCCGTTGCCATCACCGCGGCCGCAGCGGTCACGGCGCTCGCGGTCGGGATCGCCGCTCTCGGCAGCGGGCAGCTCGCGCGGCGAGTGACGAACCTCGCGGTCGCGCCCGAGCCGCCGCGGCTGATCGTGCTGCCGTTCGACAACTACGGGCCGGCGGAGAGAGGCACCTTTGCGCTCGGCATCACGGACGAGATCACGTCGCAGCTCGCGATGGTGCCCCACCTCAGCGTCATCTCGCGCACCACCGCCGTCAACTACGGCAAGCGCTCCGGGACCATTCGCCAGGTCGCCGAGGACCTCGCCGTCGACTACATCCTCGAGGGCAGCGTCCGCTGGGAGACCCGGCCCGACGGCAGCGAGCGGATCCGCATCACCCCCCAGCTGATCCGCGCCGACGACGACGCCCACATTTGGAGCGCGAGCTACGACCGCAGCTCATCCGAGCTGATCGCCGTGCAGACCGAGATCGGCCGCCGCGTCGCCGAGCAGCTCAACCTCACCCTTCCGGAAGCCGCCGGGGCTCTCGCCGCCGCCGGCCTCGACACCGCGGCCTTCCAGGCGTTCCTCGACGGCCGCGCCCACCTCTACTCGGACGAGGAGCTCGACTACCGGACCGCCATCGCCAGCCTCGAGCGGGCGGTCGAGCTCGAGCCGGGCTTCACTCGCGCGTGGGCCCTGCTCTCCGAGGCCAATGGACTGCTGGTCCACTTCGGGTTCGACCCCTCTCAGGAGCGCCGCGAACGCGCCCGCCAAGCCGTCGACCATGCGCTCGAGCTCGACCCTGACCTTCCCGAGGTTCATCGCGCCAGGGGGTTCTACCTCTACCGCTGCCAGGGCGACCTCGAGAGCTCCCTGGCCGAGCTCAGGCTGGCACAGGCGTCCCTTCCCAACGACAGCGAGGTGCTGGTCGGCATCGCCTACGTCGAGCGGCGACGCGGCAACTGGGAAGGCTCACTCGCCAGCCACCGGCGGGCGCTCGAGCTCGACCCGTGGAACCCGTCCTTCATCTGGAACATGGGCTCGAGCCTGATCTACATGCGCCGCTACGAGGAGGCCGAGACTTTCCTCGATCAGGCGATCTCCGTCGCGCCGGGCATGCGGACTCCCCTCTTCATTCTGGCAACTGCCCACGTGCTCCACGACGGCTCGACGGAGCGGGCCCGTCGCATCCTCGACGAGATCCCGGGACCGCGCGACGAGCGGTGGACGATGGCGTTGTGGGACCTCGAGGTCTTCGACGGCAACCACCGGGCAGCCCTCGACCTCGTCGAGTCCGCCGGCGTCGAGCGCTGGAAAGGGGTGCCGACGTCGCTGTGCGCCTGCTTCAACGAGCGCGCCCTCGGGCTCGATGCCGCGGCCAAGGCCAGCTGCGCCGAGGCCGTCCGGCTCCTCCAGCAGGACCTCGAGGAGCAGCCGCGCAACCCCTTCCTGCTGGCGATGCTCGCCGAGGCTGCCACGCTCGTTGGCGATGGCGCCGGCGCAGCCCGCCAGCTCGAGCTCGCCCGCGACATCGGCCTCGACGACGCGGTCGTGGCCGCCGACCTCGCGGTCAATCTGGCGTGGCTCGAGATGCTCCGCGGCGACCTCGACGCCGCGGTCGAGCAGCTCCAGCCGGTGCTACAGACGCCGGCCCGGATCTCCGCCGCGGTGCTCCACGGCAGCGCGGAGTGGGCCCCCCTGCGCGAGCACCCGCGCTTCCAGCAGCTCCTCGCGTCGGCGCAGAGCAGCTAGCGCGCTCAGAGCGCGCCGGAGCTGGTCATCCAGCGGTCGAGCGTCAGCAGCGCCCAGGCCTGCTCGCCGGTGAAGCCGAGCGCCCGCGGCCGGCGGATGATCCCGGCGTCGGCGAGCCGGTCGAGCGCGACACGGAGCAGCCGTGGCCGGCGCGCCACCCAGCGCCGGATCGGCAGGTTGAATCCCCGCTTGGGCCGATCGAAGAGGCCGGCGGGCACCCGCCCGGCCATCAGCCGCCGGACCACGAGCTTCCCGGTCCCGGTGTCGGGGTCGAGCAGGAGCCTGTCATCCAGCGACAGCGCGAGCTCGACCAGCTCGTGGTCGAGCAGCGGCGGCCGCAGCTCGAGGGAGTGCGCCATGCTCGCCCGATCGACCCTGGTCAACAGGTCTCCGGCCAGGTAGGTGTGGAGGTCGGCCCACTGCAGCCGCTTGAGCGGCGCAAGCTCCTCCCGCCAGTGCCGGCGGTAGAACCAGAGGTCGTCGTAGCCCTCCTCGTGGAGCCGCGGACCAATCAGGGCGCGCTTCTGCTCGACCGTGAACGGGCTCAGGAAGGCCGCATAGCGTTCGAGCCCGGTCGCCGCCCGCCGCTGCAGCGACCGGCCGAGCGCCGAGAAGGTCGGCAGGAGGCCTGCCGCCCTCCGCAGGGCGGCGCCAGGCGGCGGCTCCGCCCAGCGCCGGTACCACTGGTAGCCGCAGAACAGCTCGTCCCCGCCCTCGCCGCACAGCGCCACGGTCACGTGCTCGCGGGCCATCCGCGACACCAGGAAGGTGGCCCAGGAGCCGGAGTCGCCGAAGGGCTGGTCGAAGAGCCGCGGCTGGGTCTCGAGCGCGAGCTCGAGGTCGACCGCCTCGGCCAGCAGCTCGTGGTGCTCGGCGCCGAAGTGCGCCGCCACCTCGCGCGCCACCGGCGCCTCATCGCGGTGGCCGACCTCGCTGCCCAGGGTGAAGGTGCGCGGTCGGTCGACGAAGGCGACGGTGGTGGTGGAGTCGATGCCCCCCGACAGGAAGACGCCGACCGGAACGTCGGCCAGGGTGTGCATCGGCACCGCGGTGGCGAGCAGCCGGTCAAGGCGCTCCACGGCCTCGTCCATGTCGGTGATCGTCACCGCGGTCGCCGGCTGCCACCAGCGGGCGATCTCGAGCGGAGCGCCGGCCTCCCAGGCCAGGGTGTGGCCGGGCGGCAGCTCGCGGATCTCGGCGTAAACCGTTTTGGGCGCCGGGATGTAGCGGTAGCTGAGGTAGTCGCGCAGCGCACTGGCGTCGACCGGCGGCTGGCCGAGCTCGAGGAGTGCCTTGATCTCCGAGGCGAAGGCGAGACCTCCCGGCAGCTGCCGGTAGAAGAGAGGCTTGATGCCGATACGGTCGCGGGCTGCGAACAGCCGGTGGCGGCGGGCGTCCCACACGGCGAAGGCGAACATCCCTCGCAGCCGGTGGAGGCAGCGTTCGCCCTCCTCGGCGTAGGCCGCGAGCACGACCTCGGTGTCGCAGTCCGAGCGGAAGGGGCCCGGCAGCTGCCGGCGCAGCTCGCGAAAGTTGTAGACCTCGCCGTTGTAGCTGATCACGAGCTGGTCGCGAACCATCGGCTGGTGGCCGGCCGCCGAGAGGTCGAGGATGGCGAGCCGGGCGTGGCCGAGCTGCGCGTCCTCCGAACGCCAGATGCCGTGGTCGTCGGGCCCGCGGTGGCGCAGGCGCTCGACCATGCGCTCGATGACCGCAGGATCCGGCGCCACGCCCACGATGCCAGCGATCCCGCACATGGCCCGCTCACCTCCCCCCGCCATCGCGGCAGGAGGCTTCGGCGTGGTGGCGGACGGACCGGCTCATGCCCAGAGTGTCGCACGACCCCCAGGCGCCGCCACGGATATTCCCACCGCCACTGCTCGGATCCTCCCCGCAGCAGAGCCATCCGCGACGGGCGTCCCGATTCCCGGTTGCTTTGTCCGCGAAAAGGGATACCGCGCCCGGACCCCTCAGCGAATCGTGCCCCGGGTCACGCTCCACCCGCGGCACGCTTCTTGCTACGCGAACCGAGGCGGGGTATTCATCGTTTGGAGTGAGTGACAGCGCGCGGAGGGCCGACATGCAGCAGCAGAGCAGCTCGCGGCCCCGCGACCCGGAAAGCGGCGGTCGCGGGCGCCCGCGGGTCGTCATCCTTGATGCCGGAGACTGGGCCCGCGTCGCGGTCCTGGAGCTGCCGGAGGCGCTCGAGATTGGCGGAAAATTCTGCCATTCCGGCACCTGGTGGCGGATCTCCGGGCAGCGCCCCGGCTCCCGGGTCTTTATGGCTGAGCCCGCGCCGCCACCCGACCAGGATCTGGGATCTAGGATCTAGGCGCTCCCCGACCCCCCGCCCGTGTCAGTCTCCGAGCCCGCTCCGAGCCCCCACCTGACCAGGGGCTAGGGGGTCGTCCCGCTTCCGCTTCCGCGCCCGCATCCCGTTCCGCGCCCGAGGAGCCTGCCCTGAGCGAGCGGCGCGTGGTGCGCCGCGAGTCGCAGTGTCCACGTTCCCGATCTGGGCGAACCGACCCCGCCGCCCGTTGCGCGACGAGGCGCGCGATCCGCTTCCTGGTCTGCAGCTGGTCGACGGTGAAGATCCCGAGCGCGATCCAGATGCAGGCGAAGGCGACGAGCCGGTCGCGGGTCAGCGGCTCGCCGTAGACCAGGACCGCGAGCAGGAACTGGCCGGTCGGCGACAGGTACTGGAGGAAGCCCAGGGTGGACAGCGGCAGCGACTGTGCCGCCATGTTGAACCATACCAGCGGCAGTGCTGTGATCAGGCCGGCGGCAGCCAGCAGCAGGTCGAGCCGCCACGAGCCGGTGCCGAAGTAGAGCCCGCCCGAGGAGGCGGTCGTGGCCAGGAAGAGCAACGCGACCGGCGCCAGCAGCGCGGTCTCCACCGCGAGCCCTGGAACCGGCTTGACTCGCGCGGTCTTTCGGATCAACGCGTAGAAGGCGAAGGAGAAGGCGAGCACCAGCGCCACCCAGGGCACGGCGCCGCCGAGGGCGGCGAGCCAGCCGACCCCGAGCCCGGCCATTGCCACCGCCGCGACGCCGGTCCGGCTCATCCGCTCCCCCAGGAAGACCACGCCGAGAAAGACATTCACCAGCGGGTTGATGAAGTAGCCGAGGCTTGCCTGCAGCATGTGCCCGGTCGTGACCGCCCAGATGAACAGATACCAGTTGCCCCCGATGAGCAGCGAGGTCACGCCCAACACGGCGAGGGTGCGTGGGTCGGCGACCACGGCGGCCACCTCCCGCCAGCGTCGCTGCACGGCGAGTACGATGGCGAGCACCACCACCGACCACACCACCCGGTGGGCCAACACCTCGAGCGCCGGCACGGCGGCGACCGCCTTGAAGTAGATCGGGAACAGGCCCCACGAACCGTAGGCGGCAAGGCCCCAAGCGAGCCCGGAGCGCTGGGATCGCTCGGAGGTGGGCGCGGCGGTGTCGGTCATCAGCGATCAGCTTACGCCAGCCCCCTCCCGCCCGCTGCCGCTCTCGTTACGTCGTCGTCCGCAGGACGCAGCCGGATCCGCGCCCGCGGGGCCCTGACGTGCGATCACCACGAAGGCACAAAGACACCAAGAGAAGCTCTTGATGGTGCCCACTGGTTTCCAGGCAGCGAGCCGACCCTTCGATGTCCGCGCATCGGCACATGTCGCCGCGCGCGGTCATACCGGGGGACATCGCCTCACGGCCAACTGCGCTTCGTGACGCCGACATTGCTCAACAGCGCCCGGGGTGCTGAAGGCGCCACTCAAAGGACTCTCTTTGTGACTTCGTGACTTTGTGGTTGCTGCAGTTCTTCCGGTTCCGTTACGGCTTTCGCGCGCGGATGGCGACGTAGTCGCCGCGGTCGTAGCCCTCGACCGGCTGCTCGACGAGCTCGTCCGAGTACTTGGGGTGGCGGGTGAGGGTCTGGAAGAACTCGAAGCTGTCGAAACCGACCGAGCGCAGGAGATCGACCTTCTCCGGCGTGGTGCGCCAGTGGGCGGCGGCGGCGAACTCGATCGGGTAGGGGTGCGGCGGCGCGACCTTCCTGAGGTGCTCGTGCTCCCAGCTCCCGAGCTCGGCCGCGAGCCGGTAGACCAGTCCGTAGGAGCTTTCGGCCGGCACGTCCGCGACCACGACATGGCCGCCCGGCCGCAGCACCCGGAAGGCCTCGCGAAAGGCCGCCTCGAGGTCGGCGGTGTAGCTCGGCACGCCGTTGAGCAGCAGGGTGTCGAACTCGGCGTCGCCGCACGGCAGCTTCTCGGCGACCCCCGGCGTCACCTCCAGGCCGCGCTTCCTGGCGATCGCGGCCATCTCGGCGGCCGGCTCGACGCCGTGCTCGACGAGCACGCCGTGGCTGGTGCGAAGCAGGTGCTCGAAGAGACCGCTGCCGCAGCCGACGCTCAGCGTCTTGCCGGGCTCACCGAGCGCCCGCCGGATCATCAGCACCTCGGACTCGAGCACCCTCGGGTTCGCGAGAAACCACGAGTCATACTCAGCCGCGTGCTCGTCGAAGACGGACTCCACCATTCAAAACCCCACCGAGAATGTACATCCCCTCTGGTCTGTAAGCCACACCGACGCACGGCTCCCTCCGGCCGGTGGCCAGGCCGGGCCATGTCGTGATAGCGTATTCGCCGAGGAAAGAAGGAGGGTTGCGATGAGAGCACGTTCACTGTCCGTCGCGCTGTGCGCCCTGCTCGCGGTGGCGGGCACGGTGGCGGCGCAGAGCTTTACCCAGGAGTTCGACGACATCACCCTGCTGCCCGGCCAGGGATGGTACTGGCAGAACAACAGCTCGCCGATCGGGACCACCAGCTGGGCGCCACTCGCTGAGGGCTTCGCCCCGCGCGACCGCGGCGAGTTCCAGGGCAACGACACCGTCTTCCCGGCCTACTCCGGCGGGCCGACTTCCTACATCGCCGACAACTACAACGCGACCGCCGGCGTCGGCACCATCAGCGACTGGCTGCTGACCCACCAGGTGTGCTTCGTGGATGGCGACGATCTGACCTTCTGGACGCGCACCGCGACCGACAGCAGCTGGCCGGACCGGCTCCAGGTCCGCCTGAGCCTCGCCGGCGCCAGCACCAACGTCGGCACTGGCCCCGAGGACGTGGGCGACTTCACGACCCTGCTGCAGGACGTCAACCCGACCCTCGCCGTCGGCGGTTACCCCGAGGTGTGGACCCAGTTCACCGCAACGGTCACCGGCGCCCCGACGCCGACCTGCGGCCGCTTCGCCTTCCGGTACTACGTCACCGGCGGCGGCCCGAGCGGCAACAACTCGAACTTCATCGGCGTCGACTTGGTCGAGTTCACGACCAGCGTGCCGGTCGAGCTCCAGTCGATCAACATCGAGTAGCGCTCGCACGACATCCGGAAACACGCACGGCCGCCTTCGGGCGGCCGTTGTCTTTCCCTGCCGGCCGCAAAACTGCCGGGATCGCTGAAAACAGAACCCGCCGGCCGAGGCCGGCGGGTCATGGTCGTCACTGACAGCGGCGCTGCGGCTACGGCACGAAGGTGCTCCAGGCCGTGAAGTCGCCGCTCTCGAAGCCGTCACCGAAGAGCAAGCCGACAACCCAGCCCACGTCGCGGTACATGCCGAGGGTCATGTCCGGGTCGTTGTTGAGGTCAGGGTTGATGGCCGGCTCCATCAGCGCGCTCGGCGCGGCGGTGATGTCGTAGTGCGAGATCGAGGAGCCGAGCTCGAGCACACTGGGCGTGTAGAGCAGTGGGTAGCCGTTCGTGTGGAGGCCGTTGACGTCGATGACGTCGAAGGTGCCGCTGACCGGCAAGGTCGGCCGGACGACGTTGCCGTCGTCCTGACCGATCGCGATCACCGGGATCGTCACCTGCCGGCCCCACTGGCTGGGCGCCATGAGCACGATCGTGGTGCCACCCTGGTTGTTGGCGATGACCACTCCGGCGGCGCCGGCCTGCTCCGCATACAGCGACTTGAGCCCGAACGCGCAGGTGCCGCGGTCAATGAAGGCGATGTTGCCGGCGGTGAAGCCGACCAGCGGCTCGCAGCCGTCGTTGGTGGTGCCGACGCCGTCATTCACGACCTCCATCGGGATCGTCAAGCCGTCGGCGGCTGCCCACGAGCCGCCGAACTGCGCGCCCTTCCCGGCATAGCTACCAGCGGCCGGGCCGGCGTTCACGACGAGGTTGATATCGTCGGCGGTCAAGAAGGCGTCCGCCGCCGCCTTGTCCTGGGGCCCATCGAGCACCACGTTGCCGGTGTTGACCGCCGACGCGACCCGTTGCGAATTGCTCATCTCATGCCAGTGAAGGCCGAGGGTGACGTCGTAGGTGAACCTCGAGTAGATGTCCGGGTAACCGCCGGCAAGCTGCCCGGTCTGAAGGTTGACGAAGTCCTGGAAGCCGAGGCCGTGGGCCAGCTCGTGCAGCACCACCGCAAAGAAGAAGTTGGAACTGGGATCCGGGGTGGGGTAGGCGTTGCCCGGATAATCGTCATAGGACCCGTACCACCAGTTCAGGGTGCAGGCCGGGTCGTCGTCGAGGTTGCTGTTGAACTGGGAGGTGATGTCGCTGACGCCCTCGTTGACGTCGTAGCCGGCCAGAGCGTCGGCCAGTGCGCTGTGGTACCAGGTGCCGGCAAAAGGTGCGCCGGGGAAGTCACGCAGGATCGTCGTCGTCCCGGACGAGCCGAGGACCGCGCCACCGCCGCTGCAGGTCATCGGGTTCATCTGGGCAGCAACCCGGATCTCGACGTTGCTCTGGAGGAGCTCGCCCCAGCGATTGGCGGCGGCCTGGAAGGCGTTCAACCTGCACTCGCCGAGGGTCATGCCGGCCGGGCAGCCCCAGCTCGGGTCCGGCATGTCCGGGTCGTTGAAGCCCTCGCCGGCGCCGTCGTTGTTGATGATGACGATGTTCGCCGCGATCGCGGGCATTGCGGCCAGAGAGAGAACGGCGGCCACGGCGAGCAGGCGGAGGGAGGTGTGTGCGCGCATGGTGCCCTCCCCTACTCGGCCACCGCGGCGGCCGGCGCTGCGGTTGCTGCTGCGGCCGGCGATGCGGCGGCGGCGCCCGGAACGCTGCTGACGCACTCGTAGCTCCGGGTCCCGTCCGGCGCCATGAGCACCACCAGGGCCTCCTGGAAGCGGCCCTGCAGGTCGAGCATGACCGAGCCGTCGGGCAGCGTGACCTCCACCAGTCCCTCGTCGGAGTCGTTCACCAGCGCGGCCAGCGCCGCCCGCATCGCGGCGCGCTGCTCCTCGGTGGGGGTTGCGGTGAGCCCGCCGGTCGCCGGGTCGATGTAGGCGACCAGGCCGGCGGCCGCCACCGGCGCCGCGGTCGCGGTCGCCTGTGCAGCGGTCTGCTCCTCCTGCGCGGCCGCCGCGGGCTCGTCACCGGCCACTGCCGGCGCGGCCAGCGACACGACAGCCAGCGCCAGCAGCGCCGGCCAACGACACAACAATGTCCTCAGTCCCATCATGAGCTTCCCCCTCCTCTCGGGATTCCTCTTTCGCCCGCCGATCTTACACGCACACGCGCTCAGCCGTCACGCGACGGCGAACCCGCGATGACGGCCATCAACCGGTGCCCGATCTCCTGGTCCGGGTAGAGGGCGACCAGGCGCTCGGCGAGCGGCCGCGCCTCGGCCAGAAGGCCGCGGCGGACCAGGTGGTCGGCCAGCGCCACCAGGAGGTCCGAGACTGTCGGGCTCGATCGCGCAGCGCCTGCTCGAGCTCGGCCCGGCCTCGTCGAGCCGGCCGAGCTGCTGCAGGAGCAGGCCGAGGTTGTAGTGCGCCCGCGCGTCGCGCGGCAGCGCCGCCGCCGCCCGCTGCAGCCACCCCAGGCCCTCGTCCGGCCGGCCCATCTCCACCAGCAGCAGGCCGAGCGAGTAGGCGGCATCTGTGTTGTCCGGGTAGGCCGCGAGGACCTCGCGCAGCTCCCGCTCGGCCTCGTCGTTGCGGCCCTGGCCGCTCAGCAGCACCGCCAGGTTCATCCTGGCCGGGAAGAACAGCTCGTCGATCGCCAGCGCCAGCCGGTAGTAGCGCTCGGCCTCGGCGGCGCGCCCGAGGCTCAGGTTGAGGTTGCCCAGGTTCATGCCCGACGAGGCGAAGTCGAGCGAGTACGCCATCGCCGTGCGGTACTCCGCGAGCGCGCGGTCGAAGGCCTCGCGCTGGTAGGGCTTGAGCAGCTCGCGCGGCACGCCGGCGAGCGCTGGACAGCGCCGCCAGCCGCACCGCCTTGACCGGGTCCGACAGCAGCGGCGCGAGCAGCGCGGCCCGCTCGCCGGGATCGGCGACCGCCAGGTGGGTGACCGCGGTGTGGCGGATCAGCGGGTCGCTCGGCGGCGACGCCGGCGCGGACCGCGGCCGCTGCCTCGGCGCCCGGGTAGCGCTGCAGCAGCTCGAGCGCGGTGGCGCGGACGATCGCCGGCTGCAGCGGGTTGGCGGCGAGCCGGACCAGCTCGGCCATCGCCGCCGGCTCGCCCGCGTCGCGCCGCCGCGAAGGTCGTGCCGTAGTGCGGCCGCCGCGCCTGGCCGTACCAGCCGCCGGTAGGCATCGACCGACCACTGCAGCGGCCTGTCGTCGTGGCAGCCGCCCTGGCGTGCAGGCGTTGGGCGTCCCGATCTCCACGCTGAGGTCCGGCCGGGGCAGGCGGAGGCTGTGGTCGGCGCGCCAGTCGACCACCATGTACGGCCGCTCCACCATGTGGCACTTCACGCACAGCGCGCCGTCCGACGGCCGGCCCTCGACGACCTTCTTGTGGAAGTGGTGGTCGGAGCTGTCGTAGACCTCGCGCTGATGGCACTGCAGGCACAGCTCGTTGCCCTCGAAGCGCAGCTTCAGGCTGTGGCTGTCGTGGCAGTCGCTGACAGCTGACGCCCCGCGCGTACATCTTGCTCTGCAGGAACGAGCCGTAGGTGTAGACCTCGTCGAGGTCCTGGCCGTCGGCGAAGTAGAGCCCCTCGGAGAGCAGCGACGGCAGCATGTGGTCGAGCAGCTGGCGGCCGCGTGTGGTCGTAGTCGCCGAGCTCGGCGCGCCGCGAGTGGCAGGGCGCGCACAGCTCGACCAGCGCGGCGGGCGCGATGCTCGGCGGTCGGGACGACCAGGCCCAGGTCCGGCAGCTCGGGGCGGGCCATCGGCGGCACGCGTCGCCCACGCGACGTGGCGCGATCCCGGCCCGTGGCAGGCCTCGCAGCCGACGTCGATCTCGGTCCAGTGGTGCTGTAGGTCTCGTTCTCCGGGTCGTAGCCCTTCTGCAGGTTGGTGGAGTGGCACTCGGCGCACATCCCGTTCCAGTTCTGGCCGTTGCGGGTCCAGTGCAGCCAGTCCTCGGCCGGGATGTCCTGGTCCGGGTAGAGGTGGAACCAGCGCCTCCGCTCGACGTCCCAGGCCAGGCCGAGCGCCTGCAGCCGGCCGCCCGGGAAGGGCATCAGGTACTGCTGCAGCGGCTCGTGGCCGAAGACGTAGGTGACCTCGAACTCGGCCATCGCACCGCCCGGCCCCTCGGTCCACACGAGGTACTTGCCGTCGCGGCGGAAGAAGCGGGAGGTGACGCCGTGGATGCGTGACCTCGACGTTGTTGAAGTCGCCCTGGACCGTCTCCTCGGTTGGCCTCGGCCATGGCCAGATCGTGGTCGGAGCCCCGCCAGGCCTGGGCGGCCGCCTGGTGGCACTCGGTGCAGGCGGCGCTGCCGACGAAGGTCGGGGCGGCGTCGGTGGCCGCTCGGCCCGCTCCGCTCGGGCCGCGCAGCAGCGACAGCGGGATCGTCACCACGATCACGGCGAGCGCGACCAGCCCCAGCGAGCTCCCAGCGGCGCAGGGCCGGATCAGCCACCGGCTGCCCTCTGAGTCACGAGCTCACCGCCTGCGACGCCTCGAAGGCGGTCCGCCGCAGCGGCCGCCGCAGGTCGACCTTGACCACGCCGTTCTCGATCCGCACCGGGTAGAGGTCGAGCGGGCGCGGCGCCGGCGGGCCGATGACCGCGCCGGTGATGTCGAAGGACGACGCGTGGCATGGGCAGTCGAAGCGGTCGGTGTCGGCGTCCCAGGGCACCGTGCAGCCGAGGTGGGTGCAGGTGCGGTCGAGGGCGAGGAAGCCGCCGCTGGCAAGCCGCGCCAGGTAGAAGCTGCCGGCCGGGAAGGCAGTGACCGTGCCGGGGGCGAAGTCGTCGATCGGGCCGGCGACGAAGATCGGGTCGGCCCACGCGGCGCCGCCGGCGCGGCGCGGCCATGCGAACGAGGCTCCGATCCACGCCAGCTCGCCGGCTGCGGCCAGGCCGAGCCCTCGCCACAGCCAGCGCAGCACGCGCCGGCGGCTTGCCGCGGCCCCGACCGTCGTCTCCGCGTGAGCGCCGCCATCGTCCTTCGCTATCATTGCCCTGCGCCTGCCTCCCTCATCGCTGCCACGGCCAGACCAACGCCATGCCCTCGCCGCGGAACCAGACCCCGATCAGGGTCAGCACCGCGAACGCCACCGCCAGCAGGACCACCACCGCCTGCACGGCCTCGTTGACGGAGGCGCCGAAGCGTCGCCGGGCCACCACGAAGGCCCCCGCGGCCGCACCGGCCACCAGGGCCAGCGGCAGCACGCCGCCGCCGAACCAGCCGGAGGGCCCGCCACCCAACAGATCGTCGGCGACCACCAGGACCGGCGTCGCCAGCAGCGCGGCCGCGGCCGCAAGCGTCGCAGTCCGGCGGCCGGTTGCCGACAGGAACCAGCGGCCGGCCGGCTCGTCGTCCGAGCTCAGGTAGGGCAGGAGCAGGAAGCCGACGCCCGCGAGCAGTGGGACGACAAACACGGCGAACACCGGGTGGAGGTGGATCAGGAGCTCCTGGAAGCCGACGAAGTACCACGGCGCCTTGGCCGGGTTGGTGCTCATCCCGGGGTTGGCCCGCTCGTCGAGCGGCGCACCGAAGAGCGCGGCCAGCACGATCACCACGGCCACGATCACCAGCGCCTGCACCACCTCGCGCAGCAGCAGGTTCGGGCAGGAACAGCCGCTTGGCCTCGTCACCCTCGGCCTCGCCCGGCGCCGTCGGCGGCTCGACCACGCCGCCGGCCCGGCGGACGCGCCAGAAGTGGAAGCCCATGAGCACGATCAGCACGACCGGCACGATCGTGGTGTGGATGGTGTAGAAGCTGACCAGGGTCTGGGTGCCGATCTCCGGCCCGCCGCGCGCCACCTGCTGCAGCGTCTCGCCGATCAGCGGCACGTAGGCCAGCATCGCGGTCGAGATGGTCACCGCCCAGTACGCGAGCTGGTCCCAGGGCAGCAGGTAGCCGGTGAAGTTGTTGGCGAGCACCGCCGCCAGCAGCCCGCAGCCGATCACCCAATTGAACTGGCGCGCCCCATGGTAGCCGCCGGTCAGGAACACCCGCGCGACGTGAAGCAGCAGCACCACCACCAGCAGGTTGGCGCTCCACCAGTGGACGCCGCGGACCAGCGCGCCGAAGGGCACCTGGTCCTCGATCGCCACCACCGAGTCGTAGGCCACGCCCGGCACCGGCTGGTAGACCAGCATGTTGAGGATGCCGGTCGCGGCGAGCAGCGTGATCAGCACCAGCGACGACCCGCCGAGGCCGAAGGTGTGGGTCCACGGCAGGGTTCGCGCCGGCACCAGCACCGGCCGCAGGTGGAGCAGAAAGGTGAAGCGGGTCAGCGCCGCGCGCTCGCGGTCGGTCCGCGCTTGGAGCGGCCGCGGGAAGATCGACCGCCACACCCGCTCGAGCCAGTGCCGCCACGCCGCGGCTCCGGCACCGCCCCCCTCGACCGTGGCCGCCTTCTTGGCAGGCTGCACGGCCGGCATTGTACCGGCTTCGCACGGTTCACTCCATTCGCCGGCCGCTACCGCCGGTCCCGGAGAATGTGATGGTGATCGCCGAAATTTTGCGACTCAGTCTCTTGACAAGTTGGTAGCTGCACGCTAAGTTAGCCCCACTTAACTCGACCGCTGCCCGACAGCCCCCTGCGCGGGGCCGGCGCATCGGGCGCCGCAACCCGCAGCGAGTGCACACGGCGGGCACAACACACCACCGCGCGAGCGGTGACGAGGAGGTGGCCATGCTCACAGGACTGACAGGGTCCGGTCGTCGTCCAGTCGCGCAGCGCCTGGGCCCGACCGTACGCCCCAGCTGGACCGCGGGGGCGGCAAGCCGGATCCCTCCAAGCATTCCCTTCGCTTGTGGATTCGCGTTGATGCCCGCGCTCCCCCTCGAGCCAGCCGGCGGTCGACCGCAGTCTCTGGGCGTTTGCGAATGAGTCGCTTGACAACTGGCAGACCGAGGTCTAGAGTTGCGATACTTAAAATCTTTCAGCATCTGCTGATCGTTTGATCGAGACCGGCGCATTGCGCGTCCGCAACTCGTCAAGAAGAACGTCGCGAAGGCGACAACACGCCGCGGAAGCGGCCTCAAGGAGGTGACCATGTTTGCAGTACTGACACGGCCCGGTCGCCGTTCGGTCGGGAGATGTCCACACCCGACCGACAGCACGGCCCGGATCCGAAGGACCCCACGGTGGACCACCGCTGCCGCCACCATCTGCCTGGGAGTGGCGCTGTCGCTGACAGCCCCGGCTTCCTCGACGGCGGCGAACGACGAGGCCGCTGTCCTGACCGGCGCAGCCGAGGCGTCGGCGCTGGTCGTCGAGGCCGAGACCCGGTGCAGCCAATACCGGCTGCGCAGCCCGGAGGCGGTTGTTCGCTGGCATGTTGATGCGGGCGCGGTGCCCAAGTCCAACTTGGTCAACGAGCTCGAGGCGGCGCGCGACTTCCGCGTCGACTTCAGCATGTATCCGGACGGTTTGGAGCGCGGCGAGTTCCAGTCCATCGTCGTCCCCAAGGACTCCGTCGCCGACCCGACCGCCCACCTCGACCTGCCCAAGGGCGCGACGCATCCCTTGGCCGGCCGCGAGATGCTCCTCGGCGACCTCCAGCCGGGCGTGACCTACCGGGTGCGGGTGCTGGCGCTGACCTCGCAGGGGTGGCTGGCCAGCGACCGCTACATGTTCCGCGCCCCGATCTGTCCGGTCGACATGCAGGACGAGGCGGCGGGAGGTGAGCGATGACCCCCCTCCTGCACCTCCGTCGCTCGCCAGGGGACGCTTCCCAACTCCCCCTGACCAACCGACCCCTGCCGGCCGCTCCGCTCGCGGTCGTCCTGCTGGCGCTGCTGCTCGCGGTCGCTCCGTCCGCCAGCGCGCAGTTCACGTTTGACGACATCAACCCGAACAGCTCCACCCTCGATCCGACCGACCCGGATGGCGCCACCGGCGGCCGGGTCAACGGCCTCGCGACGGTCGCCGGCGACAACAACACCTTCTACGCCGCCAGCGAGTGGGGCGGCATCTACAAGTCGACCAACAGCGGCGTCGCCTGGTCGCGGCTCGACGGCCACAACCCCAACGCCACCTGGGACGTCGAGGTCGACCCGAGCGACTCGAGCAAGGTCTACGCGACCTCGTTCTTCGACGGCCGCGTCACCAGCCTCGCCGGCATCAACGTCTCCTCGAACGCCGGCGGCTCCTGGTCGCACGCCACCGTGCCGAACACTGGCAACATCTGCTCGACCGGCCGCTTCAACGAGCCCTCGGCCTTCGGAATCGCGATCGACCCCGACGACCCGGACGACGTCTACATCGGCACCAACTGCGGTCTTGCGGTGAGCACCGACGCCGGCGCGACCTGGACCAGGATCGAGGTCGACCAGACCCCGGACGGCAGCGACGCCGACGTCTGGGACGTTGTGGTCCACGACAACGGCATCATCGACGCCTGCGGCGACAACGGCCACCACCGCTCGACCGACGGCGGGGCGACCTGGGACGCGAGCGCCGGCCTCCCCGCCGGTCTGTGCTCGATCGCGGTGTCGCCGGAGGAGGCGGACACCCTGTTCGCGACCGTCGGCACCAACATCTACGAGTCCGCGGACGGCGGCGACACGTGGACCAACCTCGGGACGCCCGACTCCGCCCGCCAGGGCCGGGTTCCGTTCATTGCCGTCAACGACCGGACCGGCGACGCCTTCGACCTCTGGTTCGGCGACATCCGGCTCTACCGCGGTACGTGCACGATCAACCCCGCGGCCGGCACCACCCACTGCCCGCAGGCGTCGCTGCTCAACGACCCGCCGGATACCCCGCCCGCGGGCTGGGCAGGCCCCTTCACCCGCGGCACCGGCGGCCATGACGACCTTGCCGCGATCGTCTTCGACTCCGAGGCCGCCAACGATGCCTGCCCGGAGATCTACTCCTGCGACGGCGGCGTCTACTACAACACCGACAATGGGGGTGATTGCCACAACCCCAACTGGGAGCAGCCGACCACCACCCCGCACGGGCTCTGGCTGTGGACCCTGGCCGGCTTCGACAAGGCCGGCGCCGGCATCGAGGACCTCTACTTCGGCAACCAGGACAACGGCACCTTCGCCGCGACCGACGGCGGCTCCGCCTCGGTGACGTGGAAGAACGCCGACTGCTGCGACGGCTTCGACTTCGCAGCCGACGCCGACGACGCCCTCTACACGGTGTGCTGCGGCAGCCCGCGGGCCAACAAGATGTACCGCGGCAATCCCGGGCTGACCTCGACGCCGGAGATCAACACCTACCCGGCCGACGGCCTGCTGCCCGGCTTCCGGCCACCGGACATCGTCGACACCTACGGTCCGAATCAGTTCGTGCTCTTGACGAGTAACTGCACCGTCCCCGCTCCCCCCAACCCCCCCAACGGTTGCTCCGGCGCCAACGGCGGCGACGGCGGCATGTACATCACCAACGACATCACCGCCAGCCCGATCGTCTGGACCGAGCTCGGCAACGCCACCGAGCCGCCCACGGGCGGCGGCGGCATGTGCGGCGTCAAGGCCGCGGTGGCGGGCGGCACGCCGACCTTCTGGGTCCAGGTCGGCAACTGCGACGGCGCCAGCGCCGACCAGCTCTGGCGCTTTGACGGGACCGCTCCCGGCGGCACCTGGACCAACGAGACTCCTGCCGGCGGCATCGGCGTCTTCGACGTCGACCCCAATGACCCCGAGCGACTGCTCGCGTCGATCCTCACCAATCCGCCGCAGATGGTCATGTCGACCGACGGCGGCGCCACCTGGGACAGCCTGCCCGAGCTCGACGCGCTGATGACCGGCAACGGCGACTACCCCTACGTCAACAGCCGCGGGCCGACCAGCTTCACCGGCCTCAACGGCTACCCGCAGCCGAGCCTGGTCGCCTTCGACGCCGAGGACCCGACCATCATGGTCGCCGGCGGCCGCGACTCCGGCGTCTTCCTCTCCACTGACGGCGGCAGCGACTGGGTCCTCGTCACCGACCCTGACAGCACCGGCGGCAGCGTGCCGCACCTGCCGAGCCCCTACTTCGCCTACTTCGACCACGAGGGATCACCCGACGGCGCGATCAGCATGTACGTCGGCACCCGCGGCCGCGGGGTGTGGCGGGTCAGCTTCGACCAGCCGCCGATTGCGGATGCCGGCGGCCCGTACACGACCAACGAGGGCGCCAACGTCCAGCTCGACGGCAGCGCCTCCTACGACCCCAGCCCGGGCGGCAGCATCACCCTCTACGAGTGGGACTTCGACGACGACGGCCAGTTCGACGACGCGACCGGGGCGCAGCCCCTCTTCGACACCGTCGGCAACGGGGTCGGGCAGGACGGCGTCTACATCGTCCGGCTCAAGGTCACCGACAACGACGGCCTCACCGACACTGACGAGTCGACGGTGACGGTCAACAACGTGGCGCCGTCGGTAGCGCTGGCTTCCGACTCGCCAAAGGACGAGAACACCGTCATCACGGTCACCGCGACCGTCACCGATCCGGGCTGGCTGGACGTACTGACGGCCACCGTCAACTGGGGTGACGGCTCGGCAACCGAGCCGATGACGCTGACCGGGTCGGAGAACACCCGGCCGGACGCGGTCTATGCCTTCAGCGCCACCCACATCTACGGCGACAACGGCGTTTTCACCGCGCAGGTCTGCGGCTACGACGACGACACCTCGACCTGCGCCAACCTCGACCTCACGATCAACAACGTCAACCCGACGGTCGAGATCGACGAGACCGACATCGTCGACGGCTGCGGCGCGGACGCCTTCATCGCCCACGCCGGCGAGGACGTGACATTCACCGGCCACGCCACCGATCCGGGCTCGGACGACCTCCGCCTCACCTGGGGCTGGGGCGACGGGACGCCGGACACGGTGACCGATTACCTGGTCAACCCGCCGGCAACCGATCCTTTCCCCAGCCCGAGCATCCAGCCGCGGGACGTCACCGACGTGCAGGTCCACGCCTTCGCGGACGCCTGCCTCTACGAGGTCAGCTTCGCGGGGCTCGACGACGACGGCGGCACCGACTCCGACGCCACCGACGTGATCATCGTCGGCAACGCCGAGCTCATCCGCTCGGCCGGCTACTGGTACCACCAGTACCGGGGCAACGGGAGGATCTTCTTCACGGCCGAGGAGCTCCAGTGCTACCTCGACATCGTCAACCACCTGAGCGCGCTGTTCAGCGAGGCGGTCGACGCCGACTCGCGGCCCGACGCGAAGGCGGTGCTCGATCCGTCGCACTCCGGCGGCGACATTCGGGTCCAGCTCGACCGCCAGCTGCTGGCCTTGTGGCTCAACTTCGCCAACGGCGCGATCGACTACGACACCTTGGTCGACACCGACTTCGACGACGTGCCGGACACGCCACTGCTCGACGTTCTGTGCGCCGCCGAGGCGGCCCGCCTGAACCCGGCGACGCCGGCATCCGTCCTCGAGAACTGGAAGGACATCGTGGAGGCGGTCAACCTGTCGGACGAGAACCAGACCTAGACGATCAACCAGCGACGACAACGTACGGGGCCGGGGTAACCCGGCCCCTTCTTCATTGACCGCTTGGGCAGGATTGAAAGCTCCACCAGAAACGACGCCGGGGCACCGCTTGACGATGCCCGCGCCGATGCGGGCCGCTCAGAAGCGGGATCCCGGGACCCTCATCAGGCCCGAGACCTGATCCGACTCAGGCGGCGGCCTTTCGAAACTCCCACGGCGGCACTGGCTGCGCATCGAGCCAGAGGCCGCACGGGGCGGACTTGGCCTTCTCGGTCAGGTCCTGCAGCTCGCCGGCAGCGGTCGCCCAGGCGAGCCCGCGCTCGGCGAGCAGCCGCGACAGATCCTGGCCGGCGACCAGCACCCGGGCCGTGCCGCTATCGTCGCCCGCCTCGATGATCCGGACCTCGAGCGCCCGGCCCTCGACCATCTCGCGGACGAAGTTGCGGACCTCCTTGCCCCAGGGCTGGCCGAGCTCCGGCGCGTCGACGCCGTCGAGCTCGACGGTCATCTGACGCTTGTCGCACTTGACGACGATGGTGTCGCCGTCAATCACCTTGATGCAGGTGGCGGCCACGGCCTGCTGCTCCGTCTCATCGGGGCCGGCGACGACCGGTACGGCCAGCAGGGCAGCAACCCCGACGAGCCCGACGACACTGAGAACAAACGTGAACTTCATTGGCTTCTCCCTTCTTTCGGTGCCTGGACACTTGCATCGCTCGACGCCGGCGCCTGCCGGCGGAGCTTCCCGGAATGGACCACCATTCACGACTGGGCGGCTCATTGTTGATGCTGCTCTGTCACGTGGTACGGATCAGTGGGCCAATAGGTTCAAGCTGACCTTGTTCTTGTCGTCGCCTGCGGCAGCCGGCGACGCGCTTCTCGTTGCAGCGGATCGCGGGAACATTCCCCTTCGCGTCATCGTTCGCAACGTACGGGCAACGGCGGGGGACTCCCGAGCCTGCCGGCCGCGCCGACGGCGAAGCGCTTCCCCTGGTCACGCGGCAGACCACGGAAGTACGGCGGGCCGCAGGTCAGGCGTGCTAGGCTGCCCCGGAGGAGAGTGTTCATGGCGAGTCCGAAGGGTCCGGGATCGGGGCGGGCAACCCCTCGCGCGGGGCCGCTGATGACCTCACTCCTGTTTCCCGTCGCATCCGGGAGCGGATCCAGAAGGCGCACGGCCGCTTCCACGCCAACGACAACATCTCCGCCTTCATCGAGGACGGTGAGCTCGAGGCGCTGCGGCTCGAGGTCGCGAGCAAGATCGACGAGGTGCTCCAGACGCTGGTGATCGACACCGAGGGCGATCACAACACGCAGGACACCGCTCGTCGCGTGGCCAAGATGTACCTCATGGAGGTCTTTGCGGGTCGCTACCTGCCGCAGCCCCCGGTGACCGAGTTCCCGAACGTGCGCCGCCTGAACGAGCTGATGATCGTCGGCCCGGTCACGGTGCGCAGCGCGTGCTCGCACCACCTGTGCCCGATCATTGGCCGCATCTGGGTCGGCGTGATGCCGAACGAGCACTCCGCGCTGATCGGCCTTTCGAAGTACGCCCGCCTGGTGGAGTGGGTGATGACACGGCCCCAGATCCAGGAGGAGGCGATCATGCAGCTTGCAGACCTCCTTCAGGACAAGATGCAGCCCGACGGGCTCGCGGTCGTCATGCAGGCGGACCACTACTGCATGCAGTGGCGCGGCGTGAAGGACATGGACTCCAAGATGACGAACAGCGTCATGCGCGGCTCCTTTCTCAAAGATCCGAACCTTCGCCGGGAGTTCCTCTCGCTTTTGAATAACCGAGAGGGATAGGGAGACACCAGAGATGCTGGTACGACTCGTCTACGCGAGCCGCTCGACCGACACGATCGACGACGCACTGGTCGCCTCGATCGTCGAGCAATCCCAGAAGTACAACCTCGAGCACGGCATCACGGGCGTCCTCTGCACCTACTCCGAGGGCAACCTCTTTCTTCAGGTGCTCGAAGGCGGCCGCGCCGAGGTGAACCAGCTCTACGGAGCCATCGTGCGCGACTCACGCCACCGCGACGTCACGCTGCTCGACTACGCCGAGATCACCGAGCGCCGATTCGCGAGCTGGCGGATGGGCAGCGTGAACCTGAACCGGGTCAACCTGGGGATCATCCTGCGCTTCTCGGAGACCTCGGTCCTGGATCCCTTCTCGATGAGCGGCCAGGCGTTGCTCGCGCTGCTCGACGAGCTGACGAGCACCGGCGCCATCGTCAGCCGCGACAGCGCGTAGCGCCGACCCGCGAACCGTCAGCCACAGGTCGCTCGGACCCGGCTTCCGACCAGCCGCATACAGCCAGGGACGCGCGATCACCGCTGCGGCGAATGGCTACGGCTCGTTCAGGTACTCCAACCACGCCGGATAGCCCCGGAGCTGCGTCCAGGTCGGGCACTTCTTCTTGTGGATGTCGGGGTGCATCCCCTGCGGCGAACCCGCGACCGAGCCCGACGAGCAGACGAGGTCGAACGCCCGGTTGCCGGTGGCCGTGGCGCCGTCCATAAATGTGGCGGTCGAGGCCGCCTCGAGCTCGACGCCGTAGCCCTGATTCCCGGTGATCACGGCGCCCGGGTCGAAAAACACCGTCGCGCCCGCCGAGACGAACACTCCGGGCCCATTGTTGTCGATCACGGTCGCAGCGGTGTACACCGTCGCGTTGTCGTCGACCTGCAGTCCTCCGTAGGAGTCCGGGTCAGATGAGTCGCCGTTCCCCCGGATGAGGACGCCCAGATTGAGAAAAGCCTCGCCCGAATCGACGGCGATCCCACCTCTCACGTTGCCCTCCACGAGTGCCGACCCCCAGAAGAACAGCCCTCCACCGATCCAAACGTCGAAACCGAAGCCCGCGTTGTTGCTGATCCTCGTGTCGTCCGGGGTCGTGCCGCAGCAAACGTACACCTCGCCGTTGCGGCTCGCGCGCTGCTCCGTTCCCGTAGTTACCCTCGATCGCCGTGGGGTGATGATCCAGATCACGCCACCGTCGGCTGCTTGAACCGCAGGCAGTGGGTTGTTCGGGTACTTCGGGTCGGTCGGGTCACCCGACCCGTTGTTGGTGATGGTGACCGCGCCCCAGACCCCCCACCCCCCAAGGTTGACGAGAGCGCCATTGCTCGCGGTCACTGCCGCGTCCCGGTTGTTCTCGGATCGTTGCGAGGCCAACCTCGACCAGCGCATTCCGGCTCGCGGCGATGCCGGTGATGTTGCCCTCGATGAAGCACTCATCGCCCCACCAGTTGCTGATCTGAACGTTCGCCGACGTGCTCGCGGCGATGCCGGTCCCGTTGTTCGCCACGGTGGTGCCGACGATCTGAACGTCGCTTTGCCCCTGCACATCGAGACCGCCCGAGACATTGCCGTGGATCGTGCAATTCTCGATGGTGACGATGCTCCGCTCGATCCGGACCACCGGCTGAGCGTAGTCGTCAGGTTTGAAACCCTCGAAGTTCAACCCGGTGATGTGCACGTTCTTCGAGTCCCTGACAGCGAGCGCGGACACCCCGGGCCATTCGCTTGTCACCGGGCGGTGGATGACGGCGGCACCCTCCAGTCTCAGGTTCGTGAATCCCTCGACCACCACCGCCTCGGTGCAGGTGCCCGAGATGGTGACTCCGTTCGGAACCTCCTTGTCGAGGGTCGCCAGGGCTGCATTGATGCTGTCAGGACAGTTGACGGTCACATTGTCTGCCCAGGCCGGTCCCCAGCCGGCCAGCAGTACACTCATGGCACACAACGCGAGACGCCAGGCGACACCTCGCCCCCCAAGAGGACGACACTCCACACACATAACCTCCTCCTCGTTCCGGAGCACACAGCTCCAATTTGATGCCTCTGCCATCAAACGTATGTCGTGGAGGCGGTTTGTCAATGGCCGGAAGGGGGGGGGCGTGGACGCAGCGACGGGACCGGCCGAGAAGCTTCAGTTCGGCGATCGCCCGTCCTGTGCATCTCACGAGAATCGCTACGAAAAACCCGCGCTCCGGAGAGCGCGGGTTTCAGGAGTCCTGTGGCTTCCGCTCGAATTCGTCGGGCCAACGACCCTCGGAATGACGCGGGCGGGGCCCGCTCGCGTCACTTCCGAGGGTACCGGATCTGCGCCTGCGCGGCGGCGAGGCGGGCGATCGGCACCCGGAACGGCGAGCAGCTCACGTAGTCCATGCCGACCAGGTGGCAGACCACGCCGGAGAAAGCGGCTCGTGGTCGTAGCCGAGGGGGTCGCAGGGCCGGCGGCAGCCGGCCCGGAGAGGGCGGTGGCCGGCGTACGACCACCCGCTTTCCCGGCGGGTCGCCGCGCGCGAAGCGCGCGAGCAACTCCACCACCCGCCTCGCCGCTGGCGCGCAACAAAAGGCCCGCGCCGAGGCGCGGGCCGTTGGTTCAAACGAGGCTGCAAGCTACTTTCGTGGATAGCGGATCTGCGCCTGGGCGGCGGCCAGCCGGGCGATCGGCACGCGGAACGGCGAGCAGCTCACGTAGTTCATGCCGACGCGGTGGCAGAACTCGACCGAGGCCGGCTCGCCGCCGTGCTCGCCGCAGATGCCGACCTTCAGGTCCGGCCGGGTCGCGCGGCCGCTGCTCGACCGCCATCTCGATCAGCTGCGCCGACGCCGTCCTGGTCGATCGTCTGGAACGGGTCGGCCGGCAGGATGCTTCTTGTCGAGGTAGTCGGGCAGGAAGCCGCCGATGTCGTCGCGGCGGAAGCCGAAGGTCATCTGCGTCAGGTCGTTGGTGCCGAAGCGAGAAGAACTCGGCCGTCTTCGGCGATCTTGTCGGCGGTCAGCGCCGCGCGCGGGATCTCGATCATCGTGCCGTACAGGTGCGCGATCTTCTTGACGCCCGTACTTGGCGCAGACCTCGGCGTGGACGCGGTCGACGATCGCCTTCTGGTCGTCGAGCTCGTTGACCGTCGCAGATGACCGGGACCATGATCTCGGGCAGGGCCTTCTTGCCTTCCTTGACGCAGCTCGGCGGCGGCCTCGAAGATCGCGCGGACCTGCATCTCGGTGACCTCCGGGATAGGTGATGCCGAGCCGCACGCCGCGGTGGCCCATCATCGGGTTGGTCTCGTGCAGGGCGTCGGCCGCGCTTGTCGAGCTCCTCGACGCGTGATGCCGAGCGCCTCGGCCAGCTTCGCGCGCTCGTCCTCGCGCCTGCGGCACGAACTCGTGCAGCGGCGGGTCGAGCAGGCGGATGGTCACCGGCAGGCCGTCCATCGCCTCCAGCGTGCGCCTTGATGTCGCGCTTGACGAACGGGAACAGCTCGTCGAGCGCGGCCCGCCGCTCGTCCTCGGTCGTCGGCGAGGATCATCTTGCGCAGCAGGAACAGCGGCTCGCTCGGAGCCCTTGCCGTAGAACATGTGCTCGGTGCGGAACAGGCCGATGCCCTCGGCGCCGAACGCGCGGGCCTTGGCGGCGTCCTCGGGCGTGTCGGCGTTGGTGCGCACGCCCAGCGTCGCGGAACTTGTCGACGAGCTTCATGAACTCGACGAAGCGCGGGTTCTCGGTGGCGTCGATCATCGGCAGCTGGCCCGGCGTAGACGTTGCCCGCGGGTGCCGTTCAGGGTGATCAAGTCGCCTTCGCTGAAGCGTCCGGCCGCCGACCGTGATCGTCTTGGCGTGCGACGTCGACGTCGAGCGCGCCGGCGCCGACGATGCAGCACTTGCCCCAGCCGCGGGCGACCAGCGCCGCGTGGCTGGTCATGCCGCCGCGGGCGGTCAGGATGCCCGGCCGCCGCGCGCATGCCCTCGACGTCCTCGGGGTTGGTCTCCTCGCGGACCAGGATGACCTTCTTGCCCTGCTTGGCCCACGCGACGGCGTCGGCGGCGGTGAAGACGATCTGGCCGCACGGCGCCGCCGGGGCCGGCGGGCAGGCCCTTGGCGAGCGGCTCGCCGTTCTTCTCGGCCGCCGGGTCGACGATCGGGTGCAGCAGCTCGTCGAGCTGGGCCGGGCGTGACGCGCATGCACGGCCGTCTTGCTTGTCGATCAGCTTCTCCGTCGAGCATGTCCATCGGCCATGTTCAGCGGCGGCGGTGCCGGTCCGCTTGCCGACGCGGCACTGCAGCATGCAGAGCCGGCCCTCCTGGATCGTGAACTCGATGTCCTGCATGTCGCGTGTAGTGCTTCTCGAGCTTGGTCGCGGATGGCGTCGAGCTCGCTGGTAGACGCTCGGGCATCGCCGGTCTCGAGCGACGGCAGGTGCTTGTTCTGCTCGTTCTTGGTCGCCTCGTTGAGCGGGTTGGGCGTGCGGATGCCGGCCACCACGTCCTCGCCCTGGGCGTTGACCAGCCACTCGCCGTAGAACTTGTTCTCGCCGGTGGCCGGGTTGCGGGTGAAGGCCACGCCGGTGGCCGAGGTGTCGCCCATGTTGCCGAAGACCATGGCCTGCACGTTGACGGCGGTGCCCCACTCGTCGGGGATGCCCTCGATGCGGCGGTAGGAGACGGCGCGCTTGCCGTTCCAGGACTGGAACACGGCGCCGATGCCGCCCCAGAGCTGCTCGCTGCGGGTCGTCGGGGAACTCGCTTGCCGAGGACCTCCTTGACCTTGGCCTTGAACTGCTCGCACGAGCTCCTTGCAGGTCGTCGGCGGTCAGGTCGGTGTCGGACGTGTAGCCCTTGCGCCTTCTTCAGCTCGTCGCATGCATGCGCTCGAGCTGCTGGCGGATGCCCTTGCCCTCGGCCGGCTCGATGCCCGCGGCCTTCTCCATCACCACGTCGGAGTACATCATGATCAGCCGGCGGTAGGCGTCGTAGACGAACCGCGGGTTGCCGGTCTTCGCGATCAGGCCGGGGATCGTCGTCGAGCACAGGCCGACGTTCAGCACGGTCTCCATCATGCCGGGCATCGAGCTGCGGGCGCCGGAGCGCACCGAGACGAGCAGCGGGTTGGTCGGGATCGCCGAACTTCATGCCCATGATCTGCTCGACCTTGCGCCAGGGCCGCGGCGACCTCGGCCTCGAGCGCCGGCGGGGAAGCTGCGGCCGTGCTCGTAGTAGTCGGTGCAGACCTCGGTGGTGATGGTGAAGCCGGCGGGCACGGGCAGGCCGAGGTTGGCCATCTCGGCCAGGTTGGCGCCCTTGCCGCCGAGCAGGTTCTTCATGTCCGCGCGGCCCTCGGCCGTGCCGCCGCCGAAGGAGTACACGCAGCTTGCGTCGCGTCATCCGTTGTCCTCCGGGCTCAGACCTGCTGCAGCCTCGACGAGATCGGCCAGTCTCAGGAACTGAGCTCCCAGCGGCCGAGCAGCGCGAGGCCGGCTGCCGCCGCAGTCGCCTCGTCGTCGCACAGCACCAGCACGTCGGTGAAGAAGCGGTCGAGCGGCGTCGGCGAGCTTGGCCAGCGCCGCGCAGCGCCGTCGTCGAAGTCGCCGCGCCGCGAGCGCCGCGTCGACCGCGCGCCTCGGCACTCGCGAGGTGCCGTCGAGCAGCTCGCCCTCCTCGGCCGGCTCGCGCAGCGCCGTCGGGTCGACGCGCGCCGTCGGCGCTGGCCGTCGGAGACCATGTTGCGCACCCGCTTGAAGGCCACCGCGAGCGAGCGCGAACACCCGGCCCGGCGCACCGCCTCGAGCGCCCGGGCGCGCGCCACGTCGTCGGGCACGACGCCCCAGCCGCGCCGCCAGCACCGCGTCGGCGACGTCGGCGGCGACGCCGGCCGACGTCGTGAGGTAGAGGCGCACGCGCTCGCGCAGGAACTCGCCGAGCGCCGCCGACGACCTCGGCCGGGTCGCCGTCGACGCGGTCCGCGCAGCAGCTCGAGCGCCTCGCATCGCCGCTGCCGAGGTCGAGCTCGCGCAGCGGCGCCTCGGCGCAGATCTCGCACCACCGCCGAGGCCGGCGCGGCGCAGCGCGAACGGGTCCGTGCTGCCGGACGGCACCTCGCCGACGCGCGAACATCGCCGGCCAGCGTGTCGAGACGGTCGGCGACGCCGAGCGAGCGCGCCGACGGCGCCGCGCGGCAGCGCACCCTCGAGCCCGGCGGGCTGGTACTGGTCGCAGATCGCCGTGCCACACCGCCTCGGGCTCGCCGTCGAGCCGGGCGTAGATGCCGCCGATCACCCCCTGCAGCTCGGGGAACTCGCCGACCATGCGCGGTCGTCAGGTCGGCCTTGAGCAGGAGGGCCGCGCGCGCGCAGCTCGCCGGCGGTCGCGGCGCGAGCCCGATCGCGCGGCGAGCGTCCGCGGCCAGCGCGCTCGACCCGCGTCGCCTTGTCGCGCGAACGAGCCCGAGCTGTCTGGTGGAACTCGAGCCGCGTCGAGGCCCGGTCGCGAGCTGCGTCGAGCGGCTGCTTGCGGTCCTGCGGCGAAGAAGAACGCGGCGTCGGCGAGGCGGGCGCCGATCACCCACTCGTTGCCCTGGCGGACCAGCGCCCTCGGGGTCGTCGCGGCGGTCGCATCACGGCCAGGAAGTACGGCGCCACGCGTGCCGTCCTCGCGCTCCAGCACCAGGCACTTCTGGTGGTGGCGCAGCGTGGTGATCAGCACCTCCTCGGGCAGCTCGAGGAAGCGCGGCGTCGATGCGCGCCGCGCACAGCGCCCGGGTACTCGACGAGCTCGACGTGCTCGGCCAGCAGCTCGGCGTCGGGGCGGACCGCGCAGCCGACCTCGGCCGCGAGCCGCGCCGCCGCGGCCTCGAGCGCGCCGCGCCGCTCCGTCCGGGTCGACGACCACGCCGCGCGCGCGCCAGCGCCTCGCGGTAGCCGTCAGGCCGGCGACCCGCGAGCTCGATCGGCCGCGGCGCGATGCACGCGGTGGCCGATCGGTGGTGCGGCCCGAGGCGACGCCGAAGAGCTCGAACGGGACACGGTCGCGGCTCGGTCGCCGAGCAGCGCGACGACGCCGTGGACGCGGCCGCACGAACGGCGTGCTCGCCCGCGCCCCCAGCGCATCGTCTTCGGGAAGTGCAGCGCCGGCGACCACGCGCGGCACGAGCTCGGCCAGGATCTCGGAGGTCGGCCGGCCGCGGTCAGCGCGCGTGGCGGCGACGACCTCGCCCTTGGGGCCCTTGACGATCCGCAGCTCGTCGACGGCGACCGCCGTGCGCCTGGCGAAGCCCTCGGCCGCCGGCGGTCGGCGAGCCGTCGCTGCGCGAAGGCGGCGCCGCGCCGGCGGGCCGGTCACCTCTCTCGCTCGCGGTCCGGCTGCCGCTCGGGCAGGCCGTCGGCGTACGACGACCAGCCGCCGGACTCGTGGACAGCGCACGCACCGCGGAGCCGCGCGAGGCCGGCCTCGGCGAGGCTCGCTGCCGAAGCGCCTCGGCGAGCTGCTGCGCGCGCCGCGGCAGCGCGTTGGCCGGGATCTCCTCGGCGACGGAGCTCGAGCAGGAACGGTGGCCATCAGCCGCTCACGGCTCCTCGAGCGCATTGCCGAGCGGGAAGCCGAGCCGCTCGCGCTGCGCGACGTACGCCTTGGCGCACGCGCACCGCGTTGCGCCGGACGCGGCCGATGAGCGCCGACCCGCTCGGTCACCGACGACCGCGCCGCGGGCGTCGAGGAGGTTGAACAGGTGCGACATCTTGAGCGTCGCCTCGAGCGCCGGGACGACGAGCGGCGGCGTCGTGCTCGAGGCAGCGCGCCGGCCTCGCGCTCCCAGTCCTCGAAGTGGCGGCGCAGCATCTCGACGTCGGCGACCTCGAAGCGCGTAGCGCGACAGCTCGCACCTCGTCCTGGTGGCGCACCTGCGCCGTAGGTCAGCGCCGCCGCCCCACGTCGATGTCGTAGATCGAGTCCTTGCGCTGCAGGAACATCGCGATCCGCTCGAGGCCGTAGGTCAGCTCGGCCGAGATCGGCTTGAGGTCGATGCCGCCGGCCTGCTGGAAGTAGGTGAACTGGGTGATCTCCATGCCGTCGAGCAGCACCTGCCAGCCGACGCCCCAGGCGCCGAGCGTCGGCGACTCCCAGTTGTCCTCCTCGAAGCGGACGTCGTGCACCGCCGGGTCGATGCCGAGCGCGCTCGAGCGAGGCCAGGTAGAGCTCCTGCACGTCGCTCGGCGACGGCTTGAGGATCACCTGGAGCTGCAGGTGCTTGCCGAGCCGGAACGGGTTCTCGCCGTAGCGGGCGTCGGCCGGCCGCCGCGACGGCTGGACGAAGGCCACCCGGTACGGCTCCGGCCCGAGCACCCGCAGGAACGTCTCCGGGTGCATGGTGCCGGCGCCCGACCTCGAGGTCGTAGGGCTGCTGGACGACGCAGCCGTGCTCGGCCCAGTACCTCGGACAGTGAGAGGATCAGCGTCTGGAGATCCACGAAGCCCCCGTTCGACTCGATCGCGAAGGATAGCACGCGCCGGCCCCGTGGTCGTGGCCGGCGCTTTTCCGATTCCCGGCCGGCAGACCGGCCGGGAATCGGAACAAATGGCAGCAGGACGGCGGGCCATTCGGCCCGCCGCATGTAGACATCAGCAGCCGGAGATCACGCTCTCAGGGCCTTGATCGCCGCCACCATCGGCGGGATCACCTGGAACAGGTCGCCCACGATGCCGTAGTCCGCGACCTTGAAGATCGGCGCGTCCGGGTCCTTGTTGATGGCCACGATGACCTTGGACGAGGACATGCCGGCCAGGTGCTGGATGGCGCCCGAGATGCCGCAGGCGACGTACAGCGTCGGGCTCACCACCTTGCCGGTCTGCCCGACCTGGTGCTAGTGCTCGATCCAGCCGGCGTCGACGACGGCGCGCGAGGCGCCGACCGCCCCGCCGAGGGCGTTGCGCCAGCTCGCGGATCAGGCCGAAGTTCTCCGGGCCCTTGATGCCGCGGCCGCCGGACACGATGATGTCGGCCTCGGCCACGTCGAGCTCGCCGCCGCCGGTGTCCAGCAGCTCCTTGACCACCGCCCGGATCGACAGCGCGAGGCCGTCGAGCGCGACCACCTCGGCCGTGCCGCCCACCTGCTCGGCGGCGAACACGTTGGGACGCAGGCTGATCACCTGCGGCCGCTTGCCGGCGGTGTCGACGGTTGCGATCGCCTTGCCCGAGTACACCGGCCGCGTCGCCACGAGGGTGTCGCCCTCGAGGGTGAGTCCCACGGCGTCGGCGACGGCGCTGACCCCGAGGCGGGCGGCGACCCGTGGCGCCAGGTCGCGACCCATGGCGGTGCCGCCGAACAGGATCGCCGCCGGCTGGGCCAACTCGCACGCCTTGCTTCACCACCTCGGCGTAGCCCTCGGCCGAGTAGAGGGCGAGGTTCGGGTCGTCGGCCACGAACACCTTGGACGCCCCGTACTCCCCCAGAGATGCCGCATCGGCGGCGATGCCGGAGCCCGCCACCACCGCGCTCACCGGGCCGGCGGCGAGGCGGCGCGCCTCGGACACGGCCTGCAGGGAGGCCGCCCGGATCTTGCCCTTGCGCTGCTCCACGAACACCAGAATTCCAGCCATCGTCGCCTCCCTAGATCGCCTTGGCTTCGTCGCGGAGCAGCTTGACCAGCTGGGCGGCCGCTCCGGCCGGGTCATCCTCGCCCTTGATGAGCGTCCCCGCCGACTTGGCCGGCGGCAGCTCGAGGGACCGGACCGAGTAGAACGGGATTGGCGCCTTCCTGGATCCCGAGGCTGGCCGCCTCGAGCTTGTCGACCGGCTTCTTCTTGGCCGCCATGATCCCCTTGAGCGCCGCGTAGCGCGGCTCGTTGAGACCCTTCTGGCAGGTCAGCAGCGCCGGCAGCGAGCAGGTGACCTTCTCCCGGCCACCCTCGACGTCGCGACCCGCCGTCAGCACGCCGTCACCCAGCTCGAGCGAGGTCACGTTGGCCACGTGCGGGATGCCCAGCAGCTCGGCGAGCATCTGGCCGACCTGGCCGTTGTCGGTGCCGACCCCCTTGACGCCGACCAGGATCAGGTCGAACGGCCTGCCCTTGATGGCAGCGGCCAGCACCGAGGCGATCGTGAAGCTGTCGCCGAGGCTCGCCTCGCCGCCGCGCACGTGGACCGCGTTGTGGGCGCCACGGGCCAGGCAGTCACGGAGAGCACCGTCGGCCCGGTCCGGGCCGAAGGTCACCGCCGTGACCTCTCCGCCCTTGGCCTCGGTGGTCTTGAGCGCCTCCTCGAGGGCGTACTCGTCGTAGGGCGAGACGATCCACTTGATGCCGGTCTCCTCGATGTGCTTTCCGTCCGGGCCGATCTTGATGACCGACGCGGTGTCCGGAACGCAGGCGATGCAGACGATACAGTTCACGGTAGCACCTCCCCGATCGTGAGCTGGGATGACTGAATGACCATTCATCCGCGGTAGTGTAGCAGAGGATTGCCACACTGCGGCATTCTCCCTTCTCGGTCCCGTCCCCGTTCCCGTTCCCGTTCCCGCCAGCGGTTGTCACCACGAAGATGGGGGGGTCAGCCGTTGCGGATTCGCTCGATCTCGTCGTCGTACGCCTTGAGGACGCGGTGGTGGTCGAGAATGCCAACCATGGCCGACGGCGGCGGGCCGGCGAGCACCGGGAGGTACTCGTGCTTGAAGGCGGCGAAGCGCCGAACCGCAGTGTGGAGGTCGACGCGGGTGGCGAACCTCGCAACGCTTTCGATCCAGGTCTTTGGGATGATGTCCACGCCAGCTCTCGATCCCGCCACACCCTCCGGCGACAGCCCGGCTCAGACGACTGCGCCCACCACCAGGCAAGCGTTGGTGCCGCCGAAGCCGAAGGAGTTGGTGAGCACATTCCGGATCGGCGCCTCGCGCGCGTGGTGCGGCACGTGGTCGAGGTCGTCGTCGGGCTCGGGATGGTCGAGGTTGATGGTCGGCGGCACGATGCCGCGCACCACCACGAGCACCGAGATTCCGAACTCGAGGCCGCCGGCCGCTCCGAGCAGGTGGCCGGTCATCGACTTGGTCGACGACACCATCAGCCGGCGGACGTGGTCGCCGAACACCGCCTTCACCGCGATCACCTCGATCGGGTCGCCGGCCGGGGTCGAGGTGCCGTGGGCATTGACGTAGTCGACCTGGTCCGGCCGGAGGCCGGCATCCTGGAGCGCGGCCCGCATCGCCCGGATCGCGCCGTCGCCGTCCTCGCTGGGGGCCGAGATGTGGTACGCGTCGCCCGACATGCCGAAGCCGAGCACCTCGGCCAGGATCGGCGCGCCCCGCCGGCGGGCGTGCTCGTGCTCCTCGAGGATCACGATGCCGGCGCCCTCGCCGATGACGAAGCCGTCGCGGTCGCGGTCCCAGGGCCGGGACGCCTTCTCCGGCTCGTCGTTGCGGGTGGAGAGCGCGCGCATCGCGGAGAACCCGGCCACCGGCATCGGCGAGATCACCGCCTCCGAACCGCCCGCGATGATGGCGTCGGCGTAGCCGTGGCGGATGTAGAGCGTGGCGTCGCCGATCGCGTGGGCCGAGGTCGAGCAGGCCGTCACCGTGGCGACGTTGGGGCCCTTGGCGCCGGTGCGGATGCTGATCAGCCCCGAGCACATGTTGATGATCGCGCCCGGGATGAAGAAGGGCGACACCCGCCGTGGGCCCCGCTCGAGCAGCGCCTGGTGGTTGTGCTCGATCATCGGGAAGCCGCCGATGCCGGAGCCGATGACGACCCCGACCCGGTCGGCGTTGGCCTCGGAGATGGCCAGGCCCGACTGCGCGAGCGCCATCTCGCTGGCGGCGACCGCGTACTGGACGAAGGTGTCGAACTTCTTGATTTCCTTGGCCTCGAACCACGAGGCCGGATCGAAGCCCTTCACCTCACCCGCGATCTTGACCGAGAACTCGGAGGTGTCGAAGCGGGTGATCGGGCCGGCGCCGCTGCGGCCGTCCACCAAGCCCTGCCAAGTCTGCTCGGTCCCGATGCCCAGCGGGGACACCAGGCCGATGCCGGTGACGACCACCCGCCGGGACATGCCTACGCTGCCACGTTCTTCTGCAGGTACTCGATCGCGTCCTTGACCGTGGCGATCTTCTCGGCCGCCTCGTCCGGGATCTCCACCCCGAACTCCTCCTCGAAAGCCATGACCAGCTCGACCACGTCCAGCGAGTCGGCGCCGAGGTCGTCGACGAACGAGGCCTCCGGCGTCACCTTCTCCGCGTCCACGCCGAGCTGCTGAACGATGATCTCCTTCACCTTTGCCGAAACGTCCATGTCGCTCCCTCCTCAGGTCGACTTCTGCAGTCTTGGTCCCGCGACCCACCGGCGCCGTGCGCGGGCTGGAGTGCCAGGCCGCCCGACCACCGGGTGTCACGGGCGTGATCTGACCCGTGATAGCACACAGCGCAACCCCACGCAACCCTGCGCATCCCCGCCCGATTCCCTTGACATCGGCCAAGAAAAGAAGTACTCAGCCATCGAGCGCCGGACTCGGCCTGCCAGGGGAGTAGATGATGGAAGCCTACCTGACCGCGAAGGAAGCCGCCGATTACCTCAAGCTCGCCGAACGCACCCTGGTCCGCCTCGCCCACGAGGGCAAGGTGCCGGGGGTCAAGATCGGTGGCCAGTGGCGGTTCCGGCGCGCCCTCCTCGACGAGTACCTCGACACCCTGGCCTCCGAGTCGGTGGGAACCGGCGGCACGGCGCCCAGTCAGGTCACCGATGCTCCGCTCGATGAGATCATCACCGTCAAGCAGATCATGCCCGACCTCGCGGCGACTGACCGCAACGGCGTGATCCACGCCATGGTCGACCGGGTCACCAAGCTCGGACTGGTCAAGGACCAGGCGTGGTTCGAGGCGGCGCTGGCGGCGCGCGAGCGGCTGGTCCCGACCGCCGTCCCCGAGGGTGTGGCCTTTCTCCACGCCCGCCGCCGCGCGGCCGACAAGTTCCCGACCCAGTTCGTCGCGATGGCGCGCTCGAAGGCCGGGGTGGCCTTCGGGTCGCCCGACATGGGCCCCACCCAGATCTTTTTCCTGCTCGCGCTGCGCAATGACGCCCTTCACCTGCGCTGGCTGTCGCGCCTGGCCTGGATCGTCCGCAGCCCGGGCCGGCTGTCACGGATGATCGATGCCGGCTCGGCCGAGGAGATCCACGCCATCCTGCTCGAGGCAGCGGCCGCGCTGCCGGCTTCGCTGCGCCCGCACGGCTAGCCCGCGTTGCTCACCGCCCTCCTGAATCGAGGCAACGGTGACCGGTGGGCGTGTGCCACCCGAGGTCGGTGAGAAACGCGGGCCGGGATGCGCTGCGCGCATCCTGACTCTGATGAAGATGAGCTTCACGGGTGAAGCTGACGACCGGACCTCCCGAGCGCCATCCACCTCTCGTGACCGGCGCTCCACCCGAATCGGCGGGTCAAGCCGGACGAACAACCTTCACTGTGCGGCGACGCCAGTCGCGCCGAGCCGAGTTCAGTAGAATTCCACCATGAAACTCGCGCTCATCGGCACCCACGGCGTCGGCAAGACGACCCTGTGCTTCGAGCTCGCGGCGCGGCTCAAGCGCCGCAGCCTGGACGTCGAGATCGTGCGCGAGGTGGCGCGGCGCTGCCCGCTGCCGATCAACCAGCAGACCACGGTGCGCGCCCAGGAGTGGATCCTGCTCACCCAGATGGCGCTCGAGATCGAGGCGTCGGCCGCCCACGAGATCGTGCTCTGCGACCGGTCGGTGCTCGACAACTACTGCTACCTGGTCCACGCGGCCGGAACACAGCCGCTGTGGGAGCGGGTGCTCGACGACTGGATCCCGACCTACGACCTCCTGGTGTGGGTCCCTCAGTGGGCCGAGCCCGGCATACGACGGCGTCCGCGCCGTCGACCCGAGCTTCCAGCGCCGGATCGAAGACCTCCTTGGCGAGATGATCACCGCCCGCGGCCTCGCGCCGTTGCGCCTCGCGCCCGACCGCCGCGATCTCTGGGGCGACGACATCATGGCCGCGATCCTCCCGACCGTCGAGCCGACCCTGCCGCTGTTCCCGTCGACCGAAGGCTGACCGCTCCGAGGGGGGTGAGGGCCGGGTTGCGACCCGCTTCCGCTTCCGCGCCCGCGCCCGACCTCACGTGCAAGAGCCGCCGAGCTCGAGGTCTCACGGGGACCGCACGGGTCCTGAAAACGCCAAAGTGTCGGCCCTGGCACTCGAGGGAGGATTGGGTTCCGATCGTCCGTCACTTGAAAATCGGCAATACAATGTATACATTGTATGGGTGAACATTGACGAGATCCTCGCGAGCGAGGAGGGGCCGCGCCGGACCGCTGCGCTTGTGAAGTGGCTGCAAAGCCTGTTCGAGGGCGACGCCACTGTTCCGGTGTTGGTCGGCGGTGCGGCGGTGGAGCTCTACACTCTGGGAGCGTACACCACCGGCGATGTCGATCTGATCGGCAGCGTCACCCCTCGCGTGGCGCGCGCCCTGACGGCAGCCGGGTTCGAGCGCCGCGGCCGGCATTGGATCCACGAGGCATCCCAGCTGTTCGTCGAGTTTCCCGCGAGCGCCCTCGAGCCTCAGGAGGAATCCAGGTGGGTCGACCTCCAGGGGCAGCGAGTCCTGATCATCTCTATTGAGGACCTTCTCGTCGATCGGCTGGGAGCTTGGCAGCACTGGACGTCGTCGGTCGATGGGGCGAACGCACTCCGGCTGTGGCGCGCCCAACGAGAGCGCATCGACGGACAACGCCTCAAGCGCCGGCTGGCGCAATCCGGATGGATCAAGGCCTGGGACTCGCTCGTCCAGTTGTCGGCTCGGTGGGAGAACGACGAGCCACCAGCGGAGGAGGTCGAGGAATGGGCGAGCGCGGGTCCCTAGACATGGGCGACACCCGGTCAAAGCGGCTGCCCCGGTTGATCCGCCGCCGCCCCAGGTCGTTCATGGAGTGGAGCACCCTCCGGCGCTGGGGCAAGCTGCCGCGGTGGGAGGTTGACGTCCCAGGCTTCCTGCTCCGCGAGGCGCGGAGTGCTTCAGGTCTGAGTCAGGCAATGCTCGCTGATCGTCTCGGAATCACTCAACAGGCCGTGTCACAGGCCGAGCGGTGGAGCTCGAACCCCACGGTCGACCTCATGCGCCGCTGGCTCGAGGCCTGCGGTCATCGCCTCGAGCTCCGCGTCGAACCCCTCGATTCCCCATCACAGCTGGTCCGCCCGTAACCCGCACCTCCTCCCGCTTCCCCGCCCGCTTCCGCTTCCGCTTCCGCGCCCGGCGGTCATGCCCGTCTCCGTGCCCGGCGTTCCTGAGCACCCCCAGGGCGCCGAGGGCCGACAAGAAACAGGACTTACTGCGGTGCATCCCCTTGTGTGCGTAGCTGCTGTCGTCGGCGGAGTGTAGTTACTTGGAAGCGAGCTGCCCCCATTCGACGCGGAGCCCTGGCGGGCTCCTCGCTCAGGGCAGGCTCCAGGGTGGGGAGTCGACGGACCCCCTCAGACAACGTGGGTCGCCACCGTTCCATCGGGCCCGGGCGCGGAAGCGGAAGCGGGCGGGGGTCCGAACCCCTGCCCCTGCCCCACGGACGGCAATCGGCACACGGCTGCCGCCCTCAAGGCGAATGGTCGTGCGGTCCGCCCCGGGCTGTCGAGTCGTCTCCGGGTTGACACTCTCCGCCGTGAATGTGAGGCTTTGAGAGGTGAGACGCGAGATCGATCTCCACATCCGCGGCGGCATCGTCCTGCCCATGGTCGACGAGGAGGAGTCCTTCCGCGGCGACCTACTCGTCGACGGCGGCCGGATCGTCGAGGTCGTCCACGGCGGGGCAGCTCCCGAAGTGGTCGCGCGCCGCACCCTGGACGCCGGCGAGGCGGCAATCCTGCCCGGCTTCGTCCAGGGCCACGTCCACGTCGTACAGTCCCTGCTCCGCCACCAGGCGGACGGCCTCGAGCTGCTGCCCTGGCTGCGCACCGCGACGTGGCCTTACGAGGCGGCCCTCGACGGCGACGGCGTCGAGGCGGCGGCCGAGCTCGGCATCGCCGAGCTGCTGTGCGGCGGCACCACGACCGCCCTCGACTTCGGCACCTGCCGCCACCACGGCCGGGTGTTCGAGGCCGCCGAGCGGCTCGGCATCCGGCTGGTGTCCGGCAAGACTCACATGGACACTGGCAACGGCGTGCCGGCAGGGCTCCTCGAGGACACCGAACGCTCGCTCGCGGACGCCGCGGCGCTCGGCGAGCGCTGGCACGGCGCCGCAGGGGGCCGGCTGCGCTACGCGGTGGCGCCGCGCTTCGCCCTGTCCTGCTCGCGAGGGTTGCTCGAGGGCTGCGCTGAACTCGCCCGTTCGCGCGGCTGGCTGCTGCAGTCGCACGCCAACGAGAACATCACCGAGGTGGCCGCGATCCGGGCGGCGATCGGCATGAGCAACATCGAGTACTTCCACACCGTCGGCCTCACTGGCCCGGACGTGGTGCTCGCCCACGGGGTCCACCTCGAGGCACAGGAGATCGCGCTGCTCGTTTCGAGCCAGACCACGATCTGCCACTGCCCTGGCGCCAACCTCAAGCTCGGGTCCGGGATCGCGGATGTACCCGGACTTCAGCGGGCCGGCGTCCGGGTTGTGTTGGGAGCGGACGGCGCGCCCTGCAACAACCGGCTGTCGATCCTCCACGAGATGAGCCTCGCCGCGACCCTCCACTCGCTGCGCCACGGGCCCTCGGCGATGCCGGCGACCCGGGTGCTCGCGATGGCCACCCGGGAGGGAGCCGCCGCCCTCCACCTCGATCACGAGATCGGCACCCTGGAGCCGGGCAAGGCCGCCGACGTCACGGTGGTCGACCTGCGCGGCTGGCCGCTGCAGCCGGCCGGACACCCGGCCTCCCGCATCGTCCACGGCGCGACCGCCGGCGACGTGCGGCACGTGGTCGTGGCCGGGCGGCCGGTGGTCGTCGACGGGCAGCTTGCAACCGCCGACGCCGGCGATCTGCGGGAAAAGATCCGGACCGCCTGGGAGGAAACCTCGGCGCGCATGAGGCCACCGGCGTGACCACCCGCAGCGTCGGTCCGCGCGGCTCGTCGGGACGCTGACCATGGCGGTGCGTCCGATCCTGCTCTACGGGGATGTTCGCCTCGAGTCGGCCAACGAGCCGGTCACCGATTTCGGGCCGAACCTCGGCGCGCTCATCCAGGACCTGTTCGAGACCGGCTGGAATGCCCCGGGGCTCGGAGTGGCGGCGCCGCAGATCGGCGTCAAGCTCCGGCTCGCCACGATCGACCTCTCAGTCGGACGTGACGAGGGCACCCGGATCGTGCTCGCGAACCCCGAGATCGTCTCGACCGAGGGCAGCGAGAGCCTCGAGGAGGGGTGTCTGTCGTTCCCGGGGCTGTTCACGACCATCGCGCGGCCGCGCCGCCTGCGGGTCCGCGCCCAGGACGCGACTGGTGAGTGGCGCACGATCGCCGCCGACGGGCTGCTCGCCCAGGCGGTCTGCCACGAGGTCGACCACCTCGACGGGGTGCTGCTGGTCGACCACCTGCGGGGGCTCAAGCGGCAGATGTTCCTGCGCCGCGTCGCCAAGCTGCGCAAGCTCGGCGTCTGGCCGGAGCAGGCGTAGCCGGGGGGAGGCACTCCCCCCTCGCTTCCGAGCCCGCTTCCGGGCCCGCTTCCGGACCACACCGTCGGGGGTCGCGGTGTCGGGGGTTCCCCCCGCTTCCGCTTCCGAGCCCGCTTCCGAATCCGGGCCGGGGAGCCTCGGCTAGGCCCGTTGCCCGTTTCCAGTGCGAGTTCAGAATCCGGTACGGGGATTCCACCCTCTCCAACATCCTTCCCCTGTCAATCCGGGCGCGGAAGCGGGCGCGGGCGCGGAAGCGGGAGGCCGGGAGCTCTCCGTGTCGGGAACGGGAACGGGAACGGGTACGGGAACGAAGAAAACGGATCGCGTCAGAGGTTCTTGGGGACGCGCTCGCGGGGGTTGCCCTGGTAGAGGTCGGCGACCCGGCGGGCCGCCTCCTCGCCGGCCGGGGACACGACCTTCGGAACGACGATCTCGACGGTGTACAAGTGGTCGCCATAGGCGCGGGTCTTGGTGTTGCGCACACCCTTGCCGCGCAGCCGGAAAATGCGGCCGGAGTCGGTCCCCGGCGGCACCTTGGCGCGCACCGGGCCGTGGATCGTCCCGACCTCGATCTCGGCCCCACGGTAGGCTTCGGTGAAGGTGATCGGCACGGTGGTCAGGATGTTGTCGCCGTCGCGCTTGAAGTAGGGGTGCGGCCGGACGCTGACTCGCACGAAGAGGTCGCCCGCAGCGCCGCCAGCGGCGCCCTCGGAGCCCTTGCCGGACACCCGCACCCGGTTGCTGTCTGCGATCCCCTCAGGGATCTTGACCCGCAGGCGCTCGGTGGAGATCACGATCCCCGAGCCGCGGCAGCTCGGGCAGGAGCCGCCCTTCGCGCTGCCCGTGCCGTTGCAGTCCGCACACTGGAGCTGTCGCTGCACTGGAAGCGCCACGGTGGTGCCGCGCACGGCGTCGACAAAGTCGATTTCGACCGCAGCCTCGTAGTCGCGACCCTTGGGGGCCTGCCGGCGCCGCTGGGTCCCACCGCCGAAGAACTCCCCGAACAGGTCGCCGAGGTCGCCCATCCCCCCGAGCTCGCCGAGGTCAATCCGGTAGCCGCCGAGGTCCTGCCACTCGGCCCTGCCGCGGCTGCGCCGGAAGGGGTCGAAGCCGACGTCGGGAATGCTGTCGACGCTTCCGTACGTGTCGTACTGCCGGCGCTTGTCGTCATCCGACAGGACGGCGTAGGCCTCCTGGATCTCCTTGAACTTCCCTTCGGCCTCCGGGCTGTCCGGGTTGACGTCCGGGTGGTAGCGGCGGGCCAGCCGGCGGTAGGCCTTCTTGATCTCGGCGGCGTCGGCGTTTCGGGACACCCCGAGAGTCTCGTAGTAGTTTCCAGCCACTCTCGTCCTCCAGGACAGCCGGGCCGCTGGCGCTCCGACGGCATCCGTCTTTGAGAATATGAGCGAAGTGTTGTGAAATTTCAACAACGCTCGAAGCAGCCCGCAGCGGCCGTACAATGACAGAGTGGTCCGAAAGCCCGAGCTCGCCGCGCCGACGGTCCTCCTCGTGGCCCTGGTGACGCCGCGCAGCGCTGCGGTCAGAATCGTCCTCGCCTTCGCCGTGGCGGCCGTCGTCAACCTGTGGGCAATCGTCCCTGGCGCCGAGGCCTGGGCTCACGGCACCCTGGCGCGCACGATCGGCCACCCGTTGGTCCGTTATGCGGGCAATGCCCTCGCCGCCGGGCTCGCGATCTGGGGCCTGGTCGGGCTGCTGGGCTCCGCGAGCCGGCGCCAGCGAATGGCGCGCGCCGCGGAGCACCGGCGTGACTTTCTCGGCGCGGCCGAGCTCTACCTTGAAGAGGGCCAGCACAAGCGGGCGCTCGAGCTCTTCCAGAAGGCGCGGGCCTGGCGGCGCGCGGCGGAGCTCGCCGGCGAGCTCGGGCTCGAGGCCGAGGCGGCCTCCCTGCTGCGCCGGTCCGGGGGACGCGACCTGGCCGACGCGGCCCGTCTCTACCGGAAGCTCGGCGACCGTGAGTCGGCGATCCGCTGCGACGGCGACCTCGCAGAGTGGTTGTCTCGCCACGAGCACGTCGCCGAGGCGATCGAGGCGTGGCTGCGCGCCGGCGAGTCGCAGCGCGCGCTGCGAGCGGCGCGGCTCGCGCTCGACGAGGGGCGCCTGCGCCCGAGCGACTCCGCGTTCGCGGCCGCTCGGCGGGCGGCCCAGGACACCCACGACCACCAGACCCTGGCGCGCCTCTTCGAGGCCGAGGGGGCATGGCGGAGGGCGGCGCTCGCCTGGCGCGAGGCCGGTGACAACGCACGCGCCGCCTCCAACTTCCGGCGCGCCGGCAGGCTCGACGAGGCTGCCGACGCGGAGGGCGCCGCCGGAAGGCCGCGGGAGGCGGCCCAGCTGCGGATGCGGCAGCTGCGCGAGCTACAGGACAGGCTGCGCCTGACCGGCGCCAGGGGCGACGCCCTCACCCCGGAGAGCGAGCGGCTCAAGCGCCAGATCCGCCAGGAGACCGAGAGCCTGATCACGCACCTCGGGGATCTCGGCATGGAGCGCGAGATGATCGAGGTGCTGCGCTCCGCCGGCCGCACCGAGGAGGCCGTGGAGCGGCTGGCTGCGGACGGCCAGGTGGCAGCGGCCGCGGAGCTGGCGCGCGAGTCTGAGCGCTGGGATCTCGCGGCCCGTATGCTCGAGCGGCTCGGCCGATGGGGTGAGGCAAGCGACATGCACGAGCTCGCCGGCAGCATCGAACATGCGGGCGAGTGTGCGGAACGCGCCGGCGAGGATGCCCGGGCGCTCCAGCTGTACCGCCGGATCAACCGGCCCGACCGCGCGGCGCACTGCCTGGCGCGGCTCGGCAGCCTGCAGGATGCCCTGCGCGAGCTCCACGGAGAGGGCCGGCTCGACGACGCCTGCGCGATCCTCCGCAGCTACCCGGGGCCGGTGCCCGACATCCCGGAGATCATCATCGACATGGCGGACTGGGCGGCCAGCCGGGGCTCGCTCGCGCAGGCCATCGCGTGCCTGCAGCGGGCAGTCATCGGCGTCGCGCTGCAGCCAGGCCGTCTCGCGCCAGCAGTGGCGCTCGCACGTCGCCTGTACGAGGACGGCGCGTTCGACGCGGCGCTCGAGCAGCTCGAGCGGGTTCTCGCGTACGACTACTCCCACCAGCCGGCGCGCCAGCTTCGCACCGTGATCGAGGCCGCCAAGGCGGGCGCCGAGCTCGCCAGCACGATGCCGAGCCGCGATGAATCGTACCGCGAGGACAGCCGCCCGACGCCCGCGCAGCAGCGCTACGAGATCCTGACCGAGCTCGGCCGCGGTGGGATGGGAGTGGTCTACCGGGCGCGCGACACCCGGCTCGAGCGCGACGTCGCCATCAAGGTGCTGCGCACGACCTCACCGGAGGAGGCGGCGCGCCTCGAGCAGGAGGCGAAGGCCGCGGCGACCCTCAACCACCCCGGCATCGTGACCATCTATGACTTCGAAGCGGGCTTCGACGGCTACTTCATCACCATGGAGTACGTGCCAGGAGATCCGCTCGACATGGTGGCGCGGAGCCAGCCAGAGCGCGTCCGCGGCAACCTGATCCCGATCCTGGTGAGGTTGGCCGACGCGGTCGCCTATGCCCACCGCCACCACGTCGTCCACCGCGACCTCAAGCCCGGCAACATCCTGCTCACCCCGACCCAGGAGGTGAAGATCCTCGACTTCGGCATCGCGGCGCGGCTCGACACCGGCACCTCGGCCGGGCCGGCGGTGTGCGGCACTCCGTACTACATGGCCCCGGAGCAGATCCGCGGCCAGGACACGACGGCCGCAACCGACATCTACGCACTCGGCGCCACCTCCTTCCACCTGGCGACCGGCCGGCCGCCGTTCCACGAAGGCAACGTCATTGAAGCGCAGCTCAACCAGCAGCCACCCGATCCCGCCGCACTGGCCCGCGACCTCCCGGCCGGCCTCGGTCCGATCATCCTTCGTTGCCTCGAGAAGGACCCGGCGCGGCGCTTTCGGTCGGCTGACGAGCTGCGCGAGGCCCTCGTCGGCATCAGCCGACCCTGAGCTGCGGGGAGCCGGAGAAGGTGCCAAGCCTGCGCAACCTGTGGCGGCGACCTGACACCCGCTTCCTGGTGCTGTTCCTGGGCATCCTTCTGGCCGGGTTCATGACGATCGCGCTCCAGCCGGTGAACGACGCCGTCGTGATCCCGTACACCGCGTTCGTCGCGCGGATCTCCGGCGCGGTGCTCTCGGTGCTGGGCGAGGACATCACGGTGGCCGGCTGCAAGCTCTCCTCACCCCGCTTCGCGGTCACCATCTACAACGGCTGCAACGGGCTCATCACCAGCCTGATTTTCGCCTCCGGGGTCCTCGCCTTTCCGGCGTCGTGGCGGGCCAAAGCGGCCGGCGTCGTCGGCGGGCTGCTCGCGATCCAGGTGATCAACCAGGTCCGGATCGTGTCGCTCTTCTACATCGGCGTCTTCCTGCCGGATTACTTCGACGAGTCCCACATCCTGATCTGGCAGTCTCTTGTCATTCTCGCCGGGGTCGGCCTGTGGATCGCGTGGGCGAGGTTGGCCGCCGCCGAGCGCGGGGTGGCGCGGTGACGAAACGGGCCGGCCCCGACGGCCACCGGCGCTTCGTGCGTCGGCTCCCGGTTGCGGCGATCGCGGCGCTGGCGGTGTGGGTCCTGCTCCGGCCGGGGATCGACGGAGCGGTGTCCGGATTCGCCCAGCTGCTGATCCGGGCATACGAGTACCCGAAGGTGACCCGCCTGGTCGTCGTCGACCACCGCGCCGAGGTCCGCCGCGCCGACCTGCGCACCGACTCCGGCGTGCCGACCGTCGCCCTCACCGAGATCCACTTCAACACGATCGTCTTCCTGGCGTTGTGTCTCGCGCTGCCGCGGCCATGGTCGAGGAGGCAGCTCGAGCGGCTGGCGATGGGCTGGTCGGTGCTCTACCTGAGCCAGGCGCTCAACCTGCTGTTCCACGTCAAGTTCCTCTACGCCTCGGCGTTCGGCGCGTGGAGCCTGCAGAACTACTCGATCGTGGCACGCAACGTCTTCGGCTTCCTGCAGTACGCGACCGACCTGCCAGGCCGCTTCGCCTTTCCGTTCGCGATCTGGCTCGGATTCAACTGGGACCAGGTCATGCCGATCGTCGGGCTGCAGCCCGGCGCCGACGGACGGCGGACAGTCGGACCGGGAAGCCCGGCCGGGGACGCAGGTCGTAGCACGGAACGAGCGCGGAGAATCGTCAGGATGCGCGCAGCACATCCGTCTCGGCGCGCGTGGGGCGTAGGCCAGCCAGCGACCGCGACGCCTCACGCGCACCCGGAGCCGCGACCCGCGTGCGCCGAGGGGCCTATGCCCCGGCACGCTACTAGCCCGGATACCTCACCGGGTTTCGTAGCGAGGGCGGCGAGGCGCCGTGCGCAGTGGGGATTTCGACCCGAGGAGCGCGGAGGCGTACTCGCCAGTACGTCGAGCACCCCGAGGCGAGAAAGCACCGCTGAGTGCGGTACATCGCTGGCCGCAGTAGAAAGTTGGTGAGGTATCCGGCTAACGGTTGCGGCGGAGGTGGCGGTAGTCCGCCAGGCCGTACTCCTTGATCTTGGCGATCAGCGCGCCCCGTGAGAGGTTGAGCGTCCGCGCCGCCTTGCTCTGGTTGCCGAGCGTGCGCCGCAGCACACGGTCGATGATCATCCGCTCGACCTCGGGCACGACCACCTTGAGATCGTCCTGGGCGACGAGGGCCGCGAGGCTCGGCTCGCCGGTGGCCGTCGCTCCGGGCTCGCGGCGGGCCGTCATCGTCGCCGGCACGGTCCCGCGCACCATCTCGCCCTCCGGAGTCGCCGACACCAGCCGCCGGAGCTCGCCGAGGAGCTCCGACATCTCGCCCTCGAAGGGGTGGTTCAGCAGCGAGTTCAGGGTTTCCAACTCGATGCCACGGATCTCCTTGTCCTGCTCGGCTCCGACGGCGTCGAGCAGCCGCACCACCAGCAGCGGCAGGTCCTCCCGGCGCTGGTTGAGGGCCGGGATGCGCATGATGTGCCGCTGGAAGAGGTTGTACAGCGTCGAGTCGAGGATCCCTTCGTTGACCAGCGCCATGCAGTCGGGCTCCGTGGTCGCGACCCAGCGCACCGCCGGTCCGTAGCCGGATTCGACGTCATGCGACATCGCCGCCGCCAGCTCGCGCTGCGTCCCGGGCGCCAGCAGATGGATGTCGCGGAACACGACCAGCGACCCCTTGGCACGTTCGGCGAGCGTCGCCCTGGCGCCGAGCTCGGAGGGTGGGCCGAAGAGATCGAGCCGGAAGGCGTCGTCCTCGCCCTTCTTGACCTGGATCGCCTGCACCGGCAGCTCGCCGGTTGGATGGATGGACGCGATCAAGGTGGAAATCGCCGTCCGCCCCGAGCCGGGGCGGCCGCACAGTAGCACCGGGAAAGTGGAGCGCGCCGCCTGGATGACCGACTCCCGCAGCACCCGCACCGCGGGCGAGGTGCCGGGGAGGTGGTCCTCGACCGTCTTCCTGGTGGCGTCCTCCCACGCTCCGTAGAGCGAGCTCGAGTTCTCCACCCGCTCCCAGTGCACGGCCAGCATCCGGGAGAGCTCGGCGAGCAGGGCCTGGTCGTTCTCGAGGTCCTCGTCCAGCGACTCCACGATCAGGTACGCCTGCGAGTCGAGGGTGCCGCGCGACACCGGATAGATCAGCAGCTGCCGTCCGGGCATCCGCAGCACCGCGTAGCGGCCGCTCGTTCCGAGCTCGTCGAAGGTGCGCGCCGGCAACCTCGGGACCTCTCCGGTCCACTGCGACACGATGGGCTGGAAGCGGCCATCCTCGTCGAGCCACGAGAGCATGGCCTGGCGGCCGTTGAAGAAGGTCCCGAGGAAGGTGCGCAGCGACGGCACCAGGTCGGAGCGGACACCGGCGCGGAAGATCTCGACCATGTGCTGGCGCGCCTCGGCCAGGCGGTTCGGCTCGGAGTAGAGGACCACCTCTGACCGGCCGCGGGGCGGCCTCGCGGCCTCCAACGGCGTGGTCGCGGGCGCAGCGGCAAACTCGTCGCTGTGCTCGTCGCTGACCAGCTCGATTTCCGGCTCTTCCTCACCGATGCCCTTGAAGATCAGGGTGGCGGTCCCGATCCGGATCCGGTCGCCGACTCGCAGCACGCCGCGCGAGCGTCGCTCACCGTTGAGCACCACCACCTGCCGCGGCTGCGCCAGGAAGGTGTAGACCCTGTCGTTGCGCTGGATCACCAGGTGGCGTGGAGCCACCCCCGGCGAGCGGATGACGACGTCGTTCTGGCTCGAGGCGCCGACCGAGATCACCTGCTTGACGAGCTCATAGGTCAGCTCGGAGCCGCCGTTGCCTTCGATTGCGAGTGTCACCATTTGAACATCCTCGGCCCATCGCAAGTGGTCAGTTTCGCCACACCGATCGGCCTGCGTGTGGTCTCGAACCCGTCAACTGCTTCCATTCGGACACCGCCGGTCGTGCGTTCGGCAGATGGTACGCGCCACGTGCAACTCCGAGCCGGCAGGATAGACCGCGCCAGGGCAGCAGGATATCCGGATGGAAGCAGCCTGTCAACGGATCGAACAGCGGTGTCCACCACTGGACACAACGCGACGGCCCCGGCTCCGCTTCCCCTTCTCCTACCGCTTCCGAGCCCGCTTCCCCTTCCGTTTCCGCTCCCCCCGCTTCCGCTTCCGCTTCCGCGCCCGAATGCCCGATGTGAGGCCCTCGATCCACGATCGGTCAGAAGCGAGCGCGGAGGCGGAGCGGGGGCGCGGAATCGGGCGGGGCGCGGACGTGAAGTCCGGGAACGGGGACGGGTACGGGGACGGGAACGAATCCGGAGTCGGAAGCGGGCGCGGAAGCGGAAGCGGGCGGGGGAAAGGGGGCTGGGGCGTGGAAGCCGGCGGGGCGCGGACGTGGGGTCCGGGAACGGGGACGGGTACGGGGACGGGAACGAATCCGGAGTCGGAAGCGGGCGCGGAAGCGGAAGCGGGGGGGAGCCGAACCTATCCTCGGCTCCCACCCCGAACCACCACGCCCCCCAGGCAGCACGCGAGCAGGGTCATCTCGCTGAGCTCCGGCAGCGGGGCGCCCTCGCGGTCCGCCACCAAGAGCCCCCGCACGGTGACCCCGGCCGCCAACGGGATCACCGCGGTTGCGGCCGGCAGCCGGTCGACGCCGAGCACACGGGCGAGCTGGGCCGCTCCGGCCGAATCCGGCTCGATCCCCAGCACCGCCTCGCCGCTGCGCACGGCCCCCTCGAGAAGGGCGATGCCCCGCGGCAGCGCTGCCGAGCCGCGGCTCAGCGGGTAGCCGTAGCCGGCGCGGCAGCGGATCGCCGTCTCCTCGACCATCAGCACGGCCCCGCGCCACAGCTGCGCCGACGCCAGCTGCAGCAGCGAGCCGATGGCTCGGTCCGGGTCCCCCTTCTCGAGCAGGGTGTCCACCAGCTCGTACACGGTCCGGGGCCGGCGCGCCGAGGCGAGCATTTGGCGACTCCTCATCTCGCGCTCCAGCACTGCCGCGAGATCGGCCGCAAAGCGCTCCAGAGACGGCGCCGAGAGCTTCTCGGGCGGCGGCATCAGGAACGACACACCGGCCTCGATCAGGCGGTGTACCCAGACCCGGTCGCGAACCCGACCGACCCACACCACCGGGATCGGGGGGGCCGCCTCGCTGGCGAGCTCGACGAGGCGGATCCAGCCCAGCGCCTCGTTGGACCGCTCGAAAGCCTCCTCCTGGTGGAGGATCACCGCGTCGGCGCCGTCGATGGAGAGGCCGCCCGGCTCGCCGCCGATGCGCAGCTCCCAGCCGCGCCGTCGCCAGCTGGTGGCCAGCGTGCCTCGCCAGATGCGCGGGTCCTTGGAGACCACCGCGACCTCGGTCAACAGCAGCTCGCCCGGCGCGGTCGCCTGGAGCTCGGTCAGCAGCTCGTCGAGCGGATTCTGCGATGAGCGGACGGGAAGGACGTGGATGTCGGCCACCGGGGCCGGCCGCGACAGCTCCATCACCTCGCCGGCCAGCAGCCGATCGAGATCGACGTCACCCCCGAGCGCCGGGTCCCAGATCCTCTCGGTCTCCTCCGCCGCATCGGCCAGCGCGCTGAGCGTCAGCCCCTCGCCGACGAGTGGACGCAGCTCGCGCGGCTCGAAACGGAAGCTGCCGATGCCCGCGCGGAGGATCCGACCAACCCGCCGCAGCTCCTCCGGCCCCGGCGCGGCCACCTTGCCCTTGACAGTCTCGAGGCGGAGGTCGCCGGCCTCGCACGAGATCTCGAGGACGCCGCTCGGGGCGGTCGCTGACAGCAGTCGCAGCAGCGACGACGGGGCCAGATGGGCCAGGCTCCCCGACAGGACCCGTCTCACGACCCGAGCCCTCCGGCCGGGGCCCTCGCCGGCAGCTCGACGGTGACGCTGTTGAGCTCGCCCTGACGCAGCACCAGCTGGCGGTCCTCCACCACCCGGTCACCGTCCAGCACGACCAGCCGCCAGCGACCCGGCAGCAAGGCGCTGAACCGGCCCTCGGGCGCCAGCACCGCACGGTGCGTCTCGCCGTCGCCGCCCGACAGCACCGCCACCGCGGTGGCCTCACCGCCGGCACGGACCACCCGGCACACGAGCTCGGAGCCCACGTTCGGCCGCACCGGCCGCCCGGAGCGACGTGGCAGCGCTGCGATCGGGTCTCCGGCACGGCCGAGGACCTCGACCTCGAATGGACCGGCCACGGTGTCGGCGAACGCGACGTGGCTGGTCGTGACCGTCCACAGCCCGAGTGTGGGATCGGTGTGCACCCAGCCCGCCCCGGGCAGGCGGCAGGCGACCCAGCGATGGGGGATCGCGCCCTCGCCGGTGACCAGCAGTCCACTCACGGTGACGGCCTCGAAGCCCGCCGCCAGCAGCAGCGCGGTGGTCGCGTTCGCCACGCCCGAGCAGCGTCCGCGACCGCGCGAAAGCACGCTGGCCGCGTCCTGAGGCATCTGATCCCGCTCGTCGATCGACAGCTGAGCGGCGGACCACTCGAGGATCCGAGTCGCCGCCTCCCACGCGTCAAGGTCGGGGCTCAGGCTCCGGCGCAGCTGTCGAGGCAGCTCGAAGCCCTGCGGCGGCGGCTCGCCCGTCGGCCGGGGCAGGCTGCCGTACGCCCCCGCAGCGCCGATCGGCCCGAAGGTGGTCGCCACGTGGACCTCGATCGCCCCGCCTTCGGCCGTCACGACCGACTGCACGTAACCGTTGGCCGACACGCCCACCGGAGCGACCGTTGCCCGCACCAGGTAGCTCGCCTCATGGCCGGCCGCCGCGGTCGCCCACAGCAGACAGACCGCGCCGATCGCAGCCCTCATTCGGCGCCGTCCCTCCGTTTCAGAAAGCCGTCGAGCACGCCGTTGACGAAGCGGGGCGAGTCCTCGGCGCCGTACTTCTTGGCGATCTCGATCGCCTCGTCGATGACCACCGCGGGCGGCGTATCGGACAGGAAAAGAAGCTCGTACATGGCGAGCCGGAGGATGTTGCGGTCCACCGCAGCCAGCCGATCGAGGCGCCAGTGCACCGTCTGCCGCTCGAGCTCCTGGTCGATCTCGGCGAGGTGCTCGAGCGTTCCCCGCAGCAGGCCATCTGCGAACTCGCGCACCCCGTTGGATGCGCCGTTCCACTCGTCGAAGTCCGATTGCATCTGCTCGGGCTCGGCGTGGGTCAGCTCGTACTGGTAGAGCAGCTGGAGAGCCAGCTCGCGCGCCCGCCGGCGGGAACCCACCTACTCCCCCTGTTCGAGCTCTCGGTACAAACGGGCCATCTCGATTGCGGCGAGGGCCGCCTCCCAGCCCTTGTTGCCCATCTTGGTGCCGGCGCGCTCCACCGCCTGCTCGAGGGTGTCCGCGGTGATGACGCCGAAGGTCACTGGCACTCCGGAGGCCATCGCGGTCTGGGCGATCCCCTTGGCCACCTCGGCGGCCAGCAGGTCGAAGTGCGGGGTGCCGCCGCGGACCAGCGCGCCGACGCAGATGACGGCATCGTAGCGGCCCGCCGCCGCGACCTTTCCCGCGACCATCGGGATCTCCCAGGCGCCCGGCACGCGGAAGATGGTGATGGCCTCGCGGTCTGCCCCGTGCCGCACCAGGCAGTCCACCGCGCCCGACTCCAGGCGCGAGGTGAGGGCCTCGTTGAAGCGGCTGACCACCAACGCGAAGCGAAGATCCGTGGCTTCCAGCTTGCCTTCGATCACCCGCATGACCGTCCTCCAGAGGTCCCATTGTAGCCGTTTTCGGGTCGGCCCCCACTCCCTGCTCCCGCCCGGCCAGGGGCCAGGGGCTAGGGGCTGGTTTCCCACCCGCTTCCGCTTCCGCTTCCGAGCCCGCTTCCGACCGGGGGTTGGGGGATAGGGGCTAGGGGTCAGCTCGGCCTGCTTCCGCTTCCGCTGCCGCTGCCGCGCCCGGGGCGACGGAGTCGGCGACACCCCTCCGGAAGCCAGAATCCCGCGTCTTCGGGTCTCCACGGCATCGGTGCCCCATCCGCTTCCGCTTCCGCTTCCGCTTCCGCGCCCGATGGCGGCGCCCGAATAGCGGTTTCGCGATCTGACGTTGGTCGCGCCACCCTGACGGAATGCCCCTCCCATCGGAAGCGGAAGCGGGCGCGGAGGCGGAAGCGGGCACTGGGAGAGCGCGCGTCACCCAGAATTCGAGCAGTGGATGCTAGGCTGAACTCCACACGATGGGCTGGACAGGGTCGCTCCTCAGGCAAGTCGGCGGCGTCACCAGGCTCGCCGGCTCAGGCGCTGGTGCGGATGTTCACACGCCCGCTCGATGTCAGGGAGACCGTGCGCCAGTTCGACCGCATCGGCGTCGGATCGCTCAACCTGACCAACATCACCGCTCTGTTCACCGGCATGGTGCTCGCCCTCCAGACCGCGTATGCGCTGGGGAAGTTCGGCGCCCGCCTCTACATCGGCGAGGTCGTGGCCCTGTCGCTGGTGCGGGAGCTCGGCCCGGTGCTGACGGCGCTCATGGTGGGCGGCCGCGTCGGCTCCGGCATCGCCGCCGAGATCGGCTCGATGGCGGTCACCGAGCAGGTCGACGCCATCCGCTCGATGGCGGCGGACCCGGTGCGCAAGCTGGTGGTCCCGCGGGTCTGGGCCACGGTCGCGATGCTGCCCCTGCTGACCATCCTGGCCGACGGCATGGGCATCTTCGGCGGCCTCTTGATCGGCGTCTTCCAGGAGGGGCTGAGCCCGACCTTCTACCTGCAGCGCACCGCGCAGGTGCTGACCTTCGACGATCTCTGGCTGGGCCTCGCCAAGCCGGTCATGTTCGCGTTCCTGATCGCGGTCATCGGCTGCTACAACGGGCTCTCGGCTCGCGGCGGCGCGGACGGCGTCGGCCGGGCGACAACCCACACCGTGTACGTGATCGCCATCTCGGTCCTGATCTTCGACTTCTTCATCACCAAGCTGTTCCTGGCGCTGTGACATGAGCGAACCGGTCATCCTGCTGCGTGACGTCACCAAGTCCTTCGGCGCCAAGCACGTGCTGCGCGGGGTGTCGCTCGAGATCGAGCGCGGCGCCACGGTGGCGCTGCTCGGCGCCTCGGGCTCGGGCAAGTCGGTGACGCTCAAGACGGTGAACGGCCTGGTCCCACCGGACCGCGGGGAGATCACGGTGCTCGGCTACCCGGTGTCGACCATGTCCGAGGCGGAGCTGACGCCGCTGCGGCGCCGCGTGTCCTACCTGTTTCAGGGCGGCGCGCTGTTCGACTCGATGTCGGTCTTCGACAACGTCGCCTATCCGCTGCGTGAGCACGATCGACTCGAGCCGGCCGCGCTGCGCGAGCGCGTGGACGAGCTGCTCGCCATGGTCCGGCTCGAGGACGTGGGATCGCTGCAGCCGTCCGAGCTCTCGGGCGGCATGCGCAAGCGAGTCGCGGTGGCGCGCGCGCTCGCGTTGGAGCCCGAGATCATGCTCTACGACGAGCCCACCACCGGGCTCGATCCGGTGACCGGCGGAGCGATCGCCGACCTCATCGTCGATCTCGACCGTCGCCTCGGGGTGACCTCCCTGGTCGTGACCCACGACATTCCACTGGTCGTGCGGGTTGCGGAGCGGGTGGTCTTCCTTCACGACGGCGCGTTCATCTTCTCCGGATCGGTGGAGGCCGCTCGTCGCGAGGCGCCCGATCCGGTGCGGGAGTTCTTCGCGGCGGGAGGCATCCATGCGTGACGAGACGAAACGCGACCTCAGGGTTGGAGCGCTGACGCTGGCCGCGCTGGCGCTGCTCGCTGTGGCGATCCTGACGATCGGCCAGCGCCAGCAGGTCTTCGTCCGGCACACCCGCTACCAGACCTCGTTCACCAACGTCACCGGGCTGCAGACCGGCGCTGCGGTGCGGCTGAGCGGGGTCGACGTCGGCTTCGTGGAGGCGATCGAGCTGCCCACCGATCCCGAGCAGAATCGGATCACCGTTCGCTTTTCGGTCGATGCTGACTACACCGAGCGGATCCGCGAGGACAGCGAGGTGTCGATCAAGACCATCGGACTGCTCGGCGACAAGTACCTCGAGGTCCGTGCCGGCTCGTCGGCCGCCGCGCGGGTCCTCGAGGGAGGACGGGTCCGGGGTCGGGATCCCGGCCGAGGTCGAGGAGTTCGTCGCCAGCGGCGAGGACCTGATCGAGAACCTGATCTCGATCTCGGCGAGCCTCAAGGTGATCCTGCACCGGATCGAGGCCGGTGAGGGGCTGCTCGGTGAGCTCACCAGGACCCCGGAGGAGGGGGAGCCCTTCAGCGTGGTCGCCCAGTCGACCGTGGTCGAGCTGCGCGCGATCCTCCAGAAGGTCAACGCCGGCGAGGGCCTGCTCGGCCGGATGATCTCCGACCCTGCCCTGGGCGACGAGCTCGCCGCCACGACCCGCAGCCTCCAGGCCAGCGGCGCGACCATCGCGCGCGACCTGGAGCGGACCGACTCGGCGTACGCGGTGCTGTTCCGCGACCCCGCGACCGCGGCCCAGCTCCGCGAGACCATCGGCGCGGTCCGCGACGCGAGCGAGGCGATGGCGGCCGCCTTCGAGGAGCTCTCGACCGGCCAGGGCACGTTGCCGCGGCTCATGCAGGACAAGGAGTACGCCGACGATTTCCTCGACGACCTGCAGGCGTTGACGAGCCATCTCCGGTCGGTGATGGAGAAGCTCGACGAGGGCGAGGGCACCGCGGGCGCCTTCCTCAACGACCCACTGCTCTACCAGGACCTGGAGAACGTGGTCCGCGGCGTCGAGAACTCCGCGGTCACCTCGTGGTTCATCCGCAACCGCCGCAAGTCGGGCGAGAAGTCGCAGGCTGAGGAGGAGGCGCAGGCGCAGGCAGGCGGGGGCGGAGGGGCAGTGACGCGATGAGGCAGTGACGCGATGAGGCAGCGAGGCAGTGGCCAGCCCCCTGCTCTTCGCCCGCTTCCGCTTCTGCGCCCGCTTCCGTGCCCGTCTCCGTCTCCTTGCCCGGAGCGGTGGATTGCGAATTGCGGATTGGCGCCCCGCATCCGCGCCCGGCGAAGGCAGACGGGCAGTTTCACACTACAAAGACACCACGACACGAAGAAGACCCTTGACTGGCGGTGCCAATCAGCTGCTCTCCTTGGAGTCTTCGTGTCTTCGTGGTGAGGATCGGAAGCGGGAACGGGAACGGGCGCGGATCCGGCTTCGTCCTGCGGACTGCGCCGTGACGAGAGCGGGCGGCGGCTCCATCCGCTATCCGCTATCCGCTATCCGCTCCTGCCTACCACCGCATGCTGCGCCCGATCGCGGCCGGGGTCGGTCAGGGCGACCAGCTCGCCGGCGCCGGCCACCAGGTCCCGCTGCTCGGCCTGGCGCACGACCTGGCGGGTGAAGCCCTCACTCCAGCGCAGATGGTGGTGGAGGGCGTCCCGCCGGCACTCCTCGCGGGCCCTCTCAGTGTGCTCGTGGTGGAGGAGGTGGACCAGCAGCATGGTCACCCCAAACTCCAGGCGCTGGGTCGCGCGACGCCGCAGCTGGACGAGCAGACCGCGCCTCGGCGCGAACGCGAAGGCGGCCGCGAACAGCACCCCGCAGGTGGTCGCCATGGCCCCGGCGATCGACACGTCGAGCAGGAACGCGATGCCGCAGCCCGCCACCGCGGCCAGCGCGGCCGTCAGCGCGCCGAGCGCGAGCATCGGCACGAAGCGCTCGGCGAGCAGGTAGGCGGTGGCCGGCGGCGCGATCATCAGCGCGACCACCAGGATCGAGCCGACCGCGTTGAAGGCCCCGACCGCGGTGATCGAGACCACGGTCATCAGGCCGTAGTGCAGCAGCGCCGGCTTCAGCCCGAGCGCCGCCGCGAGCCCCGCGTCCACCGTGGCCAGCTTGAGCTCCTTGAAGACCACCGCGATGAACGGCGAGGTTGATCAGCAGGATGCCCCCCATGGTCCACAGTGCGACCGGTCCGAGGTCGCGGCCGCCGACGACGAAACGGTCGAAGGGCGCGAAGGCGAGCTCGCCGAGCAGCACCACGTCGGTGTCGAGGTGGACGTCGCCCGCGTAGCGCGAGACCAGCACCACGCCGAGCGCGAACAGCGCGGGAAACACCAGGCCGATGGCCGCGTCCCCGGGCACCAGCCGCGACCGCTTGACCGCCTCGATCAGCGCCACCGTGAGGACCCCGGTGGCCGCGGCCGCCGCCACCAGCAGCGGTGAGCCCAGGTCGCCCGTGAGGAAGAAGGCGACAACGATCCCGGGCAGGATCGCGTGCGAGATCGCATCGCTCACCATCGCGAGACGCCGCAGCACCAGGAAGGTCCCGGGAAGGGACGCGGCCACGGCGGTCACCACCGCGATCAGCAGGATCTCGAGCGCGGCGCTCATGCCCCCTCCCCTCCCTCGCGCTCGAGGGCCCGCCTCGCCTCGCGCCGGCCGAGCTCGGTCGGCGCCCACAGCCCGCCGGCCGTCTGCTCGGCGAGCCCCAGACTCTGCAGGCCTGCCAGGGCACCCGCGATATCGGCGTCGCGTTGGCTCATCGTGCGCAGCACGGCGACCGTGTGGCCGTGGTCCGGGTCCTCGGCGTGCTGCAGGGACAGCGCATAGAGGTGGATCAGGACCGGGTCGAGCTGCGGCGCCTCGCGCAGCCGACCCAGCCGCAGCCATCGCCAGGCAAGCCCCCGCTCGGGGGCGAGCAACAGCGACACCGCCACCGCGGCGCTCAGCAGCAGCACGATGGTCGGGCCGGTGGGCAGCCGCGGCACCAGCGAGCTCACCACCGCCCCGGCCGCTCCGCACAAGGCGCCGACCGCCGCGGCGAGCGCCACCATCGGGCCGAGTCGGCGGGTCCACTGGCGGGCGGCGGCGGCAGGCGCGACGATCATTGCGCTCATCAGCACGACGCCCACGGTCTGCAAGCCGATCACGATCGCCACCACGAGCAGGGCGGTCAGCAGGCCGTCGAGACGGGCCATCGGGCAGGCCAAGGCCGGCGCCGAAACCCGGGTCGAAGGCGAGCAGCTTGAGCTCCTTCCAGAGCAGTGTCAGCACCGCCACCGAAACCGTCCCGGCGACCACCATCGTCACCACGTCCTGGAACAGGAGGGCCGCCGCCTGGCCGAACAGGAAGGTCTCGAGTCCGGCCTGGGCGGCGTTCGGCATCCTCTGGATCAAGGTCAGCAGCACCAGGCCGAAGCCGAAGAAGACCGCAAGCGTCATGCCCAGGGCGCTGTCGAAGGGGACCCGGCTGCGGGCCGTCACCGTGCGCACCGCGAGCGTCGCCAGCCAGCCGGCGAGCGCCGCGCCGGCCATGATGACGACCGGGATCTTGCTGCCGGTGAGCAGGAATGCGAGCGCGATTCCGGGCAGGGCGGCGTGGCTGACCGCGTCGCCGAGCAGGCTCTGGCGGCGGAGCACCGCGAACGAGCCGAGAGCGCCCGAGGTCGCACCGAGCACCCCGGAGCCGAGGGCGACGATGCGCAGCGTGTAGTCGCCGAGCAGCTCCACCTCAGCCTCCGGCGGCTCCATCGCGGACCAGCACCCCAACCCGCCCGCCGAAGGTCATCCTCAGGTTCTCCTCGGTGAAGACCTCGGCCACCGGGCCGAAGGCGATCGCACGCACGTTGAGCAGCAGCACCTGGTCGAAGTACTGGGGGACCGTCTGCAGGTCGTGGTGCACGACGAGGATCGTCTTGCCCGTGTCGGCGAGGGAGTCGAGGACCGCGGCGATCGTGCGCTCGGTCGGAGCGTCGACGCCCTGGAAGGGCTCGTCGAGCATGTAGATCTCCGCCCTCTGGACCAGCGCCCGCGCCAGCAGCACCCGCTGCTGCTGCCCGCCCGACAGCTGCGCGATCGGCCGCTTCGCGTACGCCTCCATGCCGACGGTCCGCAGTGCCTCCGTCGCCTCCTCGCGCTGCTTCGGGCCGACCCGGCGCAGCCACCCGAGACGGCCGTAGGTGCCCATGGTGACCACGTCCAGAACATCCGTCGGAAAGTCCCACTCGAGGCTTGTCCGCTGCGGGACGTAGGCGATCTCGCCCCGGACGCGCTGCCGCGCCTCGCCCGAAGATCCGGATCTGAGCCGGCGACCGGCTCGACCAGCCCCATGGCGGCCTTGATCAGGGTGCTCTTGCCGGCGCCATTGGGCCCGACGATCGCCATCTTGACGCCGGTCGGCACCTGGAGGTCGACGTCCCACAGCACCGGCTGGTCGGCGTAGGCGACGGTGAGGTCCTCGACCTCGATCGCGGTGGCCGGAGCAGCCGATGGGTCCGGGGCAGCGTTCGTCGTCACGGCTCAGCCTCCCCCTTCTCCGCGAGGGCGCTCGTCGATCGTCTCGACGTTGGAACGGACCATGCCGACGTAGGTCGCGGCCGGACCGTCCGGGTCGCCGAGGGCGTCGGAGTAGAGGCTGCCGCCGATCGCCACCTCGAAGCCCCGGGCGGCCACCGCCTCGCGCAGCGCCTTGATGAAGCGCGGCGGCACCGAGGACTCGACGAAGATCGCCGGGATCCGCCGTTCGGCGATGAAGCGGGCCAGCTGCTGGACATCGGAGGTCGCCGCCTCGGCGGCGGTGCTCACGCCCATCAGGCCTCGCACGTCGAAGCCGTAGGCGCGTCCGAAGTAGCCGAAGGCGTCGTGCGCCGTCACCAGCACCCGCCGCTCCTCGGGCAGCATCGCGATTTGCTCGCGCACCCATCCGTCGAGCGCCAACAGCTCGGCGGCGTACGCATCCGCCCGGCTCCGGTAGGCGGCGGCGTGGTCCGGATCCAGCTCACTGAGCGCGTCGCGCACGCACTCCGCGGCGCGGCTCCACAGCGCGACGTCGAACCAGCAGTGCGGATCGTGCGCCCCGGAAAACCCCTCCGACCGAATCAGCTGCGACTCGGGAATGCAGTCGGCGACCGCCACGGTGACCACCCCCCGGCGGCTCATCTCGGCGAACACCTCGCCCATCTTGCCCTCGAGGTGGAGCCCGCTGTAGAAGACCGCCCGCGCCGACGACAGGCGCCAGACGTCGCCGGCGCTCGGCTTGTAGAGGTGGGGGTCGACGCCAGGGCCCATCAGGGACTCGAGCGCGACGTGCTCGCCGCCGATCCGGCTCACCATGTCGGCCACGATGGTCGTGGTGGCCACGACCTTGACCGGCCCCTGCGCCGGTGCCGCTGGCCCGCCGCCGCAACCGGCTGCGACGGCCGCCGCCAGCAATCCCACCATCGCGATCGGCGCGAGCCTCATCGCGCCTCCTCGAGCCAGACCTGGCTCGCGAGCTCGGCCGGCACCAGGAAGCGGGCGCCGCCAGTTGAGATCCGCACTCCGGCGGGCGTGGTCTCGAGCACCTCGAGCCGGGCGCCCGGCACCAGCCCGAGCCGCTCGAGCACCGCCAGGCTGTCCGGGTCCTGCGAGCCGACCCGCAGCACGGTCGCGGCGCCGGTCACGCCCCGCTCGGCGAGCTTGCAGCCGCCGCCCTCCTCGGGCAGCTGGAGCATGGCGTCGGGAATCGGGTCGCCGTGGGGGTCGCGGGTGGGGTGGCCGAGGGCTTCCGCGATCCGCTCCTCGAAGCGCTCCGAGATGACGTGCTCGAGGCGCTCGGCCTCGTCGTGGATTTCGTCCCACCCGTAGCCCAGGGTCTCGGCGAGGTAGGTCTCGAGCAGCCGGTGGTGGCGCAGCATTTCGAGCGCCACCTGCCGGCCCGACTCAGTCAGGCTGACGCCGCGGTAGCGGCGGTGGTCGACCAGTCCGAGCTCGGCGAGCCGCTGCACCATGCCCGTCACCGACGCCGGCCGGACCCCGAGCCGGACCGCGAGGGACTGGGTGCCGACGCTGCCGCCGCGACCGCCGAGCAGGAAGATCTGCTTGAGGTAGTCCTCCTGGGCCGTCGTCAGGGAAAGGCTCGCTCGCCCGCTGCTCATCGATTTTTAGGTTAGCCTAAAATTTGCGCCTGTCAAGCCTCCGATGGCGATCGGGCCGGGGATAGCTGGTCACGTTGACCGATCCCGGAAGCGGGCGCGGAAGCGGGCGCGGAAGCGGACGGGCCGGCAACCTCGGCGTGTGGCAAGGCCCATGGGCTATGATGCCGGTCCGGGAGGACGCCATGTGCGACAACGAGCTCGTGATGAAGGCCTGCCGGCCGCTCCCGGCCGGCACCCCGCCGCTGTCCGGCCATGACCTCGAGCACCTGCTCGGCCACGCCGAGGGCTGGGCGATCGCGGGGGGCTTGCTGGCCAAGACCTTCCAGTTCGAGGACCACTACCAGACCATGGCCTTCGTCAACGCCGTGGCCTGGATCTCGCACCGCGAGGACCACCACCCCGAGCTGGTCGTGGGCTACGCAAGCTGCACCGTCCGCTACGCGACCCACTCGATCGGCGGCCTGTCGGAGAACGACTTCATCTGCGCCGCCAAGGTCGACCACCTGGTGGAGAGCTGACGAGGGTGGACATGCAGAGGCGCCGCATCACTGGTGGCGGTCGCGGCCGGCATTGCCGGGCTCGCCGTCCTGGCCGGCTGCGGCGCGAGCGCCGAGGGACCCGACTCCGGGCTGTCGGCCGAGGTCCGGGAGGGGCGGCAGGCCTACCGGACCCTCGGCTGCGGGAGCTGCCACGGCGACCACCGCGAGGGCAAGCGCTCCGGCCCGGTCCTCGCCGGGCTCGCCGACCACTGGACGCAGCCGTCCCTGACGACCTACCTCAAGGACCCGCCGGCGATGATCAAGACCACGCCGCGCCTCGCCTACAAGGCCGAGCAGTACCCGATCGCGATGCCGACCTACGGCGACAAGGCCGACGAGGCGACGCTGAGGGCGCTCGCCGCCTACCTGCTCACGGACTCAAGGAGCACACCATGAGCCACAAGGTCGTCCTCATCCCCGGCGACGGCATCGGCCCGTCGATCTCCGACTCGGTCGTGCGGGTGCTCGACGCCGCCGGCGCCGGCATCGAGTGGGAGACCCACCACGCCGGCGCGGAGACCCTCTCGAGCCACGGCGACACCCTGCCGGAGGCGACGCTGGAAGCGGTCCGCGCGGCGGGCGTGGCCCTCAAGGGACCGATCACGACCCCCGTGGGCAAGGGCTTCGCGTCGGTCAACGTCCGGCTGCGCAAGGCCCTCGACCTCTATGCGAACCTGCGCCCGGTCGAGTCGCTGCCCAACGTCAAGACCTGCCACAGCGACGTCGACCTGGTGGTGGTGCGCGAGAACACCGAGGGCCTGTACTCGGGCATCGAGCACGAGGTGATCCCCGGCGTTGTCGAGTCGCTCAAGATCATGACCCGCTCCGCCTGCACGAGGATCTGCCGCTTCGCCTTCGAGTACGCGCAGCGGCGAGGCCGCGCCAAGGTCACGGCCGTCCACAAGGCCAACATCATGAAGCTCGCCGACGGGCTCTTCCTCGACTGCTTCCACGAGGTCGCCGCCGGCTACCCCGGCATCGAGGCCACCGACAGCATCGTCGACGCCGCCTGCATGCGGCTGGTGATGAACCCCCACCAGTTCGACGTCGTGGTGATGGAGAACCTCTACGGCGACATCCTGTCCGATCTCTGCGCCGGCCTGGTCGGCGGCCTCGGCGTCACCCCGGGCGCCAATATCGGCGATGGGGTCGCGGTCTTCGAGGCGGTACACGGCTCGGCGCCGGACATCGCGGGCAAGAACCTGGCCAACCCGACCGCGCTGCTGTGCTCGTCCGTGCTGATGCTGCGCCACCTCGGCAAGGACGACGTCGCCGACCGGGTGATGGGCGCCATCCGGCGCACACTGTCTGACGGCCTCAGGACCCGCGACCTCGGCGGCACGGCCTCGACGAGCGAGTACACCGAGGCCGTCGTCGCGAGGCTCTAGCGGGTTACCCTCTCGCGACTCCCCCGCTTCCGCGCCCGCTTCCGCGCCCGCTTCCGCGACCGTCCCGGCGCGCCGACTCCCCCGTTTCCGCGCCCGCGCCCGCTTCCGTGCTGGTGATACGCGATAGGTGACAGGTCCCCCGCCCGCCCGCGTCCCCGTTCCCGTTCACGTCCCCGGTTTGCTGCGAGCTTCAGCGGGCTCACCCTGATCACGGGCACAGTTGCGGCACCTGGCACCGCCGGTCGAGGTCTCGTGCCGCACGGCGCCACATGCCTCCCGCTACCGGCTATCGGCTATCTGCTATCCGCTCACCACCGACGACGGGCCGCGCAGCAGCCGCGCCGGCAGGTGCAGGATCGCGGACAGCAGCTTGAAGACCGCATCGACCGTGATCCCGAGCAGCCGGAACGGCAGCAGCAGCAGCCAGACCACCGGGTAGAGCAGCAGCGCGAGCAGGGCCAGCGGCCAGCACAGCACGAGCAGGATGAGCCAGAGCAGGAACTTCAGCATGTCATCAAGAGTAACGCATGGAACGACGGTCCGCCCTTGCGATCCGCGCGGCGGATCGCATAGCGTGGGCGCGCGGAGGGAGCCATGAACGTCACCGCCGAGCTGCTTGGCCGCTTCGAGATCTTCCACGACCTCCAGCCTGCGGTCCTCGACCGGCTCGCGCCGCTCGCGGTGCCACGCCGCATCGCGCGCGGCGGCGAGCTGTTCTCCGCCGGAGACGCCCGCCGGGCCTGCTTTCTGATCGTCAGCGGCCACCTCGAGGTGCGGGTGGACCGCGGCGGATCGAGCGGCCCGGTGGTGGTGCTCGGCCCCGGTGAGACCGCCGGCGAGGCGGCACTCCTCGAGCCCGGCATCCACGCCGCCACGGCACGCGCGGTCGACGAGCTCGAGGTGCTCGAGCTCGACGCCGAGGCGGTGCGGGCGGCCCTCTCCGGCGACGCCCCGGCCGCGATGCGCCTGTTCGCCCAGGTCGCCAGGGTGATGGTGCGGCGCCTCCAGTACACCGTCGCCCGCCGCGCCGGCTGGGACCTGGTCTACCGCCCGGGGGCGACCCGCACCGAGCACGACCTGCTCGGCGAGCGCGAGGTGCCGGCCGACGCGCTCTACGGCATCCAGACGCTGCGGGCGGTCGAGAACTTCCCGATCACCGGCATCCGCCTCGCGCACTTCCCGCACCTGGTGCGGGCGCTCGCCATGGTCAAGCAGGCGGCGGCGCGCGCCAACCGCGCGCTCGGCCTGCTCCCCGCGACGTCGCCGCCGCGATCGACCGCGCCTGCCAGGAGATCGATCGACGGCCACTGGCACGGCCACTTCGTGGTCGACATGATCCAGGGCGGCGCCGGCACCTCGACCAACATGAACGCCAACGAGGTGATCGCCAACCGGGCGCTCGAGCTGCTCGGGCACGCCGCGCGGCGACTACGCCCACTGCCACCCCAACAACCACGTCAACCTGTCGCAGTCGACCAACGACGTCTACCCGACGGCGATCCGCATCGCCGCTGATCCTCGCGCATGGCCGAGCCTGCTCGCGGCGCTGCGCGAGCTGCGCGACGGCGCTCGCCGCCAAGGGCGACGAGTTCGGCGACGTCCTCAAGATGGGCCGCACCCAGCTCCAGGACGCGGTGCCGATGACGCTCGGCCAGGAGTTCGAGGCCTTCGCCGTCACCACCGCGCGAGGACATCGCGCGGCTCGAGCGAGACGCTCGCGGCTCTTCCTCGAGATCAACCTGGGCGGCACCGCGATCGGCACCGGGATCAACGCCGACCCGCGCTACCCCGCGCTCGCGATCGAGGAGCTGCGCCGGATCACCGGCCTCGACGCTGGTGCCGCGCCGAGAACCTGGTCGAGGCGACGCCCGACACCGGCGCGTTCGTCATGTTCTCCGGCGTGCTCAAGCGGATCGCCGTCAAGCTCTCGAAGATGTGCAACGACCTCCGCCTGCTCTCCTCCGGCCCGCGCTGCGGCCTCGGCGAGATCAACCTGCCGCCGATGCAGCCGGGCTCGTCGATCATGCCGGGCAAGGTCAACCCGGTGATCCCCGAGGTCGTCAACCAGGTCGCCTTCCAGGTGATCGGCAACGACCTGACGATCACCATGGCCGCCGAGGCCGGGCAGCTCCAGCTCAACGTCATGGAGCCGGTGATCGCCTTCAACCTCTTCCAGTCGCTCGACATGCTCACCGCGGCGTGCCGCACGCTGAGCGAGCGCTGCATCCGCGGCATCACCGCCAACCGCGAGCGCTGCCGCGAGCATGGTCGAGCGCTCGATCGGGCTCGTCACCGCGGTCGTCCCGGCGCTCGGCTACGAGCGCGCGACGCGAGGTCGCCAAGGAGGCGCTCGCGACCGGCCGCGGCGTGCGCGAGATCATCCTCGCAGCCGGCGATCTCGACGACGCCGAGCTCGACCGGCTGCTGTCGCCCGAGGCGATGACGCGGCCACGATCGCTGTAGGGAGGAGAAGAGGTGAGATGGTGGAGTGAGAGGGTGAGAAGTGACGCTCTCCGAGGGGGCTTGCTTGAATGGAACAGGAACAACGTCTGGCGAGGGACGTCTCCCCTTCTCGCCTCTCGCCTCCGCTATCCGCAGGCCGCGTCGGCGGCGACCTCGACGCCCTCGCTCTCGAGCATCAGCATGAAGGTCTCGATGGCCTCCGGGTCCCAGAAGCCGCGGGTGGTCTCGTCGATCATGACCGCGAAGGCGGCAGGGGGGTCGAGGGCCTTGCGGTAGCAGCGATCGTTGGTGAGCGCGTCGTAGATGTCCACCACCTGGAAGACCCGGGCCAGCAGCGGGATGTCCGCGCCGGCCAGGCCGTCAGGGTAGCCGGAGCCGTCAAAGCGCTCGTGGTGATGACGGATCAACGGCAGCACCGGCCGCAGGCTGCGCAGCGGCGCGCAGATCTCGACCCCGATCTCGACGTGGCGCTTCATGAGCTCCCACTCGGAGGGCTCGAGCGGTCCCGGCTTGAGCAGCACCGAGTCCGGGATGCCGACCTTGCCGAGGTCGTGGAGGTAGCCGCCCCGGCGCAGCGCCGTCAGCTCGTCGTCGCCGAGCCCGAGCCGCCGGCCGAGTCGAACGCCGAGCTGGGCCAGGCGCTCGCAGTGGTCCGAGGTGTCCGGATCGCGCGCCTCGACCGTGCGGGCGATCGAGAACACCATCTGCTCCGCCGAATCGAGCTCGAGGGTCAGCCGCCGGAACTCGACCAGGTTGCGGACGCGGATCTCGAGCTCGACGAGGTCGCACGGCTTGCTCAGAAAGTCGGTGGCTCCGGCCTCGAGGCCGTGTAGCCGGGCCTCGCGCGAGCCGTGCCCGGTCAGGAACACGACCGGGATGAGGCGGGTCTCTGGATCCTCCTTGAGACGCGAGCAGATCTCGTAGCCGTCCATCCCCGGCATCATCACGTCGAGCAGGATGACGTCCGGTTGGTGCCGCTGCGCGAGTGCGAGCGCCGAGCCGCCGTCGGTCGCCCCCCACACTCGAAAATCGAGTGTGCTCAGCGCCTCCGCGAGTGCCTCGAGTGCCCCCGGGTCGTCGTCCACCGCGAGCACTGTGCCGTTGCTGTCAGGCATCGGATCCGCCCCCTCCACGAGGTGTCCCCGGCCGGTCGGCACCGTACTTTCGGTCCGACTGACCAATATGGGTACCACGCGACGGCGCGGTTTGATGCACCGCTCATCGAACCGTGGAGGCCACGGAGACCGCCGAGATCATCGCCGGGAAGATCCACTGACGATGCTCCGCGTTCTCCGCGCCCATGGAACCGTCCTTCTCTCCACGTTTTCGGGATGCGCGAAGCGCATCGTTCTCGGAGCGTGGAGGGCAGAGGCCACCCTCGCAACACAGTATCGGGAGCGTGATCAGGCGCCTCTGCCCTCACGCTCCGAGCATGGTAGACTCCGGTCCCGGCCGATGCTGGGAGACCGCAGCCAGGAACGGGGCAGATCAATGAAGGGCATTGTCCTCGCGGGCGGATCGGGAACCCGGCTGCACCCCGTCACCAGGGTGATCAGCAAACAGCTGCTCCCGGTCTACGACAAGCCGATGGTCTACTACCCGCTGAGCCTGCTCATGCTGGCGGGCATCCGCGAGGTGCTGATCATCTCGACCCCGCGCGATCTGCCGTCCTTTCGCGAGCTCCTGGGTGACGGCGGTCGCGTCGGCATGCGATTCGACTACTGCGTCCAGCCGAGCCCGGACGGGCTCGCGCAGGCCTTCGTGCTCGGCCGCGACTTCCTCGACGGCTCCCCGGCCTGCCTGGTGCTCGGCGACAACATCCTCCACGGCCACGGCCTGTCCGGGCTGCTGCAGCGCTGCGCCGCTCTCGCCGACGGCGCCTTGATCTTCGGCTACTGGGTGCGCGATCCGCAGCGCTACGGGGTGGTCGAGCTCGACCGCAGCGGGCGCGCGCTGAGCCTCGAGGAGAAGCCGCAGCAGCCGCGCAGCCACTACGCCGTGCCCGGCCTCTACTTCTACGGGCCCGACGTCTGCGAGGTCGCGGCCGGCCTGCGCCCGAGCGCCCGCGGCGAGCTCGAGATCACCGACCTCAACCGGGTCTACCTCGAGCGCGGCAGCCTCCGGGTCGAGCTGCTCGGCCGCGGCTTCGCGTGGCTCGACGCCGGCACCCACCGCAGCCTGATCGAGGCCTCCAACTTCATCCAGGCGATCGAGGAGCGGCAGGGGCTCAAGGTCGGCTGCCTGGAGGAGATCGCGTGGCGCAACGGCTGGATCACCACCGATGCGCTCCGCGCCGAGGCGGCGGCGGCCGGCAGCTCGAGCTACGGCAGCTACCTGTCCGACATCCTGCGCGATGACGGGCCCGGCAGTGCGTCGGATTGACACCTCGCTGCCGGGAGTCGTGATCCTCGAGCCGCGAGTGCACGAGGACCACCGCGGCTTCTTCATGGAGTCCTACAACCTGCGCAGCTTCGCGGAGCTCGGGATCACCCACCGCTTCGTCCAGGACAACCACTCGCGCTCGGTCCTCGGCGTGCTGCGCGGCCTCCACTACCAGCTCCGGCAGCCGCAGGCCAAGCTGGTCCGGGTGACCCGGGGCCGGGTCTTCGACGTCGCGGTCGACATCCGGCGCGGCAGCCCGCACTTCGGCGCCTGGGCAGCTGCCGAGCTCAGCGAGGACAACCGGCGCATGATGTTCGCGCCCGAAGGCTTCGCGCACGGCTTCCTGGTGCTGAGCGAGGTCGCCGAGTTCCAGTACAAGTGCAGCGACTTCTACGACCCCTCCGACGAGCGCGGCATCGCCTGGAACGACCCCCGCATCGCCATCGACTGGCCGCTCGGCGGGCTCGAGCCGATCCTGTCGGGCCGGGACCTCTCCTGGAGCACACTGGATCGCATGAGCGACGCCGAGCTCCCCCGCTATCGAGCCATGAGCGCCCCGGCCCACACGCCGCGCTCGGTGCTGGTCACCGGCGGCGCCGGCTTCATCGGCTGCAACTTCGTGCGCCACCTGCTGGCCAGCGACCACGAGCTGCGCGTCGTCAACCTCGACGCCCTCACCTACGCCGGCCACCCGGCGAGCCTGCGCGGCGTCGCCGAGCGCTGGGGCGACCGCTACAGCTTCGTCCACGGCGACATCCGGGATGCGCAGACGGTGCGGACGCTGTTCGCGGACCACGCCATCGACACCGTCGTCCACTTCGCCGCCGAGAGCCACGTCGACCGCTCGATCGACGCGCCGCTCGACTTCATCGACACCAACGTGCGCGGCACGGCGGTGCTGCTCGAGGCGGCACGCGTCGCCTGGGCCGGCCGCAGCGACGTCCGCTTCCACCACGTCTCGCACCGACGAGGTCTTCGGCTCGCTCGGCCCGGACGGGCTGTTCAGCGAGGACACCCCCTACGACCCGTCGAGCCCCTACTCCGCGTCCAAGGCGGCGGCCGACCACCTGGCGCGCGCCTGGCACCGCACCTACGGCCTTCCGGTGACCCTGTCGAACTGCTCCAACAACTACGGCCCCTACCAGTTCCCGGAGAAGCTGATCCCGCTGATGATCGGCAACGCCGTCGCCGGCAAGCCGCTGCCGGTCTACGGCGACGGCGGCAACGTCCGCGACTGGCTCTACGTCGCCGACCACTGCGAGGCGGTCGAGCGGGTCGTCCGCCACGGCCGCGCCGGCCGGACGTACAACGTCGGGGGACGCAGCGAGCGCACCAACCTCGAGGTCGTCCACCTGCTCTGCGACATCGTCGACGAGCTGCTGCCGCGGCCGGACGGCGGCAGCCGCCGCGACCTGGTGAGCTTCGTGACCGACCGCCCGGGCCACGACCGGCGCTACGCCATCGACTCCAAGCGGATCGAGGCCGAGCTCGGCTGGCGGCCGACTCACTCCTTCGAGCAGGGCCTGCGCCAGACCGTGGCCTGGTACCTCGAGCACCGCGACTGGTGCGAGGAGGTCACCCGCGACCGCTACGACGGCCGCCGTCTCGGCCTCGGAAGAATCTGACAGGTCCGTTCCCTCGCTCAGCCGATTCGCCTGGCGAAGCTCCCTGACTGCCCACAAGAACAGCCCACCCATCGACAGCACCGGCATGGCAACGAGAACGGGGGCGCGGAAAAGGTCATCCGCGGACTGTGTGACCCCTCGTCAGAGCGGAAAAAGATACGCCGGGAAGACCATCGAGATCGACGCGAGACAGAGAGGTGCTGCCCGCCTCAATCGCGGCCTCATCGCCGGTCTCCTTCGCTGCTGGCGGGAGTATTCTATCGTCGACTCCGCAGTCCACGCCGAACGTAAACGTGCCAGGTACGGTGGTTGATGTTCTGGTCGCTCTCTGTCCGGATCGAGGCCCTCGCGCTTTGCCGACGCTGCCGACGACGGCGGTGTCGATCCCGTTGGCCATCGACCTGTAATCCTCGTCCTCCACTTGCCTCGCCACCGCTCGGCTCACCAGCCGGCTCGCCGTCTCGACGTTCTTCTCGAGCCCGCGGGCCACCTCATCCATGCGCAGCGCGAGCTCGTCGTTGTTGGACGTCAGACACCAGGCGAGGACCTGGAAGCCGTCGCGGCGCTTGGTCTCGGGAAGCCGCCTCTGCAGCCCCTCCACCTCGGCGCCGACGCGGAAGGCGTGCTCGCCGCGCGAGACCAGGTTGTAGACTCGGGATATCCCACCCTCAAACACGGTCCGCGGGCTTCCGCCCACCCGATGCCTCCCCGGAGGGTACGTGGGATTGAAGTAACATCAACCACCGTACCTGGCACCTTAAGAAAAGCAATGGGTCCAGGGCCGCCGTTCTCGGGCGCTGACTGGCATCCGCGCCCGCTGTGGTACCGCCAAGCCTCGTCGGCGCCGGAGGCCATCCTCGGTGGCGTGGCACGCGACAGCGAGCCCGGACGGCACGGCACGTCACCGAGTTGCGTCATCTGCGCTGTGCTGCGTTCCACTTCAGATGCGCGCAGCGCATCTCCAGCCCGCATTCCTCGTCGACCTCCTGTGGCACCGCCTGCCAGTCGCCTTCGCCTCGATTCAGGAGAGCGGTGAGGAATGCGGGCTAGAAGACCATCTGGATCATGAGGCGGACCCGCCAGTCCTCCTGGTCCGGCACGGCCACGATCGGCGAGGGCTCGCCACCGATCACGGCGCCGGGATCGTCCGCAAAGCTGCGCACGAGCTTCGACACGTCGAGCTGCAGCTTGTGCCGGTGGCCCTCGTTGATGTACCAGTTGGCGCCGGCGGTCAGCTCCGAGATCGTCGCCTCGATCTGCGGCAGGTACTCCCCGCCGTCGAGCACCTGGGCCACGTCGAGCCCCGAGTCGATCGCCATCTGATAGCTCGGGTCCTTGAGTCGCTCGACCTCGGCGTAGCGGGCCACGATCTCGTACTTCCCGGGCTTCAGGAAGTACCCGGCCTGGACCCGCCACCCCTCGCGGTCGAAGTCGGTTCGAACTCGTCGAAGTCGAAGCTCTCGACGGCCCACTCGGCGTCGATCGACAGGCCTCGGTAGCGGTTCAGGACCGCCAGGTCGTAGCCCTGCTCGTCGTAGGCGTGGCCGGTGACGTTGGAGTTGACGTAGGCCGATCCGATGACGCCGATCTTCCAGTGCGGCGCCTCCTCGAGGTCCGCCTGGAAGCGCGAGTCGACGAAGCCCCAGGGGTGGTAGCCGGCGCGGGCTACGAACAGATGCCGGTCGTCCACGTTGGACTGCCCGGTCGTGCCGCGGCCCTGCCACACTCCGGCTTGGTACTCGAAGGTGGGCTTGTCCTTGCCGCCCTTCTGTCCGCGCAGCGAGACCCCCTGCGAGCGGTAAAGGGTCATGCCGCCGGTGGTGAAGCCGGTGGCGGCCGCGGCGTTGAGCCCGAAGCGCTCGGTGCCGCCGCCCGGGTAGACGGGCCCCTTGGTGCTGTCGATATCGGTCTCGCCCGAGAACACCGAGCGCTCGACGAACTGGAGGCCGAAGCCCGAGTTGATGAACTCAACGCCGTAGGGGATCTTGTTGCGTCCGGCCCCCAGGATGAGGAGATCGTCGAAGTTGTACTCGAGCCAGGCGTCGTGCAGGTTGACCCCATTCGACGGCTCGAGCTGAATGTGCAGGTAGTAGGTGAAGCGCTTGTCGAAGGCGTTGCCGGCGAACCAGACCCGCGCCCGCCTCATGTAGAAGTTCGAGTAGTTGGTCTCGTTGCCCTCGACCCGCTGGTCGTAGTCGAGGTAGGTGTAGCGCAGCTGGAGGGCGCCCCACAACCGGAGTGAGAAGCGCTCGTCGGCGGTCGTCAGCTTGAAGCCGAGGTCGTAGGTCTCGGCCACATCGTCTGGGATGCCCGCCCACCCCGACGTGGCGATCGCCAGCAGAGACCACCACCACCGGCACGATCCGACCGAAGCAGCGAGCGATCATCGACACCTCCCGACCACGCGTGACGCGTCGCCTCACAGGAGCACAGGCACCGGGACCGCCCATCGCAGCCGCTCCTGGGCGCTTTCGCGGGCGAGTATAGCTTGACTTGTGGTCATTTTCACAAGACCGCCATCGTCCCTGAGAACTCCATGCACTTCGGTCTTCACGGCCATCGTGGCGTTCCGGAGCGGGCTGCCAGCCCTTTCGGCGCGAGCTCCCGCAGCACGGCTCCCGCGGCGCTGCGATCGACGGGCGCGGAGGGAGGGGCCAACCGACCCGGCCGGCATCAGGACTGGCGCGAGGGCACCCCGCGTCCTACTCGTCGGGCTCGATGGCGTGGAGCCGGATCTTCTCCCACAGGGTCTTGCGGCTGATCCCGAGCAGCTCCGCGGCCTCGGCGCGTCGGCCCCGGGTCGCCGCCAGCGCGGCCCGGATGGCCTCGATCTCGGCCTCCTCGACCGCCTCGTGGAGCGAGCGCACCGGCGCGGAGGGCCGCGGCGCGCGATCGCCGTCCTCGCCGCGCAGCGTGGCCGGCAGGTCGTCGACCGTGATCCGGTCGCCCTTGCAGAACAGCACCGCGCGCTCGATCACGTTGCGCAGCTCGCGCACGTTGCCGGGCCAGGTGTGACGCTCGAAGAGCTCCATCACCTCGTCGGTGAAGCCGTCGATCTGGCGCTGGCGGGCCTCGGCGAACTCGCGCAGGAAGGACTGGACCAGCAGCGGGATGTCCTCCCGGCGGTCGCGCAGCGGCGGCAGGTGGATGGCCACGGTGTGGACGCGGAAGAAGAGGTCCTCGCGGAAGCGGCCGATGCGGATCTCCTCCTCGAGCGGCCGCAGCGAGGCGGACACGATCCGGACGTCGACGTCGATCGAGCGGTTGGAGCCGAGGCGCTCGATCTTGCGCTCCTGGAGGACCCGCAGCAGCTTGACCTGGAAGCTCTGTGGGAGCTCGCCGATCTCGTCCAGGAACAGGGTGCCGCCGCTCGCCGCCTCGAAGCGGCCGATCCGGCGCTCGCTCGCGCCCGTGAACGCGCCCCGCTCATAGCCGAAGAGCTCGGACTCGATCAGCGACTCCGGCAGCGAGGCGCAGCTCACCCGCACGTAGGGCTTGGCGCGGCGCCGGGAGTTGAAGTGGATGGCGGAGGCGACCATCTCCTTGCCGGTGCCGCTCTCGCCGTGCACCAGCACCGAGGCCTCCGAGTCGGCGACCAGGCGGATCAGCTCGAAGACCTCCTGCATCGGCTTCGACTTGCCGATGATGTTGGCGTAGGAGTGACGCTGCTCGAGCTGCTCCTGCAGCCGCACGTTCTGCTCGACGAGCAGCCGGGTCGAGCAGACGTTGTTGAGGCGCACGATGAGCTGCGCCATCGAGAAGGGCTTGGCGATGAAGTCGGCGGCGCCCTCGCGCATCGCCTCGACCGCGCGGTCGACGGTGCCGTGGGCGGTGATGAGCACCACCGTGGTCTCCGGCTGCAGCGCCTTGATGCGCTTCAGCAGGTCCATGCCGCCGAGCCTCGGCATCACCAGGTCTGCGAGCACGAGGTCGTGCATGAGCTGCTCGAAGAGCGCGGCCCCCTTCACGCCGTCCTCGGCGACGTCGACGGCCCAGCCCTCCTTGCGCAGGGCATCGGCGATGGTGATCCGCAGCAGCGGCTCGTCCTCGACGATCAGCAGCCGGCGGCCGCAGATCGTCATCGGCCGCTCCTCGCCGGGGTGGCGGTCGGCATGGCGGCGAAGCGGACCCGGAAGGTGGTGCCCTCGCCGGGCTCCGAGTCGAGCTCGATGGTCCCGCCGTGGGCGGCGACGATGCTGTGGCTCACGGCGAGCCCGAGGCCGGTGCCCTCGCCGACGTCCCGGGTCGTGAAGAAGGGATCGAAGACGCGGTCGCGGATCTCCTCGGGGATCCCAGTCCCGGTGTCCTGCACGTCGACGATCACCTCGCCGCGGCGCACACGGGTCTTCAGCGTCAGAGTTCCTCCCTCCGGCATCGCACCGATCGCGTTGAGCACGAGGTTCAAGAACAGCTGCTCCATCTGAAAGTGGTCGGCCCTGACCATCGCGTGGTCGGCGTCGAGGTCGAGCACGACCTCCACGCCGGACCGGCGCAGCTGGTAGCCTACCAGCTCCACGACATGGTGGAGGCTGTGATTGAGCGAGGTCGGCTCGAGCTTGACCTCGCGCCGGCGGGAGAAATCGAGCAGATTCGTGATCGTGCGCTCGATCCGCTCGAGGCCGTCGGAGATCAGCCCCAGGTAGCGGTCCCTCATCTCGCTGTCGTCGGGGTTGGCGCGCAGGTTCTCGAGGCAGGCCATGATCCCGGCGAGGGGGTTGTTCACCTCGTGGGCGACGCCGGCAGCGAGTGTGCCGACCGCGACCATCTTCTCGGCATGCGCGAGCTGCCCCCGCTGTGCTTCCTCCCGCTCGCGGGCCGCCTCCAGCTCGTCCATCATCCGGTTGAAGGCTTCCGACAGCTCGCCGACCTCGTCGCCGCTCCGCGAGGTCGCCCGCACGCCGAGGTCGCCGAGGCCGGCCCACTTCATGGTCTCGTTGAGGGTCAGGATGGGACGGATCAGCGTCTCCACGTAGAGCGCCGTCAGGACCGAGTTGAAAAGCATGAGCACCAGCGCCACCAGCGCGGCGTAGCGAAGGACCGCGGCCACGCTGTCCTCGATCGGGTCGAGAGAGAATCCGACGGCGAGCGAGCCGAGAAACGAGCTGGTGCCGTCCAGGGCGGTCCGCACCTCGAGCAGCCGCTCCCCGGAGCGGTCCGCGCGGATCCCCACCTCGGGCGCGGCGCCGATCGACGCCGAGCCCAGCGCCCGGTCGAAGCGGTAGCCGACCAGATCGCGCGAGCTCGCGTGGGTGACCCTTCCGGTGACGTCGCTAACGATCACATAGCGCACGAAGTCCGGGTTCCTGGTCAGGATCTCCGCGATGTACTCCGAGGCGGGATCCTCCGCGCCGGCCGCGGTGGCCGCCGGTACCAGCTCGAGCGCCACCGTCATCGGCAGCGCCATCGCGTCGACGATGCTCCGCCCGCGGTTGATGAAGGCCTCGTGCAGCGACTGCCGCTCGTGAAGCATCCAGAAGAAGGTGACGAGCACCATGGTCACGGCAATCACCGTGTTCGAGTAGAGAAAGAAGCGAGCGCGCAGGCCGAGCCGGATCATGGGGCGTCAGCTCGCCGCGGGACCGGCCGCGATCCGGGCCGCCACGGCCGCTCCGTCCAGGGTTTCGTCGAGCACCTGGACCCTTTGCCATCCGCACTCGCGCGCCCGGCGGGCGGTCTCCTCCCCCACGCACCAGGCCACGACCTCCGGTCCCCAGCCCGGGCTGCCGCGCTCCTCGTCGAGGCCGTCCACCTCGGCCGGACTCCGCACCAGGCAACCGGTCAGCGGCAGCGCCGCCATGACCACTCGGGCCGCCGGCGTCACGGGCAATGGCACGGCGACGATCTCGGCGCCCGCGTCCTCGAGATGAGCCGCGAGCTCCGGATCAGTGGCCGCCATGACCAGGCGCTGCCCGGCAAGCGGAAGCCTGCTGAACCAGTCGAGACGGTCGGCGTGTCGCACCGTCGGCCCGACCACGAGCAGCGCCGGCGGCTCGATCCCGGCGCGCGCGACCTCCGCCGGGAGCGCGGCGACGGCCGCCACCACCCGCCGCTGGGCCGAGGTCGTGCCCTGCTCGATCACCGCGGCGGGAGTCGCCGGGTCCATTCCGGCATCGAGCAACCGCGCCACAGTCTCGGGCAGGGCAGCCACCCCCATGTACCCGACCAGGGTCGCGTGGTCGTCACCCGCCAGCAGATCCCAGCGCAGCTGCGACTCGTCGCCCTTGAGGGCCTCGTGGGCCGTGACCAGGCTCAGCCGGACCGCCTCCCGGCGGTGGGTCGCCGGAATGCCGGCCCACGCCAGGGCCGCCACCCCGGAGGTCACGCCCGGCACGACCTCGAAGGGGATCCCTTCCTGAGCCAGGGTCTCGGCCTCCTCGCCGCCGCGACCGAAGACATACGGGTCCCCGCCCTTGAGCCGGACCACCCGCTTGCCCGCTCGCGCCAGCCGCACGAGCAGCGCGTTGATCTCCTCCTGCGGCGTCGGATGGCTGCCGGCCGCCTTGCCGACCGGCCGCAGCTCCACGGCGGGCGGCAGGTCGCAGGGCAGCGCCGCCGCGGCGAGACGGTCGTACACCACCGCGTCAGCCTCCATGAGCCGCCGCCGCCCGCGGACCGTGAGCAGGCCGGGGCAGCCGGGGCCGGCACCCACCAGCGACACGAGGCCGGCCACGGTGCTCGGAGCGATGCCCTTTGCCGGTGGCGGCGCGGCCGCGTCCGTCCCCTCCAAGCCGCCCCCGGCCGCCAGCCACTCCTGCAGCTCGGCTTCGGTGGGCACCCGCGCCGTCAGTCGGTCGCCGTCGACGGTGGACTCGAAGAACCGGTCGAAGCTCGCCTCCTGCTGCGGGCCCGGCAGGCCGAGCCGCCGCAGCTCATCGCGGAAGCGCGCCGCTGCCGCGAGCCACTCGCCCCACTCCGGACCGAAACGCCGTTCGAGCAGGCCGCGCAGGCGCCGCACCGCGAACGGGGCCTCCCCGGCCGAGGCGATGGCGAGCTGCAGCTCTCCCCGCCGAAGGCGGGCCGGCAGGTGGAAGGAGCACAGCTCCGGATCGTCGGCGACGTTGACCCAGATGCCGGCCTCTTCAGCGTCACGGAACACCTGAGCGTTGACCTCGCGGTCGTCGGTGGCCGCGAACACCAGGGCGTAGCCCCGGGCCTCGCCCGCGCGATAGGTCCTCCGCTCCCAGGCGATCCGGCCGGCCGCGGCCATCGCCTCGAGCGGCTCCACCGTCGCCGGCGACACCAGGGTGACCCGGGCGCCGTCCTCGACGAGCCCCTGCACCTTGCGCAGGGCCACGCCGCCGCCGCCCACCACCAGGCAGCCTCGCGCCGCAAGCTCGAGCGTCACCGGGTACATGGCCACCCCGCCCCTCCCACGTCACGCGCACGTAACGCGGAGTCTACCATTGCCATTCGCTGCGCGAATGGCAAAGGCCGCGGCCGGAGCCGCGGCACGAAGAGAAAGAGAGAGACAGGTCAGTTGTGGCGGACCTGGCCGCGAACCTCGAGCGCGATCTTGTAGAGGCCGGTCACGATGAGCAGCCCGCCCGCCTAGATCGCAAGGCTGATCGCCAGCTCCGGCGCGGTCGGCCAGTAGTGCACGACCTTGCCGAGCGGCGAGGGCACGAAGCCGGCGATCACCATGCCGAGACCCTTGTCGATCCACAGCGAGGCGAAGACCGCGACGCAGGCCACGACCAGCGAGCGTCTCGTTCTTCCGCGTGCTCGGGTTGAGGAGCAGCACCAGCGCGACCACCGCGAGCACGACCGAGGTCCACATCCACGGCACCAGCGTGGCCTCGCCCTCGAGGCCGAAGAACAGGAACGGTGAAGTGGCTGACGTGCTCCGGGATGTCGCTGTAGAGCGCGGTGAAGAGCTCCATCAGCACGAAGAAGACGTTGACGAGCATCGCGTAGGTGACGATCGTGGCCAAGCTTCTGGATCGCCTCGCTGGCCGGCGTCGAAGTCGGTGACCCTGCGGACCACGAAGGCGAGCAGGATGAGCAGCGCCGGGCCGGCGGCAGAAGGCCGAGGCGAGGAAGCGCGGCGCCAGGATCGCGGTCATCCAGAACGGCCGCGCGGCGAGGCCGGAGTAGAGGAACGCCGTGACGGTGTGGATGCTGACCGCCCACGGGATGGAGAGGATGATGATCGGCTTGATCCAGCTGCGGCGGCGGGTCGCCTCGTGCGCTCGGCGCTCGAGCGTCACCCGGCTGATCAGCGACGTTGAGCACCAGGTAGCCGCCGAGGGCGACCATGTCCCAGAACATCATCGAGTGCGGGCGTCGGGTGGAGGATGACGTTGAGGATCCGGATCGGCTGCCCATGTCGACGAAGATGAAGAGCATGCACATGATCACCGCGGCGATGGCCAGGAACTCGCCGAGGATCGTGATCTTGCCGAACGCCTTGTAGTCGTGGAGGTAGTACGGCAGCACGACCATCACCGCCGAGGCCGCCACGCCGACCAGGAAGGTGAACTGCGCGATGTAGAAGCCCCAGGTCACGTCGCGGCTCAGGCCGGTGATCGTCAGGCCCTCGGTGAGCTGCCAGGTACCAGCACGCGGCGCCGACGCCGATGACGACGAGCAGCGAGACGATCCAGGCCCAGTAGGTCCGACTCCCGGAGAGTGCCTTCTCGAGCATGGTCGTTCTCCACGGCTCACACCACGGCGGCCGGCGCCACCTCGATCAGGGTCCGCGGGTCCTCGACGATGTAGTAGACCTCGGGCTCGGTGCCGAGGCCGGGCTTGCGGCGGATGGCGAGGCGCTCGGCGAGCAGCTGGCGGACCTTCGAGCTCGGGGTCGTTGAGGTCGCCGAAGACGAGCGCCGTCGTCGGTGCAGGCCTCGACGCAGGCCGGCTGGCGGCCGCTGGGCCAGGCGCTCCTCGCAGAAGGTGCACTTCTCGACCACGCCCGCGCATCCGGGTCGGGAACGTCGGGGTTCGGACTGGCGATGTGCGGCCGCGGGTCGCGTCCAGTTGAAGCTCCGCGACCCGTACGGGCAGGCCGACGATGCAGTAGCGGCAGCCGATGCAGCGGTGCCAGTCCATCATCACGATGCCGTCGGCTCGCGCTTCCAGGTCGCCTGCGTCGGGCAGACCCGCACGCACGGCGGGTTGTCGCAGTGGTTGCACAGCAGCAGAGTCGGGCTTGCCCTGGAGGTCGGCCGCGTCAGGTAGTGGAACTCCTCGGTCGGGGAAGGCCGCCTCGAACTCCTCCTTCCAGATCCACTTGACCTCGTGCTTGCGGTCGTCGCCGAAGTCGGGGCACGTTGTGGGCCTCGTGGCAGGCCTCGATGCAGCGCTCGTGCAGCTCGTCGTCCCGCCAGGCACTTCCGGAGGTCGATCACCATGGCCCAGCCGCGTGGCCGGTGCGCGGCTGGTCGCTGCCGTGACTGGACGCCGCGTCCGCGGCTCGCTGCCGCGCGCGACCACGGTCGAGCCGCCGGCGGCGCCCACCAGCGACAGGCCGGCGATCTTGAGGAAATCTCCGTCGTGATCGCGTCCATCACGGCGCCTCCTTCGGCTCGACGTGGCAGTCCCAGCAGTACGGGTCGACCGCCAGGTAGGTGTGGCAGCGGTCGCAGAACTCCGCCTTGTTGGTGTGGCAGCCCAGGCAGGTTCGCGTCAGGCTCATGTCGAAGGTCTTGCCCGTTCGGCGGTGCCGCGTAGTCGCGCTTGCCCTGCGCGCACGACGTCGTCCCGCCACTTGTTGAGCAGGTCCATGTGGTTGGCGCGCATGTAGTCCCTGGGCTCGACGCACTCCTTCGGCCGTTGGCGGGCTGGTCCAGCGTCGGCGCCTGCGGCGGGCGCCGCGGTCAGCGCGTTGTACCAGAGCGGCGAGCGTCATCAGGACCACGAAGACGACGAGCCCGGCGACGATCTTGCCGGCGTCATGCATCGGCGGCTCCCTCCGTCACCGCGCCCGGGTCGAGCGGCTCGCCCCGCAGGTCGGTGGTGCGTTCCTTCTCGCCCTCCATGACCAGGGCGTTGCCGACCAGCTCGTGGACGCCGCCGACGTCGACGCCCGGCGCCCAGTACTCGCATCAGCGGCGGCAGGGTCGCCCGGTCGATCGCGCAGATGCAGGCCAGCGTGTTGACGCCGTGCTGGTCGCGGACGTAGCGCACCGCGTTGCCGCGCGGCAGGCCGCCGCGCAGGCGCATCTCCATGTTCTCGTCGTTGCCGAGCCCGGCGCCGCCGCCGCAGCAGAAGGTCTGCTCGCGGATCGTGTTCTCGGGCATCTCGTAGAAGTGGTTGCAGACGCTCTTGATGACGTAGCGCGGCTCCTCGAGCAGGCCCATCGCGCGCGCCGGGTTGCACGAGTCGTGGAAGGTCACCCGCAGTGGTCGTTGCGGCTGCGGGTCGAGCTTGAGCTTGCCGTGCTGGATCAGGTCGGCGGTGAACTCGCAGATGTGGACCATCTTGGTCGAGCGCGGCGTTGTCGAACACCGTGCCGGTGATCGGCGACCTCGGCACCTCGAGGAAGTCGGCCGGGCCGTTCATGGTGTCCATGTACTGGTGCAGCACCCGCCACATGTGGCCGCACTCGCCGCCGATGATCCACTTCACGCCGAGCCGCTTGGCCTCGTGCGTAGATCTTGTAGTTGAGCCGCTTGATCGTCTCGTGGGAGGTGAAGAGCCCGAAGTTGCCCGCCCTCCGAGGCGTAGGCCGACAGCGTGTAGTCGAGGCCGATGTGCTGGAACAGCAGCAGGTAGCCCATGAAGGTGTAGATGCCGGGGTCGGCGAAGTAGTCGGCCGACGGGCATGACGAACAGGACCTCGGCGCCCTTGCGGTTGATCGGCGGCTCGACCCGGATGCCGGTGACGTCCGCGAGCTCGTCGCACCAGGAACTCGATGTTGTCCTTGAAGGTGTGCGGCTGGATCCCGAGGTGGTTGCCGGTGCGGTGGCAGTTGGCGACCGGCTCGATCGACCCAGTTGATGTTGAGGCCGACCAGGTTCAGCAGCTCGCGGGCCATCATCGTGATCTCGGCGGTGTCGATGCCGTACGGGCAGAAGACCGAGCAGCGCCGGCACTCGGTGCACTGGAAGAAGTAGTAGAACCACTCCTTGAGCACCGCCGGCGGTCAGCTCGCGGCCGCCGGCGAGCTCGCCGAGGATCTTGCCGGCGGTCGTGAAGTCCCTGCGGTAGACCGAGCGCAGCAGCTCGGCGCGCAGCACCGGCATGTTCTTGGGGTCGCCCGAGCCGATGAAGAAGTGGCACTTGTCGGCGCAGGCCCCGCAGCGCACGCAGATGTCCATGAAGACCTGGAACGAGCGGTACTTGACGCAGCCGCTCCCGGATGCCCTCGAGGATGATCTGCTTCCAGTTCGCGGGCAGCTTCCAGTCGTCGTCGGTGGGCGACCACTCGCGCGGGTTCGGGAAGCCCAGGTACTACCAGGTTCTTGGCCGCGCCGGGATAGGACCAGGTGCCGCGCCGCGCCTCGAAGTCGATGGTCGGGTCCATCCAGTCGCGCTTCGGCGGGGCGAGGTCGATCTGGAGCAGCTCGTGCGGCGGCCGGTCTGTGCTCCGACATCGCTCACTCCCTGTCCAGCGGATAGCCCGCCGCCACCAGCTTGTCGTGGAACTCCTCCTCCCACTCCTCGTAGGTGTGGCCGACGATCGGCGGGTTCCAGGGGTTGACGTGGCGCACCGCGCGGTTGTTGTTGGCCAGGTTCCGGGTCGGGCTCAGGAAGACGCCCGGCCATGTGCATCAGCTTGGAGAACGGGAAGTAGGCGAGCAGCGCGCTGACCAGGAAGAGGTGGACGAAGAACAGCGGCGCCGACCCCGTCGGGGTACCGCCGGCAGCGAACGTCACCAGCCCGATCGCCAGCTCCTTGACCTGCGACGATGTCGACCTTGTCGAAGTGGCGCATGAGGATGCCGGAGGCCGCGATCCCGAGCAGCAGGAAGAGCGCGAAGTAGTCGGCGGGCAGCGAGATGTAGCGCAGCTTCGCGTCGACAAGCCGGCGCAGCCAGCAGGTACGCCAGGGCGGCGACGAAGGCCAGGCGTCGGTGAGGTAGATGACCGGCACGCCGACCTGGAAGAAGCCGTCGCAGCTGCTGCGAGCAAGCTGACCACATGCCGGCACCGGCTCGACGAAGAAGCGGAAGTGCCGCAGCACGATCAGCAGCATCGACCAGTGGAAGGCCAGCGCGGCGGCCCACAGGTACTTGCTCGCGACGTAGACGAGACCTTCTCCCGCCCGCGCTCGAGCTCGCCCGGTGTGGTTGCGGAACAGCGACCGGAAGGTCAGCACCTCGAGCGCCATGCGGCCGATCACGCCGAGCGGACCGCTCGGGTTGTCGAGCTCCTCGTTGCGGATCCAGGGCAGCGACTTCTGCTGGCCGCAGGTGGTCGGGATGCGGAACGGCACCGCGCGCTCGCCCCCAGCGAAAGACCCGGTAGACGATGCCTCCGACGAAGACCGCGAAGGCGACTCCGGGCACGATGACCCCGATCAGGAAGCGCAGGTCGCCGACCCCCACTGCGATCAGGGCCACGAGGGCCAGAGCGGCAACCGCGACGAGTGAGATCACGGCGCCCATTCCTTGCTCCTTCCTTGTTGAAGTGATGCCTCGACCTCGGCCGCCGGGGCACCTCCGTCGCGGCGCGCCCGCCACTCGTTGAGCTGATCGATGCGCTTCATCGACAGCTCCCGGATCGATCGGACGCGAATCTCGCACACCTGCTCCCGGCAGCCCGAGTAGACGTCGAAGGCCGCAAGAACGACTCTGTCGACCTGGCGATGCAGGCTCGCCAGCTCGTCTCGCCGCCTCGACGCCACAATCCCGGAGCAGTTGCTCGAGGATCGGCTTGAGCTCGAGCACGAAGCCGACGGCGGCCGACGGAGCCATCTCCTGCACGGCCCGGACGCGGACGATGCGGTCGAGCGCGGACTGCAGTTGGCTCGTCGTCGGCCGATCCGAGCACGCCGTCGAGCACCGTTCCCAGCTCCTCGCGCAGAGCGGCGCCCACCGGGTTGCCGAAGGGGTCGCCGGTCTCCCGGAGGAAGCGCGCCGTCTCGGGCGGGTAGGTTCTGACAATGCGCTCCAGCCAGTCCGCCAAGACCGCAGCCGCCGGTGCTCGGCCACGAGCTCGCTGAACCTGCCGTACGGACCCGTCATGCCGCCCCCCAGAGCACACCCGCAGCCGGGGCACGCCCCACATCGACCGCAGAGCCACCGAGCGGTCATGCGGACCCGGGGCGCTCGAAGCAGCCGACTACACGCAGCCGGTCGGCTTCGGCAGACCGGCGACCTTGCAGGCGCCCTTCGCCGGGCCCGAGGGGAACAGCTCGTAGATCTCCTTGAGGCTCGAAGCCGGTCTGCTTGCAGAGCTTGCGGATCATCGGCGCGACCCCGAACTGGACGTAGTACTCGCGCAGGTAGTTGACGACCTTCCAGTGGTTGTCGGTCAGCGCGGCGACGCCCTCGGTGGTCGCCAGCGCCGCCGCCACCTCCTCGTTCCACTTGTCCGGCTCCTGCATGAAGCCGTCCTCGTCGACAAGCGAGCGAGACGTCACCGTTGCTGAAAAGTTGGCATGTTAGTCCTCCTTGGCTTTCTCGGGGGCGTCGCCCCCGCCGATCTCGACCATGTCGATCCGACCCTCGGCCTTCGACGCTGGGCCCGCTCGAGGGCCCTCAGGAACTCCGCCGTTGGATGGTGCCCGAGCTCCATCGCCCGCGCCAGGTGGCGCTCGGCCGCACCGAGCTCGCCGAGCGCGAGCTGGCCGACCGCGGCGTAGTAGTGGGCCGGCCCGTGATCCCGATCGAGCTCGATCACCCTCCTCGTGCACCGCACGAGGTTCTCCGGGTCATTCATGTACAGGTAGGCCTGGCCCAGGTTGTGGTGGGCCAGCACCAGGTCGTCCCGCAGCTCGACCGCCCGGAGCGACGCCGCCAGGCAGCCCTCGAAGTCCCAGCTGTGCAGGCGGACGCCGCCCAGGTTGACCCACGCCTCCGCGAGCGTCGGCTCGATCTCGACGGCCTTGAGGTACGCCTGCTCCGCCTCCTGGAAACGCCCGATCGTTCTGGAGGGCGAGGCCGAGGTTGTAGTGGGCCGCGGCCGAGCCGGGGCTCTGCTCGACCGCCTGGCGGCAGCGCTCGAGTCGTGCCGCGTGCGGCTTTCAGGCTGCGCCATGACCTACCTTCGCCTCCAGCTCGCCGAACGCGGCGACCTGCTCTGCGTCCTCTCGATCGAGCCAGGCCCCGAGCTCCGCGAGCAGCGGCTCGACCAGCTCCGGAGCGGTGTCCGCGACGCGACCGAGCGCGCGGCAGATGGCGGAGCGAAGCCCGGCATCGCGGGCCAGGCTTGCCACCGGGCCGAGGAAGTCCCTGGCCAGCTCGGGATCGCGGGCGCCGATCTCCCCGATCGCGGCAAGGCCGTACATGACCGTTGGTGGCCGACTCGTCGTTGAGCGCCCACACCAGACGCTTCAGCACGTCGCGCCCGAGCTCGGGATGGACCGCTGCCGCCGCCCCGACAGCCGCGGCGGCGAGCTGCCGCACCCGCCGATCGGGGTCCCAGAGCCGACCCACAAGGTGGCGGACGGCACGCGGCTCGTCGGCCGCGAGCGCTCGAGGCGCGAGCTGTCGGCGGACTGGAGCAGCTCCATCACCAACTCCCTCAGGCCCATGCCGCGGCCGTGCCGGCTCGCTGGGCCGCGAATCGCGACGCCAGGCGCGAGAAAGCCCTCCGCCCAGTGAGGAGTGGCGAGCGCGTGGAGGTGCAAGTACGACGCCCAGACGCTCCCCTTGCACGATCCCGTCGCGCTCCCCGCCCGTCCCACGCCCGCGCTCGACCGCCAGCACCGTCGCCGGTGCGTCGGCCCCGCCGACGACCCGGGAGTAGTGGAACTCGTGGCCGACCAGGGTGGAGCCGGTCGGGAAGAAGGGGTTGCCACGGTCGACCGTCGCGACCTCGTAGCCGTGGCCCTGCGGCCGCGGAGTCTGCTCGACCACGAGGTCGAGGACGCTCGCCATCCGGTAGCTCGATCCCTCGCACGACGAGCTCGCGCGCCAGGTACATCAGGCCGCCGCACTCGGCGTAGATCGGCAGCCCCGCGGCGGCCTGCGCGCGGAGCTCCTCGCACAGCGATCGGTCGTCGGCCAGCCGCTCGGCATGAAGCTCGGGGAAGCCGCCGCCGATGTACAGACCATCGATCCCGGGCAGCGCGGCCTCCGCCCACCGGGGTCACCGGCACCAGCTCGGCTCCCTGCCGGCGCAGGCTCTCGAGGTTCTCCGGGTAGTAGAACGAGAACGCCGGGTCGGCGAGGTAGCCGAGACGGCAGCCGTCCTCGGTCGGACGGTCGAGCTCGCATCAGAGGCAGCTCCACCACCGGGGCGCTCGCGGCCAGCTTGAGCACGCGATCGAGGTCGACGTGCCGGGCCACCTCCTCGGCGGCGCGTACGATCGCCCGCTCGCCGTCCGGATGCTCGGCGACCGTCACCAGCCCGAGGTGGCGGCCCGGCAGCGGGTCGTCCCCAGCCAGCCGTGGGATCGCGCCGAGCACGGGAAGCCCGGTGATCTGCTCCACCGCGGCGCGGACCAGCGCCTCCTGGCGAGCGGTCCCGACCCGGTTGAGGATCACGCCGCCGAGGCGGAGCTCGCGGATCGAGGGTCTGGCAGCCCAACACCTGGGCCGCCACCGTCCGGGTCGACCTTGGTCGACGTCGACGACCAGCAGGACCGGGGATCCGAGCAGCTTGGCCAGCTCGGCGGTCGAGTGGGTGCCGTCGGCATCGACGCCGTCGAAGAGCCCGCGGTTGCCTTCCACGAGCACGACGTCGGCGCCCGCGAGCGACTGCGCGCCGAGGCCGATCGCCCTCGCGCGACATCATGAAGGTGTCGAGGTTGCGCAGCCGGTGCCGCTGGCCGCTGCCGAGCCAGGCGGCGTCGATGTAGTCCGGGCCCTTCTTGAGCGGTCCGCACGTCGAGTCCGCGGTCGCGCAGGCTGCGGGCGAGCCCGAGCGACAGCAGCGTCTTGCCGCTGTCGCCCGACAGGCCGGCCACCACCAGGCGGGGCGAGCTCATGCGAAGAGCCACCACGACTCGTCCGCCTACATCCCCGACGAGGAAGCCGCAGGGACACTCCTCCCAGCACTTCTTGCAGCCGTCGCACACCTCGAGCTTGATCGTGTAGAAGTGCCCCGTGCACGGGCTTCTGGATCTTGACGAAGCAGTTGTTCTGGCAGTACATCCAGCAGTTCTCGCAGCCGAAGCACTTGCCGCACGAGAAGCAGCGCGACGCCTCGGCGAGTGCGTCGTCGTGCGGTCAGCCCGTGGTCGATCTCCTGCTCGGGCCGGGCGAGCCGCTCCTCGGGCGCCAGCACCACCCGCTTGGCCCGCGGCTTGGGCTCGTACCAGTCGAGCTTGATCCGGTCGCGTCCGCACGAGGCTCGTCCGGGGTCGACCTCGGCAGGCTCGCTCGCCGCGCAGGAAGGCGTGGATGCACTCGGCGGCCTTGCGGGCGTGGCCGATCGAGGTGGTCGCGATGCCGAGGTTGATGTTGTCGCCGCCGGTCCAGATGCCGTCGACTCCGGTGCGGCCCCAGCCGTCGGCATTGAGCCAGCCCTTGCCCAGCTCCGCCGACGCGAGCTCGGCGAGCTCGCGGCTGCTGGCTGACCGCCGTGATCACCGTCTCCACGGGCAGCTCGTAGGTGTCGCCCTCGATCGGCACCGGACGCGCGGCGCCCCGAGTCGTCGGGCTCGCCGAGCTCCATCCGCTGCACGACCATGGCGCGCACGCGTGCCCTCGCCGTCACGCAGGACCTCGAGCGGCGCCGCCAGGTACTCGATCTTGATGCCCTCCTCGAGGGCCTCCTCGATCTCGCGCTCGATGGCCGGCATCTCGGCGCGGGTGCGGCGGTAGAGGATGGTGACCTCGGCGCCCATCCGCTTGCGAGATCGCCGCCGAGTCCGAGGGTCACGCGCTTGGAAACCCGCGCCGCGTCGATCGCCGTGTCGCCGCCGCCGACCACCACGACGTTGCCGCCGATCTCGACCTTCTTGCCGGAGTTGACGTGGTTGAGGAAGTCGGTGCCGGTCCAGATGCCCGGGCCATCCTCGCCGGGAATGCCGAGCTTCTTGCCCTGGTGGGCGCCGATCGCCGACGAAGATCGCGGCGAATCCCTTGCGCAGCTCGTCGAAGGACACGTCCTTGCCGACCCTGGTGCCGCAGCTTGAGCTCGACGCCGAGGTCGACGATGCGCTGGATCTCGGCGTCGAGCACCTCGCGCGGCAGCCGGTACTCCGGGATGCCGTAGCGCAGCATGCCGCCGGCCTTGGGCAGGCGACTCGAAGACCGTCACCTGGTAGCCGCGGCGCGCCAGCTGGTAGGCGCACGAAAGGCCGGACGGCCCTGCGCCGATGACGGCGACCTTCTCGTCGTACGGCCCCTCGCCCTCGATCCGGGTCGGCTTGAGGCCGTGCTCGATGCCCCAGTCGCCGATGAAGCGCTCCACCGAGTTGATCGCCAACGGCGCCGTCCTTGTCCTTGCGGTTGCAGTGGTCCTCGCAGGGATGCGGGCAGACCCGTCCCATCACCGACGGGAACGGGTTGGTCTCGACCTCGTAGCTGTGCCACGCGCTCGTCGCACGCCTCCTCGAGGCTCTTGCCGAGCTTCTCGCGCAGCGCGATCGCCGTCAGCCAGCCGCGGATGTCGTTGCCGCTCGGGCAGTTCCCGGTGCAGGGCGGCAGCTTCTCGAGCTAGCGCGGCCGCAGCGGCGAGATCTGGCTGCCTGACGCCGCCGCCACCGGAGAGCCGACTGCCCATGCCCGAGGACTTCTTCTTCTCTCTTCAGCAGACCCATGCTAGATACCTCCCCCAGTCGGCCAGCTCGACGCAGCGGTCACGCGAGCTTGGAGAGATGGCGCTTCACGGCCTCCAGCTGCTCGAGGAGGGTGTCGTGCTTCTGCTCGTCCAGGATCAGGTACTCGAGGAGCACCTTCGCGACGACGTCGGTTGTCTTCTCCTTGAGCTCCTTGGCCATCTCGATGGTGCGCCGCTCGAGCTTGTCGTGCTCCTCGAGCCTGGTCCCACACCTCCGCCATGTCGTCGGGGGTCAGGCGGACCGGCTCGCGGGTCATCGCTGTCGATGAGGAACTGCTGCACGCGGTGGTGCTGGACCGAGTCGTTGCGGATGATCTCCATGATCTGACGGATCAGGGGGTTGTCGGTCGTCTCCATGATCTCGGCGGTCGTGCCCGATCGCCTCGCGCTCGAGACCCTGCCAGCGCCCTCAGCAGCTCGACGGCCTTCTCGGTCGTTCGCTCCTGCGCCTTTGCTCATCGTGTCGCTCCTGTGACTGGTCAGGCAACGGGGCCGCAGGGGCCGGCCCCTCGAATCGCTCGGCGGCGGCGGCGCCCTATGACTTCTCGGGGCAGCGTGACGTAGCTGCCGCCGAAGTACGTGTAGATGCAGCGACCCGGAGTCCATGAGCTGCCGGATCGCCTTCTTGCACAGCGTCCTTGTCGCAGCTGCCCTCGCCGAACTTGCTCGATCATCGCCTTGGTGAGGTCCATGGCCTTGAGGTTCTTCTTGCCGTGGTCTCCTTCACCAGCTCGAACATCGCGGCCTTCGGCTACCTCTCGATGTTGACGGCCATCGCAACCTCCATCAGTGGCGCAGCTGCGCCGACCGCTTGAAGGTCTCGCCGGCGTGCTTGAAGTCGTCGATGTGGTACTTCGTGAACTCGATGCCGGTCAGCTTGAAGAACTTCGGCCAGCCGATCGCGCTCGATCCACTCGCCCATCCGCTCGTGCTTGCGCGCGTTCTCGGCGTAGACCTCGACGATGTTCTTGACCGCGTCCACGACCTCGGGCCAGCGCGGCGGGTTGTTCGGCAGGAACGGGCACCGCCAGCTTGGAGAACTTCGGCTCGTGCGGGCGTTGGAGACCTTGCCGCCGACCCAGATCGAGATGCCGTCGGTCTTGGCGTTGTTGATCGTGCAGGCCGGGCACACCGTGTAGCAGTTGCCGCAGTACATGCACTGCTCCTCCGATGATCTCGACCGACGGCTTGCCGTTGACCGTGGCCGGACGGATCGCGCCGGTCGGGCACGAGGCGACCACGCGTCGGGATCTCGCACATCTTCGGCAGGTCGGCGTGGTCGATCGTGGGCGCCCTGGTGTGGACGCCGAGGATCGCGATGTCCGAGCAGTGCACGGCGCCGCACATGTTGAGGCAGCAGGCGAAGGCGATGCGCAGCTTGGCCGGCAGGCTCTCATCGTCGGTGAAGTAGCGGGTACAGCTCGTCCATCACCGACTTGACCACGCCGGAGGCGTCGGTGGCCGCCGAGTGGCAGTGGACCCAGCCCTGGGTGTGGACGATGTTCGAGATCGGGTTGCCGGTGCCGCCGACCGGGTAGCCCAGCGCCTTGCAGGTCCGCGATCAGCGGCTCGATCTTGGCCGGGTCGGTGAGCAGGAACTCGACGTTGTTGCGGCTGGTGAAGCGCAGGTGGCCGTCGCAGTACTTGTCGGCGAGATCGGCGAACTGCCGGATGCGTGGTGATCGCGAGCAGGCGCGGCGTGCCGGCGCGCACGGTGTAGAGCTTGTCGCCGGACTCGGCCGACGTGCACCATGACGCCCGGCTTGAGGATCTCGTGGTACGTCCCACTTGCCGTAGTTCTTCTTGATGATCGGGGGCAGGAACTTCTCGTAGTGCGGCGGCCCGATGTCGGTCATGCGCTGTGAATGCGGTCATGTGGTCCTCCTTCCTATTCCTCGCTCAGCCTCTGCCTTCGGCAGCTCGTCGTCGAAGAAGATGTACGGGTTGGTGCGCGGATGCAGCGACCATCTCCGGCACCGGGTCGAGGCCGATCTGCTCGAGGAAGTTGCCGAGCCCGACGCGCTGGATGAACTCGCCGACGCGCTCGCGGTTCTTGCCGTGCTCGCCCCACAGGTCCCAGATCGCCTCGATCAGCTCCTTGATGTCCTCGTAGGGCGGCTCCATCTTGATGAACGGGCACGAACACCGAGCGACAGCAGCGCGCCGCCGATGATCGGCGCCTTGGAGCCGATCAGGATCGTGGCGCCGCGCTCCTTGCCGGGCGCAGCGCCTTGGGCAGCACGTTGATGCAGTGCATGCACTTGACGCAGTTGGAGTTGTCGATCGTCGAGCTTCTTGCCGTCCCAGCTCATGCAGCTGGTCGGGCAGAGGTCGCAGACCTCGCTTCTGGATGTCGACGCCGTTCTTGGCGTACTCGCCGACCTTCGCCTGGTCGACCTGGATGTCGTCCTTCCAGGTGCCGATGACCGACAGTCGGAGCGCGCGACCGAGGCGACGCAGTCGTTGGGGCAGCCGGCGAACTTGAACTTGTACTTGTAGGGGAACGACGGGCGGTGCAGCTCGTCCTGGAAGGTCTGGGTGATGTCGTAGCAGGCGCCCAGGGTGTCGTAGCACGCCCACTCGCAGCGCGCCGGGCCGCAGCAGCAGCTCGGCGTGCGCATGTCGGAGCCCGAGCCGCCGAGGTCGAAGCCGATGTCGGCTGAGCTCGGCGAAGCATGGGCTCGAGGGCTCGGCGGTGGTCGCCGAGGAAGATGATGTCGCCGGTCGAGCCGTGCATGTTGGTGAGGCCCGAGCCGTGCTTCTCCCAGATGTCGCAGAGCTGGCGCAGCGCGTCCGAGGTGTAGAACCAGGCCGACGGCTGGTTGACGCGGAGGTGTGGAACTCCGTGACGTCGGGGAACTCCTCCGGCAGGTCGGTGTAGCGGCCGATGACGCCGCCGCCGTAGCCCATCACGCCCGACGAGTCCGCCGTGCTTCCAGTGGCCGACGTGCTCCTCGTACGAGCGCTCGAGCATGCCCGAGCAGGTCGTTCGCCATCGGGCGGTGGGCCTCCTTCTTGATCTCCTTGACGAAGCTCGGCCACGGCCCCTTCTCGAGCTCGTCAAGCAGCGGCGTCTTCCTCTTCTCTCGCTCATGGCCACTCCTTTCGAAGGATCTCGCACACTGATGTTTGCGACGAGACCGCCGGTTGGTCGCGCCGCGCGCTCTCCTCACATCATCTCGCCGATATTGCTCCAGAACCTCGAAAACACGACGGTGGACAGAAAGTAGCCGAGCGGCACGTTGACCGCCACCCCGATGGTGAAGGCCCAGAACGGCTTGAGGCCGAAGGTCAGCAGGTCCGGAACCGGGTCGACAGGCCGATGCACAGGAAGCACAGCACGAAGGCCCAGGACCGCAGGGTCTTGATCGGGTCGATGACCCGCGGCGCGAGAAAGCTCTCGAACCAGTCCGACCGGTAGCGCAGCTGCTTGAGGGCCCCGATCTTGTCCCGGCGGTCCGGATCGCCGGCGCCGATCGCGTCCCGCAGCGCCTCGTACTCGTGGAGGGTCATCGGCGCTCCACCGCCGGCGAAGCGGATCTCGCGCGCCGCGAGGTCGACCGACACCCTGGCAGCGCAGCTCCGGCGGCACCTGGTAGTCGGCGAAGTCGGCGTCGTAGACGATCTTCTCGGCCCCGCCCCGGTAGGTGCCCGCGAAGGAAGCTCGACCGACATGGTCGCGCCGGCACTCGCGCGGAGACCGCGGTCATGATGACCGAGGCCGCGAAGAAGCCGAGCACGAACTTCGGGAAGCGCTCCCAGATCACGCCCACGCCCACCGAGCGCTGGGCGCCCTCGCCTCTTCTCCCAGAACATCACCGACACGATCGACAGGATCAGGCACCAGATGCCGATCCAGATGTCGCGGCCGATCACCTTCATCAGGGTGAAGGCGTTGATCGGGGCGTCGGCGTCGAGCGGCGTCCGTCGGTCGCGCTGAGCGCTCCGGACTCGATCACCGCTGACAGCTCGGCGACCACCGCGAAGCCGGCCGCGTCGGCGAACTCCGAGGTCCCGACCCAGGCCCCGGCCTCGCCCGGCGAGATCGGGTCCGGGACCATCAGCTTGACCACCACGGTGAGCGCCAGGATCATCACGATCGCCCACACCGAGACCACGGCGATGGCGATCGCGATGTGGTCCTTCTTCGCCTTGACCGCGCCGCCGACCGCGATCGAGGCCGACACGCCGCACACCGCGCCGCCGGCACCGAGCACCGCTCCGAACTGCGGCTCGAGCTTGAAGAACCTGGTGGCCGCCAGGTAGATGGTCAGCCACGTGCAGACCGAGACGATGGTCGCCTGCAGGAAGGCGATCGGACCCGCGGTGAAGATCAGGGTCAGCGGCAGGGTGGCGCCGAGCAGCACGATGCCGGTCTTGATGTAGTACTCGGTGCGCAGGCAGGTCGAGAACCACTCCGGCAGGCGCACCAGGTTGCCGATGACGAGGCCGATCACCAGGGCCAGCAGCGGCGCCCCGAGGTCGGCCTTCTTCATCAGCGACCAGCCGGCGAGGTAGGAGATCGCGAGCGAGCCCGCGAAGAGCAGCACGAAGCCCCGCACGAACTCGCCGACGCGGTGGCCCATGATCGCCATCGACGCCGTGAACACGGCGCCGAACAGCAGGAAGATCGCCAGGTAGCCGCCCCAGTGGCGGGCCAGGTCGGAGCCGAGCTCGGAAACGGCGGACCAGCTGCCGGGGCTGACCGCCCATCCCCTGATCGAGCCGCCTCCCCAGTACGCGCCCAGCGCGAGCAGGACGATCCCGAGGCCGAGCCAGATGGCCCAGTAGTCCTCCGTCGTCCACAGCTTGTTCAGGGCGCGGGCCATGCCACCTCCAGCCCGACGGCTGATGAGAGCCCACGCGGGGAGTGCAACCGCTGTGCCAGTGGAAGGGCCAGAGCCCGGAGATTCAAAGCGCTGAGAGGATGTGACTTGACGGGCGCTCCAGAGCCCACCACCCAGACGGCACGGCGATGAGGTTACGTCCCTGTAACAGGGGAATCTATCTTCTTTGAATCCGATGCTTAGGGGATGTTGCGACAGGTCGCGGCGGCCTCCCACGATCCGGCACGCCAGATTGCACGTAGGCTGTCACGCCCAGGTAACACTCCGGCTCGCTTCGTGGCGAATCCGCGACGCCCGAGGAGGGAGACCTGGTCTTTCGGATCCTGGACGTGGTGAAAGGCCCGCGCGCCCTCGCGGGAGCTACAAACCGGCGGACATCGGGGCTCGACTGAGTTCAAGGTCCTGCGGCTGCTCGGGTTGAGTGTACTGACCGTGCGGCCGGCGCCGCCGGCTGTGGCAGCCCGGCATTGCCGAGCTCTTCTGGCCTAGACATCCGGCCAGGAAGCCGCCGGTGACCTCCTCGACCGGCCCCCGAATGTCGGCCACGACCTCGACCCCGCTTGCCAGCAGTCTCTCTTCCTGGGCGCGGGAGATCGCCCCGCACAGAACGACGCTGGCGCCGAGCTCGGCGACCACGGCCGCCCGATCGGCGCGCTCGACCGGTAGCTCGTCGGTGAACGCGGCCTCGCCTGCGATCACCTCGACCAATAGGATCCGGGTCGCAACGTCGAAAACGGGAGACACCCGCCCGTTCCAGACTGGCACCGCGATTCGCATCATGGAGACTCGAGAGCAACCCTCCTGCCAACCTCGAGCCCCAACGCAAGGATCAACAAGCCTCACGAATTCAATGACTTGGACAATCCACAATCGGGCGCCGCAGCGGGGACGCGCAGAACGCTGGCATTCCCACGGCCGGCAGGCTCGCAAACTGCAAGCATCGGTGCTCGAGCCGCCCCTGGGAGTTCGTACCGCATTGGCCCTTTCGGCGGACGTGGTGAACCGAGTTGTTGTCGGACGGCCACTGCGGCACGAACTCCTTCTGGAAAGGCGAGAGGATGCGCACAGCGCATCCCGAGGAGCCTGTGGGCAGAGGCCAACGACAATAATCACATCAGAGGCGCGCACAGGGGCCTATGCCCTACAGGCTCCTATCGGGGGCGGCTGCGACCATCCTGCTGGGGTGGCTCGATCCCCAGGTCCTTGAGCTTGCGAAACAGCGTGCTCGGGTGAATGCCCAACTCCTCGGCGGCAGCCTTCCGGTTGCCGCCGTGTCGTTGGAGGGCGATCGAAATGTGCAGCGCCTCCACCGAACGCAGAGTGATCCCGGCGCGGGTCTCGACCGCCGGGACCTCGCGGCCCTGCCGGAGCTCCAGGGGGAGGTGGTGGGTCTCGATCAGGCCGGCATTGCACAGCACGAAGGCATGCTCGATGATGTTCTCGAGCTCGCGCGCATTCCCGGGGAAGCTGTGGCTCATGAGCAGGGCCAGGACCTCGTCCGAAACGCCGACCACATCCTTGTCCTGGAGACGATTGAAGCGACCGATGAAGTGGTCGATCAGCAGGGGGATGTCCTCCCGGCGTTCGGAAAGCCCGGGCAGCTCGAGTCGGATGACGTTGATCCGGTAGTAGAGATCCTGGCGGAAGCTCCCCTGCCCCACCAAAGTTGCCAGATCACGATGGGTGGCGACGATCACCCGCACGTCGGTGTGGATGGTCTCGACCGAGCCGAGGGGCTCGTACTCGCGCTCCTGGAGCACCCGCAGCAACCGCACCTGCATCGGCAACGAGATGTCGCCGATCTCGTCGAGGAAGAGGGTGCCGCCCTCGGCGTGGGCAAAGCGACCCGGGCGATCGCGGCGGGCGTCCGTGAAGGCCCCCGCCTTGCACCCGAACAGCTCGGACTCGAGCAGGGAGTCCGGAAGCGCCCCGCAGTTCAGGGCGACAAAGCGGCGGTCGCGCCGGGGAGAGAGCTCGTGGATGGCCCGGGCAAAGAGCTCCTTGCCGGTCCCGCTGGCGCCGTGAATGACCACCGTGCTGTCGCTGGCAGCGATCGCGGGCAGGATCTCGTAGAGTTCGCGCATGGCACGGCTGCGACCGATGATGTCGCCCATCGAGTAGCGACCTGCGAGTTCCTTGCGCAGCTGCTCGACGTGGCTGAGGTCGCGGAAGGTCTCGACCCCGCCGACGATCCGGCCGGTATCGTCCCGAAGGATGGCTGTGGAGATGCTGATCGGGACCTTCCGCCCCTGCGTGTCGACGATGAAGATCGCCTTGTTGACGATCGGCTCGCCGTTGTGCAGGGTCTGCCGCAGCGCACAGCCGGCCTCGCAGATGCTGGCCCGGAACACCTCGCAGCAGCGCTCGCCCAGGGCCTCCTCACGCGGCACACCGGTGATCTGCTCGGCAGCCCGGTTGAACGAGGTGATGCGCCAGTTGTCATCGACGGTGAAGACACCGTCGGCGATGCTGTCGAGAATGGTCTGCGCGACCTGCGGCTGGCCCGGCATCATCAGCGAAGCTGCCTCCCCCAGAACCGACATTGTAGTGTGCCCGGCGGTCAACGCTCACTCGACCAGGGCCCGAGGCACCTGCAGCCGAGCGCTCCCACAGCACGACACGCGTCGAGGCCGATTGCCCCGCCGGCGACGACGTGCTGCCCACGACTGAGCGCCTTCCGCGGCTGTTGTGCCATACTGACAAGCGAGGCCGCGACCTGCCCCGGCGCGGCTGAGAGCGGCGAAACCGTCCGCGGCGACGCTCGATCGGAAGGGTGACTGACGGGGCTGAGAGGCCTTCGGGGCGACATGGCGAATCCAGATGCCGACGCGGCGTATGGGCTCCCTTCCGGGGATCGAGCATTTGGACCGCGCACGCTCACCGTCTCTATCGTTGGCGCGGCTGCGATCGCGCTCGCGGCGGCTCTCGCCTCACGCCACCTCGGTCCGGTCGCCCTCGGAGTGCTGCTGTTTGCGGTCTTGAGTGTGCTCGGTGCAGGCGCCTGGACCTGGCAGCGGTGGAGAAGCCGCGGTCACCCCGCCAACCAGCTGCGGCGAGAGCTCGATCAAAGCCGCCGTGACTACGAGCGTCTATTCGCCGCCGTACCGTGCTTCATCTGCGTCCAGGACCGCAACCACCACATCCTCGAGGCCAACTCACTCTACCGCAAAGAGTTCGGTGTAGAGTACGGCTCCCGCTGCTGGGAGGTGTGCAAGAAACGCCACACCCAGTGCCCCAACTGCATCGTCGACCAGACCTTCGCGGACGGTCGGGTCCACACCAGTGAGGAGGTCCTGGTCACCCGAGACGGCCGCCGGATCAACGCCGTTGTCCACACCCGCCCGGTGCTCGACGACGCCGGCAGCATCAGCGCGGTGATGGAGGTCTTCACCGACATCACCGAGGTCAAGCTCTCGAACGCCAGCTCTCGCTGATGGGGCGCGCCGTGGCCGGTATGGCGCACCGCATCAAGAACATCCTGATGGGGCTCGAGGGTGGGATCTTCGTCGTCAACACGGGCCTCGAGAGCGACGATCGGCAGGCGATCGCCGAAGGCTGGGAGATGGTGGAGCGCAACGTGGCTCGGGTCTCGCGGATCGTCAAGGACCTGCTGTACTGCTCCAAGGAGAGGACACCGAGCTTTGAGAGCAAGGTCAGTCTCCACGGCATCGCGCGCGAGGTCCGCGAGCTCTTCGCCGAGCGAATCGCCGAGCAAGGCATCGAGCTCAAGCTCGAGCTCGGCCAACAGGACTGCGTGGGCACCTTCGACCCGGAGGGCCTTCACAACCTGCTCAGCAACCTGGTCGCGAACGCGATCGACGCCTGTCGTTTCGACCCGTCACCGGGGAAGGACCGCCACACCATCACCATTCGCTGCCACACGATCGGTGACGACACGGCGGCGCTCGAGGTGGAGGACAACGGCATCGGCATCCCGGACGAGATGAACAGCCGAGTTTTCGAGGAGTTCTTCTCCTCCAAGGGCACCGAGGGCACCGGGATCGGCCTGCTGGTGGTGCAGAAGGTGGCCGAGGAGCACGGAGGCAGGGCGAGCTTCCGCTCGTCGCCGGGAACGGGGACGACCTTCACCATTACCCTGCCCACGTCTGCAGCCATTCCCGCCTCGACGCCGACCGTCTCCTGAGCTCTGCGGCTCGGCTGCGCGTTCCGCGCAGCCCACACCCTCACCGGCCCAGCAGCCGCTCTACCGTGTGGAGAAAAGTCTCGCGGTCGATCGGCTTCTCGACCATCGCGTCCGGCTGCGGCAGGTCGCCGAGATCACCAAAGAAGTCGTCCAGCCGGGTCAGGCCGGTCAGAACCACGATTGGTACGGTCCGCGTCTTGGGCGAGCTCCGCAGCCCACGGTAGGCCCTCACCCCAGATCCCTTCGGCATCAGCACGTCGAGGGTGATCAGGTCGGGCTGGAAGGTCTCGGCCAGCTGCAGCCCGTCCTCGCCGTTGGCGGCGGTCTGGATTTCGTAACCCGCTTTGCGGAACAGCGTGCCGAGGTAGACCTGCATGTCCTTCTCGTCGTCGATGATCAAGATCTTCTTTGCCATGAGCTTTCTCCCTTGACCCGTGCCTAGTGAGCCTGCCGGTTCTTTCCGAGGGCGACGCGTGCTTCAGGGGTGTCGATGCGCCTCAGCGCCTCCCGCACCGGTTCCCTGAGCGACGGGTTGTCCATGGCGCGGATCAGGCAATCAACCAGCTCCGGATCCGTGAGGACCGCCAGCTCCTCCTGGGCGCAGTGTGCCAGCTTCGGGTTGGCGCTGCCAAGGGCGGAGCACAGATACTCGACGGCCAGGCCTCCGGTCTCGCCACCCTTGCGCGCGATCGTGCCGAGGGCCTTGAGCGCCTGCTCGGAGCGCCGGAACCTGCCGATCGCCCGCACCCCCCTCAGCCCGCCGCCGTAGGTCTCGACAAAGGCCTCAACGGCCTGCTCACTCTTGCGCTCCGGCCTCGCCTGCTCCTCGACGACCAGCTCCTCGAGGTACCCGGCGTCGGCAAAGTACTCGACCGCCATCCGCCGGACCAGCGGGCTGTAGGCCGGGTCCTTCGCGATCGACTCGATCAGTCGCCGGTCGGTGATCCTCGAGAAGCACATCGCGACCAGCTCGAGGTTCTCCGGCGACTTGAGGAGGTCCGCGATGACCCCCTGGGAGAATACCCTCTCGACCGCCACCAGCCGTGCGTCGAGCGAGGCAGCCTTGCGGGCCACCTGCTCCAGCAAGTGGTCGTCGCGGAGCCGCGCGACGGCGGCCAGGCGAACCCGCTGCGAGTCGTCCATGCAGGCCACGGTGACGAGCGTCTCGGGGTCCGTCATGTGCTCCACGGCCTTGAGCCGCACCTTGGGGTCCTCGTGCGTGTGATCCCGCTTCTCAAGCAAAGCCATTTTCGCCTCCATCTCGAGGGGACGCGACCCCTCACTCGTCGGCTACCCCGAGCGCGCGGTCGACGGCAGCACCGAACTCTTCGGGGTTGATCGGCTTGTCGAACACGGCGACCGGCTCGCGGAGAGCGAGGTGGCGGCCGGCGAGCCCGCTCACCACGATGATCGGTGTCCGACTCAGCTCCTCGTCCTTGGTCAGCCGGCGGTAGAAGTCGGTCCCGGTCTGGTTGGGCATCATCAGGTCGAGAATCACCAGATCCGGCCGCTCCCGCCGGGCGACGTCGAAGGCCTCCCGGCCATCCGCCGCGGTCAGCGTGTCATAGCCGCGCTTCTCCAGAACCGCAGTCAGGAACCTCCTGACGTCCACCTCATCGTCTACCACAAGGATCTTCTTGCGCATATTCACCTCCTCTCCGACCGTGCCGATCGCGGGCCGCCGCACCTGTTCATTCCCGCTCCCCCCGCTCGGTCAGGAAACGCCAGAACGGGATCGACCCGATGAGCAGGATCACGGCCACGATGTACGACACTGCCTTGGTGTGAGCGAAGAACTCTTGCAGGGTGTGCATGGTGCCCTCTCAGTGAGCTCCCTTGAAGTCCGGGTGTTCGCGCAGCACCGGCATCCTCCTCACCGTCCACCGGAAGATCAGGATCAGGGTCGTGACCAGGGTCGCCGAGACCCAGATCTCCATCCAGTGCGGCACGTAGCGCTGCTCGGCCGGCAGCTGCCAGTTGAAGGCGATCATCGAGACGTTGAGGCGGTTGAGGACGATCCCGACGACGGTGAGCAGCGACGGTCCAGCGGACCAGCGTCGGCCTTCGCTCCCGGACGGCCACGGCGTAGAGGAAGCAGGGCAGCAGCACGAAGCCGAGGAGCTCGACCAGGAACCAGAGGCCCGAGCGGCGTGCCGAGGAGATCCCAGTGGTCGCCGTGGGCGATGCCGATGACCTTGATCGCGAAAGTAGATCGCCAGCACCACCGCCGCTGCCTTGCCCAGGCCGAGCGTGATCCGGTCGAACTGCTCGTGGCTGATCTCCACCTGGTCGGCGAAGACCCGGTGGGAGAGCATCCCCTCGAAGATCACCATCGAGAGGCCGGCGACGACGCTGGAGACGAAGAAGAACAGCGGGATGAAGGGCGAGTACCAGAGCGGGTGCAGCTTGGTCGGCGCGATCAGGAACAGCGCGCCGAGCGAGGACTGGTGCAGCGTGGAGAGGATCACTCCGAAGATGGTGGCTCCGATGGTCAGCGACACCGACCACCTTGCGCCACCGCTTCCAGCCGAGCCACTCGAAGACCGCGGGCGAGAACTCGACGAACTGCGTGGTCAGGTAGAGCAGCCACGTGCCAGCCGACCACGAACAGCACCGAGGTCACGCCGGCTGGACCACGAACGGGTAGGGCAGGCGCCACGGGCGGCCGAGGTCGAAGCACAGGCCGACGACGACCAAGAAGTAGCCGAGAAAGCCGGTGAGGATCGCCGGCCGGACGACCGGCTTGTACTCCTTCATGCCGAAGAGGTAGACGGCCGACGAGGTCACGTAGCCGCCGGCGGCGAGCGCCACGCCGGTCATCACGTCGAAGCCGATCCAGAGCCCCCAGGGGTTGGTGTGCGTCGAGGTTGGTGGTCGCCGCCGAGCCCCTTGGTGAAGCGCAGGAGGACGAGCGGAATGCCGACCGCCAGGATGATCGCCGCGACGACGTTGAACGGGCGTCAGCAGACCCTTGCGGGGGGCGGTGCACGGCGTCGCTCATGGCGCGCCCTCCTTGCTCGGCGGCCTGCCTGAGCCTCGGCCAGCGCCTTCTTCACCGCCGGCGCGACGGCCTTGCTCCTTGTCCTTGGTCGGCCTTGTCGCGGCCGTCGGCGAGCTTCCTGCTTGGTCTCCTCGTCGGCCCGCGCCTGGGCCTCGGCCAGCGCGCTGCTCGAGCTCCTCCTCTGCGCACCTTGCTCCTTGCGCTTGGTGAAGGCGTAGAAGCCGAGCAGCAGCCCGGGCTACATGGTGAGCACCAGGGGCACCACCGAGAGGAAGCCGCTGGTCAGCTCCGGGCAGCGGCAGTGTGGCTCGCGCCCTCGGGAAGCCCGAGCTGGCGAAGCGGCACGCCGGCGAGGACCAGCCAGCTCGTGCCGCCGAACTCGTGCTCGCCGAAGATGTGGTCGACGTAGCGGTCGGGCTGCTTGCGGATCCGCTCGCGCGCCACCTGCGAGCAGCTCCTCGCGCCGGCCGAAGGTGATCGCGCCCGTCGGGCAGGCCTCGGCGCAGCCGGGGTGCAGCCCCGCTTGATGCGCGGTCGTAGCACATGGTGCAGCGCATCGACCCGCGGGGTGAGCGGCTTGTCGTACTCGTAGGCGAGCGCGTAGTAGGGGCAGGCCATCACGCAGTAGCGGCAGCCCACGCACACGTCCGGGTTGTAGAGCACCGGCCCCTCCGGGGTCTTGGTGAAGGCCCGGACGAAGCAGACCGAGGCGCAGCAGGGCTCGTTGCAGTGCATGCACTGCTGCTTGCGGTAGACCGGCGGCTCGCCGCGTGCGGCGCCGGTAGCGGTTGACCACGGTGAGCAGCGTGTCGGTCGTCCGCCGGCGCTGGTCGAAGACCGACGGTCGTCCGGCGGGCCGGCGCCGGGCAGCTCGTTGACCTCGCTGCAGGCCACCTCGCAGGAGCGGCAGCCGACGCAGAGCGTGGTGTCGTGGAGCAGGCCGTAGCGGCCGGGGTAGCCCGCGAAGTGCTCGTGTGCCGGAGGCCCGGCCGGCTGCCGAGCGAGCGGTCGCGCGCGCCGGCGGCCAGCCCGCCGAGGAATCCCCTGCGCGTTGATGTCGCTCATCGTTCGATCCTCCTGCCTGGCGTGGCAGTCGGTGCAGCCCTGCTTGCAGATCCCCATCGCGGGTGGCAGCCGATGCACTGCCGGTGATAGGCCGCCTTGAGCCCGGGCCGGTCCGCGGTCGGGTCGGCCGTCGCGGCGTGGCAGCTGCGGCAGGGCGGCGGCCGCGTGCCCGACCGGGCTGTGGTGGTGGCAGCCCGCGCAGAGCGTCTCGGTGCGTGCCGTGGAAGCGCGGTGGCCAGCGCGCTCGCGCGAACCGCGGCGTCGAGCTGCGCCACGATCTTCGCGTGCGGCAACGTGCGACGGCTCGTAGCGCTCCAGCCAGCTTGTCGATGACCACCGTCTCCGGAAAATCGTCCGAGAGGGCGGGCAGCGCGCGAGCTCGACTGGCCGGAGCACCGGCGGCGGCGCGTCCTGCTGCCAGCGAGGTGGCCAGCGGCCCGCTGTGGCAGACCGCGCAGGCCGCCTCTGCCAGGCGGCTGCGCCAGTGCGCTGGTGGCAGCCGCGCACTCGGTGCTCGCCGCTGCCGCGCCGCGTGGCAGCCGACGCAGCTCGGCTCGCGCCGAGCTCGTGTGGTACGCCGCGCCAGGGTGACCCGCCCGCCCTTGGCGCTCCCGGCGAGGGTGTGGCAGCTCCTGCAGGGCGTCGAGGGTCTGGTGGTGGCAGTCCGAGCAGAAGCGCGCCAGCGGCTCGTGCTCCGCGTGGTCGAAGCGCCACGCGCCGGCGCGCTCGCCTCGGGGGCGGTGATCGCAGGTCGTGTCCGGCTGGCCGCGCTGCAGGCGGGCGATCACGCTCGAGCCGCCGGATCGCCTGCCGCTGACCTCCGCGTCGTGGCAGCCGGCGCACGTGCGCCGGGCCCGGCCTTCGTGCGCTGCGCCCGCGCCGCTCGAGGTGGCAGCCGATGCAGCTCCGGTGGGACGGCGCTGCGCGAGCGACAGCGTCCGCCCGCGTCCTCGCCGTGGCAGGCCGCGCAGGCCTCCTCGGTGCCCTTGCGGTAGACGAGCTTCTGGAGCCGCTCGTCGTAGACGTGGTGGCAGGTCTCGCAGGCCTCGTCCTCGGCGGCCAGGCGTGGCGGGCGTGCAGCGAGTAGTCGAAGCGCATCTCGGCCGCTGCGACTCGCCAGCGCGCGCCGGCGCACGTGGCACTCGCCGCAGGTCACCGGCCCGCTCGTCGACGCCGCCTGCCGCGCGCTCGGCGTGACAGCCGATGCACTCGTCGTGGTAGAGCTCGATCAGCGCGTCGCGGCTCGTCGCCGTCGGCCATCCGGCGCGAAGCGCGGCGAGAGCCTGCCCTCGCGTCCTTCGGGTGGCAGGCCGTGCAGCCCTCGGTCCGTCGCAGCGCGCGCGCGTGTGCGGTCGTGCGTCGAACTCGACCGGCGGGCGCTCGCAGCCGCCCGAGCGCTGCCGGGCGACGCCCGAGGACGGCGACCTCGGCGCCGAGCAGGCGCGCCGTCGCTCGGCGATGCCGCCTGCAGCCGCTGCAGCACGCGGCAGCAGGAGCGGCGAGGAGCAGCGACCCAGAGAGCCGAACGGTGTCGCATGGTGTCGCGCTCATGCCTCGGCCTCTCCATCGCCTTGACCAGCAGCTCGCTGATGAACGTGACCTGCATGCCCAGCTTGTAGTGCCTGATGATGTCCTCGATGCCGCTGTGGCAGTTGTGGCAGGGCGTGATGACGATCGTGCGCGCCGGTGGCCGCGATCTGCTCGGCCTTGACCCGGATGCTCTTCATCCGCGACAGCTTCCAGGGCGGGCCGCAGTTGATCACCCCGCCGCCGGCCGCGCAGCAGTAGTTGTGCTCGTAGCGCGGGTCCATGTCGCGGAAGTCCTCGCAGAGCGCGTTCACGACGTAGCGCAGCTTCTCGTGCAGCCCGCGGCCGCGGACGATGTTGCACGGGTCCTGGACCGTGACCGGCTCGTCGATCTTCTGCGCGATCTTGATCCGGCCGCTGCGTGAGCAGCTCGTAGTAGAACTCGACGGCGTGGACCATGGGGATCGGCGGCTGCTTCCAGCCGAGCCACCGCGGGCCGTCGTAGACCGCGCCGCGGTAGGCGTGGCCGCACTCGCCCATCACGACCCGCTTGACCTTGAGCCGCAGCGGCGCGTCTCCCAGTGCAGGCGCTCGACCCGGCCCATGATCTCGAAGTCGCCCGAGTACATGGCCATGTTGCTGTTGTCCCAGCCGTCGGCGGCTGGGCATGGTCCAGTCGACGCCGGCGACCTTCATGATCACGGCCATGTTGGCGATCAGCTGGGCCAGGATCTTGGGCTCGGGCGCGATCACCGAGTACATGATCTCGGCGCCCTCCTTGTCGAGCGGGATGCGGGCGCCCGGCGAGCTCGGCCTGCGCGTCCTCCTCCTGCCACATGCAGGGTGTCGATCCAGTCGTCCTGCTGGACCCACATCTGGTTCGAGGTCACGGCGTGGCTGTTGGTCGTGTCCTGCAGGTACTGGGGCACCACGCCCGAGCAGGTTGCAGATGCGCCGCACCGTCATGATCAGGTAGGCGATGTCGATGCCGAAGGGGCAGTACATGCTGCAGCGGCGGCAGGCGCCGCACTCGGTGAAGGCGATGCGCGCGGCGTTGCGCATGAACTCGCCGTCGACCTTGCCCTTGCGCTTGACCATCTCCCAGAGCGTGTCCTTGACCTTGGCCACCGGCGCGTAGTCCGGATCCCGGTCCCGCGAGAGGTAGGTGTGGCAGGCCTCGGAGCAGAGCCCGCAGCGCACGCAGGTCTCGAGGTAGACCTTGAGGCGCGCGGCGCTCTCCTCGGTCGAGGACCCGCTGGATGACCTGCTCGATCCGCTCCGGCGTGAGCGTCTTGATCGGCTCGTCGATGCCCGGGATCGACGACCTGGCGGTCAGCGAGATCAGCCATGCGGCCTGTCCTTCGCGTGCGAGCTCTCGGCCGTCGGCCTCACCAGTCCCGCGCGTTGCGCACCGCGCCGAACTCGCTGCCCATGTACGCGCGGGTGAAGACGAACCAGAGCATGTGCGAGAGCCGGGTGAAGGGGATGGCGACGAGCACAGACGCGCCGGTGACGATGTGCAGGATCAGCATCGGCGGTAGGGCAGCCACTGGTGGTGGGCGACGAAGCCGGTCACGAACGGCGCGACGACCAGCAGCAGCAGCAGGTAGTCCCGCCCGGTGGTGACGTTGCGCACCTCGGGCGCGGCGATGCGGCGCAGCACGAAGAACAGGCCGCCGAAGATCACCACCAGGGTCATGACGTCGGCGAGCCCGCGCGGGCAGGCTCCACCAGCTCACGCCCCAGGACTCCTGCCAGAGCACGGCGTGCCCCATCAGCGAAAAGCGGCGTCAGCCAGCAGGCAGAGGTGGAAGGCGAACGAGACCAGCGTGAAGAGGGGTGCAGCCGCATGTTCCGGCTGCCGAAGGGCACCACCCAGTGGAGCAGCGAGCGGAGCCCGTAGCTTGGCGCTCGAAGGTAGGGGTAGACCACCTTGTCCTTGCGGGCCAGCAGCGCCAGCGTCGACACGAGCTTGTACAGGCCGCCGCCGACGAACACGATGAAGGCGATCCAGACCAGGGGACCGCGCACGAGCTCGTACATGCTCGTCCTCCCTCGCTCAGCCTGCGCGAGCGTCGCCGAGCGGCACGACCTGCGCGGACGATACTGTCCGTCCTCGACCCCGCGGACCAGCACGCTGCTGCCCGTCGGGGCTGAAGACCGGGTCCCACAGCGCGCTCGAACCGGCGGCTCCAGAGCCGGCCGTCGAGCGCGACGGCGTAGCGCCCGTCCCGCTCCACCTTGGCCAGCCACGAGCTCGCCCGTCCGGGCTGAAGACCGGGTCCCAGACCATGTCGAAGCGTCTCGGCCAGGCCGCGCCGTCGACGGCGATGCTCCAGCGGCCCTCGTCCTTGACCGCCGCGGCGACCCGCCGGCCGTCGGGCGAGAAGACCGGCGGCAGCACCAGCGTCGCCGAACGTCGCCGCCCACGGCCGGTCGTCGACCGCGACCGTCCAGCGGCCGAAGCCGGTGGCGACCACGGCCGCGATGCCGCTCGCCGTCCGGGCTCAGGCGCTGGTGCCACAGCTGCACGTAGCGGCCCTTCCAGAGCGGGCGCGCCGTTCTCGGCCAGGGTCCAGGCGCCGCCGGTGCGCACCGGCGCACCAGAGCCTGCCGCCGCTCGGCCGGTAGCGCGGCTCCCAGACGCAGCCGAAGCGCGGCTCCCACGGGCACGCCGTCCTCGGCCACGGTGTACTCGCAGATGTCCGAGGCGGACCTCGGCGGCACGTGGCGCCGTCCGGGCTGATCGCCGGCGCGTAGACGTTGACGAACCTGCTGCTCCCACGGCTCGCCGTCCACCGCGACGCTCCAGGTGCCCTCCAGGAACTTGAAGATGTCGGCCTCGGGGAGCGGCTCGACCTGCACCAGCGGCCGCGACCGTGCTTGCCGTCGTCGGCTGAGCGCGTAGTCCGCGGCAGGAGAGGAAGCCGCTGCTCCCAGGCCTTGCCGTTGACCGCGACGCGTGTACTCCATGTCCTCGCTTGACCTGGACCGCGATCGCGCTGCCGTCGCGGCTGAACTTGCGTGTTCCAGGCGAACTCGCAGCGCTCCTCCCACGGCTCGCCGTCGACCGCCACCGTCCACTCGTCGTCGATCGCGCACCAGCGCGGTCAGGCGGCCGTCGGGCGCGAAGCTCGAGGTGCCACGCCTTCTCGAACTCGCCCTCCCAGAGCTCGCCGTTGACCCAGACGCCGAAGGCGTCCGGCGCCTTGACCACCGGCGCCGCGATCCGCTCGCCGTCCGGGCTGACCACGAGCTCGTGCACCTCGGGGTACTCCCTGCCGAGCGGGCCGAGGTCGCCGATCGGCCGCCTCCCTTGCTCCCAGCTCCAGCGCCCCCGGTCGAGCATGAGGCCTCTCCCTTCGCGGCAACCGCCGTCAGATCCCAGCTCCGCCCGCGCCGCCGTCCTCGAGGGCGCGGGGAGCAACCGGCGTGCCACCGCCTGAGGAGCGTTCGTTCCGGCCTAAGCCATCTGGATACATCAGATCCTGGCTGAGATCGGATCCCGGCCGGTCGTCAGACTCGCAGTCTGCGACGGTAGGAGGGGGGTCGCATTCGCAGATCGCTCAGGTGCACACTCCAATCGGGCTTCTCACCGGGAGAACGGACGCAACGGAATCACGCGCGGAAGGGAAGGCGCCTCAGAGCCGCCGGGCCACACGAGGGCGGGGACGGGAACGGGGACGGGGACGGGAACGGACGCGAGAGACCCCCTGCCCCTTTCCCCCGGAACGAAGCTGGGGTATCCTCCCGCCACATTGCGAAATCGTCTCGAAACTACGAGAGGTCAAGGAGGAGAAACGATGGACATGTCCAGGAGAGCGGGTGCGGAGTTCTTCGGTACCTTTTGGTTGGTGCTCGGCGGCTGCGGCAGCGCGGTGCTGGCGGCGGCGTTTCCGGGTCTCGGCATCGGGTTCCACGGGGTCGCGCTCGCCTTCGGACTGACCGTGCTGACGATGGCCTTCGCCGTCGGGCACATCTCGGGCGCCCACTTCAACCCGGCGGTCTCGATCGGGCTCTGCGCCGGCGGCCGCTTCCCGGCCAAGGAGCTCGTGCCCTACATCATCGCGCAGGTGCTCGGCGGCATCGCGGCGGCCGGCGTGCTCTACCTCATCGCGAGCGGCAAGGCGGGCTTCGACCTGGCGGGCGGGTTCGCCGCCAACGGCTATGGCGCCCACTCGCCCGGCGGCTACTCGCTGGCGGCGGCCCTGGTCTGCGAGATCGTGATGACCGCGGCCTTCCTCATGATCATCATGGGCGCGACCGACGCCAGGGCGCCCAAGGGCTTCGCGCCGATCGCCATCGGCCTCGCCCTGACCCTGATCCACCTCATCAGCATCCCGGTCACCAACACCTCGGTGAACCCGGCCCGCAGCACGAGCCAGGCGGTGTTCGTCGGCGACTGGGCCCTGGGCCAGCTGTGGTTGTTCTGGGTCGCGCCGATCATCGGGGCGATTGTCGGCGCCGTCATCTACAAGGCGATCGCCGGCAAGAGCGCGAAGTAACAGACCCGCGGAGATCACAACGGCCGCCCGGATGCGGGCGGCCGTCTTGCTGTTCAGACTCGAGGCGCGTGTGGCTGGTCGGGCGCGGAGACCCTTCGTCTCGCGGCGCTGCGACGCCGTTCGCTCAGGGCAGGCTCCTCGGGCACGGACGCGGAAGCGGTGCAGTCGGTTCTTCTCCGCGTCCTCCGCAGAGCCACTCTTCGATGTGTGGTCAGGATGCGCGCAGCGCATCCCGAGGAGCGTGTGGGCAGAGGCCAACAACAGTGACCCGTCAGGAACGCGCCTGGGGGCCTATGCCCACACGCTCCTAATGCCACTCCCAGTCGATGAAGCCCGGCTTGGCGTCGACCATGGCGTTGACCATCAGCTCGACCAGGCCGCCGTAGTAGATGCCGGCCTTCTCCCAGGCGTCGTAGTAGGCGATGATGTCGCGGATCTGCCCCTTGCAGTTGGAGCAGGGCGCGCACACGTACTTGGGGTGCTCCGGGTCCATCGGCTCGTCCTGGAACGCCTCCAGGATCTGCCGGAACTTGCGGCGGCCGGTCAGGTGGTGGCGCCAGTCGGCGAAGTTGTGGCCGGACATGATCGCGAAGCCGGAGCCGCCGCCGCAGCAGTAGTTGTGCACCCCGTGCGGCGTCATCTCGCGGAACCTGCCCTCGGGCACGATCGCGTTGATGACCTCGCGCTGCGGCGCGACGATGCCCATCAGGCGGACGATGTTGCAGGGATCGTGGAGCGTGACCGGGAAGTCGTTGCGGCTCTTGTCGAACTTGATCTTGCCCGAGCGGACGATGTCGCGCAGCACGGTCATGCAGCTCTCGCGCGGGATGTTGAGGTCGCCGGTCAGCACCCTGTCGGCGATCACGGTGAGCGCCTTGTGGGCGTGGCCGCACTCGCCGAGCACGATCTTCTTCACCCCGAGCTTCTTGGCCGCCTGCGGCGTGCTGGATCGCGACGCGGGCGAACTGCACGTCGTCGTACCAGACGCCGTAGTTGATGGCGTCGTAGGCCGCGATCTCGCTCGACAGGGTCCAGCTCAGGCCGGCCGCCTCGAAGACGGCGGCGAAGGCGCCCGGGTTCTCGGGCCAGGCCATGATCTCGCCGGCGTTGTGGATGAGCAGGATGTCGGCGCCCTCCTTGTCCCACGGCGTCTTGATCGAGATCCCGGTCCGCTCCGCGGTGTCCTCGTCGATGAACTCGATGTTGTCCTTGACCACCAGCGGCGTCATGCCGGTCGAGGAGCCGACCGTGAGCTGCAGCACCGAGCCGTCCTCGTGGAGCTCGCGCGGCGCGATCCCCATCTCCTGGCTGGCGATCTTGCGGATCTCGCGCGCCAGCAGGGCGTTGTCGACGCCGATCGGGCAGGTCTGGGCGCAGCGCCGGCACAGGTTGCAGCGGTAGGCGAGCTCGATCAGCCGCGCCACCGTGTTCCAGTTGAGGTCGATGTCGCCGTGCACCAGCGGCGAGGCCTTCTTGACGTACTTGAAGTAGATCCGGCGCAGGATCTCGGAGCGGTAGGTCGGCCGGTAGAGCTCGTTGTGGCCGCTCTCCTCGAAGATGTGGCAGGCCTCGGAGCAGGTCTGGCACTTGGCGCAGTGCTCCATCGACATCATCGAGCGGCTGCAGGAAGGTCCAGTTGTCCGCGTCGTTGAAGAGCTTCTCGAGGCCGGAGAGGAACGGCGTCCACCATCGCCTGCTCCTCCTCCTTTGGTCTGCGGCCGCGCGATGTTGACCGCGATCGTGTCGTCGAGCACCGCGTACTTCTCGCGCGCCGACTGCGTGAGCGGCCGGATCGCAGGGTCCTCGTCGATGCGATCGAAGGGCGGCGGCAGCGGCACCTGGTCGGTCGGCGCGATCTGCGCCAGCGGCTCGCCTGCCGCGCGCGCGATGTCCTTGACGCTGTCCGGCTGCTTCATTTCTTCGGGTCCTCCGTCGCCACGTCGACCCAGCTCTTCTTGCCGTCGCCGCCGATGTGGGGCGCCGACCAGCTCACCGGCTGGTTGAGCAGCTCGTTGATCACCTTCTCCCGCTTGCCGCCCGGCAGGTTCGGCTCGTCGGCCCAGCGGATGGCATGGTAGGCGAAGTACTTGCCGACGAAATGAGACATGTGGGTGAGCGGGATGTAGGCCACCAGCATGGCCAGCAGGATCGCCGACACGGACGGCAGGATCACCGCCGCGCCCGTCCCGGCGAGCGGCGCGACCCTGAAGGTGACCAGGTTGGCGACCAGCTGCGACACGGTCGCGAAGCTGCGGTCCACGGCCAGCGCCGTGACCAGCGCGACGACGAACGCGACCACGAAGAAGACCAGGTTGACGATGTCCATCGGGGCCGAGTAGTCGCGCAGCGGCCGCTGGCGGCGACGCTGGATCAGGCCCAAGGCGCCGATCAGGCCGAGCACCAGGCCGGCATAACCCAAGGCCGGGATCAACACGCGGACCACGGCGCCCACGGGTCCGGCCATCACGCCGGGCAGCACGGCGCCGAGAACTCCCGCCACACCCATCAGGGCCGTGCAGCCGGCCACCAGGTAGAGCCCGAAGTGGAACGGAAACGACCTCGTCCACAGCTTCGGGTTGTGCTCCTTGAGCGCGACCAGGAAGAGGATCTCGGGCACCATCGCGCCGAGCTCGCCGGCCAGCGAGAAGTGCCGCGGCCTCTTCCACCACTCGCTCTCCTCGAGGTAGGAGCCGCCGTACGAGGCCTTCGCGCCCTCGTGCGCCACCGGGTACAGCTCCCAGCGCAGGTGCATCGGCATCCGCGACCACATCAGGAAGCGGAGCACCACCGCCACGACGAAGATGGCCACCGCGCTGTAGGCGATCATAAATGTGAGAATAGTCATCACTCTCGCCCCATGCCCATCATACCCGGATTGAGTCCGACGAACGACCCCACGCGAACACGCCACAGGATCTTCGAATCGCGAGAAAAACACAAGCCAGCCGTCGAACCGGCCGAGACACACCCGCCACGCCGCGAGCGCCCGCGCGAGACGCTGCTGCCGCACGTCGACGAGCCTCGGTTCGCCCCACCCGACGACACTCCACCCCGCGTATGAGTCAGCAATTCCTATTCCCTGACACTCCGGTAGGATTTTCAACTGCGGCCACGATCGCCGGCCGCCGGTCGTCGGCTTCGAAGTTGCGGGCGACTCACGGCTTCAGCGACGGCGTCCGGGCAAGGGCGCCCCACCCGCACCCCGTCGCATCGTGCCGAGCCCGGCACCACCCACTCCCGTCCGTCACGCCGCCGAAACATCGGCGCGGCCCACGCCACCCGCAGACCTCAGTCAGCGGCGTTGCCCGGCTCGGCGCGATCCGCGATCTCGGGCGGCACATGGTCGAGCGGAAGCATGACCGTGAAGGTCGTCCCCACCCCGGCCGCGCTGGCTACCGTCACCGTCCCACCGTGCATCTCGACGCCCTCGCGCACCACCGACAAGCCCAGGCCGGTCCCCGAACGGTCGTGCTTCTTGGCGTTGGGCGCGCGGACGAACTCGAGGAACACGTCATCTTTCAGCTCCTCGGGAATGCCGATGCCCCGGTCCGCAACCTCGACCGTCGCGACGCGATCCTCGACCCGCAGCCTGACCGTCACCTCGCCGCCCCGGTGGGAGTACTTGATGGCGTTCTGGATCAGGTTCTCGAACACGTACACGAGGTCGGGCGGCACCCCCCACTGAAGCACGGCGACGCCGTCGATGTCGGGCGTCAGCTTCACGTCGCGATCCTGGGCGACCGGCCCGATAGCGTCGAAGATGTCGGCGAGCACCTGGTTGATGAATACCTGGCGGGCCCACGGCGCCCGGGCGCGGCCCTCGCGCATCTTCGCCAGCTCGAGCAGGTCGTTGACGATCGACAGCAGGTCGTCGACCCGCTCCGAGGCGCCGGCGATCAAGCGCCGGCCACCCTCGCTCGCGGGGTCGACGATGCCGTCCAGGAGCACCCGCAGCGAGGTCTGGATGGTGCCCAGCGGCGACCGCAGCTGATGGGCCGAGATCCTCATGTAGTGGGACTTGCGCCGCTCCACCTGCTCGCGCTCGCGCAGCAGCTGCTGGAGCTGCTCCTTGCCCTCCCGGAGCTTCTCGCTGGCCTCGTAAAGCTGGATGCCGCGGTGCTTGAAGCGGCTGGTCACCGTGTCGGTGAGATAGACCATGCCGAAGACCAGGACCATCAGGACGGCCGCGCTCACCAGACACGAGGAGGCGAAGGCGCCGACGGGGCGAGCCGTCGGGTGGCCCGCCAGGATCCCGCCGGCCTCGAGGGTGAAGAGCGCGATCGCGCCGGCGCTCGTCAGCGCGGCGAGCAGGTACATCACCCGGGTCGAGATCATGATGGTGCCGATCGCCATGTGGAAGACCACGAACGGCAGGGCCGGACTGTGGCAACCGCCGGTGAAGTGGACCACAACGAGCAGGCTCCCGAGGTCGGCGAGCATGTGCTGAATGGCGGCGGCGCGGAGGTTGCGGTAGTGGCTTTCCCAGAGCAGGACGCCACGCAACCGGTGGAGGAACACCAAGTTGTAGGCGGCCACGAAGCCGGCGATGATCGCCAGGCCCGGCCACACCCCGGTCCAGCCGAGGCGCGGACCGGCGACCGCGGTCGCGGCCAGCACCGCCACCGCGATCCAGCGCAGGCGAGCGAACCAGAGCAGCCGCCCGTGCAGCTCCGACGCGAAGATGTAGCTGAACGGGGCCTCAGGCCTGCCCATCGCGCTCCCCGCCTCCTCGCGACGAGCCTACTACGGCTCCTCGCCGGCGGCGAGACGTTCGATCATGCCCGGAAACCACTCCGGTTCCACCCCCTGCACGACCCACCCGTTGACGAAGTAGGTCGGCGTCGCGTTCACCCCCAGCTCCTGGCCGAGGGTCAGCTGGCGGTGGACGGCGTCGAGCGACGGCTGCTTCAGGTAGCAGGAGTTGAAAGCGGCCTCGTCGAGGCCGTTGGCGGCGACGAAGTCGCGCGCGGTCGGCGCCACCTGCGAGATCTCCATGGCGGTCTGCAGCTCGTAGAACAGCTCCTTGAACGGCAGCAGCAGGGTCGGGCTCTGCGCGCTGATGCACCACGACGCGGACGCCGCCCGGAAGGCCCACGGGTGGATCGTCGTCAGCGGAAAGCTCACCATGCCGTGCTTCGCGCGCCCGCCCGCGCCGTCGACGGCCTCCCGGATCAGCGGCCACCGGTGGCGGCATGCCGGGCACTCGAGGTCCGAGAACTCGACGATGGAGACCGGCGCGGACGCGGCCGCGACCCGGTCCCAGACCACGAGATCGCTCTTTCCGAGCAGCTCGTGGCGGTAGCGCACGAGGTCGGCGTCGCTCGGAAAGACCGGCCCGAGCACCGCGTAGGCCCCGTCCGCCGTCACGGCCGCGGCCTTGCGGTACTCCCCGTAACCGCTGTCGATCCTGAGCCAGAACGGCAGCAGGGCGCCCGCCCGAAAGGGAGGGTCGTTCCAGTCCACGGTCGTGTTCAGGCGCAGGCTCCCGCGCAGTGCTTCAGGGAGGAACTGGTCGACGAAGGTGCGCAGGGCGGTGGGGTCGATCGCTCCGTCGAAGGCCGGCATCTTGGCCGCGCTGCCGAACCAGACCGAGTCGGCGACGTCGTCGACGACCACGGTCATCGAACCGCTGAGCTGGTCGCTGGCGCTGGCGCGCTCCACCTCCACCAGCCGGTATGAGCCCGCCGGGGTGCGTCCGCGGTCGTTGGAGGTGATGCGGAAGGTCGAGTCCGGGTAGTACGCGACCGCGCGCTCGATGTAGCGCAGGAACGCCGGATCCTGGACCGGCGGCGGCCCGTCGGCGGCGTGCCCGGCAGCCGCGGCGATCAGCGCTCCGAGCAGCACCCACTGGAACCTGTGCGTCATGCAAAACTCCCCGGGCCGATCCCCATGCGCTCCGTGTAGGCGACGGCGGCCGGCACGGCCATGCCACGAACAACCGCTGTCCCCGGGATCGGTTATTCCGTCGCTTCAGTCGGCCGGCTCCGCCGGCGGCCCCTCCTTGGTCGGGATCAGCCCCAGCTTCTCCCGCACCTTGTACTCGATCTCGTCGGCCACATCGGGGTTTTCGACGAGGTGGGCGCGCGCCGCCTCACGGCCCTGTCCAATCCGAGTCTCGCCCATCGAGTACCAGGAGCCCGACTTCTGGACGATGTGGTGCTCGACCCCGAGGTCGAGCAGCTCACCGGTTCGGGAGATCCCCTCGCCGTACAGGATGTCGAACTCAGCCACCTTGAATGGCACCGCGACCTTGTTCTTCGCCACCTTGGCCTTGGTGCGGCTGCCGATCACCTCGTCACCCTGTTTGATCGAGCTGGTGCGGCGGATGTCGATGCGCACCGAGGCATAGAACTTGAGGGCGCGCCCGCCGGTCGTGGTCTCGGGGTTGCCGAAGATGACCCCGATCTTCTCCCGGACCTGGTTGATGAAGACGAGGCAGGTCTTCGACTTGGACACGATGCCAGCGACCTTGCGCAGGGCTTGCGACATGAGGCGGGCCTGGAGGCCCATCTGGGCGTCGCCCATGTCGCCCTCGAGCTCGGCCCGCGGCACCAGTGCGGCCACCGAGTCGATCACGATCACGTCGACCGAGCCGGACCGGATCAAGGTCTCGGCGATCTCCAGCGCCTGCTCGCCGTAGTCGGGCTGCGAGATCAGCAGCTCGTCGAGGTTGACGCCGAGCCTGCCGGCGTAGTCGGGGTCGAGCGCGTGCTCGGCGTCGATGAACGCGGCGAGCCCCCCGGTGCGCTGCGCGTTGGCGATCATGTGCAGCGCCAGGCTCGTCTTGCCGGACGCCTCCGGCCCGTAGATCTCGACGATCCGGCCGCGCGGCACGCCGCCGATGCCGAGCGCGGCGTCGAGCGCGATCGACCCCGACGGAATGGCGGCGATCGGAACCCTGGGCTGGTCGCCCATCCGCATCACCGCGCCCTTGCCGAACTGGCGCTCGATCTGGCCGATCGCGGTCTCCAATGCCTTCAGCTTGTCAGCCTTGCTGGTCATGCGTGTGCTCCCGTGCGGGTCCGTGGCGGGACCGATTCATCCTAGGCAGGGCCTCCGCGGCCGTCAAGGGCCACCGTCTGTCATGAGGAGCGCAGCAGCCTCGCGCGTCAAGGGGTAGTCGGGCATTGAGGCATTGGCGACCCGTCTCCGTGCCCGTGCCCGTCTCCGTGCCCGGCGTTGAGGCAGCGAGGCAGTGGTTCACCCGCTTCCGCGCCCGATATCACTCTCCTATGTGGTCTGAACCGCGGAGCGCGCGGAGACCGCGGAGAGGATCCTCTGAGCGTTTTGAACCGCGAAGACGCGAGGTACGCCAAGAAGTCAATCCGACCAGGCGACGCTTCCCGAGAGCCCTCCACCCTCTCAGGTCATGGGCTCCGGGTTCGGGTTGCACCCTGACCCCTATTCCCCAACCCCTGTTCGGATGGGCGGCGGTCGAGTGGTCTCGTCCACTTTGGAGCCGCGGACGGCTCGAAGCGGACGCGGGTCAGGACCACGCCGAGCTCGCGGTCGTCCGTGCTGCCGTGGTCGGACGGGCGGTAGCCCTCGCTGAGCAGCTCGACCACGCGACCCCGTTCGCGATGTCGCCGTCGCCGACCGCAATCCAGAGCTCGCTCGGTCCCGGGCCGAGATCGACCGGGCCGGCGACCTCTCGTCCCGCCACGCGGGCGACGGTGCGCGGAGGGGTGGGCCGGGGCGCGAGCAGGGTCAGCCCGATGCGGCCCGGCGCCGGCCGGCAGCTCGAGACGCGCCGATGGCGCGAGCCACACGCCCTGGCCGGCCTCGCCGAAGGTCTCGGGCAGGTAGTGGCCGTCGATCCGCACGCCGAGCCGCTCCCGCTCCGCCGGCGACGCCACCGGTCCGGACCACGCCAGCGCCGGGCCGCGCACTGCGAGCGAGAGCAGCTGGACGGAGAGCGGCCGGCTGTCGTCCGGTCCGGGCGGGTAGCCGCGCTCGCGGTCGAAGGCGAGGCGGTTGGCGGCGTCGCCCCGCACCTGCGGCGGGCCGATCCGCACCCCGTAGCCCGTCCTCGCGCGAGCTCCGCCGCGGCGACTCCGGCCGTTCCACGACACGGACAACGGGCTCGGTCCTTGTGCCGGACGGAAGGTCGCTGTGACCGTGGTGCCGGGCGGCAGCGGCGGGAGCACCAGCTCGCAGTCGCGCCCTCCCCACTGGAACGAACCACCATCGGGGGATGTCTCCACCGGCCACCACTCGCCGACCGGCAGCGCCGGCGCGCCGAGCACCCAGGCCTCGAGGAAGCGCTGCTGGGTGAGCGGCTGCGAGGCGCGTCCGAGACGCCGCCCCACTCGAGCTCGCCGCCGGCCAGCGGCTCGCCGTAGAGATGGCGGTGGACGGTCGCGACCAGGTACGGGCGATCCACGCCGGCCCACGGCTCCGGCGCCCACGGCGACAGGACCAGCGGCGGCGGCCGCACGCCCGTCGCGCTCGAGCAGGTGCCAGCGGTAGGACGCGAACGGGTGGAGCTCCGGCTCGACCACGACCGCCATCCCGCGCTCCATCGCCTGCTCGGAGCTCGACCAGCACCGCCTGCCACCCGGGAAGGTGGGTGGTGTGCTGCTCCTCGAGCAACGGATGAGCGGCGGCGCCGAGGGCGGCGGCGCCTGCGAGCAACCCGCCCGTGGCCAGGGCCGGCGGCAGCAGCCCTGCCGCAGCCGCGATCAGCGGCGCCAGGGCGAGCTGGACCGGCACCGCGTAGCGGGCGTAGCTCCGATTCTGGAGCGCGACGAGCTGTACCACCGTCACCCCGAGCACGAGCGCCCACGCCAGCGCACTGCGCCGCCCCCGCCGGCGCGCCCACACCCCGAGCCCGAGCAATGCCGCCGCCAGCAGCAGCGCCGCCGGGACGCCGCCGGCCAGCCCCTTGACCAGGCCCAGGTCGAGGACGCCGCCGAGGTTCTGGTCGAGCCGCGAGAAGTGCTTGTCGCTGTGCGCCAGGAAGGGCTGGACGAAGGCGCTCCATCCGCCCTCGGCGCGGACCATCGCGAGCACCGCGATGGCCACCATCGCCGCCGCCCCTGCCAGACCCGTCGAGCAGCCGGCGCCGCGGCCGCACCGTCGCCGCCCCGACCAGCCACAGCGCAACGAGGCCGGGCAGCAGGATCGGCCGGATGAGGAAGGCTGCGGCCACCAGGAGGGTGAACGCCGTCGCCCGGCGGCCGGCCAGGCCGCCGGCGGCGAGCGCGGCGGCGAGGAGGGCGAAGGCCGCCGCGGGCGTCGATGAGAAGCCGCGCACGGCGTAGAGCCAGGGGCCTGGTGCGACCATCACCAGGAGAGCGGCCGCGACCGCCACCGCCGGGTGGGCCACCTTGCGGCCGAGCGCCGCCAGCGGCCACAGCGCCGCCACCGACAGCAGCGAGGACCCCCACTGCAGAGCCCGCAGCGGATCGCCGGCCAACGGCATGAGCAGGTGCCCGATGGCGAGCCAGCCCGGGAAGCCCGGCGGGTGCGGGAAGTGGGCGGCGAGCTCGAAGTGGAGCAGGCCCCTCGCGAACAGCACCTCGTCCCACTCCCATGGCCCCATGGCAAGCAAGCCGAAGCGACTCCACAGCAGCAAGGCGGCGATCGCCGCGGTGAGCACGCCATCGAGCAGCCGGCGTTCGAGCCGGAACAGCAGCAGGCCGTCGAGCGTGCTCCGCCGAGTCTCGCTCACGGCCTGCCTCCGGCGGATCCGCGCAGCCGCTCGCGGATCTCCTGCTGGAGGTCGTGCTCGAGCACCAGCCGCGACACCTCGACCTGGCGACGGGCCTCCTCGAAGCCGGCGGCGCAGGCGGCCGGGTCCACCGGCCGCAGGCCGGGCAGCTCGAAACAGTCGCCGTCCTCGAGCTTTCCCGTCCGCTGCAGGAACAGGTGGTTGCCGTCCTGCCAGCACTGGTACTCGCCGACCACCGGGCCGTCCCCGGGGCTGCCGAGGAGGTTCCGGCCCACGAAGGGGTAGGCCGCGGGGTCCACGCCGAGCAGGGCGAGCACGGTTGGCGCCACGTCCTGGTGCCCCGCCGGCATGTCCGACAATCCGCCCGTCCAGCCCGGCACCCGCACGAGCAGCGGGACGGTCTGGCTGAGGTACCAGCCGGCGGCGTCGTGGCGCCGGCCGGTCATCGCGGCGAGCTGTTGCGTCCACTCCAAGCCGGCGTCGTGGTCGCCCCACAGCGCAATCACCGTCCGCTTGGCGAGGCCCGTCCTCTCGAGCCCGGCGACGAGCTCGGCGAAGGCGCGATCGAAGAAGCGCATCGTGTGGAGGTAGCTGCCCAGCGCCGTGCCCTGGAGCTCGCCGAGCTCGAGCTCCTCGAGGTGCGCGGGGAACCCCTCGAAAGGGTGATGCAGCGACAGCGTCAGCAGCAGGGCGCAGAAGGGCTGAGGCCCGTCAGCGAACCGGCCGACCATCTGCCGGAAAAAGTCGCGGTCGTTGAGGCCCCAGCCGAGGACCTCGCCCCCCGCGAAGGCCTCCCCGAACAGGCTCGTTGTGAAGCCGAAGGACGGGTGCGTTCGCCGGCGGTTCCAGAAGGCGCCATCGAAGGCCACTGCGGATACCGTGGTGTAGCCGCGCTCGTCGAGCGCCGAGGCGAGACCGGTGAAGCGGTTGTTGGGATAGAGAAAGGCCGCCGCGCCCGCCGGCGGCGGCAGCAGCGAGACCTGCGTCAGGAGCTCGGCGTCCGACGAGCGCCCCTGGGCGGTCTGGTCGGTGGTGTTGCGGAACAGCAGCGCCTGCGTGGCCCACCGGTTGAGGAAGGGTGTGACCTCCTGGCCCTCGACCTCGAGACCGAGCACGAAGCCCTGCAAGGACTCCGCCTGGACCATCAGCAGGTTGGCGCCCTCGGCTGCTCCGAACCACGGTCCGGTTCCGGCACGAAGCGGCGCCCGCTCCGCGAACCAGGCGGCAAGTCGATCGACCTCGGCCGGCTCCAGGGCTGGTCGCCACAGTCGCCTCGCCAGCGCGCGGCCCCCGTCCACGGCGTGGAAGTTGAGGACGCCGACCTCGCGGGCGAGCGCGATATTGCGGAACACCTGGCCGAGACCGTGGCCGCCTGACCGCAGCCACGCCACGGTCGTCACCGCTCCCACGGCGAGGGTGGCGACAAGGGCTGCCGCGGTGACCACCGTCGCCCGGCGCCCGACGCGGTCCGGGATCCTCGCCACCGCCGCCGCAATGACCGCACCGGCCACCAGGTCGACCCAGAACCACACGTCCCCCGGCGCGAGCAGGCTGGCCACGCTGGCGCCGACCTCCCCCACCTGGGAGGCCGCGCCGGCGAGCGCGACGGTCAGCAGGTCGCCGAAGAAGCGCTCATAGAGCAGGTCGGCGAAGAGCAATGCGGTCGCGAGCCCGGCCAGCGCAAGGCAGTACCACGCCCGCAGCCGGCGCCGCAGCGGCAGGGCGGGCAGCAGGAGCACGGCCGCGCCGGCCGCAGCCAGCAGCAGACCCCTCCAGCCGGCCGGATGGCCCGCCCGGTCGAGCACGGTCTGCTGCTTGACGAGCAGCGCCCCGCCGCACCAGAGAAGGTCCGCGACGCCAGCCAGGCCGAGCCAGACGCCGCTGCGGCCGCCGCGAGCTGCCACCACCACGAGCGCCGCAGCCGCCAGGCTCGCCACCGCCCAGGCGAGCGGGCTCGCGAGGGGCGACGCCACCACCAGCACCGTGCGTGCGGGATCCGGCGACGGGTCGCGCTCGCTGAACCAGGCGACGCCCTCGTGCACCATGTCCCACTGGAGGCGATATCTGCCCGGCTGCTGTGGCGCCCGCACCGCGACCTCGAGCGTCAGCTCGTCGCCGGGAGCAACGGCCCTCGGCAGCGGTGTCCGGGCGCCGTCCCACACGACCGGTTCGCCGTCATGGCCGAGCCAGTGAGAGGCCACGGCGAAGCGGTCGCCAGCCGGCCACGCCACGGTGCCCTGATTGCGAATCGACAGCGGCCGCATCACCTGGCGACCTGCCCGAAGCCACCTCGAGGCCGAGCCGCCGACGATCTCGAACGCGTAGCCAGCGCGGAGTGTCACCGCGACCGGCGGCGGCGGCGAGGGATCGATCTCAGAGAGCCAGCGCACCCCCTCCTGGACCACATCCCACTGGAGCAGGAGCGGTCCCTCGCGTAGGGGCATCTCGAGCACGGCGTCGAGCCGCACCCGCTCACCCGGCGCCACCGGCTGCGGCAGCGGCGTCCGCGCCCCGTCCCACACCACCACCGCCGCGGCCGCGTCGAGCCAGTGGTACGACAGCGCGTAGCCGGCGGCGGGATCCCAGACCGCGTCCCCGTGGTTGGCGAGCTCGACCGGAACCGTCCGGCGGACACCCGCCTCGAGCTCTCCGGGCACGCCGTGCCAGGCAACCTCGACGAGTCCCGGAGCCGCCGCTGCCGGTGCCGCGGCCAGGGTCAGCGCGACCAGCACTCGCCAGGACGCCCGCAGGGCTCCGTGAGCTGCCAGGGTCAGCTGCATCCGCGCCGCGAGTATACCGGCGCCTCCACCCGCTTCCGCTTCCGCGCCCGCATCCGCGCCCGAGGAGCCTGCCCTGAGCGAGCGGCGAACCCGCGCCGCGAGTCGAAGGGTTCCCGTTCCCGTGCCCGATCCCGTTCCCGTTCCCGCTCTGGCGATCCAGACGTCTCCGCGCGCGTCTCGGTTCGCGCCTACAATAGACGTGGAGAACAGCGGAGGCATCGTGACCGGTCCCGCACTCGAGACCGCCGCCGGCCGGCTCCTCGTGGTCGAGGACGATCTCCGCCTGGCCCAGGGGCTGTGCCGCAACCTCGAGATGGAGGGCTTCCGTTGCTCCAGCGTCCACACCGGGGAGGCGGCGCTGGCCGAGTTCTCCGGACCGGACCCCGGCTACGGCCTCGTGATCCTCGACATCATGCTGCCGGGGATCAACGGGCTCGAGGTCTGCCGCCGGCTGCGCGCGCAGGGGAACACCGTCCCGATCCTCTTCCTGACCGCGCGCGGTAGCGACGCCGACCGCATCCTGGGGCTGCAGCTCGGCGCCGACGACTATCTGCCGAAGCCCTTCGTCGTCGAGGAGCTGGTCCTCCGGGTGCGCGGGATCCTGCGCCGCGCCGAGTGGGCGCGCAGTCCCGCGCGGACCGGGCCCTTGGTGCGCGTGGGCGCCTCCGCCGTCGACATCACCACGATGCGGGCCGACACCTCGTCGGGCCCGGTTTCGCTCACCGAGCGCGAGGTGATGCTGGTCCGCTTCTTCGCCGAGAACAACGGCCGGGTGCTCACCCGGGGCGAGCTGCTCGAGCGGGTCTGGGGCTACACCTTCGACACCTCCACCCGCACCCTCGACACCTTCGTCCACCGGCTGCGCAAGCACTTCGAGGCCGACCCCCGCCACCCGCGCCACTTCCACACCGTGCGCGGCGTGGGGTACCGCTTCACCGCCTCGCCGGAAGAGTGACGCGCTCGGACAAGGACACCGGGCAGAAGGTGCGGATTGGCTCCGCCCGCTTCCGCTTCCGAGCCCGGGGAGCCTGCCCTGAGCGAGCGGTGCCGCGGCGCCGCGAGTCGAAGGGTTCCCGTCCCCGTTCCCGAGAGAGTGAGAGGTGAGTGGTGAGTGGTGAGAGGTGACAGGTGATACGCGAGAGGTGATAGGGCCCGCGTCCGCTCGTGTCACGGCGTCGTCCGCACGACGGAGCCGGATCCCCGCCCGAAGACCGCGGGCCATGATGACCGGGCGCTGATGCCCTACCTCTCCCCGCTATTGCTCGGCCGTTCAATGCCGTGATCCTTGAGCTTGCGCCACAAGGTCACGCGCGAGATGCCGAGCCGCTCGGCCGCCTCCTGCATGCGCCAGCCGCATCGTTGCAGCACCTCATCGAGCAGGCGACGCTCGAGCGCGGTCAGCGGGTCAGGCTCGCGGAGCACCTCGTCGACCCAGGCGGTGCCGTAGCCGTCGCCCGGCAGGTGGGCCTCGTCCAGCTCATCGCCCGCCACCGCCACGGCGGCGAGGAGCACCCCCTGCAGCCGCTCGAAGCCGAGCTCACGCGCCATCCTCGACAGCCGCTCGAGGGCCTGCGGCCGGATGCCGAGCTCCGGCGCCAGCTGGTGGACCCACGCGGCGACGATCAGCGGCAGATCGTCCGCGACCTCGTCCGCTCTCGGAAGCGCGATTCGCTCGCAGGGCAGCTCGCCGCCGGCGGCACCGTCGGCGGACGCGGGCGCGGCCGCAATCACCCGCCACCCGGCCGGCGGCGGTGCACCGAGAGCCGCTGACGCCGTTGCGCCGGCATCGAACATCGTTCCTGGCGGCCAACAAGGGACACCGTCCCACGATCCGCTCCAGGTGTGAAACAGCAACTCGGCGACCCCGGACAGGCGGTGGATGGCCCGGGCCACGTCCGCGCACGCCGGTGGGTCGCCGACCAGCACCACGTGGGCGTGGGAGCGGGCGACGTCGACGACCCGGCGGCGCAGCTCCTCCACCAGATCGCCCCGCCCGGCGAGCAGGAATCCGGGATCGGGGTCGCGCGGCCTGAGGATCTCGACCGCGCCCTGGAACCCGCCGTCCGGAGCGCGCACCGGGATGACGGTCACCTTGAGCGGCAGCGGCCGGCCGTCCCTGGCGGTGTAGACCGTTGCGAAGTCCTCGACCTGGTCGAGGCGGCTCTCGAGCGCAAAGCTCAGCGGACAGGCATTCTCGCAATCGACTCCGCGCGTCGTCAGCCGGCAGCGGCTCCCCAGAGGCTGGCCGTCCTCGTAGCCGAGAAGCCGGCGGGCCCGCCCGTTCACGAAGTGCAGATTGCGGTGGTTGTCCAGAACGAGGACGGCCTCTGAGATGTGCTCCAGGACCGTCGTCCAGGCCTCGCCCAGGGCGGCGTCGAGCTCGGTGGGGCGGGTCACGCCACCTGTAACAGCGCCACCGCCCCCGAAAATTCGCCGGCCGTTCGCGGCCCGCACGGCGCGGTCGAAAGCGCTGTCAGCGCTCGATTTCGAACGCGTCCTCCCGTTCCGGCTCCTCGTCGGTGAAGCAGAGCGCGGCCTGCCCGATCGGCACGAACATCGTGTGGCGCTTGCCTTTGATCAGCACCTCGAGCTGGTAGTAGCCCTGAGGAGTCACCGCCACCAGGACCGCCGCGGTACCCTTGGCGTCGACCAGCGGGCAGTACAGCGAGACGTTGCCCGGTATCTCCATGCGCTCTCCTTTCATGCTCCAGTCTACCGTCCGCGCCCGCTTCCGCTTCCGCGCCCGTGCCCGAATGAGTGATGCGTGATACGCGACAGGTGATGGGGCCCACGTGTTAGGGGTTAGGGTCAAGCCCCCGCCCCCTTCCGCTTCCGCCTCCGCATCCGCGCCCGGGGAGCCTGCCCTGAGCGAGCGGCGCCACGGCGCCGCGAGTCGAAGGGTGCCCGAACGGCTTCACGGACGCGCTGCTCAGCCGCCCCCGTCGCCCTCGTCCTCGTCGCCCGGCCCGACCTCGCCGTACTCCTTGAGCTTGCGCTGCAGGGTCCGCAGGCCGATATCGAGCAGCTTCGCGGCCCGGGCCCGGTGCCCGCCGGTGAACTCGAGGGTGCGCAGGATGGCCTCCTTCTCGATGTCGGCCATCGGCCGAGGCTCCCAAACGCCGGCGGCGGCCTGCACCGGTGGCGCCGGCGCGCGATACTCGGCGGGCAGCTCCTCGAGTGCGACCTCGCTGCTCTTCGCGAACAGCACCAGCGACTCGATCACGTTGCGCAGCTCGCGCACGTTGCCGGGCCACGGCTGGCGCTTCAGGGCAGCCAGCACCCGGGGTGGACCCCCTTCACCTCGCGCCCGAGCTGCTCGTTGAAGTGCGCGATGAAGTGCTGCACCAGCAGCGGGATGTCCTCGGCGCGCTCGCGCAGCGGCGGGCAGTAAACCGTCACCACCTTCAGCCGGTAGTAGAGGTCCTGGCGGAATCTCCCATCCGCGATCCTCTGCTCGAGCCGGCGGTTGGTGGCCGCCACCAGGCGGAAGTCCACGGCGATCGTCTCGTTGCCGCCGACCCGCATGATGCGCCGCTCCTCGAGGACCCGCAGCAGCTTGACCTGGAGGTCGGGCGAGAGCTCGGAGATCTCGTCGAGGAACAGCGTGCCCCGGTGCGCGGACTCGATCTGGCCGATCCGCCGCTGGTGGGCCCCGGTGAAGGCGCCACGCTCGTGCCCGAACAGCTCGGACTCGAGGATCTCGCCGGGGATCGCGCCGCAGTTGAGGGCGACGAACGGCCCCTCGGACCGCGGCGAGTGCTGGTGGAGGGCGTTGGCGATCAGCTCCTTGCCGGTGCCGGACTCGCCCACGATCAGCACCGTCGACGGCGCCGGCGCCACCACCCGCACCCGCTCGATCAGCGACTCCATCGCCGCCGAGTGCCCGATGATGTTCTCGAAGCCGAAGAGCTTGTCGACCCGCTGCCTCAGCTCGACGTTCTCGCGCTGCAGGACGCGGCGCTCGAGCTGCAGCTGGACCCGCTTGCGCAGCTCCTGCATCTCGACCGGCTTGGTCAGGTAGTCGTCGGCGCCATCCTCGGTGAGGGCCACCACCGCGCCCTCGACCTCACCGTACGCGGTCACCAGCAGGAACGCGAGGTCGGGGCGCAGCGAGCGGACCTCCCGCAGCAGCTCGTAGCCGTCCATTCCGGGCATCCTGACGTCGGACACGACGGCGTCCACCGGGTCTCCGGCGCGCACCCTGGCGAGCGCCTCCTCGGCCGCCGGAAACTGGTGGACCTCGTGGCCGACCCGCGCCAGCGCCCGGGCCATCGCCTCGCGCGAGCCGTCGTCGTCATCCACCACGAAGATCACGGCTGCCACAGCACCCTCCCGATCCGCTCCGCGACCAGGCGCTCGAGCCCGGCCTCGTCGAGGACCTCGACGCCGAGCTCCCGCGCCTTGGCGAGCTTGCTCCCCGCGTCCGACCCCGCCACCAGGTACGAGGTGCTGGCGGAGACCGATCCGGAAACCGTCGCGCCGAGCTGCTCCAGCCGCTCGCGGAGCTCGGCACGCGGCCGGCTCAAGCGTCCCCGTGATGACGAAGGTCAGGCCGTCCAGGCGCCGGGCTCCGGCACTGGAATCCTCCCCGCGGCGGCGCCCGGCCCGGAGGGTCGACGCCCCGCTCGCGGAGGCGGGCGACCAGCGCCGCGTTGGCGGGGTCCGAGAACCAGCGCCGCACGGAGGCGGCCATCGTCGGGCCGATCCCATCGACCTCCTCGAGCGTCGTCGGCGGTCGCCGCGGCGAGCCCGTCCAGGCTGCCGAAGGCGCGCCGCCAGGACCCGCGCGGCGCGCTCTCCGATGAGCGGAATGCCGAGGCCGAAGAGCAGCCGCCCGAGCGGGCGCGCCGCGCGCCGCGTCGAGCTCGGCCACCAGCTTCGCGGCCGAGAGCTTGCCCCAGCCCGGCAGCCGCTCGAGCGGCTCAGCGCTCAGGTCCCACAGCGACGCCGCGTCGCTGACCAGCCCCTCCCGTGCCAGCTGCTCGAGCCGCTCGCCGCCGAGACCCTCGATCTCCATGGCGCCGCGCGACACGAAGTGCCGCAGCCGCGACGCCACGACCGCCGGGCACGCCGGGTTCGGGCAGCGCACGGCGACCTCCCCCGGCTCGCGTTCGACCGGGGTCGCGCAGGCCGGGCAGCGGGAGGGAATCGAGAAGGCCTCGGCGCCGGCGGGGCGCAGCGCGAGGTCCACGCCCACGACCTTCGGGATCACCTCGCCGCCCTTGGCAACCCACACCGTGTCGCCGACGCGGACGTCGAGCCGGGCCACCTCGTCGAAGTTGTGCAGCGTCGCCCGCGAGACCGTTGTTCCCGCGACGGCCACCGGCTCCAGGATCGCGACCGGCGTCAGGACGCCGGTCCGTCCGACCTGGACGACGATGTCGAGCAGGCGCGTGGTCACGCCCTCGGGCGGGTACTTGTACGCGACGGCCCACCGCACAGCGCGGGCGGTGCTCCCGACCGCCTCCCGCTGCGCGGCGCTGTCGAGCTTGACGACGATGCCGTCGATGTCGAAGTCGAGCTCGGACCGCCGGCCCTGCCACTCCTCGATGTACGCTTCTACCTCGTCGAGATCGCTGCACCTCGTCACCGCCGGGCTCACCGGGAAGCCGGCGGCGCGCAGCCGCTCGAGCGAGGCGACGTGACTGTCGAGCCGCCAGCCCTCTCCACGCGCGACCTGGTAGCACCAGAAGGACAGGCGCCGCCGCGCGGTCTCGCGCGAGTCGAGCAGCCGGATCGCGCCGGCGGTCGCGTTGCGCGGATTGGCGAACTCGGGCTCGCCCTCCTCCCGTCGACGCCGGTTCAGCAGCTCGAGGACGCTGCGGGGCATGAAGACCTCGCCGCGCACCTCGAGGAGCGCGGGCGCCCCTTCAACCTCCAGCGGCAGCCCGCGGATCGTGCGCGCGTTGGCGGTGACGTCGTCGCCGACCTGCCCGTCGCCGCGGGTCACGGCCCGCGCCAGGCGGCCGTGCTCGTAGACCAGAGAGATCGACACTCCGTCGATCTTGAGCTCGCCGGCAAGACCGGCGGGAGCTGCTCCGAGCTCGCGGCACATCCTGCGGTGCCAGGCCCGCAGATCGTCCCTGGAGTAGCTGTTGTCGAGCGACAGCATCGGCGTGCCGTGGGCGACCTGCTGCAGCCCCTCGAGCGGCTCGCCGCCGACCCGTCGGGTCGGGGAGGTCGCCGACACCAGCTGCGGGTGCTCCTGCTCGAGCCGGCGCAGCTCGTCGAACAGACGGTCGTACTCGAAGTCCGAGACCTCGGGCGCGGCTTCGGTGTAGTACAGGCGGTCGTGGTGCCGGATCAGCCGCCGCAGCTCATCGATCCGGCTCGCTGGATCGCGCCGCGGGCTCATCGACGCCTCCGGCCGCGCCGCGAGCGACGGCGCCGGCGCGTGGCCGGCGGGGCCTCGCCGGCCACAACGACCTCGTCATCGGCACTGCCCTGGCGCAACCGGTCGAGCGCGCGCCCCCACGCACCGTGCACCTCGGGCGGCACCAGGCCGGCCGACGCCGCCAGGGCCTGCAGCTGCCACGCGACCGGAAAGTAGTCCTGCCGGCTCAGCTTGACGACCTGCCGGCCCCGCTCGGGCGCGCGCGCCATCTTGGTCAGGGTGAACAGGCCGTGGTTGAGGAGATGAACGGTGTGGTTGGAAAGGTGGAGCCCGACGATCGTCGGCTCGAGGAGCTCGTGCAGGCGCTGCAGCAGCTCGACGTTGTCGAGGCGCTGGCCGTCGCCGGACAGCTCCCGGACCACCTCGAGGAAGCGCGGCAGAAAGAACGCGCCAACCAGGGAGGCATCGGCGTATGCGGCGCGTGACGCCACGCCCTGGTCGACCGCGGCCAGCAGCCGCGCAGTGTCGGGCCCGTCGCAGCCGAGCTTGGGAAACGCGAGCTCGAAGAGGCCGGCCCGGCTCCAGGCCGCAACGATGCCGGCCGCGGCGCCCGACCTCAGGCTCTCGAAGAGCTCGTAGTTCAGCCGCGCTCCGGACACCGTGCGGATCGCATCGCGGTTGCGCTCGATCGCGGCCGCGGTGTCGGCCTCGATCGCAAAGCCCAGCCGGACGGAGTACTCGAGCGCCCGCATCATCCGCACCGGGTCCTCCTGGAAGCGGAGGTCCGGGTTGCCGATGGTCCGGAGGATGCCTGCGTTGAGGTCGTCGATGCCGCCAACGTGGTCGATCACCGAAAAGTCCGCAATGTCGTAGAACAGCGCGTTGACCGTGAAGTCGCGACGGCGCGCGTCCTCCTCCGGGGTGCCCCAGGCCTCCGGCACCTCCGGCAGCGGCGCCCGGGCCGCCTCGTCGGTGTCGGTCTCCAGCGCCTCGTGCTCGGCCTCTTCCCAGTCGTCGGGGCCTTCCGGCGGCTCCGGGCTCGCGCGGAAGGTAGCGACCTCGACGATGGCATCGCGGAAGAAGACGTGAACCAGCCGGAAGCGGCGTCCGATCGTGCGCGAGTTGCGGAACAGATTCCGAATTTCCCGAGGGCGGGCGTTGGTCGCCAGGTCGAAGTCCTTTGGCGTGCGGCCGAGCATGAGGTCGCGGACGCTGCCTCCAACGAGGTACGCGAGGTACCCGGCCTCCTGGAGACGGTACAGGACCTTGAGCGCCTCCCTCGAGATGCCGCGGCGTGAGATCGGGTGATCGGGACGCGCGAGGACCCGTGGGCCGGGACGCTCCGTCGCCGCTGTCGTCACTGCTGTCACGAGCCTCCCATCGATCGGCTTCGGGGTCGCACGCCTGATCGACGACGGTGCGTCGAGCCGATGGCGGCGGCGACGATCTTAGCAGAACGACGGATTGCCACCGGTCCCATGAAAAACGCCCCGCCGGAGCGGGGCGTTGGCGTCAAAGTGAGGGGCCCGGTCGTCAGTTGTCGACCACGAAACGACGCTCGCCGATCATGGTGCGCCCGCCGAAGTAGTCCTGCGTCCACACCACGAGCAGGTGCTCGCCGTCGGTGAACTGGGTGGTGTCGAGGACGTGGCGGTAGCCGGCGTCGCGGGTCATGAACAGCGGCAGCCACGGGTACCGGTCCTCGACCTCCGGGGTCGGCAGGCCGAACTCGTCGGCCACCGCGATGAACGAGCCGTCGATCCAGATCTCGACGAACTGCGGGTCGTCGTAGTCGATGGCATAGCCGGTGACCACGGTGTCGCCGGACACCATCTCCATGTTGACCGGGGTGTAGATGTCGCCGAAGGATGGGCGGTCCGGGTCATCGTCGCAGTCGAAGATGACCGGGATCTGGGCGATGTCGGCGACGTTGCTCTCGATGTCACCGGCGCGAATCTTGAGGTAGTGGAGGCCCTGCCGGTAGCCCTGGCGAATGATCAGGTCGGAGACGTCCATGCGGAACGCGAAGCCCGAGTCCTTGGCGTTGGGGACGTCGGGGAACATGCGCAGGATGTCCATCCGGGGATGGCCGTAGTAGTTGACGTCGAGACGCAGCCACGGCCAGTAGTCGCTGCCCAGGTAGGTGTCGGCGAGGATCGCCCCGTCGAGCAGCAGCTGCACGTAGGCGACGCCGCCGAGGTCGGTCCGCGAGCCGACGTCGAGTGCCCAGCCGGCGATCAGCTCGACCACCTGCGGGTCCTCGAAGGGGGGCGTCGAGTACCCGCCGGGATCCGCGCAGCCCTTGGCGAACATGATGTGGTTCGGGATCGGCTCGTCGATGGCGCCGAAGGGCGGCAGGTTGTAGCCGGTGTTGAAGGTCTGAACGAAGCGGCGGCCGATGACGCGCGAGGTGCCGTCATCGTCGGTGATCCGGATCGACACCGAGTGGATGCCGTTGGTGAACACGGTGGTGTTGAGCATCCGGACGAAGCCGGCGTACGCCGCGTCGGGGTGGCTCGGGAAGCGATGGCCGATGTCCGGCCGGTGCATGCCGGTGAGCGCCTGGCCAACCGCCATACCGTCCACCAGGACCTCGACCAGGCTCACCTCACCGTCGTCGAGTGCCCAGCCGGTGACCGGGAAGACCCCGTTCATCGGCTGGTTCGGGCCCGGCAGCTCGAGCTCGCCGAACGGCGCCTGGTTGAGCAGGTTGTTGACGATCACCGTGCGCTGGCCGTAGTCCTGCTCCGTGCCGTCGGCGAAGCTGACCCGCACGAACAGGGTGTGCTCCCCGTTGGCGAAGTTCCGGGAGTCGAACGAGGTCGCGAAGCCCGGCCTCTCGAACGGCGTTCCGGCGTACCAGGGGTAGGCCAGGAGGATGTCGTAGCGCGGCTGATAGAGGTCGGCCGACGCGACGAAGCCGCCGTCGATGTAGAGGTCGACCCCCACGACGGTGGCATCTCCCCATTCGCACTGCGGCCACTGCCACGGAGCGCCGCACTGCGTCCCGTCACCCAGGATGTACCCCGAGACCTCCTGGAGACCGAAAACCGTGGCGCCGTGCTGCGGAGTGTCGAGCCAGAACATCACCTCGGCCGATGCGCTCGCGGAGAACGTGAGGGCCGCTATGACGAGTGCCCCGGCGATCAGAATCTGTCGCATTGCTCTTCCTCCAAGGGACAGTGGTTCGGAGCAAACGAAACCGTTCAAGATCATGATATACCACAGCAAACTCTGTGGTCAAAACCATCATACACAGGAATTTCTCAGGTCCCGCCCCGACTCCGGGCGAAATGTGACGGGGCTCAACTGTCCGAAATGTGATCATAAATCCGGCGCATTGCCGCGGTATTTTCCCGCTCAGATTCCGCGACTATTGAACTGCCATTCCCGCATTCGGAGCCGGTAGGCCCGATTCGGCCATGCCCTCGACGTGGGCGCGGGCCCCCTCAGCCAGGGCGACCGGTGTGAAACCGCCCTCCAGGAAGGACAGGACGCGGCCCTCCGCGAAGCTCGACGCTGCCCCCATCACCGCCCGGGTCAGGCGGCGGAAACCCGCGGCGGTCAGCTGCATGCCCCCGGTCGGATCGGCGTGGTGCGCGTTGAAGCCGGCCGAGAGGACCAGCGCGGCCGGCTGCAGCCGCTCGGCCAACTCGTCGAGCGCGCGCTCGAGTGCGGTGCAGAAGATGTCGTCGTCGGCCCCCTCGGCGAGCGGGACGTTGCGGGTCGTGCCGCGACCCGGGCCAGACCCGATCTGGTCCGCGGCCCCGGTTCCGGGGAACCACGGGTAGCGGTGCACGGACAGGTAGCCGACGTCGCCGCGCTCCCAGAACTGCTGCTGGGTGCCGTTGCCGTGGAGGGCGTCGAAGTCCACGATCAGCACCGGGCGGTTCCAGGCGCGGACGATCACCTCGGCGGCAAGCGCGACCCCGTTGAAGAAGCAGTAGCCGCGAGCGCGCGCCCGCTCGGCGTGGTGCGCCGGCGGGCGAGCGGCCACGAACACCCGGTCGACCCTGCGGTTGACCAGGTCGAGGCTCGCCTGCAGGGCGAGGCCCGCCGCCGCCGTGGCGGCCGCGAAGCTGCCCTGCGACACCACGCAGTCCTCGGAGTCCAGCCATCCGGCTCCCGAGGCGGCCGCCGTCCGCACGCGCTCGATGTAGGCCGCGTCGTGCACCCAGGCCAGCACTCCGAGAATGTCGTCGTCGGACGGCAGGGGGCTTTCGGGGAGCAGTCGCCAGCGCCCGTCGGGCGGCGCCTCCAGCGCCCGCAGGACCGCGGCGAGCCGGCTCGGCTGCTCGGGGTGGCCGAGCCCCGGCTGGTGCTCGAGGCAGCGCGGGTGTGACCGAATCTCGAGCCGCCGCTCCGCCGCGACCTCGGCGCGGTCCGTCTCGGTTGTCGACACCGGGTCATCATACTACCCTGGGCGGGTGAGGAAGCACGCGGCCCGAATCGGCGTCTCGCTCGTCCTGATGGCGGTGCTGCTCGCCGTCTTCCTGTGGAACGTCGACCTCGACGAGGTGGACGAGGCGATGCGGCAGGCGCATCCGGCGTTGATCGTCGGCGCCGCGGCCATCGCCCTGCTCAACTACTGGCTGCGCGCGATCCGCTGGCAGCTGATCCTGCGCCCGGTGGGCCGGGTCCGCCACGCGAGCGCGGTGCTCGCGGTTGCGGTCGGCTACGCGGCGATGACCCTCTTGCCGGCCCGCATCGGCGATGTGATCCGGCCGATCGTCCTCGCCAGGCGCGAGAAGCTCCCCTTCTCCGCCACCCTCGCGTCGATCTTCACCGAGCGCCTGTTCGACCTGTGGACCGTGGTCTTCTACTTCCTGATCTTCGTGCTCTTCCCGCCCGCGATGGGCGAGCTCGACGCACAGGCGACGCACAACCTCAGGATCCTCAGCCTCTCGGGCTACGTCGCGGGGGCCGGCCTGATCCTGGGGACTTTGGTGATCCTCGGACTGTTCCGCTTCCAGGGGCAGTTCGTCGAGCTCGTCACCCGCCCGATCGCCCGCCTGCGCAGCAGCTGGCAGGCCCCCGTGGCCAGCTTCCTCAACCACTTCCTCGACGGGCTGCGGATCCTCCAGCGGCCGCGCGACCTGCTGGTCACGATGGGCGCGTCGCTGGTCATCTGGTACGTGATCTACTGGCAGGTCCGGGTGGCGCTGCTCGCCTTCGACATCGAACTGCCGCTGCGCGCCGCCTACTTCCTGGTCACGCTGTCGGTCATCGGCCTCGCCATCCCGACCCCCGGCGGTATCGGCGGCATGCACAAGGCGCTGCAGATCGGATTGACGGCCTTCTTCGCCGTCGAGCTCAACACCGCGACTGCCGCCGCCATCGTCTACCACGCGATCTGCTTCGTCCCGATCACCGTCCTCGGCCTGCTCTGCCTGCCGTTGGTCGGGGTGAGGCTGCGCGACGTCGACGCCATCACCGGCCAGAAGGAGGAGGTGCCGTGATCTGCCCCTTCTGCGGCGTGTCGGACAACCACGTCGTCGACTCGCGCGAAGTTCGCGACGGCGCCGAGACGAGACGCCGCCGCGAGTGCGACGGCTGCGGGCGCCGCTTCACCACCTACGAGCGCGTTGACGAGCTGCCGGCCACCGTGGTCAAGCGCGACGGCCGCCGCGAGACCTTCGACCGTGAGAAGCTCCTCAATGGCCTGCTCCGGGCGTGCGAGAAGCGGCCGGTCGCGCGCGCCGACCTGGTGGCGATCGTCGACGGCGTGGAGTCGAGCCTCGCCTCCCGCGAGGTCCGGGAGATTTCGACCCAGGAGATCGGCAACAGCGTCATCGAGGAGCTGCGGCGCCTCGACCAGGTCGCCTACGTCCGCTTCGCCAGCGTCTACCGCCGCTTCGAGGACGTCAACCAGTTCATGGACGAGCTCAAGCAGCTCCTCGTTCAGCGCTCGAGCGGGGACGACGGCTCCGGCTGACTCGCCGCTCGATGGCGAGGGCCGGCGCCAGCTCAGGGCGAGACGGCCCGCGGGTGAGTGCGAAAGTACTCGATGGTCGTCACGAGCCCGCGCTCGAGCGGCACCATCGGTTCCCAGCCCAGCACCCTGCGCGCGAGCGAGATGTCGGGCTGCCGGACCTTGGGGTCGTCGACGGGCAGCGGCCGGAACACGATCTCGGATTGCGAGCCGGTCAGCCGGATGATCTGCCGGGCGAACTCCAGCACCGTCATTTCGGCCGGGTTGCCGATGTTCATCGGATCGGCGTAGTCGCTGCGCAACAGCCTCCAGATGCCCTCGATGAGGTCGTCGACGAAGCAGAACGAGCGGGTCTGGGCGCCGTCGCCGAAAGCGGTGAGGGGCTCGCCCGCGAGCGCCTGGCAGATGAAGGCGGGCACCACGCGGCCGTCGTTGGCGCGCATCCTGGGGCCGTAGGTGTTGAAGATCCGGACGATCCGGGTGTCGACGCCGTGGTGGCGGTGGTAGGCCATCGTCAGCGCCTCGGCGAAGCGCTTGGCCTCGTCGTACACCCCGCGCGGCCCGACCGGGTTGACGTTTCCCCAGTAGCCCTCGGGCTGGGGGTGGATGAGCGGGTCGCCGTAGACCTCGGAGGTGGAGGCGAGCAGGAAGCGCGCGCCCTGCGCCTTGGCCAGCCCGAGCGCCTTGTGCGTCCCCAGTGAGCCTACCTTGAGGGTCTGGATCGGCAGGTGAAGGTAGTCGATCGGCGACGCCGGCGACGCAAAGTGGAGGATGTAATCGAGCCGGCCCGGCACGTGGATGAAGTTGGTGACGTCGTGATGGATGAAGGTAAAGCCGGTGCGGCCAACGAGGTGCTCGATGTTCGCCAGGCTGCCGGTGATCAGGTTGTCCATGCACACGACATGGAGGCCCTCGTCGAGCAGCCGCTCGCAGAGATGAGAGCCGAGGAATCCGGCACCTCCGGTGACCAGGGCGCGTCGTGTGTCCATGCTGTCGCCTCCGCCGGGTCACGGTAGCATGTCACGAGCACCGGAGCTACGAAAGCTCCCCCCACCCTGCATCCGCATCCGCTTCCGCGCCCGCTTTCGACTGCTGTTGTGTGGTGAGCCGCATATCGGGCTCGGAAGCGGAAGGGGAAGCGGAAGCGGGTCTTGCCCCCCGCGCCCCGCGGGTCTACCCGGCAGCCGCCATTTCGTCGGCGGTGCCGAGGATGAGCGGCGGCGGCTCGACGCGCTCCTCGCCGATCTCGAAGGCCTCGCGCACGCGGCGCCCGGCGAGCTCGAGGTCGACCGCACGCTCGCCGATGAGGATCGTGCCGAGCGGCTGCCCCGCCTCGACCCGGTCGCCGATCCGAACATGAACGACGAGGCCGGCCGCGTGGTCGATGGCCTCGTCGCGGGTCCGCCGTCCGGCGCCGACGTCGACCGCCACCCAGCCCAGGTCGGCAGCGGCGACGCCGGTGACGAAGCCGGAGCGCGCGGCGGCGATCTCACGGGTCTGCCGCGGGCGCGCGAGCCGCTCCGGGTCGGGATCGCCGCCGTGGGCCTCGACAACCCGCGCCCAGGCGGCCAGGGCGCTCCCGTCGTCGAGTGCCCGCGCGAGCGTCCCCTCGGCCGTGGCGGGGTCCCGGCCAGCGAGAGTGAGCGCGACCCGGGCGAGGGCCACCGTGAGCTCGCGCAGCGGCCGGCTCCCGCCGCCACCGAGCACCGCGAGCGCCTCGCGAATCTCGCACGCCGTGCCCAGGGCCGGGCCCAGCGGCTGGTTCATGTCGGTCAGGATCGCCTCGGTCCGCACACCCATGGCGCGGCCGAGCTCGACCAGGGCGCGGGCGAGCTCGAGCGCCTCGGCCGGCGTCTGCCGGAACGCTCCCCGGCCGCACTTGACGTCGAGCACCAGGGTCGCCGCGCCCATGGCGAGCTTCTTCGACATGATCGACGCCACGATCAACGGCAGCGACTGCACGGTGCCGGTGACGTCGCGCAGCGCGTAGAGCGTCCGATCAGCCGGCGCGATGCGCTCGGTCTGAGCGAGCATCGCCACGCCGACGCGATCGATCAGGCCGATCGCCTCGGCGCGCGACCAGTCGGTGCGAAAGCCGGGCACCGCCGCGAGCTTGTCGACGGTTCCCTGCGAGTGCCCGAGCCCGCGCCCGGCCATCATCGCGACCGGCACGCCGACCGCCGCGAGCAGCGGCGCGAGCACCAGCGACACCGTGTCGCCGACCCCGCCGGTGGAGTGCTTGTCGACGACCTGCGGCCGCTCGGCCCCGAACCGCCAGCTCTCGCCGGAGCGAATCATGGCCTCGGTCAGCCACCGCGTCTCGTCGGGTTCCATGCCGCGGATGCAGATCGCCATCAGCATCGCGGCCAGCTGCTCCGGCGGCAGGTCGCCAGCGCCGGCGCCGAGGGCGAATCGCTCGAGCTCGGCGCGGCTGAGCCGGCCCCCGTCCCGCTTGCGGATGATCGCCTCGACGAAGCTCATCGCGGGGCCACCCGGCGAGGCACCGGCACGTCCGCGGACCGGGGTCAGCCGAGCTCGGCCAGGCGCTGGCTGGCCTGAGCCCGGTAGGGAGACTCGGGAAACTCGTCAACCAGCCGCTGGTAGTAGGAGCGGGCGCGCACCGGATCCTGGGTCGCGACAGAGAGCTGTCCGAGCTCGTACAGCGCGACGTCGCGCGGCAGCCGCACGTCCTCGCCCGACACCATCGCTTCGAGCTGCGGCGCAACCTCCGAGGCCTGGCCGGCGGCGACCTGGATGTGGACGAGGTCAAGGGTGGCGACCCGGCCGATCGCATCGCCGCCGCGGCGTTCCGACACCTCGACGAGGAGGGTGCGCGCACCGTCGAGGTCATTTCGATCGATCCTCAGCCGGGCCTTCAGGACCCGCGCCATGTCCGCCTGCTCGGAGCGGCCGTAGCGGTCGATCACCTCCTGCAGCTTGGCCTCGGCGGCCGCCACATCACCGCCCTGCGTCGCCTCATCGACCGCGGTACTGGCCTGGTGGAGGAGGTAGGAGGCGCGGTCAGCGCGCGATCCGGTCCACCGGGTCCCGGCCCACCATGCCACGATCACCAGGCACAGTGCGGCGAGGCCGAAGACGAACGGCCGCCAGTTGGCGATGACCCACCTCATGACGCTGTCGCCAGTCGAGATGAACTCGTCCTGCTTCAGCTGCTTGCGGGTGATCCGACGACCCATGGGGCTCCTCCTTGCACAAGACCGGGCGCCGCGCGAACCCCAACTCTAGGGGGGCACCCCCTGCCTGTCAACGCCGGCGCCGTCCCGGCGCGACCTCCGCTCGTGCATCCGGAACAGGACCTGCTCCTCCCAGCGCACATGACCGGCATCGACGCCGCGCACCCGGTCGACCTCCTGCAGCCGCACGCGCCGCCACTCCTCCCGCAGGCGTTCGAAGTCCTCCTGGCGAGCGACCCCGAGCATCGCCGCGCCAGCGTGCGGGAGCGACGCCATGCAGCCGGCATCCCGGCAGGTCCGGGCGCCCGGCGGCAGGTAGAAGTAGATCTCCTCGTCCCGGGGCTTGAACACGACGATGCCCTCGCCGGGGTCCGCAAGCTCGACCGCCCGCCGCGCCGCCAGCGGCCCCAGCGTGTGCCGTCCCAGCTCGGGAAGGTAGAGCACGGCCACAACTAGCAGAGCGAGCACGGACCCGGCCGCGCCGACCGCCGCGCCGGCGCGCGGCCGTCGCGCGAGGAGTGCCACCGCGGCGGCGGTCGCAGCGAGGATGATGGTCGCCGCTCCGGCTGCCGGCGCACGCAGCGACGGCAGCGAGATCAGGGCCGGCACGGCGAGCAGCGCCGCCGCCAAAGCGGCGCCGCCGAGCCCGTGCAGGAGCCGCCCGGCAACCCCGACGCGGCGACCCGGAGCCGCGGTCCATAACCAGCCCACCACCAGCAGCACGCCGGCCGGGTACGACGGCATCCAGTAGTGGACGAGCTTGGTCTGATAAAGCTCCAGAAGCACCAGCGGGCCGACCAGCCAAGCGGCCAGGAAGCGCCACCGGCGGTCCTCGACTCGGTGCTGCCGGGACAGCGCACCGGGCAGCAGGCAAAACCAGGGGAACAGAGCGGCCACTGCGGTCACCGCGTAGAAGCCGGGGAAAAAGCCGTGGCTCTCGAATGGGGTCAGGCCGCGCGCCACGACATGGGTGCCGACCGCCTCGCGAAGGAAGGCGCCGCCGGTGGCGATGGTGGCGGCCGCCGCCCACGGCACGGTGATGGCAAGCAGCAGGGGGATGCCCCACTGCGGATGCAGGCGCGCCACCACCCGCCTCCCCTCCGATGAGCGCAGCAGCTGCAGCACCGCCGGCACCGCCGGCACCACGAGCACGGCCGGTCCGAGCCGCCACCAGCCAGCGCCGAGCAGCGCGGCGGCGAGCGCAAGCTCCCAGGTCCGCCAGCGCCGTCCCATCGCCCACAGCGCGAGCCCTGTGCAGGCCACCCATGCCGGCGCGATCGGGCCCTTGGCAAGGATCGCCACCCCCATCGCCGACCAGAACACGAACGCCTCGCGCCGCCCCCCGTCTCCGGCCAGCACCCGCTCGAACGCGAGCATGACCGCCACGGTCGGCAGCAGGAGCACCATGTCCGCGGTGCACGCCCTGGCCTCGACCCACACCACCGGCGTCGCCGCCAGCAGCAGCCCGGCCAGCAGCCCCGATCCAGGGCGGGAGCGGCGGCGCGCGGACGCCGCGATGAGTGCGATCACCGCTGCGCCGGCGAGAGTCGACGGCAGCCGCGCCGCCCGCTCACTGACCCCGAGCGCGCGATAGCTCGCCATCGTGCACCAGTAGTGGAGGACCGGCTTGTGGTAGCGGCCCTCGCCGGCGAAGGTGGGCACCACGAGGTCGCCGCGCTCGAGCATCTCGCGCGCCGCCTGGGCGAAACGCGCCTCGTCGCGCCCGAAGATCGGGACGTCGGCGGTTCCGACGAGGAACAGGAGTCCGGCCAGCACGCCGGCAACCGCCGCCTCGCGACCCGGCGTCATGGTGATCCGCTCGAACCAGCGCCTCACGACGTCCTCATGGCCCCTCACCCGCGGGTGATGGGAGACTGGCTGCACTCGTCACTCGGACAGGGCTTCCTCTCCAAAGTGAGCCACCCGTTCGAGCTTCTCCTCGACCCGGGCCAGCGTCCGCTCGACCTCGCCGTGGCGCTGGGTCGCGTTGAACAGGTGCTTGCCGAGCACCCCCAGCTCCTCGCGGAGGCGGGCGAGCTCCTGCTCGGCGGCGGCGAGGCCCTGCACGATCTCGCCCGCGCGCCGCTCCACGGCGAAGCCGCGCAGGCCGGCCGCGATGACGCTCAGGTAGGCGAAGATGGTCGCCGGAGAGACCGGCATCACGTGCCGCTCGAGGGCGTAGTCGAGCAGGTTCTCCGCAGCCGGGTCGCTGCCGCCCCCGAGCACCTCTCCGAACACACCCTCGGCTGGCACGAACATCAGCCCGAACTCCACCGTGCCCTCGCCGGGGCGGATGTACCTGGTGGCGATCTCATCGATCCGGGCCTTGACCGAGCGCTCGAACTCGCGGCGTGCGGTCTTCCGCGCATCCTCGTCGCCGGCGGCCGCCATCCGCTCGTAGGACTCGAGCGGGAACTTGGCGTCGATCGGGATCAAACGGTCGCCCAGCCGGACGACGGCATCGACCGTGCGTCCGTCCGCGAAACGGTGCTGGGTCGACCAGAAGCGGTCGGGCAGGGCCTGCCGGAGCATCGTCTCGAGGGTGTGCTCGCCCATCAGGCCGCGCAGCTTCGGCACCCGCAGGATCTTGCCGAGCTCGTCGACGCTGCCCGCGACGTGCTCGAGCCGGACCGCGATCTCCGCCACCTCGCCGAGGCGGCCGTGCAGCTTGCCGAAGACCTCCGTCGCGCCCGCGAGGTTCTCGCCGAGGGTCTTGTGCGAGCGGTCGAGCTGGGTGCTGACGGTGGTGCCCAGCGCCTGGAGCTGCTCGGCGACCCCCCGCCGCACGGCGTCGGAGGAGCTGCTGTGCGAGTCCGCGAGCCGCTGGCCGAACTCACCGAGCTGGATGTGGAAGCGGTCCAGCGACTGGGTGAGCTGGCCGCTCACCCAACGCAGGGTCTCGGCCTGGTCCGCCGCCATCCTGGCCGCGCTCGCCTCAGCGGCGGCGCGGGCCGACCGTCCCAGCAGCGCGACCACCACCATCGCCACCACGGCAGCCAGCAGTCCCGCCAGTCCGAGCAGCGGCAGCCAGGCGGCGAGCTCCATGTCAGCGGGCTCCGACCGCAGCGAGCGGGACCGCCGGCAGCGGCGGTTCCACGAGGTCGAGGGTCAGCAGGAGCGGGATGGCCTGATAGCTCGTCTGGTCCATCGCGAGCGCCGCGATCGCGACCCAGCCCGCGTGCAGGGCGGCGCTGTCGGTGCCGGGCTCGGACACCAGCGACGGGCGCCACCGGCTGCGGAACCAGCGAACTCCTTCCTCCTCGCGCACCTGCTCGAAGCGAGCCACGGCGGGCGGCGTCACGCTCATCCGCGCCACACGGTAGCCGCGGATCGTGGCGATGTCGCGGGGGACGTTGACGTTGACGTAGATGCCGGGCGGGAGGCCGTGGTCACGAATCGCGTCGATGACCGGCTTGCACCAGAGCGCCGCCCCGGTGAAGTCGGGCCGGGGGTCGTCCCAGTCGAGCTCGAGCGACAGGGCCACTCCCGGGATGCCGGACAACGCCGCTTCCCGCGCCGCCGCCACGGTGCCCGACGTCCACGCGCCGAGGCCGTCGTTCTCGCCCGCGTTGATGCCCGCCACCACCAGGTCAGGCGGATCGTCGGCGAGCACCGCCGTCAGGCCGAGGCGGGCCACTGACGCGGGGGTCGCGTCGACCGACCACGCCGGCGCCCCCGCCAACGGAGCGTGCGGCCGCAGCGCGACCTCGCGGCGGGTGACGTGGGCGTTGCTGGTGACGCTCTGGTTCTCGGCGGGGGCCACCACCGTGACCCGATAGGCGCCGTCACCGGCCAGCACCCGGACCAGCGCCTCCAGCCCGGGCGCGTCGATGCCGTCGTCGTTGGTGACCATGACGTGGAAGGGCCGCGGGGCATCCTCGGCCGCACCCACCGCCACGATTGCCAGCCCGACGGCGAAGACCAGCCAGATACCGCGGTGCATGGGCCCTCCTTCGAGTCTCAGGAGTCTAGCAGAGGAGGGGACCAGGACGGCGTGCGCCGGAAGCCGCCGGCCGCGGCCTGCCGGTGATCCGCAGCCGGCGTCTTCCGCACCTTCGAACGAGGCCAATCACCTCGGCGGTGGCGTCATCCCGAAGCTCAGCCGCACGAACCGGGTGGCGCGCTCCTGCGCCGCCCTCAGCTCGGGCGAGCTGGCGTTGACGACGAGACCGTATCGCTCGAGGTTGCGGTTGCGGCAGAAGCCCTCGAGGGGCACACCGCCAATGCCGGTGGCCAGGTAGAAGGCGACGGTGGGTGACACCCCGCGCTCCGCCGCGAGCTCGAGGCAACGCTGCGAGAGCTGGAGGTCGGCGTACATCGAGCCCTCCCAGTCGTAGCCGACCGGATCGGGCAGCAGCGGCTGCTCCTCGTGCAGGAGCTCGCGATGGTCCTCGAAGGCGCGTTCCAGCAGCAGGCGGCGCCGCCGCTGGAGGTGGCGCCCGATGCGGGTCTGGAGCCGGATGCGATGCGCGGCGAGCTCGGCGTCGCCGGTGACGAAGGGGGCCAGCAGTGCGAGCATGACGGCCTGCACGGCGCACGACGGGCCGGCCTCGACGTTCTGCGCGTAGCGGATCAGCCCGCCGCGCAGGCGCGCCGAGCGGGTGAGGATCGCGCCGGCCCGCAGCCCGGTCACGCCGTGCGTCTTGGACAATGAGTCCACGATGAGCAGAGCGTCGGCGAAGCGCGGGTCGTCGTCGAACCAGCCCAGGAGCTCGCGGTCGCGGGGGTGCATCCTCACGTACACGGAGTCGAGGACGATTCCGGCGTGGGGCCAGCGCTCGAGCACTGCGGCGACGAATCGACGCAGCTGGTCCGGCGGCACCGTGCGGCCGGTCGGGTTGTTGATCGGCATCATGTAGACGCCGTCCACGTCGACGCCCTCGGGCACCTGCTCGAGGTCGTCGGGGTGCGGGTCCATGCCCGGATCGCGGGGTGGCAGCAGCACGACGCGCATACCCTGTAAGGCGAGCTGGTCGAGCGGACAGGAGAAGGTCGGGATCGGCACCAGGATGGTCGGCGGGGCCGCCGGCCCGCTGCGCTCACGGTGGGCCTCGGCGATGGCGAGCAGGGACGCCTGCACGGCCTGGTTGCCGCCATGCAGGATGAACACCTGAGGGGACGCCCCGGCCGCGTTCCTGAAGCTGATTCCGAGCTGTCTCGCCCAGAGGCCCGACCACGCGGCGGTGACCGCCGGATAGCCCAGCGAGTCGAGGTTGTAGTTGTAGGGCTGGCTCGACAGCTGGGCGATCCAGCCGCTGATGTGGTTGAAGGCGGAGGCCAGCAGCTCGCCCCACTGCTCGCGCAGGGTGGGATCCTCGGGGTCGTCCGCCGGCACGGTCCGCCAGTCGAGGTCGCCGATCGCGGAGGCGAGGTCGCCGTAGCCCATCGAGCGCATGGTGCTGACGGTCCGGCTCATCAGCCGGATGGGAGCGTCGGCGAAGAGCTCCCGGTAGCTGTTGAAGACCCTGACCCGCTCCTCCTGCGCCCGAGCATCGCCTGCGGTCATGGGTACCTCCCGGCTGGCGCGAGCCATGGTACTTGGCGCGCCGAGCCGGCACAAGGCGAGCGGAGGTCGCCTGGTGACGCGCGGCCGGCGGTCGCGCGAGCCCGCTGCGGGCCTCGCCGGCAGACCCCTCTTGACACGGCGGGGCGCAAGGTCGAATCTTGAATGAGCGCTCATTCATTCGAGGGCGACACCATGCTGGACAGTGCCGAGGCGCAACCAATCGACCATCGCGAGGAGAAACGACGGCGGATCCTGAGAGCCGCCATCGACGAGTTCTCGCAGAGGGGCTACTTCTCGGCGCGCATGGCCGACGTCGCCAAGGCCGCGTCCGTGGCCGACGGCACGCTCTACCTCTACTTCGAGGGCAAGGAGCACCTGTTGATCAGCGTCTTCGACGACGTCCTGAGCCGCGCCATCGACCGCGCGCGGGTTGAGATCGCGGGCGTCGGCAGCCCGCTCGAGAAGCTGCGGATCGTGGTCCGCCTCCACCTCGAGACCCTGGCCACCGACCGCGCCCTCGCCCATGTGCTGCAGATCGAGACCCGTCACTCCCGGCGCTTCATGAACCTGCTCACCCGCGGCCGGTTCGGCGAGTACCTCGATCTCCTGCGGTCGCTGATCGCCGAAGGCCAGGAGCGGGGTGAGATTCGCCGGGACGTCAGCGCCGGCTTCGCCACCAACATCGTGTTCGGCGCGATCGACGAGGTCGTCAACAGCTGGCTGCTGGCCGACGAGCCGGGCGACCTGACCCGCTTTCACGCCCCGCTCATGGACCTGCTGTCGGCGGGGATGGTGGTGCGGGGCGCGTAGCGCGCGGCGCCATCCGCTTCCGCGCCCACTTCCGCGCCCGAGCCCGGTTCCGATTCAGTTCGCGCTCCCGTTCCCGTGTCCGAGGACACGTCCATCGTCATCCCGAGCGACCCGCCACGCTCAGCGCGGAGTCTCCGCGAGGCCTTCGCTCGATCCGTGCCTGCCGGCGGCGAGTCGAGATGCTCCCGACGAGTGGGGCTCGCCGCCAAATGCGGACGAGAGAGATCGGAAGCGGAAGCGGGCGCGGAAGCGGGCGGGGGTGCTGAACCCCACCCGTCGCCTCCAATCCGGAAGCGGGCGGTGCTGACCCACCCGTCGCCTCCAATCCGGAAGCGGGAGCGGAAGCGGGCTCGGGAGGGTTGCCTACACCTCGAGGGGAAGCCGTTCCACGACCAGCAAGGTGGCATCGTCCTGGAGCGGCCGGCCGCCGACATGCTCGTCGACCGCCCGCAGCAGGTCCCGGCACGCCGACTCCGCGGAGACGCTGCGGAGACCCGCGACCACGCTTTCGACGCGCTGAATGCCGAACTCCTCCTCAGCCAGGTTCTCGGCCTCGGTCAGCCCGTCGGTGAAGAGCACCATGAGGTCTCCAGGCTCGAGCCTGCCAGTCGACTCGGGGTAGCCGGCGGTGGTGAGGATCCCGAGCGGGAGCCCGCAGGAGGAGATCTGCTCGACGCTCCCGTCTCGACGACGGACCAGCACCGGGCAGTGGCCGGCATTCACGGCCACAAACCCGCCATCGGCCTCCAGCCGGACCATGGCGAAGGTGACGAAGCGGTTGTCCTCAGTGGCTCCTACGAGGTAGCGATTGATTCTCGAGGCGACGCCGGCGAGCGAAGCCTCGGTCTCGGACAGCAGCCGCACCGAGGCGTGGATGCCGGCAGCGATCAGACCAGCGCCGACCCCCTTGCCGGAAACGTCGGCCACGATGGCGATCAGCCGGTGGTCGTCGACCAGCACGTCGTACGTGTCTCCCGCCACCTGCCGGCTGGGCGACGACCGCGCGGCGAGCCGGTACCCTGGGAAATCGGGGTACACGGGCGGATGGAGGTGGGACTGGATCTCCGCCGCCACCTCGAGCTCTCGCTTCAGTCGCTCTCGCTCCAGGGACGCGAGGGTGAGACGAGCGAACTCGAGGGCCATGGTCACCTGGACCGCGAACAGCTCCATGACCCGGATGTCGTTGCCGGAGAAGGGCTCGGTGCCGGCGCGCGCCTCCTTGTCGGCGGCCACGAGCACGCCGAGGGTCCCGCTCTTCGACTGGAGCGGCAAGGCGAGAACGTCGTCGGTGTAGATGCCCTGCTCCCAGGCGTTCCCGAGCTGCTCGGCCTCCAGGGCCAGGGGACCGAAGCTACCGACGACCTCTGCCGACGATGGCTGGTTTCCGAGGTAGACCGCCGCGGAGCGGACCCCGAGCAGGGCGACGAGGTGGTTGATCAGCTCCCGAGCCAGCCGGTCCACCTCGAGGATGCCGCCGATGTCGGTGGCAATCGAGCGGACGGTCTCGAGCTCCCACAGCCGGAAGCGCTCGTCGAAGCGGGTTCGCTTGAGCTCCTCCCGCAGCTCGACCGCCCGCAGCGCGATACGGATGGTGGCCAGCTCCGACTGATCGATCCGCTCGGGCATCAGCAGCCGCAGGGTCCATGGGGAGCGATCACCACCACAGGGGATCTCCGTCCAGCCCGCAGTGGCGTCCTCGACCTGCCTGGAGACGCTCCGCGGCCAGCTCGCCCGCACCTCGTCGCCCAGCCGCAGCACGCCGGCGCGCGAGTTGCTGTCCTCGACCGCCAGCTTGAGAATCTCCTCTTGGAGCTGTGGGCTGGCGTGACCGGAGAGTGCGAGCTCGGCGAGGTGGAGAAGGTCAGCTGGAGGCATGGCCCTCGAGATCCGCTCGCGCCGCCTGCTGGTCCGGGTAGATGGTTGCGTACTGGACGAGGCCCATGATCTCGAAGGTCTTCGAGATCGTCGGAGTGAGGCTGCAGAACGCGAGCCGGCCGCTCTCTTCGATCAGCTTCTCCATGATCTCGAGCAGAATCGAGACGCCGATGGAGTTGATGATCCGGGTCCCTTCGAGGTCGATCAGCAGGGTTCCGCACCCGCGTCCCATCAGATCCCCGGCGGCATCGGCGATCGCCTGGCCGCCCTCGTTGTTGATATACCCCGCAGCCGTGATCAGACCGACACCGCTGGACAGGACATCGGCTGTGAGGTGGAGTCTGCTCTTCGTTCATGACCCGGCCTCCACGTACTTGGACATGCGCACCAGAGTCTGCCCCGGTTGCGAGCGGATCTGCACTTCGTCCATCAGCTCGCGAATCAGAGTCAGACCCCAACCCCGCTTCGAGGCGCAACCGAGAACCTGCGCCACCGTCTTGCGAGGGGTGCTGTTCGGGTCGAACCCCCCCCCGTGGTCCTCGACCTCGATGACGAGCCGCCGCCGGCCGCCCTCGTTTTCCCCGGACAGGCGGACCACAACCTCGCCGCCACCGTGCTCCATGGCGTTCAGGCACGCCTCCACGATGGCGACGCAGCTGGCCTCGACGCGTGTCTGGGGCATCCCGAGGGCCCCGCCGAGGGCCTCGACTGCCTTGGCGGCCACCAGCTCCACGTTTGGCACCACCGGAAGGTGCAGCACGACCTCCATGGTGAGCCTACAACTGTATCAGAACGCGAGCCAAGGTCCAGGCGAGCCGCAGCTGGTGTTCGGGGATGGGAACGGATTGGCTGGCCAGCTGCGCTCCAGCAGCGAGGAGGGTGGCGAGACCGAAAGCCGCTGCAGACCTGCGAAGGAGCGCCAGTGACCTCATCGACAACCTCCACCGCGGGAGGTGGCAAGTTCCGTGCCAGTGCCGGCGTCGGTTCCCGGCAGCCAGATTGGTGCATATTGCACTACAGCGGCGTCCTCAGCGACGCAGCTGGACAGCTGAGATCGTGTAAGTCTATTTCTTATTGAATTTTCTTGGGCGTGTTGCGTTGTGCATCATTTGATGCAAAACGCTGCAACTTGCGGTAGAGCGTGCTTCGATCGATCCCGAGGATGCGCGCAGCCTCCTGCCGGTTTCCGTCCACCGACCGCAGCACTCGCTCGATGTGCTGCTGCTCGGCGTCGCGTAGCTGCAGCTGTTCCGTTGATCGCACCGACTCGCCCGCGGCCGCCTCGAGCCGGAGGTCTTGCTCGGTGACGGTGTCCCCCGGGGCGAGCGCGATCGCCGCCTGGATGATGTTCTCGAGCTCCCGCACGTTGCCCGGATATGGGTAGGCCATGAGCGCTGCCAACGCTTTCCGGTCGAGGCTCATCCCGGGCCGGCTGAAGCGCTCGCCGTACTTCACCAGGAAGTGGCGCGCGAGCAGGGGAATGTCGCCGCGGCGCTCCCGCAGCGGTGGGATCGTCACCACGACCACCCGCAGACGGTAGTAGAGGTCGCGGCGGAACTCGCCCCGTTCGACCATCGCCTCGAGGTCCTGGTTGGTGGCGGTCACCAGGTTGAGGTCGACCGGCACCCGTTCGCGGCCACCGAGACGCTCGAGCTCACGCTCCTGGACGACCCGCAGCAGCTTGGCCTGGAGTGCGAGCGAGAGGTCGCCCACCTCGTCGAGGAACAAGGTCCCGCCGTTGGCGAGCTCGATCTTGCCCATCCGCCGCTGCACTCCGGTGGCAACACCCTCCTCGATGCCGAACAGCTCGGCCTCCAGCAGGCTCTCCGGCAACGCGGCGCAGTTCAGCGGCACGAACGGCCCGGTGGCGCGATCCGAGGAGCCGTGGAGCAGGCGCGCCACCCGCTCCTTGCCGACGCCCGACTCGCCGCGCAGCATCACGTTGGCGCCGGTCGGGGCGACCCGCCGCACCAGGTCGAGCACCTCCCGGATCTGCGCCGACTCCCCGATGAAACCCTCGCGGCGCGCCACGCCGCGCAGCGCGAGGTTCTCCTCCCGCAGGCGCTGGCGGTCGCGCTCGATGGCCGTCATCTGGCGCCAGGTCTTCACGGCAGGCGCGACCATGGTTGCCAGCGACAGCAGGAAGCGGGCGTCGCTGTCGGAGAACGGCACGCGCCCGCCGCGGGTCTCCTTGTCGCCGATGACCACCACGCCGAGCGTCTCCTGCCCGGCGCGCAGCGGGGCCGCGAGCAGCTCGTACGGTGGCTCGGGACCGTCGCGGACGGCTCGCACGACGCGGCCCGCGGCCAGCTCCTCGAGCAGCTCGGGGCCGAACAGCGCTCGCACCACGTCGAGGCTCGACGGCAGCCGGATCGAGCGCACCACGGCCTCGTGTCCGCCGGGATGCTGGGTGGCCACGAAGCCCGAGCCGGCGTCGAGGGTGCCGACGACGCGCTGCAGCAGCTCCTCGACCAGCTCCTCCTCGGGGCGAACGCCGCCGATGGTGAGCGACATGTCGACCAGCGTTTCGAGCTGGAGCTCGCGCCAGTTGCGGTCGAAGGTGCTCACGCCGTCCTCAGTGTAGCGTGGACGGAGCCAGTCGGCGGTGGGGAGAGTCAGCGGGAGGGGAGCTCGCCGGGCACCGTGCGTCGCGAGGGAGGGTCTCCCTGCGCCGCGCCGGTCGGCGCTACAATCCGCGCGCACAGCGGCGCGTTGGAGGTGACCCCGGCCATGCACGAATCTGCTCGGCTGCCGATCTCATCCGCGGTGCTGGCCGCCGGGATCGCGTTCAGCGCGATTGCGGGCGTTTCCCTGGCAGCGGACCGGCCACCGTCGGTGCTGGTGATTACGGTTGACACCCTTCGCACCGACCGCATGTCCGGCTACGGCCACGACCGCCCCACCTCGCCCCGAGTTGACGACCTCATGTCGCGCGGGGCGAGGTTCACCAGTGCGCGCACGATCGAGCCGCTGACCAACCCGGCGCTGTCCTCGATGCTGACCGGGCTCCTGCCGCACGAGCACGCGGCGTCGCGCAACGGCCTGCGCATCCAGGAGGGCCTCGATTCCCTGCCCAAGGTCCTCGCCCGCAATGGCTGGCGGACGGCGGCGGTGGTCGCCAACTGGACCCTCAAGGACAACCTGTCGGGGCTCGGCGAGCACTTCGAGGACTACATCGAGGTCTTCACCCGCCGCCGTTGGTTTGGCGTCATCAACGCCGAGGCGACCGGGGCGGACGTCACCGACGAGGCTGTCAAGTGGCTGGGGCGGCACCTCGACGGGCGCGAGCACCTGCCTTTCCTGCTCTGGGTGCACTACGTCGAGCCGCACGCTCCGTACGTGTTCCACGAGGAGTTCGCGCAGCGCCTCGGCATCGAGGGCCGCGACCCGCCGCGCAGCGATCGCTACGACACCGAGATCGCCGAGGTCGACCACCAGATCGGCCGGCTCCTCGACCGGGTCGAGGGCCGGATCGAGGGCGACCGTGTGCTCATCGTCTTCACTGCCGACCACGGCGAGAGCCTGGGTGAGCACAACGAGTGGGGGCACGGGCGCGACCTCTACGAGCCCGGTTTGCGGATCCCGATGAGCTTCACCTGGCAGGGCACCGTCGAGCAGCAGGTGGTGGAATCGTCGGCTCACATCATCGACATACCGTCGACCGTGCTCGACCTGCTCGACCTCCCCGTCCCGCCGTCGTTCCGCGGCGTCAGCTGGGCCGCGGCCCTGCGGGGGCGCGACGACCGGCCGGCCGAGCGCGCCGTCTGCTATCAGGCCCACCGCGGCGCGGTCAAAGGCGACAGCGATTCGGACCGCGCACGATCCAAGGGCCTGCTCGAGGTCGGCATCATCGAGGGCGAGCGCAAGGAGACGCTGCGCGTTGACACCAACGTGCGGGTGCTCTTCGATCTCCGAGCCGATCCCGGCGAGCTGCACTCACTCGTTGCGCCGGGATCGACGCCTCGCCCGGAGCTCATCCGGTGCATCGGCGACATCAGCACCGGGCTCGGCAGCCTCGACCGTCTGACCACGAAGAAGCTCGACGACGAGACCGTGGAGCAGCTGCGCGCGCTCGGCTACCTCGAGTAGGCGACCAGCCGCCTGCCCAGCTGGAGCCTCAAAGCTGACAGCCGGATGCCACCCGATCCCCCGCGAGCCGACGAGATCCGGGCGATCGAGAGGGAGGGCTCACGCTTCGAGCTCGACCTCGGCATAGATCGGCACGTGGTCCGAGCCGCGAAGGCGCAACACCTCGCCCCGGGCAGCGGCCACGCCGCGGACGAAGAAGTGGTCGATCGACGGCGACATCCGCCGCTCGTTGCCCGGCACCACGCGTTGCAGGCCCGCTGCCTCGAGCGCGGCCACCACCCCCTCGAACGGCCCGAACATGGTGTTGAAGTCACCGCCCACGATCGTGCAGCCGTCGCCCAGCGCGGCAGCCAGCGCCATCGTCTGGCGCACCCGGGCCGACGGCCGGGCGGTGTTCTCCAGGTGCACGTTCCAGATCTCCGGCGTGAGGTTGCCCGCCCGGCACCGGACCCCCAGCGCGACCCGCTCGATCCGGTGGATGCGGCCGAGCTTGGGCCGGCTCGCAACCGGGAGCCGCACCGCGCGGTGGCTCGCCAGCGAAGCCCGCACCCCGATCAGCACGCCCGACTCCAGGAAGGGGTAGTAGGCGGTCGGCCGGGCCACCCGGTGCATCGCGGCAAACACCAGCTGCATCCCCGCGAGCACCGTTCGCACGCCGGGCTCCAGCCACCACGGACCGTGCGGGTACACCGGCACCTCCTGCAGCAGCACGACGTGGGGGTCGCGGTCCCTGATCACGGCGCGGAGGCTCTCGGCGACGCCGCGATCGTCGTAGGCGCGGTGGATGTTCCAGGACAGCAGCCGCAGCGTTGCCGGAAGCGAAGCCGCCACCGGAGCGCTGCCACCGGCCACGACGGTGGGAACGCCGGGATCGTGGCCAGGAGTCGTGTCGCCCCGCGGAGGCCGCAGGAGTGATCGCAGGTAGTCGAATCCGATCCGCGCGGTGGCACGTGCCCGGCCGAGCTCGAAGCGCCAGCTACGGGACATCTGCCACCTTTCCGACGCGCGTCGCCCCCAACCGTCGGGAGAGGCTATCGTCTCTTCCGCATCCAGATCTCGGTCCCACCCTTGGCGTGGTGGACCTCGTCCATCAGCTCGGTGATCAGGAAGACGCCGCGGCCGTGGCTCGCGTAGATCCGCTCGCCGACCAGCGGACACGGCAGGCTCGCCGGGTCGAAGCCCTCCCCGGGATCGCGGACGATGATCAGCACTCCCTGGTTCGGGTCGCACTCGACCGTGACCGTGACCTCCTTGCAGGGGTCGTGTCCGCACCCGTGCTTGACGGCGTTGGCGAGGGCCTCGTTGACCGCAACCTCGACCTCGAACTCGGAGCCGGCGACGCAGCCCATCTCGCGCACCACGGTCATGATCTCGCCCACCACCGGGGGGATCGACTCCACGGTCCCCGGGATCGTCCTCTCGACGCGGAGGACCATCCCCTCGGGATCGAACTCACAGCGACTCGGCTGGTCGCGCATCGTGCCTGCCAACCTCCATTCGGATGTGATCAGGGGCGAGATTGTATCTCATAACGTTCCCATGATCCAGCCTCGGATCGCTCAACCCGCGCGGCTGCGCCGTTATTCGACCGCCCTCGAGCGCCGCCCGCTTCGTGGTGTACTCTGAAGTGACCAAGGAGGTCGACCGCAGATGTTCCTGCACATGCTCAACGATGACCAGAAGCGGGCGTTCGCAGCGCTGGCGCTGAAGCTCACGGCGGCCGACGGCGCGGTGGTCGGCCGCGAGGCGGCGAAGCTCCGCGCGCTGGCGGGCGAGATGAACCTCGACCTCGAGGGATTGGAGAGCAACGCCAAAGCCGACGTCGCCACGCTCGCCGCCGCCTTCACCGACCGGCGGTCGAAGACCGTGGCTCTGCTCGAGCTCTTCGGCTTCGCCTACTCCGACACCTCCTTCCAGGCGGTCGAGCAGTCCATCGTGGCCGAGGTGGCCCGCGCCATGAACGTGTCCGGCGACGAGCTCAAACGCCTCGAGGCCTGGGTCGGGCAGCACGTGGAGCACGTCCGGCAGGCCTTTGCGCTGATGCGGGAGTGAAGGCCGCTGCCAGGCTCCCGGGCCCGACCCGCCGCCTGGGACAGCGGCGCGCCAGGTGGGCTCAGACCTTGGAGAAGACGGCCAGCATCTCGCGCGCGATCTGCCGGCAGCGCTCGTCATAGGCGGCCGCCTCCCGATCGCTTCCATCGAAGAACCCCGGGTCATCGTAGGGCAGGGAGATCCGCTCGGCGGCGCCGAGCACGACCGGGCAGGTGGTGTCGGCAGCCGAGCAGGTCATGACGGCGCAGAACTCCCGCTCGGGGTTTGGGGCCTGGTGGTAGAGCTTGGAGAAGCACTCCATCGGCTCCGCGCCGTCGGCGAAGCGTACCCGGTAGACCGGGTTGTCCCCGCCGTCCGGATCGTCGATGCGGAACCCTGCACGTCGCATGGCGGCCACCGCCCGCGGGTTGAAGGCGGTGGCCTCGGTGCCGCCGGAGTAGGTCTCGACCGCCGGCACGCCCAAGTGGGCGGCGGCAGCGCGCGCCCAGATCTGTGCCAGCTGACTGCGCCGCGAGTTGTGGGTGCAGATGAAGGTGAGCCTGGATGGCCGGCCAGCGGTCGCCCGCGCGGCGATGAACCCGGCCAGCCGGTCGAGGGCCTGGCTCCGATCGTCCGGAATGCGGCCCACCTCGGATGCGACCTCGGAGAGGTAGCGCTCGATCTCGGGGTAGAGCGGCACGGCTCGGTTGTCCACTGCGACCTCCCTGCGCCCCTCGGCCGGCCGACCCGCGTGCGGCCGCCGCTGCGCGGATGCAGTCACGCCGCCTTTTCGACCCCGGGCTCCGTCGCGCCGCCCCAGTAGCGCCGTCTCAGCGACAGCGCCACGTTGACGAGGCCGATGAGCACCGGCACCTCGACCAGCGGGCCGATCACTGCCGCGAACGCGACGCCCGTGTCGATACCGAAGGTGGCGATCGCGACCGCGATGGCGAGCTCGAAGTTGTTCGAGGCGGCGGTGAAGCTCAAGGTCGCCGAACGGCTGTAGTCGGCACCGACCTTCCTGGACATGAAGAACGACACCAGGAACATGAGCACGAAGTAGATCAGCAGCGGGATCGCGATGCGCACCACGTCGAGCGGCAGCTGGACGATGTACTCGCCCTTGAGCGAGAACATCACCAGGATGGTGAACAGCAGGGCGATCAGGGTGATGGGGCTGATCGTGGGGATGAACGTGGCGTGGTACCACTCCTTGTCCTTGATCTTGATCAGGGTGAAGCGCGTGATCACGCCGGCCAGGAACGGGAATGCCGAGGTAGATGAAGACGCTCTTGGCGATCTGGCCGATGGTGACGTGGACCGCGGCGCCGGTCAGCCCGAACAGCGGCGGCAGCACGGTGATGAAGACCCAGGCGTAGACCGAGAAGAAGAGCACCTGGAAGATCGAGTTGAAGGCAACCAGTCCGGCGCAGTACTCGGTGTCGCCATACGCGAGCTCGTTCCAGACGATCACCATGGCGATGCACCGCGCGAGCCCGATCATGATCAGACCGACCATGTACTCGGGCTTGTCGGCGAGGAAGGCGATCGCGAGCAGGAACATCAGGATCGGGCCGACCACCCAGTTCTGGACCAGGGACAGCGCCAGCACCTTCCAGTCCTGAAAACCCGCCCCATCTCCTCGTAGCGCACCTTGGCCAGCGGCGGGTACATCATCAGGATGAGCCCGATGGCGATCGGGATGTTGGTCGTGCCCGCCGAGAAGCGGTTCCAGAAGCCGGCGATCCCCGGCCACAGGTAGCCCCATCCGACGCCGACGACCATCGCGAGGAAGATCCACAACGTCAGGTAACGATCGAGGAGCGACAGCTTGCGCGCAACTCCCTCGTGGTGCGTCATCACAACTCCTTCAACCGCGACCCTTCCGACGCGCCGCCGCGGCTCCTCGTCGAAGCTTCTCCCCCGCCGCCGGGACGCCGAGCCGGCACAGCTCCTCCACCGGCATCCGGCGCAGCCTCGCGACCATCCGGGCATCCTCCTCGAGCTGCGGATCGCCGCCAGCCGCGGCGAGCGCGGTGTCGATCCAGCCCCTCGCCCCGGGATCGTCGGCACGCGCGATGAAGACCCAGCGGCCGTCCTTGCGCTCGGTGACGAGGCCGCATCGCTTGAGCTCCCTCAGGTGGAGGGACACCGTCGAGGGCGCCAGCCCGAGCACGGCCGTGATCTGGCAGACGCAGAGCTCGCCGGAGCGCAGCATCGCCACGGCGCGCAGCCGCGCCGGGTGGCCGAGGGCGCGGGCGACTGTCACAGCGGAGTCGAGGCGAGAGGTTGTCATTTCGTCCTCTCGCAAATCGTAGTTTTGACGGTCCGCAGTGTCAACTCCACCGATGCCACGGGAGGTCCCCTCGTGTGATCGCTCACCATCCCCAGGCGGTCGGGACGACCTTTCCTCGTCGGCTCATCCACAGGTAGTAGCGTTCGAACAGCCGCTTGCTCCACAGCCACCGTATCCCCTCGCTCACCCTGGCGACGTTGCGGGGAGGTCGCATCGGATCCGCCGTCATGTGGGCAGCGGTGCCACCCATGTCCAGGATGCACTCGGCGAACAAATCCCGAGACCTCTTCTCCGCTCCGGTGAGGTCTGCGGCGATGTTGTGAGCCGCGATCGCCGCCATCTGCTCGGTCATGTGAGCGGTCTTGGGGAAGTTCACAGGAACCGGCGGCTGGTCCACCGGCGGGAACGCTACGGCGACGCCGACCGCATAGACTTCAGGGTGCTCCACGTGGCGGTAGTGCTCGTCGACCGGGACAAACCCCTTCGGGTTTGCAAGTCCTGGAGACTTTGCGACCGCCGGGACGCCGGCGAGCGGCGGAATGACCAGCGAGAAGGCCGACTCCAGGATTGTCCCGTCGCCCAGTTCGACCGCGGATCCTGTGATTCTGGAGACCGCAGCCGAGGTGCGATAGGTGATGTCGCGCGCCTCGAGCTCACCCTCGAAGAACTGCCGGGCCTTGCCGATCCCGCCGACACCAAAGTGACCAAGATAGGGCTCGGGAGTCACCAGGGTGATCGGGACCTTGTGGCGCATCTTCCGCTTGCGGAGCAGGTGGTCGACCTCGAAGACGAACTCGTAGGCCGGTCCGATGCAGCTGGCGCCCGGGGCGCAGCCCACAACCATCGGCGATGGGTGCTCGAGAAACGCGGCGAGCGCCTTTCGAGCCTCCTCTGCCTCCGCTGGGGACATCAACGAGTGACCCGGACCGTCTCCGGGCCCCAGCCCTGGCACGGCTTCGTTGGCGCTGCGGTGGCCAGTGGCAATGACGAGAACGTCGTACGAGAAACGCTCGCGATCGGTGAACACCTCTCTGGCCACAGGGTCGATGCGCTCCACGGCCGCGGGTACGAATCGGACTCCCCTCCGGGCGAGAGGGCGCTCGAGGTCGAACGAGATCTGGTCCAGGCGCCGCAAGCCGAGAGCGACCCAGGGAAGCGACGGGATGAAGGTGAAGCGTCGGTCCCTGGACAGCACGAGGATCTCGCACTTTCGGCGGTCGAGGTGATTCCTGAGCTCGTAGGCGGTTGTGAGGCCGCCGAAAGACCCGCCGATGATGACGACGCGCATGTCAACCCCCAACGTTCGTCTCGACCGAAAGGCCAAGCGCCCGCCACTCCTGGATGCCGTCCTCGAGCCGGAGGGCTCGATACCCCCAGGCGCTGAGCCGTTCCACCGCCTCGACGGCGAGCACGCAGTAGGGGCCGCGGCAGTACGCCACGATCTCCTGCTCTCTGGGGAGCTCGGACAGCCGGGCCTCCAGGTGACTGAGCGGAATCGAGATCGCCCCCGGAATATGACCGGCCCGGAACTCCTCGGCCGGTCGGACGTCGATGAGTGTCACCTGCCCTTCGCGAACCCGGCGGCGCAATACCTCCCGGTCCACAGGCTCGAGACCCTCCCGCCCCTCCATGTACCGTCGCGTGATCAGGTCGACCTCGGCGAGCCGGTCCTCAGCGAGGTCGCGCATCGACAGGTAGAAGCGACCGACCGCGTCGTCCGCCAGACGGTACCTGACGAAGGGCCCTTCCTTGCCAGCCTCGAGCAGGCGCGCGGCTCGGAGAACCTGCAGGTGCTGCGACGCGCTGGCGGTCGACATACCCGCCTCCCTGGCGAGCGCATCCACGGTTCGCGGGCCCTGGCAGAGGAGATCCAGCAATTCCAGTCGCTTGGGGCTGGCGAGCGCCTTACCAATGCGTGCGAACTGCTCGTAGATGGCGTCCTTGAATCGTCGATTCGCGCTCGCCACACGCGCCTCCTTCAATATTCAATAGAATTGTTGAATATGGGGAGATCCCTGTCAAGGCCATCGTGCTCGGCGACGGGTGACGTGCGCGAGGTGGTGGTTCCCGAATCGTCTGTCCTGGCGACGATCGCGTCAGGGGTTTGCCGGAGTCAGCTGCGAAGGCCCGCGATCTTGACCGCTCCGCGGTGGTAGCCGCTCGGGAAGAGCCGCTCGAGGTCGTCGAGCTCGAGCCCGTGGCGGTCGCAGGTCTCGTAGACCGTGGGAACTACGCCCGTTCGTGCGAAGGCCTCCCGCAGGCCGCGCACGACCACCCAGTGCTGATCGGTCAGCCCGCCGGCGCCAAGCTCGTCCGCCTTGCCGGCTGCCCAGCGTTCGTCCCAGTCCACCGGTTCGAGCAGGAACCCGCGCTCGTCCACCCGGTAGGTGCGGGCCATCTGTGCCAATAAGGCCTCGCCGTCAGGACGCAACGATCGCGAGCCGCTCGGGTGGAAGTCGGACAGGTAATTCAGTCCTGCCAGCTTGCAGGCGCCGCGCTGGTAGCCCGTCGGAAACAGCTCCTCGAGCTCCCGCAGGCGCAGCCCCTGCTGGCGGCAGGTTTGGTACACGACGGGGCACTTCCCCGTCTCGGCGAAATGCGTGCGAATCGAACGGATCACCTCCCAGTGGCGGGGCGTGAGCCCGCCCGGGATCCCCAGCGACGGTGCCAGCTCCTCGGCGTAGCTCTCGGTCCACTGGCGCCAGTCGAGGAGATTGTCGAGTGGGTCGCGATCCTGAATCGTTTCCATATCCCTGAGGCCGGTATGCATGAGTCCCTCCGTGCCGCCGGCTGTGATGATTCAGCTGGAGCGGGCACGCCGGCGGCGGCTCCGCTCCCCTGGTCGTGAGCGGTCACTGGCCGCCCGCTCCTGTTCGACCCTGGTCACGAGATCGGCGAGGGTCGTGCCCTCGAGAATGCGCGCAGTGCTGTCCCTCACCTCCTTCATCACCAGTCGGACCCCACAGCTGCGCTCGTCACCGCAGTCGGTGCACGGTTGGTAGAAGTGCAGGCTGGCGCAGGGCACCGGCGCGAGGGGTCCGTCGAACAGGCGGACCACGCGGGCGACCGTCACCTGCTCCGGGGGCAGGCGCAGCGAGTAGCCCCCACCGGGCCCGCGCCGGCTGTGGACGATGCCCTGGTTCCGCAGCTCGACCAGAATCTGCTCGAGGAATTTACGCGGTACCTGCTCGGACAGCGCGAGCTCGGCAATGGGCACCGGTCCCCGCTGACGTTGGCGGCTGAGAGCGAGGAGCGCCTTCAGCCCGTACTTCGCGCGTTTGGACAGCATGGATAGTCCACTATTCCTATCAACAAAGTAGACAATAGATCGAGACGAATCCTCTGTCAACCCCTGAGCGGATCGGCGCACCGGCGCAGGTCAAACTCGGCGCGCACCTGCGGCGTCCCTCCGCGCGGGGTCGTGTCGGCGGCCGGTGTCTGGATCAGGCGGGCGGTGGCTGCTGGCCGGCAGTCGCTGGCTACGCGGACGCGCGCCACTCGGCGATCACCTCGGCGGCTGTCCTGATCTGCGTCGCAGGGTCAGTCGCGTACCAGGTCGCAAAGTACTCGAGCCCCTGGGCGTGGGCCTCCTCGGTGAACGACTGCAGGGCGTCGCTGATCCACACCAGGTCGTAGCCGCGCTGGAAGGCGTCGCCCGAGGTGTGGCGCGCGCAGCAGTCGGTGTGGAGGCCCGTGATGTAGAGCCGTGTGATGCCGCGCCGCCGGAGCTGCGCGTCGATGTCGGTGCTCACGAAGGGGCTGTAGCTGTTCTTCTCGGCCCGCATCAGCCCCCCCAGCTGATACCCACCCCCACCGAACGCCCGGCCGCCGGCACCGCCAGCTCGTCCGCGGTCGGCAGATAGGTCTCGTCCAGAAGGTTGCTCCCGAACAGCATCACTGCCAGGCCGTTTCGCAGGTTGTAGCGCAGCGACGCCGAGACGATGTCCGCACCGTCGATGCTCACCTCGCCCGGACCGGGGTCGTTCTTGTCGAAGCGGTGCTGCCAGCGCAGCGCAGCGGCCCAGGCGCCGCGAGCGTAGCTGCCGCCGAGCGTGTAACGATCGGAGGGAGTCTCGGCCAGCGCGCTGCCGTCGTCCGCCTCGCTGTCGGTGATCTGGCCCGCCAGCTCCAGCCGGAGCCCTTCCGTCGCCTGGTAGAAACCCTCGATCTCGATCCCCTCGATGGTGCCGGAGCTGAGGTTGACGAAGGTCTGGACCCCTGGCTCGAGCTCGACCCGTTCGATGTAGTCGTCGATCGAGGTGCGGTAGAGGTAGGCGGCTGCAAACAGCCGGCGGCCGAAAAAGCGCACGCCGGCGTCGGAGGTCAGCGAGCGCTCCGGGTCGAGGTCCTGGTTGGCGACGATCTCGTCCCGACCGGTCGCGCCGCTGAAGTAGCGCTCGGAAAGGCCCGGGAACCGGAAGCCGGTGCCGACGTTCGCCACCAGCTCGACGCCCTTTCCCACCGGCATCGAGAGACCGAGGAACCCGGTCGCCGCGGTGTCGTCCGTGGTCGCAGCGCCGGTGTTGGCCTGCCCGATCCAGGTCAGCCGCCCTCCAACCTCGGCGGCGACTGCCCCGAAGCTGCGGCGCACCGAGCCGTAGGCCGCGAGGTCGGTCTCGCTGCCATCCAGCGTCGTCACCTCCTCGGTCGTTCCGGCAGTCAGGTCGGTGATCGTCTCGGTGGCCTGCACTCCCTGGCGGCCGAAGTAGTCGAGGCCGACGCGCGCGGCGAACGATGCCGGCAGGGTGAGCTCGCGCTGCAGGTTGAAGCCGAAGTCGATGGCCTCGTTCTCGACCAGGCTGTGCTCGGTGGACCTCGAGTTCTCGGTGTCGAGGGTGTTGGGGTGGGTGTAGAGGTCGAGATGCCAGACGCCGTGCCGGTGGATCGACACCCGGCCCACCAGGTGCTGCTCCTCGGGGTAGGTGGTGACGCGTGCCGGGTAGCGCTGATTCGGCTTGCCGATGTCATCGCCCTGCGACGGCGCGAGCAGCAGGTCGACCTCGAGGCCCGACGACAGCGTCCAGTGCTTCCCCACCGTGGCGGAGTACTGCTCGAACTGACTGGGCAGGTAGAGGCCGTCAGGCGTCTCCGTCGCGTTCGAGGCGCGGCGGGCCAGGCCCAGCGACCAGCCCTCGAGCGCGAGGCCGACCATCTGGTAGTTGGCGTCGCCCTGGCTCTCCCAGCCGAGCTCGGCGATCGTGGTCTCGAACGGCCGGGGCACGGCCTCGAGCACGCCGCCGAGGGCCCCGGAGCCGTAGTAGGACGAGTAGGGCCCGCGAACGACGTTCACCACGCCGAGCAGGAGGGGATCGATGAAGGACGCCGTGGCGCCGGCCCGCCGCTCGGCGACGATCCGCGTGCCGGCGACCAGGGTGAGCACCCGCTGTCCGCCGGTGCCGCGGATCGAGTAGGCCTGGAACAGCCCGCCCTGGCCGTTCTCGGCCACGCTCGGCATTCCCTCGGCGAGCTCGACCACGCTGGGCGCCGGCGCCGGCCGGTCGTGGATGGTGATCGAGCTGGTGGCGACGGAGAGCGGCTGGATGCCGGCGCTGCCCTCACGGTTGGCGGTGACCACGATCTCACCGTACGCCTCCTGCTTGGCGAGCAGGACGAGAATCGACCCTCCCTCGGCGCAGCACTCCGCCTCGAGGGCCTGGAAGCGGGGGTGAACCACACGCAGCGTGACCGGTGGAACGAGCTCGTCGAAGTGGAAGGCACCGTGGGCGTCGGTGATGCGAAAGGCGCTGCCGTCCGCAAGCTCGACGCGAGCGCCCTCGACGGGCAGGCTGTCGATGGTGAGCACCGTGCCCTGGACGGCGGCTGACACCGGCAGCGCGACGAGCGCTCCCGAGAGGAAGAGGATCGCACGGGCATGCTTCATGCTGGCTCCTTGTCGTTTCGCCTGACGTCGCCCGCAGCGCCCGGGGCCTCAAGCGACGCCCTCCGCCGGATCGAGGGGGCGTGATCGACACGCGCCCTCGCGCTGCGGCGGATCGTCAATGGGTCTTGTATTGGTTCAGCGGCGGCCTGCCGCGCCGGATCACTCGTTCCGACGACCGAGGAGGAGCAGGAGGAAAAGGGAACGCACCGGCGCACCCGCGGACGACGGAACTCGGCGCGCGGGCAGCGGCGGCACGCTCTCGTGCGCACGGTCGATCACCCACTGCGACAGGCGCCGCTCGGGCGGCGCGAGGACGGTCCACAGGGCGAGGGAGACCTCGGCGTTGGCCCTCAGGCTGCGTGGCGTCCAGCCGGCTGTCCGGACGCTGAGCTCGCGTCCGGCGCGGTCCCCCTCCACCCAGAGCACCACTCCGGGGACCCCCGGCCGCGCGGCCTCACCCGGTGAACCGGCCGCCGTTGGGGGCGGCGTCCAGGATCCCTGGAGGACCACGGAACGCAGGGTCATCGGGAGTTCGTAGCCCGTCTCCCGGCGCTCGTCGCCGAAGCGAAGCATCAGCCGCACATCGTCCGAGGGGATGTGCGGCACGACGAAGTGGAAGGTCGACAGCTCGATGTCGAGGTGCGGGGTGATCCGGACCGGCCAGTGCCGTCCCCCGTCGTACGAGAGGAAGGCTTCCCACTCGTCGATGCCGAGGTCGTCGAGCTCACGCAGCGGGCGCCACGCCACCGTCGCCTCGCGCCCCCCGACCAGCACCTCTCCGGGCATCGGCCGGATGAGCTCGACCGGCAGCTCGTGCAGCAGGCCTGACGGTGACGTCGAGATCCGCCGCAGCCGCCGCCGGCAGGGCGAGGAGCGCGACCGCCACCAGCAGCATCTGGTGGGGGACGCGGCGCCTGACAGTGCTCTCGTGCCTCATGGACGTCACGCGGGAGAACGATAGCACGCCATCTGGCCTGCCCGCCGCGCGCGGGGCGGCGCAGCGTTCATGCTCACGATCGGCTTCAACCGCACCGAGTTCGGAAGAACGCCGAACGCGACCGGGAAGCCATGACACCTCTCGCGATTGCGTCTCCACGGCAGCGTGCCGACGGCCGGCGCCGCCGCCGGCAGCAACCCTTGTGTTGAGCAGGCGCAAAACCACGTCGTCGTGGCCGGGCACCTCTCCACCGATGGCCTTACCAGTACGACTCCAGACCCTGCCCCTCGAGGAGCCTCTTGAAGGTCTCGTCGAAGGTCGCCACGGCATCGTGGCGCCCGGATCGACAGGTCGCCGCGAGCACGGCATCGGAGAAGTCCCGGAACGGCTTCGGCCACAGCGCCAGCACGCCTGACCACTCCAGCCTGTCCACCGTGACAACGCCGGGCAGGGCCAGGAGGTCCGCGATGATCTCCGCGGTGTGTCCGCGGCTCTGCCCGTACCGGTTCATCAGCACGTAGATGATCTCGGTGACGACCTGTTGGTGGAGGACCAGCTCGAGGTCCCGGCTTGCGGCCGCACGGAGCAGATCGCTCGCCTTCTCCTGCTGCGCTGCATCGCGGTCGGTGAGGAACGAGAGCAGGACGTTGGTGTCGACGACGATGGAGGTCATGCGCCGTCTCGGCCGCGCTCGCGCCGAGCGTGTCGGATGTCCGCCACGACCGAGCCCGGCCCGACCCGTAGCGAACCACGGCGAGCGAGAAACGCCTGCTCCGCAACCGTGACCTGGACGGTGTTACCGACGGTCTCCCACCGGAGCGTGTCGCCGGCCCCGACGCCCAGCTGCTCGCGGACCTCCCGGGGGACGGTCGTCTGGCCCTTGCTGGTGATCGTGGACTTGGGCATCAGCTCCTCCTTACCAAAATATAAAATCGGTAAGGAGTCTCGTCAAACCCGCTCCGCGCGTTCGGCGCACGACTCCTCGCGGGACAGCCCCTCGACGGCGCACCGTTGACGCGGCCCGCGAGAGGAGCGAGAGCGGCCGCCGGACGAGCCGTTGCGGACCAATGGCACACGTGCCACCATTCGCTGCCGCCAGTCGCAGGGGAGATCGCCCGCATGACCAGCTACCTGTTGAACATGCTCGAGTGGATCGTGGGCGCGGCACTGGTGGTCGGGGTGCTCGCGCTGGTCATCTGGCGCAGCGCGCGCCGGGACCGCGGCCTGAAATCTCTTGCGGAGTCGCTCGGCCTGTCCTACGCACGGCGCGACGACGCTCCTCTCGAGAGCCTTCGCCGGCCTCAAGGTCTTCGACGCGATCGGGGTGCGCAGCCTGGCGAATGTCATGACGGGGAGCCTCTCGCAGTCCCACGTGTGGCTCGTCGACTACCGCTACAGCAAGAGCCCGGCCGGGACCGTCGAGCGCTACGGCTTCTCGGCCTGCGTGCTCCAGTGTGACCGGCTCGAACTGCCGCACTTCCGGATCGTGAGCCGCAGCCGGCCGCGCTCCTCGACGCTGTCACCGATTCCGCATCGCCAGGACGACGACCCGGAGGTCCCCCTCGACGGCTGCGGTGAGCTCGCCAGCCGATTTCGACTCTTTACGGCTTCTCCCGAGGCCGTTCGGCCGCTGCTCGGGCCTGGCCTCGAGGAGCGGCTCCTCGCCAGCTGGAAACCCTACCTCGAGATCGAGGGGCTCGGCGACCGGCTCGCCGTCACCCGGCGCTCCTGGATCGAGCCCAAGGACGTCCGCACGATGCTCGACCAGGCGGCCTGGATCCTCGACGACCTCCGGCGGGCGAGCCCTCAGTGAGCCGTCGGGCATGCCGCCCTCGGCATCCCGGCGCGGGGGTGCGGGGTTCAGCCTCGTCGATTGCACGACGGCGGTGAGCGTGGCAGGTTGACACGCGGATAAATTTGGCTATATTGCCAAATGATGGCGGTACGACGTCGGCTCGAGGGTTCGCTGAAGACCCACACCGAGGCTCGGGCCAGGGTCATGAAGGCCCTCGCCCACCCCAGCCGGCTGTTCATCGTCGACGAGCTGTCGCGCGGCGAGCGCTGCGTGTGCGAGCTGACCGAGATGGTCGGCGCCGACACCTCCACGGTTTCCAAGCACCTCTCACTGCTCAAGGATGCGGGCCTGGTGCTCGACGAGCGCCGCGGCCAGCAGGTCTTCTACCGCCTGCAGGGTTCCCTGCATCCTCAACTTCTTCGGCTGCGTCGAGGCGGTGCTCGAAGAGGCCGACCGGCGCAGCTTCGTGGAGATCTCTTGAGAAGGCTCGCGATCCACGATATTTGGCAGAGCTGCCAATACTTCGCCGATCCCGGACCTCGGAGCCGATGGTGATCGACTGGAAGCGCGAGTGGAAGATCCTGGCGGCGATGGCCGCCGGCTTTGCCGTCTTCTTTTGGCTGCCCGTGGGATTCCCGCGCTTCGACGGCGCGGTGACCGAGGCCCTGGCGCTCACGAAGTGGTACGCGCGCGAGCACGTGCTGCTCTGCCTGGTGCCGGCCTTCTTCATCGCCGGCGCCATCGCCTCCTTCGTCGTCCAGGCGGCGGTGATGAAGTACCTCGGACCGCGCGCGCCCAAGCTTCTGGCCTACGGCGTCGCCTCGGTGAGCGGCTCCATCCTGGCGGTGTGCTCGTGCACCGTGCTGCCGCTGTTCGCCGGCATCCACACGATGGGCGCGGGGCTCGGGCCCGCGACCGCCTTCCTCTACTCGGGACCGGCCATCAACGTCCTCGCCATCGTGCTCACGGCGAGCGTGCTCGGCGCCAAGCTCGGCGCAGCCCGGGGGATCGGCGCGGTGCTGTTCGCGGTCGTCGTCGGCGCCCTGATGGCCGTGATCTTCCGCCGCTCCGAGCAGGATCGGGTGCGGGCGGCGATGACGCTCCCGGAGCCGGACGGCGTGCGGCCGCTCGCTGCAGACCGCCGCCTTCTTCGCCGCCCAGGTGGCGATCCTGGTGTTCGCGAACTGGGCCCGGCCAGACGACCCGACCGGGGTCTGGTTTGCGATCTGGCGCGCCAAGTGGTGGCTGACCGCGGCCGGCGCCGTCGCACTCGGCGCGATCCTGGTTCGCTGGTTCTCCCTGCCGTGGTGGAAGGCGATCGCCATCGGGTTGCCGGTCGCAGCCCTCGGGCTCGCCCGGCCCCAGCACCCGGAGCTCGCGTTCGTCGCCGGCGTGGTCGGTTTGGCGGTCGTGACCGCGCGCTCTGACGGGGAGCTCGGCGAGTGGTTCGCCTCGAGCTGGGGCTATGCCAAGCAGATCCTCCCACTGCTGCTCGGCGGCGTGATGGTCGCCGGCTTCCTGCTCGGGCGTCCCGGCCACGAGGGGCTGGTGCCTTCCGAATGGGTGGCGGCGGCGCTCGGCGGCAACGGCTTGGGCGCGACGCTGTTCGCCGCGGTCGCTGGCGCGTTCATGTACTTCGCCACTCTGACCGAGGTGCCGATCGTGCAGGGGCTGATCGGCTCCGGCATGGGCCCCGGGCCGGCGCTGGCGCTGCTGCTCGCCGGGCCCGCGCTGTCCCTGCCGAGCATGATCGTGATCGCGAGCGTCATCGGCTGGAAGAAGACCGGTGTCTACGTCGGCCTGGTGGTCGTGATGGCCACCGTCACCGGCTTGATCTACGGAGTGCTCGTCGCGTAGGAGGTTTGCATGAAGAAGATCATCGTCCTCGGTCCCGGCTGCCCGCGCTGCGAGAGGCTCGCCCAGCTTGCCGGGCGGGCTGCGGAGGAGCTCGGCATCGAGTACCACCTCGAAAAGCTCGGCGACTTCCGGGAGTTCCAGAAGTACGGCCTGATGATGACCCCGGGATTGGTGGTGGACGGCGCGCTCAAAGTGCAGGGCAAAGTCCCGTCGGTCGACGAAATCAAGACGATGCTGGCCTAGGAGGTCGACATGAAACAACGGATCGTGTTCCCGACCCTGCTTATTTTCACTGGCATCCTCGCCGCCCTCGTGGCGCTCGCACCCGGCGCGCTGGCCCAGGATCCCCCGGCCGCCGAAGCGGCCGCCACGGCAATCCCCTCGGCCGGAGTGGTCGCCTACTACTTCCACGGCAACGTCCGCTGCATGACCTGCCGCACGATCGAGCGGCTGGCAAACGAGACGATCACCGCTGACTTCCCCGACGAGCTCGCGTCTGGCCGAGCTGACGTGGCGCGCCCTCAACGTCGACGAGCCCGCCAACGAGCACTTCGTCAAGGACTTCAATCTGGTGACGCGGTCGCTCGTCCTGGTCTCCTACCGGGACGGCAAGGTCGTGCGTTTCCAGAACCTCGACAAGGTGTGGCAGCTGGTCCGCGACGAGGAGGCGTTCTCGCAGTACGTGCGCGAGTCCACCCGCAGCTTCCTCGACGAGGGCTGATGGGCCCGACCTGGCTCGCCGTCGGGTCGGCCCTCTGGCTGGGCATCCTGACCTCGATCAGCCCCTGCCCGCTCGCCACCAACATCGCGGCCGTCTCTTACGTCGGCCGGCGGATCGGAAGCGCCCGCGCGATTCTCGCCTCCGGCGTGCTCTACACCGCCGGCCGCACGATCGCCTACGTCGCCCTCGGCGCCGCCGCGGTGTGGTCCCTGATGTCGATGGTCGAGGTCTCGGCCTTCCTGCAGGGCAGCGCCCACCGGCTGCTCGGCCCACTGCTGATCGTGCTCGGGTTGCTGCTGCTGGGTGCCGTCAGGTTGAGTGCGCCCGGGTTCGGGGTCAGCGATCGGCTCCGGCAGCGGGTCGACCGCTGGGGCCTGTGGGGCGCAGGCCTGCTCGGCATCGTGTTCGCGCTCGCGTTCTGCCCGCTGTCGGCGGGACTGTTCTTCGGCGGCCTGGTGCCGCTGGCGGCCGACCACGGCTCGCCACTGCTGCTACCGGCGCTGTACGGAGTCGGAACCGCCCTGCCGGTGGTTGGCTTCGCCGTGCTGCTGGCAGCTGGGGTCGGTTGGCTCGACATGGCCTTGGCGAAGGTCCAGGTGTTCGAGCTCTGGGCGCGCCGGGTGACAGCGATCGTCATCATCGGCGTCGGAATCTACGAGACCCTCCGCTCGACCCTGTTCCTGATCTGATCCCGGGGACGTCACCGTGCGGTGCAAGGACTCCTCCGCCCGCCAGATCCTGATCGGCCTCGGCCGGCCGAGTGACGGCGGGGAGCGTCCCGCCTCGCAGCCACCGCCAGTCCGGGTGGACTATGATGCAGCCGGGCCAGGGCTCGGGACCTGCAGCCGGGCCACCGCGCCCACGGTCCGAGGAGTTCGAACGATGCGCGCGGCGCTCCGGGCACGCTCCTGATGCACTTCCCCGCCTCCGGCGTCGAGGTCTCGCCGTTCATTCCACCGCTGGTGGCGTTCGGCATCTCCTTCTTCACCTCGATGGGCGGCGTGTCCGGGGCATTCCTCCTGCTGCCCTTCCAGATGAGCGTGCTCGGCTTCACGAGCCCGGCGGTGAGCGCCACCAACCAGCTCTTCAACATCGTCGCCATCCCGTCCGGCGTCGCCCGCTACATTCGCGAGGGGCGGATGGTCTGGCCGCTGACCTGGATCGTCGTCGCCGGCACCCTGCCCGGGGTGCTGATCGGGGCGATCGTTCGCGTGCGCTGGCTCCCCGACCCGTCCGCCTTCAAGGTCTTCGCCGGCGCGGTGCTGCTCTACATCGGCGCCCGCATGGCCGTCGACCTCGTGCGCGGCGGCGCCCGCCACGCCGGCGCGAAAGCGGCGGAGGAGCGATTCCACGCGGCCGCCCGGATCCGCCGACCGGCGGAAGCCGCGACGACTGGCGACGGGCTCCGGGCGACCGTCGTCCGGCGTTTCACCCTCACCCGCATCAGCTACGAGTTCCACGGCGAGGTCTTCGACATCGCCACGCCCGGTATCTTCGCGCTCGCTTTCCTGGTCGGGATCGTCGGCGGCGTCTACGGCATCGGCGGCGGCGCCATCATCGCTCCCTTCTTCGTCGCCTTCTTCGGGCTGCCGGTGTACACGGTCGCCGGCGCCGCTCTGATGGGGACCTTTATCACCTCGGTCGCCGGGGTCTCGTTCTACCAGGCCATCGCGCCGCTCTACCCCGGGCTCTCGGTCGCTCCCGACTGGCCACTCGGCCTGCTCTTCGGCGTGGGCGGCGCCGCCGGGATGTACTGCGGGGCGCGGCTGCAGAAGCGCGTCCCGGCTCGCGTCATCAAGTGGATGCTGGTTGTGGTCATCCTGTTCGTGGCGGCGAGGTACCTGGCCGGCGTCATCGCGCTGCTATGAGCAGGCCGGCCGGCATCACGATCACGCGATGATGAAGCTGCCCGCAACCGGCTCTGCTCACGATCACGACCGTGCCTGCTACTCACCCCCCGACGGCGCGGGCGCGAAGCGGTTCGCGAACAGCGAGTAGATCGTCGGCAGCACGATCAGCGTCAGCAGCGTCGAGGTGACGAGCCCGCCCATGACCACCACCGCCAGCGGCTTCTGGATGTCCGCGCCCGAGCCGGTCGCGTAGAGCATCGGCAGGTGGCCGATGAAGCTCGTCAGCGCGGTCATGAGCAGCGGCCGGAAGCGCAGGTCGCAGCCCTTGGTCACCGTGTCGGCCACGGACTCGCCCCGCTCGCGGAGCTGGCGGAAGAAGGCGACCAGCACGACGCCGTTCTGCACGGCGATGCCGAGCAGCACGATGAAGGCGACCGCGGCCGAGACCGAGAGCGGCATCCGGAAGGCGACGACCGCGATCACGCCGCCGACCAGCGCGAACGGCAGGTTGAGCAGCACCAGCAGCGAGTTCCAGACCGAGCCGAGCGCCATGTAGAGCAGCACCAGGATGAGCAGCAGCGCGATCGGCACGACGATGGCGAGCTGGCGCATGGCGCGCTGCTGGTTCTCGAACTGGCCGCCGTACTCGACGAAGTAGCCCGGACGGCAGCTCCTTCGCGAGCGGCGCGAGCCGCGCCTGCACCTCGCTCGACGAAGCCGCCGAGGTCGCGGCCGCGGACGTTGGCCTCGACCACCACGCGCCGCATGCCGTTCTCGCGGCTCACCTGCGCCGGCGCCTCGACCACCTGGAACGCCGCGAGCTGCGCCAGCGGCACGCGCTCGCCGCCCGGGGCCGGGACCAGCAGGCGCTCGAGCGCCGGGATGTCGCCGCGCGCCGCCTCCGGGAAGCGCACGACCACCGCGAAGCGCCGCTGCTCCTCGATCAGCGTGGTGGCCGTCCTGCCGGCGACGGCCGTCTCGATCGCGGCGTTGACGTCGGCGATCTTGATGCCGTGCCGGGCCACCGCCTCGCGGTCGATGACCACGTCGAGCTGGCGTCATGCCGGAGACCTGCTCGACCTTGACGTCCCGCGCGCCGTCGACGCCCTGCAGGACCGCGGCGGCGCGGTCGGCGAACTTCTTGAGCACCTCGAGGTCGGGGCCGAAGACCTTGACCGCGAGATCGCTCTTGACGCCCGAGATGAGCTCGTTCACGCGCAGCGCGATCGGCTGCGAGAACGAGAAGCGCAGGCCGGGGATCTCGGCGAGGTCCTCCTGGATGGCCTCGACCAGCTCGGCCTTGTCGCGGCCCGTGCCCCACTGCTTGCGGGGCTTGAGCATGATGAAGACGTCGGTCTGCTCGGGGCCCATCGGGTCCTCGGAGATCTCGGCCCGGCCGGTCTTGCTGACCACCGTCTCGACCTCGGGGAACTTGCAGCAGGCGCTTCTCCATGAAGCTCGCGACCTTCACCGAGCCGTCGAGCGAGGCGTTCGGCAGCCGCACGACGTTGATCGCGATCGAGCCCTCGTCGAGCGGCGGCATGAACTCGGTGCCGATGAGGGGCAGCGAGCGCCAGCGACGCCGACCAGCACGGCGCCCGAGATCGCCGAGGGTCACGCCGGGCGCCGCACGGCGCGGCCGAGCAGCCGCAGGTAGCCGTGGTGGAAGCGGCGGATGAAGCCGAACTCCTTCTCCGGGGCCTGCTTGAGGAAGACGCTCGGAGAGGACCGGGACGACGGTCAGCGCCACCACGAGCGAGACCAGCAGGGCGATGAGCATGGTCGGCGCGAGCGGCGCGAACATCTTGCCCTCGATCCCCTGCAGCGTGAACAGCGGCACCAGGATGATGGCGATGATGAGCACCGAGAAGGCGACCGGCCGCGCCACCTCGACCAGCGCCTCGGCCACGATGCGCCGCTTCTCGCTCGTGCTCGGTCCGGTGCGCGAGGTGGCGGCGGATGTTCTCGACGACCACGATGGAGGCGTCGACCACCATGCCGACGGAGAAGGCCAGCCCGCCCAGGCTCATCAGGTTCGAGCGTGAGCCCGGCCGAGCCCATGACGATGAAGCTGACGAGGAAGGTGAGCGGCAGCGAGAAGACGACGATGAGCGCGGTGCGCAGCTCGGCGAGGAACAGGAAGAGCACCAGGATGACGAAGATGCCGCCCTCGAGCAGCGCGTCGACCACGGTCTTGATGCAGGCCTCGATGAGCGAGGTGCGGTCGTAGAAGACGTTGAGGCGCACGCCCTCGGGGCAGCGTGCCCTGGATCTTGCCGATCGGCCTCCTTGACCCGGCTGACGACGTCCTTGGAGTTCTCGCCCTTGAGCATGATGATCATGCCGGCCACGACCTCGCCCTTGCCGTCGCGCGTGACCGCGCCCTGGCGCGGCTCGGCGCCGATCGACGACGTCGGCCACGTCGCGCAGGTAGACCGGCGCGCCGTCCTTGGCCTTGAGCACGATGCGCTCGATGTCCGGGATGTCCTTGAGCAGGCCCACGCCGCGCAGGTAGAGCTGCTCCCAGCCGCGCACGATCACGCCGCCGCCGGCGTTGGCGTTGCCGCTGCTCGACGGCCTCGACGACGTCGTTCACGGTCAGGCCGTACTTGAGCAGCTTCTCGGGCGAGACCAGCACCTGGTACTGCTTGACCTCGCCGCCGAAGCTGTTGACCTCGTTCACGCCGGGGATGGGCTTGAGCAGCGGCGCGACGAGCCAGTCCTGGACCGTGCGCAGCTCCATCGCGCTCTTGCCGTCGCCCTCGAGGGTGTACTGGAAGATCTCGCCCGAGGCCGGTGCGAGATCGGGCCCAGCTCCGGCTCGACGCCCGGGCGGGAGCTGCTCGCGGGCCATGGCCGAGGCGCTCGAAGACGACCTGCCGGGTCCAGTAGGTGTCGACGCCGTCCTCGAAGACGATGACCACCTGCGAGAGCCCGGCCTTCGACAGCGAGCGCACCTGCTTCACGCGGGGCAGGCCGCGCATCACCTGCTCGATGGGGTAGCTCACCCGCTGCTCGACGTCGACCGCGGCGAGCCCGGGCGCCTTGGTGAGGATCATCACCTGGGTGTTGGTCACGTCGGGGAAGGCGTCGATGGGCAGGCGCAGCCAGGCGACGACGCCGGCGGCGATGAGGACCGCGGTGGCGAGGAGCACGAGGAGCCGGTTCTTCAGCAGCCAGGTCGACGAGCTTCATGGCGGTCTCCCCTCAGTCCGCGCAGCCCGCGCCCATCTTCGAGCGCAGGACGTCGGACTTCAGGAGGAAGGCGCCCTCGGCGACCACGGTCTGCGCCGCCGTCGAGCCCCTGCTTGACCTCGACCCAGCCCGTCCCAGGTCCGGCCCGGCGTCGACCGGCCGGCGCACGTAGTAGTCGCCGTGGTGGTGGACGAAGACGAAGGACCGGCCCTCGTCCTCGAGCACCGCGTCCCTGCGGGACCGCGAGCGCCTCGCTCGGTCCCGGGCAGGAAGAGCTTGACCGTCGCGAACATCCCGGCGAGCAGCCGGCCGTCCGGGTTCGTCGACCTCGACGCGCACCTTCACCGTGCGCGACGACTCGTCCATCGCCGGGCTGACCAGGTCGACGGTCCCGGGAACTCCTCGCCGGGGTAGGCCTTCACCGACGACCGCGGCCGCGAGCTTCTGCGCCGCCTGTGCCCGGCTGACGGCGGCGATGTCGCGCTCGTAGAGGTCGGCCCACACCCAGACCGTGGTGTTGTCGCCGACGGTCGACGAGCGACTCCTCGGTCTTGGCCACCTCGCCCGGCACCGCGTGCATGACGAGGACCGTGCCGTCGGTCGGGGCGCGCAGCACGAGCCGGCCCCGGGCGCCCGCTGGCGAGCGCCGCGGACCGCCGCGGCCATGCCCAGGCGCGTGAGCTTGCCGAGCGCGCCTCCGGCGCGGATCTCGGCCGCCTCGAGCTCCTGCTTGGCCTGGAGGAACTCCTTCTCGGAGGAGATGCTCTCCTTGCGCAGCTCGGCGACGCCGCTCGAAGTTGCGGCGGGCGAGCTCGAGCATGCCCTGGGCCTCGAGGTAGGCGGCCTGGGCCTCGCCGACCGCGACGCTCTCGATCTCGACCAGCGGCTGCCCCCGCCTGACCCGGTCGCCGAGCGCGACGTGGACCTCCTTGACGATCCCCTCGACCTGGGAGCTCACGTGGCCGACGCGCCGCTCGTCGAAGCGGACCTCGCCGGTCAGCGCGAGCGGGCACCGCGACCTGCTGCGCCGCTCGACCTTGGCGGTCGTGACGAGCCCGCCCTCGATCAGGCTCGCCGGCGCGCGCACGACGCCGACCTCGTAGCGGCACTCGTCGCACTCGAAGGTCTTCTTGCCGTGCTCGCAGGTGAGCGCGAAGAGCTCCTCGACCGGCCGGTCGAGGTCCGACGGTTCTTGCGCCTCGGCTCCTCCGCGTGGTCTCCGGCCGAGCTCGGCTCGACTGGGCCCCTGCGCCGAGATTCGCCCGCGGCGTCGACCTCGGGAGCCTCCGGGAGGCCCCTGTTGCACGACGCCCAGGCGATGGCCAGCGCCAGGAGCAGCGCCGGCGAGCACGATGGTGGCGGGCTCTCATGGGAGCTCCTCTCCGACCAGGGCGCCGAGGCGGCTGCAGTCGATCTGGGCCTGCGCGAGCGCGCCGAGTAGCTGCCGGCGCGTGTCGAGCAGGGTGCGGCGGGCGTCGATCACCTCGAGCAGGCTCGCCTCGCCGAGCTGGTACGTCCTCTCCATCGTGGCCGCCGCGGTCTCGGAGCGCGGCACCACGGTGCTGCCGAGGCGCGTCGCGGTCTGAGACCGACGCGCGGCACGCGGCCTGCGCCTCGATGACCGCGGACTCGAGCTCGAGCGCGATCGCCTCGGCCTGCTTTCGGCCCGCCGCGAGCTCGGCCTGCGGCCTGCGCGATGCGGCCGCGAGTTCCAGTTCCAGAGCGGCAGGTCGACGGTCGAGACCGACGCCGTAGGCGTCGCCGGTCGAGCTCGTGGGTCGTGAACGCCGTGAGCGAGAACGCGGGAAGGCGCGCGCGCTTCTCGGTCGACGACCGCGGCTTCGAGTGAGCGGATTCGACGCCCTGGCGGCCGGCCAGCGCCGGGTGCGACGCGCGCAGCTTCGCGAGCGCGGTGTCGAGGTCCATCGCGGCCGGCAGCGCGCTCAGATCAGCGGCCGCCACGACGGTCGTGCCCGCCGGCACGCCGAGCCACAGCGCGAGCTGCGCCTGGCGCGCCGCGAGGGAGGTGCGCGCGGCCTCGAGCTCGCTGCGACCTTCTCGAGCTCGATCTCGACGCGGGGCGCGTCGACCGGGCGAACCTCGCCCTTCTCGACCCGCTTGCGGACCGTGCTCACCAGCACCGCGGTCTGCGCCTCGAGTGCCTCGAGCGACGCCACCCGGGCCTGCTCGTACGCCAGGTTCCAGAACAGGGTCCGCAGCTCGAGCAGCACGTCTCGCCGCAGCATCCGGCTCTCGGCCGCGGCGACGTCGACCTCGGCCTCGGCCGCTTCGACCTTCGATCCGCGTTGGGCGATCCAGCCGAGGGGCACGCTCAGGGCGAGGCCCCACTCGCTGTCGCGAGTCGTCGCCGTCCACCGCCCGTCCCTGCCCGACAGTCGCCTCGAGCGTCGGGTTGGGCACCGCGGCGGCGGCGGACGCGGCACCGCGAGCGGCTTCGACCATGAATCGGCCGGCAGCGACCGCCGGGTGCTGGTCGACCACGCCGACGATTTCCGGCCAGCTCACCGTGACGATGCGGGCGGGCGACCCGTCCCCGCCCGTCGCCGGGGAATCGGACGCTGGCTGATCCGGTCGAGCCATTGCCGAGCCGGCGACCAGAAACGAGATCGTCACGAGCTGGAGATGCCTCCAGCGAGAGGTGCGCGAGCGAGAGCACGACATCTTCAAACACCTGCCTTCCGAGCACGCCTGCGATGGGCGTCAGCCTGCGTCAACGCCGGCCGCTCGCGGGTCGCGAGCGCGCCAGCTCCCTGGTGTCGGAATGAGGTCAGGCGCGGGGAGGGTGGAAGATGCGGTGGAGCAGGTTTGCCGACCCGAGATCACGAGCCGGCGTGGGCTCGAGCTCGCTCGACGCCGGCGCGCCGACCGAGCAGCGAGCAGCCCAGAGAGCCGGGCTCGGGGCGTGCCCTGGACAGCAGCTGCACGGGCAGGTGGGGCCGCACGGGGAACCGTCGTCCCCAGGGTCGAGGCAGGGGGTCGCCTCGGTCTGCGCCGTGTGTGCGGCTTGCGTGCCCCAGTACGGAGCTGCAGCCACAAGGCCGGCCATCATGACCGACAGCGCGAGGAGCGCGAGGCGACAGAGCGTCATGCGGGCGTCGCGCGTCGTTCGCTGCGGCTCGACCATTCAGGCCCTCGCTTTGCCTTCCACGCGACGTGGGAGGCCGAGGACAGGAGCGTCGTACGCAGGGCGATCGAGACGGCTTCTCATCGTTTGGTCAACCAGACCTCGACGGTGGCCCATTCCCGGCTGTGTCGCTCCCGGAGCTGGTCACTGCCATCTCGACCTCGAGACAGTCCCGACAAGAGGCTCCCTCAGCCCGCGCCCTGTCCGCCCCGGGCGTTGACCGCCAGGCCGCCGCCGCCCAGGATGAGGAAGATCAGGGCCTGCACCGCCGTCCGGAACTGGATCGGGTCCGCGGTGAAGGCGAAGAACGCGAAGGCCAGGCCGAGCAGCAGGATCAGCCCGTAGACGCCGAACATCACCCGCCGGGCGCGCCGCCGGGTGTCCGGGGTGTCCTCGCCGAAGGCCCGGGCGAACAGGATCAGGCCCACCACCGCGACCAGGTCGAGCACGGCGAAGAGGATCCAGAACAGGGTGGTCCGGCCGGCCGCCGCCTCGGTGCCGACCACCGGCTTCAGCATCCGCTCGTAGAGGAAGGCGCCCAGGTTGGAGCCGAGCAGCGAGCCGAACACGCCGTAGAGGAAGGCGTAGCCCATGTAGACCGCCTTGCGGTCGGCCGGCGCCACCAGCCCGACGAAGCTGTAGTACTTCGGGTGGGCGGTCATCTCGCCGATCGAGAAGACCGCGATGCCGAGGATGAACACCCACGGGTTGAACGAGCTGGCGAGGAGAGCGAAGCCCACCGCCCCCATGGCCATGCCCGTGACCATGGTCGGCAGCGCCTTGCGCTTGGCGACCATCCGGCTGACGATCACCTGGAGCAGGATGATCGTGCCGGCGTTGATGACCGTGACGTGCTCGGCGTCGAAGGTGAAGCGCACGTTGAGCCCGATCGCTGCGAGCAGCCCGGTCACCGCCGCGCTCACCGGCTCCCGGTCGACGAAGTCGCGCAGGTACCAGAGCACCGAGCCGAAGTTCTGGAAGTAGAGGATCCAGAACCCGGAGTAGACGACGATCATGAGCATGAAGCGGGCGTCGCCCAGCACCTCGGCGGCGCCGCCGAGCACCTCCTTGAGGGTCTTGCGGCTCTCCGGCCGCGGCGGCTCGCGGTAGACGAACAGGGCCGGCAGGAGCATCGCCGCGCAGTAGGCCGCCGAGGCGGTGAACACGTACTGCCACGAGAAGCCCTTGAGCCAGCTCACCACCAGCGGCGCCAGGAAGGCGCCGAGGTTGATCATCCAGTAGTAGATGCCGAAGCCGAACGACGAGGTCTTCTCGTCGGTGGTGCGGGCGATGGTCCCCGAGATGATCGGCTTGAACAGCCCCGACCCGGTCGCCATCACGAGCAGCGAGAGGAACACCAGCGCGTAGCTCGACATGTGGCCGGCGGCGAAGTAGCCGGTCGCCAGCAGCGAGAAGGCGACGATCAGCATCCTGCGGTAGCCGTAGCGGTCGGCCAGCGCCCCGCCCAGGATCGGCAGCACGTAGGTGGCGGCGTAGACGATGCCCTGCAGGAAGCCGACCGCCTGCTCGCCGAAGCCGAGCCCGCCCTCGGCGACGCTGATCGTGAGGTAGACCGCCAGCACCGAGTTGAGGCCGTAGTAGGCGGCCCGCTCGAACAGCTCCATGACGTTGGCGACCCAGAAGGTGCGCGGGAACGAGCGCAGGAAACCAGTCTTCTCCATGACCTCTCCGCATCGACGGCTTCTCGTGACGGGGCATTGTAACGGCCTTCTGGCTCGGGAACCGTCGAGCGCCTGCGACGAGGGACTCGCACACCACGAGAGGCAGCGGAGTGCGGACGTAGCCGTGGGGGTTTCCCCACGCCCGCCCCTCACAGACTCGCGGCCCCCCTCCGCGCCCGCCCCCCGCCCGTCCCCGCGAGTTCGCAGGCGCGGCACCAGCCGCGCCGGAGAGGCGCCGTGAGCCCAGCCGGTGCAACCGGCGCAAGGCGAACGGCGTCCTGAGGAGCGCAGCGACGATGGAGCTAGCGGCGTACGTCCGCCCGCTGGCTCCGTGGTGACCGAGTCCCGAAGGCCCCGCCACGAAGCGAAACAGCCACCCCCCAGGGACGCTGAGGTCACGCGGGAAGGGGCTCGCACACCACGAGAGGCAGCGGAGTGCGGACGTAGCCGTGGGGGTCGCAGGCGCAGCGCCGGCCGCGCCGGAGAGGGCGGTGGGCGGCGTACGTCCGCCCGCTGGCTCCGTGGTGACCGAGTCCCGAAGGCCCCGCCAGCCAGCGAAACGAAAGCCGCCCGCCGGGCGGCTTGGTGGAGTTGAGTGGCGGGGCCGAAGGGACTCGAACCCTCGACCTCCGGCGTGACAGGCCGGCGTTCTAACCAGCTGAACTACGACCCCGCATTCAGAGCAGTTCAGGGGTGGTGGGAGGTGGGGGATTTGAACCCACGACCCCCTGCGTGTAAGGCAGGTGCTCTACCCCTGAGCTAACCTCCCAAACGGCTGGCCGTTGGGACCGTCATCGTAGTGAGCTTCGGCGCGACTGTCAAGAAGGACCGAGGCCCGCCGGCGGCGGCGACACTGCCTTCTGGGGGCAGATGATCGACCGCTGAGTTGGCCACCGCCGTGCGCGTGCCCAGGCCGATGTGATGCGAACTCCTCGCAGTACCGTTTATGATGGTGGTCGACATGCGGGATCCCGACTCGATCTGGCGCTTCGGGCAGTGGCTCGCCCAGCGGCGCAACGGCGAGGTCCGGCTCACCGGCTCGGCCGGCGAGCTCCTGCTGCGCGTGGCGCGCGGCAAGATCGTGTCGGTGGAGGGGCCGGACCCGAGCGTTCTCGCCAGGCGCGTCGGCGGACGCCCGGCGGGCCACCGCGAGCTGCTCACGGAGGCGGTGGCGCTCGCCGCTGCTCCGGGATTGGCGGAGACCCAGGCGGTCGGCGCCGTGAAGGAGCTCGTCCAGCTGTCCTTCGCGGCGTGGCTGCTCGACCCCGATCGCCAGCTCGAGATCGTCGACAGCGACGTCGCCGCCAGCGAGTCGCCGACGATCTCCGCCGCCCACGCCGTCGTGGAGCTGGTGCTGTCGAGCCAGGACCCGGCAGTGGCGCGCGCGATCCTTCCCGAGCTCGACACTCGGCTGCGCAGGAGCGCCGACTTCCTCGAGCTCTACTCGCCGCTGAGGCTCTCCGAGGAAGCGGACTTGATCGTCGCCAAGGTAAACGGCCAGCGCACCGCCGGCGAGATCGCGGGTCGCTCGCCCCACGGCCACGACGAGGTCCTCAACCTGCTCGCCGCGCTGGTCGCGGCCGGCATGCTCGAGCCGGTGCCGGCGGAAGACGCTGCCGCAGAGCCGGCACCGGTCGCAATGGTGGAGGCCCCGAAACGTCGATCTGCTCGCCGGCGCGTGCCGGCCTGGTTGCTGCTCGCCGCGCTGGCGGCGGTGCTCGCGATCGTGATTCTGGTCGCCGTGGTGTGGCAGCGCTCCGAAGCCTCCGTCGGGAACCCGGGAACTGGCGCGGAGTGGGGGCTGGTGGTCGACATGGGCTGCGAGCCGCAGGAGCTGCAGCGCGTCCTGAAGAAGGCGCGTCAGTACCCCGACGCGCTGCGGCCGGTGGAGGCAGCGGGAGCCGAGGGGAGCCCGTGTTGGCGGTTGATCTGGGGCCGTTTTCCGAGCCGCGAGGCGGCCAGTCGCGCGATCGCGGACATTCCGGCGCACCTGAAGCTCGAGGGCTTCACGCCCCACGCCGTCGAGCTGCCACCTGACACCGAGGCCGGTGCAGCGGGCGGCAGAGAGGGCTGACGGCCATGGACGACGACACCGTCGCTCGGCTCGACCTCAAGCTGGCGCTTCCGGACCACATGGCTCGGCAGTCCCGTGAAGGCTCGACCGGGATCCTCGCCGCCGCCACCAGCCGCACGCGGCGCGAGATCATGTTCGTCAAGGGTGAGATCCGCGCGGCCCGCTCGAGCGCCGAGGAGGAGAAGCTCGGGATGTGGCTGGTGGACCGTGGCAAGATCAGCGAGGACGATCGCGCCCTGTCGCTGCTCTCGCAGGGCGGCGAGGAGGCGCCTCCGCTCGGCCACCTCCTGGTCACGCGGGGCAGCCTCGAGGCCTCGGTGCTGGAGCACGAGCTCCAGGAGCTGACGCTCGCGATCATCCGCAGGGCATCGGCGGAGCCGGCGCTGTTCTACGAGTTTGTCGCCGACGAGTGTCCCGAGCAGCCCGACACGCTGCCCGACCTCTTCACCGCGCAGATCATCCTGATCGCCGCCCGCGCCTGTGACGACCACCGGGCCAAGCTGGCAGCGCTCGGCTCGCTCGAGCGCACCGTGTGGCGGTCGCGGGAGTCCGATCAACTCCTGCAGGACTTCAGCCTCACGCCGACCGAGGGTTTCCTGCTGAGCCGGCTCGAGGGCACGCGGTCGATCTCGGATCTGCTCCAGGTTTCGGCCCTGCCCGACGAGCAGGCGATCGCCACCCTGTACCCGCTGATCGTCGCCGGCGTGGTCGAGGTCGGTGAAGCGACGCGCCGCGCGGCCGCCCCGCGGTCGGCAGCGGCCAGCGCACAACCGACCGCTCCCCCGGGAGTGCGAGAGGAGTCGCTGACCGAGATCCAGCGACAAGAGCGGCAGGGCATCCGTCGGCTGGCCGAGGACGGTCGTCGCCTCGATCACTACGGGGTCCTCGGGCTGCGGCCCGGCGTCGACCGCGACGAGTTGAACCGCGCCCTGCAGCGGATCAAGGAGCGCTTCTCGCCGTCCCGAGCCTCCGAACGCCACCTCAAGGACCTCGGGCCGGAGCTCGAGGCGATCTGCGAGCGAGCCGCGGAAGCGCACCAGGTGCTGTCCGACTGGCGGAGCCGCGAGCGCTACGACAAGATCCTCCACGAAGTGCAAAAGGAGCGCGAGCTCCTCGCCCAGGAGGACACCGGGCGCGTGGCCGCCGACGCGGGCGCGCGCAGCGCCGTTGTCGAGGCCAACGTCAAGCGGGCCGATGAGCTGGTCCGGGAGGGCGAGTTCTACCTCGCGATCCAGCTTCTCGAGCACGCCTGCAAGCTCGACCCGCGGCCCGCGGAGCTGGTCAAGCTGGCCCAGCTGCTGCTCCGCAACCCGCTGTGGACCAACCGCGCCCTGGCGGCGATGCGCCGTGCGATCGAGGTCAATCCGGAGTACGTCGAGGCCTGGCTCGAGCTCGCGCTGTTCTGGCGGCGCCGCCGCAACCAGGAGCGGGAGCGCAAGGCGCTCGAGAAGGCGCTGGCTGCGGAACCGGACAACCCGCGCGCCAAGCAGATGTACAAGGAGCTGGCCGGCAAGCGCGAGCTCGAGCGCCTGCTGCGCCGCGTCCAGCAACAGCGCGACTGATGCCGCTCCTCGTCGACGGCAACAATCTTCTGCACCGCCTTCCGAAACCGTCCCGCACGCGCTCGGCCGTCCGCGCGCTGGTGCTCGACGCGACCCGCCACGAGCGGATGTCGGTGGTTGTCGTTTTTGACGGGCCCCCTCCCGCCGGGTCACCGGAGCGCGAGCTGCTGGGACGGGTGACCGTGGTCTACTCCGGCGCCGCCGCCGCCGATGACGTCATCATCGGGCGCATCCCCTCAGGACCGAGCGCGCGCCAGTGGGTGGTCGTGACCGATGACCGCAAGCTCGCCGGCCGGGCTCGCGAGCGCGGGGCCGCCGTTCGGACACTCGGCGAGTGGAGCGCGCGCCCGCGCCCCGCGCCGCCGCGGACTCGCGCCGAGGCGAAGCTGTCGTCCAGCGAGGTCGCCGAGTGGGAGGAGGTCTTCAAGGGGGGCCGCAAGCGCGATCGGTGAGGAGAGCTATGAACCCGGTGCGTCGGCGTAGCCCGCGGCTCCAGCTCGACCGTTGCCCCGCTTCCGCTTCCCCTTCCGCTTCCGCGCCCGAGTCTTGGCATTGAAGAGTTGAGAGCGTTCCCTATCGATGCTAGACGTCCAACCAGGTCACGCCTTCGCAGGACAGCCTGCTCACCTGGGCGGTGACAGCCATCCGGGAGGGGGTGCGGACGCGGAAGCGGGCGCGGGGGTCCCGGCCCTGCCCCCTCACCGCCGTTGGGGACCGGAAGCGGGCGTTGGTTCGGGAACGGGGACGGGACCCTTCGACTCGCCGCCCTGCAGGGCGGCTCGCTCAGGGCAGGCTCGTCGGGCGCGGAAGGGGAAGCGGAAGCGGGGGCACGACCTCTCCCACTCAGCTGACCCTCACTTCACCGGCCGCGACCCCGGCTTGGTCACCGGCTTGCCCTGCCGGCACAGCGGGCACAGGTTCGGCTTCCAGGTCGGGAACGACACCTTGAGCAGCGCCGTGTAGGGCCGCGGCTCGAAGGGGTTGTCCGCTCCCGAGCGGTTCACGATCGAGGCGACGCCGATGACGCAGCCGCCGAGCGACTCGATGAGGTCGATGACCTCCTTCGTCGAGCCGCCCGTGGTCACCACGTCCTCGACCACGACGATCGCCTGCTTGGGCCCGACGCCGAAGCCGCGGCGCAGGGCCATGACCCCGTCCACTCGCTCGGTGAACAGGAACGGCACCTTGAAGGCGCGCGCCGTCTCGTGGCCGATGATGAGCCCGCCGAGGGCGGGCGCGACGATCGCACCCGGTGTGACCATCGACGCGGAGATGGCGTGCGCCAGCTCCTGGCCCGCACGCTCAGCCCGCACCGGGTTGGCGAGATAGAGGGCGCACTGCAGGTAGTCGGCGGAGTGGAGGCCGGACGACAGCCGGAAGTGACCCTTCTGGTGGGCGCCGTGGACCGCCAGATCGGCGAGGGTGATGCAGTTGATCACGTGTCCTCCCGGCTGATGCCGTAGGCCTGGAGCTTCTTGTACAGGTTCGAGCGCGGGGTGTCGATCGCCCGCGCGGTCGCGGCGACGTTCCAGCCATGGCGCTCGAGCTGGCGGCGCAGGTAGGCGATCTCGGAGGCCTGCTGGAACTCGGCCAGCGTCGGCGCGTCGAGCAGGCTCTCACCGCCGACAGCCGGGCCCGGGACGCCGGCGATCGCCGCCCGCTCGACGGTGTCGTCGAGCTCCATGATGACGGCGCGCTCGACCACATTCTTCAGCTCACGGACGTTGCCGGGCCAGCGGTGCCGGCGCAGCTGCTCGAGGGCAGCGGCGCTCCAGCTCTTGGGCCGGCGGTTGTACTCCCGGCAGTAGTGAGTGGTGAAGTGCTCGACCAGGAGCGGGATGTCGTCGGGGTGCTCGCGCAAGGGCGGCGTGACCAGCACCACCACCGCGAGGCGATAGTAGAGGTCCTCGCGGAAGGCCCCCTCGCCGACCATCGCCGGCAGGTCCTTGTTGGTGGCCGCCACCACCCGCACGTCGACCTGGAACGGGCGGCCGGCGCCGACCGGCTCCACCTCGCCGTCCTGCAGCACCCGCAGCACCTTGGCCTGGGTGCTCAGGCTCATGTCCCCGACCTCGTCGAGGAAGATGGTGCCGCTGTCGGCCTGGACGAACTTCCCGATCTGCCGGCGGTGGGCGCCGGTGAACGAGCCCTTCTCGTGGCCGAACAGCTCGGACTCGATGAGCTCGCCGGGGATCGCCGCGCAGTTGACCCGGACGAACGGACGCCGGGCCCGCTCGGAAAGGTGGTGCAGCCGGCGCGCCACCAGCTCCTTGCCGGTTCCCGACTCGCCCTGGATGAGCACCGTCGCGTGGGAGGGCGCGACCCTGGCGATCTGCTCCCGCAGTGCGCCGACGGCGGTGCTTCCACCGAGCAGCGGCGGCGGCTCCTCCTCCTCGGCAAGCGCCCTGGCCACCCGGCCCTGGGCCACCGCACCGCGCACTGCGAGCAGCAGGTCGGCGCGGTCGGGCGGCTTGGTGAGGTACGCGGCGGCCCCGGCGTCGAGGACCTGCTGCGAGGTGAACTCGTCGCCGTGGCCGGTCAGCACCACAATCGGGATTTCGAGGCCCCGCTGGCGGAGGTTGGCGATCAGCCCGAGCCCGTCCATGCCGGGCATCTTGAGGTCGAGCAGGGCGGCGTCCGGGGGCTGGGCGTCGAGCAGGTCGAGGGCCTGGAACGCGTCGCCCGCCTCCTGGACGCTGTAGCCGGCCGAGCCCAGGATCCGCCGCAGCACCGTGCGGACCCCGTCGTCGTCGTCCACGATCAGAATGCGGCCTTCCATGCCGCACATACTATTCAATTCGCTCGACGATTGAAAACGTGAGGATGCGCGCAGCGCATCCTTCTCGGCGCGCGTGGGGCGTAGGTCAGCCAGCGACCGCGACGGCTCACGTACACCCGGAGGCCTACGACCCGCGTGCGCCGAGAGGCCAATGCCCTGCACGCTCCTAGCCCGAATATCTCACCGGGTTTCGTAGCGAGGGCGGCGAGGTGCCGTGCGCAGTGGGGATTTCGACCCGAGGGGCGCGGAGGCGTACTCGACAGTACGTCGAGCACCCCGAGGCGAGAAAGCACCGCTGAGTGCGGTACATCGCTGGCCGCAGTAGAAAGTTGGTGAGATATCCGGGCTAGACGTCGAACTTCACGCCCTGCGCGAGGGGCAGCTCGGTTGCTCCAGTTGATGGTGCAGGTCTGCCGCCGCATGTAGGCCTTCCAGGAGTCCGATCCCGCCTCGCGGCCGCCGCCGGTCTCCTTCTCGCCGCCGAAGGCGCCGCCGATCTCGGCCCCGGAGGTGCCGATGTTGACGTTGGCGATGCCGCAGTCGCGAGCCCGCGTGCGACAGGAACTTCTCCGCCGAGTACATGCTCGGGTGAAGATCGCCGAGGACAGGCCCTGGTCGACCGCGTTGTGGACGGCGATGGCCTCGCTCGAGGTTGTCGTACTCGATGACGTAGAGGATCGGCGCGAAGGTCTCCTCGCGGGCGATCGGCGATCTGCGAGGGACGCTTGACGATGGTCGGCTCGACGAAGAAGCCGGGCCGGTCGACCCGGCCGCCGCCGCACAGGATCTTGCCCCCCTGCTCGCGAACCGTCGCGAGGGCCGCCAGGTGATCCTTGACCGCCGCCGCGTTGACCAGCGGGTCCCATGAGCGTCGCCCTGCTCGAGCGGGTCGCCGATGCGTGATGCTGCCGTAGGCCTTGACCAGGCGGTCGAGGAACTGCTTCGCGATCGTCTTGTGCAGGAACAGGCGGCGCGGCGACGTGCAGCGCTGGCCGGCGGTGCCGACGGCGCCGAAGAGGACCGCGCGCAGCGCCAGATCGAGGTCGGCGTCGGGCTCGACGATGATGGCGTTGTTGCCGCCGAGCTCGAGGATGCGTGCGCCCGAAGCGGCTGGCCGTGGCCTGGGCCGACGCGCCGGCCCATCGCGGTCGAGCCGGTGAACGAGATCAGCGGCACGCGCCGGTCGTTGATGCAGCGTCTCGCCGACCGTGCGGCCGGGGCCGATCACGAGGTTGAAGATGCCGCGCAGCCGGTGCCGCTCCATCACCCGGTTGCAGATGTTCTGGACCGCGACCGCGGTCAGCGGGGTGTCCGAGGACGGCTTCCAGACCATGGTGTCGCCGCACACGGCCGCGAGCGCCGCGTTCCACGCCCAGACCGCCACCGGGAAGTTGAAGGCGGTGATGATGCCGACCACGCCGAGCGGGTGCCACTGCTCGTACATGCGGTGGCGCGGGCGCTCGGAGTGCATGGTCAGGCCGTAGAGCTGGCGCGACAGGCCGACCGCGAAGTCGCACATGTCGATCATCTCCTGGACCTCGCCGAGCCCTTCGGAGAGGATCTTCCCCATCTCGAGCGACACCAGCTTGCCGAGCGGCTCCTTGACCGTGCGCAGCTCGTTGCCGAGGTCGCGCACGACCTCGCCGCGCGTCGGCGCCGGCATCATCCGCCAGGTCGAGAACGCGGCCGCGGCCTCCGCGACGACCTTCTCATAGGCCGCCTCATCAGCCTGGAGCACCGAGGCGATCGGCGCGCCGTTGGCCGGGCTGATCGAGACCAGCTCCTGGCCGCCCGCGCACGAGATCCACTTGCCGGTGCAGGCGCCCTGGTTGACCGGCTGGAGACCGAGCAGGGGACCGATGCCCAGCTTCTCGAGAGCCGCCGCCCTGACCTTCGCGTTCTTCCTGATGCCTCCGAGCTTTCCAGCCATCTCGAAACCTCCTGCGGCGCGTCGCCGCGGTCGGGCAGTGTAGCGCGCCCCCCTCGGGCTGCCAAGGCGCCGATGCCCCACACGCTCCTCAGGGCTGCCAGCGGCCGGCCGCGAGAGGCTCCACCACCGCAGCGGGGTCCCTCCGGAGGGCCTCCTCTGCGAGCTCAGTGAGGGTGCGCCCGAGCAGCGGGTGGCGCCAATCACCAGCCACCTCCGCCGCCGGCACCAGCGCAAAGGCGCGCTCGTGGAGGCGGGGGTGCGGCAGCTCGAGCATCGACCCGCGGCGGACGAGATCTCGGGCCATCAGGAGGTCGATGTCGAGGTGGCGCGGCCCCCATCGTGTCTCGTGCGCGCGGTCGCGCCCGGCGGCGGCCTCGAGCTCCAGGCACCGCTCGAGCAGCTCGTGCGGACTCAGATCACCCTCGACGAGCAGGGCCGCATTGAGGAATGACGGTTGCGCGACCGGCCCGACTGGCGCCGTCCGGAAGACCCGCGACGCGGCGAGGACGTGCATCCATCGGGCAAGCTGAGAGCGCGCTGCCGCCAGCGCGCTCAGCGCATCGCCCAGGTTGCCCCCGAGACCGAGCACCAGCTGCACCGGGTGATTGTGAGGGGGGTCACTCCGAACTTCAACCGCCTGCGGAACCTTCTCTCCGGAGGGCGGAGGACATCATTTGCGACACAGTCTCTGAAGCAGGGACGCCGTCGCGGCGGATCGCCATTGTCGCGGCCGCAGTCGCGCTAGCACTGCTCGCTCCTGCGGCCGGCGCGGCGGCCGCCGACGGCGTCACGATCGCAGAGGGAATCGCCGGCCGGCTCGAGGTCTCGGATGCCGGCGTCTTCCAGGAACGCATTGCCATTCCGGAGGGAGTGCTGGTGCGCCTCGCGACCGCCCCGCCAGGGGCGCCGGTGACCATCGAGGAGTGGCCGGTCGCTCCCGGGCAGCGGCGGCGGGTGACCGTTACGCGCCACGACGTCGTCGACCACGCCGCGCGCCGGCTGCTGGTCAGCCCGACCGGATCCGTTGTCCTGCCGGCGTCCTCGCGGATCCACCTGTGGGGTGAGCTCGACGGCGGTGGCCGCATCCTGCTCTCGCTCGATCCGGGCGCGCGCCATCTTCGCGGCTTCGTGATCGCCGACGGCACGGTCCACGAGCTCGTGCCCTCCGGCGAGGAGCACCTCGTGCTCGCGGCGGCCGAGCGCCTCGCCGCCGAGGGCTGGGCGGTCCAGCCGTGGACCTGCTCCGCCGAGGAAGAAGTCCTCGAGTCTCCGGCCGAGCTGCTGGCCCGCAGCGAGCCGCCGCCGGTTGCGCCCAGGCTCGCCGGCCTCAGCGCCGCGATCGCCTTCGACACCGACACCGAGTTCATGCAGCTCAAGTTCGGCAACGACCAGGCCGCCGCCCTCGACTACATCGCCGACCTGGTGGCCGCAATGAACGTGATGTACGAGCGCGACCTCGACGTGACCCTCCTCCAAGGCGAGACCATCCTCCGGGTCGGCTCGGATCCCTACACCCAGAACAGCGGCGGCGCGGCGTCGAGCGCCGAGCTCAACGAGTTCTCCTCGTACTGGGCCGCGCACTACAACGGCATCGACCGCGCCCTGGCGGCCATGCTGTCCGGCAAGTCACCGTCGCCCTATTCGGCCTCCGGCATCGCCTGGCTCGGCGGCCTCTGCTCGCACTCCTACGGCTACAGCTTCACCAAGGTGTTCCGGATCGACTACCTGGCCGGTGACGCCTTCGTCGTCGGCCACGAGCTCGGCCACAACTTCGGGTCCCGGCACACCCACTGCTACGTGCCGCCGATCGACGAGTGCTACGCCGGTGAGGGCGGGTGCTACCAGGGTCCAACCTCGTGCCCTGGCGGGCCCGGAACGGTGATGAGCTACTGCCACATCAACGGCTGCGGCAACAACCTCATGGAGTTCGGGAGCCGGGTGATCAGCAACATCGTGACCAACTACCTGCCGGCAGCGGTCGGAGTCTGCATCTTCCCGGCAGGCGGCGATCCGCTGTTCTCCGACGGCTTCGAGTCCGGCACCACCTCGGCGTGGTCCGCCACCAACCCTTGAGGGACGTCGACACATTGCACGGCGAGGGGTACCGCACGTGACAACGACACAAGATGCGACGCACCGGACTCTCCGGATCGCGATCCTGGTGGCGGCCATCCCCCTCGCCGGATTGGCCGGGACGCCCGCTCAACCAGTTGACGTCCACTCCCCGGTGCTGTGCTTCAAGGACGGCACCCCCCAGTGGTACGTGGAGCAGGCGATCGCCCGGGCCGCCCTCAAGCGGGTGGACTTCTCCCTGTCCGGCATGCCCGCTGGCGAGTACCAGTTCCCGGACTCGAACCGCTGGTACCGGACCGCCACCAACGGCTCCGGACTCGGCCAGGGCGACCCGACCACGCTCACCTGGAGCGTGATCCCGGACGGGACCCCGATTCCGGGCTACTCCGGCGAGCCGGCCTCGCCGAGCAATCTGCGCGCTTTCCTGACCGGCATCTATGGCGACGAGGCGACCTGGCTCGCCGTCCTCCAGCAGGTCATGAACCGTTGGGGCGAGCTCACCGGCGTGACCTACGTCTACCAGCCCACCGATGACGGCGCGTCCTTCGTCGGCAGCCAGGGTGCGCTCGGCACGCGCGGCGACATCCGCCTCGGCGGCCACACCATTGACGGCAACTCCGGCATCCTCGCCTACAACTTCTATCCCGACGTCGGCGACATGGTGCTCGACACCGGCGATTCCTTCTACTCCGTCACCACGAGCAACTCACTGAGGCTGCGAAACGTCGTGGCCCACGAGCACGGCCACGGCCTCGGGCTGCAGCACGTGTGTCCGATCAACCAAACCAAGCTGATGGAGCCCTACTACTCGAGCGCCTTCGACGGGCCCCAGCACGACGACATCCTGGCTGCCAACCGTGGCTACGGCGACGCGGCGGAGCACAACGACGACCCGGCGACGGCGTTTTCCCTGGGGACGCCGGCCGGCCCGCTGGCGATCGACAACCTGTCGATCGACGACGACGACGACTTCGACGACTTCAGCGTCACCGTCGGCAGCAGCGCCTCGCTCTCCGTCACCGTCACGCCGATCGGCTGGACCTACCTCAGCGGTCCCCAGAACCCGAACGGGAGCTGCAGCGCGGGGACCTCCTTCAACTCACTGGCGATCCATGATCTGTCGATCCGGGTGCTCGATACCAACGGCACCACCGAGCTCGCGTTCGCGGACGCCAACGGGGTCGGGCTGCCCGAGGCACTGCAGAACGTGCCGCTGACGAGCGGGCCCGGCACCTACTTCGTCGAGCCCGCCGGCGACGCCACCGACGGCCCCCAGCTCTACCGGCTCGAGCTGTCGGTGACGAGCGGGCCGACGGCCACCCCCACCCGCACCGGCACTCCGACCTCCACGCCGACGCCGACAGCCACCCGCACCCCGACCCGCACTCCGACCCGCACACCGACGTCAACCTCCACCCCCGTGCCGCCAACCAGCACGCCAACCCGCACCCCGACGTCCACCGCACGCCACCCCGACCCGTCCGCACCGCGACCCGACCCGGTCCGCCACCCGCACGCCGACCTGGACCGCAACTCCGCTGCCGCCAACCCCGACGACCGACGACGGCAACCTCCACGCCCGCGCCGCCGACCAGCACGCCAACCCGAACCCCGACGTCCACCGCCACTCTCACTCCGACCTGGACCGCAACTCCGCTGCCGCCATCCCCAACGCCGACGGCGACCTCCACGCCCGCTCCGCCGACCAGCACCCCGACCGCGACCTCCACGCCGCTGCCACCAACCCCCACACCGACGCCGACGGCGACCTCCACGCCAGCTCCGCCGACCAGCACTCCGACCGCGACCCCCACGCCGCTGCCACCGACCCCCACACCGGCCGAGACACCGACGCCGGCGCCGCCAACCGTCACCCCGACGCCGACCCCGCCGCCACCACCGCCGACGAGCACGCCGACTCCGACACCCACGCCCGAGCCGGACCCGCTGATCTTCAAGGGCGGTTTTGAGAGCGGCGACACCGAGGGCTGGGAACTGGTCACCTGAGGCCTCGCGACCCGGACGATGCGACCCGAACACGACCGCCAGAGGCCGTCCTCACCACCCGTGTGACCACTGCCTCACGAGCGCCACGGTCACGCCGCCGGCAAGCCACACACCGTCTGCTACCCTGTCGGCGTGGGCGCGCTCGAACGGTCCAGGCCTCTGCTGACCAAGATCGCCGTCGTGGTCGCCGCCGGGGTCGCGGCCGGCGTGACCGCGGGCTGGATCCTCGCCCAGTTCGTGCACCTCCCGCAGGTCGACCAACTCGCCACCTTCCGCCCCGCAACGACGACCGAGATCATCGGGCCGAACGGTCAGACCCTGGCGTCGTACGCCACCGAGCAGCGCATCGAGCTCACGCGCGGACCAGATACCGGAGCACCTCAAGCTCGCCATCGTCGCCATCGAGGACGCCGAGTTCTTCGAGCATGGCGGGGTCGACCCCAAGGCGATCGCCCGGGCGGCCGCGGTCACGTTGCGCAACCTCGTGACCGGCCGCGACCGCCTCATCACGCAGGGCGGCTCGACGCTCACGCAGCAGCTCGCCCTCAACCTGTTCCTGAAGCGCGAGAACACCCTGCAGCGGAAGATCAAGGAGGCGCTGCTCGCCATCGACATCGAGAAGCGCTACACCAAGGACCAGATCCTGACCCTGTATGCCAACCAGATCTTCTTCGGGCACGGCGCGTACGGCGTCGAGGCGGCGGCCCGGCTGTACTTCGGCAAGCCCGCGCTCGAGCTCACGCTGCCCGAGGCTGCGATGATCGCGGGCATCATCCCGAGCGCCAACAACCGCTACAACCCCTACACCCGGCCCGAGGCCGCGCTGCAGCGCCGCAACAAGGTGCTCGACCGGATGCTCGAGCTCGGCTTCATCGAGCGGCAGGAGCACGACGCCGCGGTCGCGTCGTCGCTCGGTGTCGGCTTCCATCGCGAGTACATCTCGAACGGCGCCTACTTCCTCGAGATGGTCCGCAAGCAGATCGAGGAGCAGTACGGCACCAGCGAGCTCTACACCGGCGGGCTGCGGGTGAGTGTCACCATGGATCCGCAGCTGCAGGCGATCGCCGAACGCGTCGTGCGCCGCGGCCTCGTCGACCTCGAGATGCAGCGGCTCGGGTTTCGACGGCCACCAAACGTCCTCGACGAGGGTCTCGCGACCTCACCCGACGCCTACCAGGACCCGTCGTGGAACCACCTCGAGCTGCAGCCGGGCGGCATGGTCCGCGCCGTCGTCCAACAGGTGTCCCCCGACCGGGCGGCCCTGCGCTTCGGCGACCACACCGCCACCTTGTCCCTTGCCGGCGCCGAGTGGACCCGCACCGCCTCGTTGACCCGGATCCTCCGCCAGGGCGACCTCGTGCTCGTCGGCTTGCCGGAGGAGCTTCCCGAGGACGCGTCCGCTCCGATCCCGGTCGAGCTCCTCCAGGAGCCGAAGGTCGAGGGTGCGCTGATCGCCATCGACAACAGCACCGGGGCGATTCTCGCCCTGGTCGGGGGCTTCGACTTCGAGCGCTCGGAGTTCAATCGCGCCGTGCAGTCGACTCTCCAGTGCGGCTCGGCCTTCAAGCCCTTCGTCTACCTGACGGCCTTCGAGCAGGGTTTCACGCCGGCCGACACGATCTTCGACGCGCCCTTCCTGCTCCCGGACTCGACCGGCGCGCTCGCCTACTGCCCGAGGAACTACTACAACAAGTACTACGGCATCACCACGCTTCGCCGGGCGCTCGAGCACAGCTACAACGCCTCGGCGGTCAAGCTCCAGCAGCTGGTCGGCGGCGACGCAGTGGTCGACATGGCCAAGCGCTTCGGCATCGGCACCGAGCTGCACCCCTTCCCGTCGCTCGCCCTCGGCGCGATGGAGGTGCGGCTCGTTGATCTGGTCCGCGCCTATGCCGGGATCGCCAACCTGGGCGAGGTCCCGGAGCCCTATGCCATCACCGCGGTCTACGACCGGGACGGCCGGCCGGTGGAGAGGTTCTTCCCGCGCAGCCGGCGCGCGATCGCCGCTCCAGCCGCCTACCTCGCCCTGAACGTGCTCGAAGGCGTGATCGACCGCGGCACCGGCGCGTCGGCCGCGTCGATCGAGGCCAACCTGGCCGGCAAGACGGGAACCACCGACCGCTACACCGACGCCTGGTTCGTCGGCTTCACACCGCGAATCACTGCCGGGGTCTGGGTCGGCCGGGACCTCAAGGCGCCGATCGGCCGCAGGATGACTGGGGCCGTGGCGGCGCAGCCGCTGTGGAACGAGTTCATCAAGGCCTACCTCGAGACCGTCGACCCGAGCGCCCGCACCGAGACCTTCATGATCCCATCAGGGGTTGTCTTCAGCCCGGTCGACTACACCACCGGGGAGAGCGCAATGCCGCCCTGCCCGTACCACACCCAGGTCGTCCTCGAGGCCTTCCTGGACACCACCGAGCCCACCCAGCGCGAGTGCGGCGCCCGTCCGGCGAACCTCACCGAGCTGCCGTGGCCCTTCCAGGTCGCCTTCTACTCGCCGCGGCCGGGGGAGCCGATGCCGACCTCGGCGGCGGTCGGGATCGCGAACGCGCGCGGCACCTCCGACGACGAGTAGGAGTCGCGCACCGCATCGGCGACCGATCAGCTCTGAGCCGGCGGCGTGCCCTTGAGCATGCCCTCGACGGCGCCCAGGAACCCGGTGGGCGGCAGGTAGCCGGGGATCCTCCCCAGCTCGGTGCCCGAGGCGTCGAAGACAACGATCGTCGGCGGGGCCTCGATGCGGTGATCGCGGATCAGCTGCTGGACGTCGCCGTCGATGTTGACGCCGAGCGGCACCACCCGGTCGGCCAGCAGGGCCGCCACCTTCTGATCGCGGAAGGTGACCGTCTCGAGGTGCTTGCACCAGACGCACCAGTCGGCGTAGAAGTTCACCAGGACGGGCCTGCCCTCGCGGCGCGCGCGCTCGAAGGCGCGGTTCCAGTCGGTCTCCCAGCGGAGCTCGGCGGGTGCGTGCGAGGTGACTGCCTGCTCGACCGGGGGAGTCGCGGGATCGTCCTGCCGCGCGCCGCAGCCGCCCATGACGGCGGCCAGCACGCCGACGATCAACCCGAATGCCAGAGCTCGCGGCAACGCAACCTCCCAGGGCACGAACGCCGGCGCGCATGATAGCACCCGGCTTCCCGCTCGCAGGCCGCCGTCCTTGTGCTGGCCTTCCGTACCGTGGCATGATCCGGTCATGCCTCGACGATCGATCTCGTTGTTCCGCCGCATCGAGAAGGCGCTGGAGACGATCGCCCTCGGCTCGACCCCGTTGGAGACGATCCACGACACCGCCCAGCTGCTTGCCGAGGTCTTCGCCGACGACCTCGGCATCCGCGGCGGGCGCATCTACTCCCAGGACGACGGCAGCTACGAGCTGGTGACGACCTTCGGCGACGTCGCCAAGGCCCCGATCGGCTTTCGGATCTGGCGGACCTACCCGCCCTTCGAGCAGCTGCTCGACACCGGCTCGCTGGTCATGGCCCGTGACGATGCCCGGCTCGACCAGCGCCTCGAGGCCGACCTGGGGACCCGCGACTGGTTCGCCGCGGTGTCGGTGGCCGACGGCCGCTTCGTGCTGTCCTTCGACATCCAGCAGGGCTCCGAGGTCCGCGATGACCTCATCGCGACCCTCAACATCATCCGCCTCGCCATCAACCAGAAGCTCCGCGACGATCGGATGCGCGAGATCATGGAGGAGGCGCGGAGCATCCAGAGCTCGATCCTGCCGCGGCACCTTCCCCACACCGGGGACTTCGAGATCGCCGCGCGCAGCGTGACCGCCGAGATCGTCGGCGGCGACTTCTACGACGTCATCACCCTCGCCGACGATCTGTTCGTGGTCGTGGTTGCCGACGCCACCGGCCACGGGCTGCCCGCGGCCCTCCAGGTCCGCGACGTCTTCACCGGCCTGCGCATGGGCCTGTCGCGCGAGTTCAAGCTGACCGCCACCGTCGAGCGTCTCAACCGGATCATCCACCGCAGCCGTCTCGCCACCAAGTTCGTGTCCCTGTTCCTCGCCGAGATGCACGCCAACGGCACCGTGCTGTACTGCAACGCCGGCCATCCTCCAACCCTGCTGATCCACAGCGACGGGCTCACCGACCGCCTGCAGACGGGGGGGCTGATCATCGGCCCGACGCCGTCGGCCACCTACGAGATCGGCGTCACCCAGATGGAGCCGGGCGATCTCCTCGTCCTCTACACCGACGGTGTCGTCGAGGCCACGGCCGCAGGCTCCAGCGAGGAGTACGGGGAGGACCGTCTGCAGCACGTCGTGCACGCGGCGCGGCGGCGCGACCCGGTGGCGATCGTCGAGCGGGTGTTTGCCGATCTCAACGATTTCAGCCGGACTCCGCACCCCGCCGATGACCAGACGTTGGTGGTGGTCAAGCGCCGCACCCGCGAGCTCGAGGAGGCACCTGCATGAACGAGCTCTCCGCGCAGCTCTTTTTCGACCTGGAGGGCTTTCCGCACCGAGGCCTGTTCGCCGACGACGCGCCCGTGTGGAGCGCCCTCGGCGACCATCTCCGCGACTACCTCGACGCCTGGACCCGCTGGGCGATCGAGGTCGAGCTGCACGCCGGCGTGCACTTGCTCGGCGACCGCATCGCGATCGCTCCCGGTTGCCGGATCGAGCCGGGCGCGGTCATCGTGGGACCGGCCATTCTCGCGGAGGGCGTGACCGTGCGCACCGGCGCCTACGTGCGCGAGCACGTCGTGCTCGGCGCCGGCAGCCTGGTCGGCGCCCACAGCGAGGTCAAGGGCTCGGTGCTGCTGCCCGGAGCCAAGGCGCCGCACCAGAACTACGTCGGCGACTCGCTGCTCGGCCGTGACGTCAACCTCGGCGCCGGCACCATCCTGTCCAACGTCAAGAACGTCGGCCGCGAGGTCAGCTTCCCCCATGGGGGCGGGGTCGTCCACACCGGGCTGCGGAAGTTCGGCGCGGTGCTCGGCGACGGCTGCAAGACCGGTTGCAACACCGTGCTCAACCCCGGCGTGCTGCTCGGTCCGGGCAGCGTGACCTACCCCAACGCCACGCTGCGCGGCGGCTTCTATCCCGCGGGGACCCTGGTCAAGGTCCGCCAGAGCCAGCAGCTCGTCGAGATGTCACGGATCCTGGGGGGTGATAGGTGACAGGTGATAGGTGATACGGCCCCCGCCCGCGCCCCCTTCCGCGCCCGCTTCCGCATCCGCGCCCGATGAGCCTGCCCTGAGCGAGCGGCGCTGCAGCGCCGCGAGTCGAAGGGTGCCCGCGCCCGCTTCCGACTGCTCGTGGATCAAGAGCCTCGCATCGGGCTCGGAAGCGGAAGGGGAAGCGTTTCTCCGCAACGCCCTCCTGGCACGTCAGTTGCAAGACTTCCGGCGGAACGGGAGGTGGACGATGAGGAAGCTCCTTCAAGCGGCGCTCCTGATGGCGGTCGCGGGGCCGGTGGTGGCCTCCGAAGGGGACGAGCTGACCTCGCTGAGCTACATCTCGTACCTCGAGCGCTACGCGACCGTACAGCCGGCAACCCAGCAGGACAGCATCGAGGCGGTCATCAACATGCCGCTGGCCCCGGGCGACCGGATCGACACCGCCCGCGAGGCGCGGATGGAGGTCATGCTCGCCGACGGGAACGCGGTCTGGATCGACGAGTACACGACCATGAGCCTCGACGCCGTGGCCTTCAGCCGAGACAGCAACGCGGATCAGACGGTGGTCTTCCTCGGTGAGGGGACGATCATGGTCGAGGTCAGCACTCACCGGCTGAACGACGAGCCGCTCCGCGTCGACGGCAGGTCGGGCACCGTCTACCTCAACGACGCCGGTCTCTACCGGATCCAGGCCCCGCCCTCCGGCGGCCTCCGGCTCGAAGTCTGGGAGGGCCTCGGCGAGGCTGCCACGGTCGCGGGTGGAGTGCTCGTGCGCGCCGAGTCGGCGGCCACGCTGAGCGACGGCGAGCTCGTCGGGACCGAGGCCGCGCTGAGCTGGGGCGACGACTTCGCCGGCTGGGTCGAGCAGCGGCGGCAGGTCATCCGGGGCGAGAGCACGATGTACGTCGACGCCCGCTACGAACGACAGGCCGCGCAGCTCGACAACTACGGCAACTGGGTCTACGTGGGGGAGCACAACACCTGGGCCTGGCAGCCGACCGTGGACGAGTCCTGGAGCCCCTACACCGCCGGGCGCTGGTACTGGACCCAACCGGGTTGGTCCTGGGTGTCGTACGAGCCCTGGGGCTGGCTCCCGTACCACTACGGATCCTGGTACATGGCGGCCGGCTTCGGATGGGTGTGGAGCTGGCAGCCCTACTGGAGCCCGGCCTGGGTGAGCTGGGCCTGGTGGCCGGGCTATGTGGGCTGGTGCCCCTACGGCTACTACTGGGACTGGTACTGGCCCAACTACGGCTACTACTACGGCTACCCCTACGATCCGTACCCCGGCCATCCCGGGGGCGGGGGGGGCCAGCCGCCGCGGCGCAACGCGATCCCGCGCCCGGGCAGCGGAGGGGACGCCGGGTCGCAGGGGGCAGCGCGTCGCGCCGCCCTCAGCCGACCCAACGAGGTGGCACTCGATCTGAGCGGTCGGGTGCGCGTGGCCGAGATGGACCGCGCCGGGTGGAACGTGGCTTCGACCAGGGACTTCGCGAGCCCGCACCTGTCCCGGCTGGTGCAGTCCGGCGAGGTCGCCCTGCGCGACACCGAGCGCCACGGGCGTCGTGAGCTCCGATCCCCTGACGACGCAGCCGCCGTCGATGGTCCGGCCGTCGACCGAGCTCGAACGGGTGTTCCGTGACGTCGAGAGCCGCGCGACTCGCGACATCACGCCGATCATGGCCCGTGACGCGAACCTGCGCGCGGAGGACGCGCTGCGCCTTGTCGAGCCGACCACCTACGAGGCGGTCACCCGGCGCTCGGCCGGAACGCGGAGCACCACGCCGCGCGCCGTCGCGCCGCGCGAGGCGGCGCCCGGGCAGACCGCGGGATCGACCACCGATCGGCGACCCCCGCTGACCGTCTCGCCGTCGTCACCGCTGCACCGCGGCAGCGCGCGGCCCGGCGCCGGCGCGGCCAGTCCGTCCACAGCCGGCGGGACGCGCAGCTCGCTGCCGAGCGGATCCGTCGGCTCCAACCCCTTCGTGCCGCGGTCCCGGCCGACATCGGCGGGGCAGGCTTCGACACCGTACCTGAGGGGCGGCAGCTTCAGCCGGCAGCCGGTTGACCTGGGCGCGAGCTCTCGATCGCCGAGCAGCCGGGTCGTGCCGCCGGCGACCGGCAGCGGCGGGACGCGGGGCCCGGTGATCGTTCCGCGGACCGCGCCGTCCCGCACCAGCCCGGGCGTCAGCTCCGGCCGATCCGCATCGCGGAATCCGACCGCCTCGGCTCGAGCGCCCTCGTCGGCGCCCCGGTCGTCCGGCGGTGGCGGGTCGGCGCGGATGTCGGCCCCGAGCTCGGGCGGAGGCTCGGCCGCGCCCCGCGCCTCCGCCGGGTCAAGCCGGCGGTGACAGCTGCGACAACTGCGACATCACACGTCTCCATCGACCGCCTTCGGGCGGTCAATTTTTTCGGAGGTGACACGTGATAGGTGATAGGTGATACGGCTCCCGCCCGCGTCCGCGCCCGAGGAGCCTGCCCTGAGCGAGCGGCGCCCAGCGCCGCGAGTCGAAGGGTCTCCGTTCCCGAATCGACCCGCAGCCCCGCCCGCTTCCGCGGGCAGCCAGGATGGCTACCAAACGCCCGGATGTCGTTCCCGCTCCCGTCCCGTTCCCGAATCGTCCCGCAGCCGCGCCCGCTTCCGCGGGCAGCCAGGATGGCTACCCCACAGCCCCCCCACAACGCCCGGATCTCGTTCCCGCTCCCGTTCCCGTATGCCCTCGCCTGAGTATGATGGGAGCATGGACCTCTCTCCCGACGACGTCGAGCGGCTCGTCGCGGCTGCAGCGGCCGCGCGCGACCATGCCTATGCCCCGTACTCGCGCTTCCGGGTCGGCGCGGCGCTGCTGCTGCCGGACGGGCGGGTGTGCTCCGGCTGTAACGTCGAGAACGCTTCCTTCGGCCTTGCCGTGTGCGCCGAGAGGAACGCCGTGGCGACCGCCGTGGCCTCCGGCGCGCGCCGCTTCGCCGCACTCGCCGTGGTCACCGACCTCAGCCCGCCGGCCTCGCCGTGCGGCGCCTGCCGGCAGGTGCTCGCGGAGTTCGGCGACTTCCCGGTCATCCTGGCCAGCGTCGCCGGCGACCGCGTCGTCACAGCAGTCTCACGGCTGCTGCCAGACGCTTTCGACGGGCGGTCGCTCGAGCGCGGCTGAGCCCACAACCGGGATCGAGGGCGACCATCGGGGCCCGTTCCCACCTCGGCCAGACTCGCTCCGCGCCCGGTCGTCGCCCCGCCGCAGCGAGGCCTCGTGAGGCCCTTGACACGGAGGGTGTGCACGCACATATTGGAAGTGTCCTCGTGGACCGCGGGTGTTCAACGGACTTTACGGCCGCGAAACCCACCGTAGAAGTCCGGGTGGGGATACCCACCGTGACGAAATCCCGCGGCGCGCGGGGTTTCGTTTTTTTCGGTTTCCGAGCCGCGCCGCATGCCGTACCCTGGTTCCCATGGTGGACCCGAAGAAGGCCGCGTGGGTCGCGGCTCGTCGCGCCGACCGGCGGCAGCGCCGCCTCGAGGAGTACCGCGAGGGCCTGCGGCCCTTTGCCATCGCGGCGTGGAACATCTCGAAGGAGTACAACGTCGGCTCGCTGGTCCGTACGGCCCACGCCACCGCCGCGGCCGAGGTGCTGCTGGTCGGTGACCGCGACTGGAACGTCGAGGCCGCCCGTACCGCCGAGCTCTACACCACCGTCCTCCACCTCGGAGGGGTCGATGCCTTCCGCGCTCACCTCGCCGAGCGCGGCTGGCAACTGGTGGCGGTGGAGCTCCACGAGCGCGCAGTCAGCCTCTTCGACGCGAGCTATCCGGAGCGACCGTGCTTCCTGGTCGGCGCCGAGCTCGGCGGCATCCCCGAGGAGCTGATCGCGGACGCCGCCACCGTCGTGCAGATCCCGCAGTGGGGCCTCGTTCCCTCGCTCAACCTCGCGGTGGCCGGCTCGATCGTGGTCTACGACTACCTCGGCAAGCTCCGCCGCCAAGGCCGCCTGGATCGGCCGGACGGCGGAATGGCGCCGGATGACGATCACTCCCCGAACTCGTGACGCGGAACGATCAACGTTGTGGGGCTTCCAGCCTGCCAATGAAGGCAGCCAAGATGGCTACCCCACAAGGCAGCCAGGATGGCTGCGCTACAAGGCAGGCAGGATGCCTGCGCTACAACGTTTCTCGCGATGCGAGGCTCGGAGACCCTTCGACTCGCGGCGCGCGGCACGGAGACCCTTTCGACTCGCGGCGTGGAGGCGCCGCTCGCTCAGGGCAAGCTCCCCGGGCGGGGGCGGTTACCGCTTCCCCTTCCGCTTCCGCTTCCGAGCCCGATGCGAGGCTCTTGATCTAGGAGCAGTCGGAAGCGGCCGCGGACGCGGAAGGGGGCGCGGGCGCGAAACAGGCGGGGGCCCTATCCCCTAGACCCTCCCCTCCAGTGACATCGGGCACAGCAGGTGAGGATTCTGCACCACCTCGGCCGAGACCTGCTCTCAACATCTTGTGAGGCCCGATCCGTGCTGCTACAGTGACCGCCAAGGAGGCCTGGAATGAAACTCACTCTTCGCTGTGCCACAGCCCTGATCGCCGTGCTGCTCCTGCTGTCCCTCGGGGCCTGCAAGAGCTCCAAGACGCCGCCTCCAACCACCAAGGGGACGACGGCGACACAGGGGACCGGTGCCGGCGGCACGCAGGAAGGCATCGAGGAGGAGGTCGTGGGCGAGCCGACCGCGGAGCCTCTGGTGTCGGAGGAGGTCCGCGAGGAGCTCCCCGAGGACCTCGCACTGCTCAACGCGGCCGGGTATCTCGAGGATGTCTTCTTCGACACCAACCTCTACGACATCAAACCCGAGTTCCGCGACGCGCTGGCCCGTAACGCCGCCTGGCTGCAGCAGCACCGCACGATCCAGATCCTGATCGAGGGCCACTGCGACGAGCGAAACACCCGCGAGTACAACCTCGCGCTCGGCGAGCGCCGGGCCGCCGCGGTGCGCGACTATCTGATCTTCCTCGGCGCGGCCCCCGAGCGGCTGCGTACAATCTCGTACGGCGAGGAGCGGCCCTTCGCGCCCAGCGGCGGCGAGGAGTCGTGGCTGCTCAACCGCCGCGCCCACTTCGTGATCACGGCCCGGTAGGAGGCGTCTCATGCGCAGCCTGAAGGCCGTCGGCCTCGGTGTGCTGGCGCTCGCGCTGGTGGCCTGCACCTCGTCCGAGGACATGACGCTGCTCCACCGCGAGATCAGCGACGTCCAGCAACAGGTCGAGCAGCTCTCGCAGTCGATGCCGGCAAAGCAGGACCTCGACGCGGTCGAGAGCCGGATGCAGGAGGTCGCGACCCAGACCTCGCGGTCCAACGCCGACCTTGCGATGCGGGTCGAGCAGCTGCAGGAGCAGATCGAAGCTCTCCATTCGAGCCTCGAGCGCACCATCAAGCAGCTCGAAGGCATCTCGCAGGAGCTCGCCTCGGCGCGCGGCAGCGCCACGTCGGGCTATTACCTGCCGCCGGTGAGCGCGGCGCCTGCGCCGGGCGGCGGCGCGGCGGCGGCCGAGCCGACGGGCACGGCTGGAGCTGCGGCCGGGGCCGCCACGGGCGCGGCTGGGGCCGCCACGGGCGCGACCGGTTCGGAATCTCCCGAGGAGCTCTACCGCGCGGCCTACGAGGACTACATGCGCGGCAACTACCAGCTGGCGGCCGACGGCTTCGCCGAGTACCGCCGGCGGTGGCCGTCGACTGAGCTGTCGGACAACGCGCTGTACTGGATCGGCGAATGCCTCGATGCCCAGGACGAGACCGAGGAGGCGCTCGCGATCTTCAACCAGGTGCTGGAGGAGTACCCGGCGAGCGACAAGGCCCCCGCCGCCCAGCTCAAGAAGGGGCTCCTCTATCTCAAGCTCGGCGACAAGGGGCAGGGAGTGCTCAACCTGCAGTACGTGGTCTACGAGCACCCGGGCACCCGCGAGGCCGACCTGGCGCGGGAGCGGCTGCGCTCTCTGGGCATGACGATCCGGTAGCGACGCGCCCTTGCTCCCTTCTCTTCGTCAATTTCAATTCCGGGCTCCGGACCATCGCCGTCCGGAGCTCTGGAGCCGCCGCAAGCACACTCACCGCTCATCGATGACGAGGTACGGAGCCCGGAATTGAACCCGGGACTAGCCTGGATTCCCGGATTCGATTAGAATATGCGCCCCGTGCCGCCACCCGGCGGCGCCTGAAGGAGAAGCTTCGAGATGGCTACGATCAAGGGAACGAAAAGGCAGGCGCGCAAGCACCACCGCCAGTCACTCGAGCGGCGCATGCGCAACAAGTCGGTGCGCAGCCGGGTGCGGCGGCAGATGCGGGCGATGCGGGTCGCGATCGCCGACGGTAACGCGGACCAGGTCAAGGCGTTGCTCCCCGAGACCCTGTCGGTCATCGACGTCGGCTGGCGCAAGGGCGTGCTGCATCGCAACACCGCGTCCCGCTACAAGTCGCGGATGGCCAAGCAGGCCCAGGCGGTGATCGACGGCAGGGAAGCCTGAGATGACGCTGCTCACCACCTCGATCCCCGGGGGAAAGCTGGTGAGCCGCGGCAAGGTCCGGGACATCTACGCCGTCGACGACGGGCTCCTCCTGGTCGCCACCGATCGGATCAGCGCCTTCGACTGCGTGCTGTCCCCGGGCATTCCGGGACGCGGCGTGATCCTGACCCAGCTCTCGAACTTCTGGTTCGACCGCTTTGCCGACGTGCCGAACCACCTCCTGGCCACCGAGCGTGCCCGCTTCCCACGGCCGTACTGCGACCACGCCGAGCTCGACCGGCGCAGCGTGCTCGTCCGCCGGCTCGAGCCCTTCCCGGTGGAGTGCGTCGCCCGCGGCTACCTGTCGGGCTCGGGCTGGAAGGAGTACCGGGACGGCGGCTCGGTCTGCGGCGTTCGCCTGCCGGCCGGCCTGCGCGAGTCGGACCGGCTCCCGGAGCCGATCTTCACGCCGGCCACCAAGGCCGCCGAAGGTCACGACGAGAACATCAGCTTCGATCGCGCGGCGGAGATCGTCGGCGGCCCCACCGCCGAGAGCCTCCGCGACCTGACCCTCCGGCTCTACCGCGAGGCCGCGGCCTACGCCCTGGAGCGCGGCATCATCATCGCCGACACCAAGTTCGAGTTCGGGCGCGACGCCGACAGGCCGGATCGTCTGGATCGACGAGGCGCTCACGCCGGACTCCTCGCGCTTCTGGCCCGCCGACAGCTACGAGCCCGGGCGCGGCCAGCCGTCCTACGACAAGCAGTACGTGCGGGACTGGCTCGAGGCCAGCGGCTGGAGCAAGCAGCCGCCGGCGCCGGTGCTGCCGCCCGAGGTCGTCGAGGGGACCCTCGACCGCTACCGCGAGGCCTACCGCCAGCTCACCGGCCGCCCGATCGAGGCCGCGACCTGACCCTGACGATATTTTCCCGGAGGGATCATCCATGAGCGCGCAGACCTACACCACCGACACCATCCGCAACGTCGCGATCATCGGGCACTCCCACACCGGGAAGACCTCTCTGGTGTCGGCCATGCTGTTCGACGCGGGCGTGGTCAACCGGCTCTGCAAGGTGGACGAGGGCAACACGACGACCGACTTTGACGAGGACGAGCAGGAGCGCAAGATCACGATCAACACCGCCGTCGCTCACTTCGACCGCCGCGGGACCAAGGTCAACCTCATCGACACTCCGGGCTACGGGATCTACACGACCGATGCGCGTGCAGGGGCTGCGGGTCGCCGACGCGGCCCTGATGCTGGTGTCGGCGGTCGCCGGGCCCGAGGTCCAGACCGAGAAGCTCTGGAAGGCGGCCGCGAGCTCCGGGCTGCCGGTGCTCTTCGCCGTCAACCTGCTGGACCGTGATCGCGCCTCCTTCTCCCGCACGGTGAAGGCGCTCCAGAAGCAAGTACGGTCGCGAGGTCATCCCGATCCAGCTCCCGATCGGCGAGGAGTCGTCGTTCGAGGGGGTGGTCGACCTGGTCAGCGGCAAGGCCTACACCTGGCCGCACGACGAGAGTGGCAAGGCGGCCGAGGTCGCCGTCCCCGCCGAACTGGCCGACGACGTGGCCGTGGCGCGCGAGGCGCTCATCGAGATGGTCGCGGAGCAGGACGAGACGCTGATGGAGAACCTACCTCGAGAAGGGCGCGCTCGACCCCGAGACCTTCCGCAAGGGGCTCAAGGCGGCCGTCGAGGCGCGCGCGCTGTGCCCGGTGTTCGCGCTGGCCGGGGGCAAGAACATCGCCGTCCAGCCGTTGATGGACGCACTGGTCGACCTCGTGCCCGAGCCCGAGCTGGCGCCCGTTCACGGCGAAGCGTCGGCGGCGAGGAGCAGCAGCTGTCGGCCTCCACGGATGCACCGTTCGTCGCCTACGTCTTCAAGACCATCTCCGACCCCTACACCGGCCGGATCACGCTGCTGCGGGTGCTCTCCGGCGGCGTCGCCTCCGACGCCACCGTCACCAACGCCAACCGTGACGTCACCGAGCGCCTCGGCGCGCTGTCGGTGATCCAGGGCAAGGAGCTCGAGCACGTGACGGAGCTCGCACCGGGCGACATCGGCGCCGTGCCCAAGCTCAAGGACACCCACACCGGCGACACCCTGTGCCCGCCCAAGAAGTCGATCCGGGTCGCCGCGGTGCCGATCCCCGAGGCCTCGATCAGCTTCGCGCTCGAGCCCAAGTCCAAGGGCGACGAGGACAAGCTGGCGGCCGCGCTGTCCAGGATCCGGGACGAGGACCCGACGATCACGGTCGGCCGCGACCCCCAGACCAAGGAGATGCTCATCTCCGGCACCGGCCAGCTCCACGTCGAGATGGTGGTGGCGCCGGCTCAAGAAGCGCTACAAGGTCGACGTCGTGCTCCACCAGCCCAAGGTCCCCTACCGCGAGACCATCACCTCGTCGGCCGACGATCACGACCCGGCACAAGAAGCAGACCGGTGGCTCAGGCCAGTTCGCCGAGTGCCGGATCCGCATGGAGCCGCAACCACGGGCAACGGCTACGAGTTCGTCGACAAGATCTTCGGCGGCTCGATCTCGCAGGGCTACCGGCCGGCGGTCGACAAGGGCATCCAGGAGGCCGCAGCGCGCGGCGTGCTCGCCGGCTACCCGATGGTCGACTTCAAGGTCACCCTGCTCGACGGCAAGGAGCACTCGGTCGACTCCTCGGAGATGGCGTTCAAGATCGCCGGTCGCAAGGCCTTCCGGGAGTGCGCCTCAAGAGTGCCACCCGACCCTGCTCGAGCCGATCATGCAGATCGAGGTCTACATCCCCGACGAGTGCATGGGCGACGTCATGGGCGACCTCAACTCGCGGCGCGGCCGGGTCCAGGGCATGGACACCGAGGGCGGCACATCACCGCCGTCAAGGCCCAGGTGCCGCTCGCCGAGATGCTGACCTACTCGCCGACCCTGCGCTCCATCACCGGCGGGCGCGGCGACTTCCACATGGAGTTCAACCACTACGACGAGGTGCCGAAGCACCTGCAGGAGAAGATCATCGCCGCCGCCAGCAAGGAAGAGGACGAGGACGAGGAGTAGGCCTCCCGCTTCCGCTTCCGGCTTCCGGCTTCCGAGCCCGATGCGTTCAGCCCCGCGTCTCCGTGCCCATTCCGTCTCCGACGTGGCCACGCCCGCAGCCGTGAGGGTGCCGTCGGGAAGGGAACGGGAACGACGCCGCTGCTCCGCTGTCGCGCACGCTTCCGCTTCCGCTTCCGAGCCCGATGCGAGGCTCTTGAGCCACGAGCAGTCGGAAGCGGGCGCGGAACCAGGTCCTGACCGCCGCCCCCACCCCCCGGCCGGGAACGGGCGCGGATGCGGAAGCGGGCGGGGGAGTCACCGCGCTAGACTGGAGCAGGACCGGAGGGTGCATGCGACACGCTCGAGGGCTCATCCTGCTCATCGTGCTCGCTGCGGCGATGGCGGCGGCGGGCGACATCCAGGTGCTGTGCGAGCCCGGGCTGCGCGTCTACCTCGACGGCGAGCTCGCCGGTATCTCGAGCCGCCTCGACGACGGCGCCTACCTGGCGGACATTCCCCGCGGCCTGCACACCGTCCGGGTCGAGAAGGACGGCTTCGCGCCGCAGAGCTTCGAGGTGCTGGTCGGCCAGGTCCCGGTTGAGCTCACGGTCGGCACCTTCGAGCCCGCGCCGCCGGCAACCGGCGTCGAGGGGACCGCGGGAGCTGGGACCTCGATGGCCATCGGCACCCTCGTCGTCACCTCGGCACCGCAGAACTGCGTTGTGGAGGTCGACGGCACGCCGCACACCAAAACCTCCCCGCAGCTGACCATCGGCGGCATCGCCGGCGGTGAGCACACGCTCAGATTCACCAAGCCCGGCTACGAGCCGGTCGCCAAGAAGGTCGTCATGCAACCCGGCGCCAAAGTTGCAGTCCACGGCAACCTCAAGGCCGCAGAGGTCGTGGCCGTTCATGAAGGCTGGGGGTCGCTGAGGGTGGTCTCCGAGCCGTCGCGCTGCACGGTCAAGTTCATGGGGAAGACCAGCGAAAAGACCAGCCTGAACCTCAACCTGTCGCGCATCCCCGCCGGCGAGCACCCGATCATCGTCTCGATAGCGGGTCGCGAGCTGTCCACCAAGGTCCTGATCTTGGACGAGCAGATGACCGTCGTGAAGGTGAGCTTCATCAAGGGGGATGAGCCCTTCGTCATCTCCCACGTTCCTGACTGAGGTGGCGAGCCCGGTGCTTCTCGAGCCGGATCGCCCAGGGACCCGGCCGGGCGGCCCCGGAAACAAACGAGCGAGGATCGAGTATCTCAGACGCGTGGCGCCGGCCTGGTGGCATTCCGATGATGTGCAGCCGTCTTTCTCGCGCCGTTCTCATGGCCCTCGTGCTCGCCTGCTCGAGCGGTCTCGAGGGCGTGGATAGGGCTGAGGTCTCGCCCGAGGAGCTCCTGGCAGGGGCCGTCCTCGGCGCAATCCCGGGAATGTCGGCGCCCGTCACCGACGAGCAGGTGCTCGCTGTCACGCCCGAGATGCGGGCCTTCCTGGACGATCACGTGCACCGCAAGGCGGCCGACCAGGTCAAGCTGCACGAGCTGATCGACGCGATCATCAACACGAAGACCTTCGCGCTGGAGTTCGACGATCGGACGCGAACTGCCTCCGAGGCCTTCGAGCGCCGGACCGGCAACTGCCTGTCGTTCTCCAACCTGTTTATCGCCATGGCGCGTGAGGTGGAACTCGCCGCGTCCTTCCAGGAGGTGGACCTTCCGCCCGACTGGTCTCTCGACAAGGATGTCTTCGTGCTCAACCGGCACGTCAACGTGCGGGTCGACCTGGATCCGCTCGGTGCCCACGTCGTCGACTTCAACATCGACGATTTTCGGGCGAGCTATGAAACGCGCACCATCTCGGACACCCGGGCGCGGGCCCACTACTTCAACAACATGGGCGTCGAGGCAATGCAAGCAGGCGACGCGGCGACCGCCGCGGCCTACTTTCGGAAGGCCCTCGCCGACAACGACCGCGAGTTCTCACCGGCCTGGACGAACCTCGGCACGCTGTACCTGCGGCTCGGCCATCTCGCCCACGCCGAGGCTGCCTACCTGCAGGCGCTGAAGGCGGACCGGGACGAGCTCGTCGCCATGAGCAACCTGGCCCGCCTCTACGAGCGGCAGGGTGATTCCAGGCGCGCCGCAGCGTACCGGAAGCGGGTGGTCCATCACCGCATGCAGAACCCGTACTACCGCTTTCAGCGCGCCCGCGAAGCGTACGGCGCCGGCGACTGGGACGCGGCCATCGGCCACCTCAAGTTCGCCGTCCGCAAGAAACCCAGCGAGGCTTCGTTCTCTACCCTGATGGCGCGCTGCTACCTCGGGAAGGGGGACGAGCGGGCCGCCCGCCGCTGGCAGGCCAGGGCCGATGAGCTGGCCGCGGCCGATTGCCCCCAGGCGCCGGCACGCCCGCACGCTCGAAACCCCAGCCGAGTAGCCGCCCAGCGCGGCTCATCCCGTCCGCGCACCTGCGAAGATCTCGACGCGCGCTATACTGGCGATCGCGACCAGTCGGCCGGCAGTGGCCGGCGCGGAGCTCCCGCGTGGAGTTCCGCGTGCCGCGCAGGCGGCGCGGGAAGCAGCCGGGCACGCGCCCGGAGGGAGGCTCTCCGATGTCGAAGACGCAGCGCGCGATCGTGTGGTTCCTCATCCTGATCGTGGCGGTCCCCGGGCTCGTCTCCGCGGCACGGAAGGGCCGGCTCGTCGGCAGGGTCGTCGACCCGGAGGGCGCCCCGATCGAGGGCGTCACCGTGACCGCGACCTCGGCCGAGGTCCCGAAGTTCAACGAGGTCAGGACCACAGACAAGAAAGGTGTGTTCATCGTCGACTTCGAGACCATCAACGTGACCTACCACTATCGATTCGAGAAAGCCGGATACCAGACCTTCGAGTCCGATCAGGCCTGGAGCCTGGAGGGCACGGAGCGCTATGACTTCGTGATGCATCCGGGACAGGCGGCGGTCGTTGACCTCGTGCCGACCTCGAGCTCGGAGCCGGCGATCGTCGCCTACAACGCCGCCGTCGCCGCGGTCGAGGCCAAGCAGTATGCGGTGGCGCAGGCGAAGTTCGAAGAGGCCGTGCAGCACGACCCGAAGCTGCGCCCGGCGTGGACGGGGTTGAGCGTGGCCCACCTCGGTCAGGAGCACTACCAGGAGGCGGTCGAGGCTGCCGAGCGGGCGATGGCCCTCGGCGCCACCGACGAGGCCACCCTGCGCTGCCGGTGGGAGGCCTACCGCCAGCTCGGCGACGAGGCGAAGACCGCGGCGGCGCTCGCCGACCTCGAGCGCTACGGGCGCGCGACCGTGGAGGCGAGGAAGGTCTACAACGAGGCGAGTCGCCCTGGCGAAGGCCGGCGACCACGAAGGCGCCTTCGCGAGGTTCCAGGAAGCCGTCACCATCGACCCGCAGCTCGAGGAGGCCCTGCTCGGGGTGGCGACCCAGGGTCTCCTCATCAAGCGCTACCAGGAGGCCCTGGCCGCTGCCGAGGCCATCCTCGACGACGACCCGGGCCACGAGCAGGCGCTGCGGGCGCGCTACAACGCCGCGCTCGGGCTCGGCGACGAAAGCCTGCTCGTCCCCGCGGCCATGGGGCTCGCGACGATCGAGCCCGTCATCGCTCGCGACAGCCTCCTGCACCTCGCGTTCGAAGCCTACGACGCCAACGACATGGCCCGCGCCAAGGAGCTCTTCGGCAAGGTCCTCGAGGTCGATCCGGACCAGGCGGAGACCCACTACGCGCTGGCCATGATCGCGGTCAACGACGGCGCCACCGAGGAGGCAAAGGTGCACCTCGAGCGCTTCCTCGCGCTCGCGCCAGACAGCCCGGAGGCCGCCACCGCCCGCGATCTCCTCGCGTACCTGAGCAAGCCCTGACCAGCAGAGCGCTGTCGGGCGCCCCGGCGCCGCGAGCCCGCCGGCGGCGGTGGAGCTGCGCGGCGCACCCGACCACGAGCCTCCGCACCGTCGCGCGAGCCGGGGTCGCCCACCACCCTGGGCTGCAGGCTTCGAGGCCGATGTCGAGACGAGTGAATGCTAACGAGGTTCATTCCTGACTACGGAAACCTGGACGCGGTGTGCGGAAACTGGAACACAGCCCTCACCGGGAGGCAGGCGCCGCTGACCGACGACGGCACGTGCATCGCCGGGAAGGCCGCCCGCCAGCCACCCGCGCGCCGGCCAACCGGCCGTCGAACTCACCGCTGCTCAACGCTTTGGTGTCTGGTCCCGCACGACCGCTCGCGCTCGTCGGGAGACCGGCAGTTGAAGGCCACGTTCCGATGGCCTCGCTCCAGGCACCTGGAACAAATATTGCAGTTGTCCGACCGAATCAGAGTCGTCAGCTTGGTGACGAACCCGGCTTTTCAACACGCAACACAGCGCCGCGGGGCGCTGCGATGGGCCTCCGCGCGAAAAACGACGAAAGGAGGTGCGTCTCCAGTTCCGCGCACCGCACGGTGCTGGCCGGGCGGCCGGCGCGAATCGTCAGGACTCGAGTTCGATGTCCGAGTTCAACGAGTAACCCAGCACTGAGGAAGGGGAGTCAATATGCGTTTTCTTCGCGATCCTGAACAGCCACTCGCTCTTCGCCTCGGGATCGTCGCTGCGGCGATGATCCTGATGTTCGGCCTGCCTGCCGTTGCGCAGGAGGAACCGGCCGAGGAACTGACCCCGGAGCAGCAGGAGGCTATGGCGCAGGCCGAGCAGAGGTCGTTCGAGGAGGAGATCACGGTCACCGGATCGCTGATCCCCCGGCCGACCCTGGAGTCCCTGAGCCCGGTCTCGGTCATGGAGCCCGAGCAGATCACCTACACCGGCGTGCTGCGCCTGGAGGACGTGGTCCGGCAGATGCCGCAGGTCTTCTCGCCGCAGAACTCGACCATCGCCAACGGCGCCTCGGGCACCGCGACCCTCGACCTGCGCAACCTGGGCTCGGAGCGCACCCTGGTGCTGGTCAACGGCCGGCGCATGGTGGCCGGCGACGCGTGGGAGATCTCTCCTGACCTGAACTTCATCCCGTCGGCGCTGGTGAAGCGGGTCGACGTGCTGACCGGCGGCGCCTCGTCGGTGTACGGCGCGGACGCCGTCACCGGCGTCGTCAACTTCGTGCTCGACGAGGATTTCGAGGGCATGAAGGGCGGGATCTCGTGGAACGGCTACCAGCACGACAACAGCAACGGCCAGGCGCAGCAGATGAACGCGGACGCAGGCTTCCCGTACCCGACCGGGGGCAGCGTCGACGGCGACCAGTACGACATCAACCTCGCCTTCGGGCACAAGTTCGCGGAGGGTCGCGGCCACGCCTCGATGTACTTCGACTACCGCAACATCGACGAGCTGACCAAGGACGCGCGCGACTACACCAACTGCTCGGCCGGTCAAGGCGACGACGGCCCGTTCTGCAGCGGCTCGTCGACCATTCCGCTCGGCCGCTTCCAGGTCTTCAACCGCGACTGGATCCGGGTCGGCGACTACGTGCTCGACGAGACGACCGGAAACACCTTCCGGCCGCGCGCCGGGGACGTCTTCAACTACGCCCCCTACAACCACGTGCAGCGGCCCGACGAGAAGTACGCCGCGGGCGCGTTCATGAACTACGAGTTCAACGAGTCCTTCGAGCTCTATGGCGAAGTGATGTTCATGGACGACTTCACCTCGGCGCAGATCGCGCCCTCGGCCGACTTCAACAACACGCAGGCCATCAACTGCGACAACCCGATGCTCAGCCCGCAGCAGCGCGACCTCATCTGCACCCAGAACGGCTATGGGCCGGACGAGTACGCGAACATGACGATCGGCCGGCGCAGCGTCGAGAGCGGCCCGCGGACGAGCGTCATGCGTCACACCACCTGGCGCCTCGTCGCCGGCCTGCGCGGCGACCTCAGCGACGCCTGGAGCTACGACGTCTACGGTCTGTACACCCAGATGGCAAGCCCGCAGGAGTATATCGGCGACCTCAGCGTCACCCGGATGACCGATGCGCTCGACGTCATCGGCGACCCGGACGACCCGAGCACCTGGGAGTGCCGCTCCGGCAACGACGGCTGCGCGCCCTGGAACGTCTTCGCGGTCGGCGGCGTGACCCCGGAGGCGATCGACTACATCAGCCTCAACATGGTTCTGTCGTCAGGGACCCGGACCGAGATGGTCAACGGCGTCCTCAACGGCGACCTCGGCGAGTACGGGCTGCGGATCCCGATGGCCACCGAGGGCATCCAGATCGCGGTCGGCGCTGACTACCGGACCGAGATGCTCTACATCCACCCGGACGACAACTGGGAGTCCGGCAACGGCTCCGGCCAGGGCGGTCCGACCGTCCGCGTCGACGGCAGCTACGACGTGGCCGAGTACTTCTTCGAGGGCCTGGTGCCGATCGTCCAGGACGCGACCCTGTTCAAGAACCTGAGCCTCGAGCTCGGCTACCGCTTCTCCGACTACAGCACGGTCGGCGGCGCCAACACCTGGAAGGCGCAGGGCGAGTGGGCGTTGAGCGATCTCTTCAAGTTCCGCGGCGGCTTCGCCAGCGCGACCCGCGCGCCGAACGTCTTCGAGCTCTACCGTCCGCAGGGCATCGGCCTCGGCGGCAGCGCGGATCCCTGCGCGGGGACCAACCCGGCGGCGTCACTGGAGGAGTGCCTGTTGACCGGCATGACCGCCGCCCAGTACGGCCTCTCCCCCGACAACCCCGCCCAGCAGTACAACACCCTCGAAGGCGGCAACCCCAACCTCGACCCCGAGCAGGCAGACACCATCACCTTCGGTATGGTGGTGACGCCGCCGTCCATCTCGGGCCTCATGGTCGCCGTCGACTACTGGGACGTCCAGATCGACCAGGTGATCTCCAGCTTCGACGCGGACAGCGTGCTCGCCGGCTGCATCGCCACCGGCGATCCCGGTTTGTGCGGTCTGATCCACCGCGACGTCGCCGGCACGTTGTGGCTGTTCAACGAAGGCTACACCGAAAGCACCGAGCAGAACCTCGGCACCCTCGAGGGCGAGGGCATCGACCTCAACTACGCCTGGCTGATCGGCATCGGCGACGCCGGCTTCCTCAACACCTCGCTGGTCGGCACCTGGACGCTGACGAATGAGCTGGACAACCCGCTCATCGGCTACGACTGCGTCGGCTTCTTCGGCAACCAGTGCGCTCCGTACCCCACTCCGGAGTGGCGCCACCTGGCGCGCATCTCGTGGGAGACCAACTTCAACATGGTGTTCACGCTCGGCTGGCGCTACATCTCGAGCGTCATGAACGATGACACCAGCTCCGATCCGGACCTCAACTCGGACAACCCGGGCAACGAGTTCCTGGACATCAACGGCGTCTACAAGTTCGACGCCTTCAACTACTTCGACCTCGCCTGGACCTGGGACTTCGCCGACCACTACCAGGTCGTGCTCGGCGTCAACAACATCCTCGACGAGGAGCCCCCGCTCGCCGCCGGCATGAACGACGCCGACTACGGCCCGGGCTTCTACGGCTTCTACGACGCGTACGGCCGCCAGCTGCACGCGGCCATGCACTTCGACTTCTAGTCGCTGGGAGACCAGCTACAACCGGCGGCCCCTCCGGGGGCCGCCTTTTTCTATCCCTTTGGTTCCGCGGCGGCGGACGAACCGGCCGCGTGAGGGATGCGTATGGCGCTGGTCCTTGAGCTCAATCGGTGGACCAGGCGTGGAGAGCGCTGCCGATCCGTCAGGGACCTGCTGATGGAGACCAGCGCGTTGCTAACGGTTCTCCGAGCTCCGACCGCTCCGCATCTTCTACTTCCGGATGCGCGCAGCGCATCCTTCTCGGCGCGCGTCGGGCGAGGCCAGCCAGCGACCGCGACGCCTCACGCACACCCCGAGCCTACGACCCGCGTGCGCCGAGGGGCCTCTGCCCCACCCGCTCCTAGCCCTTCTTCTTCGCCTTCTCGAGCGCCTTGCGCAGGTCCTGCGCCTGCTCGCGGGCCCAGCGCTCGACGTCGGCCCACACCGTGGCCGAGTTGGCCGGCGCCGTGTTGACCCCGCGCGTCCGCCACTCGGGCTGGATCTGCTGGCGCTCGGCGGCGCGCGCCTGGATCACCCCGGTCGAGGCGTCGATCAGCTCGAACACGATCGTCGCCTCGCCGACCGAGGCGAGGTGGATGTTGCCGTAACGCTCGACGTTCGGCGGCACATCGGAGACGATGTCCAGGAACCCAGCACGAACGATCAGGGTCCCCGGACTTACCGCGTCGACCACCTCGAACAGCTTGCCGCGCGCCAGCTCGGCGACGAAGACATCTGTGACCTGCTGCTTGAAGCGCTCCTGGTCCTCCTCGCCCACGGCGTACGGGCCGCCGTCGCCGCGCACGAGCTTGGCGGTCGTGCCGGCGCTCGTCTCGCCGCCCTCGCGGAACTGGAACTCCGGCTGCCACAGGTAGAGCTTGCTGTAACGGCCGATGTCCGCGTCCGGCCTCACCCAGGTCGACGCCAGCTCGCCCTTTTTCTGGACGAGCTCGTTGGCGCCTGTGATCGCGGGGCCAGGGGTCGCCTCCTGGCCGTGGACGACGCCCGCCGCCGAGACCGCCGCTGCAAGGAACCACGTCGCACGCCTCATGCTCGCACCTCCGGCTCGAACGACTTCCTGCTCCCAACAACAATCTGCGTCCGCGCGGCCATTTCGTCCAGCCCCCGGGAGCGTGTAGGGCACAGGCCCCTCGGCGCGCGCGGGTCGTAGATCTCTGGTTGTGTGATGCGTCGCGGTCGTTGGCTGGCCTACGCCCCGCGCGCGCCGAGCAGGATGCGCGCAGCGCATCCTTGGTGAGGACCCTGGACATCTCATACGTTTTCGTATGCCTCTGCAGCAACCTCCTCACGGGAGTTCGTGCCGCAGTGGCCGTCTGACCGCGCCGCAGTCAACCATGCCGGCGAAACAGGCCATCCGGGGCGTGACGGCAGCCTCTCAGCCCGCGTTACGGGCAGCGCCCGCCGCTCGCCCCGCCGGACCCGCTTCTCGCGGCGCCCGCTACGGTCCTCATCTCTCGTGCATGCTATGATTTGCCGGCTGTCTGTCGGAGGTTGCCGTGCGTGCACTCGTGCGATTCACCTTGGGTCTGATCGCGATTCTGGTTGCGCTTCCCGCCGGCGCCGGCGAGATCGGCTTCCTGGATGCGGAGCGAGCGGTCCTGTCGGTCCAGGAAGGCAAGAGCCAGCTGCGGGCGCTCGAAGAGTGGGCGACGCCACGCCGCACCCAGTTGGAGAACCTGCAAGGCCAGGTTGCCGAGCTGAACCAGCGGCTGGCCGCGCAGCGGAGCGTCGCCTCGCCCGAGTCGCTCGCGCAGCTCGACCGCGAGCTGGTGCAGGCCCAGCGCGATCTGGAGGACCAGGTGCGGGCCTTCAACCGCGACCTGCCCGCCCGGCGGGACAGGATGCTCGGCGAGCTCAGCGCGAAGATCATGACCGTGGCCGCCGAGTACGCCGAGGCCAACGGCGTCGACGCGATCTTCCTGCTCGGCGCCCACGCGGTCGGCTACTACGCGAAGTCGCTCGACGTCACCGACGCCATCATCCGGCTGTACGACCAGAAATTCCCTGCGAGCTAGAGCGGACCGCCGGGCGGTCCCCGGTGACGTCGCGGCGCCGCGAGGGCCGGCGCGCAGCGGCCTCGTCAGCCGCCGGCCGGGGCCCCGGCCGGCCGCAGGTCGTAGAGGACGGCGTCCTCGCCGCTCTTCTTGATCGCCTTCTCGAAGCTGCGGATGAGGTTGCTCCGGCGCCGCAGCAACGACACGATCTCTGCCCGCTCCAGGTACGGCTCGAGGCGCAGCGCGAGCGTGTCCTCGTCGATCTGCCGCAGCGCAGTCCACATCCCCCGCTCGCACGTGCTCAAGCGCTTCGCGTACAGGAGCTCTTCCGTCCGCCGGAAGGAGCGGGTGTGGTCGATGAGCCAGATGTTCCAGCGGTCGTCGATCAGCAGGTTGCCCTGGTTGCGGTCGGTGTTGGCGATCAGCGTGTCGAACACGTACATAATCTGCTTCTGCTGGTGCCAGCGCGCCTGATCGGGCGGCTGGAGATCCCCGCGCTCCACCAGCACCACCTCGGGCGCGGTGCCCTCCATCCAGATCTGCACCGTGCCGTCCTGGTCGCCGATGCGGCGCACCACCGCCGGCGGCACCCGGCCCATGCCGAGCAGCTCGCTGAGCTCGTAGGCCGCGGCCTCGAAAATCGCCGCGTCCCGGTACTTCATCGTCGGCTTCGTCGCGCCTCCGGTCGGCGGTGGTCGCTTGGTCACGTCGACCGTACGAAAGGCCGCGTGGAAGCGCGTATCCCCGAGCTCCAGCACGAGCTTCTCCGCGCCGCCGACGCCGCGCCCGATCTTCTCCCGGCTGAGGACCTTCGCCGAGCGCAGCGCCTCCCGGATCGCCGCGTGGTCCTGGAACGGCAGCGGCTTGCCGTCCACGTCGAGCCACTGGTAGGCGGCGAGCGCCGGCGGCTCCTCGGACGACACGGCGGCGGCGGTGGGCACCTCGGCCGCGGTCGAGGAGCACGTCGCGACGCAGGCCATCGCCGCCACCAGAACGCACGCGAAAACGGCTCGACGCCACCAGACTCCGCACGTGTGGATGGTCACGCCCTCAACTATACCGAACACTGCATCCGAGATTCACAGCCGCTGCTCAACCTCGGTCGGTCGCGCTCGGCCTCGGCCCGCTCGGATCATGGAATGTTGAGATTCATTCGCGATATTGTGATACGCTGACGACCGGGCTCCGAACGCCGACGAAGTGGCCGTCTCCAACGAGCCATCGGCGTTGACTGATGGAGAGCGGCTGATCGTGAAAGGAGATCGAGATCATGGTGCCGTTGGCCTCCCTTCTGCTTCCGATCGTGCTTTCGACGGTGTTCGTCTTCATCGTCAGCTCGATCATCCACATGGTCCTCCCCATCCACCGCAACGACCTTCGCAAGCTGCCGAACGAGGACGCGGTGATCGAGGCGTTGCGCGCTGCCGGCGTGTCCAAGGGCGACTACATGTTCCCCAGGGCCGCCAGCATGAAGGACGCGCACTCGCCCGAGATGACGGCGAAGTTCGAGCGGGGGCCAGCCGGCCTGATGACGGTCTTCCCGCCTGGCCCACCCAAGATGATGGTCGGGCTGGCGCTGTGGGCCCTCTTCTGCCTGGTGATCAGCGTGTTCGCAGCCTACCTGGCGGGCCGCACGCTGGCACCCGGCACCCACTACCTGGCAGTGTTTCGCGTCGCCGGCGCAGCCGCCTTCCTCGCCTACGGCATCGGCCAGCTTCCCGACTCGATCTGGAGGGGCCAGGCCTGGGGAACGACCCTCAAACATGTCGCTGACGGCCTGATCTACGCGCTGGTGACCGCCGGCACTTTCGGCTGGCTGTGGCCGGCCTGATCCGTTCTAGCCGGAACGGAGACATCTCTGTTCCAGCACGTCGGTCCACTGCGCCGGCCTGCCTGACGGACGGCGCCAAACCAGGAGGGAACATGCACTACGTCGATGGTTTCGTGGTTCCGGTGAAGAAGGCGAAGCTGGAGTCCTACCGCCGCCTCGCCCGCAAGATGGCCGCCGTCTGCAAGGAGTACGGGGCGCTCGAGTACGTCGAGTGCGTCGCCGACGACGTGAAGCCGGGCAAGCTGACCTCGTTCCCGCAGAGCGTCAAGCTGAAGCGCGACGAGACGGTGGTCTTCGCCTACGTCGTCTATCGGTCGCGGGCGCACCGCGACCGGGTCAACGCCAAGATCATGAAGGACCCCCGGTTCGCCAACATGGACATGTCGAAGATGCCCTTTGACGGCAAGCGGATGTTCTGGGGCGGCTTCAAGCAGATCGTGGCGCTCTGACCGGCGGCCTGCGCCGCTGCCCGGGGCGTCAGTTCGCGATCGACTCGAGGAGGGCCTTCGCCTCGGCCTCGACGGCGGTGCCGCGGCCGAGCACCGCCGCCCGCTGGAGGTGAGACCGCGCCCGAGCCGGCTCGCCGCGGGCAAGGTAGATCCGTCCGCTGCACAGGGCGGTCTCGGGGTTGGCCGGCTCGGCCTCGGCGGCGCGCCGGCACGCCGCCAAAGCCTCGTCGAGCCGCCCAGCGGCCTGCTCGAGCCGCGCCAACTCGAGCCACACCACGGCGGCCTCGGGCACCAGCGCCGCCGCGCGCTCGAGCAGGGCGCGCGCCTGGTCCGTGCGACCGGCCGCCGATTCGAGCCGCGCCGCCTCGAGGAGCACCACGACGCTGTCAGCGCCGGCCGCGACCGCCTCGGTCAGCACCGCCAGCTTCTCCTGCGGGCTCCCGGCAAGGCCGGCGAGGCCGAGCCACGCCGGGGCGTGGCGCGGGTCGATCTCGAGGGCGCTGCGAAAGGCGCGCTGAGCCTCGTCGCTGCGCCCCAAGCGGCGCAGCGCGTCGGCTCGCGCGAGCTCGAGGAACTCGGATCGCGGTCGCAGCGCAAGCGTGCGCTCGATCGTGGCCAGCGCGGCCTCGCCGTCGCCGGCCGCCAGCTGGGCCTCGGCGAGCCGCGACAGGAACGGAACATTCGAGGGGTTGCGCCTGACCAGACCATCCAGGATCACCCTGGCGTCGGCGGCGTTGCCCCCGGCCAGCAGCCCCTTCGCTCGCGCGAAGTCCGGCGAGCAGCGCGATCCCGTCCTTGGGGTCGATGCGCGTCGCCGGCCGAGCTCCGGCGCGGCCTCGAGGTAGCCGAGGGCGAGCAAGGCGGCGCGAGTCTCGGCGTCGAGCTGCGGCGGTGCCGCGGCGGCGGCCGGCGGCCGGGAGGCGAGGCCCTCGAGGACGGCTCGCAGCCGCGCCGCCTCGTCGGGCTGGTCGGCGACCCGGTTCGCGAGCTCGCCCGGGTCCTCCGCGAGGTCGTAGAGCTCCGGCCGCGGCGCCGCGATGTACCGCCAGCGACCGTCGGTGACGGCGGCGAGCGGCGCCCAGCCGTAGACCTCGGCCGGCATGGTCGCCTCGCTGAAGACCGGCAGCGGCGGTGACGACCGCCCGGCAGACAGGCCCGGCAGCGGCGGCCCTGGCAGGCCGCCGTCGTGTCCGAGCAGCTCGAGAAGCGTCGCGCCGAGCCGGCGGATTGCCACCGGCTCCTCGACCACGCCTCCCTTCGGCACCCCGACTCCAGCACAGGATCATCGGCACCTCGATCGTCGCGCGATAGAGGAAGATCCCGTGGCCGCGCTCGCCGTGCTCGCCGAGGGCCTCGCCGTGGTCGCCCACGGCGGCCACCAGCAGTGCCGGCGCCCGTTCCCTGGCCGCGACGAGCAGCCGGCCGATCTGGCGGTCCACGAATGCCACCTCGCCGAGGTAGCGCGAGCGCTCGCCCTCGCCTGCGAGCTCCGGGGGCGGCTCGTAGGGCGCGTGCGGATCGTAGTAGTGCACCCACAGGAAGAAGGCCTTGCCGCGCGGCCTGGCGTTCAGCCAGCCGATCGCGGCATCCGTGACCGCATCGGCCGGCCGCTCCGGGTAGCCGTACTCGCCAATCCGCTCGGCGAGCATCGCGTCGTCGTAGTGGTCAAAGCCGTGGTCGAGGCCGAAGCGCCGGTCGAGCACCCGCGAGCCGACGAAGGCCGCGGTCGAGTAGCCGCGGGAGGACAGCGCCCCGGCGAGGGTTGGGATCCCTTCCGGGAGGGCGGCGGTGCCGTTGCCACGCACCGTGTGCTCGGGCGGGTCGAGCCCGGTCAGCAGGCTCGCGTGGGACGGCAGGGTGAGCGGCGCCGGCGCGAGGGCGTGCGCGTAGCGAACACCGGCAGCCGCGAGGGCGTCCAGGGTGGGCGTCACGGCAGCCGCCGCGCCGCCGGAGGCCCCGATCGCGTCGGCGCGGGTGGTGTCGAGGGTGATCAGCAGCAGGCTCGTCGGCACTTCCGGAGGGCGAGCCCCCTCCTCAGCCGTCAGCGGTGCGAACGCGGTCACCACTGACACCAGGCAAACGACGGCCCGGAGCTTCATCCGACTGAGTGTAGCTGCTGCCAGTCCCCCGGAGTGATCCTTGATCTCGGTGGTCTGCCGGCGTAGACTCCCAGCTTCGGGGGGCGTGCTCCCGAAGATGAAGCCATGACGCACCCTCTCGGGTGCAGTCTCCAGTAGAACGAAGGTTGGACAGGTGACTGTCGAAACGTCCAAGGAGTGAGCGATGAGTACTACCGCCAGGAAGAGCTTTGCCACTGCACTGATCCTCGCCGCCGTCGCCCTGCTGGTGACTGCCCCGGCGCTCGCGCTGGCGCCCAAGGAGGCGCGGGACCAGCTCGACCTGCTGGTCACCATCGACCCCAGCCTGCGGGTGGTCGAGGTCAACGTCGACGCGACCGGCTTCAATGGCCCCCTGCCCGGGGCCCAGGCGATGCGGGACTTCCGGGCCGAGTACGGCTCCGCCTGGCGCTTCACCGTCGACCTGCGGCGCGGAGTGACCAGCCTGCTCGACGGCGGCGCGATCCCGTTCATACCGGGACCGGCCAACAACCTGGCCTGGGAGGACTTCGCGCCCGGCTGCTCGAGCTACGACTGCCTGCCGGTCGCGACGGTGGAGGCGCTCGCCCGCGACTTCATCGACGCCAACTCCGAGGCCCTCGGGCTGCGGTCGCGCGACCTCCGGCTGAACCCGGCCGGCTCGGGTCCGTTCGGTGACCACCTCTACTTCCTGCGCTTCGACTGGATGATCGGCGGACTGCCGGTCGACCACGCCTCGGTCTACGTGCGCATCAACGGCGGCAACCTGATCCAGCTCGCCACCGAGCGGGTCGCGACGTCGTCACTCGACGCCCAGCCTGCTCTCACCGCGGCCGACGCCAACGCCATCCTCCAGGACTACCTCGGGCCGTTCGGCGGGTACGACGACAACGTGCTCGACGCCGGCTCGCTGCGGGTCGTGCCGGTCACCCCGGCCGGCCAGGACCCCGACGTCTTCGACGGGTCGGTCGGCAGCGGCATCGACTACCGCCTCGCCTGGCGGTTCGCCTTCACCCGCAAGGACGTGATCGGCACCTGGGAAGGGCTGGTCGACGCCCACACCGGCGAGCTGCTGCGCTTCGTCGACACCAACGAGTATGGCCGCATCCACGGCGGCGCCTACCCGGGCGACAATCACACCGGCGAGGCCGACCGGCCGTTCCCGTTCGCCGACACCGGCCTGCCCGCGCCCAACCAGTACGCGGACGCCGGCGGCCTGTTCCCTGGCGACAATGCGACCACCCACCTGCAGGGCAAGTACGCCCGGCTGTTCGACGCGTGCGGCGCGATCAACAACACGACCACCACCGGTGACGTCGACTTCAGCCTTGGCTCCGGGACCGACTGCGCGGTGCCGGCAGGCAACACCGGCGGGCCTGGCAACACCCACTCGGCGCGGACCCAGTACTACCACCTGACCTCGGCCAACCTGCGGGCGCAGGCCTGGCTGCCGAACAACACCTGGCTGCAGAACAGCCACATCACGGTCTACACCAACGGATCGCCGTGGTGCAACGCGACCGGGGGCGGCGACCTCAACTTCTACAAGGCGGCCGCCGGCTGCTGGAACCTGGGCGAGATCCCCGGGGTGGCGCTCCACGAGTGGGGCCACACTCTGGACAACAACGACGGCTCGACTGAGAACAGGCCGGTCGAGGGCTACGCCGACTGGATGGCGGCGCTGCACCTGCACGACTCCTGCGTCGGTCGCGGTTTCTTCCTGTCGGGCAACTGCTCGGGCTACGGCGACCCCTGCACCGACCTGCGGCGGCATCCGCGACATGGACTACATGATGCACACCGGCCACACGCCCTGGTCGGCCGCGAACTACGGCACCCTGTGGCATGACAGCGGCAGCGGCTACTACGGGCCCTGCGGCATCGGCTCCCACGCCGAGAGCGGCATCTCCCTCGCAGGCGCTGTGGGACTTCGCCAACCGCAAGCTCACCGCCCCTCCCCACAACCTGGACGAGCGCACCGCCTGGCTGGTCGCCGACCGGCTGTGGTACCTGGTCATCCCGACGCTGGGCTACGACATGTACACCTGCTCGATCCCGAGCTCGAACGGCTGCGGCGGCTCGAGCCTGTTCAACGTGATGCGGGCGATCGACGACGACGGCGACGGCACGGCCAACGGCACGCCGCACGCCGGCGCGATCTTCTCCGCGCTCGCCGACCACAACATCGCCTGCGGCACGGCAGGCGACCCGGGCAACCAGAACCAGACCTCGTGCCCGAGCCTCGGCGCGCCGACGATGACCGGCGAGGGCCAGAACAACAGCGCCATCCTCACCTGGACCGCGGTCGCGGGCGCCACGCGCTACGCGATCTACCGCAGCGACATCGGCTGCGACGCCGGGCTCACCCGGATCGCGATCGTCAACGCGCCGACCCTGACCTACACCGACACCACCGTGGTCAACGACATCGACTACTACTACATGGTGCAGGCCCTCGGGACCAACGACGCCTGCTTCGGGCCGGTCTCCAACTGCCAGACCGTGACGCCGGTGCCGTGCTTCTCTCCGGCCGCCCCCACGGCATTGAATGCGGCCGCCGCCGGCGCCAATCAGATCAACCTGACCTGGACCAACCTCCGACCCGGTCGCTGCCAGCTTCAGCGTCTACCGGGCGGTCGGCAGCCTGCCCGCAGCCCGCCTACCAGCTCATCGCAAGCGGCGTCGCCACCTCCAGCTACCTCGACACCACGGTGTCCGGCGGCCTCACCTACTCCTACGTGGTGACGGCCAAGGACGTCACCGGCGGCTGCGAGTCCGCGCAGAGCAACTGCGCTCAGGCTCAGACCACCGGCACGTGCTTCGAGCCGCCTGCCTTCACCGGCCTCCAGTCGGTGACCAATGCCGGCCTGACGACCTGCACCCTCGACCTGGCCTGGAGCCCGGCGACCGTCTACTGCGGCGGGCCGGCCACCTACAGCGTCTATCGCTCGACGACCTCGGGCTTCACCCCGAGCCCGGCGAACCGGATTGCGAGCGGCGTCGCCGGCACCACCTACTCCGACGCCACCGAGCTGGAGTACGGCACCACCTACTACTACGTCGTGCGCGCGACCGACGGCAGCACCGGCGTGCAGGAGTCGAACCTGGTCGAGGTCCCGGCCTCGCCGACCGGACCGATCGACATCGGCACCTGGCTCGACGACGCAGGCGACACCGGCACCGCCCAGCTCGCCACCACCACGCCGTGGACGGTGGCGACGAGCGGCGGCCACACCGGCCCCAAGGTCTACGCCACCGGCTCCTACCCGGACAACCTGTGCGCCGGCATCACCTCGGACGAGATGCACCTCGGCACCGGCCCGGCGCTGACCTTCTGGTCGAAGTACAGCATCGAAAGCAGCTGGGACAAGGGCGAGGTCCAGGTCTCGACCAACGGCGGCACGACCTGGGTCCGGGTGCCGGTCAACTACCCCGGCAGCTCCACCGACACCTCCGACGCCTGCAACCTGCCCACCGGCACCTATTTCACGGGCACCAACACCACCTACGCCCAGTACTCGGCCTCGCTGAGCACGTGGTCGAACCAGGACATCATGATCCGTTGGGTGCTCTCCACCGATACCTCGGTGAACGGCAGCGGCTGGTGGGTCGACGACATCGCCATCACCAACGTCGAGGTGCCGTCGTCCTGCGACTCCGGCGCGTCGCCCTACCCGGGCGCCTTTGCCAAGGCCGCTCCGTTGAGCGGCGCCACCGGCCAGCCCACCGACATCACCTTGAGCTGGAACGCGAGCTCAAACGTCACCGGCTACGAAGTCTGCGTCGACACCGTCCACGATGGCCTCTGCGACACCGGCTGGAGCTTCGTCGGCGATGTCGCGAGCACCGTGGTCAACGGGCTCGACGAGTCGGCCGCCTACTCGTGGCAGGTGCGGGCGATCAACGGCAATGGTTCCACCGAGGCCGACAGCGGCGTCTGGTGGTGGTTCATCACCACTCCGCTGCTCCACACCGACGGCTTCGAGTCGGGCGACACCTCGGCCTGGTCGGCGACGCTGCCGTAGCCGCTCTCCATCCCTATTTCCGACCCAGGGCGCCGGGCAACCGGCGCCCTTTCGTTTGGTGATAGGTGATAAGTGATAGGTGATACGCGACACGTGGTCCATGAGCTACGACACGGATCTGTGGGCGCGTTGCGGAGTAGACTCGGCGCTGGACAGGTAACTGTCGGGACGTTCAAGGAGTGAGGGATGCGCACCACCGCCGGGAAGAGCCTTGCCACTGCACTGACCCTCGTCGCCATCGCCCTGATGGCCAGCGCGCCGGCCCTTGCGCTGACGCCCAAGGAAGCCCGTGACCAGCTCGACCTGCTGGCCACCGTCGACCCGAGCCTGCGGGTGGTGGAGGTCAACGTCGACGCCACCGGCTTCAATGGCCCCCTGCCTGGAGCCCAGGCGATGCAGGACTTCCGGGCCGCCCACGGCGAGGCCTGGCGGTTCACCGTCGACCTGAGACGCGGAGTGACCAGCCTGCTCGACGGCGGCGCGATCCCGATCATCCCGGGCGCCGCGAACAACCTGGCCTGGGAGGACTTCGCGCCCGGTTGCTCGAGCTACGACTGCTTGCCGGTCGCGACGGTGGAGGCGCTCGCCCGCGACTTCATCGACGCGCACGCCGAGGCCCTCGGGCTGCGGCTCCGCGCACCTCCGTGCTCGATCCGGCCGGATCGGGGCCGTTCAGTGACCACCTCTACTTTCTGCGCTTCGGCTGGACGGCCGGCGGGCTGCCAGTTGAACGAGCTTCGGTCTACGTCCGCATCAACAGTGGCAACCTCATCCAGATCGCCAGCGAGCGGATCGGGACCGCTTGGCTCGACGTCCAGCCCACACTGGGAGTCGTCGACGCGAACGCCATCCTTCAGGACTACCTCGGTCCGTTCGGCGGCTTCGATGACAACGTGCTCGACGCGGGCTCGCTTCGGATCGTGCCGGTGACCCCGGCCGGCCAGGACCCCGACGTCTTCGAGGGGGCCATCGGCAGCGGCATCGACTACCGCCTCGCCTGGCGCTTCGCCTTCACCCGCAAGGACGTGGTCGGCACCTGGGAGGGGCTGGTCGACGCCCACACCGGCGCGCTGCTGCGCTTCGTCGACACCAACCGCTACGGCCGCATCCACGGCGGCGCCTACCCGGGCGACAACCACACCGGCGAGGCCGACCGCCCGTTCCCGTTCGCCGACACCGGCCTGCCGGCGCCGAACCAGTACGCCGACGCCGGCGGCCTCTTCCCCGGCGACAACGCGACCACCCACCTGCAGGGCAAGTACGCCCGGCTGGTCGATTCGTGCGGCACGATCAACAACACGACGACCACCGGCGACGTCGACTTCAGCCTGGGATCCGGCACCGACTGCGCGGTGCCGCCCGGCAACACCGGCGGTCCCGGCAACACCCACTCGGCGCGCACCCAGTACTACCACCTGACCTCGGCCAACCTGCGCGCCCAGGCCTGGCTGCCCGGCAACACCTGGCTGCAGAACAGCTACATCACGGTCTACACCAACCAGTCGCCGTGGTGCAATGCGACCTCGGGCGGCGACTCCCTCAACTTCTACAAGGCGGCGTCCGGGTGCTGGAACCTCGGCGAGATCCCCGGGGTGGCCATCCACGAGTGGGGTCACAGCCTGGACAACTTCGACGGCTCCGGCAATCAGTCCACGCCGGTCGAGACCTACGCCGACTGGATGGCCGGCCTCCACCTGCACGACTCCTGCGTCGGCCGCGGCTTCTTCCTGTCGGGCAACTGCTCCGGCTACGGCGACCCTTGCACGAATTGCAACGGCATCCGCGACATGGACTACACCCGCCACCAGGCCAACATGCCGTGGACCGCGGCCAACCACGGGACGTTCTGGGACTGCGGCGGGGGCGGCAGCTACAACGGCCCGTGCAACCTCGAAGACCACTGCGAGTCCGGGATCGCGTCGCAAGCCCTCTGGGACTTCGTCAACCGCAAGCTGACCGCCCCGCCGCACAACCTGGACGCGCGCACCGCCTGGTTGCTTGGCGACCGGCTCTGGTACCTGGTCATCCCGACGCTGGGCATCGACATGTACACCTGCACCCTCCCGAGCTCCAACGGGTGCGGCGGTGCGAGCCTCTTCACCGTGATGCGGGCGATCGACGATGACGGCGACGGCACCGCCAACGGCACGCCGCACGCCGGCGCGATCTTCTCCGCGATGGCCGACCACAACATCGCCTGCGGCGCGGCCGGCGATCCCTCGAACCAGAACCAGAGCTCGTGTCCGACCCTCGGCGCGCCGACGGTGACCGGCGAGGGCCAGAACAACAGCGCCCTGCTCAGCTGGACCGCGGTCGCCGGCGCCGCCCGCTACGCGATCTTCCGCAGCGACATCGGCTGCGATGCCGGCCTGACCAGGATCGCGATCGTCGACGCTCCCCGACCACGACCTACACCGACCCGACCGTGGTCAACGACATCGACTACTACTACATGGTGCAGGCGCTGGGAACAACCGACGCCTGCTTCGGTCCGGTCTCGAACTGCGAGATCGTGACGCCCGGTGGCGTGCATCTTCCGCCCGATCCACCGACCGGATTGAACGCGGCCGCGGCCGGCGCCAACCAGATCAGCCTGTCGTGGAGCAGCTCCGACCCCGGCGCTGACAGCTTCAACGTCTATCGGGCGATCGGCGCCTGCCCGCAGCCGGCCTACCAGCTCGTTGCGAGCGACCTCGCCACCACCAGCTACCTCGACACCACGGTCTCCGGCGGCCTCATCTACTCCTACGTGGTGACGGCCAAGGACATCACCGGCGGCTGCGAGTCGGCGACCAGCAACTGCTCCCAGGCCCAGACCACCGGCTCGTGCGTCGAGCCGCCCGGCTTCGCCGGCGTGCAGTCGGTGACCAACCCGGGCCTCGACACCTGCACCCTCGACCTGGCGTGGAGCCCGGCGACCGCCTACTGCGGCGGTCCCGCCACCTACAACGTCTACCGATCCGACCTCTCCGGCTTCGAGCCGTCACCGGCCAACCGGATCGCCGCCGGCGTCATCGGCACGAGCTACTCGGACGCTTCGGACATCCAGGCCGGCGCGACCTACTACTACGTCGTGCGCGCCGTGGACGGCGCCAACGGCGTCGAGGACGCCAACCTGGAGGAGCTGGCCAGCAGCCCGACCGGGCCATCCTCGGTCCGGTTCTCCGACAGCTTCGAAGGCGGCAACCTGGGCTGGACCTTCACCTTCGGCTCGCCCGCGGCGAGCACCGGCACCTTCCTCATCGGCGACCCCGTGGCCACCTCCGGGAACTACGGCGATCCGTCGCAGCCGGGCGACGACCACAGCCCGAGCGGCGTCAACTGCCTCTACAGCGACGAGAATCCTGGTGGCGACGCCGGCGTCGATGACATTGACAACGGAGAGGTGATCGCGACCTCGCCCGCCTTCGACGGTTCCGGCACCGCGGTGCTGGAGATCGACCTGTGGCGGTGGTTCTTCAACGAGGACAACGACGACTCCGGCGACTACTACATCCTCGACGTCTCGAACAACGGCGGCGGCTCGTGGTCCCAGGTCGAGACCATCCCGGGTACGGTCACCGGCACCAACAGTTGGACCAACCTGGTGGCCGACCTCGCCCAGATCGTGACCCCCTCCGCGACCATGAGGTTCCGGGTGCGTGCTGCCGACGGCCAGGCGGTTGGTGACCTGGTGGAGCTCGCCATCGACGACATCGTGATCACGGGATCGCAGATGTGCACCCCGAGCACCCTGCCCCTGCCGGGCTCCTTCGGCAAAGCCAGCCCGGCCAACGGGGCGACCGGCCAGCTCACCGATCTCACCCTGAGCTGGAGCGCGAGCAGCAACGCCACCGGTTACGAGTACTGCGTCGACACGGTCGACAACAGCGCCTGCGACAGCTCGTGGACCTCGGTCGGCCTCGTCACCATCACCCAGGTGACCGGGCTCTCCGAGTGGACCACCTACTTCTGGCAGGTCCGCGCCGTCAACGGCAGTGGCTCCACCCTCGCCAACGGCGGCAGCTGGTGGTGGTTCATTACCACCCCGTACCTGTTCTTTGACGGATTCGAGTCCGGCGACACTTCATTGTGGACGGCCACCCTGCCCTAGCCTTTCCTCATCCCCGTTTCCAACCCAGGGCGCCGGGCAACCGGCGCCCTCGTGTTTGGTGATAGGTGATAGGTGACAGGTGACAGGAGCTGGTTTCCTCTCCGCTCGCTTCCGTTTGACCGATTCACGCAGTGAATCGGTTCGAGAACCTTTCCCGGAGCTTCTCGTTAACACCTTCAAGCTCCAGGCGTTGTGGAGTATGACGGTGGGCTCTCCGGCCAGGGGGTGACGATGACCCAGAAAACCAAGTCCAGGCTGCGCATTGCCGGGGTGGCCGTGCTGCTGGTCGCCGTTGCGGCCGCGGTCTACCTCGGATTCTCCCAAAGCCGGGTCGAGGCCACGGAGACGGCCGAGCCGAAGGACGCCACCGGCACGGCCGAGAGCGGCGCCCCGGCGGCGGTCCCGGTCGAGGTGACGGTGGTCACGACCGGCCCCGTGGCCTCCTACCTCAGCGCGACCGCCAACCTGGTGCCCGAGGACGAGGTCAGGGTGCTGGCCGAGGCCGAGGGCCGGGTGGCGAGCCTCGCGGTCGAGGAGGGCGATCGGGTCGCGCGCGGCCAGGTGCTCGCGAGCCTTGTGCGCGACGAGGCCGAGATCGCGCTCGCCAAGGCGCGGGTGCGCGAGCGCAACGCGGAGCAGGCGCTCGAGCGCGCGCAGGGCACCATGGACAAGGGCCTCATCTCGCGCGAGGAGTTCGACCGTCTCAGCATGGAGCACGAGGTGGCGCGCCAGGAGGTGGCCGAGGCCGAGTGGCGGCTCTCACGGACCGTGATCCGGGCGCCGTTCTCGGGCATCGTCACCGAGCGGATGATCACCGCCGGCCAGCACCTGCAGCCCGGCGACCAGGCCTTCGCGGTCGCCGACTTCGACCCGCTCATCGCCCGCATCTACCTGCCCGAGAAGGACGTGCTGGCTCTCGAGCCGGGCCGCGAGGTCCGCATCGTGCTCGCCGCCGACCCGACGCAGCGGGTCGCCGGGAGGATCCGGCAGATCTCGCCGGTCGTCGACACCGCCACGGGCACGGTCAAGCTGACCGTCGAGGCGGTCGACCCGCCGCCCGCGCTGCGGCCGGGAGCCTTCGTCTCGGTGCAGGTCGTCCGCGAGCAGCGGGAGTCGGCGGTGCTGCTGCCGCGCGAGTCGGTCATCCGCGAGCTGCGGACCGCCCACGTCTTCATCACCGACGGTGAGACCGCCGAGAAGCGCGCGGTGACCCTCGGCCTCGAGGAGGGCGAGGTCATCGAGGCCGTGTCCGGCGTCACGGCCGGCGAGAAGGTGATCGTCGCCGGCCAGGGCGGGCTCAAGCCGGGCGCCAAGATCAGGGTTCTCTAGGAGCGGGCAGGGCAGGTGCCCCCCGCGCGCGTATGCTCCTGCGTTACCTCGCAGACCCTGCCCTGCCCGCTCCTAGAGCTGGATGCGCTGCGCGCATCCTCGAAGTCGGGCAACGGAGACCGTGAGCGCTGCCGCAGCACGGCCAGTCCCTGGAGGGGTGAATGCGGATCGTCGACTTCTCGCTCAAGCGCCGGGTCACGGTCTCGATGGCCGCGGTGGCGCTGGTGCTCTTCGGGACGGTGGCCTTCACCAGGCTGTCCGTGAACCTGCTGCCCGACCTCTCCTACCCCAGCGCTGACGGTCGAGACGCGGCTCCCCGGGCGCTGCGCCCGCCGAGGTCGAGGCGCTGGTCACTCGCCCGATCGAGGAGGTGGTCGGCGTGGTCGCCGGCGTCCAGCGCCTGAGCTCGGTCTCGCGGCCCGGCCTGTCGCAGGTCACGCTCGAGTTCGGCTGGGGCCGCGACATGGACTTCGCGGCGCTCGACGTCCGCCAGAAGCTGGACCTCGTCGCGCTGCCGCGCGAGGCCGAACGCCCGACCCTCCTCCGCTTCGACCCCGCCAACGACCCGATCCTGCGCCTCTACGTCACCGGCGGCGAGAGCCTCTACGAGCTGCGCTACGTCGCCGAGGAGCTGGTCAAGAAGGACCTCGAGTCGACCGAGGGGGTGGCCGCGGTCAAGGTCAACGGCGGCTTCGAGGAGGAGATCGAGGTCCGGGTCGACGAGGGCCGGCTGGCGCTGCTCGGCCTCACCATCTCCGAGATCGAGAGCCGGCTGCTGCGCTCGCGAACGTCAACCAGGCCGGCGGCAGCCTCTACGAGTACGAGGCGCGCTACCTGGTCCGGGCCCGCAACGAGTTCCTCGACCTCGACGACATCCGGCAGACCGTGATCCTCTCCCAGCGCCGGGCGCCAGGTCGCCTCGGCGACGTCGCCGAGGTCACCCGCGGCCACAAGCAGCGCGAGGTGATCACCCGCTTCGGCGGCCGACGAGGCCGTCGAGCTCGCCGTCTACAAGGAGGGCGACGCCAACACGGTCGCAGGTCGCGCGGGCGGTCCGCGGCCGCCTCGAGCGCATCCGCGAGGAGCTGCCCGAGGGTCGCTCGAGGTCGCGACCGGCGTCGACCAGTCGCGCTTCATCGAGGCGTCGATCGACGAGGTGCTGTCCAACGCCCTCCTCGGCGGCTGCTCGCGATGCTGGTGCTGCTGCTGTTCCTGAAGGACCTGCGCGCGACCCTGGTCATCGCCGCCGTCGATCCCGATCTCGATCGTCGCCACCTTCTTCCTGATGTACCAGACCGGGACCAGCCTCAACATCATGTCGCTGGGCGGGCTGGCCCTCGGCGTCGGCATGCTCGTCGACAACGCGATCGTGGTGCTCGAGGCGATCGTGGCCCGCGCGCGAGGCGGGGCCGACGCCCTCTCCGCCGCGCGCGCCGGCGCCGCCGAGGTCGGCCGCGCCGTGATCGCCTCGACCCTGACCACGGTCGCCGTGTTCCTGCCGGTCGTCTTCCTCGAGGGCATCGCGGCCCAGCTCTTCCGCGACCAGGCGCTGACGGTGTCCTTCTCGCTGCTGGCCTCGCTCGCGGTCTCGCTGACCCTGATCCCGATGCTGACCGCCCTGCACGCGTCCCCTCAGGAGCCGGCGACCTCGGCCCCGGAGACCGGCAGCCGGGTGCGGCGGCGCCGGCCGCCTCCTCCTGGTCAGCGCGCCGGCCGCCGGCCTGCGCGGGCTGCGCCGGCTCGGCCGCGGGCTCGGCCGGCTGCTCGCGATCCCGGCGCGGCCGGTGTCGGCGGCCTTCGACCGCTCGTTCGCCGGCTTCGCCGCCGCCTATCCCGGGATGCTCGACGCGGCCCTGCGCCATCGTCCGCTGGTGCTGGTCCTGGCCGGCGTCGCCTTCGCCGGCAGCGCCCTCGCTGGTTCCGCAGCTCGGCGTCGACCTCATCCCGCCCTTCACGCAGGGTGAGTTCGCGATCGCGATCCAGCTGCCCGAGGGGACGCCGCTCGAGGCCACCGACCGGGTCGCCGCGAGCATCGCCGGCGAGCTCGAGCAGGCGGCCGGGCGTCGAGTCCTGGTCGACCATTGCCGGCGGCGCCGGCCTGTCGCTGACCGCGACCGGCACCGAGGGCGAGAACAGCGCCCAGATCCAGGTCCGGATGCGCTCCGGCTCCTCGCCCGAGCAGGAAGCGGCGGTGATCGACCGGCTGCGCGCCCGCCTCGACGGTATCCAGGGTCTGAGCTTCGAGCTCCGCCGCACGACCTTCTTCTCCTTCCGCACCCCGGTCGAGGTCGAGGTCTTCGGGGACGAGCTGGACGACCTCCACGCGGCGGCCGGCCGGATCGAGGCCGCGCTCCAGGGGACCGAAGGCCTCATCGACCTCCACTCGTCGGCCCGCCTCGGCAACCCCGAGGTCCAGATCCGCTTCGACCGCGACCAGCTCGCCCGCCTCGGCCTCACGCTCGGCGATGCGGCCGACACCGTCCGCACCAAGATGCAGGGCGAGGTGGCGACGCGCTTCGAGGAGGGCGACCGCGAGATCGACATCCGGGTGCGCGCGCTCGAGCACGGCCAGGCGAAGGTCGGCGACATCGCCGGCCTGATCGTCACCCACGCCGGCGGCCGCCCGGTGTACCTGTCGTCGGTCGCCGCCATCACCCTCGCCGAGGGACCCACCGAGATCCGCCGCATCGGCCAGCGGCGTGCGGCCCTGGTCAGCGGCAACCTCGAAGGCCGGGACATGGGCGCGGTGGCGGCCGATGCCAGCGCCCGCCTGCGGCAGCTCGCTCTGCCGGCGACCGTCACGGCCGCGCTCTCGGGCCAGCAGGAGGAGATGCAGCGCTCGTTCCGCTCGCTCGCGCTGGCGATGGGGCTCGCGGTGTTCCTGGTCTACCTGGTCATGGCGTCGCAGTTCGAGTCGTTCCTCCACCCGTTCGTGATCGTCTTCACCCTGCCGCTCGGCGCGATCGGCGTGGTGCTGGCGCTCGCCGTGACCGGCCAGACCGTCAGCGTGGTCGTGATCATCGGCGTCGTCATGCTGGCGGCATCGTGGTCAACAACGCGATCGTGCTGATCGACGCGGTCAACCAGCGGCGCGAGGCGGGCATGGAGCTCGCGCGACGCCCTGATCGACGCCGGGTCGGCGCGGCTGCGGCCGATCCTGATGACCACGCTGACCACGATCCTCGGCCTGCTGCCGATGGCCCTCGGGCTCGGCGAAGGCGCCGAGCTGCGGGCGCCGCTGGCCGTCACCGTGATCGGCGGCCTGACCGTGGCGACCGCGCTGACGCTGATCGTCATCCCGGTCGTCTACTCGTACTTCGCCCGCGGCGCCCTGGTCCTCCCGGCCGCGGACCGCGAGGAGGCTCCGCTGTCGGTTCCGGCAGCCGCCACCACCGGAGACGGCGCCATGAACCTGCCGCGCCTCGCCGTCCACCGCCCGGTCACGACCGCGATGATCCTGGCCAGCGTGCTCCTGATCGGCGTGCTGGCCATGGTCCGGCTGCCGCTGGCCTGCCTGCCCGGTGGTCGACGCGCCGTTCATGTTCATCGAGATCCCGTACCCGAACTCGCACCCCGAGCAGGTCGAGCGACAGATCACCCGGCCCGTGGAGGAGGTGCTGTCCACCCTCTCCGGCGTCAAGAAGCTGAGCTCGACCTCGACCCCGGACGGCGCCCAGTTCCAGCTCGAGTTCACGTGGGGGCAGGACATCGACCTCATCCGGATGAGGGTCAGCGAGAAGGTCGACCAGGTCGAGCCGTCGCTGCCGCCGGACATCGGCCCGATCCTGATCCACTCGTTCAGCACCGACGACATCCCGGTGGTCGAGGGCAGGATCTCCGCCGAGGGGGTGGACCTGTCCGCGAACTACGAGCTGCTCGAGGCGCGGGTGCTCAACCCGTTGCGCCGGATCCCCGGCGTGGCCCGGGTCGACCTCGACGGCGTCGAGCCGCGCGAGCTGTTCATCGACCTCGTGCTCGACAAGGTCAAGGAGCACGACGTCGACGTCGGCGCTCTGGTCGAGCGCCTCGACGGCGTGTCCGCGAATGTGGTGCTCGGCGAGCTCACCGAGCGGGGGCTGCGCTACACCGTCCGCTCGCTGGGCAGCCTGCCCACGCTCGAGGCGCTGGGCGAGCTGGTGGTCGACGAGCGCGGGCTGCGCCTGTCCGACATCGCCGAGATCTCGTACCGGGAGCCGCCGATCGACTACGGCCGCCACCTCGACGGCTACGATGCCATCGCCCTCAACGTCTACAAGGAGTCCACCGCCAACACCGTCGACGTCGTGCGCGCCGTCAACCGCGTCCTCCGTGAGGACATCAACGCCGACCCCCTGCTGGCCGGCATCAACCTGTTCGTGTGGCAGGATCAGGCCGAGCAGATCACCTCCGGCATCAACGGCCTGCGCCAGTCCGGAGTGATCGGCGCCCTGCTCGCCACCCTCACCCTCTACTTCTTCCTGCGCCGGATCGACTCGACGGTGATCGTGGCGCTGGCCATCCCGTTCTCGCTGATTGCGACCTGCGGTGTCATGTACTTCGCGGGCCGCACCCTCAACGTGCTGTCGATGATGGGTCTGATGCTGGCGGTCGGCATGCTGGTCGACAACGCCATCGTCGTGCTCGAGTCCATCGACCGCCGAATGCGCGACCTGGCCGACCGAAAACAGGCGGCCCTCGAGGGCGCCGGTCAGGTGTTGATGGCGGTCACCGCCTCCACCGCCACCACCCTGATCGTCTTCCTGCCGCTGGTGGTCGGCGCGGACACCGAGCTCACGGTCTGGCTCGGCGAGGTCGGCCTGACGATCTCGATCGCGCTCGCCTGCTCGCTAGGGGTGTCGCTGATCCTGATTCCACTGGTGTCGGCCCACGTGCTGCGGGTGCGCACGCCGCGACCGATCCGAGCCATCGAGTGGCTCGAGGATCGCTACGTCCGGACCCTGGCGTGGACCCTCGCCCACCGCGGCAAGACCTTCGCCCTGCTCGTTCTCGGCCTCGTCGTCGGCGCTCGTGCCCTTCGCGACCGGCATGGTCAAGTCGGCCATCTTCTCGGGCGTCGTCAACGAACGGCTCTTCCTGGAGTACGAGTTCGACGACTTCTTCTACAAGTCCGAGGCCGAAGCGGTGGTCGAGCAGGTCGAGCAGGTCCTCCAGAAACGATCCTCCGAGTTCATGGTGGAGTCGGTCTACTCCTACTTCGGCGAGAACCGCGCCAGCTCGGCCATCGTGCTGTCGCGCAAGAACCTCGACGACGACGAGGCTGGCGCGTTGCGGAAGCGGATCCGCGAGGCCCTGCCCGAGGTCGCCGGGGCGCGGATGACCTTCCGCGACGAGGCCGACGAGGGCGGCAGCTCGACCTACTTCGCGGTCAAGCTCTTCGGACAGGACTCGACCGTGCTCCACGACCTCGCCGAGGAGGTCGCGCGCCGGCTCGAGACGGTTGCGGGTATCGAGGACGTGTCGCGGCCGCGCAGCGCCGGCCGCAGGGAGATCCACGTCGCCGTCGACCGCGACCGCGCCGCCGAGCTCGGGCTGACCGCCGACGACGTCGCCCGCCTGCTCGCCTTCAGCCTCGGCGGGCTGCGTCTCGACCGCTTCTCGACCGGTGAGCGCGAGATCACGACCTGGCTCGCGCTGCGCCAGGAGGACCGGTCCCGCCTCGACGACCTGAAGCAGATCCCGATCAGCAGCCGGGGAGGCCGGCCAGTGCTGCTCGGCGACCTGGCGACCTTCTCCACGGTGGAGCGGCCGCGCGAGATCGAGCGCGAGAACCGCAAGGTACGGGTGGCGGTTCCCGGCACCTACGAGGGCGACGACTGGAAGGCAACCAAGAAGCGGATCGAGGAGCTGATGAATGCCCTCGAGCTGCCGGCCGGCTACTCGTGGGGCTGGAACGACCGAATCGTCGAGCAGCAGGGCGAGAACGCCGAGATGGGCGTCAACTTCGCGCTCGCCCTGATCCTCGTCTACCTGGTGATGGCGTCCCTCTTCGAGTCCCTGACGCAGCCGCTGGCCATCCTCGCCGCGATCCCCTTCGCCCTGCCCGGGGTGGCGTGGATGCTCGGGCTCACCGGGACGCCGCTCAACCTGATGGCGCAGATCGGCATCCTCATCCTGATGGGCATCGTGGTCAACAACGGCATCGTGCTCATGGACCGCGTCAACCAGTACGTCCACGCCGGCCTCGAGCGTGAGGCGGCGATTCTCGCCGCCGGCCGCGACCGCCTGCGGCCGATCCTGATGACCGCGGCGACCACCATCATCGGCCTGCTGCCGCTGTCCTTCGGCGGGGCCAGCGTGGCCGGGTTGCTCTACTACCCGATGGCCCGCACCGTCATGGGCGGCCTGCTGTCGTCGGTGGCGCTGACCCTGGTCGTGCTGCCCTACCTGTCGCTCGGGGTCGAGGGGGCGGCCGCTTGGGCCGGCCGGCTGTGGCGGCAGTCGCGTCCCGCCGCGCCGGCGCCGGACGCCGCTCCGGAGCGCTCGCCGTGGCGACGGAGCTCGGCACCTACCGCCCCGTCGTCCTGCTTACGCTCCCGCCCGCGTGCGGCGCCCGAGCAGCACCTTCCGATTGCTATCATGGGATCGACCTCGCGCCGGAGTGGCGGAACGGTAGACGCAGGGGACTTAAAATCCCCTCCCTTCATCAGGGGTCCGGGTTCGAATCCCGGCTCCGGCATCGTCTGTATCGGGTTGACGTCGCCCGCCAGCCGCCCACCCTCGCGACGCGTCCCCCCGCCACCAGCGAGTGGCCGTACGCCAGCCAACCCCCTCTCCGGCCTGGCTCCCACCGGCCTGCGACCCCCATGGCTACGGCCACCCATCGCCGCTGACGGTGTGTGTGACGTCGCCGCCTCTCCCGGCACCCTCGCGACGCGACCCACCGTCACCAGCGAGTGGCCGTACGCCAACCAACCCCCTCTCCGGCCTGGCTCCCACCAGGCCTGCGACCCCCATGGCTACGGCCACACATCGCAGCTGTCGGTGAGTGCGACTCCCACCTCCGCCACCATTCTCCTGGTTGCCCTCGGGCCGCAGCTGGTGATGCCTACCATGACGGTTTGACAGCGATATGCTCTGCGCATGCCGAAGTCACCTCCCTCGATCGACACCGTCGACGATCAGACCGTGGAGGTCCTTCGCCAGCGAGGTGCGCCCGGGCGACTCGAGATCGCCTTCGGCATGTGGCGTTCCGCTCGGGAGATCATCACGGCGATTCTGGAGTCACAGCACCAGGACTGGTCCCGAGACGACGTGGCAGCGGAGGTCGCGCGAAGGCTCTCCCACGCAGCTTGCTGAATCAAGAAGCTCGAGTACTACCCCGAGGGCGAATCGGAGCCGTAGCCCGCCGCGGCCGCGAATGGACTGGGGCACCTGAGGCGATGATCTGTCCGTTGAGACCTGCTTTCACGGGTTGATGCGGAGAAGCCGATCAGGCTATAATTCACTGAATGGAAAAGATTTCTGACTCTTCCGCGCGTGATCGCAGGAACTGGCCCGGAAAGGTCTACCGGCTCGGCAGTGAGCCCTCAGACGACCTTTCTCGGTCAACGTCTCCCGAGGAGCGGCTGGCGATGATGTGGGAGCTCGCCGAAGCGGGATGGGTTTGGGCAGGTCGCAGCTTCCCAGATTACGATCGTGAGAACATGCCAGGCCGGGTCCTCCGCGGCTGCAGATGAGCCGCCCCTCCGTCAACCGTGACTTCCTCGATATGGTCAAGGCGTTGAACCGCGCCAGGGTCGAGTATCTCGTTGTCGGAGCCCACGCCATGGCAGTTCACGGCGTCCCACGGGCAACGGGCGATTTCGACGTCTGGATCAGACCCGGCCGAGACAATGGAGAGCGCGTACTCAACGCGCTCCGAGAGTTCGGCGCGCCGGTGTCTGACCACGGCCTCACGATCGAGGACCTCGAACGACCTGACACCGTATACCAGATGGGTCTGCCGCCGCGGCGCATCGATCTCATGACTGGGATCTCCGGCATCGGATTCGAGGATGCGTGGAAATCGAGAGTCATCGCAGAGGTTGAGGGAATTCTGATCCCGGTTATCGGTCGTTCATCCCTCATCAAGAACAAACGGGCCGCCGGGCGCACGAAGGACCTCGTCGATCTCGAGATTCTGGACCATGACCGGGAGCCAGAGTGAAGATGCTCTGTTCGACCTGACGTCGCCCACCTCACACCCGCCCTCGCGACGCCTCTCCCCGCCAGCTGCGAGTGGCCGCACGCGAGCCTGCCCCCTCTCCGGTCACCACGCCGCGGTACATCAACGGGGTCGCCTCCGACGGAGGCGGCTCTCGCACGGTCGGCACCTGCTTCGAGCTCGGCGGCTGTCGACATGGAGAGTTGGGCCCGGCACCCGGCCGGCGTGGTAGACTCCGGACATGTCAGCACAACGGACACGAAACCATGGTGGTTGCCGCTGAGGCGTTGGGCGCGGGCGGCTCCGGCGCTGGTACTGAACGCCAGCCACCGTTCTTTGCCATCCTTGGATCCTGCGATGGCCGCCGCGCTGTGGCCCGGCAAAACTCGTTGAGGAGGTCACGATGCGTTTGCGTCACGTCATGTTCACCCATGTCCTCTTCTGCATCCTGATTGCGGTCCTGGCGTGGACGGACCCCGCCATCGCCCAGGTGGCGTGGGAAGACGATTCAAACCTGACGGTTGGGGAGGACCCCGAGCCGCTTTCCGAGGAGGCCCCGAAGTTTGCCGCCACCCAGTACTTGCACGTTGCGGGTTCCGCCTTTGTGCCGCTGTACGCTGACTCGGGTGTCACCTATGGCAGCAAGGGTTGCACCTATATGACGAGCGCGACCCACCTCTTCATGAACTACTCGCTCAACCTGCCCTACAACGCCATCGTCACGTACGTGCGCCTCTACTTCAACGACACGGCGGCCACCGATGGCACCCTGCACCTTGCCGAGTATGACGACGGCGCGACGTACTCCTACCTCGCCACGGTGACGACTTCCGGCTCGAGCGGGCTCGGTTCCGCCACGGTGAGCGGCCTGAATATCCCGCTGGACTACGTCAACTTCAACTACGTCATGTACTGGATGCCGGGCGTCTCCGGCAACACCATGCAACTGTGTGGCTTCCGCGTAGGCTACGAGTATCCCTAGGAGCTGGCGCTGTGCGACAGGTGTGGTGACGAGATGCGGATCATCCACGTCATCGGGCTCAAAAGCAGCGCGAGAGGCGCCTGTGCCGGCCATTGCTCTCCAATTTGCCTCATGCAGCGATGGCCGGCGCGGGGTGGCCCGGCAAGACTCGTTGAGGAGGTCACGATGCGTTTGCGTCACGTCATGTTCACCCACGTCCTGTTCTGCATCCTGGTTGCGGTTCTGGCGTGGACGGACCCCGCCATCGCCCAGGTGCCCTGGGCAGACGACCCCAACCTGACGCTTGGGGAGGACACCGAGCCGCTTCCAGAGGAGGCCCCGGAGGCTGCCGCCACCCAGTACTTGCACGTTGCGGGTTCCGCCTTTGTGCCGCTGTACGCTGACTCGGGTGTCACCTATGGCAGCAAGGGCTGCACCTATATGACGAGCGCGACCCACCTCTTCATGAACTACTCGCTCGACCTGCCCACCAACTCCACCGTCACGTACGTGCGCCTCTACTTCAACGACACGGCGGCCACCGATGGCACCCTGCACCTTGCCGAGTATGACGACGGCGCGACGTATTCCTACCTCGCCACAGTGACGACTTCCGGCTCGAGCGGGCTCGGTTCCGCCACGGCGAGCGGCCTGAATATCCCGCTGGACTACGTCAACTTCAACTACGTCATGTACTGGATGCCGGGCGTCTCCGGCAACACCATGCAACTGTGTGGCTTCCGCGTGGGCTACCTGACACCGTTAGTATTCACCAACGGCTTCGAGTCCGGCGACACCTCGGCGTGGAGCACGACCGTGCCGTGAGGAAGATGCGGCCGAAGGGTGACGCCATTCGTCCGGGCGCGTGATCGGTTCCTGTTGATCCCCTCGCGGCTCCCGGAACGAGAGCTTTCCACGGTGCATTTCCGGTGCAAACGACGCCAACCTGCCTCGATCGACGACGACATCAGGCAGCAACCAACAACCGAGGCGCGACATTGCAGGGCCTTTCAACGGTGTCGACTTCTGTGCTGTCAGGTGTGGTGAATTGTGGGTGGGGATCTCGGCTGCAGCCATAGACTACTGTTTCTCGCCGTGATCGACTTCCACCTTCGGCACCAGGCTTCGTTCTCGGCCCTCGGACGGGAACGGAGCCTGCCATCTGACCGCTGGCGCCGTGTGGCGGGGCGGGCCGACCGTCGTTGACGGTGTCGGGCCTCAGCGGTAGTCCGCCAGCCAGTCCTCCACGCGAAGGTCCGGCACCCTCTCGAAGTGGCGGAGGTTCCCGGTGGCCAGGAAGTGCTCGGGCCGGGAGCTGCGCCACGCGCCGTAGACGAGCTCGCCCGCCGTCACTGCCGTGGTTGCCTGCTCGTCCGGTTTGACTTCTCCCTCGAGAAGGCCTATTTCTGATCTGCCTGAGGGCCGCTTTCATCAAGGAGGGGAGAATGAAGCCGGTAGCTCTCGCACTTTGCGTCCTGATGTTGACCGTCGTGGCCACGGCCGATGCCGCGATCCCCTACGTCGTGGGAGACCCCATCGCCGACTTCACGTTGAACGACGCGTACGGCACGCCGGTCTCGCTGAGTGACTTCGAAAACACGGTGATCCTGCTGAACTTCTGGACCGACACCTGAAGCGGGTGCATCGCGGAGGCTCCGCGAGTTCAGGAAATCTGGGAGACCTATCAAGATCAGGGGCTCATCGTGCTCGCCATCGGGGTGGGGATGTCACAGGCCACCTGCCAGACGTGGATCAACACCCACGGGCTCACCCATCCGGTGCTGTCCGACCCGAGTGCCGCAGTCTACAACCTCTTCGGCGACGGCTACGTGCCCTACAACGCCATCATCGACGGCGAGATGATCCTGCAGTACACCGTCTCGGGATTCGACGAACCCATCGTCGTCGCCACGATCGAGCAGCTGCTCGCCGAGCTGCTCCGGATCAACCACGTCCCGCTGAAGGACACGGAAGACAATCTGAATCCCTATCCGACGAACTGCTCGATCACCTCGAACTACGCGTTGATCACCGACGACCTGCAGCTGCACTGGAACCTGGACGGCGGTCCGACCTTCACCGACGTGGTCCTGACGCCACTCGGCGGCGACGACTACACGGCCGAGATCCCCGCCCAGCCGTACGGCACGACGGTGTACTACTACCTGTCCGCCGCCGACACGGGTGGCAATGCCTCGACCCATCCTTCCGGCGCCCCCACCGAGCTGCACAGCTTCTATGTGGGGCTCGACACGACGCCGCCCGTGATCGTGCATGCGCCGCTGAGCGATCAGGTCCTCGTCGGGTGGCCGGCGACGGTCAGCGCCACGGTCACCGACAACCAGGGCATCGACACGGTCACTCTCGAGTTCATGATCAACGGCGGAGCGGTGCAGTCGGTGCCAATGCTGCCCTCTCGGGACGGCGCGTACGCAGCCGACTTCCTCGGCTCGGTGTCGATCGGTGACACGGTCGAGTACCGCATCGTCGCCGTCGATGTCGCGTTGACGCCAAACACGGCGACCGATCCCGCTGCGGGATACCACGAGTTCTCCATCATCGAGCAGATCCCGGTGTTCATCTTTGATCCCGACCCGACGCACCTGAGCGGCCCCGTCATCGGCCAGTTCCTGGCCGATCACGGGATCGCCCATGACACCGGCTCCCTGCTGCCGGAGAACTGCGGCTGGTACCGCACCATCTTCGTCTGCCTCGGCATCTACTCGAGCAACCACCAGCTCACGGCAGCCGAAGGTCAGGCGCTCGCCCAGTTCCTGGACAACGGCGGCCGCCTGTACATGGAGGGCGGCGACACCTGGGCCTACGATCCCGCCACCGCGGTCCATCCGTACTTCAACATCGACGGCCTGAGCGACGGCACTGGCGACGCCGGGCCCATCGCGGGCGCGAGCGGCACCTTCACCGAGGGAATGAGCTTCGCATACCAGGGCGAGAACAGCTACATCGATCACCTCGCGCCTCTGGGCAGCGCGTTCGCGATCTTCCTGGAGACCACGCCGCAGTACATCAACGGGGTCGCCTACGATGGAGGCGGCTATCGCACGGTGGGCACCAGCTTCGAGCTCGGCGGCCTGGTGGACGGCGCCAGCCCGAGCACCAAGGACGAGCTGCTCGAGGAGATCCTGGAGTTCTTCGGCATGGACACCAGCGGGCTGCTGTTCGAGGACGGCTTCGAGTCCGGCGACACCTCGACGTGGAGCGCGACGGTGCCGTAGTTCTCCAGCGTGCCAGGGCCGGCACTCTGGCACTTTCTGATTTCGAAGGGCGGGAGGCAGCTCCCGCCCTTATCGTCCTCAGGACACCGCCAGGCGCTACTCCGCTGTCTTCACATAGGTGTCGAAGCACAGGATCTGTTCCGAAAGGACCTGCTCCACGATCTCGCGGGCTTTGTCGACGTGGTCCTCGCGGGAGGCGTCACCCTCGCTCGGCGATCTCCGCGAGGAGCTCCCGGTAGAAGGTGTACATGGCGAACGGGGTGTTGTCCCGCGGCCGGTCGTCGAGGCAGGGCAGGTAACGGCCCTGGCTCAGGAGCGGCGGAACGGTCTCCTCGACGGCTCGCCGGACGGCGGCCTCGCCCCGAAGCAGGGCGGTGCTGTCGATCCCGCCGATCAGCGCAATCTCCGGACCGTACTCACGCCGCAGCCGCCGGTACTCCATGGCTTCGGTCATGATGTTGCTGATCCAGAGGCCGTTGATGCCCGCATCGATGAGGGAGGGCACGAGGGATCCGAGGTCCCCGCCGGTGGTGCACAGGATCCGCAGCGGCACCTCGTGGCGGACCAGGAGGTCGATGACCCGCCGGTACCCCGGAATCGAGTAGCGGTCGAACATCGCCGGCGACACCACCGGGCCGGCGTTCGAGGCGATCGGCTCGTAGAACGCGGCGTAGTCCACCGTGACCTTCGCCAGCACCCGCTCGAGGAGGAGACAGTAGAACTCAGTCGTCCGTTCGATCAGGGACTCCACCTGCGCCGGGCGGTTCACGAGCGCGTCACACGCCGCTACGAGCGAGTCCCAGTCCCCCACCCCGAGCATCTGCAGGAGCCCGCCGCCCGAGGCATCGACATACAGCACCCGTCCCTGGCGATGGACCCGTGCGCAGTGCTTTTCGAAATCGGCGGGGAGGCGGTCGGGATCGTCGGGGTCGTAGTGTCGACGAGAACGCATCCGGCGTCTGCAGGAGATCGGGGGCCATCTCGTAGAACGGGGCACTCCTGATCTCCAGCCCAACCGACTCATGAGTCTCGAGCCGGAAGTGCTCGGCAACCGTCGTCTGCCTCGGAAGGCCCTGGTTCCACCACAGCTCGAGGGTGGAGTCGGCCGGCTCGAGGTCGAAGAACGGGAAGCGGTCGGCACTCCCGCCGAGCAGGGTGGCGAGGAAGCGCTTCCTCTCGGTCACCGTTCCCGACCCGACTCGTAGCCGCGACGCGAACACGGCAGCCTCATCGTCTCTGCAGCCCTCATTCACTTGTAGCACACCACCCGATCTGGTCGGGCGCCCGGCTCGATCGAGCTCTCGAGCTGGCTGGAAAGCGCGGCACGCGGCCGCAATGACTCGTCGCCTGGTCGGCGCACAGATCTGTCCTGCCGACCAAGATCGGAACGCTCGTCGGCACCCTGCGTCGGCCGTTCTTGCGCTCCCCCGGTGGTACACTGAGCCAGACCTCGCGGACAGAGCCGTGAATCCACCAGCCCGTGACTCGGTGTCGGACTCGAACACCAGCAGCGCCGCCATGGCTAATCAGTATTTCGACGTCGATTGCAGAGGGAGTTCTCATGGGAGTGACCAACGCACAGGCCGGGACTCGCGTGGATGAAATCGCCGACGGTATCTACCGCATCAGCACTCCCTTCCCCGGTCTCCCGGGGGGGTTCTCGTTCAACCAGTACCTGGTCAGAGATGAGGAGCCGCTGCTGTTTCACACCGGACCGAGGGGAATCGCCAGCCTGGTCGAGGAGGCGGTGGCGAGCGTCCTCGACGTCAACGACCTGCGCTTCATCGGCTTCTCGCACTTCGAGTGTGATGAGTGTGGCTCGCTGGCGGGGTTCCTGCGCGCCGCCCCGCACGCGGTGCCGCTGTGCGGCCCGATCAACGCGATGATCAATGGCGACTGCTTCGACCGGGCGGCGCGCGTCCTCGCCGACGGCGAGACGCTCTCGCTCGGCCGGCATCGCGTCCGCTGGTTCGACACCCCGCACCTGCCCCACGCGTGGGAGTGCGGGTACCTGATGGAGGAGCACACGAGCACCCTCCTGTGTGGCGACCTGTTCACCCAGGGAGGAGCGGACAATCCCCCTCTCACCTCCTCGGACATCCTCGGACCGAGTGAGGCCTTCCGAAAGCAGATGGACTACTACTCGCACACGAAGCACGGACGATCGCTCCTGGCTCGGCTTGCCGCGGCCAAACCGACGACCCTCGCCTGCATGCACGGCAGCGCCTGGCACGGTGACGGCAGCCGCCTGCTCGAAGCCCTCGCGGAGTCGCTGGATTCCTGATGGTGAGAGTGATCCCGCCGCGGTTGCCACGGAATCCCCTCAACCATCTCGGCCCATCCGCGACATGGCGGCCTGCTTCCGAGGTGGTGGCGGGCGCCCGAAGAGGAGGTGGAGATGACATGAGTTGGCGACCTTCTTCAAGCTCTATGCCGTGGCCCTGCCGACCTTCCTGGTGATGGATTTGATCTGGCTGGGAGTCGTTGCTCGGTCGTTCTATCAGGGTCAGATGGGGCACCTGATGCGGGCACAGGTCAACTGGGTGGCCGCCATCGCGTTCTACCTGCTGTTCGTGGCCGGGATCGTGGTGCTGGCAGTCTGGCCCGCGGTCGAGCGGCAGAGCTTCACGCATGCCCTCGCCCTCGGTGCGCTGCTCGGCCTCGTCACCTACGCGGCGTACGACCTGACCAACCTCGCGACGCTGGAGGGGTTTCCTCTGACGGTCGCGCTCGTCGACCTGGCGTGGGGTACGGTGCTGTGCGCGACCGTCAGCGCCGTCACCTACCGGGTGTCCCTCCGGCTGATCTGACCGCCGCCGGGTCGTCGTTCGATACGTTCGCTACCACGCGGAACGCGGTGGTCAACACCGGTGCTGATGTGAGATCGTCGCAGTGATCAGCCGGCGGCCGCGCCGCTGGCGGGCAGAGAGGAGGGGACATGCTGCTCGAAGACAGAGTCGTCCTGGTCACTGGAGCGAGCCGCGGCATCGGCGCCGCCACCGCCAGGCTGCTGGCTGCCCACGGGGCTGCGGTCGCGGTCAACTACCTGGAGAGCGAGGAAAAGGCGAAGGCCGTGGTCGACGGGATCACCACTGCGGGAGGCCGCGCCGTCGCGGTGCGGGCCGACGTCCGCGATCAGGCCGAGGTCGAGGCCATGGTGGGCTGGCTGGCGGACGAGCTCGGGCCCATCGACACTCTGATCCTCAACGCCGCCATCCAATTTCCGGTGGTACCGTTCATGCAGTACCCCTGGCAGGCCTTCCACGACAAGCTGGTCGGCGAGCTCGGTGCCGCCTTCTTCTGCTGCCGGGCGGTGGCGCCGAAGATGATCGATCGCGGCAGGGGCTGCATCGTCGCGGTCAGCAGCGGCCTGTCCCGGCACCCGGGCCGGGGCTTCTGCGCCCACAGCACCGCCAAGTCGGGGCTCGACGCCTTCGTCCGGGCGCTCGCCCTCGAGCTCGGTCCGCACGGCATCCGGGTGAACACCGTGGCGCCCGGCCTGACCCTGACCGACGCCACCGCGTTCCTGCCGCAGCCGGCCAAGGACGCCTCGGCGCGCGCCACCCCGCTGGGCCGCAACGCCGAGCCGGAGGACGTGGCCGGCGTCATCCTCGCGATGGTCGCCGACGCTACCGGCTTCGTCACCGGCAGCTACGTGCCGGTGAGCGGCGGCAGCCTGATGCTGTGAGGAGGGCACCATCACCATCGGCTGCCCCGACCACGTCAATCAGGTCGTGTGGCAACTCGACCGGATCGAGGTCGCGCCCGCTTCCACCGGCAACGATCAGGAACATCTCCGCCCCGAGTAGATCGGCGCCGCGGGGTGGCGGGCCTGCAATCCGGTTGCGGGAGGTGCCCAAGCGGTCGATAATGCTGGGTGATGCGCGGGGGGATGAGATGGACGTTTTGAAGCAGATCAGCGAGAGCCTGCAGCGTGGAGAGGACAAGAAGGTCGCGGAGCTGACCCGGCAAGCGCTCGATGCCGGGCTGACGGCAGGCCAGATCCTCAACGACGGCCTGCTCGCGGGCATGGACGTCGTCAGCGCGCGCTTCGGCGCCAACGAGATCTTCCTGCCCGAGGTGCTGCTCTCGGCGCGCGCCATGAACGCGGGCATGGACCTCATCAAGCCGCTGCTCATCGCCGGCGAGGTCCGCTCTCTGGGCAAGGTGGTCATCGGCACGATGAGGGGCGACCTGCACGACATCGGCAAGAACCTGGTGGGCGTCATGCTCAAGGGCGCCGGCTTCGAGGTCATCGACCTCGGCGCCAACGTGGCGCCGGAGCGCTTCGTCGACACCGCCGAGGCCGAGGGCGCCCAGGTGGTCGGGCTGTCGGCCCTGCTCACCACCACGATGACCGGCATGAAGGACGTCGTGAGCCTGGTCAAGGACAAGGGGCTCGACGGCCGGGTCAAGGTCATCGTCGGCGGCGCACCGCTGTCGCAGGCCTTTGCCGACGAGATCGGCGCCGACGGCTACGGCTACGACGCCTCGAACGCGGTGACGCTGGTCAAGAGGCTGACCGGGGTCGCCTCCTGAGCGAGCCGCTCGCGGCTCCTCAGACCGGGTGGCCCTCCTGCTCCATCGCCTCGAGCTCCTTCGCAATCGCTGCCCGGACCTCCGCCGGCATGTCCTTCTCGCGGGCCAACATCGGCCGCAGGCCCTTGCCGACGCCGTCGTCGATGAAGTGGGGACGGACGAACTCGGAGCTCCAGGTTCGATCCTCGAACGACCGGCTCTCCAGCTTCTCGAAGAAGCTCTTGATACCGCGCTCCGGGTCCCCCTCGAGCTCCCTGAAGTAGGAGCCGTAGATGTGGAGCGAGTCGCTGACGTCGACGTAGCGGCCGACGGCAACCGGCCGCGATGCCCGCTCGGAGATGGCGGCGGCGATCTTCCGCATCAGCGTGGTCAGCGCGATGACGTTCTCGAACCAGGCCTTGAAGAGGTCCCGGCTCCGCCAGTGGGTGTTCATGTTGAAGGTCAGCCCGCCGTTCTCATCCTCGACCAGCCGCCCCCAGATCCGTTGGAGGCACGGGGGGTCGTCGGTGGGCGGGTCGAGCTTGGGGTTCCAGGTGATGGCCTGGGCGCGCCGGGTGTGGCCGGTCCTCGCGAGCCTCGCGATCAGCGCGTCCACCTGGTCGACCACGAGCTCCTCGATCCGGTACCGGAACAGGCGCTCGTGGTAGGTGTAGGTCCAGCGGGTGTCCGTGCTGTCCACCCCCTTGAGAACCTCCTCGCGCGGCTTGATCCAGTAGTCGTGCGCGCCGTGGACCACCTCCATCACGTACTCCGAGAGACCCCCCAGGCCGTCGGCGAAGGACCGGTGGAAGCGCGGCTGGGCAAAAGGGTCCTCGACGGTGATGATCGCCGTCGCGTCGCGGCTCGGCGGGTCCCCGGGGTGGTCGTACTCGGTGCGGATGCTGGCGCCCTTCTCCCAGACCTCCGCGATCGCTCGCTCGTAGGCCTCGGGGATCGTCTTCCCGTGGATGCTCAGGACGGGGATGTTCCCTGGTTTCATGGCGCCCTCTCCCGGACCGCGATCATACCTCGGCGTGCGGCTCGTGGATCCGGCGGGTGAGGACCATCGTGACCGAGAGGGCGACGAGCAGCAGCAGGGTCCCCCCGAGCAGGGCGTAGTCCTCGGCCTTGAGGATGGTGTAGAGCACGCCATAGAGCGCGGCCAGAACGCCGCCGACCAGCGCCGATGTCCCCCGCCGGCGCAGGATCGCCGCGCAGTAGAGCGTGTTGAGGGCGACCACGGTTGCGGACGCCAGCACGTAGGCGGTCGCGAAGCCGAGGTGCTCGGCGAGCGCCACCAGGATGAGGAAGAAGAGCGCCAGGGCGAAGCCGATGAGCAGGAACTGCACGAGGCTGAGCCGGAGCCCGGTGACGAGCTCGATCAGCCCGAGGGTCAGGAAGGTCAGGGCGACGAAGAGCAGCCCGTACTTGACGGCGCGCGTGACGAGGTCGTAGAGGGCGACCGGCTCGAAGAGCCGCACCCCGGCCTCGATCTCGTCGATGGCCACCGCGGCGCCGGCCGTGAAGGCCTGGGGAAAGGAGCGGTTGAGCAGCGGGATGGCCCACTCGGCCGAGAAGCCGTCGTCGCCGACGGCCCGCTCGACCGGCAACACATCCCCGATGAAGCTCGGGTGCGGCCAGGTCGAGCGTCACGGTGGCGCGGGTGGTCTCGCCGAGCGGCAGGAAGCGGAGGCTGCCGCTGCCCCGGACCACCAGGGGCAGCCGGAGCTCGAGGCCGTCGGAGGCTGTCTCGCCCACCGGGGCGTGAAAGCCGTGCGGCACGATCTCGGACAGTGTCGTTCCCGGTCGCGGCTGCACGGCAACCCCGTCCACCTCGCCCCCGTCCGCCTCGACAATGCCGCGCGGGTCCGACAGGCCGACGCCGAGGACCGCCTTCGACCACTCGATGTCCTCCAATCGGTCCGCGCTGCTCAGCGCCTCGACCGCCGCCCGCGGGTCCCGGAACACGGCGGAGACCACGACCTCCGCCGTGTACACCTGCACCCGGTAGATCCCTCGCCGCCGCGTCTCCGGTGCCAACGTCCCGGTGAGGGTCAGGAGGTCGGGCAGAACCACTGCCCTGCGCCGGCAGCTTTCCCAGCGCTCGACGATCCTCTTCTCACCGTCGGGAGTGACGATCTCGTCCCGCCTCTCGACCTTCTCGACGTAGGGAACCACGAGGATCGGTCCGGCCAGCACCTGGTCCCCGCTCCAGCTCCCGGCGATGTCCGCCACGACCTGCTGATAGGTCTCATGGCGCTCGCGCACCACCGACTCCACCATCTTCAACGGGATCAACAGGACCAGGGCGAGGACCGCGATCCCGATCCACCGCACCGGCCGGCGCCACGATGAGATCAGCGCGAGACCCGCTTCCACTGCATTGGTCGCCATGGCTGCACCTCCAGTGGGAGCAGCGTGGCGAGGAATCGAGCCCACAGCAGGGCCGAATCGAGGCAAATGGTGGCGGCCCCGTGGCGATGCAACGTCGAATACGCCGCCTTCCCGCGAGGTTTCCCAGGAGATGGCCGGGTGCTCGCCCCCTGACTGCCGTCCCGCCCGCTCGCGGCTCGCCCGCTGGCTGCTCGCCGGCCTGGGCACCGCCTGCGTCGGGCTCGGCGCCCTCGGCGTCTTCCTGCCCGGGCTGCCCACCACGGTGTTTTTGATCGCCGCCTCGTGGTGCTTCGCGCGCAGCTGCCCGTGGCTCGAGGAGCGGCTGCTGCGGATTCCCCTGTTCGCGCCGTTCTTGGGCTTCCTCGAGCCCGGCGCAAGGGTGCCGCGGCGGACGGTGACGAAGGCCCTCGTCGTCATGTGGATCGCCATCCTCGCCAGCGCCGCCGCGGTGGGGCTGGGCGATGACGGGCGGCCGGGCGTGGCGGCTGCGGTCGTCGGCCTCGGCCTGGTCGGCAGCCCGTTCGTCCTCCGCAAGGGAGCCAGCCGCTCCGAGAGCTGAGCGAATCAGCGGGCCGCCCGGGGCGGAAAGTGACTGGGCGGGGCGAGTCACTCCGGTCCCGGATTCCGGTAGCGACGCGCATCCCGTGCCCGGTTCCCGCCCTGAGGTTGGGGAAAGCGAAATCACGTCTCAACTATGTCCTTTGTCACCGATCTCAAGTCCAGTCGGCCAAGTGAACTGACTCCGTCGCCGTGCGATGATGAAGGTCGATCACTCGCTCGGGGAACGAAGCAACCGCCCACCGACCACCGACGCCCTCGAGCTCAAACCGACGAACCGACACGACCGGAAAGGCGACCCATGGCGAGCACCCAGGACAACCTCATGGCGGCCTTCGCCGGCGAGAGCCAGGCCCGCAACATGTACACCTTCTTTGCCAAGGTGGCGCGCAAGGAGGGCTACCACTACATCGCGAAGATCTTCGAGGAGACCGCGCTCAACGAGGAGCGGCACGCCAAGGACGAGTTCACGCTCGCCGGCAAGCTGGGCGACACCGCCGCCAACCTCCGGGCCGCGATCTCGGGGGAGAGCCACGAGACGACCTCCATGTACCCGGAGTTCGCGGCGCAGGCGCAGGCCGAGGGCAACAAGGAGGCGGCCATCCTGTTCCGCATGATCGCGAAGATCGAGGCCGAGCACCGCAACCGATACGCCAAACTGCTCGAGATGGTGGAGAACGGCTCCGTCTTCAAACGCGACCGTCCGATCCGGTGGAAGTGCTCGGTGTGCGGCTACATCCACGAGGGCACCGAACCTCCGGGAAAGTGCCCCTGCTGCCAGCACCCGCGGGAGTACTACGAGCCCGAAAACCTGGAGCTCTGATCAGGATGCGCGCAGCGCATCCCGAGGAGCGTGTGGGAAGAGGCCAACCACAGCAACCACGTCAGGAGCGCGCTGAGAGGCCCATGCCCACACGCTCCTACCGCAGCTCCTCGACCTCGGCGCGGTTGCGGCCCGTCCGCTTGGCGCGATAGAGGGCGAGATCGGCGACCTCGATCAGGCGATCCGGGTTGGGCGGGTCGGCCGTCGAACACACGACCGCCCCGATCGTCACGGTCAGCGGGACCGCTCCCGCGCGGGTCGAAATGGGCGTCGCGCCCACGCGCAGACGCAGCCGTTCGCCCACCTGCCGGGCCGTCGCGACGGTCCCGGGCCGCAGCACGACCACGAACTCGTCCCCGCCGTAGCGCCCCACCGCCTCCGTCGGCCGCAGGCCCTGGTGGAGCCGGCGCGCGACCTCGCACAGAACCTCGTCGCCGACCGTATGACCGTGGGTGTCGTTGATCGACTTGAAGTGATCGATGTCGATGAGGAGCAGGGCGATTGGGCTGCCCTCGCGGCCGGCGCGCGCGAGCTCCATGCCCAGCAAGTCGACGATGCCGCGGCGGTTCCACAGCGAGGTCAGCGCGTCGTGGGCCGCCTGGTGCCGGAGGGCCTGCTGGGCCGCGAGAAGCTCGCGATTGCTCGCCGCCAGCTCCTCGAGCAGAAGGCTCTTCTCCACGATCAGCGAGAGCTGGCCCGCGATCTCGCGGAACAGCCCCACGTGCTCGTCCCCGTAGGCCTTCCGGCGCAGGCTCGAGAAGAAGATGAAGCCGATCGGCCGGCCGCGAGCGATCAACGGCCCGGTCAGGCTCGAGCGCATGCCCTCGCGCACGATGCATCGGGTCGAGTCGGACTGCGGGTGGTCGGCGAGGTAGGCCTCGAGGTCTTCGAGGATCCGGGGCTCCCCGGCCGAGATCACCTGCTGCAGGCTGCTGCCCTCGAGGGGGGCGGAATAGCCGAGTCCGAGATGGATCTCGCTCGCGGCGGTGCGCGCCCAGCGGGCGCGGACCACGTTCCCGTCCTCGATCAGCGCCACGCCGATCCGGTCGTACGGGATCAGCGGCCGGAAGGAGTCGTAGACGAAACCGAGCACCTCGTCGAGCGTCATCCCGGAGTTGACCTTCTCGGTGACCCTGCCCAGGGTGGTCAGCAGGGAGAGCCGGCTCTGGTAGGCCTGGGCGAGCCTCCGGATCGACCGCCCCAGCTCGGCGATGGCATCATCGCCGGGCTCGTTCACGACCTCCACGTCGTGGCGGCCGCTGCGCAGCGCGTCGACCACGTCGCGGTACTTGCGGATTCTCAAATCCCGGTGATCCGATGCCATCATCCACCGCCTGCCGCAGCGCAGTCCAGAGGGTCCGGATGCCCGCCGCGGCCCACGCGTCCGGTTGATGGCGCCACGGCGACCCTCAGCGCCTGATCGTCAGGCTGATCGGCGCCGTGAGCTCGAGGTTGGTCAGCGTTCCGGCCTCGATCACCACCGGCTTGGCGCGGGTCTGGCTCACGGCGATCGCACCGGCGGCGGCACCGATCAACGCCCCCGTCGCGCTGCCGTTGTCATCGAGCACCTGGTTGCCGAGGATGGCGCCGCCCGCGGCGGCGCCGGCGATGATGCCGACGTCCTTGCCGGTCGAGCTCTTGCCCTTGCTCGAGAAGGCCGCAGCGAACGGCAACGTCTCGCCGCCCGGCAGGCGGACCGAGACGAACTCGACCGCCAGGCGCGCGCTGCCGCCGATCTTCTTGGCCGGCTTGGCCTCGGTGACCCTGCCCGAAACCACGGAGCCCGTGGGAATGGCGACGCCTTCGGCCACGCTGACGGGCTCGGCTACTCGGACCGAGAAGCTCTGACCCGCGGTGCTCTCGTGGCTCGAGAGCGTCTGCTGGAACTCGACGGTGACGAGCGTGCCGGACGCCAGGGTGACCGGGATCGGAGCCGGGGCCGGAGCCGGAGGCTCGGAGCTCCGCTCCGGAGGCGTATCGGCCGTCATGGACGGGTTCGGCTCCGCGGCGGCTGGCGGCGCGGCTTCGACAGGTCGCCCCTGCTGCCGTGCAAGCTCGGCCTCGCGGGCGTCGAGCTCGGCCTCGCGCTCGGCAAGCGCCTGCTCTCGCTCGGCGAGCGGAACCTCACCCTGGGCGGACTCGGATTGGGACGCGACCGAGTCGACGTCGTCGGAGCGCCCGCAGCCGACCAGGACCGACAGGCCGGCACCGAAGGCAAGCAGTGCAACTGCAGTGGTTCTGGCAGCTCTGCGCATGATCAATCCTCCACTCCTTAGCCCAACCACTGCCGGGTTGTGCCCATTCCGTACAGCCTGCCGCCGACCGCGCCTGACCGGCCAGGCCCCTCGGTGTCCACGCGACGCCGGTCACAAAGCGAAGGTTCGCAGCGCATGCGGCGCCGGCCGGGCTCAGGGCGCGAGCCGTTCGCGGGGGCGCAGCGGCGCCGTCGCCGGCCGGCCGTAGCCCTCGACGCTCGGCAGAGGCACCTGGGCGCCGTCATCCGTGACGGTCGCGCCTCCGGTGACCAGCAGGTCGCCACCCGGCAGCAGCGTCAGCTCGTGGCCGAACCGGCCCTCGGCCATCGCCGCCACCTCAGACCAGGTCTCGGCAACGGGATCGATCACATCGACGCTGGCGCCAGCCTGGTAGCTGATGTCGATGCCGCCGCTGACCAGAACATCCCCGGACGGCAGCAGGGCCGCGGCGGGAAGGATCCGCCACGTGCTCAGCACGGTCACCGAGGACTCCCGGTTGGTGGCCGGGTTGAAGTCGCTCACGCGCAGCGTGTCGGCGCCGCCGATCAGCAGCACGCGTCCATCCTCCAGGGGCACCGCCGCGTGGTAACGCCTCGAGAAGGCGAGGGTCCGCCCGGCGGTCCAGCTGTTCGTCCCCGGATCGAAGAAGAGGCTCCTGCGATTGCCGGTGAGCAGAACCCGGCCGTCCGCGAGCGGGGTCAGCCCGGGCAGGTCCATCGCCTCCGGAAGGTCACCGACCGCGCTCCAGGTCTCGGTGGCCGGGTCGAAGACCTCGGTCGAGAGTGCGGGCACCGGCGCGCCCCCGTCGTCGTAGAAGAAGCCGCCGGCGACCAGCACCCGGCCGTCGCCGAGCGCAGCCGCCGTATGGAAGGTGCGATCGGAGAGCATCGGCGTGGTCGCCCGCCAGCTGTCGTTCACCGGGTCGTAGATGGCGGCGTTGACCGGGTCGGACGGCGTGCTGCCGGTGAGCAGCACCCGGCCGTCGTCGAGGACGACGCCCCTCGCCATCTCGAAGGCGCCGTCGAGGGGGCCGGTCGCGCTCCAGCCGCCAGTGGCCGGGTCGTAGATCTCGGGCGGCCCGCCGCCCGCCACCAGCACCCGGCCGTCGTGGAGCCGGACGCGCCGCGTGCAGCACCCGCGGGACGGCCATCGACGGCGCTCCGTGCCACTGCCAGCAGCGCTGGTCGGCGCACACCAGAAGCTCGCCCTGGCGCGAGCACGAGGCGTCGCCGAGCTGGCCGTCGAAGCTCCAGTCGTAGTCTCCGGCCGGCAGCGCCCAGTCGACAGTGGCGCCTCCCGGAAGGACGCTGCCGCCGACCGTCCACCCGGATGACGGCGAGCCCGCGCAGTTCTCGGTCGCCACCGAGCCGGCGAAGGCGATCGCCGAGCGCGGCCATGCGGTTCGGACGACCTCCGCCTCGCAGCTGAGGGCGCAGCCGGAGCCGAGCGAGGCCCGCAGGGCCATCTCGTCGCCGGCCGCGGCGATCTCGTCGACGAGCAGGTTGGTCGCGGCGCCATCGTAGCGGTGCGAGCTCGGGTGGGTGTCGGTGCCGAAGACGCCACCGTGCCCAAAGTAGTCGCCGGCGTCGGCCGACCCGTTCTGCTCGATCTCCTCGAGCCCGTCGGCCTCCATCAGCCGCAGCAGCTTGTGCTCGGTGTAGGAGTTGTCGTAGAGGAAGTCGCCGCCCGGACCGGTGCGGGCGTCGACGTGCCACACCAGCAGCCCGTCGGCCGGGTAGCCGCTGTCGTTGGCCTGCCGCCGCCTGAACTGCACCATGAAGTGCTCACCGTAGGGGTCGGTGCGCGGGTTGCCGTTCATGAGGAGCGCCGCCTCGGGCGCCTCGCCGGTCGGGCTCAGCAGGAGCTGCACCGTGCCGTGATTGGCAGCCTCCGGCGTCAGCCACCCCAGCACGTACTTGCTGAAGCAGTTGTGGTCGCCCCAGTTGCTGTCCATCTGGTCGAGGCCGCCGACCCCGCCGCGCGGTCCGATCGAGTCGTCGTAGTCGTAGTAGTCGGGCAGTCCGAGGGCATGGCCGGTCTCGTGGATGACGACGTCGGACGTGAACGGTCCGGGCCAGTCGTAGTTCTCCCACTGCCAGGAGTAGACGCCGAGGCGGGTGTTGTCGACCCGGAACGACCCGTCCTGGAAGGAGGTCTGGTAGCCCCACCAGAACTCGGCCCAGTCCTGGTGCGGTCCGGTCCAGACCACGATGAAGTAGTCGATGGTGCCGTCGCCGTTGTTGTCGTACTGCGAGAAGTCGTGGCCGGCAGCGTCGAAGCTCGTGATCGCTTCGCGGATCAGGCCTTCGCGGCCCTCAGTGGTCTGCGCGACCGCCGAGCGTGGGTAGGGGGCCGTGTACCAGCCCAGGGTGTTGCCGCCGATGTCGAGCAGGTTGTAGGAGGCGCGCCGGTAGAAGTTGCGCAGGCTCTCGTAGGGAAAGGCCATCGGGTCGCCGTCGCCGAAGAGCTTGGCGTTGACGGCGGTGGGATCGGTCGACCCCGGGTAGTCGCTGAAGGCGATGAGCAGGGCGAGCACCCTGGGAGTTCCCTCCGCCGGCAGGCCCCACCCCGCCGCTGCGGTCTTCGTCGAGCTGAGCCGCGCCGCCAGGTGCGGCGCCATCCGGTGGTTGCCGAGGTCCCGCGCCGCCTCTGCCCGCGAGGCCAGGCTGCCGTCCCGCCGGTAGCGCGCGAGCTGCTCGGGGGTCGGTGGCTCGAGCGCCCGAACTGTGCCGGCGCACGCCAGCACCGCAACGATCAGCACCGCAGCCCGACACCCGATCATCGACTTCATGGCGACCTCCACGGCAGATCGCGGCCACCGTGCCGGCGCGACACGGCTCACCGCGCCATCCTCGCACGGCCGGAGGGTGGTGTCGATTCGACGGCGACCCGTCCCACGCCCTCGCCCGGCAAGCGTGCTACCCTCTCGCGATGCGACGGATCGGCGCCATTCGCTGCCGCGATGCAGGCGCACGCCGGCAGACCTTCCGCGGGTTGGCGCGCCCTCGGAATCTTCCTTGCCGCGTGTTTCGGGGCGCTACCGGGAACGGTCGCGAGTGCGCAAGCGCAGGAGCCGGATCCGGTCGCGGCTGCGCAACCCTCCGCGGCGCCAGGTCTCGCGGACCGGCTGCGACAGGAGCGTCCCGGCAAGCAGCGCGCGGACGCGTCGGGCAGGCTGGTGTCCGTCAACCTCAGCGGCATGACCCTCAGCGATCAGGAACTGACCGAGCTGGCAGGGATGACCAGCGTGACCAGCCTGCTGCTCGGTGACACCGACATCAGCGACGACGACCTGCGGCGGGTCGCCGGCATGCGTCAGCTCGAGACGCTCGGGCTGCGGGGCACCGCGATCACCGACGCCGGGGTCGCGCACCTGGCGGCGCTGACCGGGCTGCGTGAGCTGTTCCTCGCCGACACCGGGATCACCGACGGCGCGCTGGCCGCCTTGTCCGGACTGAGCGGGCTCGAGAACCTGGGCCTGCGCGATACCGCGATCAGCGATGCGGGCCTCGAGCATGTCTGGCATCGCTGGGCAAGCTGAAGCACCTGATGCTCGCCGACACCCGGGTGAGCGATGACGGTCTGCGCCACCTCGCCGGGCTCGCCGCCCTCGAGAGCGTCGACCTCTCACACCGGCGGTGTCCGGGTCTGGTCTGGAGCACCTCGCCGGCAGCTGCCGCCGTGCGCCGCCTCATGCTCGCCGGCACGGCGACCGGCGACGGCGCCTGCCTCAGGTGGCGAGCTTTCCCTCCCTCTTCTACCTCGACCTGAGCGGCACCCACGTGACCGACGTCGGGCTCACCGCCCTCGCCGGACTCGCCAAGCTGGAGTACCTGCTCCTCAGCGACACCGCAGTCACCGACGCCGGCACTCGGGCACGTCGCCAACCTGAAGTCCCTCCAGTGGCTGCGCCTCGAGGGCACGGGGGTGAGCGACCGCGGCCTGCTCGCCCTCGCCGAGAGCGGGTCGCTGCAGTCGGTGGTCGCCGGCGACACCGCCGTCACCGCCGCCGGCGCCGACGCTCTGCAGCGCGCGCAACCCCGGATCCGGATCAGCCTGGATCGCCGCCCCCGCGAGACACCGGATCCCTGAGAGCGCGCCAGGGGCGCCCGGCCGCCGCGGCGGGCTTGACCGAGGTCCGGCGCTCTCCTACGCTGCGTCGATGCTGCGTCGAGTACTGCTCACCGTCGTGGTCATCGCCGCCGTCGCCCTGCCGACCGGCTGCGGCGCCCGACCGGGGCGGGTGATCGTGCTCGGTCTCGACGGCGTCGACCCCAAGGTGGTCGACCTTCTTGTCGCCGAGGGTCGCCTGCCCGCCTTCGCTCGCCTCAGGGCGGAGGGCGCGTTCGGCCCCCTCCAGGCCGACCTGCCGCTGGTCAGCCCGGTGCTGTGGACGACCATCGCCACCGGCCGCAGGCCTGCGGAGCACGGCATCACGAGCTTCAAGGCGGCCGGCGCCGACGGCGACGCCAAGCAGCCGGTGACCAGCGCCATGCGCCGCGTCCGCGCGCTGTGGAACATCGCCTCCGAGGCCGGCCGCCGCGTGGCCGTGGTCGGGTGGTGGGCGACCTGGCCGCCCGAGGCGGTCAACGGCGCCGTGGTCAGCGACCGCACTTGCTACCACCTGCTGTTCGAGAAGGGCCAGAAGGGTGAGGCGGCGATCCGCGACGCGGTCGCTCCCCCGGAGCTCGCCGAGCGCGTCGCTCCGATGATTCGCCGGCCCTCCGACGTCGGCACCAATCAGGCCGCCCGCTTCATCACGGTTCCGGCCGAGGAGCTCGCCCGTCCCTTCGACTTCGCCGACGACCTCAGCCACTTCCGATGGGCGCTCGCCTCGGCCGAAAGCTACGCCGCGATCGGCGAGGAGCTCTGGAGCACCGAGCGACCGGACCTCCTGATGGTCTACATCGAGGCCACCGACTCCACCTCTCATCTGTTCGGCCACCTCTTCCGGGCCGAGGGGCTGCGCGGCGAGCTTGCCGAGCAGCAGGCCCGCTACGGCCGTGCCGTCGAGGAGATGTACGTGTGGTCGGATGAGCTGCTCGGCCGGCTGATGGCGGCAGCCGGCGATGACACGACGCTGATCGTGGCCTCGGACCATGGCTTCAAGCTCGGCGAGCTGCACGGCGACCCCAGCGTGACCCGCGACATGCGGCGCGTCAGCACCCGGGCGCACGAGGTGTACGGCATTGTCGGGCTGTGGGGCCGGGGAGTCCGCCCGGGCAGCGTGATCCAGGGCGCAACCCAGCTCGACATTGCGCCCACCGCCCTCGCCCTGCTCGGGCTGCCCGCGGCGGACGACATGCCGGGTCGTGCGCTCGCCGGCGTTCTCGAGGGCATCAAGCCCGCACCGCGGATCGCGAGCTACGAGCGCGGGTCCACCACCCCGCAGGCGCCGGACAGCGCCGGCAGCGCGGACGAGCAGGTCATCGCACACCTCGAGGCTCTCGGCTATCTCGGGGAGGACGAGGACTCCTCCCTCCAGCGCCAGGCCGACGTTGATGTGCTGCTCGCCGCCGGCCGCTTCGAGGAGGCGGCTGATGCCTACCGGAGCCTGATCGAGCGCAGCCCGGGCGACCCTGCTCTCCACCTCAACCTCGGCTACGCCCTCGAGCACCTGGACCGCCTCGACGAGGCCCTGGTCTCGCTCGACAGGGCCCTCGAGCTGAAGCCCGACCTCGCGCTCGCCCATTACAACCGGGGCGTAGTGCTCGAGCGTCTCGGAGACCGCGAGGGGGCGATCGCCGCCTTCCGCGCGGCGGCCCAGAACGACGACAGCCTGAGCTCCGCCCGGAGCGCCCTCCAGCGTCTGACCGGCAGCGCGCTGGTCTACGCGCCCACGACGGAGGAGCAGGCCCGCGCCGCCACGCTCGCCGCCGAGGCGAGTGGCGAGGCTCGCCGGGGTGACTACGCGCGCGCGCTCGGGCTGCTGGCTGAAGCCGAGCGGCTGTGGCCGGAGTTCCCGCTGGTCTTCCAGTACCGGGCCAACATCGCCTACCTCACGGGCGACCTTCCGGCGGCGATTGCGGCGCTCGAGCGCGCAGCCGCGCTCGAGCCGGGCAACGTGGCGGTCCGCACGAATCTCGAGCGGCTTCGCCGCAAGGCGGCCCAGCCCGGCGGGTGATTCGGGCCGAGGAAGCCTTCAGCCCTAGCCCGGATATCTCACCAACTTTCTACTGCGGCCGGCGATGTACCGCACTCAGCGGTGCTTTCTCGCCTCGGGGTGCTCGACGTACTGTCAAGTTTCCGCCCCCCGCCCATCACAACCCGCCGCCCCCTCCCGCACTCCCACCACCCGCCCCGGCGGGTTCGCCTCCGCGCCCCTCGGGTCGAAAACCCCACTGCGTACGGCACCTCGCCACCCTCGCGACGGAACCCGGTGAGATATCCGGGCTAGGGCTCGGCGGGCGCCTCGGCGAACGCGTTCCCGGCCTGCAGCAGCATCCGGAACCCGGCCTCGAGCAAGCGCTCGTCACGCCGCTGCCGCAGGAGCGCATTTCGGTTGGCGCTCCAGTAGCGTCGTCGGATCTCCGCCTCGTCGCTTGCCAGGTCGAGCGTGCGCGGCTCGCGGCGCTCGAGGAGCTTGACAATCAGGAAGCCGCCCTTCATGGAGCCGACCTGGGTGCTCAGCTTGGTGTCCGAGACCCGAATCGGGTCTGAGATCTCGCCGACCTCGAGCCGGACGATGACCTGCAGCATCTCGAGGTCGTAAGCCATCATCTGGTTGGTGGTGAGGAGCCCCAGGTCGCCGCCCCGGTCAGCGTTGGGGCCGGTCGAGCGCTCGCGCGCCGCTGCGGCGAAGTCCGCACCGGCGCGCAGCTCCGTCACCATCTGCTCGGCCTCGCGGAAGGTCTCCCACACATTCTTCCCGTCCGGGAGGAAGATGAGCTGTGGCCGGTAGGTCGCGGCGACCTCAAGCTGCGCCGGCTGCTCGGCAGCGAAGCGTTCGAGCTCCGCCCGCGGGATGGCCGCCTCGAGCTCCACCTCCTCGTCGCGCACTGCCAGCTCGCGGAGTGCCTCCTCGACGGCCTGCTCGCGCAGCGCGGCCAGCTCCCGCTGATCCGGCTGGAAGCGGCGACGCGCCTCGCCGGCAAGCAGCTCCCGCTCGAGCAGCCCGTCGAGGAAGGTCCGGATCTGATCGCCGCGCTGCATGCCGACTCCCGCCTGGGCACGGGCTGCCTCGAGGTCGTCGACGGTATAGATGAAGTCCCCCACGATCAGGATCGCGCCGTCACCCTCGCGCGGTTCGACGAGCCCGGCCTCGGTCCACCTCGCCTCATGCGCCTCTGTCTGCTTGAGGTGAGCGACCAGCTCGGACCTCGCCTGCTCGGCCTTGCGTCTCCGGAGCGTCTCCGGCAGCTGCTCTCGAAGCGCCTCCTCGTTGATCGGCTCGGGGCCGGTGCGCTTCACGAGCAGCACGATGTGGAAGCCGGAGGCCGTCTCGATGACATCGCTGATCTCGCCCTCGTCGAGCGCGAAGACCACCCGCTCGAATCCGGGATCGGTCATGCCCGGTCGCAGGGCCGGGATCAGCCCGCCGTTCGGCGCCGTGCTGGACTCAGAGTGCTGCCTCGCCAGCTCCTCGAAGCTCGCTCCGCCCCGGAGCTCCCCGAGCAGCTGCTGCGCCGAGGCGCGCTTCCTCTCGCGGTCCACCTCGGAGAGCTCGTCCGACGCTCGCAGGTAGATGTGGCGCAGCTCGAGCCGCGGCTCCCTCGCCGAACGGCTCGCTCGGATCGCCTCGAGCTCGGCTGAGACCTCGGCGTCGCTGACCTGCACGCCGGCGCCGAGCTCTGCCAGCAGCCGGCTGACGAGCGGCGCCTGCTGCAGCTCGTGGGAGCGCAGGCTGAAATCCCGCCGCCCGGCCACCTCGTTCCGCCGGTCCGCAACGACCAGCTCCTCCCAGGCGATCCAGCGCGCGAGCTCGTCCGGGGTCGCGCCGCGGACGCCCGGTAGCCGCGACGTGCCGGCGCGTTCTCCGCTCGCCGCCGCCGCGAGCTCCTCAGCGCTGACCCAGCCGCCGTCGAAAACGGCGACGGCGTCACGGGGCGCCTCCATCCCGGTGGTGCAGCCCACGAGTCCTCCACCGGCGACGACGGCAGCAAGCAGCCACACAAGGGGACCGCTCTGAGTCGATCGACTCCACGTGCTGTGCATCACCCTCGATCTCCAATCAACGAACACAGAGTCCGAGACGAAAAAAATCCCCGCGCCGCAGGCGCGGCGCGGGGTTCAGAACGACAGAACTGTTTACTCGATGCCGAAGCTCTGCAGCTCGACCGGGATCTCGGCCCCGAGGAGCTCGAAGGACATGTCGAGGTAGGCCGCGTTGATCACCGAGAGCGGGCAGCTGTTCCAGGTTGTGCAGCCGTTGCCGAAGCCGTCGCCGGGGTTGTACCAGCGAGCAATACTGCCCGTGGTTGCGGCCTCGGCGCTGACATACCACTGGCCGCCGGCAGCTGTAGTCCAGGCGCGCCGCCACCGACACCCAGAAGGTGCCGGCGACCGGCAGGATGCAGACCGACGGCAGCTGGGAGAGGATGTCGCCAGCGTTGTCGGACACGATCGACGCGGTGCCGCTGCACAGGGTCGTACCCGGGAAGCCGCCCGCGTCACCGTAGAAGCCGTAGACGATGCCGAGCGCGGGGCCGGCGAGGCTATAGCTCCCTGGGGCATGAATCTGCTCGATCTGCCAGCCGTCGGCCCAGGTCACCTGGAAGTCGTCGCCGACGTAGCAGTCATAGGCGTCGTAGGCTGCTTCGAAGTCCTGCGCCGCGGCGCCGCCGCCTGACGGATTCGAGATCTGGCTGTAGAGGAGGGCCTGCTCGCCAGCCGACGGGATGGGCCCAGTAACGGAGTGGCTCGTCCGGAGGTCGGCGGCCACCACGACGGCAGCCAGTCCCAGCAGGATAACGGAGCTCAGGATCGCAATCTTTCTCATATCTGTCTCCTTTTCTTTTCTCTTACTCGATGTCGAAGCTCTGCAGCTCGACCGGCACGACCGTCCCGTAGCCGCGCACCATCCAGTTGCCGGGGAAGTAGACGTCGATCAGCGTCCAGTTGGTCGGCGGCAGCACCGGCGGACTCGGAGGCGGTGACGCGTCCCACCAGCCCGCCCAGGAGCGCTGCTGCGTCGCCGTCTGGTCCATGGACGCCGGCCAGTAGCTCGTCCCCGGCACTTCCAGTCCGATGAATCCGATCACCACGTCCCCTGGTCCGGCAAGGGTCACCGGGGCTACCAGGTATAGACATTCAAGGTGTCTAATGCCTGCACCGTCACGGGTTGCGCGTACAGCAGGTTCGATCCGACCGCCGGATCATTGCCGCCTGTGGTGTTCTCGTAGACGACCAGGGTCAGGTCGTCGCCGACGTTGACCATGCCCAGGGAGCTGAAGTAGGCCTGGACTTCCGTCAGCTCGAAGGGGAACTCGGCCGGGTTCGGCGTGAAGCGGTTGACCCAGAGCATCTCCAGGGTGCCGCCGATGCCGATGTCGTTGTCACGGCTGCCGTCGTCGAGCACCAGAGTCACCGGGTCGCCCGGGGGCGGCACACCCTCGACCGTGACCGGGTTCGCTACCTTGCCGGACGCTGCGAACTGCGGCCCGGCCGCTTGGGCTGGCAGCAGCCCGACCAACGCGAGGACTGCGAGGATCATCGCAATTCGTCTCATGGTCTTTCTCCTCTTTCAATCAGTCGGTCGCTACTCGATGTCGAAGCTCTGCAGCGTGACCGGCACCAGGTCGCCGTTGAGCGTGAACGCCATGTCGGTCGCGGTGTCGTAGTTCCACGCCGAGCCGGGGGCTGAGACGGCCCAGGCGGAGCCAACAACGCCGTTCACCGGGTCGACGTTTCCGACCTCCCAGAACCAGTCGTCGGTGCCGACACCGCTGTCGGTGTAGATCTCGACGAAATAGGTTCCGTCGGCCAGCGTGCAGGTCGGGAAGTCGAGCGTGACTTGGTGCTCGCTGACGCCGAACAGGGTAACGCCGGTCAGGATGTCGGCGCTCGGGAGGACCGAGGCCTGGCAGACCACGCCGCCCACCACGCCGCCGGCACCGTTGTGGAAGATGATCTCGAAGTTGGCGGCCGTTGGCACGTTGCCAGGGTAGTAACCGCCCCAGATGACCGCCTGATTCATGTTGACGCCGACGCCACCGGTGCTGATGACGAAGTTGTCCGCCACGACCTGGACGCCTCCGCTGCAGAAGTCACAGTGGACGTCGGAGAAGATGCCGTTCGACTGGTTCGGCGCCTGGGTGAGCCAGGTCGCAACATCGACCTGCCGCACCACCGGCGGCTGGTTCTGCTCGAGGACCTTGTGGGAGTCCGCAGCACCGGCCAGCGCGGCGCCGAGCAGCAGGACGAAACCGAAAATCGCGATCTTTCTCATGGATGAACTCCTCTTTGTATCAGTCAGTCGTTACTCGACGTCGAAGCTCTGCAGCTCGACCGGAACCAGGTCGCCGTTGAGCGTGATCGACATGTCCTGCGCGGCGTCGTAGTTCCACCCCGAGCCGGGTGCCGAGAACGCGAATGCCTGGCCGACAATGCCGTGCGTGCCGTCGAGGTTGCCGGTCTCCCAGAACCAGTCGTCGGTGCCGGCGCCGGTGTTGGTGTAGATCTCGATGAAGTAGGTGCCGTCCGCGAGCGAGCAGTTCGGGAAGTCGAGGGTGAGCTGGTGCTCGCTGACGCCGAACAGGGTGACGCCGGTCAGGACGTCGGCGCTCGGGAGGACCGAGGCCTGGCAGATCACGCCGCCGGGCAGACCGCCGGCATCACTGTGGATGATGATCTCGAAGTTAGCAGGGACCGGCACGTTGTTCGGGTAGTAGCCGCCCCAGATGACCGCCTGGTTCATGTTGACGCCGACGCCGCCGGTGCTGAGGACGAAGTTGTCCGCCAGGACCTGGGGTTGGCCGCAGAGGTCGCAGCTGGCGTCGGAGAAGATGCCGTTCGATCCGTTCGGCGCCTGGGTCAGCCAGGTCGCAACATCGACCTGCCGCACCACCGGCGGCTGGTTCTGCTCGAGGACCTTGTGCGAGTCCGCAGCGCCGGCCGGGGCGACGACCGCCAGCACGGCCACGGCGATGAGGATCAACTTCACAGCTTTCATTCGATGCTCCTTCAGCTCGTTCTTGGGTCCATCCGAATCCGAAGAGCACAGTGCGCTCTTCGCGGAATCAAGACGCCAGTGGATCGGCGCTGCAACGGATGGTCGCGGACAGCGTGAGCGGGTTTCGGCCGTCACGCGTCCTGGTGGAAGCAACGGGGGGGCGGCACGTCAGGCTCGGGCCTGGCGTCGTCGGCCACCATCACGTCGGCGGCCGGCGGCTGCCGGTGCGAGGCGAGCGCGAGCTGCGGCCCGGTGGAGGGCAGCGCCTTGACCACCGGCGCCGACTGGTGGATCGACGCGGGCGTTGACTGGAGCCCGACCGGCTCGACCCGGAGGCTGCCGAGGACCAGCTCCTCACCTTTCGAGTTGAGGTATCGGAGCTGGTAGTACCAGCCCGGAACGCCGCTGCGCTCATCCCGGTAGCGGTAGCCGGCCGGGCCGAGGGCTGCGGGCTGGATGTCGACGAGCTGCAGGCTTTCGAGGGCAGGGCCGCCGTACAGGCGGAACTGGCCGTGCTCCTCGGCGGTGGTCGCCTGCCAGACGACGGTCCACTCGGGGTCGCCGGCGCTGACAACGCGGCGCAGCTCCGGGGACGGCGTCTCGAGGGCGTTCGCGGGCGCGGCGATCGCAGCAAGGATGGCGATCACGAGCAACGCACGAGCCAAGGCCTCGCGCCCAGCCCAGATCGCGCGGCGCAACCGCGCAGCCGGCATCCCTCCCCCGGTCATCACTGGCACCTCCACTAGACCACCGAAGTCGTTCAAAGTCAAGAGATTCATCGGTGAATCCATGGGGGACCGCCGGCCGCACGGAGGGCTCGCGCGAGGGCGGACCGGGACGGTTCGGGAAGGGGCGACCGGTCCGTCATGTTGCGGCGGGAGATGATTGCTGCGAAACGATCGCAAGTTGCGTCTGATCCCCACCTTCGCCCCTCACCTGTCGAAAGGAGAACCCCATGAGTGACACGAAGATCATCGCCGTCGTTGGAGCCACCGGCGCGCAGGGTGGAGGCCTCGTGCGCGCCATCCTCGGTGACCCGGCCGGCGGCTTCGCCGCGCGCGCCCTGACCCGCAACGTCGACTCCGCCAAGGCCAGGGAGCTCGCCGAGCTGGGCGCCGAGGTGGTCGCGGCCGACGTCGATGACCCGGCGAGCCTCGAGCGCGCCTTCGCCGGCGCCTGGGGGGCGTTCTGCGTGACCTTCTTCTGGGAGCACTTCTCGCCGGAGAAGGAGCAGGCCCAGGCCCGCGCCATGGCCGAGGCCGCGAAGCGCGCCGGCCTGCAACACGTCATCTGGTCGACCCTCGAGGACACGCGCCGCTGGGTGCCGCTCGACGACGACCGCATGCCGACCCTGATGGGCTCCTACAAGGTGCCGCACTTCGACGCCAAGGGCGAGTCGGACCGCGTCTTCGCCGAGCTCGGAGTGCCGACCACCTTCCTGCTGACATCGTTCTACTGGGACAACCTGATCCACTTCGGCATGGGACCCAAGCCGGCCGGGGACGGCACCCTCGCGTTCACGCTGCCGATGGGCTCCGCCAAGCTCCCGGGCATCGCAGCTCGGGACATCGGCCGCTGCGCCTACGGGATCTTCACGCGCGGCGGCGACCTCATCGGGAAGACCGTGGGCATCGCCGGCGAGCACCTGAGCGGTGAGGAGATGGCGGCCGCCCTCAGCCAGGCGCTGGGCGAGACTGTTCGCCACAACGCGGTCGAGCCCGCGGTCTACCGCGGCTTCGGCTTCCCGGGCGCCGAGGACCTCGGCAACATGTTCCAGTTCAAGCGCGACTTCGAGGCGGACTTCCGCGGCGCCCGCGACCTCTCGTTCTCGCGTTCTCTCAACCCCGAGCTGCAGAGCTTCAAGGGCTGGCTCGCCGCCAACGCGGCCCGGATCCCGCGCGGCTGATCGGAAGGCGCACTGTGTCGCGAGCCGCTGGCACCCCTGTCAGCCGAACTGGCCGGGGAGGTCCATCGCGATCAGGAGGGCGCGCTCCAGCCTGTGCAGCGAGTCGACGGCGAGCATTCCCCAGCGGTCCGTGAGGCGGGCCTTGGAGATGGCGCGGACCTGCTCGGCGAGTGCGAGTGAGTCCGCGCGCAGCCCGCCCTCCGGCGCGTGAAGAAGGACCTGGCTCGGGTAGACCCGCCGGCCCTCTGACCAGGTCGTGCACGGCACCACGATGACCACCGGGCTCGAGCGGTTGATGGCGTCCCGGCTGACGACGACCACCGGACGCAACCCGGCCTGGTCTGAGCCCTGGGTCGGGTCGAGGCGCGCGAGGTAGACCTCGCCGCGATTCACGGCTCGTCCTCGGCGACCCGCAGGGCCTCCCAGTCGGAGAGCGCGTAGTCTTCGACGATTCGTCGAGCCTCCCGCTGGTACCGGGCATCTCGCGCCATCATCTCGAACTCGCGGTCGATGGTCTCGCGGTGCAGCCTCTCCAGCTCGTGGCGCGCCGCGCGGGTGAGAAAGGCGTTCCGGCGGGCCGGCCGGCAGCTCCAGCACCGCGCCGTACTGCAACTCGGCGGCGCTGATCGCCGTACACGACCATGAGCCTTCAGCCTGGCCAGCCGGCCGGGTTTCCAGCGGCACGCAGCTGGGATCGCCTGACGAATGCGGGAGGGACGCGCGACATGGGAACGCTGCAACGACGGGAGTTCCTGAAGCTCGCCGGGGCGGGGGCCGGGGCCTACGTGGCCTCTGGGCTCTTCGCCGACCGGCTGCTCGCCGGCACCATGCCGGCACCTGGCCTGGGCCTCTTCGAGGAGCGCTTCGGCGTCAGCGCCGAGATGCTGCGCCAGGTGCTCCAGGCGGCGCTGTCGAAGGGCGGCGACTTCGCCGACCTCTTCCTCGAGTACACGACGTCGAGCTCGGTCGAGATGGAGGACGACATCATCAAGGAGTCCGACGAGGACATCCGCCTCGGCGTCGGCATCCGCGTCCTCAAGGGGCAGCAGACCGGCTTCGGCTACACCTCGCAGCTCCAGCTCGACGCGATGCGCCGGGCCGCCCTGACCGCGGCGGCGATCGCGGCCGCGGGCACCGCCGGTGCGGTCGCCGCGTTCGGCGAGCGCGCGCCGGGCCGGCAGGTCTACCAGATGCGGTCGCCCTTCTCCGAGAGCTCGCTCGCCGATCGGATCGCCCTCGTCAAGGAGGGCTACGCCGCGGCCGCGGCCCACGACAAGCGGATCGTGAAGGTCCGGTCGTGAGCTCGGCGACGAGCTGCAGTACGTGACCATCGTCAACAGCGAGGGCCTGCTGGTGTCCGACGTCCGGCCGCAGGTCCGGCTGCGGGTCACCGCCATCGCCGAGAGCGACGGCACCCGCGTCACCGGCTCGGACAACGCCGGCGGCCGGGTCGGCCGGGCCTTCTATCGCGACCGCCGGCACCACCCCCAAGGAGATCGGCGACGCGGGCCGCCGAGGAGGCGATCATCCTGCTCGGCGCGGTCGACCCGGTTCCCGGCGACCAGCCGGTGGTGCTCGGCAACAAGAACTCCGGCGTCATGATCCACGAGGCGGTGGGCCACCCGTTCGAGGCGGACGGCATCTGGAAGAAGACCTCGATCATGTGGGACAAGATGGGCCAGAAGGTGGCGAACCCGCTCGTCACCATCTACGACGACGCGACCATCCCCGACGCGCGGGGCTCGCTCAACATCGACGACGAGGGCACCGCCACCGGCAAGGTCATGCTGATCGAGAGGGGCAGGCTCACCGGCTTCCTGCACGACCGGCTGTCGGCGCGGATGCTCGGCGCCACGCCCAACGGCCACGGGCGCCGGCAGTCGTTTCGCAACCCGCCGCATCCCGCGCATGAACAACACCGTGCTGGCGCCGGGCGACGCGCCGCCCGAGGACATCATCGCCTCGGTCAAGAAGGGCTTCTACGCCAAGAGCTACGAGGGCGGCATGGTGGAGGACACCGGCAAGTTCACCTTCTCGGTCAACCTCGGCTACCTCATCGAGGACGGCAAGCTCACCGCAGCCGGTGAAGAACGCCACCCTGATCGGCACCAACCTGCAGATCCTCAACGACGTCGAGATGATCGGCAACGACCTCGGCATCTTCCTCGGCAGCTGCGGCAAGGACGGCCAGTTCGCGCCGGTGACCGCCGGCAGCCCCGACCTTCAAGATCCGCCAGATGACGGTGGGAGGTCGGGCATGAGCACGGGCAGCAACGACCTGATGGCGCTGGCCGACAGCCTGGTCGCGCTACGGCAGTCAAGAAGGGCGCCGACGAGATCGAGGTGTCGATCAGCGAGGGCAGCCAGTTCCGCGCCGGCATCCGCGACGGCGCGCTCGAGACCCTGACCGAGTCCGGATCGAGGCAGCTCGCGATCCGCGCCTTCGTCGACGGCAGGACCGCCAACGCCTCGTCGTCCGACCTCTCGCTCGACACCCTCGACCGGCTGGTGACCAACGCCGTCGCGCGCGCCCGGCTCGGCGGCAAGGACGAGTTCGCGGGCCTGCCCGCAGCTCGAGAAGGTCGCGGTCGACGCCGAGGAGCTCGGGATCTTCGACCCCGCGATCCTGGCGCTCACCCCCGAGAAGAAGATCGCCTACGCCACCAAGGCCGAGGCCATCGGCCTCAAGCAGACGGGCGTCAACAAGTCGCTCGGCGCGTCCTTCGTCGTCCGCCGACGAGACCACCATCCTCGCCAACTCGAAGGGCTTCCGCGGCAGCTACCGGAGCACGGGCGCCTACGCGTCGGCGGCCTTCCAGGCCGGCGAGGGCGACAACCTGTTCCAGGACGGCTGGTTCGAGGGCGGCCCTACGCGGGCGGCGCTGCCCGACGCCCGAGGTGCTGGCGACCACCGCGGCCCGCCGGGTGACCCGGCTGATCGGCGCGCGCAAGGTCGAGACCCAGAACGTGCCGGTGGTCGTCGAGCCGCCGGTGACCGCCGGGCTGCTCGACTTCCTGGCCGAGGCGCTGTCCGGCGCGGCGATCTCCCGCCGGCAGTCCTTCCTGGTCGACAAGCTCGGCACCAAGATCGCCGCCGACCACCGTCACCATCGTCGACGACGGCCTGCTCAAGCACGGCTTCGGCACCGCGCCGTTCGACAGCGAGGGCGTGCCCCGCCGCACCACCACCGCTGGTCGAGGCAGGGCGTGCTGAAGAGCTACCTGCTCGACACCTACTACGGGCGCAAGCTCGGGATGCGGTCCACCGGCAACGCCGGCGGCACCACCAACCTCTACCTGGACGGCGGGCGCCACCACGCCGGAGGAGATCATCGGCTTCGGTCGAGCGCGGGCTGCTGCTGACCGGCACCATCGGCTTCGGCACCGACCCGACGACCGGCGACATCTCGATCGGCGCCTTCGGGCTGTGGATCGAGAAGGGCGTGACCACCTTCCCGGTGGCGGAGATCACCATCGCCGGCAACCTCGGCGACCTGCTCAGGGCGTCGAGATGGTCGGCAACGATCTGCGCTTCCACGGCGAGACCAACGGCCCGACCATCAAGCTCGCCGAGATGACGGTCGGCGGCAGCGCTGTCGCTGGGCAAGGGGCTGGGGGGTAGGGGTTCATTCACCCGCTTCCGCGCCCGCTTCCGCTTCCGCGCCCGAGGAGCCTGCCCTGAGCGAGCGGCGCCCCTTCGACTCGGAGCCCTGGAGGGCTCCTCGCTCAGGGCAGGCTCCACGCCGCGAGTCGAAGGGTCTCCGTGCCCGAACGACATCTCTCGACTCGGCGCGAGCGCGTCCAGGGAGCGGGCTCGGAATACGGCGCCGTCAGCGCCGCTTTCACCCTGACAGAGACCCGCTGCCGTCTGCTCGCTTCGGTCGGCTGCCAAGGGGAGCCCAATGACCGTTGTCCTTGTCGCCCTCGCGACGATCTTGGTGCTGCTGGTGCTGATCCGCATCAACGCCAGGGCCCGCACGACCCTCGGCGCGAGCGCGCAGCCGGTTCGGGACCGGCGCTCCGGCCGCGACCGCCGCGCGCAGCGGGTGCACGTGCCGCGCGAGCGGCGCCGGGCGCCGCGGCGCTTCGAGGACGTGGCGTCGGCCTACGTCGCCCGGGTCGACGGCTCGCGCCAGGCGAGGGGCCGCCGTCCGGGATCGAGGGGCTAGTCCCGGTCCGCCCACGACCGCGCCCGCTTGTCACGGCGTGCGAGTCGCCGCGGGACGAAGCCGGATATCCATCTCCGAGCCCAAGCTGTTCCTCAGGCGTCCCCGCCGCCGCCACCACCGCCGCGGTGAGCGCCGCCGCCCGATCCTGCGCCGGCACCGCCCCCCGCCCCGCCGGCTCCCGCGCCACCGCCGAGCCCGCCCTCCCCGCCGGCGCCGAAGCCCGAGCCCGCCATCGGGGGAGGCTGGTCGGGGCGGCCGCCCCGCTCCCAGTCCCGCGTGGACATCTCATGCCGTGCTGGCGGCTGCGCCGGCTGGCCGCGCCGAACTCGGGCGTACTCACCGGGGCCGACGCGGACCGGCTCGCCCAGCCGTCCGGCATCGGCGAGCTCGACCTCGCCTTCGAAGACCGTGACCGTGGTGTTCCCCTTCGCGTCCACCTCGACGCCGTACTCGGTGCCGCGGACGGCGAGCACCGCCGATGGCGTCGTCACCAGGCGCTCGCCCGAGTCGCCGCCGAGCTTCTCGAAGAACGCGTGGAGCCGTCCCTCCTCGAGCTCGAGCAGCACCCCAGGCGCCTCCGAGGCGAGCCTGGCGCGGGTCTTCGGTGCGATCCGGAACCTCGCCGCAGCCTCCGGGCACAGGATCTCGGCCGACGAGCGTCCGCCGGTCCGCAGCAGGTCCCCGGCCGCGATCGGCGCATTCGAGGCCAGCTGCACTTCGGGAGCCGGGTCGTCCCTGAACAGCTTTCGTTCCACCGTCGCCAGCTGGTAGGCCGGCGGCCGGGCTTCCTCCGCCGCGAGCGCGGCAACCCCGGCCACGGCGGCCACCAGCAGCACCCTTCGAACAGGCATCATCGGGAGCATGATCCCACCTCCCATCGTCTCGGGCCAGCAGTGAGCAATCGCGATGCCAAGCGCGGATGCTTCCACCGTCGCCGGCCGCCGCCGTGGCGGGGCGCAGCGACTCGCCATCGGGTCCGAACGACCCGGCAGGTCGACGGGTGGGCCCCGGCTCGGCCCCGCAGCGCTGGCACGGCCCTTGCCCCTGGCTGAGCCGGACGGGCTGATCCGCCCGGAACCGAAAGGAGTGACGCGATGAGAGTCCCACGTTTTCTGATCGTTGTTTCGGCGGTGGTCGCAGTGCTCGCGACCGCGGGGTCCACGTTCGCGCAGACTTCGATGTACCGCCACGCCCACGAGCACCAGAACCGATACCTGCTTTCGACTGATCAGGATCCGCCGCTCGACCGCGTGCATGCGGTGGCGGCGCTGGAGCCGGTCGGAGCCATCGAAGGCTGGGGCCGTGTAATGGTCTCCGATCAGGTGATGTCCGACGAGGAGAGCCGGCGGGCCCTCGTGGTGCGCGTCCTCGGCCTCGAGCCCGAGACCGAGTACGCCGCGGTCATCGACGGTCTCACCGTCGGCGCACTGACGACCGACACCCTCGGTGACGGCATGCTCCACCTCGGCTGGCCGGAGGAGAGGTTCCCGCCGGTGCCCGAGGAGCTGCCGCCGGCCGAAGCGCTCGAGCTCGCGCAGGTGATCGATGCGAGCCTGGCGGTCGTGCTCGAGGGCAGCTTCGTGATCGACTACTCCGGTGGAGTCGGACCGGCCGACACGGTCTACATGGAGCGGATCCGCCTCGACGCGGTGCTCGGCTTCGGCGAGCGCGGGATCGCCAAGGTCGTGCGCACCGACAGTGACGAGCAGATCTTCGAGACCCGCGCGTGCGGACTCGAGCCCGGCGTCGTCTACCAGATCATGGTCGACGGGTTCCTCGCCGGCGCCGCGACCACCGACGTGGTCGGCCACGGTTCGCTCGAGCTGACGACCGCCGACGGCAGCCTGCCCACCGACCTGCAGCCGGTCGAGGAGCTGCGGCTGGTGGAGTGGGTCGACGGCGCTGGGAGCGTCGTACTGACCGGCAGCTTCACCGGCACCAACATGGCCGGCAGCGGCAACGGCGGCGGCAACGGCGGCGGCGGCGGAGAGCCGGGCGGTGGCGGCAGTGGCGGCAACGGTGAACCGGGTGGCGGTGGAGAACCGGGCGGCGGTGGGAGCGGCGGCAACGGTGGCGGCGGCGAGCCCGGCGGTGGCGGCAGCGGCGGGGGCAGTGGATCCGGCGGCGGCGGTGGAACACCCTGACGCTGCACGCATCGGCCTGCGATGTTCAGGGCGGGGCCCGCGAGGCCCCGCCTTTTCATTTGAATCGGTTACCCTGTCCTTGATGAGCTCCCTTCGAGTCCCATCTCGGGCACGCGAGTGGAGCCTCGCGCTGCTTGCAGCCGGCCTCGTCTGGCTGCCCTGGTGGGCCGGCACGATGGAGCTGCTCGAGCGGCCGGTCACCGACCTCCTGCTGCGGCTCCCCCACCCCGGCCGTGCGACGGACGGTGCCTTCCCGGTGGTGGTCATCGACGACCCGTCAATCGCCGTGGTCGGCGCGCTGCCGTGGAGCCGCCAGGTCGTCGGCGAGCTGGTGCATGCCGCTCGAGCGGCAGGGGCTCGGGCGGTGGTGCTCGACCTGATCCTCTCGGAGCCTTCCGACGAACGCTCGGATGCGGCCCTCGCCGATGCCCTCGGGGAGGGGCCCTCAACCGTCGCGGCGGTGATCGCACCCGATGGAAGCTGGCTGCTGCCCCTCGAGCGCTTCGGCGGCGCGAGCCGCGCCGCACACGCCCACGCAGAGATCTCGAGCGACGGCGTCGTGCGCGTTGTCAGCGCCACGAAACAGGCGTCGGGCCTGTCGCTGCCCGCGCTGTCAGCAGCGGCTGCCCGCCACGCCGGTTGGGGGGGCGCGCTGGAGCCGGGTGCCGGGCTGCGCCCTGACTTTCGCGAAGCGCCTGCGGCGATCCCCCGCTACCCTGCCGCTGGGTTGCTGGCCGGCGCCATCCCGGCCGGCGCGCTTGACGGCAGGGTGGTGCTGATCGGGCTCGCGGCTTCCGGATCGGGCGACCAGTTCGTGGTTCCGGTCGGGCCGCGCGGCCGACCACAGCCCGGGGTCCTGGTGCACGCCTCCGCGGCCGCGTCGATCCTGCGGGGAGGCCTCCTGTCCCCGGCGAACGGCTGGACGGTGCTCGCTGTGGCCTGGCTGGCCGCGTTCTCGGTCCAGCGCGCGCGCTCGCTCGCCGACCGGCTCGACCTGCGCACCCTCGCCGCCGTGGTCGCCGTCGCGGCCATCACTGCGCTCGCCGCGCTCTGGGCGGTCGGGATCGTGCTGCCGCTGGTCACGATGATCCTCGCCGCCGGGATCTCGACCGCGACCCGCGAGGCAATGGAGTCGCGGGATGCCCGCCGTGAGACGACGGCGGTGCTCGCCGCGCTGCTCGAGCAGACCCCGGCAAGCGCGCGTTCAGCTCTGCCGCGGGGTGTTCCGAAGCAGCTCGAGCTGGCGAGGCGGCTGCAGCGTGAGATCGCCCGCGACGGCGAGCTGCGCCGGGCGCTGCTGGACGGGCTGGCGGAGGGCGTGGTGCTCTGGGACGACGGCGGACGGCCGCTGCTCGCCAACCGGGCAGTCGCGCATCTGTGGGGCGCACCGCCGCTGGCCGGCGAGGTTGCGGGCGGCACGATCGAACGGGCCGGACGCCAGCTCGAGGTCGAGATTCGGCCGATCACCGAGGGTTCCGTCGGCCTCATGCGCGACGTGACGGCACAGCGCGAGCTCGAGCGCAGCCGGCGGGAAACCCAGCGCCTCGTCTCCCACGAGCTCAAGACTCCACTCGCGTCGATCGCGGGTTTCGGCTCCATGCTCGAGCGCTACGAGCTCGACCGCGACGAGCAGCGGCGGGTCGCCGGCCTGATCTGCGGCGAGGCGGACCGGCTCGGCCGCATGGTGGTCAGCTTCCTCGAGCTCGAGCGCCTCGGTTCCGGCCGCTGGCCGGCTGAGCGCCGGCTGCTCGACCTCTCCGCGCTGGTCGCCCGCCGCTGCCGGTCGCTCGAGGCGTCCCGCGAAGGCGCGGTGCTGCGGCTCGACGCGCCCGCGGCCGCCACCATCCTCGGCGACCCGGAGCTCGTGGAACGGCTGGTGGACAACCTGGTGGGAAACGCCTTGAAGTTCTCTCCGGCCGGCGTCCCCGTCGAGGTGGCGGTCGAATCCGCCCCCGCAGGCGTCAGCCTGGAGGTGCGCGATCGCGGTCCCGGCATCCCCGAGGAGGCGCTGCCGCACCTCTTCGAGCGCTTCTTCAGGGTGCCGGGGAGTGCCGCGCCGGGAACCGGCCTCGGCCTCGCACTGGCGCGCGAGGTCGCCGAGTGGCACGGCGCCGAGATCCACGTCTCGAGCGCGCTCGGGCAGGGCTCCACCTTCACGGTGCTCTTCCCGGCCGCAGAAAGGAGTACAGGCGATGCCGCCGAGCGTGCTGGTGGCTGATGACGATCGCGCGCTGCTCGAGCTGATGTCGATGACGCTGCGCAAGGAGGGCTGCCGGGTGGTCACCGCCGCCTCGGCCGCCGAGCTCCGCGAGCGCCTCGATCGGGCCGGCGTCGACCTCGTGGTGTGCGACATCTACCTCGGCGACGCGACCGCCATCGACCTGCTCTCCGAGATCCGGCAAGCGCTGCCGCAGGCGCCGGTCATCCTGGTCACCGCCCAGGGCACGGTGGAAACCGCTGCGGCGGCGGCTGCGGCCGGCGTCTTCGACTACCTGGCCAAGCCTTTCGAGCTCGGGCACCTGGTCGAGCGCGTCCGCGCCGCGCTGCGGGCGGCCGACCGGCCTGCCCCGGAGGACTCCCCGGGGCCGGAGTCGATGATCGTCGGCAGCCACCCGCGGATCGTCGCGGTCTACACCGCCGTCGCCCGCGTGGCCAGGCTGCCGGTGCCGGTGCTGATCACCGGCGAGACCGGAACCGGCAAGGAGCTCGTCGCGCGCGCCCTGCACCGCTTCGGCGCACGGCCGGCCGGGCCGTTCGTCGCCATCAACTGCGGCGCCATCCCCGAGGGGCTGCTCGAGAGCGAGCTCTTCGGTCATCGCCGCGGCGCCTTCACCGGCGCCGACCGCGATCATGCGGGGGCGATCGCCTCGGCGAGAGGCGGGACCGTGTTCCTGGACGAGGTCGGCGAGCTGCCGCGGCAGCTCCAGGTCAAGCTGCTGCGCTTCCTCGCCGACAGCGAGATCCGGCCCCTCGGTTCGGACGCCCCACTCACCGTCGACTCTCGAGTCGTCGCCGCGACCAATCGCGAGCTGCGCCGCGACGTCGCCGAGGGCGGATTCCGCGAGGACCTCTACTACCGGCTGGCCGGCTACACCATCGAGCTTCCCCCCTTGCGCGAGCGGCCGAGCGACCTCCCGCTGCTGGTCGAGCACTTCCGCCGCCGCATGCTCACGCGGCTCGGCCTCGCCGATTTCGGAGCCGCCTCCGAGGGCACGCTCGAGGTGCTGGCCCGGCACCGCTGGCCGGGGAACGTCCGCGAGCTCGAGAACGTCATCCAACGCGCGGCGGTCGACCTCGGCTCGCTCGGCGACGCGGCGGCGGTGGCGCGCCTCCTGCCTGCAGTCGCCACCGACGAGGCGACCCGCGGGCCGGCCATCGGCGACGACCTCACGCTCGAGGAGCTCGAGCGCCTGCACATCGCGGCCGTGCTGGCGCGCGCGGGTGGCAACCGGACCCGCGCGGCGCAGATCCTCGGCATCGAGCGCAAGTCGCTCTACCGCAAGGCGCGCCGGCTCGGCATTCCGCTCGACGGTGGCGCCGAGAACGAGTGACTCGATGTGCAGGGACTGCGGGCGGGCGCCCCGCCTCAGTCCTCGAGCTCGGGCGGGAACGCGCCGAAGGACCCATGGGTGAAGAACGTCGGGTCCGAGGTCCCGTTGTCGTTGACCGCCACGTAGGGGTACCAGTAGGTGCTGGTCGCGTTGTCCAGGATCTCCACGTACAGCGCGGTCGTCGAGGTGTTGAGGCCACCGACGCCGAGCGCGTCGAAAATGTTGTTGCGCTGCCACATCCCCTCGAAGGGACCGAACTCGCGGCTCACCGGCGCCGCGAGATCCGGCCCGAACAGGGTCAGGCGCACCCGCGCCGTCGCGCCCTGGTTCTCCAACGGCACCAAACCGAAGTTGGTGCGGTAGGCGCCGTTGCGCAGCCCGTAGAAGACGGCCGAGTAGCTGGTCCCTTCCCAGGCGTAGCGGGTCGGGATCTGCATGCCGAAGCTGCCGGCCGGAGCCTGGTTGTAGACCTTGTTCTGCAGCCAGCCGTACCATTTCGGAAATAGTAGTACTGCCGCCGGACCTCGAAGTAGCCCTTCTGGTCGCCGGCAACGCCGAACAGGCCGGCGTTGCGCAGCGCGTCGGCGAAGTTGCGCGTCTCGTAGGGCTCGAGGTCGATCCGCGCCACCGCGTCCGGCGTTCCGCTCGCGTTGCCCTCGCGGAAGTAGTCCAGCTCGAAGTTCCAGATCATGTGGGTGCCGTTGTAAAGCAGGGTGTCGGTGCGCCACTGGCTGCCGCCGCTGCCCGCGAGGTGGGCGATCGACTGCACGATCGCCCTCGAGTAGACCCCGTTATCGCCGGAGAAGGCGCACATGGGGTCGAACGCGGCGACCAGGTGAACCGGGGCGCCGCCGGGGGTCGTGAAGCGCAGCGAGAAGTACTTGTAGAGGTTGTCCTGGTTGGGGTCGTCGGGCGGCCCGAGCTGCGGGAAGCTCTGCTTGAAGAGAAGCAGGTTCCATCCCTGGTTCAGGGTCGCCGTCTGCTGGTACTGGTCGACAAGGTAGGAGGCAGGGCCGCCGCTGGTGCGCGACATCACCAACGTGCGGTTGACCCACAGCTTGAAGTAGTCCGAGGCGCCGATGATCGCCCGCACCTGCTGGGTGGTGTTCGACCGGACCCAGGTGTAGAAGTAGGCGCTGCTGTTGGTTGCGAAGTAGGTGCAGTCCTCCTCGTTCCACGCGGCGTAGTAGCTGGTGGATATGGTCGGGCCGACCCAATAGGCGGGGTACGTCCAGGACGCGCCCGGATCATCGTTGATCGGCATGTTCGAGCAGAGGCCTTCGAAGCTGGCCTCGCCGATCAGATCGTCGTTGATCCCGCCCGCTATCACGTCGTAGGCGTGCACCCAGTGGGTGATGAACTGCTCCTCGTCGAGGTCCTGGAGCACTGCAGCCTCCGGCACCGGAGCCGTCCAGCCGGGCGGCGGCCCCGATCGCTCACCTCGCTGCATGGCAGGCGCAGGCGGCCCTTCCGCCCACGGGGGCGGGGCCAGAGTCGGCATCTGGGCAGCGACGGTCGCGGCCGCCGCCACCATGTACAGCAACGCGAGCGCACAGGGCTTCATGGAACACCTCCGTTCCCTGGTGATCTGTCGAGATTCGCTGGCCCGGATTCTACACCATGCCTCGCGCGGCGAGCCCGGCCCGGGCGCTCGCCTGGGCCGATGAAAAGGCGCCCCGCTCGGAGGAGCGGGGCGCCGTCGAAACTCAGGTCAACCGCGGTCTACTCGAAGAGCGGGAAGTCGCGCGGCGCGAAGGCGTCGTAATGCGGCGCCATGGAGAAGAAGTTCTCGTCGAAGACCGGCGCGCCCTGGTTGTCCATCAGGATGGTGCCCGACTGGCCGAGCGGGAACATGCTCTCGATGCGCAGCGGCCCCCGGCCGCCGAACTCCACCACATGGGCGTAGGTGGAGCGACTCGACAACGGCGTCGTGTGGACCGTGCCGAGCATCTCGTGGTTGTACGAAATCACGCCCCGGTCGACGTTCCACGGGGCCTGTCCGAGCGCGGTCAGGGTGTTGTCGAGGGCGAGCACGATCAGCCCCTCGGCGGTGGTCGGCAGCCCGGAGCCCGACCGGTCCTGGAACCAGTCGTAGAGGGTGGGCAGCGACGCCTGCTCGCCCGCAAGGGCGTGCAGCAGCACGTTGAAGAGCAACGACGGCGGCTGGTCCTGCCAGTCCAGGCCGGCGCCGGCGAACTCGTCGGCGAAGACCAGGCGGAGCATCTCCCGGATCCAGGCGTCCTGGAGCACCCAGGCGTCGGCGCGCTGCGGGCCGGCCACCCACTCGTCCTTGCCGCCGGCCACGAAGTGGCCGTCCCAGTCCTCGAGCAGTGCGAGCGCCGCCTCGCGCTCCGGCGTCGGGTCCCCCTGGACCGCCGCCGTGAAGTCATCGGCCACGAAGCTCCAGGTGTTGCCGCCCCCGCCGAAGCTGTCGGTGGTGGCGATGTCGAGCGCGAGGTCCCGCACCTGCTCGAAGCTGAGGCCGTCGTGCGTCGACAGGTAGTCGGTGATCACGTGAGCGCGGTGGGCGGGGCCGTTCTGGTACCACCAGCTCTGGGGCGGGTTGTCGTAGTCGGCAGAGGCCTTGTTGTTCCAGCCGCCGTAGAACCCCTGCGAGGTGTTGCGATCGTGGGCCCGGGCGCGATACTCGCCGGTCCAGTCCTGAGAGCCGTCGCCCAGCAGCGGCAGGCGGGGATCGACGCCGGACGGCCGGATCGGGTCCCAGCCCGACATCCAGTAGGCGATGTTGCCGTCGGCGATCGGCGTAGCAGAAGTGCTGGCTGACCCCGAGGAAGTCGAGCGCCGCGCCGAACTCATCCATGGAGCGGGCTCGGGACGAGGCGAGGATGAACTCGGGCAGCAGCTCGTGTCCCCAGTGGGCGTACGCCCACGACAGGATCACCGGTGGCGGGCTCTGGGGGTCGTAGGGGATGGGCTCGACGATCGGGCCGCGCGGGCTCCGGAAGACCGGCAGGGTCTGATCGGGAATGCCCGCCACCTTGATGGTCTCGAAGCGGTGGAGCTGGACGTTGGCCGGGCTCTCCAGGTAGTAGTCGAGGGAGTGAGCGTGGCCGACCTGCATCGACCAGGCGTGGTGCGGGGTGCGGCCGATGATGATCCCCGGAATGCCGGGGGTGGTCATCCCCGAGATCGCGAGGCCGCCGCCGCGGATCGAGCCCTCGAGCACGATCGACGGCACCGGGAAGCCCATCTGCGGGCCGGAGTAGATGGTCGGATGGCCCGACACCGTCTTGTCGCCGGACACCACCCACGCGTAGCTGCCCATCTTGACCCGGGCGTTGATCCGCTCGAGCTTCTCGATCCGGTCGTCGAAACGGCTCCGGAGAGTGCGCGCAGCGACGGCGAGGTCGGGGAAGGCCGCCGGCTCCGGCGCCGGCAGGGTCCGGGCCTGCTTCGGAGCGGTCCGAGGGATCATGGTCTGGGCCGCCGGATCGTTGATCCAGCGCAGGTCGGAGAACATCGTCTGGTAGTCCGTGGGATAGGCGGCGGCCAGCGACTGGAGCAGGACCCCGTTCTCGACCTGCCCCATCTCGAGGGCCTCGGGATCGAAGTTGCGCTGCATCAGGGCCACCCACGCCAGGATGTCGCTGGCTGTCCACGGCTCGGGTACGAACGGCTGGCCGAGCTGGGCGCCGATCGCCTTGAACTCGAAGGGCAGCAGGCCCGGGTCGGCAACCACCTCGGCAATCCGCCGGTTCACGCCGTCGAGGTAGCCGGTGACGATGGTCTTGGCCTCGCCGTCGAGGGACTCGAACTGCTGCTGGAGCTCGGCAGCCGAGTAGCCGGTGGTGCGCAGCGAGGACGTCCTGGCTCAGGTAGTCGAGGCCGAGGATCTCGGCGAGCCGGCCGGTCGCGGCGCGACGGTACTGCTCCATCTGCCACAGGCGGTCAGTGGCCACGGCGTAGCCGAAGGCGTCGAAGACGTCGTAGAGCGAGCCGCCGGTGATGAAGAAGACGCCCTTGTCGTCCCGGACCGTCAGCACCGGCGGATACAGGATCGCGCCCGCGCTTGCGCCGGCATACAGGAAGTAGGCGTCGTTGGAGTCGTTGACCACGACCGAGGCGTAGCCGTACGCGTTTCGGTCGCAGTTCGCGAGACAGCTCACGCTGACCGAGCCGGCCGTGGTCATCCCGGCGTTGGTGCGCAGCTGCTCGACGGCGTAGGGTCCGACCTCGAGGTCCCAGCTCGAGCCGACGCTGCCGTCGACGCCGATCGCCTCGATGTGGAAGCCCTGGGCCACCGGCCCGGCGTTGGCCACACCGACGTTGACCCGGTGGTTGCCGGCGTCCATCGGCGCCGGGAAGATCACCGTGCCGCCGGTTGCGAAGCCGCTGCCGTCCGCCACCGACGAGATGCCCTGGCCGTAGGAGCCGCTGGCCTCGGTGGTGAAGGTCCGGGTCGACAGCACCACCGGCTGGGTCGACCACCAGGTCATGACGTAGTTGCCGTCGGCTGCGACGCCGGCCGCGCTGACCACGTCGAGGACCTCCGCGGAGCCAGCGGCGCCGGGCAGGGCCACCGCCAAGCTCCGGGCAGCGCCACCCACCGCGTGCACGGTCAGGTTCACCGTCGCCGGTGCATTCCCCGTCACCTGGGTGATGTAGACGTTGGTGGACCAGGTCGAACCCATCGCGCCCGGCGTCCGCGACACCACGGGCACGACGCCGGAGCTCGCGGGGGACATGGTCTGCGCGGAGGCCGCGCCCGCCACCGCGACAAGCACAATGACGAGGATCAAGCGTCGCATCGGCGACTCTCCTTCCTTCGTGCCGACGGCACGGGTCGGTGGTCGGCGCCGACTCGCGCGCGCCCGCACGCCGAAGCCGGCAGAGCCCTCTCCAACCACGTTCATGAGTTCCTGGGTTCCGACTTGCGACTTTACGCGCTGCGGCTGCGCCTGTAAAGCGGGGCGGCGTCGCCTCGGCGCCGGACGGGTTCAGTCGGTCGCGGTCAGGGACTCTGGGCGGTGGCCGCCGGCGGGGACGGACGCGCTCCACTGCGTGAGGTCGCCGGACTCGAAGCCGTCGGCGAAGATCGGTCCGAGCAGGCTGTAGTAGAGGAAGTTGCCGACGTTGTCGTCCCAGTTGGTGACCGCCATGTCCGGCGAGATCGACCAGCGGTACGAGACCTCCAGCGACACGGTCGGCGCGACCGCGGTCGTGACCCAGGCGCTGTCGCGGTGCAGGGTGTACTCGTCAGCCGCCAGCGGCACGCCGTCGCGCCGCACCTCGAGCACCTCCTGGATCGGCCGCCGCGCGAGCTGGAACAGCCGGCCGCCGGTCGCCGGCAGGGTCTCGACCGCCGTCCGCAAGCCGTCGCGGTCGACGTCGGCGAAGACGATCTTCTCGATGACCGAGGTCACGGCCGAGCTCCACTGCGGGCTCACCGGCAGGCCGCTGCCGTCGTTGAGGAACAGCCGGGTGCTGTCCCACCAGGCGCCGGTGGCGAGGTCGAGATCGCCGTCGCCGTCGACGTCGCCCAGCGCCACCGCGGACGAGTAGCCCTCGAAGTAGCTCCAGCCGACGGTGGTGGCGAAGAAGCCGGACGCCTGTCCGTCGTACTGGCGGAAGCGGCCGCTGCCGCCGCCGATCTGGTTGTTGTCGGCCACGATCAGGTCGGGCAGGCCGTCGCCCGAGACATCACCGCAGGCGACCATGATCGCGTCCTGGTTGGCGCTGTCGGTGGTTGACCACGAGGCCACGGTCTCGAGGGTCCCGCCGAGGTTGGCGTAGACTCGGGTCTCGGCGCCGCTCGCCGCCCCGACCAGGTCGAGCCAGCCGTCGTGGTTGGCGTCGCACCAGGTCACGCCCTGCAGGTGGTCGTCGTCGGCCGAGCTCCACGAGGCGGTCGCGGACAGCATGCCGCCGGTGTTGATCCACACGTACTGGCTGAAGAAGTGCTGCGGTGAGTAAGCCCAGCCGGTGGCCGCCGCGAGGTCCGGCCGGCCGTCGTTGTTGACGTCGCCGAAGGCGCAGCCGAAGGCGTTCGCGAACTCGTCCGACTGCCAGTCCGGCAGCGACGACAGGGTCCCGTTGTTGTTCAGGTAGAGCTTGACGGCGTGGTCGATGGTCGAGAACTCGCCGAGCACCGCCACCGCCACGTCCGGCCAGCCGTCGCCGTTGACGTCGGCGACGTCGAGGTGGCCGTGGTAGGCGATGTCGGCCGACTGCCAGTCCGGGGTCGATGGCAAGGTGCCGTCGCCCTGGTTGTAGTAGACGATCACCGGCTCCTGGGCCATGTCGTTGCCGTTGGCCACCACCAGGTCGAGCCAGCCGTCGCGGTCGAGGTCGACCAGCGCGCCGCCGGTGCTCACCGGAGTGTCGGCCGAGACCCAGTCCGGGACCGTCGGGTAGACCTGTTGGGCGCTCGCCGGGGAGGCGAGGAGCAGTGTCGTCGTGAGGGCTACGGCGGCAGTGACGGCGGCGTGCTTCATGGCCATCTACTGTACCGCGGCTCGGCCGCGATTCGGAGCGTGCGTCGCCACGTTCCCTCTTCCGCTTCCTCTTCCGCGCCCGAGCCCGATGTGTTGTGCCTGCGAACTGCACGCCAGTTTCGCGAATCCCGCTTCCGCGCCCGCTTCCGCGCCCGAGCCCGACGTGCTGGTCCAGCCCCTCGTGAACCTCACCAAGACTGGGCCGGCATCCTGCGACCGGACGATCCGGAAGCGGACCCGGAAGCGGAAGCGGGCGCGGGCTCGGAAGCGGGTGCCCTGCCGCTCTCTCCGTCAAAGGTGGATCCCTGGTATCTTCCACCATGAAGAGACCTCCCCATGCACGCCACCGCCGTCGCCCATCCCAACATCGCGCTGGTGAAGTACTGGGGCAAGGCCGACCCGGCGAGCAACCTGCCGGCGGTCGGCTCGATCTCGATCACCCTCGACACCCTGGTCACCACCACCACTGTCCGCTTCGAACCCGCGCTGGCCGAGGACCGCTTCACGCCTCGACGGGCGACCGGCGCCGGAGCTCCTCCCGCGGGTGCGCTCCTGCCTCGAGCTGTTCCGGGAGCGGCTCCCCGGCGTCCCCCACGCCGAGGTTGCAAGCACGAACAGCTTCCCGACCGGCGCCGGACTCGCCTCGTCGGCGTCGGGATTCGCGGCCCTGGTGGTGGCGGCGGATCACGCGCTTGGGGCAAGGTTCGGGCAGGCGCAGCTGGCCGAGCTCGCGCGGCGCTGCTCGGGCTCGGCGGCGCGCTCGCTCTTCGGCGGCTTCGTCGAGCTGCGGCTGCGCCCCGATGGCGCCGGCACCGACACCGCCCCGATCCTCGAGGCCGCCGGCTGGCCGCTGCAGGTGGTGGTCGCCGTCACCTCGGCCGAGGGCAAGGCGATCGGCTCGACCGCCGGCATGCTGCACACCGAGCGTACCTCGCCGTACTACCCGGCCTGGCTGGCGACGTCGGAGGCCGACCTGGCGTCGGCGCGACGGGCGATCGAGGACCGCGACTTCGACGCGCTGGCCGCGGTCGCCGAGCACAGTTGCCTCAAGATGCACGCGGTCATGCTCGCCTCCCGGCCGGGCCTCCTCTACTGGAACGGCACCACGGTCGAGTGCCTGCACCGCCTGCGTGCGCTCGCCGCACAGGGCGCCGGCGTGTTCGTCACCATTGACGCCGGCCCGCAGGTCAAGGCGATCTGCCTGCCGGAGGCCGCGGGTCAGGTCGCCGAGGCGCTGGCCGAGCTGCCCGGGGTGACGAAGGTGCTCCGCTGCGGGCTCGGCGCGGGCGCCCGCGTCGTCGGGGATTGAGCGTGCGCGTCGCCCTGTCGGCCCCCGGCAAGCTGGTGCTGCTCGGCGAGTACGCGGTGCTCCGCGGCGCCCCGGCCGTGGTGATGGCGGTCGACCGCCGGGCCCGGGTCGAGCTCGCCCCCTCCGGCAGCGAGCGGTGGTCGGTCACGGCCCCGCCGCTGGTTGCGGACACGCTCCGATTCACGCTCGCGGCCGACGGCAGCCTGCGCTGGCTCGCCGAACCATCGGGCGCCATCCGCCGCCTCGAGCTGGTCGAGCACCTGCTCGGCTCGATGGTTGCCGCCGGGCTGCTCGACGCCACGAGCCTGCCGCCGGCAGCGGCCACGCTCGACACGCGCGCCCTGTTCGAGGACGCGGCGGGCGAGGGCCTGAAGCTCGGCCTCGGCTCGAGCGCCGCCGTGACCGTCGCGCTGGCGTCGGCGCTCGCGCAGTGGGGCGGCCGCGGGGAGCTGCTGGCCGATCCGCTGCGCTGGCTGAGGTCGCTGCTCGCCCTGCACCGCGGTCTCCAGGGCGGCCGCGGCAGCGGCGTCGACCTTGCCGCCAGCCTGCTCGGCGGCGTGGTCTCCTACCGCCTCGGCGCCGATGGCAGCGTCGCCGCCGCCGACCCGCTGCCGATGCCGTCGGGGCTCCACCTCGCCGTGGTCTGGACCGGCCGGGCCGCGGACACCGGGAGCATGCTGCGGCGGCTCGACGAGCGGCTCGCGGCCGGCGACGCCTCCGTCGAGGCCGCCCTCGACCGGCTCGCCGAGCTGTCCGTGGCGGGCAGCGAGGCGTTCCGGCTCGGCCGCGTCGGCGCACTGCTCGCGGCCGTCGACGCCTACTGCGAAGCCATGGCGGCACTCGGCCGCGCCGCCGATCTCCCCATCATGTCCGCCGAGCACGACGCGCTGTGGCGGCTCGCCCGCCGTCACGGCGCCGCTTACAAGCCGAGCGGAGCCGGGGGTGGTGACCTCGGGCTGGTGTGTTCGTCGGACCAGGAGGCTGCACGGGCGGCGGCCGCGGCCGCGACCGCCTCGGGATTCAGGGTCGTTCCCCTGCGCCTGGATCCCTCTGGTCTGACCCGCCACCCATAGCCGAAGAAGCCGCGTCGCCCTTCCTCCCGCTTCCCCCGCTTCCGCGTCTCCACGGCGACTCGTGACGGCGTATGCGCCCCGCCGGGCGCAAGCCGGAAGCCGCAGGACGAAGCCGGAAGCCGGATCCGCGCTGCAGCCGCGCGGGAGCCGAGCGTGCGATCTCCACTCCCGGCCATTGTTTTCAGAGGGCGCGCAGGTTAAAGTGCCGCGTTGGAAGGTCGCTGCGACCGTGACGGCGACGCGGGCGGACATCCGCAGCAGGCTCGGTACGACGATCCTGGTCCGCGTCGCGGCGCGCGGGTTGCCCTTGCCGGCCGATGAGAGGAGTGGGCGGAGGCCGGACGTCCAGCCTGCACTGTCCAGCGAGCCGAGGAGAATGCACACGCTGTGAGCAGGTCCACCATCCCGTCGTTCCACAAGCTCACCGTTCCCGAGCGCGTTCGCGCAGTGCGGGATCGCGGCCTGCTGTCGGCCCAGGACTACAAGGCCCTGATCAACGGCGAGGCCACGCTCGACGTCACCAGCGCCGACGCCATGATCGAGAACGTGATCGGCGTGATGGGTCTGCCGGTCGGGCTCGCCCTCAACTTCCTGATCAACGGCAAGGACTACGTCGTGCCGCTGGCCGTCGAGGAGCCGTCGATCGTGGCCGCCCTGAGCTATGCCGCCAAGACGGCGCGAGCGGCGGGCGGCTTCACGACCTCGAGCAGCGACCCGATCCTGATCGGGCAGATCCAGCTCGTCGACGTGCCGCACCCGGCCAAGGCCAGGCAGCTGCTGGAGCAGCGCAAGGAGGAGGTCCTCAACCTCGCCAACAGCCTCCACCCGCGGATGGTGGCGCGCGGCGGCGGCGCCGTCGACCTCGAGGTCATCCTCCACCCGGCGACCTCCGACAGCGTCGAGATGCTGATCGTCCACCTGCTCGTCAACACCTGCGACGCCATGGGCGCCAACCTCGTCAACACGATGTGCGAGGGCGTGGCGTCGTTCCTCGAGAGCCTGACCGGCGGCACCGTCTTCCTGCGCATCCTCTCCAACCTTGCCGACCGCTCCCTGGTCCGCGCCTCGGTGAAGATCCCGATCGAGCAGCTGGCCAGCAACGGCTACGACGGTGAGCAGGTGCGGGACGGGATCGTCATCGCGAGCCAGTTCGCGAGCGTCGACCCCTATCGGGCAACCACTCACAACAAGGGAATCATGAACGGCATCGATGCCGTGGCCCTGGCGACCGGCAACGACTGGCGCGCGGTCGAGGCAGGGGCCCACGCCTACGCCGCCAGGGGGACTCGCTACACCTCGCTCTCCCGCTGGACGAAAGCCGCTGACGGCGGCCTGGTGGGCGACATCGAGCTGCCGCTGCGGGTCGGGATCGTCGGCGGGCCCCTCCAGACCAATCCATCGGTCGCGGTCAACCTCCGGATCATGCAGGTTGAGTCGTCGCGCGAGCTCGCCGAGGTGATGGCGGCGGTCGGGCTGGCTCAGAACTTCGCCGCTCTGCGGGCGCTCGCCACCGAGGGCATCCAGCGCGGCCACATGACCCTCCACGCGCGCAGCGTGGCGACCGCGGCCGGCGCCACCCCCGAGATCTTCGACACCGTCGTCGAACGCCTGGTGGCCTCCGGCGACGTGAAGATCTGGAAGGCCCGCGAGCTGGTCGCAGAGGTCCACGAGGAGATCGGGCGCTCGCTGGTGCGCGACGCCGGCGAGCTGGCGGCCGGCCACGGCAAGATCATCCTGCTCGGCGAGCACGCGGTGGTCTACGGCAGCCGCGCCATCGCCGCCCCGGTTCCGCTCGCGGTGCGGGCCCGTGTGCTGGACGAGGACGACGGTGTGTGGCTGGTCGTCCCACGCTGGGGCGTCGAGCAGCGGCTGCGCTCCGATCCCAAGATGCGACGCTCCTTCGAGGTGCCGGCGGCGCTGATTCTCGAGAACCTCGGCCTGATCGACCGCTCGATGCGGATCGAGGTGTTCTCCGAGATCCCGCGGGCGATGGGCCTCGGCGGCTCGGCGGCGGTGGCGGTGGCCATCATTCGCGCCCTCGACCGCCACTTCGTGCTCGGCCTGAGCGACGACGAGGTCAACTCGCTCGCCTTCCAGTGCGAGCGGGTGGCCCACGGCACTCCCTCCGGCATCGACAACACCGTCGCCACCTACGGCCGGCCGCTGCTCTACCGCGCCGGCGACCCGCCCCTCATCGAGCCCGTCGATCTGCCCGAGCCGATCACGCTCGTCATCGGCATGACCGGCGTCGAGAGCCTGACCGCCAAGACGGTCGCCCGGGTCCGCGAGGGCCGCGCGCGCAATCGCGACGTCTACGACACCATCTTCCGCGGCATCGACGCGCTGACGGTGCAAGCCCTCGAGGCGATCAAGCGTCTCGACCTCGAGCGCCTCGGCGAGCTCATGAACGTCTGCCAGGGCCTGCTCAACGGCCTCCAGGTCTCGAGCTGGGAGCTCGAGGAGCTGATCCAGATCGCCCGCGAGAACGGCGCCCTTGGCGCCAAGCTGACCGGCGGCGGTGGCGGCGGATCGATGATCGCGCTGTGCCCCGACAACGCGGCCAAGGTCGTCTCTGCGATGCAGGACGCCGGCTACCAGGCGATGACGGTCCGCATTGGCTGACGTCCAAGGCCCCCCGTCCGGTCAGGTCGTGTCCTCGGAGGACGAGCTGCTCATCCTCGTCGACGAGCTCGACCGGGAGATCGGCCACCTCGACAAGGCCGCCTGCCACGACGGCGAGGGCGTGCTCCACCGCGCCTTCTCGCTGTTCGTCTTCAACCGCGGCGGCGAGCTGCTGCTCCAGCAGCGCAGCGCCGGCAAGCGCCTGTGGCCGCTCTACTGGTCCAACAGCTGCTGCAGCCACCCGCGGCGCGGGGAGACGATGGCGGCCGCGGTCCGCCGGCGGCTGCTCCAGGAGCTCGGCATGACCGCCGATCTCCGGCACCTGTTCACCTTCCAGTACCATGCCCGCTTCGGCGAGGCCGGCTCGGAGCGGGAGCTGTGCTGGGTGTGGGCCGGCCTCAGCGACGACGCCGTGAGCCCCAATCCCCACGAGATCGCGGACTGCCGGTGGATCACACCCGAGCTTCTCGACCGGGAGATGGCGGCGAGGCCGCAGGACTTCACGCCGTGGTTCCTGCTGGAGTGGCCGCGCGTCCGCGAAGAGCTGGCGCGCTGAAGCGTGAGCCCCTCACCCACCCGCCTCCGCGCCCGCTTCCGCTTCCCGCTGTGCCAGCCTGCCCTGAGCGACCGGCGCAGCAGCGCCGCGAGTCGAAGGGTTCCGCGTCCCGGACGGCCCCCGGCTCAGCCCTCGCCGCTCCACCTTCCGCCGCACCATGACCAGCGTCCGATCGTCGGACGCCGGGCTCCCAGCACAGAAGGTGTCGAGCTCGAGCTCGAGCGCCCGCGCGATCACCTCCAGAGCCTCGCCCCGTTTCACGGTGCACGACTCGGCGAGACGGTCACTCCCGAACTCCCCGGCCTCCGGGCTGGTCGCCTCGGTGTAGCCGTCCGTGTAGAGCACCAGGAGGTCGCCGGGACCGAGTGCGGTCTCCCGGGTGCTGTAGGCGGCGCCTTCGATCAGACCGAGCGGCAGGCCCGTGGGCTCCAGCCACTGGCGGCCCCCGTCGTTCCGGACGAGGAGTGCCGGATCGTGTCCAGCGTTGGCCCACAGCAGCTCGCCGCTCCGCGGCCGGAGCACGACCATCACCACGGTCGCGAAGCGGTCGGGCGGTGTCCGGCGGCAGAGCGGCCCGGAGATCCGGTTGAACACCTCGTGGGGCGCCAGGCCGGCCTCGATCGGGACCGAGGTCAGCGCCTCGAGGTAGCCGGTGAGCAGCGATGCGGACATGCCCTTGCCGGAAACGTCGGCCACCAGCAGCACGCACTCCGCGCCGTCGGCGCGCTCGATGACCTCGTAGTAGTCGCCCGACACCCCCCGTGACGGCACGTTACCGGCGTAGAGCTCGTAGCCTGGCAGCTCGGGCAGCTCCTGCGGAAACAGCCCGACCTGGATGCGCCGCGCCTGCTTCAGCTCCCACTCCAGTCGCTGCCGCTCCGCCGCCCCCTCGGCGAGGGCGACGTTCCGGATCCGCATCGCGGCCACCGACGCCAGGGTGACCAGGAGGTCGAGGTCGTCGTCGGAAAACTCGCGCAGCGCGGCGTTCGAGCTCAGCACCATGAAGCCGAGCGCGCCCTTGGGGTCGAGCATCGGCGCCGCGATCAGGCTGCGGACACCGGCGTTGAGCATGCTCGTTGCGTCGGCAAAGCGCCGGTCGGTCTGCGCGTCGAGGACGAGTGCCGCCATGCCCTTCTCCGCTACCTCCTCGACCAGCCGCTCCGAGCAGACGAGCTCGCCAGCGGCGCCCGTCACCGATCGGCCGGCCGCTCGCTCGAAGCCGCCGCGCTCCTTCTTGAGGAAGATCGCGCCGTGCTCGGGTTGCAGGTGCTCGAAGATGCGGTCGAGGATCAGCTCGAGGAGCTCGTCGAGGGTGATCGGGCCGGCGAGCGCCTGATGGACCTCGTTGACGATCGCCAGGCGAGCGGCGTAGCGGCGGAGCTCCGCTCCGTCGAGCCCCTCCCGCTCCGGCGGCGGCGGCGACGAGCCCAGCCGGAGCACGTCCGTCGCCGGCCGCGCCCTGAAACCGGTCGAGGCTGAGTCGCCGCCGGAGCGCTCGCCCAGCAGCTCGATACGGCTCGCCGACATCGTCAGCACGTCGCCTGGCCGGACCGCCTCGGGGCGCTCGATGCGGCGGCCGTTGACGAAGGTGCCGTTGCGCGAGCCGAGGTCCTCGATCAGCCAGCTGTCGCCCTCCCTGTACAGGCGCGCGTGCCGGCGGGACAGGAAGCGGTCCTCGATCGACAGGTCGCAGGTGCGCGAACGCCCGATGACCAGCTCATCGTTTCCCTCCGCGTGGTCGAACGGCGGGCCCTCGGCTGGAGTCACGTGGAGCTTGATCATCGGTCCCCCATTATCGCAGAGGCTCCCGGACGGCCGAGCGCCCGGCGGGAGGTGCGGCTCAGGGCACGGGCGAGGGAGGCGGCCGGATCGCGGCCGCGATGCGCTCGAAGCGCGGCTCGCCGTGCAGGTGGGCGAGGTCGGGGTCGGCCAGCAGCTCCGGTGGACTGTACCCCAGCCGGACGGCCTCCTCCAGGTGGCCCAGGGACTCGTCGATGTTGCCGGCGGCGCTCTCGAGGCAGGCGAGGTTGTACAGCGTCTGGTGCACCTCGACCGACCCGTCGCCGAGCACGCGGCGCTGGTCCGCGAGGACGTCATGGTAGCTCCGGCGGGCGTCCTCGAGCAGCCCGCCGTGGAGGTACTCGTCGCCGACCTGCCGCCGGTACTCGAGGACCGTCGGGTGGTCCGGCCCGGCCACCCGCGCGGTGCCGTCAGCCGCGCGAGCGAGCGTGGCGGCGGCCTCGACGTGCTGCCCGCGCATGGCCTGGAGGTCGCCCAGCGACGCCAGGGTCATCAGGGTCATCGGGTGGTCGGGACCGAGCACCTCCTCGGTGGCGGCCAGCGTCTCCTCGAGCAGGGCGTCCGCCTCGTCCAGGCGGCCCAGGTCGAGCAGGGCAGAGGCCTCGTTGGTCATGGCCGCGAGCACCAAGGGGTGGTCCTCGCCGAGGGTGCGGCGACCGATGGCACGCGCCTCGGAGATGAGCTGGCGCGCCTCGTCGGGTCGGCCGGTCCCCATGCGAGCGAGGCCCAGGTTCACCATCGCCTGCAGGGTGTCGCGGTGCTCCGGCCCGAGCGCCCTGCGGCGCGCCTCCAGGAGCTCCTCGAAGCGCTCCGCCGCCACGGCCTCGTTGCCCAGCCGCTGCTCGAGCACGGCCAGGTTGTTGAGGGTCCCCAGGGTATCCTGATGATCCTCGCCGAGGGTGCGGCGGCTGGCCTCGGCGGATTGCTCGAAGAGCACGCGCGCCTCGTCGTAGCGACCCAGGTCGAAGACCAGGGCGCCGAGCGCATTGAGGGTCTGCAGCGTCTCCGGCGCGTCCGGGCCGAGCTCCGCCATGCGCAGCTCGAGCGCCTCGCGATAGAGACCTTCCGCATCCATCAGCAGCCCGAGCTTGTGATACACGGCCGCCAGGGCGTGGAGCAGCTGGGCGCGGACGACCGGCTCGTCGGCGAGCTCGGTGGCGAGCCGGTCGCGGCCGCGGTCGAGGACCTCGCGGATCGGCACCTCGCCGCCCCGCGAGCGGTCGGGATCGGCCTCGGCGAACAGGCGGGTCATGAAATCGGCGACGCGGCGGGCGGTCATCGCCTCCCGGTTGGCGCGGGCAGCCTCGGCAGCCACCCGCCGGCCTTGCACCGCGGTCGTCACGGTCCATCCGACCAGGGCGACGAGCAGGACCACGGCGGCGGCGACCGCGCCCCAGTTGCGGCGTGCGAACAGGCGGAGGCGGTAGGCCGCCGTGAACGGGCGGGCGGTCACTGCCCGGCCGTCGAGCACGGCCGCCAGGTCGGAGGCGAAGGCGTCCATGGAGCCGTAGCGGTCCTGGGGTCGCTTCTCGAGGGCGCGCATGACGACCGCCTCGAGGTCTCCGCCGAGCAGCCGGCGCAGGCGCGCGGGGGTCGTGCGGTAGGACTCGGCGCGGTCGGCGACGTCTCCCGGAGCGGCGAAGGGCATCCCAGAGCCGGCTCGGCAGCCGCTCCACGACCGCCCGCGCAATGGCGAGGGAGTCGCCGCCGTGGTCGCCGTGCGGGCTGACCCCGATGAGCACGACGTAGGCCAGCACCCCGAGCTGGTAGATGTCCGTCGCGGTCGTCACCGGCTCCCCGCGGACCTGCTCCGGCGCGGCGTAGGCGGGGGTCATCGGCACCGCTCCGGTCCGTGTCAGGCGCGGCGAGGAGGCGGGATCGAGCAGCTTGGCGATGCCGAAGTCGAGCAGCTTGACGTTGCCATCGGGCGTGACCAGCACGTTGGACGGCTTGATGTCGCGGTGGACGACCAGGCTGCGGTGGGCCGAAGCCACGGCGCGGGCGATGCGCAGGATGAGCCGCACCCGGTCCTCCACCGGCAGCCGCCGCTCCCCGCAGTGCTCGTCGATCGGCGCGCCGTCGACGTGCTCCATCACGAGGTAGTGGCGGCCGTCCTCGGTGACGCCGCCGTCGATCAGCCGGGCGATGTCCGGGTGGCGGGCGTCGGCGAGGATCTGGCGCTCCAGCGCGAACCGCTCGGCGGCCTCGGTGCCGTCGATGCCGGACTGGATGACCTTGACCGCCACCCGCTGGGTGAACTCGGCGCCGGCCCGCTCGGCGAGGTACACCGCCGACATGCCGCCCCGCCCAATCTCGCCGACGATCTGGTACGCGCCCACCATCGTGCCCTCGGCGAGGCGACGGTCCTGGGGGCCGAGCTCGTCGGCGAGCCGGCGGGCAATCGGCCCGTCGAGCGCCCCGCCCGGCCGCAGCGGGGTGTGGTCGCCGCTCGCGGCGTACCGCAGGAGCCGCTCGACCAGCGCCCGCAGCTCGTCGTCGCCTCCACAGGCCTCGGCCACGACGGCAGAGCGCCGCTCCGGCGGTGCCGCGAGCGCCCGCTCGAAGACGCTATCCGCAGCCGCCCAACGGTCGTCCGACGCGTCCATCGACTTCCTCTGCGCCGAGTCTACCTTTTTCAGACTCGATCTCAAAGTCCCAGGGGCGGCCCGGTGTCAGCGAGACTCGACCTGGTGGCGGACCTCGAGCGCGACCGCGAGAGCGTCACGGCCGGCGCGCCCGCTGACGGCGGTCGAGGGCTCGCCGCGGCAGGCGGCGAGAAAAGCCGCGAGCTCGGAAGCCAGCGGCTCCTTCTTCTCCACCTCGACCGCGCGGGGGGCGATCTGGGGCGGACCGCCGGCCTGCCGGACGAGCTGCGCCGCCGACACGCTCTGCTCGGCGTAGTCGACCGAGAAGTAGGAGTCGCGGGCGAACAGCCGCAGCTTGCGGATCCGCTCGGCCGACACCCGGCTGGCGGTGAGGTTGGCGACCAGGCCCGACGGAAACTCGATCCAGGCGTGGCAGAGGTCGACCTTGTCGGTCAGCACCGGGACCCCGACCGCCCGGATCTCCGAGGGCGCCTCGCCAGCGACCGCCAGGGTGATCTGCATGTCGTGGATCATCAGGTCGAGGATGACGTCGACGTCGACCGAGCGCGCGGTGAAGGGCGACAGGCGCTGCGCCTCCAGGTAGCGCACCTGCTCCGCGAGGAGGAGCGCAGCCTGGACCGCGGGGTTGTGGTACTCGACGTGGCCGACGGCGAGCACGGTGCCGTGCGCCGCGGCCAGTCCCAGCAGCTCGTCGGCCTCGACGAGGCTCGCAGCGATCGGCTTCTCCACCAGCACGTGGCAGCCCGCCTCGAGCAACAGCCCCGCGGTCGCGCGGTGGTTGACGGTGGGTGTGGCCACGACCACGGCGTCGGCCTCGCGGGCGGCGCTCAGGTCGGGCAGCGCGGTCACGCCGTGCTCGCCGGCGATCGCCCGCAGGCAGTCGGGATCGGCGTCGTACGCCCCCAAGAAACGAACCCCGGGCATCCGGCTGAGGATGCGAACGTGGTGCCGTCCGAGATGGCCTGTCCCGACAACCGCTGCGGTGAGGGTCGTTTCGTTCATGGCGCGAGAGCATAGCGCACGGTGGCGGCGGGAGTACAATCAACGGCTCGAGGGGGTCTGCGAAGGGCAGTTCTCCGGGCGCCTCCGCGCAGCGTTCGACCTTGTCTCGCGCCGCGCGGCCGAGCCCCGAGCAGGCCCACCCGACCGGAGGACCGGATGCTCGATGTGAAGCGGTTGATGACCGATGTGTTCGACCCCCAGGCAGGCGAGACCGCGGCGGTGATGGTCGACCTGCCCCGTGACGGAATCGCGGACACTGCGGAGTGGAGCGCCCGCCGAGAGATGGCGGAGCGCTGGCGCAGCGCCCTCGCCGAGCTCGGGGCCGAGCGGGGATTCGAGGTGCTGCCTCTCCTCAGCTACCCGGCGACCGGCGCCGGCAACGCTGACCTGCCCGCGACGGGCTGGCTCGGCGGCACCGAGGTGGACCTCGGCGAACGGCTGGCGGCCTCGACACTGGTCATCGCGATGACTCAGTTCTCCGCGACCGCTCCGCTGTCGCTCGTCGCGAGGGCCAACCCCGACTTTCGGGCGGCCTCGATGCCGGGCGTCGAGGAGCGCATGGAGGGCACCGCGCTGGCCGCCGACTACCGCAAGGTTGCGGCGCACTGCCAGGCCATCGCCGACGCCCTGGACGGTGCGGTGCTGTGCGAGGTGCTGTTCTCGACCGGCCACCGCTGCTGGTTCGACCTCCGGCACCGGCGCTGCGAGATGGACGACGGCTCGCTGCTCCGCTCCAAGGAAGGCGAGCGGGTCATCAACCTGCCGTCCGGCGAGACCTTCATCGTGCCCTACGAGGGCGAGTTCGAGGATGTCCCGTCGTGGACCGCCGGCACCATTCCCGTCATCGAGAATGACGAGCTCGTGCTGTTCCACGTGGTGGCGAACACGGTCGTGGTCGTCGAGGGCGAGGGCGAAGTCGCCGACCGCTACGCCGCGTTCTTCGACGACGACCCGGCGCGCGCCAACATCGCCGAGGTCGCCTTCGGGGTCAACGACAAGGCTCAGGTCACCGGCAAGGTGCTCGAGGACGAGAAGGCGGGCTTCCACTGGGCCTTCGGTCGATCGGACCATCTCGGCGGCGTGGTCGGGGTGGCGGACTTCGTGAGCCCCGGCACGGTCGTGCACCAGGACATCGTCTACGCCAAGGGCAACCCGATCCAGGTCGAGCGGGCCGACATCATCCACCCCGACGGCCGGCGCGTCACCGTCATCGCCCACGGCGAGTACCGTAGCCGGATATCTCACCACTTTCCCAGCGATGTCCGCACCAGCGGGCTTTCTCGCCTCGGGGTGCTCGACGTACTGCGAGTACGCCTCCGCGCCCCTCGGGTCGAAATCCCCACTGCGCACGGCACCTCGCAGCCCTCGCTACGAAACCCGGTGATTCCAGGCTAGCGCGCAGGGCTGAGCCCCTGGCGCGCGCTGACCCAATTCGCCGCTGGCCTCTGCCCTGCACGCTCCTAGATATGGATGCGCTGCGCGCATCTTGAAGAGACGAGAACACCAGATGCAGCGGCGAGCCGCCGCTGGTGCGGCAAGACACCACCCACCCCGGCAGAATCGGTCTCTTTCCGTCACCAATTCCTGGTACGCTGGTGCCCGGGCAGGAGGTGAGCGATGGCTGACGTGATGACCCTCAAGCAGGCGGTCGCCCAGAGCGGCCCCTTCGCAGTTTGGGAGCTGATGGGCGAGGACGAACGGCGCGCTGCCGCCACGGCGCTGTGGCAGAACTCCGATCGCGAGACCCGGATCGCGCTCGAGCAGACGCTCGCCAAGGACATGAAGTTCCGCCCGCAGACCATCCACCGCCTGGCGCTCGACAAGGTGGTGGGCCGGCTCGTGCGGCTCGCCGAGGACGTTCCCGAGAACGTGCTCTTCCAGTACCTCTTCCACCTCCACATGGCCGATCGCCGGCCGCTGCTCGGCGAGTTCCTGGATCGGGCGGGGATCCCCCATGAGGACGGCGTCCTCGACCTGCCCAAGGAGTTCGAAGGCCCCGACGCCGCCAAGGTCGGCGAGGCGGCCAGGGAGCTCCTTGCCGCCCACGGCCACGCCGCGCTGGTCTACCTCGCCACCCTCAAGGTGGCCGACGCGAAGTTCTGGACGGGGCTCGACGACGTCCTCGAGGCGCACGCCGCCGATGGGACAGCGGTGGCCGCAAGCTAAGCCCTATAGCTCGCGCTGTTACGCTCGGTCTCGTGGACCGTGATCGCGGCCAGGCGCACTCCCTCGGGAAGAGCCGGAGCGATGCGCTCGAAGAAGGCCCGCGCCAGGTTCTCCGCCGTGGTGTTGATCCCGTTGAGCCAGGGCACCTCGATCGACAGGTGGCGGTGGTCGACCTCGTCGACGACGGTGCTGCGGACGATGTCCTTGAGCACCTTCATGTCGATGAGGTAGCCGGTCGCAGGGTCGACCTCGCCCTCGACCGACACCTCGAGCACGTAGTTGTGGCCGTGACCGAGCGGGTTGTTGCACTTGCCGAACACCCGGCGGTTCCAGTCTTCGGACTGCGCCGGGCTGTGGAGCCGATGCGCCGCCTCGAAGTAGAGCTTGACGGTGACTGTGGTGGCCATGGCGTCCCCCCGATGGTAATCCAGAAAGCCGGCGCGGGGATTCCAGCCCCTGGCGTTCGTGAAGGCCGCGCCTGCTCGATTCGCTTCCGCTTCCGCGCCCGCGCCCGCTTCCGAATCCCTGGGCGGCGCGTGGGCATCTCGCGGCCCACCGTCCCTCGCCGTTTCGGACTTCTTTCCGCGACCGCTTCCACTTCCGCTCCCGGTCTTCGTGCTGCGAGTCCTGCCCCCGGGCACGTCATCGACTCGCGGTGGAGGCATCGGAGCCGTCGAGGTCCAATCGTCGGGCGCGGGCGCGGAAGCGGAAGCGGGCGGGGGGCCGAGCCCCTTGCACCTATTCCTCCAGCGCGCGGTACAGCTCCGGACGCCGGTCGCCGAGAAACGGCAGGCGCTGCCGCAGCTCCCGCGCGCGCCCGACGTCGACCTCGCCGGCCACGACCCCCTCCTCCCAGGCCAGGCTCGCCACCGCCTCACCCAGGGGGTCGAGGAGCGAGCTGTCGCCGCGGTGGGGCACGCCGAACGGATCGCTGCCGACCCGGTTGACGCCGAGCACCCACGCCTGGCAGTCGATGGCGCGAGCCGCGAGCAGGGTCCGCCACGCGAAGCTGCGGCGATCCGGCCAGCTCGCGATGACCACGAACAGGTCGGTGCGGTCGGCGGCGGCGCGGTAGATCTCCGGGAATCTGAGGTCGTAGCAGATCGTCGGCGTGACCCGGACGCCCTCCACCTCGGCGGTCACCAGCGTCGTGCCGGCGTCGTAGTGCTCGTGCTCGCCGGCCAGCGAGAAGGGGTGGAGCTTGCGATAGTGGAGCGCCTCGCCGCCGTCCGGGTCGACCAGCGAGCAGGCGTTGTGCGGCCGCCCGGCGCCCGGCTCCGCATAGCCGGCCAGGAGCCAGACCCGATGGCGGCGGGCGAGCGTCGCGAGGGCGCTGCGGATCGCCTCGGCGTGCGCTGCCATCTCGACCGCGGCCATCGAGAAGCCGGTGGCGAACATCTCCGGCAGGACGACCAGCCGCGCCCCGGCGGCGGCCGCGTCTGCAACCCGCGGCTCGACCCGGGCCAGGTTCGCCGCCGGGTCCTCCCACGCAACGTCGAGCTGAATGCCGGCAACCCGCACCGTCGCCTCCCGGATCGAGCCTAGCACGGGCCGGCTCCCCCCGCCTCGTCTGCGATAATGACGGCGACTCGACCCGACGAGGAGCCCCGAGTGGACCAGCGCCCAGCCTCCTTCGAACCCGACCCCGGTCCCCGCGACCTGCCCCCGCGCCCGCCGGCATTCCACCTCCGGCGCTTGCGCGCGCTGCCGGTGATCGTCGGGCTCAACGCGGTGGTCTTCCTCGCCTGGCTGTTGGCGGCCCGGGGCTCCGAGCTGTGGTCGCTGCTCGCGGTCAACTTCATGGTCAGCACCAACCGCCTCGAGCACGGCCTGTGGTGGACCCTGATCACCGCCGCGTTCTCCCACCAGGAGCTGTGGCACTTCCTGCTCAACATGGTGGTCCTCTGGAGCTTCGGCAGCGTGCTCGAGCGCCTCCTCGGCAGCCGTCTCTTCGTCGTGTTCTACCTGGTCTCGGCGGTTGTCTCCTCGGCCAGCCACTGCCTGGTCTCGTCGCTGCTGCTCGGCGACGACCGAATCGCCGCGCTCGGCGCCTCGGGCGCGGTGAGCGCGGTGCTGATCGCGTTCTCGCTCTCCTTTCCCCGAAACAAGATCCTGCTGTTCGGTTTCGTGCCGATCCCGGCGCTCGTCGGCGCCGCGCTGTTCGTGGCGATCGACCTGTGGGGCCTGTTCGCCCAGACTCGCGGTGCGGCGCTCCCCATCGGCCACGGCGCCCACCTCGGAGGGGCGCTGTGCGGGGCCGTGCTGTGGGCCGCCCTGCTGCGCGGGCGGCTGCGCCGGTCGGCCTCCCGCCCGCGGCAGGTCCCGCTCGCGTACCATGAGGTGGAGGTCTTCGAGCGGATCCGCGCGAAGCTGAATGTCGAGGGGCCGGAGGCGCTGACACCCAAGGAGCGGGCCTTCCTCGAGGAGCTGCGCCATCGCGCGATCGCCGACGACCGGTAGGAGCGTGCTGGGCATAGGCCCCTCGGCGCACGCGGGTCGTAGGCCTCCGGGTGTGCGTGAGGCGTCGTGGTCGCTGGTTGGCCTACGCCCCTCGCGCGCCGAGAAGGATGCGCTGCGCGCATCCTGCGCCGTCGGGCCGGGCGGCGGCGGCCGGCGTCGCGGAAGACAACGGGCAGGTCGAACCGTTCTCCGTTATGATCGTAAACTCCGCGGAGGGCGATCATGAAACGGCTCTCGGTTCCTTTGCTCATCACGTCACTGGTCGGGCTGATGGCCATCACGCCCGTACGGGCGCAGGAGTCCACGGGCCGCTTCGCCGGAGAGACGACGGTCAACGTCATCGAGGTCCCGGTCAGGGTCATTGACACCGCGACCGGCGAGCCGGTGACCGACCTCGACCCGTCGGAGTTCCGGATCCTCGAGGACGGGGTCGAGCAGCCCATCTCCAACTTCTCCGAGATCCGGGACACGGTGGCCGTCCGCTCGTCGGCCGGCCCTCAGGCCGAGGGCCAGGCGGCGGTCGCCGCGACCGGCAAGCCCCTCGAGATCGTCTACTTCTTCGATCTCTACCTGATGTACCGCGCCGACCGCGACCGTGCCATCGAGGGCCTCGACGCGCAGTACAAGCAGGGTGTCCCGGACGGCGAGAGGGTGTCGCTGGTGGCCTTCGACGGCGAGCTCGAGACCCTGGCCGACCGCACGCGCGACCGCGGGGAGATTTTCGACGCGCTTTCTACGCTGCGCGGCATCGACGCCAACGGCATCAAGCAGCGCATCTCGTTCACGGAGGCGCTGGCCGACGCGCCGGCGACCAACCAGCGCGACGTCGGATACTACGAGCGCCGGCAGCGCAGCGAGGAGTTCATGTACGAGCTCGAGCGCAAGGCCGGACAGGTCGGCAATGCCATCCTCGCCACCATGGCCCGCTACGGTAACGCCGACGGCCGCCGCGTGCTCATCGCCCTGACCCCCGGCTACCCGAAGACGGACTGGTCGCCGACCTACTACGCCATCGACTTTCTGGACGCCGCCGTCGAGTATCCACAGCAGGGTCTGTGGCAGGAAATCTCGCACCGGGCCGCCGACCTCGGCTTCACGCTGTACACCGTCGACACCTCGGGGCTGGGCGCTCCCTTCAGCGCGGACGTGACCGTCGGTGCGAATGACTCGGTCGGCCAGATCATCCAGGACTCCCTGATCCAGGACGGCGGCGACGGCGGCGGCAACGCCGACTTCGAGGACCCCTCCGGGCCTGGAGGCAGCACCGGCGGCACCGATCTCAACGACACCTCCCAGAACCTCGGCCAGTGGCTCGAGCGGGCGCGCAAGAACCTGCTCATCACCTCGGCCGCCGAAACCGGCGGCAGCGCGCTGTTTCCGGCCGACGTCGACCGCGCGGTCGGCGAGATCCGGCACGAGCTCGACCAGTACTACTCGATCGGCTACGTCGCCCGGCACTCGGGGGACGGCGGGACCTACGCGATCGACGTCGAGCTGCCCAGCCACCCTGGCTACCGCCTGATCCACCGCGCCGCCTACGTCGACCAGCCGGCCGCGACCCGCGCCGCCCAGTCCCTGCGGTCGGAGATGCTGTTCGGCGCCGACGCCAACCCGCTCGGAATCCGGCTCGAGGTGGGAACGCTCGACAGCCGGTTCCGGCTCGGCGCGGCGGGCTCGAAGCGGGTCCGCCTCCCGCTCGAGGTCAAGATCCCGTACGCCCGGCTCGCGATGATCCCGCGCGGCGACCTCTACTGGGGCAAGGTCGTGATCACCTTCTTCGGCGAGGACGCGAAGGGCAACCAGAGCGAGCTCGCGAGCTTCGAGCAACCGATCACGGTCGAGGCCGGCCGCTACGAAGAGGCGGTGGCCAGGGGCTTCTTCAAGTACTCGGCCACGGTCGAGGTCGAGGGCGGCCAGCAGCGGGTCTTCGTCGGCGTCCAGGACACCATGGGGGGCCGCACCAGCATCATCCCCTACGATCTCGGGTCCTGAGGCGGGAGGCGCATCGTGGTCAAACGCCTCGCGCTCTACCTGATTCTGGCCGGAGTCGCCTTCCTGGCCTGGGAGAACCGGCACTACTTCAAGGAGCTCGCCGGCCTCGACAGCAACCAGATGCGGATCGAGGGCGACTGGTACCAGATTTCCTCCAACATCCGGGAGTACGACCGCTACACCTTCAACGACAAGATGATCGACCGTAACGGCGAGACCTACGGCGAGTACTCGTTCACCACCAACGAGCAGATCCAGGTGGTCTTCGGGAGCACCACGGGCACCTACACCATCGAGTTTCCGGAAGCGGACGTCATGATCTGGTACCAGGACGTCCGCGGCACGCGCACCCCGGTCATCCGCTGGGAGCGCTGAGGGAGACCGGAGGATCGGTCGCCGCGCCCGCTTCCGCGTCCGAGAAGCCTGCCCTGAGCGAGCGGCGCAACCGCGCCGCGAGTCGAAGGGTTCCCGTTCCCGTTCCCGTTCCCGTTCCCGAGCAGCTCCGCTTCCGCTCTCGTCACGGCGACTTGTGACGGCGAAGCCCATCGGGCGAAGCCGCAAGCTGAAAGCGAAGCCGGACCCGCTTCCGGCCGCTCCGCGCCCGCTTCCGGAATGGACCGCCGCCAGTCCCCCTCTCCCTCCCGTGACCGCGAGCACTAGGCGGCGTGCCGGGGACGCTGCGCCCGACGCTCTACAATGGCCGCGCCGCGATGCGAGGGCCAGGGAGCACGACCGCGATTGCCGGGGGCCTGCTGGTGGCGGCGGCCTGGGTCGCCGGCGCTGCCGGCCTGCCCGCCGCCTACCGGCCGGTGGTGCGCGTGCTCCCCGAGCTGCTCGCCGTGCTGCTGCTCGTCCTGGCATGGCGCTTCCGGCGCAGCCGCGTGGCCGTCGCCGCAGCCGCGGTCGCCCTCACCCACCTCCTGCTGCGGGGCCCGCTCGCGGCCTCCCTCGGCGACCGCGCCGGTGCCGGCCTCGCGGTGCTCGCCCTCCTGCTGCCGATCAACCTCGGCCTGCTGGTCTGGCTTCGCGACCGGGCGGTCCCGCGGCCATGGTCCCTCCTCCACCTGGCGGCGATCGCGGTCCAGCCCTTGTTGGCCGGGGCGCTGATCGGGGCGGCGTCGCTGCAGGGGAAGGAGCCACCATCCGCTGGCTGGCTCGGCCTGCTCGGATCACCCCAGGCGGCGCTGCTCGCGTTCCTGATGGCCGGCGTGTTCACCGCCCTCGCCTTCGCCGCCCGCCGGGTCAGCTTCGAGGCGGCCCTGCTCTGGGTGCTGGTGGCGACCGCGCTTGCCGTGCTCGGTCGCGGCGGACTCGAGCTGCGCTCGCTGCTGCTGGCCGCGGCCCAGCTCGCCCTGCTGTCCGGGGTGATCGAGGACTCCTACCGGCTCGCCTACCACGACCAGCTCACCGGCCTCCCCGGCCGGCGCGCCCTCGACGAGGCGATGGAGCGGCTCGACCGCGACTACGTCATCGCCATGGCCGACGTCGATCGCTTCAAGGCCTTCAACGATCGCTTCGGCCACGCCTCCGGCGACCAGGCCCTGCGGATGGTGGCCGACGAGCTGGCCCAGGTTACCGACGGCGGACGGGCGTTCCGCTACGGTGGCGAGGAGTTCGCGCTGCTCTTCGCCGGCCGGACGCCCGCGCAGGTCGAGACCGCGCTCGAGAAGCTGCGCGCCGCCATCGAGGCCCGTGTCTTCACCATCCGCTCCCCCGAGCGGCCGCGCGAGAAGCCCGAGGGGCCGGTGACCCCACCAGCGGGGACGGAGCAGGTCACGCTCACGGTGAGCATCGGCGCCGCCGCGCCCGGACCTCACCATCTGCGGCCCGACGACGTGCTGCACGCGGCCGACGCCGCCCTCTACCGGGCCAAGCGCCGCGGCCGCAACCGGGTCGTGATCGACGGCATCCGAGGCGCGGCGCGCGGTACCACGACGAGACGGAAGCGGGAAGCAGGAGCTCAACGGACGATGTTCGAGGACGACGGGGCGGAGTGATGTGCACCGTGACCGTGCTTCGCGACCCGGACCGCCTGCTCCTCACGATGAACCGCGACGAGCGACGGACCAGGGGCGACGAGATCGCGCCGCGGGAGGCCGGCGGCGGCGGCCGTCCGGCCTGGATCGGACCCGCCGACGGCGCCAAGGGGGGCACCTGGTTCGGCGCCAACGACCGCGGCGTCATCGCCTGCCTGCTCAACGCCTATGCCGCCGGCGATCTCGCCCTGCTCGGCCGCGATGACCTGCCGAGCCGCGGCGGCATCATCCCGCGCTTGCTCGAGCACGGTCCCGATCAGGCCCGATCCTGGCTGCGCGACGGCCTCGACCCGTCGCCGTTCCCGTCATTCACGCTGGCGGTGGTGGCGCCGGACTGGGGCGAGGTGTACTCGTGGCGCCTCGATCGCGGCGTCGCCGTGAGCGCGGTCCCCAGCGGCTGGTCGATGACGACCTCGAGCCTGTGGCGCAGCGGCGAGGTGGTGGCCTGGCGGCAGGCGCGCTTCGAGGAGTGGCTGTTCGCCGGCGCGACCGAGATCGCGGGCGTGCCAGCGTTCAACCTGCTCGAGGTTGCCGGCCGCCGCGAGTGGTCGCCGCTGATGACCCGGCCGATCTCGATCACCCGCAGCCTCACCCAGGCCGAGCTGCGGGCCGGCGCCGACTGTCTGGTCCTGCGCTACTGGCGCAGGGACGGCGAGTCGTCGATTCCGCCGGGCGAGCCCACGGCGGTTGCAGAGCTCGAGCTCGCCAAGGCCGCGACCGCATCCTGACCGGCGGCGCCGGGTCAGATCAAAGCCGCGACGACCAGGGCGATGGCCAGCACCGTGTTGGTGGCGAGGTTCCAGGTCACATTGGCGGCCATCGCCGGAACCGGCACCGGCTGCGCGGGGTCGGAGAGCGCCCAGCGCATGGGCGCGGCGAGCAGCAGGGACGGCAGGCAGGCCGCCAGGGCGAGCGGCGGCAGGGCGGACCAGACCACGGCGGCGACGATCGAGAGCGGCGTCGCCGCCGCGGCCGCGGCCCACATCCACGCCGCCGGCCGCCGGCCGAACAGCAGGATGAGGTTCCTGCGGCCGCCGGCGCGGTCCGCGGCCTCGTCCGGAAACTCGTTGAGCAGCAGCAGGTTGAAGGTCATGAAACTGGCCGGAACGCCGGCCGCCACGGCGGCGGCGCCGATCTCGCCGCTATTGACCAGCGCGGCGCCGACCACCGGCAGCCCGCCGAGCCCGAGCCCCGCCGCGACCTCGCCGATCCCCAGTCTCGCCAGCACGTCGGTGTAGATGAGGACGCAGAGCGCGCCCGCCACGATGATCGGCAGCAGGACCATGCCCACCCGGTCGAGGAAGAAGATCCCGATCGCCAGGCCGACCAGCCGAGCACGCGATGCCGTAGATGGAGCGCGGCGCGGGGGCTCATGCCGCCCGCCGGCAGGGTCCCGCTGCCGCCGGAGAACGGCGTGCGCTCGGTGGCCAGGTCGATGCCGGTGCGCAGGTCGCTCCACTCGTTGAAGATGTTCACCGCCATGTGGAGCGACACCAGACCGACGAGCGCGAGCAGCGTCCGCGGCCACGAGAAGGCGCCCTCGTAGAACGCGGCGGCCGCTCCCGACGCGATGAGGGTGACCGGCAGCAGGAGGAAGGGAGCGCGGGCGACACCGGCGAAGGCCTTGAGCTTCGGCATGGCGGGAGTATAGCGACCACGCACAGCCCGACCTCCTCCGCTTCCGCTTCCGCTTCCGAGCCCGATGCGAAGCGGTCGATCCACGCGCCGTCGGAAGCGGGCGCGGAAGCGGGCTCGGGCGCGGGGGGCACTCCCCGTTTCCCCTTCCGCTTCCGCTTCCGAGTCCGAAGAGCTGCGCTCCCCGCCGCCGGCTGGCCACGCCAGCTGCAATGCTCGTGAGGACCCATGCGTTTCCCGCTGCGACGGCCGGGGCCGCCGTCGCGGAGGCAGCCATGAGCTGGGCCTATCGGGTCGCCCGCGTGTCGGGCATCGACATCAAGATTCACGTCACCTTCCTGCTGATCCTGCTGCTCGGCGGCATGGAGTGGGGCCGCCACCACGGCGCGGCCGGCTTCGTCTTCGGCGTGGTCCTGATGCTCGCCCTGTTCACCTGCGTCACGCTCCACGAGCTCGGCCACAGCCTGGCCGCGCAGTACTTCAAGATCCCGGTGCGCGAGATCGTGCTGCTGCCGATCGGCGGCGTCGCCATGCTCGGCAAGCTGCCGGAGAAGCCCCGCCAGGAGCTGATCATCGCCGCCGCCGGCCCGGCGGTGAACGTCGTCATCGCCGCGGCCCTGGCGCTGGTCGGGGCGCCTGTTCTCGCCACCCTTGACGGCCGCGGGCTGCTCGAGGGCGCCGCGCCGGCTCCGTCGCCGGCCACCTTCCTGCTCTGGCTTCTCGCCGCTAACGTCACGCTGGTCGCCTTCAACATGATCCCGGCCTTCCCTCTCGACGGGGGCCGGATGCTGCGGGCCGTGCTCGCGATGTTCACCGACTACGCCCGGGCGACGCGGATCGCCGCCACCATCGGCCAGGCCGCCGCCGTCCTGCTCGGGATCCTCGGCGTCATGAGCGGCAACTTCATCCTCGCCATCATCGCGGTCTTCATCTTCTTCGGCGCCGGCATGGAGAGCTTCCAGGCCCGGGCGAAGACCGTGCTGACCACCCTGCGGGTCGGCGACGCCTACAACAAGCACGCGCTGTCGCTGGTGCCCGCCGACCGGATCAGCCGGGTCGTCGACTACATCCTCACCTCGTACCAGCCCGACTTCGCGGTGGTGCTCGGCGGCAACCTGCTCGGCATCATCACCCGCGAAGACGTGCTCAAGGCCCTGGCCCACCGGCCCGACGATCCCTATGTCGCCGAGGTCATGGAGCGCGCGGTCGTGCGCGTCGACGCCGCCGACTCGCTCGAGGAGGTCCAGGAGCGCATGGGCCAGGAGAAGGTGCGGCTGGTCGCCGTCTACTCCGGCGAGCGCTTCCTCGGGTTGGTCAGCGCCGAGGATCTCCGCGAGGCGCTGTCGGTCTTGTTCTTCGTCCGCCGCCAGGAGCGGCTCGCTCTGCAGAGTGCGTAGGGTGGCGCCTCCCCCCGGGCGCGCAACCGAATGCGAGGCGCTGCCACTCGTCGTCATGTGCTACAAGGGGCAGGTGAACAACGCGGGAGAGCTCCGGCGGGCCATCGTCCCGCTCCTCGCCGCCGCAGTGCTGGTGCAGGGAGTGCTCGGGCTGGTCCCCCACCAGCACCACCCGGAGGCGCTCCCCGGCGCGACGCCGACATCCGCGCCCTGCTCGAGCCCCGATCGGCCGCGGATCGCCCCGGCGGTCGACGAGAGCCACCCGGCGACGTTCTGTCTGGCGTGCGTGATCACGCCGTCGGCCTTCGCCCAGCCGGATGAGGCGCCATCGCTCGTGTGCCTCACAAGCTGCCCGGCCGCGGCGCCCGTGGCCCGAGAAGCTGCCTGCCTTCCTCGCCACTGGCGCAGCTTCCAGCGCGGCCCGCCACCTGCCGCGTAACAGCTTCTCCACACCCTGGGCTCCAGGCTCCGCCGCGGCCCGAAGCCATGCGCGACCTGCAGGACGTTCAACGGCTTGAACGGAGGCCCCGATGAGAACACTCGTTCTGCTCATGGCCCTGGCAGCGCTCGCCGCCGCAGCGGGCGCCGATGCCGCCGCCCTGGCCGGCCACGTGCTGTCAGCCGGCGGCGAGCCGGTGCCTGACGCCGTGGTCTCCGTTGTCGAGCTGCGCCAGGAGACGCGGACCGGCCCCGACGGGAGCTTCCGCTTCGACGACCTGCCGGCCGGCGAGCTCCTCATCGAGGTCCAGAGCCCGCGCTTCGGCGGCACCGTCCAGCGAGTGCTGCTCGAGCAGGGCTCGGCCCTCGACGTCATCTTCGAGCTCGATCAGCTCGTCCACAGCGACCAGATCACGGTGACTGCCACCGGGCTCGCCCGCGGTCTCGGCGAGGTCGTGACCCCCGTCGACGTCCTCAGCGGCACCGAGCTCAGCCTGCGCCGTGGCGCCACCCTCGGCGACACCCTCGACAAGCAGCCCGGCGTCGCGTCCACCGGCTACGGCCAGGGCTCGAGCCGGCCGGTCATCCGCGGTCTCGGCTCGGACCGGGTGCGGATCCTCGAGAACAGCCTCGACACCGGCGACGTGTCGTCGATCGGCCCCGACCACGCGGTGAGCTCCGACCCGCTGGCCGCGGAGCGGATCGAGGTCGTGCGCGGGCCCGGCACCCTGCTCTACGGCGCCAACGCGCTCGGCGGCGTCGTCAACATCCAGGACGGCCGGGTCCCCGATCGCCGCGCAACCGAGCCGGTGACAGGCACCGTCGAGCTCGAGCTCGCCTCCAACGCCGACGCGAGAGCGGGGGCCGCCACTCTCGGCGGCGGCGCCCGGAACCTGGCCTGGCACCTCAACCTCTACGGCCGCAGCCAGGACGACTACTCGAGCCCGGCCCCGCGGCCGGTCGACGAAGGCAGCGGGGGAGGCGCCACAGAGACCGGCACGGTCGACAACTCCTTCGTCGACAGCCGGGGGGCGACAGTCGGCGCTTCGTACATTACCGACCGCGGCTTCCTCGGCGTCGCGCTCGGCGGCCTCAACAGCGAGTACGGGATACCCGGGCACGGGCACCACCACGACGACGGCGAGCCTCCGGCGTCAGCCTTCAACGAGGAGGAGGAGGCCGAGGTCCACACCGAGCTCGAGCAGCGCCGGATCGACGTCCACGGCGAGCTCGACGCCCCCTTCGCCGGCTTCGAGGCCGTGCGGCTCGCCGCCGGCTGGCGCAACTACGACCACGAGGAGATCGAGGGCGAGACAGTCGGCACCCGCTTCGACAACCGCTGGAGCGAGCTGAGGATCGATGGAGTCCACGATCCCGTCCTCGGCCTCTCCGGCTCGGTCGGGCTGCACTGGATCGACCGCGAGTTCGCCGCCGTCGGCGAGGAGTCCTTCGTCGAGCCGACCGACACGACCCGGATCGCCGCCTACCTCTTCGAGCAATCCGTCCCGGACCCGCTCGGCGTCGAGCTCGGCGTCCGGGTAGAGAGCCAGGACACGCTCTCGTCCGACCCCGCGCTGCCGGACCGCGACTTCGACACTCTGTCGGCGGCGGCCGGGCTCGTCCTGCGGCTTTCCGACGCCTGGTCAGCCACCGCCAACCTGACCCGCTCCGAACGGGCGCCGACCGCGGAGGAGCTCTACTCGGACGGCCCCCACGCCGCCACCTTCGCCTACGAGATCGGCGACCCGTCCCTGGCGCCCGAGGTCGGCAACGGCGTCGACCTCACGCTCCGGTCCGACACCGAGCGCTTCGAAGGCTCGCTCTCCGCCTTCGCGTCCCGCTACAGCGACTTCATCTACCTCCTCGACACCGGCGTCCTGCAGGACGACCTCACCGTGATGCAGTACACCCAGGACGACGCCGAGCTCTACGGCTTCGAGCTCCACGGCCACGTCGAGATCTTCCACGGCGCCGACTCCCACCTCCACGTCGGCCTCACCTACGACCAGGTCCGCGCCAGCCTGCGCGCGACCGGCGAGCCGCTGCCCAGGATCCCGCCGCGCAGCGCGCTGCTCGCCCTCGTCTACCTGGCCCAGCGCTGGGACGCGCGCCTCGAGGGGCGCTGGGTGGACGAGCAGGCGCGGGTCGCGGACGACGAGGAGCCGACCCCCTCCTACGCCATGCTCGACGCCAGCCTCGGCTACAAGATCTTCGCGGGCGCCGTGATGCACGAGCTGCTGCTGCGCGGCACCAACCTGGGCGACGAGGCGGCCTACAACCACGTCTCGTTCCTCAAGCTGCAGGCGCCGCTGCCAGGGCGCAGCGTGGCCCTGACCTACCGCGTGCTGTTCTGAGCCCCTCGCGGGGTCCTGCGTTTTCGGCCGCGGACTGGGCAGCCTCCCGGCTGCGCTAGCGCAGGGTGAAGGCGACGATCCACGCCGCAAGGTCGGCGGCATCGGTCTCGCCGTCGCCAGTGAGGTCGGGACAGACGGCCGTACCACCCCACAGGTGCCCCACCAGGGCTACCAAGTCCGCGGTCTCGATGGCGCCGTTGCCGTCCACGTCGGCGCCGACCCACACCCGATGGCTCGCCGACGCGCCGTGCCCGCCGGCAGTGACGTGCACCGTGTAGGTCGTCGTCGTCAACGGCGCGACGGTGATCTCCTGGGTCGTCTGGCCGTCGGGCTCCCACAGGTAGCTGTCGTACCCGGGCCCGGCATCCAGGGTGATCGGCTCGCCGGCGCAGATGATCGTCTCCGTTCCGATCGCCGGCACGGAGCAGGGGCTGTAGATGGCCGCACCGCTGCCGTGCTCACCGCCCCAGATGAAAACGCCGCTGCCGATCCAGAGCTGGATGTGGTCGTACCGCCACGTTGGTCCCTCGCCCGGGCACGAGGCGCTCCAGGTATCCGCGTCGAGCTCGTAACGGTACGCGAGCGAGTCGATGACATAGTCGTAGTTGAGCCCACCCCAGACGATCACCTTGTCACCCGACCACCGGCTCCATGGCGTTGTCTTCCACTCGGCGGAGACCCGTCGACTGCGATCGGTTGCCAGTGGTCGAGGTTGTAGGAGTACCGGCCCCCATCCAGCTGTGCCCACCCGCTCCGTATCCACCGTAGATGATCATCTCGTCGCCGGTCGTCACGGCCGTGTGGTAGGAGCGCGCCGACGGCGCGTCAACCAGCGAGATCGGGCTCCAGACGTCGCTGGCGACGTCATAGCGAAATCCGTCACCGAACACGATCGTCGTGGAGCCGTCATAAAACGAACCGCCCCACACCAGGAAGTCACCCTCGGCGTTCACCGCAGTGAAACGACTGCGTGGTTGCGGTGCCCCCACCGTCGTCGTGGCCTGCCAGCTGTCCGTTGCCGGTTCGTACACTCCGCCGGTGTCGAGGTAGTCATAAGCCTGGCCACCCCACACGATCATCTTCGAGCCGAGCCACTCCGCGCGGTGGTACTCCCGCCACCGCGGTGCACCGATCGTCGACGTCGGCTGCCACGCACGCGTCACGGGGTCATAGCGAGCGCCAGTTCCTGTCCCGTAGTCCGGAACGCCGCCCCAGACGACGATCTCGTCACCCGTCCAGACGGCCGTATGAAGGGCGCGCGGGCTGGGGGCACCCTCGCCGGTGCTCGTCGGCACCCACGTGTCAGTGGCTGGATCGTAGCCGGCGCCCGTGTTCACGAACCCGGTTCCGTGCTCGTAGCCGCCCCAGACAATGACCTCGGACCCCGTCCAAACTCCTGAGGGACCCTCACCTCCCGGCGGCTCGCCGTTCCTGTCGATCGGCGAGCCACGTACTCCGAGTCTGGACGATAGCGCCCACCATTACCGAGGCCGTGGTAGGTCGAGTAGTCGCTCCCACCCCAGACAAGCATCTCAGTGCCAGTCCACACCGCGGAATGCGCCCGCCGCGCGCCCGGCGCGCCGCCGCTCGGCAGCTCTGACCAGAGGTCGGCTACAGGATCGTAGCTGCCTCCGTCTCCCCAGCCCGAGTTCCACCCACCGCCCCAGACGATCATTCGGTCTCCGGTCCATACGGCGGAGTGGTAGCTCCTGCTCGACGGAGCGCTGACGCTGCTCAGCACCCGCCAGCTGTCGGCCACTGGATCGTACGCTCCGCCCGGATCATCCCACCCGCCCCAGATCAGCATCTCGGCGCCGGTCCAGACTGCCGTGTGCCCGCGCCGGCGAGGGGAGGGGGCGTTACCGTCGAGGTCGGAGCCCAAATGTCTGCCAGGGGATCATAGCGACCTCCCGAGGTAGGACTCGTACCGGGTCCCATCCCACCCCAGATCACCATCTGGCTTCCTGTCCAGATCGCGGTGTGCTCTGCCCTGGCTTCTGGAGCGCCCGACCCGGAGATCGCGACCCACGTGTCGGTCGCCGGCACGTACCGGGCACCGTCGGCCTGGTTCGCACCTAGCGAGGAACGTCCACCCCAGACGATCATCTCGCTGCCGGTCCAGATCGCGGTGTGTAGGTGACGAGGATCGAGCGGGCTCGGCGAGAGCGGCGTCCAGGAATCCGAGACAGGATCGTAGGCGAAGCCGTCATTCACCGGCACCGATCCCCCCAGCGGAAGCGGCCAGGTCAGTCCGCCCCAGACGATGAGCTGAGATCCAGTCCACACCCCGGTGTGAGCCTGGCGGGGCGAGGGCGCACCCTCGGTGGTGATCGCCGCCCAGGCGTCGGTGACGGGATCGTAGGTGCCGCCGGTGTTCAGCAGCCAGGGGGTATCGCCACTCGGCACGAACATCGACCCGCCGCCCCAGACGATCATCTCGCTGCCGGTCCAGACGGCGGCATGGCCGCCGCGCGACTCGGGTGGGACCGCGTCGATCCACCAGCTCCCCTGTGCGGGCGGACAGTCACGTCCGCCCGCCTTCAGCCACCCGCTCGGGCCGACGCCGATCGGCGGCAGCGGGGAGGCGCGGGCGAGCAGCGATCCGTCGAGCGATGCCTTGAAGCGATCGCCGTGCTCGCGCCACCACTCCTCGGTCTGGACCTTGGGCACGGTCACGAGCAGGGCGTCAAAGCCGGACGCGTTTTCCTCGGTCACCAGCCGGATCGTGATCCCATCCTCGCTCTCCTCCGGGTCCGAGATCACCCCGACCGGACCGAAACGGCTGCGCAGCTCCGCCAGCTCCTCCGGCCCGACAAGAACCGGCTGGACGCCTCCGCTTGGCGGCCTCGAATCGCCCTCGTCGTCCAGCCGGTACGACGCCCTGCCGAGCCGCTCCCCGGCCACCGCCTCAAAGGTGACCGGTGTCAGCCGCGCGGCGAGCGCCGACGCCTCGGCCCGCGCCGCGCCCTGGATCTCCTCGTCCCAGCTCACCCGACGGCGCAGCAGCCGATCGACCAGCACCGGCCGCACCAGGCCTTCCTTGATCCGCACCGGGTCGTGGTCGAGCGCCGCAAACAGCTCCTCGAGGCGCTCCGGCGCCCGGCTCGAGCCGCGCATCCGCGCGAGCTCCCGGCTCAGCGCCCCATCGTCCACCGAAACGCCGTAGCGCTCCGCCAGGCAGCGGCTCGTGCGCAGCACCTCCGCGGCCTTCTCGAGCCACAGCTCGCGCGGGTAGCGCTCGTCGAAGGCCGCCGCGTCGCCGCCCCGATGACTGGCCCGCACCCGCTCGAGCGCGGCGAGGTCGCGCGCCCGCCGGCGAGCGACAGGGACGCCGGGGGGGCATCCGTTGGCCACGCGGCGGGGCTCACGGCGAGCGCCAGCGCAAGCAACGCTGTGCTCGAGAACCACGAACCGACCAGCCGAGATCTCATATCAATCCGGGCGACGGAAAGCTCCTGATCTCAAGATAGCTCTCGGGTGGCAACCCGGCAAGACCGTGGTGCTCGACGGAGGCCGATGCAGGGGACCGGGGCGGCTGGTCGTCAGCTCCCGGCCGCCGGGCTCACGGTGCACTCGTCGCCGACGCGGATCGTACCGGTGCCGTCGTGGATGAGGTTCTGGCCGAACAGGACCTTGCCGTCGATCAGTCGGTAGGTCGCGAGGGTGCGCAGCGGCTCGCGCCCGCGCTCGCCGGTGGCCTGGTCGGTGGTCGTGATCACGCAGCGTGCGCAGGGCTTGACGACCCGGAAGCCGAGCCCGCCGATCACCATCCGCGACCAGCCGTCCTCGGCGTGGGGCGCGCAGCCACGGACCACGATGTTGGGCCGGAAGCGGTCCATCGGCAGCGGCTCCTCGAGGCGTCGGTTGAGCTCGGCGAGCGATGCCTCGGACAGCAGCAGGAACGGGAAGCCGTCGGCAAAGCCGACCTGGTCGCCTGCGCGGGCGAAGTGCTGGTCCACCTGGCGCACCGTGGAGGGCGGCATCCTGACCAGCCGGCAGGCCGTGCCGAGAAGCTCCGAGAACCACTGGGCGGCGTCGCGCCCGGCCGGCGCCGCCTCGCACTCGTCCCGCCAGATGACCACCTGCTGCCGCGGCGCTTGCGGGTCGGGGGCCGCGACCGCGAGCCGGGCCATGCCGACCGCGGCGAGCTCGATCCCGCCGGGGACCAGCGAGACCTCGACCCTGGCCAGGCCGGGCCAGTCGCGCTGAGTCATGAACACGCCATGCCGATCGACCACCAGCCACTCGCGGTCGTGGGCGAAGCCGGTGGCCGTCACCTCGGCCCGATCGAGCGCGATCCCGCGGCACGACTTGACGGGGTAGATGAAAAGCCCGCTGACCCGAATCATGGCTCGCAGTGTACCCTCCACCCGCCCGCCCACCCAGGGACTAGGATCTGGGGACTAGGGGATAGCTCCCCCGCCCGCGCCCGCTCCCGCTCCCGCTTCCGCTTCCGCACCCAACCCGATCCACCACCAAGTCACAAAGCCACGAAGGGCGACCCTCGATGGAGCGCGTCCGGATGCCATGCGGTTGATTCGAGTGGGACGGATCCATCGCTCGACCTCATCCGCGGCGGCGGCACCACCGCACTGAGGTGACCTCGTTTATGTCTTCGTGTCTTCGTGGTTTCCTCTTTTCGACGGACGAGGTCAAATCCCCGTCCCAGGTCCGCGCCGAGGCTATACTGATCGGGCCGTGCCCACCATCAACGACACCACGCTGATGACCCTGATCGCCGCCGGCGTTCTGGCAATCGTGGCGATCGGGCTCGCCCTCATGCGCCGGCACTCGCAGCGCCTGCACGATCGGCTCGCGCCCGCCTTCGACCTCGGCACCACCCGCCGCGCGAGCTCGCTGCCCCCCACGGTGGAGGGTTTGTTCCAGGGCTACACCTGCCGCTACGGCATCGAGCAGCGCTCGCAGTACAGCGCAGGCGGCGCCACGCTCAGGATTCGCGCCTCGAGCCCGCTCAAGTGGAGCGCCGCACGCAAGGGTCCTGGCTCGGCTCTGCTGGCGTCGATCGGCATCCTCCGCGACCTCGCGATCGGCGACGACGAGCTCGACGCCCGGCTTCGCCTGTCCGCCGGCGACGCGCCGATGTTGATGTCGCTGCTCGGCCAGCAGCGGACCCGCGCCGCCCTGCGCGCGTTGGCCGACACCGAGGGCTTCGCGTCGATCAGCGTCCGCGCCGCGCGGGCCGACCTCAAGTGGTCGCCGCGCCGGCCCGAGCTCGACGAGGACCCCACCGTGCTGCGACGCCGACTGGGCGCCGCCGTCGACCTGCTCGCGGCCTGCGGCTGCCCGCCCCTGATCGAGTAGCCGGAGAAGGGCCCAACATGTACTGCAGCAACCCCGAGTGCCCCGACTTCCTCGCCACAGGCGCCCACGGCGAGTTCGTCGCCGGCGTGACGAACTGCCCCTACTGCCGGCAGCCGCTCGCCGCGACGCTCGAGGACGGCGGGCCGCCCACTGCCCTCGAGCCGGACCCGTCGTCGGAGCCCGAGGCGGTGCTCGAGACCTCCGACCCCGCCGAGTTCGAGATCGTCAAGTCGATCCTGACCGGCGCCGAGATCCCATTCCTGGTCCGGGGGCACGAGCAGTACAAGGCGTTTCGCGGCGGCCACGCGGCCTTCCGGTTCAACCCCAAGGCCGGCGCCCTGGTGATCCTGGTCCCGGCCGAGCGCGCCGAGGAGGCCCGGGCCCTGCTCACCAAGGTCGAGCCCACCGAGTGAGCGAGCGGCGGCGTCCCGGCGCCGTCGTCGTGAGATATCCTCCCACTCGCGGCGCGCGGCCGACCGATCCGCGCGCCCTGGGACGGCCAGCATGGGCACACGACGACGGACCGCGACCGACGACGACCGCAGGCCGGGACGCCGGCTGCCCGCTGCCGTGGCCCCGGCGACCCTTGCGCTGCTCGGGCTGCTCGCCTACATCGGCACCGTTGGCGCGCCCTTCATCTACGACGACTACAACGCGATCGTCGAGAACCCGCACGTGCGCTCGCTGTGGCCGCTCGGCGAGGCGATGTCGGCGCCCGACGAGTCGACCGTCGCAGGTCGGCCGGTGGCAGCGCTGTCGCTCGCGCTCAACTACGCGGCCAGCGGTTTCGAGCCGTGGAGCTACCACCTCGTCAACATCCTGATCCACCTCCTGTGCGCCCTCACCCTGTACGGGATCGTGCGCCGCACCCTGGCGACGCCGCGGATTGCGTCGCTCGGCGCCGCCCCTTCCGACGGCTGGGCCTTCGCCGTCGCCCTGGTGTGGCTGCTCCACCCGCTCCACACCGAGGTCGTGACCTATGTCTCGACCCGGACCGAGTCCCTGGTCGGCCTCTTCTACCTGGCGAGCCTGTATGCGGTGATCCGCGGCAGCGGCGACGGGCGCCACGCGAGCCGCTGGTACGCGGCCGCGGTGGCGGCCAGCGCCCTGGCGATGGGGTCCAAAGAGGTGGCCATCACCCTCCCGCTGGTGGTGCTGCTCTACGACGGGATCTTCCTGAGCGAGGGCTTCGCCGCCGCGCTCGCCCGGCGGCGGGGGCTCTACGCCGGGCTGGCAGCGACCTGGCTGATCCTGATCGCGCTGGTCGCGACAAGCCCGCGTGGCGAGACGGTCGGCCTCCAGTTCGCCGACCTCACGCCGCTCGACTACGCGCGCACCCAGGTCGCGGTGATCTGGCACTACCTGCGCCTCGCCGTGTGGCCCCATCCCCTGGCGCTCGACTACTTCGACTGGCCGGTCGCCCGCGGCTTTTCGGCCGGGGTCTGGCTCGGCCTGCTGCCCCTGCTGGCCCTCGTGCTCGGCTCGCTCCTCCTGATCGTGAGACGGTCGTGGCTCGGCTTCCTCGGCGGCTGGTTCTTCGCCATCCTGGCGCCGAGCTCGAGCGTCGTGCCGATCGCCAGCGAGCTCGCGGCCGAGCGGCGGATGTACCTGCCGCTCGCCGCGATCGTGGCGCTGGCGCTGGTGGGCCTCTGGACGGCCGCGAGCTCGCGCCGCCGGAAGCCGGGGTGCGACCGTCTTCGCCGCGGCGACAGCGGCGGCCGCGCTCGCGCTCGGCGCGCTGACCGTCGACCGCAACCGCGACTACCGCGACGAGATCACGATCTGGCAGCAGACGGTGCGTGATCGCCCCTCCAACGTGCGCGCGCTGCAGAACCTCGGAGCGGCGCTCGCCCACAACGGCCGGCCGCAGGAGGCCGTGCCCTACCTCGAACGGGCGCTGGCCATCGACCCGTACGCCGAGTACGCGCTCGAGAACCTCGGGCTCATCCGGCTCGAGGAAGGGCGCTCCTCGGAGGCCGTCGCCCTGCTCTCCCGGCGGCTGGAGCGGCGTCCCGACGACGGCATCAGCCACCTCAACCTCGCCAAGGCGCTGCTCGCAACCGGCGACTCCGCCCGCGCACTGGCGGCGCTCGAGGAGGCGGTGCGGCTGCTCCCGGACAACGGCCTCGCCCACGCCCGGCTCGGCCTGGTGCTGGCCGACCAGGGCCGCCTGGAGGAGGCGGCCGCGCACGGCGAGCGCGGGGCGGCCCTGGATCCCGACAACCCCGCGGTCCGGCTCGCAGCGGGCCGCATCGAGCTGCGCCGCGGCATGCCGGAGAGCGCGGGGCGTCACTACCAGGTCGCGCTCGAGCGCGACCCCGGTGAGCTCGAGGCCACGCTCGGACTGGCCATAGCCCTGGAGCGCTCGGGCCGGCCCGGCGAGGCCATCGCCGCCTTCGAGCGGGTCGTGGCCGAAGACTCCTCGACCCAACGGCTCGTGCCCCTCGCCACCGCGGTGGCCGCCAGCGTCGACGCGGCGGCGGGGATCGGGCTGCTGCGCGCCGCGACCCGGCTGCGGCCGGACGACCCGCAGCTGCAGCTCGCACTCGGGCGGCTGCTGGCCGCCGACCGCCAGTCGGTCGAGGCGCTGGCCTGCTACCGGCGCACCCTCGAGCTGCAGCCGCGATCGGCGGACGCCGCCAACAGCCTGGCCCTGCTGTTGGCCACCGCCGACGACCCTGCGGTCCGCGATCCCCAGGCGGCGCTGTCGCTCGCGCGCGAGCTGTCCGGCGCCGCGGGCGGCCGCCACCCGGTGCTGCTCGGCACCCTGGGGTTGGCCCTCGCGTCGGCGGGTGAGCGAGCCGAGGCCGAAAAGGCGCTCGCCGAGGCCGCCGCGATCGCCCGCGGGGCCGGCCATCCGGAGCTTGCCGCCTCGCTCGAGCGGCAGCTCGAGCAGGTCCGTCAGGGCTGGCCTCCTCCGCCGGCACCTCGGCGCGGCCTGTAACGCCGGTCACGTCGCCGCCCTCTCCTGACGGGAACAGGGCGCTGGCAGCTCTGGTTAATGAGAATAGATCTCAGATGTGAGCGCGAGCCGACGCTGTGTGCTCGCGCGAGGAGGCACCCGTGAGCAGACTCCTGACCGCGCTGATCACCGCCCTCGTCGCTTTCGCCGCAGCAAGCCAGGCGGCCGCCGAGACCGTCGCCCTGACACCGATGATGGACGCCACCCTGTACGAGGACGTCGAGGGCGACCTCGCCAACGGCTCCGGGTCGTACCTGTTCGTGGGACGCACGAACCAGCCCTGGGTCCGCCGGGCGCTGCTCGCCTTCGACATCGCCGGTGCGATCCCGGCCGGCTCCACCGTCACCGCGGTCGAGCTGCAGATCGAGGTCTCGCGCGCCTCCGATCCTTCCGGGCAGACGGTGATAGTCCACCGGGTCACCGAATCCTGGGGAGAAGGGGCGTCGGACGCGGCCGGCGAGGAAGGCTCGGGCGCCGCCGCCGCCCCCGGCGATGCGACCTGGATCCACCGCAGCTACCCGAACGACCCGTGGATCACGGCCGGCGGGAGCTTCGTTCCGTCGGCGAGCGCCCAGCGCGCGATCGATGGCGTCGGCAGCTACTCCTTCAGCTCGACGCCGCAGCTCGTGAGCGACGTCCAGTCCTGGCTCGACGACCCGTCCGGCAACTTCGGCTGGATCCTGGTCATGGAGGGCTCCGCCGCGGCACCCCAAACGCTTCAACAGCCGCGAGAACGCAGGCGCGGCCAGTCGGCCCCGGCTCGAGATCGAGTACCAGACCGGCGGCGGGACCCTCGACACCCTCTACTATCTGCCTGCCGCGGCCAAGTCCGCCGGGGCCCAGGGCTCATTCTTCGTCACCGACCTCGACATCCAGAACGGCGACGCCAACCCCGCCACCTACCAGCTGCTGTGGCTGCCCCGGGGCCAGAACAACTCGACGCCCGACGCCTCGGCCACCTTCACCCTCGCCCCCGGCGCCGCCGTGCGCTACCGCGACGTCCTGGGCCAGGTCTTCGGCTTCGACGACGGCGCCGTGGGCGCGCTCGCCATCGCCTCCGACAGCCGCGACCTCGCCCTGATGAGCCGCACCTACAACGCCCCGCCGGCCGGCGGCACCTTCGGCCAGGCCATCCCCGGCTACCGGGACGACCAGCTCATCGCGGCGGGCGAGCGCCGCCGCATCCTGTTCTTCACCGAGAACGGCGAGTTCCGGTCCAACCTCGGCCTGCTCAACGGCACCGGCCAGCCGATCCGCGTCATGTGGGAGCGCTTCTCGCCGGACGGCGCGTCGCTCGGCACCGACCAGGTCGACCTGCCGCCGTGGGGCAACGTCCAGCTCAACCGGGTCTTCGCCGACTCACAGCCCGTCGAGGCGGCCTACATCGAGGTCTGGACGACGACAACCGGCGGCGCCTTCGCCGCCTACGGCTCGGTGCTCGACAACGAGAGCTCGGACCCGACCACGGTGCTGCCGCAGTAGCCGCCGCTCCGTCACTTCGACAGCGTCGCGTCCCAGTTGAGCACCACGGTCATCGGCGGGATGGTCTGGCTCTCGAGCGGCGACAGAATGAGGAAGCGGTCACCAGTCTCTGCGACCACGTAGCGGTTGCGCTGGACGCGCTGGAACAGCCGCGGCTCGAACAGCACTTCCGGCAGGGCGGCCGTGAAGGCATCCGCGGTCCGGACCGCGACCGCCACCAGCTTCTCCCCGGCGTCGAGGTAGAAGATCTCGCGACCGTCCGCGCTCCACACCGGCTCGCTGCCGCCCGCGGTCGACACCTGCCAACGCCCGCCCGGCCCCGGGAACTGCCGCACGTAGATCTCGGCCCGTCCCGACTCGTCGGACTCGTAGGCGAACCAGCGGCCGTCGGGTGAGAATTTGGGTCGGCTGTCGCTGTACGGGGTCTGCACCAGCGGGAAGGCCTCGCCGGAGCCGTCCATCGGCAGCGCCCAGATGTCCCACGAGGTGTTGGCTGCGCGCCGCATGAAGGCGATGTGGCGGCCGTCGCGGGACCAGTCGCAGGGCTGCAGGTCCTCGCCGGCCGCGAGCAGCCGCTGCTCCTCACCTGCTCCTGAGGCGTCCTTGAGGTAGAGATCGAAGCTCCCGGAGCGGTTCGAGCTGAACGCGATGCGGGCCCGGTCGGGCGACCACAGAGGGTTGATGTCGAGCCCCGGATCGAAGGTCAGCCGGGACTTCGAGCCGCGCTCGAGATCGTAGATCCAGACGTCGCGCTGGTCGGACTGCTCGTCGTAGTTGTCGACCGCGAGCAGCGTTTCTTGCGCGGACACGCTCGGCGCCCCGAACCAGTCCGCCTCGCCAACCGTCCCGAGCTCCCGTCCCGCCCGGTCTCGCCACAGCAGCTGGCGAACCTCGGTCGTCAGCGACCGGTAGATCAAGATCCCGTCCCTCGACGCCGAGAAGTCGGCCTGCCCGACGCTGCTCGCGTCCACCTTGTCGGCGAGCGGGCGCGGATCGCCGGCGAGCTTGCCGGTGCCGGCATCGAAGGGCTGCGCCACCAGCGTGCTCTCGCGGACGTACAGGAGGTAGCCCGGCTCGACGTACTGCGCTCGCGAGTCCGACTCCACCAGCGTCGCCGGCGCCGTGCCGTCGAGGGCGCCGAGCATCAGCCTCAAGCCACCGCCCGATCCGGCCTCGAGGTAGACGAAGCGCTCTCCGTCCGGCAGGAACTCGGGCCAACCAACGGTGTTCACGCCGTCGCCGCTGGAGGTCACCGTGATCACATCCCTCGGGGATCCACCGCCTGCAGCGACCGCGCGGATCGGGTCGCCGCCGCCGCCGTCATAGAGGATCTGGCCGGCGGTGCTCCAGCTCCCGTCGGCGCCGGTGGGTGCGTCACAGATCGTCTGCGCGGGCCCTCCCTCGACCGAGACCTTCTTGAGCTTGCCGCCGGTGAAGAAGGCGATGTGGCGGCTGTCCGGCGACCAGATGGGGCGTCCCTCCTGGGCGTTGTCGGTCCCTGCCAGGGGCCTCGCTTCGAGGCTGTCGAGCGAGCGCAGCCAGATCGCGGTCTTGCCGCTGGCGTCGGTCGCTCGGAAGGCGATCAGGCGCCCGTCGGGCGAGATCCGCGGCGAATCGACCAGGGCCATGCCTTCTTGGGCCGCGATCTCGAAGCGGAACTGGCGCGGCTCGGCCGGTGCGCGCATCGCGAAGCCCACCCCGAGCGCCACCGCGGCCACCGCCGCCAGCGCGGCGACCGCCCACGCCAGGCGCTCGCGGCTCTTGCGTCGCGCGGCCACCGGCGCCGGCAGCCCCACGACCGAGCCGCCCTCCGCGATCCACTCGAGCTGCAGCTTGACGTCGTGCGCCGTCTGCCAGCGCTCGTCCGGGTCCTTGGCCAGGCAGGTCGAGATCACCCGGTCGAGGGCCGGTGGCGTCATCGGCTGGATCGACGATGCCGGCTGCGGGCGCTCGTGCATGATGGCGCCGATCAGGCTCGCCTGGGAGCCTCCCTGGAAGGCGCGGCGGCCGGTTGCCATCTCGTAGAGAACGGCGCCGAGGGCGAAGATGTCGGTGCGGGCGTCCACCTCCTTGCCTTCGAGCTGCTCCGGCGCCATGTACTGGTAGGTGCCGAGAATCGTGCCGGCCGCCGTCAGCGGGTGGCTGACGGTCGGCGATGCGTTGAGGTCACCGCCGCCAAGGGCGCCGTCGGCCTTGGCGAGCCCGAAGTCGAGGAGCTTGGCGCCATCGCGCGTCAGCATGATGTTGCCGGGCTTGAGGTCGCGGTGCACGATCCCTGCCCGGTGCGCCTTGTCGAGGGCATCCGCGATCTGAACGGCGATCCGCAGGAGCTCGTCGGTCGGGAGTGGTCCCTTGGCGAGACGGTCGGCGAGCGACGCCCCCTCGAGGTACTCCATGACCAGGAAGTCGATGTTCTGGTCGCGTCCGAGATCGTAGAGGGCGCAGATGTTGGGGTGGGACAGGCTCGAGACGGCCCGGGCCTCGCGCTCGAGCCGCTGCCGAAGCTCCGTGCTCGCCGCCAGATGCTCGGGCAGGACCTTGATCGCCACCGTACGGTCGAGGCGGGTGTCCCGCGCCCTGTAGACCTCGCCCATGCCGCCCGCGCCGAGCGCATCCACAATCTCGTATGGGCCCAGTCGAGCCCCCTTCGCCAGCGCCATCCTGTCCTCCCTCGTTGCTCGGGTCGAACAACCTGCACGATGGCTGTTTGTGTTCCCGACAGCCGGGTGGAGGCCCCGGAGCGGGAGCTCGACCCTCACCTCGCCACGGCGCCGGGATCGACGGAGCCAACCACTGCGACCCGATGTGGCATGGTCGTTGCAGCCACCAGGGTGGAGCGAGAGGGGGCGTTGCGGAAGGTCGTGACAGCGGCCATCGTTGCAGTGGACGCAGGGCGGGCAATGGCCTCGGAGGGGTACACGGTGCCCTCTCGAGGCGGCGTGGTGCCCTGATCCCGGCAGGACGCGACCCTGCAGCCGGTGCTCCGGTCGGGTCAAGACCGTCTGGAGGTCAGCGCCCTGCGGGGATATGCTCGAGTTCAGCGACCGTGAAGCTCCGTGCTGTCGACGGTTGGAGGATCAGGCCATGAGACACCGGAAAGGCGTGTGGCTCGCAGTGGTGATGGTCGTGGCCCTGGTAGCGCCAGGCCAGCTCGCCGCCATTGACGGCCTGGGAGTCGCGGGCGATCTCTCCAATCCGGGCGCGGCGCCGGTCGTGCAGCCCACGAGCGCGATCACGTTGGCCGCGCGCCACGGACAGGTCACCGTGAAAGCCGGCGCCCTGCGCGCGCTGGCCAAGGACGGCGGCTCGGGCTACTTCGACTGGACCTTCCTGTGCAGCGACGACGGCTCGCTGCGGGGCGAGACCTCGGTGGCGGAGTACGAGGGCTACTCCTATTTCACCGCCTCCGGCTCCGGGCTCACGCCCGGCGGGGCGGTCACCCTGCGCGCGAACGGCCTCGAGGTGGGGACGGTGACCGCCGACGAGTGGGGCTCTGTGTGGATCGACGCCGCGGCCGGCGATCCGCCGTGGCCCCCGGGCCCACCCGTGACCGGCGCCCTGTTCGAGCTTCCGGCGGCCCTGCTGCCGGTGAGTGTCATCGAGGCGGTCGAGCTGCTGGTCGCCGGTGAGACGGTCCTCGCCGGCAACTTCGCCGTGCCCTGCATGGAGGAGCCGCCGATGCCGGTCGAGGCCGGCAGCATCCAGCTCTGCGATCCGGAAACCGCCTGGTCCAGCGGGTTCTTCGACTGGGCGCTCTTCGACTCCGGCCTCGAGATCGCCTCCGTCTCGGCCTTCGGCCTTCCGCCCGGGATCACCGTCGAGCTGACGGTCGACGGCATCGCCATCGCCAGCTCGCCGGTGCTCGACGACGGCAGCCTCTGGCTCGTCTTCTCCAGCGACCCCCAGCAAGGCGAGCTGCCGCTGCCGCCCGAGGTGAGACCGCTGTCCGACACGCAGGAGGTGATTGTCGCGGCGGGCGATTCGGTCCTCCTGTCCGGCACCCCGAACACGGTCTGCCCTTGGCCCGGACCGGTCGAGATGGCCACCACGCCGATCTGCTTCAGCGATGGCGGCGACCCCGCGACCGGCGGGCGCGGCGGCGAGGCCGGCTGGGCGGTTGACACCGAGGGCATCGAGGAGCTGTGGGTGTGGGCCTCCGGCCTCGAGCCGGCGACCGAGCACGGCCTCACGATCGACGGCCAGTTCCTCGGCAGCTACCCGAGCGACGACTGGGGCTCGCTGTGGGTCAGCTTCTCGACCACCAGCGCTCCGGGCCAGCTTCCCCTGCCGGAGGAGATCCGCCCGGTGTCCGGGATCGACCAGGTCGCGCTCGACGTGGCCGGCACCGTGGTCGGCTCCGGCAGCTTCAGCGAGCCCTGCACGCCGCCACCGCCGCCGATGCCGGTCGCGAGCGGCGGCACGCTGCTCTGCCCGCAGGGCGCGCTGCCGTCGTCCGGCGACGTCTACTGGTCGGTGTGGGACGACGGCTACGAGGAGCTCTACATCTCGGCCTACTTCCTGACCGCGGGCGCCGACTACGAGCTGGTGGTCGACGGCTTCAGCCTCGGCATCGTGGCGGCCGACAGCTCGGGCTCATTCTTCGCCAGCTTCGCCTCGACGCCGCAGTGGGAAGGCCAGCTTCCGCTGCCGCCGGAGATCCGGCCGGTGTCGGGGATCGACGCCGTCGAGCTTCGCGACGCCGGCGGCAGCGTGGTGGCCGCCGGCAGCTTCTCGAGCCCGTGCACCGACACGGTGGTCGTCGGCGGCAGCTCGACCGGCCTGTGCGGCGGCGACGGCGTCATGTACGGGATGGGGAGCTGGTGGACCGCGAGCCTCGCGGGTGCCACTGTCGCCGAGGGCATCGACATCCTGCTCTGGCCGCCCGACAGCTCGGTCAGCTACCACGCGGTGATCGACGGCGTCGAGATCGGCGAGCTCGAGCCGCGGCCGTGGGAGGGCAGCCTGGCGCTCAGCCTCGGCACCTCCGCCCCGCGTCCGGTGCCGCCCGAGCTCGAGCCGGTCGAGGGCATCGATCTCATCCAGGTCCTCACGGCCGACGGCGCGGTCGCCTACGAGGGGAGCTTCAGCGAGCCGTGCACCCCGGAGGGCGGCGACCCCGGCCCGTTGTCCGGGCTGCACGATCTCCCCGCCAGCGCAGAGCTCCGGTAGGCCTCGGCGCTCCCGAAGAAGGCTGCGCCCCGGTTCCGAGACCGGGGCGCGTCAACGCTGAACGATTCTCCGCCGTCCCGCGTGCGCGGTGTCCGGCGAGGGCTACTCGAGGGTCTACTCGATGTTGATGCTCTGCAGCTCGACCGGCACCCCGACCTGGCAGGCGTTGGCGACCAGCCGCGGATCCAGGCGGCGATCTCCGGCCAGAACTCCCCGGCCATTGTCCGGTGATCGAACGGCGGATACACTGATGGGCACCCTATACGCTCGAAGGAGGCGACGATGACCCCCGAGAAGCCGGCCGGCAACTACACTCGTCGGCAGCCTAACGCTCGAAGGAGGCGACGATGACACCCCAACCGTCAGTCACGTCCACTGTGGTGCGTCGGACGATTCCGGTTCGCCCCGATCTGCCTCATGGCTCTCCTGGTGTCACTCGCGCTGCCCGCCACCGCGCCGGCGCAAGTCAGCCAGACCCTGCACCACGACGGCTGGATCTTGGCCGCATCTCACGCGCCCGGCCTGCAGGGCTCGATCTGGCGCACCGACCTGTGGGTGCGACTCCTACATCAGCGGCACCGGGCCTCGGCGAACGCTCCGCTTCTGCCGGGCGAGCCAGGACAACCCAAGCGCTGCCGCGAGTATGAGCTCGAGTTCGTCGACGGGGAGAGGCAGCGTCTACATCGAGGACGTCGTCGACCACTTCCTCGACATCGGCGGCGGCAGCTGGCTGGGGGCGATCCACTACGTGTCGGAGCATCCGGTGCAGGTGTACGCGCGAGTGTACTCGATCTCGCCCGACGGCAGCGAGACCTACGGCCAGGTCATCGAGGGCATCGCGACCGCGGACATGAGCATCGGGTACTACCAGCCGGGCTACCCTGGCACCGAGGAGGACCAGTGGATGTTCGCGATGAAGCACACCGCGAACGGCCGCTATCGGGTCAACATCGGCATGGTCAACCCGACCGCCGTGGCGACGCGCTTCTGGGTCCAGATCTTCGACGCGACCGGCAACACGCCGCCCGGGTCGGGCTCGCGGATCGCGGTGGCGATGCCGCCGTACTCGATGCGCCAGCTCAACGACCCGTTCGCCGAGATCAACGGCGGCGAGTGGGACCGCTACATCGCCCGCGTCGAGGCCGACGAGCCGGGCAGCGGCGCCTTCGGCTACGCCTCGGTGGTCGACAACGCCACCAACGACGCCTTCTTCGTGCGCGGCGTGAAGCTGATGTTCCCAGACGAGTAGCCGGCCTGACGCGCTCCGGGTCCGTGTTCCTGGCCCGGGCGCCGGCTCGATGAGCTTGGGGGTTGATGGGATGAGTGATCTCACGGAGAACAAGCTGACCCGAGTCGCCGAGGTCCTCGCTGTGCTGGTGGCCGTCATCGCCGGCGCCTGCCGCGCACCTGCGAATGCCCCCCTCGTGGGGCGAGCCGGCGTCACGCTCCCCGCCGGCGCTGCCGTGGCCGCGGAGGCGATCACGGCCGACGATCTGCTGCGCGACGTCACCGAGCTGTCGAGCGACGCGATGGAAGGGCGGCTGCCCGGCAGCGCCGGCGACCGGCGCGCCCGCGCTTACCTCGCCGCGCGGCTCGGCGAGGTCGGCCTCGCGCCGGCGTTCGGCGAGGACGGGTGGGAGCAGCCCGTGCCGATCGTCGGCGTCACCTCGCACCTGCCCGAGACCTGGTCGTTCCGCGCGCCCGGCGGGGGCGAGGTCGCCTTCCGGCTGGGCGACGAGTACACCGGCGCGAGCGGTGTCCAGCAGCCGTCGGTCAGCATCGACGACGCCGCGGTCGTGTTCGTGGGCTACGGCATCCAGGCACCCGAGGAAGGCTGGGACGACTTCAAGGGCGCCGAGCTCGCCGGCAAGGTCCTGCTCATGCTCAACGACGACCCAGACTGGGACCCGGCGCTGTTCGGCGGCGAGCGCAAGCTCTCGTACGGCCGGTGGACCTACAAGTACGAGAGCGCCGCCCGCCAGGGCGCGGCGGCGGCGATCATCATCCACACCACCCCGTCGGCCGGTTACCCGTGGCAGGTGGTGCGCTCGTCGTGGAGCGGCGAGCAGTTCGAGCTGCCGGCCGGGGACGAGCCGCGGACCCTGCTCAAAGCATGGCTGACCGAGGACGCCGCGCGCCGCCTCGTCGCGCTCGCGGGCAAGGACCTCGACGGCCTCATCGAGTCGGCCCGCTCGCCGGGCTTCGCCCCGGTAGCCCTCGGGGCCACGACCTCGCTGCGCTTTGCCGCGGATCTGCACAGCGCAGCCACGGCCAACGTCGGCGGGATCCTCCGGGGCGCCGACCCCGAGCTCGCCGACGAGCTGGTGGTGATCACGGCCCACCACGACCACTTCGGCGTCGGCGAGCCCGATGCCACCGGCGACACGATCTACAACGGAGCGCTCGACAACGGCGTCGCGATGGCCCAGACCCTGGCCGTGGCGCGAGCGTTCACGACCCTGCCCGCGACGCCGCGACGCAGCCTCCTCGTCCTGTTCCCGGCGGCCGAGGAGCAGGGCATCCTCGGCTCGGCTTACTTCGTGCGCAGCCGCGCCTTCCACCCCGGCCGGATCGCGGCCGACATCAACTTCGAGCTCGGCAACGTGTGGGGCCTGACCCGCGACGTGACGGTCTTCGGCAAGGGCAAGTCCGAGCTCGACGACCTGCTCGGCAGGCTCGCCGCCGATCAGGGGCGGGTGCTGGTCGAGGAGCCGGACGTGCGGGCCGGCTGGTTCTACCGCTCGGATCAGATCAGCTTCGCGCGGGCCGGAGTGCCGGCGATCTGGTTCAAGTCCGGCACCGATTTCATCGGCCGGCCGGCGGGCTGGGGCGAGGCCACCTACGCCGAGTGGATCGAGCGCCGCTACCACCAGCCGAGCGACGAGGTCGACCCATCGTGGAACCTCGACGGCCTGGTCCAGGACGCCCGGCTCGCGTTCCTGCTGGCGGCGACGGTCGCGACCCGCGATGCGATGCCGGCCTGGGTCCCCGGCGACGAGTTCGAGGACGAGCGCCTCACCGCGTTGGCCGATCTCCGCTAGGAGCGTGTCGGGCATAGGCCCCTCGGCGCACGTGGGTCGTAGGCCTCCGGGTGTGCGTGAGGCGTCGCGGTAGCTGACTGGCCTACGCCCCCCGCGCGCCGAGCCCTACTGGTGGGTCTTCCGTCGCTCAGCGGGCGGGATGGTCCGCTCCAGGTACTGCCGCCAGGGCTGCTGAAAGATCGGCGCCAGCTCCGCGGCCAGCTCAGCCGCGGTGGGCTCCTCGAGGTGCTGCAGGGTCACCGTCGGAAGCTCGGGCGGGCTGGGATCGTGCGGGTAGAGCGGGCCGGCGACGACTCGGAACGATCCGACGAAGACCGCCGACGCCGGGGCGACCTCGAAGCGGATCGGCTCGGGCAGCGTGAGGTAGAAGTCCATTCCGCGGATGCTGTAGGGCACGTCCCTGATGACCAGCTCCCCGGGCGCCAGGTTGGAGGCCAGGAAAACGAAGCCCGGGCCTCTCTCACATCCGTTGGCGAAGAACGGCACGGACTCGGGCTGAGTGGAGGCGCGCAGCGAGATGCGGCGCAGCCCGTCCGGGTAGCACGCCTCCTCCTCGATGCCCTTCGCCGGGTCCCACTGCGCCCGCAGCGTGGTCTCGATGTAGCCGAAGGCGAACCCGCGGTCGGCTTCCGTCGGCTGCCGGTCGAAGATCCTCTGCATCTCTCGCCAGCAGACCGCCAGCTCGGGCTGGTCCGGCTGGCGCTTCTTGCCGCCGGCGGCAAGTGGCAGCGCCATCGCGGCCGCGACTGCGGTCACCACCACCACCAGCAGCGGGTGACGGCGCAGCATCGGTCCTCGCGCACTTCGCATGCCCACTTCCTCCCCTCCCGCGCCTTCTGCGATCAGGCACGGGGAACCCAGGCGGCTCTCTGGCTCGGGTCTCTCGCTCCACTATGGGCCGGGTTCTGCGCGCACGCAAGAGGGTGGAGCCGCGGACTTCGAGCCCGCCTCTTCGCGGACAGGCCGGCCTGTGGCGAAGGCTGTCAGCCCGCGGCTCCCGGAGCGCCAGCGATCGACTCAGGGCATTGGCTTGAGGTTGATCTCCCGCAGGTGGCTGGTGCCGAGGTACTCGCGGAGTGTGAAGCGAACGTCGGTCATCTCACGCTGCTTCTGCTCATCGTCCGTCTTGTACTGCTTCGACTCGATCGCCTTCCACTTGTCCTCGTCGGCCTTGCTGTAGTCGAGCGCCGTGCCGAAGCTGGGGTAGAGGGTGGCGACCGCCACGTCCCAGTCGCCCGCGCCCTTCGGGGTCTTCACGTACACCTTGTAGTCCAGGATCAGCCCCTGCTTCTTCTCCTCCTCGCTGCTCTGGAGGGCACGTGGGTTATAGTCGCGCCATGACGGCCAATGGCAGGACCAGCCGCGCCACCTTGCGACGGATTGCGCACCGGGCGATGCTCGAGCGCGGCCTCGAGCCCGACTTCTCGCCGGCGGTACTGGCGGAGCTGAAGAGGATTCCGCCGAAGCCTGCGCCCCCCGCGGCAGGCCGCGACCTGCGCCACCTGACGTGGTGCTCGATCGACAACGACGACTCGCTCGACCTCGACCAGCTCACCGTGGCGCAGGCGCTGCCCGGCGGCGCGGTCCAGGCTGCTGGTGGCCATCGCGGACGTGGACGCCCTGGTGGCCAAGGGCTCGGCGGTCGACGCCCACGCGCGGACGAACACGACCTCGGTCTACACGGCGGCCGAGATCTTCCCCATGCTGCCCGAGCGGCTGTCCACCGACCTCACCTCGCTCGCCGACCAGCAGGACCGCCTGGCGGTCGTGGTCGAGATGACGATCGGCGAGGACGGCTCCCTGGACGGCGCCGACCTCTACCGGGCCCTGGTCCGCAACCACGCCAAGCTCGCCTACAACGGCGTCGCGGCCTGGCTGGAGGGCGAGCGGGCCGATGCCGGCGGCGGTCGCCGCGGTCCCCGGCCTCGAGGACAACCTGCGGCTCCAGGACGCGGTCGCGCAGAAGCTGCAGGACGCTCCGGCACGAGCACGGCGCTCTCGACCTCAGACCGATCGAGGCGCGGGCGGTGTTCGACGCCGACCAGATCCAGGACCTCGCCGACGAGGAGAAGAACCGCGCCAAGGAGCTCATCGAGGACTTCATGATCGCGGCCAACGGCGTCACCGCGCGCTTCCTCGAGGACAAGGGCTTCCCCTCGCTGCGCCGGGTGGTGCGGACGCCGAAGCGCTGGGAGCGCATCGTCGAGCTCGCCGCGCGAGCTCGGCGAGCGGCTCCCCGCCACGCCCGACGCGCGTTCGCTCGCGCGCTTCCTGGCCAGGCGCCAGGCCGCCGACCCGCTCCGCTTCCCCGACCTGTCGCTGGCCGTGGTCAAGCTGCTCGGGCGCGGGCGAGTACGTCGTCGAGCGTGCCGGGAGGCGCCGCGCCCGGCCACTTCGGCCTCGCGGTCAAGGACTACACCCACTCGACCGCGCCCAACCGCCGCTTCCCGGACCTCATCACGCAGCGCCTCCTCAAGGCCGCGCTGGCCGGGGCGCCGCCGCCCTACGCCGCCGACGAGCTCGCGGCGCTCGCCACCCACTGCACCGCGCAGGAGGACGCCGCCAACAAGGTCGAGCGCCAGGTCGCCAAGTCCGCGGCGGCGCTGCTGCTCTCCTCGCACGTCGGAGAGCGCTTCGACGCGATCGTCACCGGCGCCGCGGCCAAGGGCACCTGGGTGCGCATCTTCAGGCCGCCCGTCGAAGGGAAGGTGGTCGAGGGCGCGAGCCGGCCTCGACGTCGGCGACCGCGTCCGGGTGCAGCTCGTCCACACCGACGTCGAGCGCGGCTTCATCGACTTCCGGCGGGTGAACGACCACGACCGCGGCTGACCCGGAGTGTGTGACCCGGCACTTCCCTTCCGGCTGGCCGGCAATTCCGCAACGGCACTATGTTGTGTCTGGAGCCGGTGCACGCCCGGATCGCCAAGAGCGGTGGCAACGTGCCGAGGATCTCTTCGACTGAGTACCAACCCTGGAGGTTCGACACATGGACATCACCGACATGCTCGCCCAGATGGGCGGTCTCCAATCAATGGCGCGAGAGCTGGGAGTCAGCGAGAGCCAGGCGGCGACTGGCGCCGCAGCGCTCCTCCCGGCGATCCTCGGCGGGTTCAAGAAGCAGGCCACGGCACAGCCCACCGGCCTCGAAGGGCTCGGCGGCCTGCTCGGGCAGCTCGGCGGCGGCGGCCTGCTCGACGACGTGCTGTCGCCGCAGCCGACCAACGTCAGCCGCGGCAACGACGTGCTCGGGAGCATCTTCGGCTCCAAGGACGTGAGCCGGGCGGTCGCCCAGAACGCGGCCTCGCGGTCGGGTCTCAACGCGGACGTGCTCAAGAAGATGCTGCCGATGCTGGCGATGATGGTCGCTGGATTCATGGCCAAGGGGGGCGCCGGCGCCGCGCAGCAGCAGCAGTCGCCGGCGGGCGGCGGGCTCGGCGGCCTGGTCGGGGGCCTGCTCGGCAGCCTGACCGGAGGGGGCGGCGCGACGCGAGGGGGCGCTTCGGCCGGGCTCGCGTCGATGCTCGACCTGGACGGCGACGGCAACCCGCTGGACGACATCCTGGAGATGGCCGGCAAGGCGATGCGATAGCCTCACGGCGCTCCCGGGTGGCGCACCACGTGAAGACACCCGCGCCGCGGCGGGTTGAGTGCGGGCGCTGATCCGCTGCGCCCCCGCCGCTATCCCGGGCGGTAGGGGTTGAAGGTCGGCTCCCACTGGGCCTTCCGGATGACCTTCTCGAGGTCCTTGTCCTCGAGCAGACGCCCGAGGCCGGAGTCCCTCGCCTCCTTCGCCACCGCCATGGCGACCGTGAAGGAGACCTCCCGGATGTTCTTGATGTCGGGGAGCAGCATGCCCAGCGCCTCCTGCTCCGGCGTGACCATCGCGCTCAGGGCGCTGCTCGCCGACAGGAACATCTCGTCCGTCACCTTGAGCGCCCTCGACACCAGGGCTCCGAGACCCATGCCCGGGAAGACGTACATGTTGTTGCACTGGGAGACGGCGAGCGAGCGGCCTTCCCAGCTCACGGGCGCGAAGGGGCTGCCGGTGGCAATGAGGCCCTTGCCGTTGGTGGCCTTGGCAACCTCCTCCGGCGTGCACTCGGTCTTGGAGGTGGGGTTGGAGAGGGCGAGGATCACCGGCCGCTCCGTGTTCCTCGCCACCTCCGCCAGCACCTTCTCCGAGAACAGCCCCCGCTGCGCGGTCAGGCCGACGAGCACGGTGGGCTTGGCGTTCGCGATGACGTCCTGGAGCAGGATCTTGCCCTCGTTCTCGAGCTTCCAGCCCGCGACCGCCGCCCGCGGCTGCGCGATAGGGCCACTGCGGCCGCTCGAGCTCCGGGTCGTCCTCGACGAGCAGCCCCTGCTTGTCCACGGCGAAGATCCGGCTGCGCGCCTCGGCGTCGTCGAGTCCCTCCCGCTTCAGCATCGACTTGATGCACCAGGCGATGCCGGTGCCGGCCTGGCCCATGCCCACGATGACGAAGCGCTGCTCCTTGAAGGTGCTCTTCTTGATGCGCATGGCGGTGATCAGGGCGGCAAGGGCGGTGGCGCCCGTGCCCTGGATGTCGTCGTTGAAGGAGAGGATCCGGTTGCGGTAGCGCTCGAGGTTCTTGAAGGCCTTGTGCTTGGCGAAGTCCTCCCACTGCAGCAGCGCGTCGGGGAAGTTCCGCTTCACGCCCAGGACGAAGTTCTCGATGAAGTCCTCGTAGGCCTTGCCCTCGAGGCGCGGGTGCTTGTGGCCGAGGTAGAGCGGATCGTTGAGGAGGCGCTCGTTGTTCGTCCCCACGTCGAGCGAGATCGGCAGGCAGCACGCGGGGTGCAGGCCGCCGGCCGCCACGTAGAGGGCGACCTTGCCGACCGGGATCCCCATGCCGTCCGAGCCGAGGTCGCCGAGCCCGAGGATGCGCTCGCCGTCGGTGACCACGATCAGGTAGACCTGCGGGAGGTGGACGCTCTGGAAGATCTGGTCGATGCGGCTGATGTTCTCGGGGCTGATGTAGATGCCGCGGTAGCGGCGGGTGATGTGGCTGAGCTGGAGGCAGGCCTGGCCCACGGTCGGCGTGTAGATGATGGGGACCATCTCCTCGAGGTTCTCGCACAGCAGCTTGTAGAAGAGCGGCTCGCTGCGGTCGAGAAGGCCCAGCAGGTAGATGTAGCGCTCGAGGTCGTCGGGCTTGCGCTCGTAGTTCTGGAGGCTGCGCTGAACCTGGGTCGCGAGGTCGCCGACGCCCGGCCGCAGCAGGCCGTCGAGCTCCAGGGCCATCCGCTCCTCGAGGGTGAAGGCCGAGGCCTTGTTCAGCAGAGGATCGTGCAGCAGCTGCTGGCCGCGGATGTAGACCTCGTAGTACTCCTCGCCGGTCAGCGTGTCGATCTTGATCGAGAAGTTCTTCATGGGGCGTACCCCCCTTCCACAGCGGAGAAGTATAGCCCCCGCTTCTCCGACCGGATGGGGAATGTACCGGCCTGGTCCCGCCATTCTGAAGGGTGCGAACGGCGGGTCACCGCCGGCGACGCTCGGAGGGCCGATGGTCGCAACATCACCACGAACGCTTGGACGCCTCGCGCTGTGTCTGCTCGTGCTGGCCGGCGCCGCCGCGCAGGCCAGCGCCGCCATGGGCGCGGGCCGTACCGACCTGCTCGAGGGCGCGCCCTACTACAGGAGCTACGGGAAGTCGCGGCCCGCCGCCGGAGCAGTCGTCACGCTCCCGGTCCGCCTCGACCCGAACGGCACTGAGCTCGCGGGAGACGACGGGCGGCAGCAGGCGCTGCGCCTCATCGTGGCGGAGATGAACCGGCACCTTCTCACCCTCGACTGGGCGCGGCCGCTCGACCTCGCCCTGCCGGAGGCAGGAGCACCACAGGTCTACGTCGGCAGTGCGGCCGGCGAGAACGCCCCTCCCGCCGCCGCGATTGAGATGGCCGAGCCCGACACGAACGCGCCGATGATCATCCACGTCCAGTTTCCCTCGGCCGCATGGCGCACGGCGCTCGGCGCGGCTCTTCACGACCCCGGCGCCCAGGGCGCCCTCGTGCTCACCCTCGGCTTCAGCGAGTTCCCCAAGTCCTACAGGAGCACCTTCCAGAAACGGGTGGTTCTGGGCACCGGCTACGAGACCGACATCCGCTTCCTCAGCGCGGAGCTCGAGCCGGTGCACGTGCTCTCCGTCGCGGGCCTGCTCGTCGACGCGGAGGGCAAGGTCGTCCGTGCCGGGAGCGAGGGAATCCTCTCCGAGGACACGCCGTTCTGGGCCCAGGCGCTCGGAGCGCGGAAGGAGCTCGACACCGACGCCGTCCTGCAGCTCCTCGAGCACGAGCGACGCGGGGATCTCCCCGGCCGGCCGCTCACCTGGCAGGTCGCACTCGAGAACCTGCTCGCCCAGCTGCTCGGCGAGCCGTCACGGGTGATCGACTAGGCCTCGCCCCTGGCACTCCTTCCCCGTCGATGCTCCCCCGGCCCTCACATCGCGGCCATCGGTCGTGGCGGGCGCCGGGACCTCGGTTCGGACACGACGACGGGGGCGGTCGACCACCCCCGTCGTCTCGCGGACCTCACCCTGTCAGCAGCCTTGGCGGTCCGCTCGCCGAGGATGCCCCGGGTTGCTCTTCGCTAGCGAGGCCGCCCGCACAGTGCGAGCACGTCGCCGTTCTCGTCGTAGATGACCGCCGTCTCCATCGGCGTGCTCACGATGAAATCGAGGAGGGCCTGCTCGATGTACTGCGCTTCGTAGGTCACGCCTCGCTGCTCGAGGGCGCCGAAGAAGCTCCGCATGTGGTTCCGGGATCCGGCGATCATGTTCTGCACGATGACGTTGACGTCGTCGAAGTCGGAGTGGTCGAGGATGTGCTGGAGGTGGTAGATGTCGACGTCCTCGATCGTCGCCCCGACGATGAGCGCGTTGATCAGTGACGTCTCTCCAATCGCCATGAGCTGGTCGAACAAGTCCTGCACCCACGGGTCGGTGAACACGCCGATGCCATTGCCCGCCGCCGGGTCTGGGAGCTCGTACCGCTCCAGGATCTTGGCGACCAGATCCATGTGCTGCTGCTCGGACCGCGCGATGTTGGGAAACACCTGGATGCTGTACAGCGCCGTCAGGCTGAGGTAGACGTCGCGCGCGAGCTTCTCCTCCTCGCGCAGCAGGGTCACCATGTCGATCGTCTCCTGATCGAGGACGTTGACCGGCAGGCTGTCGAAGTAGTCGGCCAGCACCCGCTGGCAGTCGAACGTCCCGCTGGGCTGCGGGCGTCCCTGCGCCTCCGCCGTCGGTGCTGGAGAGAAGAGCAGTGCGAGGCCGGCCACGATGAGTGCCGCTGTTCTGAAGCTCATGTCTCAGTACCTCCCTTTCGACCCGAGATAGCCGCTGCTCCGCGCGCCAGCGGTGACTCGTGTCACGATCGGCAGGTCTCGCGCCGGCGGGCAGTCCAGCCCGGTGATCACTGTCATGGGGGTCTGATCCAACGGTATCAGCGTCGTTCGCGGCCGCGCGGCGTTCAGCGCGTCGCTCGAAAACGACACTGCTTCGATTCCACGCGCTCGAGGGTGGCCGAGGTTGACCCTACTGACGACTTCACTTAGACTGGTCGGCGACTGGTCGGAACTGGAGACGCCATGCCAAAGATCGGCGCCTACGAGGCCAAGACGAAGCTCGCGAACCTGCTCGAGCGGGTGGCCGAGGGTGAGCACATCACCATCACCAAGCACGGAATGCCGGTGGCCACGCTGTCGCCGGTGCCGGAGCGGGAGCGGCGTCCCGCGACCGAGGTGATCGCCGACCTGCGCGCCTTTCGCCGCGGTCGCCGCCTGGGCCGCACGCCGCTGAAGAAGCTCATCGAGGAGGGCCGGCGGTGAGGCCCCTGGTCGTCGACTGCTCGGTCACCATGGCGTGGTGCTTCGAGGACGAGTGCGACGAGCTCGCCGACGCGGTGCTCGACAGGCTCGCCGACGGCGAGGCGTGGGTCCCGTCCCTGTGGCCGCTCGAGGTTGCCAACGTGCTGGTCGCGGCCGAGCGCCGGCGGCGGCTCACGCCGCAGACTCGGCGCGCTTCGTCGAGCTGCTGATGAGCCTGCCCATCGTGGTCGACGATCGCAGCCACGAGCGCGCCCTGTCACAGGTCCTGGCGGCGGCGCGCCAGCTCGGCATCTCGGTTACGACGCCAGCTACCTCGAGCTCGCCATGCGCCTCGGCGCGACGCTCGCGACCAGGGACGCTCAGCTCCGCGCCGCGGCAGCCACCGCCGGCGTCCCACTCTTCGACGTGACGTGATCCACCCTGCCCGCCGCTTGAAGCGACGTACAGATCACGGCCTCCACCCTCCTCGCCCTGAAACTGCAAGAATGCCGGACGTGTCACTCGATCAGGACTCGATCCGGGCGTTCTCCGAAGGGCTTTGAACCGGCGCCACTCCCCCGGTCGCCCACTACCTGTCTGATGACGACAAGAATCGCCCTCGGACACGAACGGGTCCAATGGTCGAGTACGGGGCCGACCAGGCGAGGAGCGAGCAGTGAGTTTCCACCGGGATGGTGACAACGCGGCGTGACAGTGCCGTCCGGAGGATTGTCCGTGCGATGCCCGCCCTGATCGCGGCGGCGATGCTCACGAGCTGCGGAGGAGGAGGCGAGGTGGACGCGGAGCTGATTCTCGGAGGCGGCCTGATCTGGTAGGCCCGGAGCGCCGGTCGCTGCCGGCGACACGCCGACGTCGATCGCCATCGCCGACGGCAAGGTGCTGGCGGTCGGGGACGACGCCGAGCTCGAGGCGTACGTCGGACCAGCGACCCGGCGGATCGACCTCGCCGGACGTCGCGTGATCCCGGGCTTCATGGACAGCCACACCCACTTCATCGCCGGCGGCTTCGAGCTGGCGGGGGTTCAGCTGCGCGACGCCTCGACGCCGGAGGAGTTTGCGCGGCGCATCGCCGAGTTCGCATCCGCGCATCCCGCGGAGTGGACCGTCGGCGGCACCTGGGACCACGAGCTGTGGGGCGTCGCGCAGCTGCCCCGGCGCGACTGGATCGACGGGTCGAGGGACACCCCGGTCTTCGTCTCGAGGCTGGACGGCCACATGGCGCTGGCGAACAGCCGCGCGCTCGAGCTGGCCGGGGTCACCGCCGAGACCGGCGATCCCGCCGGGGGCACCATCGTGCGCGACCCCGACGGCCGGCCCACGGGCATCCTCCGGGACAATGCCATGGCGTTGGTGAGCGACGTGATTCCGTTGCCCTCCGAGGCGGAGCGCGACCGGGCACTCGCTCGCGGCGGTGGAGCACGCCCTGGCCCGCGGCGTCACGATGATCACCGACATGGGGACGTGGGAGGATCTCGCGACCTACCGTCGCGCCAAGGAGCCGGGGCTCCCGATCCGCGTCTTCAGCGTGGTGCCGCTGGCCACCTGGGAGCGGCTGACGGAGCTGGTGTCACGGGAGGGTCGCGGCGACCATCGCCTGCGGTGGGGCGGCCTCAAGGCGTTCGTCGACGGATCGCTGGGGTCGACGACGGCCTGGTTCTACGAGCCCTATGCGGATCAGCCGGACACCACCGGCCTGGTGGTGATCGACGACGAGGCGGAGTTCAAGGCGCTGGCTCCTGGCCGCGGATGCCGCGGGTCTCCAGGTGATGGTCCACGCCATCGGCGACCGCGCCAACGACTGGCTGCTGGACGCCTACGCCGAGGTGATGGCGGCCAACGGCCCGCGCGACCGGCGTTTCCGTATCGAGCACGCGCAGCACCTGACGCGCGCCGCCATCGCGCGCATCGCGCGGGACGGCGTGATTCCGGCCATGCAGCCCTACCACGCCATCGACGACGGGCGCTGGGCGGAGAACCGGATCGGGCCGGAGCCGTGGCCACCCTACGCGTGATCCGGCCGTCGATCCGGAGCTCGTCTCCCCGGCGCGTGCCGGCCACGATCGACGCTCCGGATCGCCGCGATAGGGCCGGGCCCAACCATGAGCTTCGACACATGTCCTTTTCAGGCTGAATAGTAGACTAACGAATGGACAGGCACATCTGCTGCGCCGTTCAAGGAGTGAGCGATGAGACACGTCGCGCGAGCCCCCTTTGCCACCGCGTTGTTCCTCGTCACCGCCGGCCTCATGGCGGCGGCCCCGGCCTTCGCCCTGACCCCCAAGGAGCCCCGCGACCAGCTCGACCTGCTGGTCACCATCGACCCCAGCCTGCGGGTGGTGGAGGTCAACGTCGACGCCACCACCTACAACGGCCCCCTGCCCACCTTCCAGGCGACGGAGGACTTCCGGGCTGCCTACGGCGAGGCCTGGCGCTTCACGGTCGACCTGCGGCGCGGAGTGACGAGCCTGCTCGACGGCGGCGCCATCCCGTTCATCCCGGGCGTCGCGAACGACCTCGCCTGGGAGGACTTCGCGCCCGGCTGCTCGAGCTACGACTGTCTGCCGGTGGCGACGGTGGAGGCGCTCGCCCGCGACTTCATCGACGCGAACTCCGACGCGCTCGGGTTGCGCTCTGCCGACCTCGTGCTCGATCCGGCCGGCTCGGGTCCGTTCGGCGACCACCTCTACTTCCTGCGCTTCGACTGGACGGTCGACGGGTTGCCGGTCGATCACGCCTCGGTCTACGTGCGAATCAACAGCGGCAACCTCATCCAGCTCGCCACCGAGCGGGTCGGACCGGCCGTGCTCGACGTTCAACCGAGCTTCACCGCTGCCGACGCCCGCGCGATTCTGGAGGACTACCTCGGCCCGTTCGGCGGCGCCAACGACCAGGTGATCGACGAGGGCTCGCTGCGGATCGTGCCGGTGACCCCGGCCGGCCAGGACCCCGATGTCTTCGACGGCGTGATCGGCAGCGGCATCGACTACCGCCTCGCCTGGCGCATCGCGTTCATCCGCAAGGACGTGATCGGCACGTGGGAGGGCGTGGTCGACGCCCACACCGGCGTGCTGCTGCGCTTCGTCGACACCAACCGCTACGGCCGCATCCACGGCGGCGCCTATCCCGGTGACAACCACACCGGCGAGGCCGACCGTCCGTTCCCGTTCGCCGACACCGGCCTGCCCTCGCCGAACCAGTACGCAAACTCCGGCGGCCTCTTCCCCGGCGACAACGCGACCTCTCACCTGCAGGGCAAGTACGTCCGGATCAACGACTCGTGCGGCTCGATCAGCAACACCACCACCACCGGCGACGTCGACTTCAGCCTCGGCAGCGGGACCGACTGCGCCGTGCCGACCGGCAACACCGGCGGCGCCGGCAACACCCACTCGGCGCGCACCCAGTTCTACCACCTGACCGCCGCCAACCTGCGGGCGCAGGCCTGGCTGCCGGGCAACACCTGGCTGCAGAGCAGCTACATCACGGTCAACACCAACCAGTCGCCGTGGTGCAATGCGACATCGGGCGGCGCCAGCCTCAACTTCTACAAGGCGGCCTCCGGCTGTTGGAACCTCGGCGAGATCCCCGGGGTCGCCCTGCACGAGTGGGGCCACTCCCTCGACAACTACGACGGCTCGGGCGGCCAGTCGACGCCGGTCGAGACCTACGCCGACTGGATGGCGGCGCTGCACCTGCACGATTCCTGCGTCGGCCGCGGCTTCCTGCTGTCCGGCAACTGTGGCGGCTACGGCGATCCCTGCACGAGCTGCACCGGCATCCGCGACATCGACTACACGCGGCATACGCACAACACGCCGTGGACCGCCGCCAACTACGGGACGGTCTGGAGCGGCTGCTCGGGCGGCTCCTACTTCGGGCCGTGCAACCTCGAGGACCACTGCGAAGCCGGGATCGCGGCGCAGGCCCTGTGGGACTTCGTCAACCGCAAGCTGGCCGCCCCGCCGCACAACCTGGACGCGCGCACCGCCTGGCTGCTCGGCGACCGGCTGTGGTACCTGGTCATCCCGACGCTCGGCGTCGACATGTACACCTGCACCGTCCCGAGCTCGAACGGCTGCGGCGGCTGCGAGCCTGTTCACGGTGATGAAAGCGATCGACGATGACGGCGACGGCACCGCCAACGGCACGCCGCACGCCGGCGCGATCTTCTCCGCGATGAACCGACCACAACATCGCCTGCGGTGCGGCCGGCGACCCGACCAACCAGAACCAGAGCTCGTGTCCGACCCTCGGCGCGCCGACGGTGACCGGCGAGGGCCAGAACAACTCCGCCCTGCTCTCCTGGACCGCGGTCGCGAGCGCCTCGCGCTACGCGATCTATCGCAGCGACATCGGCTGCGACGCCGGCCTGCTCAGGATCGCCACCGTCGACGCGGCGACCGTCACCTACACCGACACCACGGTGGTCAATGACATCGACTACTACTACATGGTGCAGGCGCTGGGAACCACCGACGACTGCTTCGGGCCGGTCTCCAACTGCGAGGTCGTGACGCCGGTGCCCTGCTTCTCGCCTGATCCACCGACCGGCCTGAGTGCGGCTGCGGCCGGCGCCAACCAGATCAGCCTGTCGTGGTCGAGCTCGGATCCGGGCGCCGACAGCTTCAGCGTCTACCGGGCGGTCGGCACCTGCCCACAGCCCTCCTACGAGCTCATCGCGAGCGGCGTCACCGCCACCAGCTACCTCGACACCACGGTGTCCGGCGGCATCACGTACTCGTACGTGGTGACGGCCAAGGACGTCACCGGCGGCTGCGAGTCCTCGTCCAGCAACTGCTCTCAGGCGCAGACGACGGGCACCTGCGTCGAGCCGCCCGCCTTCGCCGGCCTGCAGTCGGTGACCAATGCGGCCCTCTCCACCTGCACCCTCGACCTGGCGTGGAACCCGGCGACCGCCTACTGCGGCGGGCCGGCCACCTACAGCGTCTACCGGTCGACCACCCCCGGCTTCACCCCGGGCCCGGCGAACCGGATCGCGAGCAACCTCGCCGGCACCACCTTCACCGACGCGGCGGACCTGTCGTACGGGACCATCTACTACTACGTGGTGCGCGCCACTGACGGCAGCACCGGCGTGCAGGACGACAACCTGGTCGAGGTCTCGAGCTCCCCGACCGGCCCGATCGACATCGGCACCTGGACCGACAATGCCGGCGACACCGGCACCGCCCAGCTTGTCCCCACCACGCCGTGGAGCGTGGCGACGACCGGCGGCCACAACGGCCCCAAGGTCTACGCCACCGGCACCTACACGGACAACCTGTGCTCGCCCCTGACCTCGAACGACATGCACCTCGGCACCGGCCCGGCGCTGACCTTCTGGTCCAAGTACAGCCTCGAGAGCGGCTGGGACAAGGGCGAGGTCCAGGTCTCGACCAACGGCGGCACGACCTGGGTCCGGGTGCCGGTCAACTACCCCGGAAGCTCCACCTACACCAACGACGCCTGCGACCTGCCCACCGGCACCTACTTCACGGGCACCAACAACAGCTACGCCCAGTACTCGGCCTCGCTCGCCACGTGGGCGAACCAGGACATCATGATCCGCTGGCTGCTGTCCACCGACACCTCGATCACCAGCACCGGCTGGTGGGTCGACGACATCACCATCACCAACGTCGAGGTGCCGTCATCCTGCACCAGCAACCCGTCGCCGTACCCGGGCGCCTTCGGCAAGTCCGCCCCGGCGAACGGCGCCACCAACCAGCCCACCGACGGCCTCACCCTGAGCTGGAACGCGAGCGCCAGCGCCACCAGCTTCGAGGTCTGCGTCGACACGGTCAGCAACAGCGTCTGCGACACCTCGTGGAACCCGGTCGGAGCCGGCCTGAGCACAGTGATCAACGGGCTCGACGAATCGACCACCTACTCCTGGCAGGTGCGGGCGGTCAACACCTTCGGCTCCACCGAGGCCGATGGCGGCACCTGGTGGGCCTTCACCACCGAAGGCCTTCCGCTGCCGGGCGCCTTCTCGAAGACCGCGCCCGCCAACGGCGCCACCAACCAGCCCACCAGCCTTTCGCTGACCTGGGGCACGAGCGCCGACGCCACCAGCTACGAGTACTGCTTCGACACCAGCAACAACGCCACCTGCAACGCCTCCTGGGTCAGCGTCGGCACGGCGACCAGCGCCGCGCTGTCCGGCCTCGCTACCGGCACCACCTACTCCTGGCAGGTCCGAGCGGTCAACGGCCAGGGCAACACCCAGGCCAACAGCGGCGCCTGGTGGACCTTCATCACCCAGCCCATGCCGGGCGCCTTCAGCAAGACCGCGCCGGCCAACGGCGCCACCGGCCAGCCCACCAGCCTCTCGCTGACCTGGGGCACGAGCGCCGACGCCGCCAGCTACGAGTACTGCTTCGACACCAGCAACAACAGCACCTGCAACGCCTCCTGGGTCAACGTCGGCAACCTCACCAGCGCCGCGCTGTCCGGCCTCGCTACCGGCACCACCTACTCCTGGCAGGTCCGCGCCGTCAACACGCAGGGCAACACCGACGCCAACGGCGGCACGTGGTGGACCTTCACCACCCAGCCGCTGCCGGGTGCCTTCAGCAAGACCGCTCCGGCCAACGGCGCCACTGGCCAGCCCACGAATCCGACCTTGAGCTGGGGCACGAGCGCCGACGCCACCAGCTACGAGTACTGCATCGACACCACCAACAACGGCGCCTGCGACGCGACGTGGACCTCCACCGGCATGGTCACCAGCGCCAACCTCAGCGGCCTCGCGTACGCCGCGACCTACTCCTGGCAAGTCCGCGCCGTCAACGGCCAGGGCACCACGCAGGCCAACGGCGGCACGTGGTGGACCTTCACCACCGAGGACCAGCCGTTGCCGGGCGCCTTCGGCAAGATCGCCCCGGCCGACAGCGCCACCGGCCAACTCACCACCCTGACCCTGAGCTGGGGCGCGAGCGCCGGCGCCACGAGCTACGAGTACTGCATCGACACGGTCGACAACAACGCCTGCAACAGCTCCTGGACCGCCGTCGGCCTGGTCACCAGCACCCAGGTGACCGGCCTTACCGAGTGGACCACCTACTTCTGGCAGGTCCGCGCGGTCAACGGCGGCGGCTCCACCGACGCCGACGGCGGCAGCTGGTGGTGGTTCATCACCACCCCGTACCTGTTCTTTGACGGCTTCGAGTCCGGCGACCTCACGCCGTGGTCAAACACGGTGCCGTGACCCAGGCCGGATCTCATACTGAACGCAGGGCGCCGGGCCTCCCGGCGCCCTTTCGTTTCCATCTTCGACACGAAGTGATCCAACCCACCCGCCGCTCGAAGCGACGGACAGATCACGGCTTTCCTCCCCGCCCACTCCAAGACTGCCAAAGTGCCGGCCCTGGCACCGGACCCATTCCACTCGACGTGAAACTGCAAAAGTGTCGGCCCTGGCACCGGACCCATTGCAAAGTGTCGGCCCTGGCACCGGACCCATTGCGTCTGCCGAAGAGGGCGCCGGCCTCGTCAAGGAAGGAGTTGGCGCCGTTGACCTCAGCAGCGCCGAAGACGCGGCGCAGGTTCTTCTCGGTCTCGCCAATACGCTTGCTGACGACCGCTGACAGATCGACGCGGCACGGCTCGAGTTCGCCCGGTGCCTGGCTTTAGGAACTTAGGAAGTCGGCCATGTCAGCGGCCGGCCCTGGCACCGGGGCAAGCTAGGGCTTCCTCCAGCGCGCCCCACGTCCCCGGCCTTCCAGAGTCAGCTCGCCTTGGTCGCGCATAGACCGAAGCACGAGCCGGATCAGGTCCCGGCTCACTCCGGGGCAGTCGGCCTCGATGTCGGAGATCGCGAACGGGCTGGTTCGCCGCTGGACCGCTCGTCGTACGTGGGCGCTCTTCGCGCCGCGGCCGCTCGTGATCTGACCCACACGGTCCTCGAACTCTCTGTAGGCGCGGAGAACCACGCCCCAGAAATACCGCAGCCAGGGCCGCACATCGTGCGCGCCTTCGTGCCACCCGTGGGACGCGGCCTCGAGCGACTCGTAGTACGTTTGCCGCGACTCCTCGAACACTCTCTCCAGGCTGATGAAACGCCCGACCTCGTAACCGGACCGATACAGCAGAAGTAGCGTGATGAGCCGTGCCGTCCGTCCGTTGCCGTCTGGAAAGGGATGAATGCAGAGGAAGTCGAAGACCACGGCGGGGATGACGATCAGTGGCTCTGAGACGACCCCAGCCCCGGCAATCGCTCTTCGGTAGCCCTCCACCAGCTCCTGCATCGCCCCTGGAGTCGCGGCTGCGGCGAGAGGCCGGAAGCGAACTCGGCGCACCGATCCGTCGGGGTTCCGCTCGATGATCTCGTTGTCGCCTCGCTTCCATCGCCCGCCCTCGGATGGCAGGTAACGACATACGGTCGCGTGGAGCTGCAGGACGAGATTTGTGCTCAGCTCCATGTGCTGCGCCGACTCGTGAATCAGTGCAAGCGCATCTCTGTAGCCGGCGATTTCCTGCTCGGAGCGGTTGACGGGTGCGGCTTGATCGCGCACGAGCGCTTCGATCCGCTGGCGCGGCGCGGTGATGCCTTCGAGTCGGTTCGACGACTCGCTCGACTCGACGATGGCGACTTGCTGCAACGACCGCAGGATCTCCGGTGTCTGCTGCTTGAAGAGAGCCTGCTTGCCCTTGAACTCACCGAGAGCCTGCAGAACGGAAGCCTCGTCGGGAGTGAACGTGAGCTTCTGGAGGTATTCGGGTGCGAGTGTGTAGAGCATCGGTATGACGATCCCTTGTCACAAAATAGGGTAATGAATGGCTCTTGTTACCCCGTTTCGATCCCATCCTACCACTATTCCGTCCGCTCATCCGATCTGGATACCGCCGAAGTGTCGGCCCTGGCACTCAGGAAGGGAGAGGAGTTCACCCGCGAGGGCTTCGCGGCTAACTTCCAGGTCAGCCGGCAGGCCGCCGCGATCCGACTGGAGAAGCTCCTCCCTGCCCTCGTGTCAGGAACTGGTGGAAATCACGGGCGCGATGTCGCCGCTTCCCCATCGTACCGTGGCTGATCTGAAACTGCCAAAGTGCCGGCCCTGGCACTCATTCACTCGGGCTGGAACCTATCGGGCCTTGAAGCACTCGGGCTTTGGCCCCGGTGTCATCTCCAACAGCACCCCCTCGGGGATGCCCTCGGGGTATCGGTTGCAGGTTGGAGCTCCGTGCTTCTCAGCACAGAACGCGCACCACGAGATGCGAATGTCCCCGGCCTTCCAGACAAAGCGATCATCACGATCTTCGTTCATACCACCCTCTCGACGGCTCCCGGCTCGCCAGCGGTGCCAGCCTTAGGAACTTAGAAAGACGGCCATGCCAACGATGAGCCGTGGCACCCGATCCTCCTGACTTGAAAGTCCAGGGGTCGACTCCGAGTCTTCCAGCGACCGCTTCCCGCTTGAAGTGATTCACCCTGCCTGCCGCTCGCAGCGACCGACGGCTCACACTTCCCACGCCTGCTCGATTCGAAACTGCCAAAGTGTCGGCCCTGGCGCACAAACCGGAAGACCATGCGACGGCAGTATCGAAGCCCCTCGCAAACGTCGGGCATTCCGCCTACTGATCTCCACTCGGCGACTCGTTTTCCGCGACTCGAGATAGAAGCTTCGTCGGTCTCGTACTGCACCAAATCACGAGGTGTGTCGCGCACCTCCAGTTGGCTGGCAGAGACGAACTCAATTCGGCTCTTGAAGAACCTCTCGGTGTCCTTCTCCATGAAGTACACGTAGCAGCCTCGCAGGCCCCTGGAGAGAAGCACTCGGTAGGTGTTCTTGACGAGGTCGACGAACTGATCCCGGCTGCGCCTGACTGGAGCGTCATGAGAGTTCTCGGGATGACCCTCCCACTTCTGTTCATCGAGGCTATACGTCAGGTCATTGCCGAAAATCACACCCACGTAGTCGAACTCGAACCCCTGGGCGGTGTAGACGCAGCCGATCTGGTCGATCCCGTTCTGATCATGAGCCCAGAGGGATTCCTTCGGTATGCCCGGAGCCAGGCTACCAGCATCTGACTTGGCGTTCCATGGTCGCTGAAACTCGCCCAACTGGACGTCCGGAACCAGCGTGCCATCCTGATTCGGCGCCGACCATGGCCAGCAGAAGCCTGCAGTGACTCGGGCCGTGAATCCCTCTTCTGCTCGCTTGCGGATCGCTTGTTCGAGCTCATCGGAGAGTCAACGATCCGGAAGTCGAAGCCTTCGCTCCCGTCCCACAGCACGTTGGCGGTGCGTTCGATGCCGAGAGTGTTGTTGATCCAGTTGACGAAACCGTCGGAACCGGCGCAACGGAACTGCGCCTCCAACTGGTATTCATCGAGCCGGCAGTCCATGCGTTCCGCAACTTCCCGGATCAGACGCGACGATCCGATTTCGTGCGGGCGCACAACCTGATTGTCGTCGATGAGAAAGACCGAGACCTTGGATGCTTCGATCAACTCCTCGACCTGCGGCCGGTTCGTTCGGCGCTCCCTGGGCGTCCACCGGTCATGGCTGACCTCTCGTACGCGATGCGCTTCATCGCAGATGAGCACGTCGATCTCGTTGGGTTCGGCACCGATGTAGCTGTTGAAGTACTTGAACTGGACCTCGCCGCGAGCTCCGATGATCCTGCGGAGAGTCTGCGTGAACGCTCTCGACCCGGTAGCGTAGTGGGTGTTGTATCCAGACAGCAGGAGATCGCCCATTAGGTTGAGTGCGATGACGGACTTTCCGGTTCCCGGGCCACCTCGCACCAAGATGACGTGTTTCTTTCGGTCATGGAACCCGCTCGAGGCCGTGTTCAAGACCTTCTGGTAGACGACGAGCTGTTCGTCAAGAAGGACGTAGGCCGGGTGCCCCCTGATCAGATGACCGACGTGGTCCATGAGCTTCTTGCTAGGGCGGTACTTGCTCTGCTGCACCCGCTGCAGGACGGGCATTCCATTCCCGCGGTTCAGGCGGGACCGGAGATGGTCCGTCAGGGGACCAAAGTCATCCGCAGTGAATGTGGGGGACTCGTTCAGAAGTTCGGCGAACTTCCCGGAAAGCAAATGATCGTCGGGGCCGGACTGATAGTTGTGAAGGTAGGCACACGAATCGAGCCGAATCGGATCCGGCGGCTCATAGAATGCTGTGTGAGAGTCCTCGAGGTATCGCTGGTACTGCCGTACTTCGGCCGAAGAGTCGGAGCACGTCACGTTGTGATCCCCCGACCCACGTCGTGACAAGATCCTCCCCCCCGGCCTCCGAGCACCGGCTCCACTGCTTGAGTTCGATGATGACGGCGCGAGAGCACCGATTCTCATCAGTTCCACACACCATGCAGTCGAGGCGTTTTGAGGTCAACGGGAGCTGGTACTCCAGGAACACACCGTGATCATTCAGATCGCAGGCCTCGAAGGCCTGGCAGACAGCGCGCAGTGAGTTCTGCCACGAGGAAACCTCGCCGGGCGAGGGGTTGAACCTGTACGCCTGAAGAATGCGTCCTTCAGCTTGCCCGAGATCTGGTTCTGGATCGTGTCGCGAATGAAGTGGGACGAGTGTCCTGCGTAAAGCTGCATTTCAGAGATCGCTGTGCTTCAAGTTTCTGCCTCGCGCCTTCTCGATCGGATATCTCTCATCGTTCTTCGCAATTTTGTTGACGAGGGCAGAGTGGAGATCGAAGTTGAATCGTTGGGCGAACCTCAGAACGAAGAAGAGTACATCGGCAAGTTCCTCCTCGACCGCGGCTCTCCGATCGGGATCGGAGACTTGCTGCGCCGCCTGTTTGTCGGACATGAACCGGAAGTGCTCGAGGAGCTCGCCGGCTTCGGTGACAACACCGATTGCCAAGTCCTTGGGTCCGTGAAACTGATCCCACTCTCGCGCTTCACAGAAAGCGCGAACTCGGCTCTTCAGTTCCTCAACAGTCGCAGTTGGGTCCATCAGCAGTTTCCTTCGAATCCTCGATCAGCTGCAGTTCCGTTCCAAAGACCACGACCTTGCCTGTCCTCATTTATCGTAGCCGGTCCTTGCGGAAAGATCGCTCAACTAGGCCGCACTTACGAGAGCCGGAAACCGTTGCTAAGATGGGGCATGCCCGCCCGCCAGCTGCCCAGGGCGACCAATGAAGTGCGGCGCAAGCTCATGCACGAGTGCGAGCTGCATACCGTCCTGCGGCTGCCGACCGGTATCTTCTACGCCCAGGGCGTCAAGGCGAACGTCGTCTTCTTCGACCGCAAGCCGGCGAGCGAGAAGCCCTGGACCAAGGAGGTCTGGTTCTACGACCTGCGCAACCAGCACTTCACGCTCAAGGAAAGCCGCATGACAAGGGGCGACCTCGACGAGTTCGTCGAGTGCTACCGCCCTGGCGACCGGAACAACCGCACCGCCACCTGCTCCGAAAACACCACCGACGGTCGCTGGCGATGCTACACCTACGACGAGATCATAAGCCGCGACAAGGCGAGCCTCGACATCTTCTGGCTCCGCGACGACGACCTCGAGGACTCCGCAAATCTCCCCGATCCTCACTCCTCGCCCAGGAAATCGCCGAAGACCTCCGCACGGCCCTCTCCCAGATCGAGGAAGGCCATCAAGGCGCTCACGTTGGGCTTGATCAGCGATGACCCGGTTACCGGGCCGTTTAACGAACTTGGGAAGGATGCGGCAGCGGAGCTTCCGACTGCGATCGCCCGTTTGCGTCGCAACAGGAAAGGAGGCCAGGGTAAAAACTAAGTGGTCGTAATTCAGTGAGCTGCAAATTGCCTGTTTCGCCTGTGTTCTTTCAGAGAGGGAAGAACCATGAAACCGCTCGTATCCTTTGCATTGCTGATTCCAATCCTGCTCATCTTGATGGAGGCCCGCCTACAGTGGTGCATGCCCAAAATATTGTTTTTCCGGATGCGACGCTTGACCTGATCATTAAGACCCAGCGGCTCCGCCCAGGTTTTGGCGAGCCAGGTGCGCGCCCGGTGGAACGTCCACTTCGTCTACCGCAACATGCCAGCCATTGCCGCCAGCATCCCGTTCGACAAGACAAGATGCGGTTTCCCACCTGCGGGTGTGACATCGGTGCAGAAAGACCTGCCGGTGCGCCTGCCGGAGGACCGGCCAGCCAGCGTGGTAGGCGGCCAGATGGCAAAGCCCTGGTCATTCCCGGTAGAGACGAGCGCCGTTGTACGATCATTGCCTATCAACAAATCCAACTCAAAGCCAAACATCGAGCCGAAGGTTGCGGCAACTTCATGTATACCGGCGCCAACCAGATCTGGGAGGAGACCGGCTACGGGGACGGCTCGGTGGTGGCGGTGGTCGACACCGGGGTGTACCCTAACACCTGCCTCCAGCACGCCGTGATCGGCGCACCGGGCTACCCGCAAGGCTACAATGCCACCGATGACGGCATCCCGGCCACGGATATTCAAAATCACCCGCACGGCACCTGGGTCTCCGGGGTGGTCGCGGGCAACTGCTACCTGGACTTTTCAGAAAATCCGGACGACCCGTTGTACCAGGCCATCACCGCCTACCTGCCCTCGGCGCCGGAGTACGTCCCCCTGCTCGGCCAGGCTCCACTGGCCAAGATCTACCCCGTCAAGGTGCTTACCCGCGACGGCTATTCGTCATTCTCGATTGTCTTGCAAGGGCTGGACCACGTGCTCAGCCTGAAACGGGATGGGCTGCTGGATATTGATGTGGTCAACATGAGCCTGGGCTGGCCGTCGCTTTACGAGGAACGCGATATCTTTGAGAACATGGTCAGCCTGCTCAACGAGGCGGGAATCCTGGTGGTCAGCGCAGCCGGTAATGAAGGCGCCACTCCAAACAGTATCCTCACCCCGGCCAGCACCAGCGCCTCGCTGGCCGTCGGGGGATTGGACTACGCCCCTTCCACGCGCGTCTTATTCGAATGGATCGGGCTGTTTTTCGGTCCGAACTGGATCGAACTGGATGGCGACGAAGGCCCCGGGATGGGGATGGTGATGCGCCCATCGGACGAGACCAAACAGAATGAATTTGCCAGCCGCGGCCCGCTGAGCAACGGCCATATGGCCCCAGATCTTACCGCACTATCTGGCTCAAACCTGATAGTAGATCAATTTGACGCTCTTGACTTCGGGAATGGCACATCCTTTGGAACCCCCTCCGTGGCGGGTGTAGCCGCTTTGCTCAACGCTTACCTGGAGGAGATGCAAGGCCAGGAAGATGCCGTACTCTCGCTACGAAACGCCCTGCTGAAAGGCGCCAGCCTGGAGGCGCTCGGCGAGTTGTGGCGGGGAGTCAATGACACCGGCTTCGGCGCCCTGGATGAGATCGGCGCCCTGGAGTTGATCAAGAGTGGCGACCTGAATCTCCACTACCCGGTGGAGGTCGGCAAACTGCGCGCCAACATCCTGGGAGCGCCGCTGCGCGACCACACCGAGACCTACCAAAGTGGAGAGATTACCCTGCAACCGCTCGAGTCGTTCGACAGAGTCTTTGCGATCTCGCCCTTCACCAGCAAGGTGACCATCGAGGTCTACGACATGGACATCCCGGACAACTCGGACCGGGCGGCTTGGTTCAATATCCTTCAGCTCAACATTCAAAGCGCCAAACGCGGCATGGGGCACCCAGTTTTGTGGTGGCTGGACTATCAAAGCGAAATCGCCCGAGTCGAGATCACCGACGGACCCTGGCTGTTCAATGGGGACGAAGGCATGTACTGGCCGATGGAGCCCGGGCTGATGAAGGTCACGATGCTGGGGGATGTTCAAAATGAGGTCCCGGTTAGCTTCAAGCTGCGCATCGTGCGAGAAAACTACCGGCCTATGCTACACGGCAAGCTGGCCGAGGGCGAGATCACAAACAATCAGTGGATCGACATCCCGGTAACCATGCCAGAGGGGATCAGCCAGGCCACCTTCGACCTGGTTTTCAACCGGGATTGGTCCAAATTCCCTACCAGCGACATCGACATGTACATCGTTGACCCTGAGGGAAACATCATTTGGGATGGTGCTTCGTACAATGCACCGGAGCGGGCGTTAGCGTTTGATCCCATGCCAGGAGAGTGGTGGGCGTCCCTGTACGGCTACGAGCTGTACAAACCGGATCACTACACGCTGTATCTCAACACAGAGAGCTACGGAGGCGAGTGAGGCGCATTGATCCGGGTGATCGGAACAATCATCGGTGCCCATCGGTGCCTGGCTTGAGGAACTTCGGAAGTTGACCATTCGAGTCCCGGGCGGCAGGGGTTGAAGCACGGCTGCCACCGAGCGTTAGGGACGATTTTCCGCAACTCCCCGGCGCCCGGTCACGGCATCGCTTCGGATGCGCCCACCGCGGCGGCGGCGCCGCCCCGACGCGGGTCGGCGACGCCGATCCAGCCTCCCCGGTCGAGGTCGGAGGCGAGGGCGTTGGTGCCTCCGAAGGCGGCGAGGTCGAAGGGTCGGGCGGGGAAGCGCTGCCGGTAGACCTCGGTGAAGCCCCGCTCCACGAGCACGTCCGCCCAGCTCTCCAGGCTCGGGGTCGCGATCTCGAGGTAGACCCGGCGGTCGACGGGACCGCCCCACAGCGCCCGCGGGCTGCTCACCGCATCCGGGAGACGGAGACCCCGGTCGACCACGGCGCTGATGACGTTCACCACCGAGGACGGGATGCGGTCGCTGCCGGAGCTTCCCAGCGCGAGAAGCCAGCCGTCCTCCCGGCGGAGAACCACGGGGTTCATTGACGACGGCAGAACGGTTCCGGCGGCGGGCGTCGGCGGCGTCTCCGGCCGTCCGGCCTCGGTCCACCCGATGAAGTTGTTGTAGAGGAAGCCGAGCTCCTCGTTCATCCGGGCGGCCCCAAACTGGAGCCCGATCGACATCGACATCGACACCACCCGCCCCCAGCGGTCGGCGACGACGAGATGGCTGGTTCCGCCGGTCACCGGGGCCGACGGTCCGACGGCGATCTCATCGTCGCGAAGGGCGCGGTCGAAGCGAATGCGGCGGGCGAGCGCGGCCGGCGTGTCCGACGCGTCGGCGGCCGGCAGCCAGGGCGGCCGTGGCTGTGCCCGGCGTCCGCGCATCGCCAGCGAAATCCGGACCGCCTCGACGACGGCATGGCAGCGGTCGGGGCCGTCGGTTCGAAGCCTCTCCTCGGGCAGGGCGTCGAGAATCTCGAGGGCGCGCACGACCTCGGCGCCACCGAATGGGGGCGCCGCCGCGAGTACCTCGAGGTCTCGGTAGCGACCGGTGACCGGGGCGCTCTCCCTGACCCGGACCCGCGCCAGGTCGGCGCGGCTGAGCGGGCCCCCCCGTGCCGCCATGTCGGCCTCAATCGCCTCGGCCAGAGAACCTCGGTAGAACGACTCCACCCCGTTCGCGGCCAGCTGACGCAACGTCTCGGCCAGCCGTGGGTTCGGTCGACGAGAGCCGATCGGGCACGGCGTCCCGTCGTCGTCGAGGAGCATCGCGGCGACCATCGGCTGCTCGGCGAGGCGGTCGCGGTAGGCCTCGGCCGCCGCGCGATCCAGCAGGCCGACCTCGCCCCCCCGCTCGGCCCAGGCGACCGCGGGCGCCAGGACCTCCGCCCACGACATCGTGCCGAAGCGACGGTGCAGGTGGCCGAGCACCGCGGGTGTCGTCGGCACCGCGACCGTCGGATAGCCCCACGGACGGTTCTCGGCGTGCAGGCGTGCGACCTCGACCATGTCGACCCGCAGAGGGACGACGGGCGGCCCGCCGATCACCGTCCCCAGGCCGTCCGGTCCGACCACCAGGGCGACCGCGGCGCCGCCCAGCCCGGTCGTGCCGATCTCGGTCGCGCAGAGCACGAACGCTGCCGCCACCGCGGCGTCGATCGCGTTGCCCCCCGCGGCGAGGATCGCCGCTCCGGCGTCGGCGGCCTCCCGGCTCCCGGCCACCACCACCCCCGGCCCGGCCTGGACCTCGACGACTTCGAGCTGGGGCGGCACGCTCGACCTGCCCCGTCCAGCGTCGCGCTGCGGCCCACCGGCGACGCAGGCAGGCATGATCACGACGGCGGCGGCGAGGATGACAGCGCCGATGCGACCACCGCGCGACCGATCCCGACGGCGACGGGCGTCTCTGCCTGGGCGAGCACTCGATTCCGACCGTGAAAGGCATGCAGCGACGGCATGCTGCAAGATGTTCATGAGCTGACGGTTCCGGATGGCGATTCTGCCACTCGCCTCGAAAGTACCACACCCATCGGCCACCGAGCCGTTGTCGCAGGCGGCCCGAACCGACCAGTTGCCTATTCCTTGCCCTTCTGTCCTTTCTTGGAGAGGTACCGCCATCGTGGGCCCCGCCACGCGGAGGCGAGATGTGTCTGCTCTACCTGGATTGGGGCCCATGAACTACGGCTTGCGGTTGTCTGAGGGAATCCGCAATATATCAACTGTGATATAAGCTATGAGTTGCTCGAGATACGACGTACGCCCCGAAGGGCAGGCATTGAGAGCACTCATGGACCTTCCACCCGACATCAGAGCGCGTGTCTGGAGTGCCTTTGAAGAACTCGCAGTCGACCCATACCCTTCGTCGAGAACTACGAGAGTTGGGGATCGCTGGCTTCGGGAGGACAGGCGCCATGCTGAGGGCCATTCTGCGAACAATGGGAGACGAGGTTACATGGCTGATGCCTCGGGATTCCACTGCGTGCTCTCCGCTCTCGTTGAGCTTCATGACCACGGAACAGAGAGGCCAGTCTGATGACGTTGGCGTTCGGTTCGACGAGCACTTCAACGCGCTGCCGAGCCTGGAGGAGCTGCGCGAAGAGCTCCATCGCCGCGACGCGAAGTTCGGAACCCGGGTCAACAGGGCCAAGAGGCAACGGTTCAAGGAGCTTCTCGAGGAAGTCAAACTAGGCCGCATCAGTCGCTTCACCGCAGAACGAATTCGAGCCAACCTCTCACAGCAGGAATTGGCGGAGAAGACCGGCATCCCTCAGGCGAACATCTGTCGGATGGAGCGAGTCGGGTACGAGATGAAAGTCAGCTCGGCCAGGAGGATTGCCGCGGCTTTGGGATTGAGCGACTATCGGGACCTTCTGCCATGACGACACCCAAACTCATCGATGTGACTCTCTGCGACGAGATACGACGAGAAGACAACGGGAAGTTCCTCTTTATCGGGGTCTATACGGGCCACGTATTGGTACCCAGGCTCCCGTTTGATCTGCCGACGTTGACCTTCTTCACCAAATGGAGCGCCAAGGCGGGTGACAGCCTCGACGGCTGCTTTGAGGTGTACTCGCCCGACCGAAAGCTGATGTACCGACTCGATTCCCCCTTCGAGGGAGGAGCGACGCTCGAAGGTGTCGTACATGTGGCCCTGGCGGTGAGGGGTTTTCGCTTCACCCAGGAAGGCACTTACCGTCTTGACCACAAGCCTTCCGGAGGTCGCCGTCGAAACCTGCTTGCTTTCGACGTGAAGCTCCGCAAAGCGCTAGATTGACATCCCTGCGCGGCCGCATCGCCCCTCGTACGAGGCTTAGCAGGGCAGGATGGACGGCTTGTCCCCGGCGTGGATGCTGACGCGGGCACTCGCTGAGCTCGCGTCAAGGAGGTCGAGGGATGCATCAGATCATGTACCTGTCCCGGAGCGACGTCGAAGCGGTGGAAATTGGGATGGCGGAGATCATCGCCGCGCTCGAGGCGATGTTCATGGAGAAGGGCCACGGACGGGTCGAGATGCCGCCGAAGCCGGGCATTCACCCACTGCCCGACGCATTCATCCACGCGATGCCCGCCTACATCCCGTCCCTCCGTTCCGCAGGAATGAAGTGGGTGTCCGGGTACCCGCAAAACCAGGCCAAGGGTCTGCCCTACATCACCGGCTTGCTCATTCTCAACGACCCGGAGACCGGTATCCCGATCGCCGTGATGGACTGTGCTTGGATCACCGCGATGCGCACCGGCGCCGCAACGGCCGTCGCCGCCAAGTACCTGGCGCGGTCCGACAGCTCATCGGTGGGGATTCTCGCCTGCGGTGTCCAAGGGCGGTCGAACCTCGAGGCGCTCTCCTGCCTGTTCAGAATCGACACGGTGCGAGCGTACGACACCTCCGAAGGCGTGGCGGAGCACTTCGCAGCTGAAATGGCCGCTCGGCTCGGGATTTCCATCGAGGTCGTCGCAACGCCGCGTGCCGCAGTCGAGGGCATGGACGTGGTCGTCACGAGCGGTCCGATTCTCAAGCACCCGCAACCGGCAATCGAGGCCGGCTGGCTCGAGCCGGGAGCTTTCGGCAGCCTCGTGGACTTCGATTCATACTGGCAGGGCGCGGCCCTCGCCGAGGTCGACAAGCTCGCCACTGATGACGTGGCCCAGATGGAGTACTACCGGAGTGTCGGGTACTTCCAGCAGACGCCGAGGCCATACGCTGACCTCGGCGAGATTGTGGCGGGGCTGAAGCCCGGGCGGGAACGCGACGACGAGCGGATTCTGGCCGTCAACCTCGGTATCGCCCTCGACGACATGGCCGTTGCACCGCTGATCTACGAGCGAGCCTGCCAGCAGGGGATCGGGGCCCGGCTGCCCCTGTGAATGACCGCCGGGGTGGCCTCGGGGCTTGAGGGACTTCGGAAGTTGACGATTCGAGTCTCGGGCGGTAGGGGTACAGACACGGCTCCCGATCGAGCGCCGGGGGCGACACTTTGGCAGTTTCAGAGCGCGAGGCGACCGCAGGCGTGAGCCGGGCGTCTGAGGGCGGCGGGCGGACCGCGAGCGGCTCAGGGCTCCGAGACGGAGTCGTCCGCGGGTGGCTCCCGGAACGCTCGGTCGGCGTAGACCTCCCGGCGGTGGCCGATCCTCAGCACCCAGATCTCGTCGTCACGAAGGGCGAAAACAACCCTCCAGTCGCCGACCCTGAGCGACCAGAGCCGCTGGGTCGTGTGCGCGAGGGGCTTTGCCGCGGCTTCGGGTCGGGTGGTCAGCTTGCGCTCGATGGCGGTCCGGATGCGCAATCGTGTCGGCGGGTCGAGCCGCGGGAGGTCTCGGGAGACGACCATGGGGTGGTAGAGCACGCGATACGTCGGCACCCCTCAGCCCCAGACGTCGTCGTGCCGCAGCGCCTCGTTCCGCGAGAAGCTCTCCAGACGCTCCTCGCCCGCGGCGGCCCAGTAGCGCTCCTCCTCGTCCTCCCGCACCCGCATCAGAAGGTCGCGCACGACCAGAGACACCGAGATCCCCTCGCGGCGCGCCCTCGAGCGCAGCCACCTGAGCAGCCCCCGGTCGACGACAGTGCTGATCCTGGGGTTCTTGGCGGGCATCGTGACCTCCCGGCAGAGTGTAGCACAAGTGCGGCACCGCATATTGGTTCCTGGCTTGAGGGATTTTCGATCCTTGTCCCTCCACGATTGGGCGGGAATCGAAAGGCCAAGAAGCACGAAGGGGGATGAGTTGTCTCCGAACTCGGGTGTGTCGGACTCGTCAAGGCAACAGATCTGCACTCTGCACCTATGAGAAAAGCGTCTGGGGCGGGCTTGCTGTCCGGCACGAGGCGCAGACGCGTCTCAACCCAGTCGCTGACTCGAAAGGACCTGCTGGCTGGAGAACTGTCCACCCAAACAGAACGGCCGCCCGGGTGGGCGGCCGAGGGTGGATTTCATGGAGTGGCGCACCGGGAGGAACTCGAATCCCCAACCTTCTGATCCGTAGTCAGATGCTCTATCCATTTGAGCTACCGGTGCAGCTCAGGGATGGTGATTGTGCCATAGGGCCCGGTGGGATGCAACTGGGGGCAGCGGATAGCGGATGGTTGATAGCGGATAGGCTCGCCGCCCGCTACCGCTTCCGCACCCGACGCTCAGGCCGAGAAGAGCAGATTGACGAGGTCGGACCGTGTCATGCCGTGGTGGCGGGCAACTTCGTCCAGCACACCAGCGAGCGTACCGCGCGGATCGTGGCAGGTCGCTGATCTTCTTCGAAGTGGCAGAGGACGGCGTCGCGGGCGTTCTCTTCGATCTGATCAAAGGTGTCGCCCTCGGTGAAGATCGGATGCCCCAGTGCGCGGGCGGTGAACCCGCCTTCCGGGGCCTCTTCCACCAGAAACACGATCTCGCTCATCAGTCCTCCACAGTCATTCTGACACACTGAGCGCTGGTCGCGGAATCGCGCGCGGCTGGAAGAGATCCTTCGACTCGGCTCCGCCTCGACTCACGGCTTTGCCGCTCGCCGGGATGACAGAGTCAGGGCCTGGCTCGGGATGACGAGTAGGGTTGGCGCGGCTCGCCGTGACGAGTGACTGGCGCGACCGCTCGCTCAGGGTGACGCGGACGGCGGACGACACCTCTCACCTTCTCTCCTTCTCACCTTCTTCCGTGCGGCAGGCTGCTATCATTCGGCCGCCTCATGAGCGACGCGATTCTCGAGCTCCGCAAGCTGAGCAAGCGCTACGGCGACTACCTCGCGGTCGACGAGCTGTCGCTCGAGGTGCCGCGAGGCGCGGTCTTCGGCCTGCTCGGGCCCAACGGCGCCGGCAAGACGACCACGATCCGCATGATCATGCGGATCATCGCGCCGGACGCGGGCGAGATCCTGCTCGACGGCCGGCCGGTCGACGACGACCGGCGGCGGCTGATCGGCTACCTGCCCGAGGAGCGCGGCCTGTACCGCAAGATGAAGGTGCTCGAGCACCTCGGTCTACCTGGGCACGATCCGCGGGCTCAGCCCGCGGCGAGGCGCGCAAGCGGGCGAGCGCCTGGCTCGAGCGGCTCGAGCTCGCGGACTGGGCGACCCACAAGGTCGAGGACCTGTCCAAGGGCATGCAGCAGAAGGTGCAGTTCATCGGCACCCTGCTCCACCGGCCGCGGCTGCTCATCCTGGACGAGCCGTTCTCCGGCCTCGACCCGCTCAACACCCGCACGCTCAAGGACCTGCTGCTCGCGATGGCGGCCGACGGCGTCGACCGTGGTGCTGTCGACCCACGTGCTGCCCCAGGTCGACGAGATGTGCACCCACATCTGCCTGATCAACCGGGCGCGCGCGATCCTCGCCGGGACGCTCGAGGAGATCCGCGCCGAGTACGGCGGCAACGTCTGGCGGGTGCACACCGAGCTCGGCGCCGAGGCGGTCGGCGAGCTGCCGGGGGTGGCCTCGGTCAAGCGCTTCGGCGAGGAGCTCCTGGTCGAGCTCGACGCCGGCGCCGGCCCGCGCGACCTGCTGCGCGAGCTTTCGCAGCGCGGCGACCTCGACTCCTTCACCCGCTTCGTGCCGGACCTCGAGAACATCTTCATCCGCGCGGTCGAGGAGGACCATTCGCGTGTGGACTAGGGTCTCGCCGTCATCCGCCGGGAGTACCTCGAGCGGGTGCGCACCAAGGCGTTCTGGATCTCGACCCTGCTCGTGCCGGTGCTGATGGGCGCGCTGATGATCATCCCGGCGCTGCTCGCCGCGCGCGGCGGCGCCGAGGCGACGGTGGCGGTGCTCGACCTCAGCGGCCGCTACGCGGGCCCGCTCGCCGACAAGGTCGCCGAGATCCTGGAGGGCGAGGAGGGCGACCTGCAGATCCGCCTCGCGGCGCAGGCGCCGGGCGAGGACCCCGAGGCGACCCGCGAGAGCATCAAGGCGCGCGTCCAAGCCCAAGAGTTCGACGGCCTGCTGGTGCTGCCGGCCGGCCTGCCGGCCGAGGGCGAGCCCGAGTACGTGGCGACCAACGTGGCCGCGTTCCGGGTGCTGATGGTGCTCGAGCGCGCGGTCAACGACGTCGTGGTCGCCGACCGGCTGGAGGCGGCCGGGCTCGACCCGGAGCGGGTCAACGAGCTGACGCGGCGGGTCGGCCTCAAGACCTTCAAGCTCGGCGCCAAGGGCGAGGAGACCCGCGACCAGGGCCAGGCCTTCCTGTTCTCCTACTTCCTGGTGCTCATCATCTACATGTCGGTGCTGATGTACGGCATCTACGTGATGCGCGGCGTGCTCGAGGAGAAGAGCTCGCGGATCGTCGAGATCATCGTGTCGGCGGTGCGGCCCTTCGAGCTGATGCTCGGCAAGATCCTCGGCATCGGCGCGGTCGGGCTCACCCAGATGGTGCTGTGGTCGGTGCTCGGCTTCGCGCTGTCGGCGCCGGCGATGCTGAGCGCGATCGGCCTGTCCGGCATCGAGCTGCCGAGCATCCCGCCGCAGCTGCTGGTGTTCTTCGTGGTCTACTTCGTGCTCGGCTTCCTGCTCTACGGCACCCTCTACGCCGGGGTCGGGGCGGCCTTCGAGACCGAGCAGGACGCGCAGAACTTCCAGGGCGTGATCACGATCTTCCTGGTCGTTCCGCTCGTCCTCATCACCCTGATCATGAACGAGCCGGACGGCGCGGTCGCGGTGGTGATGTCGCTGATCCCGTTCTTCACCCCGATCCTGATGTTCCTGCGCATGACCCTGACCAAGGTCCCGATGTGGCAGGTCGCGGCGTCCGTGGTGCTGATGGTCGGCGCCATCCTGGTGATGGCCTGGCTGGTCGGCAAGGTCTACCGGGTCGGCATCCTGATGCACGGGTCCAAGCCCAAGCTCAAGGACCTGGTCCGCTGGGTGCGGGAGGCGTAGCCGTCCCGCCCCCAGCCGATCGAAGATCGCAGATCGAAGATTGAAGAGCCCCGCCCGACAAGATCCAAGAGTGAAGATCGAAGAACGAAGAAATCCACGCGACAAGATCGAAGATCGAAGAAGGAGAAGCCCCCACCCGAGACGGGTGGAGTGGTTTCATCTTGGCATCTTCGATCTCCCCTCGGCCACGGCCGCAGGGGTTGGGGCGGTCTGGATCATTCTTCGATCTTCGTTCGACGCCGGTCGCGGGGTTCGTGCATGGGTTTGACGACGAGCGGCGGTTGCTATAATGCGCTTCCCCTCGAGGGGAGAGCCGTGCTGGGGAGTCGTCCAATGGTAGGACATACGGCTCTGGACCGTAGAATTGGGGTTCGAATCCCTGCTCCCCAGCCAATTCGCTGACTCCACGCCCGGCCCCGGCCGGGCGTTGCTGCCTCCGGTCCGGCCCCGCCTTCACGCCCTTCGAGCACCCCGCGCCCACCCTCGTGGGGTGGGGATGACGGGATACGCAATCAACGACACGGTGATAGACTGAGCTTCGACATGCAAGATACCTCGGAAGTTCTTTCCGGAACGGTCTACATCCCGGACACCTCAGCCCTCATCGAGAACCCCGACGCCCTCGACCGCCTGCTCACGGGCGGCAACATCGTGGTCGTCCTCCACCAGGTCCTCGAGGAGCTCGGCCGGCTCCAGACCTCGCGCACCAAGCCCGACGGGGTGCGTCACGCGGCCCGCCAGGTGACCCGCAAGATGCTCGAGTACCGGCGCCGACAGCTCATCAACCACGGCGTCGAGCAGATCCTCAACCACCAGGCCAACCCCGAGGTGCTGGTGCGGACCCCGGCCGGCGGGGTGCTGGCCTGGGAGCCGGCGACCGGCCTCGAGGAGCCCTACGCGGACGACCTCGGCGACAACCACATCCTGACCAGCGCGCGGCGGATCGCCGAGGTGGCGCGCTCGAACGGCCACCCGGGCTACGACGTGATCGTGATCTCGGAGGACTCCAACCTCCTGCTGAAGTGCGACTCGATGGGCGTCGCCGCCGAGAACCTGCGCTACGGCAAGGTCACCCTCGACAGCGTCGACGAGGTCTTCCGCGGCGTCGTGCACGGCGAGCTCACCGAGCGGGAGCTGCAGCGCTTCTACGACAGCGGCACTCCGGGCGAGCGCTGGCTGGCCTTCGACGCGGTGCGGACCGACGAGCCGGCCGAGCTGGTGTGGAACCTCGGCGTCCTGCTGCGCTGCGGGGAGACCACCCTGCTGACCCGGGCCAACCCGGACCGGGAGCGGGTCGAGGACCTCCGCTACGCCCAGTTCTGGGACCGCAAGCGCAGCCAGTACCGGCCGCGGCCGGTGCTCGGCTTCACCGCGCGCGACGCGGCCCAGACCCTGGGGATGGAGTTCCTGCTCGACCCGGACGTGCAGCTCGTCGTGCTCGACGGCCCGGCCGGCTCCGGCAAGACCAGGATGATGGTGGCGACCGGCCTCTACATGCTGGTCGGGCAGCCCACGACCTGGCGGGTCGCCCCGCAGTCGGACCCGCTGTCGCCCGAGTACGGCTACGACAACGGGATGCTGCTGCTGCGGCCGGAGCACGCGTCGAGCCAGTACGAGCTCGGCTACCTGCCCGGCGACTTCGAGAGCAAGCTGTCGCCCTGGCTCGAGCCCTTCTTCCAGGCGATCCGCGGGCTGTCGCTCGCCAACGACCACGACTTCATGGACGAGCTTCGCTCCGCCGACAAGCTGACCATGATCTCCACCTCGATGCTGCGCGGCCTCGACATCGAGCGCTCGATCGTGCTCGTCGATGAGCTGCAGAACGGCGACCGCCACCTCGCGAAGACCCTGATGAGCCGCTTCTGCGCGAGCTCGAAGGTGGCGCTGGCCGGCTGCCTCGACCCGGTGCAGATCGACAACCCCTACGTCGACTGGCGCTCCAACGCGCTGACCCGGATCAAGGAGACCTACCGCGGCTTCGGCCCGCAGGTCGCCCAGGTGCGGCTCGAGCACAACTACCGGGGGCCGATCTCCACCCGCGCCGACGAGCTGTAGGCCTGCAAGGCGCGGCCGGCTGGCGCGCTGACGAGGCACAACCTCATGTCATCTTGAGCGAGCGACGACGCGCAGCGCCGGAGCGAGTCGAAAGATCCCCCGACGCAGCAGACCACGCCGCGACCACGCTGTCGCCGCTCGTCGCTCGGGAGATCCTTCGACTCGCGCCGCTGCGCGGCCGTCGCTCAGGATGACAGGTTGGGGATGAGTCTTCGCCATCGCAGGACGTGCCCGCGCGGCACACCTCGCCATCTGAGCGAGCGAGACGCGCAGCGCCGAGCGATCGGAAGATTCCTCGACCATCCGCGGCACGCGGCGCGCTCGCTCGTCGAGCTTCGACTGCGGCGCGGCGCGGCTGCTCGGAATGACAGGGGGGATGGGAGCGTCTTCGTGACTCTGTGGTTCAGCCAGTCACGACGGTTTCGATGGCGAAGACAGGTGGGCTCTCGATGGTCTTCTTGACGGCGCACTTGGCCGCGACCCGCACGAGCGCCTCGTGGTACTTCTCCGGGAAGGCCGGCGGCACCTCGATGCGGATGGTGATGGTCAGGATCTTGCCCTCGGCGTCGCGCTCGAGCTGCTGGACCACGCGCACGCCGTCGGTCGGGATGTTCCGGTTCTGGCAGAAGCTGAGGACGTAGATCCCGGCGCAGGTCGCGAGCGACGCCAGGAAGAGCTCGAAGGGCTCGGGCGCCGCGCCCGCGCCGCCGTTCTTCTCGCTCTGGTCGGTCTCGACCTTGAAGCCTCCGAAGCTGGCGTCGACCCGCTTTCCCCCGGGGAAGCTCACCGTGATCTCATCAGCCATGTCGTCCTCCACCCGCTGACAATTCTACGCAATTCCAGCCCCCGCCCGCTTCCGCTTCCGCTTCCGAGGAGCCTGCCCTGAGCGAGCGGCGCACATTCGACTCGGAGCCCAGGCGGGCGACGAGTCGAAGCATCTCCCACCCCCACTGTCATGCTGAGCGAGCGGCCGCCGGCCGCGAGTCGAAGCATCCCCTCAACACACGAGCACCGTCCCGCGTGAGTCTCGGGAGACCCTTCTATGGGGCCGCTGATGCTCAAGGCTTCGGTTCCTGCTCGTGGGCCTCCCGTCCACTGGGTCGAGGCCATTGCTCGGCGATAGGTCAGCTGGCGTCTCCGGGGTGGTGAGGCGCAAGCGCCTTCAACAACCTTCTATTCGTTTCCGACCGCGACGGGTCGGACAACCTGATGCTGCATACGCCATCCGGCGTGGCTGGTGCGGAGACACGAGGAGGGCGACCCCATCTCGACTCCGGCTCGCCGCTGGGGCGGCCAAAGGGTCTCTCGGGCTACCCTCTCCAGCTGATCTCGCTTCATCGCTCGTGATCTTTCTCTTAGACGGCGCTGAGCACCGCTCCCGCCGGCACGATGTCCTGCTCGAGGTACCTCCACCAGGCGATCAGCAGCTTGCGCGCCAGCGCCACGATTCCGATCCGGCGCCCCTTCTTCCCCGCCCTGCAAACCGCTGCTCAAACCACACCGCCAGCTCACTCCTCGGCTGGAAGCGCAGCCAGCACCAGGCCAGCTCCACCGCCACCACCCGTACCCGCCGATTCCCCGCCTTGTCGATCCCCTGGTCGCGACTGCCGTCGCCGCTGTCATACGGCGTCGACGTCAGCCCTGCCAACGACGCGACCTGCCGACGATTGCGAAACTTCCGCCAAGCGAAGAACTCCATCACCATGATCCACGCCCCCGTATCACCCACCCCGCGCAGCCTGCGCAGCTTCCTCACCTGCTCCATTCGCACATCCGCCGTCCGCCGCAGCGCCTCGCGACGCTGCTTCGCAAGCTCCTTCATCTGCGCTCGGATCAGCTCGAGCCGCTGGTGCTCCCGGCAGATCCGAGCCCTCAGCTGCGGCGACAGTCGCGACCCGTCCCACAGACGCACCCCCTCCAGTTGCTCGACAAGATCGCTGCCCACCGGAATCCGAACCCCCTGCGTCACGAGAAGCCCCTTGATCCGGTTCGTGATCGCCGTCCTCTCCCGGCTCAGCTCCTCCTGCTCCCGGTGAAACCACCGCGCGTCCTCGTCCCCCACCGCAGGCACATTCACCACGCTCCATACCTTGCTCTCGCCCCCGTGCCATCGCACCAGGTGATTCAGCAGCTTGCCAAGGTCGATCCGATCGGTCTTCGCCCGCTTCTTGCGCCGGTCCACCCCCATGCTCGCCGGGTCGATCACGATGTTTGCTACCCCCTCCGACACCAGCTTGCGGTGCAGCCAGAAACCATCCCGTCCTGCCTCGTAGCAGCTCACAACCTGCGCCTGACCCCCCAATCCAAACCGCTTCCGAGCCCGCTGGATCTCCTCGAGCACACCAGCCACGTCGCCCCCCTGCACGGTCTTCTCCCTCGGCTTCTGGCCAAGACCGATCGTGCTCCCAATCTTCCACCGAGAATTCCCCATCTCGAATGCAACAAACAACACCTCGCCTGCGCTAACCTGCTCTGTACGGGCTGCTGTCATCATGGCTTCCTCCTTTGAACACTCACATGTTTCTTGGAAGCCTACCTTCAGCAGCCCGTAACCGTCCCACTCCGCATAGCATCTCGACTCGGGCCTCCCGGCCCTCGCTCAGGGTGACAGGGAAGGCTGGCCCTCGCTTCCTGACATAGACCTGTCATCCCCCGTCGGTCGGCCCCCGGGGCCCGGGAGTGCTCGGGATGACCGTGAGATCGAACTTTGCCGAAAATCCACTTTGTGCGTACCATCCGCCCGTTGATCTCAGCGCAGGGAGGCGTCGATGGCCGGTGGCTTGGTGGACCGCATACTCTCCTGGAGCGACGCGAATCTCGCAACGCTCGGCCACTGGTTCATGCGCGAGTGGTCCAAGGTGGAGCGCAGCTACCGCCGGCCGTTTTCGAGAATCGTCTTCCGCCTGAAGTTCGCGTTCTACCCGCTGCTCGCCGTCGGCGCGATCGCCTGGCTGGCCTGGGACTGGAGCCACGCCCGCTCGCTCGCTGCGGCCGAGAACGCGATCTTCGACTACGTGGTGCAGTGGCGCCCGTTCGAGCCGAAGCCTTCCGGCCAGGTCGTCGTGGTCGAGATCGACGAGTGCTCGATCGAGCACTTCCGCGCGCGCGGCGAGGGCGGCTGGCCGTGGAGCCGGCAGCGCCACGCCGACCTGCTCGACCAGCTCGATCGCGCCGGCGTGGCCGCGGTCGGCTACGACGTGCTGTTCAGCGATCCCTCGCAGGACGACCCCCTCGGCGACCAGACCCTGGAGGCCATGGCCGAGGGCGGCGCCGGCCGCTTCCTCTTCGGCTCGACGCGGCTGCACCCGGACTATGACGAGCGCTCGCCCTTGTTGGCCTCGCAGGCCCCGTCGGCGTTTGCCGCTCGTGCCGGATCCCGCGCAATGACCCCAAGGTCGCGCTGCTGCTGCCCTTCGGCGAGGCAATGGCCAGGAACAGCGCGATTCTCAACGTCACCCGCAACGAGGACGGGGTGCTGCGTGACATCCCGTTGCGCGAGACCGCCGGCGACTGGGCCCTGCCCTCGCTGTCGCTGCGCCTGGCGATGACCGCCACGCCGCCATCAGCGCATCCGCCCGCCGCCACGGTGCGGCCGAACTGGAGGGAGGAGACGCGGCTGCCGCACGTCAGCGCGGCCGACCTGCTGGCCGGCGAAGCCGTGTGCCGTGACGCGACGGCCCCTCTGCCTCCGCTGGACGGGCGCGTCGTGCTGGTCGGCTACACCGCATCCGGCCTCAACGACGCCAAGCCCACGCCCGTCGATCCGGTCATGCCGGGAGTCGAGGTCCTGGCGGAGGCGACCGAGGCGTTGCTCGCCGGCAGCGCGATCCGCATGCCGCCCGGCTGGTTGAAGTACGTCATCGCCACGCTGATGACCTTGTTCACCGCATTCGCCTTCTTCCGCGGCGAACCGGCTCCTGACATCGACTCGATTTTCGTCGCGGCCAACGTGGCGCTGTTGAGCTCCTCGTTCATCGGCCTCACCTTCTTCGGGTTCTTCTTCGACATCTTCGCCAGCGTCGGCTTCGTCAGCCTGATCTTCGGGCTCTGCCGCGCCTACGCCGGGATCCAGCGGGGCCGGGCGGTCGGCAACGGCGACTACCTGCCGGAGTACGTCCCGGAAGAGGACCGCTGGCTGGCCGTCGCCCGCCTGCGCTTCGTCCCGGACGTGCAGCTCGACGACACCTCCATGGAGCGGCGCCGCCGGGAATACCGGCGTCGCCTGCGTCGATTCCTCTATGCCGGCAGCAACGCAGTGATGCTGGAGGGCGTGGTCGAACGCAAGACCTGGCTGCATGACGCCATGAGCGACATCATGATGCTGGTGTGGCACGGGAAGACCGCGATCGAGGCGCGCACCGCGGCGCTCGACGATCTCGCTCGGCTCGAGCGGGACCTGGCCGAGTAGGACGAGCGCCTGCCCGACGACGGCAGCGTCCTCGTCGCCTTCGGCTCCGCCCAGATCGATGATGGCGTCCGGCCATTCGACGACGCCGAGCGCCTGCGCCTGCGCGACCTGCTCGGCCAGACGCTCGCGAGCTCGACCGAGTGGCCGCTGACCCGGCGCGGCATGATCGCCGCCGAAGCCGCCACCGTGCAAGGAGATGGTTGATGCGCGGATTCCCGATCGCTCTGATCGCCTCGCTGCTGGCGGCGTCGTGCGCGGCCGCGGCCGAGCTGCCCGCGATCGTCCACCGGTCCGCGGTGGACGTGTACGCGCAGCCCGAGTTCGACGCAGCCAAGATCGCGACCTTGAAGCGCGACGCCAAGGTGTCGATCTCGGCGCAGCAGGGCCTGTGGTACGAGCTGCTGATGCCCGAGGGGACGCCCGGCTACGTGCGCGTCAACGACGTGCGCCTGGAGTACGCCAGCGCCGAGGGCGGCGAGGCCAACATGCGCGCGCTGCTGAGCGGCAAGGCCGGCGAGGGCCGGGTCACCGAGACCGCGGGGGTGCGCGGCATCGACGAGAGCGACCTGAAGTCGGCTTCATTCAACGCAGCAGAGCTGAAGGCCATGGTCGGCTACAGGGTCAATGCCCCGGTGGCCGCCGGCTGGGCCGAGCGAGCACGGCTGGCAAGCGACCAAGGTGGCCTATGACGGTGAAGCGAAGGCCGGCAAGGATGGCGGAGCGCCGGCCGGGAAATCCGGGTCCTCGAAGGGCAGCATCCGCGAGAACGGTGGGCAGCGTGCTCGGCTCCTCGATCGGCGGCGGGCTCGGTTCGGCGATCGGCGGCGCCAGCAAGGCGATTCCCAAGTCGGAGAGCGAGCTCGCTGCGGAGGAGCTCGCGCTCGGCCCGGAGATCACCGGCCGCATCCTCGGCGCGCGCCCATTGTGGAGCGACGCCGAGGCGCAGCGGCGCGTCAACCTGGTCGGGCGCTGGGTCGCCTCGCAGTCCAGCCGCCCCGAGCTGCCGTGGACCTTCGGCGTGATCGACACGCCCGAGGTCAACGCCTTCGCCGCGCCGGGCGGCTACATCCTGGTCACGCGCGGCCTCTATCAGCTGCTGTCGTCGGACAGCGAGCTCGCGGCGGCGCTCGCCCACGAGATCACTCACTGCGTGCAGCGCGACCACTACAACGTGATCCGCAAGCAGGAGATGGCCAACGCCGGCAAGGAGGTCGCGATGAGCGCCACCGACGCCGGCAAGGACAGCCTCGCCGGCAGCTACGCCCGGAGCTACGCGGAGAAGCACGGCGCCGCCATCATGCTGACCTCGCTCGACCGCAAGGCCGAGTACCGCGCCGACGAGGGCGCCGAGTACTACCTCGCGCGCGCCGGCATGAACCCGCTGGCGCTCTACTCGCTGCTGCAGAAGCTCACCGCGCTCGGCAGCGACTCGGCGGCGCTGGCCGAGCTCTACAAGACGCACCCGCCGTTCGATGATCGGATCGATCGCATCGACGAGCGCGGCTTCGGCGCGCTGGAGCCGTACACGATGCGCCAGTTCTAGGAGCCTGTCAGGCGCATAGGCCCGCGGTCGGCGCCACGCGGGTCGTCGGCCTCTCGCCACAGCTCCGCGGGAGGCGCTGGCGCGCCGCCGAGTCCGCCTGCCGCAGCGCCGGTACGCCCCACGGCGCGCCGAGAAGGCCAATGCGGCAGGAACTCCTAGGGCTTGCGGAAGACCGCGAGCTCCTCGAGGTTGCCCTTGGGCCCGCGGATCGGCGACGGCACGACGCCGACGAGCTCCAGCCCGAGCTTGGCAAGGGCGGCCACGGTGGCGTCGACCACCCGCCGCCGCACCGCCTCGTCGCGCACCACCCCGCCCGAGCCGACCTGGTCGCGGCCGGCCTCGAACTGCGGCTTGACCAGGCAGATCAGAGTTGCGCCGGGCTGTGAGGTGGGGCAGCACGGCCGGCACCACCAGCTCGAGCGAGATGAAGGAGACGTCGACGCACGCCAGGTCGACGGCGAACGGCAGGTCGCCGGGGCCGAGGTGGCGCGCGTTCACGCCCTCGAGGACCACCACCCGCGGGTCCTGTGCGCAGCTTCCAGTCGAGCTGGCCGCGGCCGACGTCGAGGGCCGCGACGCGCCGCGCGCCGCGCTCGAGCAGCAGGTCGGTGAAGCCGCCGGTCGAGGCGCCGACGTCGAGGCAGTCGAGGCCTTCCGGCGAGATGGCGAAGGCGTCGAGCGCGGCCTCGAGCTTGAGCGCCCCGCGCGACACGTAGGGGTGGTCCGGCGCGGCGAGCTCGATCACGGCGTCCTCGGCCACGCGGCGTGCCGGCCTTGGTGACCACCGCGCCGTCCACGAGCACCTTGCCGGCGAGCACCAGCGCCTGCGCCCGCGCCCGCGACGGCGCGAGGCCACGCTCCGTCATCACCACGTCGAGGCGGCGCCGTTTCCCCATGGACACATGGTAGCCGGGGCGATGCCCTCCGTTTGAAGGTCGAAGATCGAAGATCGAAGATCGCAGATGCCGCCCGCCCATCCCGCGCGCCCTTCGCGGATCCTCCGGGCGGGAGGGCGCAATCTTCATTCTGGGATCTTCAATCTTCAATCCGCATCCACCCATCACTCTCGAAGGCTTAGCGGAGAGCAACACGAACCAGCCGGTGCTCGGTGGTTTGCGCGGCGAGGAGGTCGCCGTCGGGAAGCACGGCGAGGGCGGTGACGCCGGGCAGGGGGGCCGGCAGGCGCACGGGCTCGCGCGCCCCGCTCGGGTCGAGCCGCCACAGCTCGCCCGGCCTCGGCGCGCTCGCGAGCAGCTCGCCCGACGGCAGCACGACGAGGTAGCCCTCCTGCTGCTCGCCGCCCTGCCAACCGGGAACCTGGAGCCTGCGCACCTCGACGCCGCGGCCGGGATCGATCAGCGCAACCTGGCCCTCGGTCGGCAGCGCCACCGCCACGAGCTCCCCGAGCGCGGCGAGGCCGACCACCGGGCCCTGGAAGCGGAGCAGCTCCTCGCGCGACCAGCGCGGCGGCGCGAAGCGCAGCAGCACTCGGTTGCCGGTGTCGGCGACCAGCAGCGAGCCGTCGCGCAGCCACAGTACTCCGCGCGGCCCGTAGAGCTCGGCGCCGACCACCCGCACCGTGCCGTCGGGCAGCAGGAGCTGGACGCGCCCGTTCCAGGTGTCGGCCACGGCCAGGGTGCCGTCCTCGGCAGCGCGAGGCCGGTCGGTTCCTGGAAGGCGCCGGCCGCGCTGCCCTGAACGCCGAAGCTGTCGAGGCAGGTCCCGGCCGGCGTGTACCAGAGCACCCGGTGGTGGCCGGTGTCGGCGACCGCGAACCAGCCGTCGGGCGACAGCGCGAGGCCGCGGGGCTGGGAGAGCGCGCCGCCGTCGGCGGCTCCCTGCCACGGCGAGCCGCAGCGCTCGCGCGCGTGCTCCACGACGAGCCCGCCGCCGAGCACCAGCCACAGCCGCTCCTCGCTGCCGGCGATCGCCGACACCCCGGCGAGCCCTTCGAGCGCCCGCCGCCAGGGCAGGACCGCGCCGCCGCTCGAGTAGAGCCCGCCGTCGGCCAGCGCCCACAGCGAGCTGCCCTGCCAGGCCAGCGCCCGCACTCCCGGCAGGGGCGAGCCGACGCGGCGGCGGAGCTCACCGCGCCAGGTCCAGACGTTGCTGCCGTCGCTCGTCGCCACGGTGGGACCCGACGCCGCGGCCGCGGTCACGGGATCCTCCACCACCCGCCGCCAGGCGTCACCCGCGCCGCGCTGCCACAGGCCGCTCGATCCCCAGGCCCACAGCTCGTGGCCGGCCGACAGGTGCGTGGCGCCGTCCACCCTCCCGAGCGGCCGCCACACCCGGCCGTCGCGCAGCCACACGCCGCCGTCCGGGCAGGCGATCCAGGTCACGCCGCCGTGCCGGGCGACCGACGAGACCGCGCAGGGCGGCACGCCGGGAGAGGCGGCCGGCCGGCCGAGAGCGTCGAGCTCGAACAGGCTGCCATCGAGGAGCACCGCGGTCCCGCCACCGGCGTCGACGGCGAGGTCGCGAACCGCCTCGGACTGGACGACCGGCACCCTGGCGAGCGGCCGCAGCTCGGGCGCCAGCTCGCCACCCGCGGCCACCGCCGGCAGCGGTGCAACGGCCCCCGCGTCGCCGACGAGGTAGAGGGCGGCGCCCTTGGACTCGGCGATCCGGACGACCCCCGGCACGCTCGCGAAGGGGTCCTCGTCGTCGAGGCCGTAGGCGCGGCGCTCGACGTCGGCGAGCACGACCCAGCGGACGCGGTAGTGGTCGAGAAGCTCGCGCTGGCGGCGGGGGTCGGAGCCGCCGTAGAGGTCGGCGAGATCCCGGTAGCGGGCGTCGACCTCCGCGCGCGACTGGCCGCGCTGCTCGAGGTGCCAGGGCCAGCCGACGACCGTCGGCTGGCCGGTGTGCATCGCAATCCGGGTGTACTCGGCGTAGGCGATCTTGGCCGCCTCGGCCACCACCTCGCCCGGCCTCGCCATCCCCTCGAGCGCGCGCACGAGGAATGCGGTCTGCGGGTCGCTCGCCGCGAGGAAGGCCTGGCCGTCCAACGTCGGCCGCGGCGAGGCGACGCGCGGCTGCAGCCAGCCCTGGGCGAGCCCGAGCGGCAGGTTGACCATCGCCACCAGCTGCAGCGGCAGCCAGACCGCGCCGAGCAGCCAGCGCCGCTTCCCGCGGCTGGCCAGCAGCAGCCCGCCGAGGGCCACCGCGAGCAGCACCCACACCCCGTTGTAGATCTTGAACAGGGTGTTCATCCGGTCGATCAGCGTGAAGCGCTCGCACGCCGCCACCGCCACCATCCCGAGCGCGGCGAGCGCCCACAGCAGCCGCGGCACCCGCTCGCCGCTGCGCAGCGCGGCGGCGCCCAGCACCACCGCGGCCGCGAGCCCGAGCGCCGCCGCGGAGGAGTGCATGAGGAGCCCGGCGCCGACGCCCGCCACCGCCAGGAGCAGCATGGGCAACCAGCCGCGGCGGGTCGCCGGCAGCGCCACCGCCAGCACCAGCAGGGGCACCAGGAAGACGCCGAAATGGAGGACCACCGCCCACGCCGGCGCGAAGTCGGCGTCGGTCAGGAAGAGGCCGCGGCCGCCGGCGCCGGCGCCGATGCCGGCGAGCAGCTCGACGACGTAGGGCAGGGCCGCGAGGACGCTTGCAACACCTGCCGCGGCGAGCCGCAGCATCCCCTGCACCGGCCGCCACGCCGCGGCCAGCGTGCCGACTGCGAGCGTCGCCGCGACCACGAAGATGTCCCACGGATTGGTCGCCACCAGCACCGCGGCCGAGACGGCGCACAGCGCCGCCGCGACCATCCAGCGGCGGCCGCGCAGGGTGACGGTGAGCCAGCCCCACAGCAGGGTCGCGAGCAGCACGGGCAGCGCGATGAGATGGCCGTGGAGGTCGGCGAAGAGCGCGGTCCACAGCGGGTACTCGTCGATGGCAAAGCCGGGAATGACCCGCGAGGTCGCCCACCACAGGTCGAACCAGCGGCCGCCGCGGGCCAGGTCGAGCAGCCGGGGCCAGGCCAGGTTGCCGGTCAGCAGCACCAGCACCGGCAGCAGCGCCGCGACGGCGAAGCGGCGGCGGCGGGCGAGCGCGAGGCCGAGCGGCGCGAGCAGCGCCGCGGCCAGCGCCGGGATCGAGGCCGCCATCAGGTTGTAGCCGACCGCCGGGTGGCTGCCCGCGACCAGGATCGGGAAGGACGACAGCACCTGCCCGAAGTAGTAGTAGTGGAGCGGCATGCCGGCCATCCACGGCTCGTCGGGCGGCCACGACGAGGCGCGGAGGAAGGCGTTGAGGAACGAGAAGTCCATCGGCTTCTCGCCCCAGAAGATCGCCGGGTTGCCGGCGCGCGCCGCCAGGAACAGCAGCCAGACCACGCCGGCGACGGCAAGCACGAGGAGCGCGTCGCGGCGGCGCGCCCGCAGGAGCTTGGCCACCGTGCGGCGGCGCAGGTAGGCCACGACGCCGCCGGATGCGAGCACCGCCAGGAAGATCCAGGTCGCCGTCGCCGCGCCGGTCCGCCACAGCCCGCACTCCGCCCCCAGCCACATCAGCCACGCCGGCGCCACCCAGCCGGTGACCAGCGCCAGGCCGGCCCCCGCGTCCGGCCACGACCGCAGGACCGGCAGCAGCAGCACCCAGCAGGCGGCGGCGAGGCCGAGCAGGACCGCGAGCCAGGCCGCGAGCTGCACGGCCTGGCCGGCGAGGCGCGGGGCCGGGGTCACCCGCTCCACCGGCTCGACGAAGGCCCGCTCGACCGCCGCCGCGTCCAGGCTCTCGAGGAAGGGCAGCGGCCGCGCCGTCCGCTCGACCAGCGCGTCGACGTCGACGGCGCCGGTGCGGCGCAGCACGAGCACGCGCGGAAAGTCGTAGTTGAGGAAGCTCTCGTCGGCCAGCTGCACCGCGCGCTCGAGGCCGAACAGCCGCGGCGCCCGCTCGATCCTCGCCAGCGGCTCGAAGCCGGCCTCGCCGGACAGCAGCAGGCGGTAGAGCCGGCCGGTGCGCGGGAAGCGCTCGCGGTTGACCAGAACCGTGCGGCGCACCCGGTTGGAGGTCAGCACCACCCAGTCCGCGGAGGCCAGCGCGTCGGCCCAGCGGCGCACCTTGGCCTCGTCGTCGGGCAGGTCGTAGGACGGCAGGTCGAGGCGCGCCACGCCGGGCAGGCTGACCGTCTCGTCCCAGTGCTCGAAGGCGACGACCTGGTCGGGCGCCACCATCGGGCCCAGCCACTCGGCCGCGGTCCGGTGCGGGTGCGGCGAGGCGAAGGCCCACAGGTACATGCCGGCGCACAGCGCGGTCCCGGCGACGGTCACCACGACCGCCGGCCGCCGCCACGTGCGTCGGCAGGCGGAGCAGGCCCCACGCCGCCACCATGGCCGCGGCCACCACCAGCGGCTCGAAGTAGCGCAGGTACTTGACCTCGAAGGTGGCAAAGCGGATCGCCGTCGGGAGGAGCCAGGCGAGAACGAGCGCGATCAGCACCGCCTCCGGCGTGGCGACGCGGCCCAGCCAGCGCTCCGGGCGCCGCAGCAGACGCCAGCCGGCGGCCGCGGCGCCGCCGAGCGCCGCGAGGAGCAGCAGCGGGCCCATTCCCCAGCGCGCGAGCTCGCGCAGCGTGTAGAGCACCGGGAGCGTGTCCCGGTAGATCCGGACGTAGGGCAGGTCGCCCTTCCCGGTGACCATCGCCGCCTGCTCGCCGACGCCCTTGAGGTAGTCCGGGTTCAGCGGCACGCCCACCGCGTCAACCAGCGGCTGCAGGACCGGCAGGGACGCCGGCGCCAGCACCGTGGCGGCAATCAGCGCCGCGAGGGCGAGCACCGCCAGCCACGAGCCCAACGCCGCGGCGCGCGCGAGGCCGCCCCGGCGCGAGCGCGCCGCCCGGCCGAGGACGACGGCGAGCAGGGCGAGACCGATCGCGATCGCCGGCGGCTGAGCCCCGGTCAGCGCCCACGGCTGGCCGAGCCAGAAGGCGAGGCAGGCGGCGGCGGCCACGATCCCGCCGAGCTCGGGCAGGCGCGCGGACCCGGGCCGCCTCCTCGCGATGATGACCGCCAGGGCGAGCGGCAGCAGCAGCGGCAGCGACGCCACCTTGACCGCCAGCGAGGCGCCGGCCGTGGCGCCGGCCGCGACGGCGGCGACCGCGCCCCCGGTCCGCGCCAGCCAGTAGCACGCGGCGAGGGCCGCCATCACCCACAGCGCGTGGTGGGCCTCGACCGTGGCGTAGTGCGACTGCTGGAGATCGAGCGGGAGGAGCGCCGCCAGCAGCAGCGTGAGCTCGCCGGTCCGCCGGCCCCACGCGCGGTGCGCGAGGAACCAGCCGAGCAGGAGCGCGCCGACCGAGGCCAGCAGCGACAGCGCCCGGCCGCCGACCAGCAGGCCCTGGTAGGCGCGGGCCTCGCCGAGCACGGCGGCCGCGATCCGCACCGCGCGGAAGTGGAGCGAGCCGTAGGCGTAGAAGCCCGGGTCGTCGAAGAAGCCCGGCACCTTCTCGGACACGAAGGCGACCTGGCGCTCGTCGGGATGAGGGGTCAGCAGCCCGGAGTCCCAGCCCTGGGTGAGGAGGCGGAGGAGGATCGCGAGCAGCAGCAGCAGCCACACGCGACGGCTTGGCATGGGAGGAGGGTAGCGGATCGCGTGACCCTCAGCAATTCACGCGGGCCCTCTTCCCCGCTTCCGCGCCCGCTTCCGCTTCCGCGCCCGAGGAGCCTGCCCGTCTCCGTGCCCGTGCCCATCTCCGTGCCCGCTTCCGCTTCCGCTTCCGAGCCCGAGCCCGACGGCGGAGAGAATTCGGAAGCGGGCGCGGGAAGGGGGCGCGGGCGCGGGGTTTCTCGCGTCGGGTCAGCTACTGCGGCGAATGACGTACGTGGCGAGATCGGCGAGCGGGCCGCCGTCGCCCTCGAGCGCACGAGCCAGCGCGACCAGCTCCGCCTCGAGCTCGCCGAGCCGGCGCCGCGCGGCGTCGAGGCCGTGGAGCGTGACGTAGGTCAGCTTCCCGGCGTCCGCGTCCTTGCCCGGCGACTTGCCGAGCTCGTCGGCGGTCGCGGTCGCGTCGAGCAGGTCGTCGGCGACCTGGAAGGCGAGGCCGAGGCGATCGCCGAAGTCCGTGAAGGGCCCGCGGTCGGTGACGCCGGCCAGGACCGCTCCGACCTCGACCGAGGCGCGGATCAGGCAGCCGGTCTTGCGGCGGTGGATCCGCTCGAGCGTGGCCCCCGGATCGTCCACCGCGCGACCGAGCCCGCCGGTCGCCTCGAGGTCCTCGACCTGACCCGCCACCATCCCGAGCGAGCCCGCGGCCGCGGCCACCACGGCGACCGCCGCCGCCCGTCGTACCGCCCACTCCGGCCCGGGCGGCCGCGAGGCGAGCAGGCCGAACCCGTCGGTCAGCAGGGCGTCGCCGGCGAGGATCGCGGTGGCCTCGTCGAAGGCCACGTGGAGGGTCGGACGGCCGCGGCGCAGCACGTCGTCGTCCATCGCCGGCAGGTCGTCGTGGACCAGCGAGTAGGTGTGGATCAGCTCGAGCCCGCAGGCGGCGTCGGTGATGCGGTCGGGGTCGCCGCCGGCGGCGGCGTGCGCCAGCCGCGCCAGGATCGGCCGCACCCGCTTGCCGCCGGCGAGCACCGCATACTCCATTGCCTCGTGCAGGCGGGCGGGCCGTTCGCCCCGGTCGGCGAGCAGCCGGTGCAGCGCGGCGTCGACCGTCGCGCGCTCGGCGGCGAGCCGGGTGGGCGCCGTCACGCCTCCTCCGTCTCGAGCGTCTCGGTCTTCGGCTCGCCCTCCTCGCTTTCGAGCAGGCGGGCGACCCGCTGCTCGACCTGCTCGAGGCGGGCGCGGCAGCTCTTCACGAGCTTCATCCCGGCCTCGAAGAGGTCGAGCGACTCCTCGAGCCCGACGCCCTCGTCCTCGAGCCGGGCGACGATCTCCTCCAGCTTCGCGAGCTGGTCCTCGAATCGCTCCTCGGTCTTGGCCTTCGCAGTCATCGGTCACTCCCGTCAACGAGCGACAGTGTGCGGTGGAAGTTGTCCTCCGATCCCGTCCCCGTTCCCGTTCCCGTTCCCGTCCCTGATCCTCGACCAGAGCACGCGGATCATGATCAGCCGCCCGCTTCCGCGCCGCGCTTCCGCTTCCGCGCCCGCTCCTGCTCGAACTCGAGAGTCGCCCATCAGCCTTCCCCCTGGTCATCAAACAGTGAAGGTTGACGGTCGCCTTCCTTCGCTCGCGGTTGACTCGGCGGGCCGCGGCGCCCGCTTGGCGACGATCGACCGCAGCTCGCCGCGGGCCAGGGTGGTGTGCAGCTCGACGCCCGGCGCCACCGCGGAGGCATCGCGCAGCGGGCGCGGATCGCCGGCCCGGGTCGTGATCGAGTAGCCGCGCTCCAGCACCATTCGCGGGCCGAGGTGCGAGAGCGCGCGCTGGTGGCCGTCGATCGCGGCCCGGGCGCGGGCGAGGCGGGCGCGGGCGAGCTGGCCGAGCTGCTGGCGGCGGCTCTCCACGACCCGCCGGTGGCCGCCGGCAGCGATCAGCGCCGGCAGCTGGCGCAGCACCCCGGCGGCGCGGTCGAGGCGGGCAAGCGCGCGCTCCTTCAGGCGGCCGAAGACCGCGCGCAACCGCTCGGCGCGGTCGAGCCGCGAGCGGAGCAGCCGCATCCGGTGCGGCACCCGGGCGAGTCCCGAGGACCCCGCGAGCCCGGCGAGCCGGGTGCGGGCGAGGACGCGCTGGCGGGTGAGGTCGCGGAGCAGGGCCGACTGCGCCTCGTCGAGCCGGCGCGCCTGCCGCTCGAGCTGGGCCACCACGAGCTCGGCCGCCTGCGTCGGCGTCGTGGCGCGGATGTCGGCGACGAAGTCGGCGATCGTGAAGTCGACCTCGTGGCCGACGCCGGAGATCACCGGCACCGGGCTCGCCGCAATGGCGCGCGCCACCGGCTCCTCGTTGAAGGCCCACAGGTCCTCGAGGCTGCCGCCGCCGCGGCCGACGATGACCACGTCCACCAGCCCTGATGCGGCCAGCCGCCCGAGCGCCTTCGCGATCTCGGCCGCCGCGCCGCTGCCCTGGACCGCGGCCGGCGCCACGATCACCTCGAGGTGCGGGAAGCGCAGCAGCACGCGCAGCATGTCGTGGAGGGCGGCGCCGGACAGCGAGGTCACGATGCCGACCCGGCTCGGCAGGCCCGGCAGCGGCCGCTTGCGCTCGGCCGCGAACAGTCCCTCGGCGTCGAGCCGCCGCTTGAGCTGCTCGAACGCGAGCTGGAGCGCACCGAGGCCGAGCGGCTCGAGCTCGTCGACCACGAGCTGGAACCTGCCCCGCTGCGGGTAGACGGTGAGCGAGCCCGTGCACAGCACGGCGAGGCCGTCCTCGACCGCGAAGCGCAGCCGGCCGGCCCGGCTCGCCCACATCACGCAGTCGAGCGACGCGGCCTCGTCCTTGAGTGTGAAGTAGAGGTGGCCCCGGCCCGACGGCTTCAGATTGGTCACCTCGCCCTCGACGCGGACGCCGGAGAAGCCCTGCTCGAGGAGCTCGTTGACCGCCCGGATGAGCCCGGAGACCGTCCAGGTCCGATCGCTCACCGGCGCCCTCCGCTTCCCGGCAGGCACCGAGCGCAGCGGTGGCGCAGCTCAGCCCTCGAGCTCGTCGCGGGAGAGCGCATCCTCGACCAGCATCACTGGAATGCCGGACACCACCGGGTAGACGCGGCCGGCCGGCGACGCCAGCCCGACCTCCACCACCGGCTCCTCGTCCTTGAACTGGTCCCGGTACTTTTCGACCAGGCGCCGGCGGACCGCCTCCGGAAGCTCGACCACCTCGAGCGGCGTCTTGTCCACGGGGCAGACCAGAATCTCGAGCAGCTTGGGGTCGACGGCCATGACCAGTCGCTCCTTCCAGAGGGCAAGCATACCAGGCCGTGCGGCCACCCCCGCCCGCTTCCGCGCCCGCTTCCGGATCCGGCTTCGTCCCCGCTCCCGTTTCCGTTCCCGTACCCGAGCGCGATCTACCACGAAGTCACAAAGGCACTAAGAGAGGTTTTCGATGGGGCGCGTCCAGGCCGCGCAGTCCTCCACCTGGCTGAGTACGATTTCATGGCTGCAGGTCGCACACGGTGAAGGCGCAGTGCGACCGGATCTCCCTAACTTCCTGGCACGCACACAGGGATCTGCTTCACCGACCGAACCGAGCCGCAGCGGCGGCACGACCGCACTCGAATGACGTTCTCCGTGTCTTCGTGTCTTGGTGGTTCCAGCAGTCGCAGGGACGGCGGCAAGTCCCCAGCCCCCTCTGCGCTTCCGCTTTGCCCCGGCCGGTGCCAAACGTCAGCTCTTCGCCTCGTCCCCGGGCTCGACCTCGACGTCCTCGCCCGGTGCCTTGTGCGCCGCCCGGTCCTCGCCCGACACCTTGGCGATCTCGCGGCGGATCAGATTCTCGGTGTCCCGCTTCGCCTCCTCGAGGTAGCCGGGGTGCTCGTGGTGGTACATCTCCTCCGGCATGGTGCCGGTGATCCAGCTCGGGTTCATCGGGTAGACGTGCGGGTTGAACACCGTCGAGTACAGGTGCCAGACCACGATTGCCAGGGTCGCGAGCCATGCCTCGTAGTAGTGGACCACCAGCGCGACGTCGAGCACGCCCTTGGGGAGCAGCTGGATGACCACGTTGTCGAACCACAGCGCGAGGCCGGTGACGATCATGACCGCCGTCCCCCAGACCAGGGCCCAGTACTCGGCCTTCTCGACGTAGCTGAAGCGCTGGATGCACGGCGTGTGCTCGCGCAGGCCGAGGTTGTAGAGCGCGCGGTCGAGGAAGAACTTGAAGTCGCGGCGGACCGGGAACATGTCGCTGACGAACTTGCGCCCTCGGGCCGTGGTCAGGAAGAACGGCGTGCCACACCACCGTGCCCATGAAGAGCACGGCGAACACCCGGTGGATCGTGCCCCGCAGCTGGAAGCCACCCTCCCAGCCGAAGAAGAAGCGCGAGACGAAGCCCTGGTCGAAGCGCAGCGCGAAGCCGGAGACCACGAGACCGATGAAGGCGATCGCGAGCAGGGCGTGCTGGATCACCTCGTCGGTCTTCATCCGGCGCACCTGCGGCCGGGAGTCGATCAGGTTCTTGATGTGGCGCCACAGGTCGATCAGCCAGTGCACCACCATCAGCCCGATGACGACGCACGATGACGATGATGTAGAAGTCCTCGACCAGGCCGGCGATCGGCGTCTGCAGGCCCTCCCCCGAGACGCCGTGGATCGGGTTCGCCGCCATCTTCGCGGAGATGTTCGGGTGGCACTCGCCACAGGTCGCCTGCAGGTTGGCGGGATTGACGGTCGACGTGGGGTCGGAGCTCGGCAGGATGCGGTGGACGCCGTGGCACGACGCGCAGTTGGCGACGTGGGTGTCGCCGGCCTTGCTCTTGAGGCCGTGGTAGGAGTCGATGAACGTGGTCAGTCGATCGGTCTGGAGGCCGTACTTCTCGTTGAGCACCGTCGACTCGTGGCACGGCGAGCAGGTCATCTCGGCGACTTTGGAACGTGACACCGGCGAGCGCGGGTCGTCGGGCGACAGGATGCCGTGCTCACCGTGGCAGTCGGTGCACACCGGGGCGTCGGTCTCGCCCCGCGCTGCGAGCTGGCCGTGGATGCCCTCCGTGTAGTCCTGCTCGACCGACTGGTGGCACCTACCGCAGGTCGCGGGGATGTTGAAGTGGTTGATGCTCGAGAGGGGGTTGCCGGGCGAGAGGATCTTGTGGGCGGTCCCGCCGGTGGAGTGGCAGTCGTTGCAGGTGGCGGCCAGGTAGACGCCGCCCTTGGTGGCGCGGCCGTGGACGCTGGTCTCGTAGATCTGGATCGGGTGGTCGATGAGGATCGCGTGCTTGGTCGTGAGGTCGAGGTTCTCGTGGCACTCGCCGCAGGTGTCCGGGAGCTCCACCGGATGGGTCTTCGATCGCTTGACCGACGAGGGCAGGATGTCGTGGTCGCCGTGGCAGTCGCTGCAGTCCGGAACGTCCTCGACCTCGCCGAGCTTCCCCCGGCCGTGCGCGGTGTACTGCTCGGCGGCGTCGTCGTGGCACTGGCGGCAGCCCTCGGAGCCGACCGAGAACCCTTCCTGCTCCTGGTGCGGCATGGTGCCACGGTCCTGGTGGCAGTCGAGGCACTCGAGCCCTTCGTGGATCGAGAGATTCAGGTCGTCGAGGTAGGCGGAGCCGTGCTTGCTCTGGTCGTGGCAGTCGGCGCAGGCCGAGCTGTCGATCGCCTCGACCTCCTCCGCTGCGACCTCCGCGGCGTCCTGGGCCAGCGCCAACGGGGCACCGGCCGCCGCGGCCAGCACCAGCACGATGCCGAGCCCGAGCACCCAGGAACGATGTCCTTTGAGTAAACGCAGTCTCAATTCGAACATCGAAGCACCCCCGCGCATGTCATGGTGCCGGGATTGTGTCCATATTGTCAAGCAGTCAAGTGGCGATATCCTCGGGCTTTCGCCGGCGCCGGGGCACCGACCCGCCGGGTCGAGCCCGGTCACGGCCCGCTCCTCCACTGCTCGGCGTAGAACACCCGGTAGGCCTCGGCCAGAGAGCGCACGCGGCGCACGTAGCTGTAGGTTTCCGGTATCGGTATCGCCTCGGTGAAGCGGAAGCGGTCGGGCTCCTCCTCGAGCCAGCGGCGGACCCGGCCCTCGCCGGCGTTGTAGGCCGCGAGCGCCGGCTCCACCGCGCCGAAGCGGTCGAGAAGCCGCCGCAGCTCCCTGGCGCCGATCCTGATGTTGAGCTCGGGCTGCTCGAGATCGGGATGGGCTCCGAACCCGAGAGCGCGGGCGTGGCCGCGCGCCGTCGCCGGCAGCAGCTGCATGACCCCGACCGCGCCCGCCGGCGAGCGCGCCCGGGCGATGAACACGCTCTCCTGGCGGGCGACCCCGGCCAGCAGCCACGGCTCGACGCCGGACTCCGCTGCCGCCGCTTCGAGCTCCGCGCTCCACGGCAGCGGCAGGTAGCCGCGCAGCGCGTTGGCCGGCGCCAGGTCCATCGTCACGCGGCCGAGCTCCGGCACGGCGCCTCGCAGCACCCGCACGACGTCGAGCGGGCGGCCGCGCCGCTCGGCGAGGGCGGCCTCGGCGAGGCCCTCGGCCGGCCAGGTCCCGCGGACGGTGCAGATCCGGCGCCACTCGGCGGCCGCCTCGTCGAGGAGGCCGCGGTCGAGGAGCCACGCCACGGACCACGGCGGCGCAGCGGGGTCGACGTCCGGCGCGGCCGGGATCGACACGGGCGCCGGCCGGCCCGTGATCTCGCGCGCCCAGAGGCCGTAGAGGTCGGGATAGACAGCGCCGGCCAGCGCCTCGAGCTCGCCGGTCCGCGAGCGCGCCGCGGCGGCCGACCAGTAGGCGAAGCAGCGCTCCTGCTCGGGCAGCGAGCCGGCGAGCCGTGCGAGCTCGCGACGGTCCCCGCCGGCGAGCGCGAGCGCCACGCCCAGCCGGCGGCCCACCCACTCCCGGCGGTCGCCAGTCCAGCCGATCCGCTCCAGGCGCCACCACGCGTCCACCGCCTCGTCGAGCCTCCCGGCCTCGCTGCCGCACTCGACCACCAGCTGCAGGGCGGCGCCCTCGATCGATCGCGCCGGGCCCGCGGCGGCGACCGCCCGGCGGGCGGCGTCGAGACAGCTCGCGAACGAGCCGCGCGCCGCCGAGCGCGGCGAGCGCTGCCACCCCTGACGCCGGTACGCCTCGCCGCGGAGGAGCTGCGCCTCGGCGTCGGCGGCGGGAACGGCCTTCAGCGCGCGCAGGGCTCGATCCGGCGAGCCCGCCGCGGTCTCGGCCCGCGCCAGCTCGAGCCGGCGCCGCCGCTCGAGCTCGCCGCGCCAGCGCTCGCCCTCGAGCTCGGCCGCTGCCCGCGCCGGAGAGCCGGCGGCACGCCAGCTCGCGCTCCGGGCGAGGCGCGACTCCGGGTCGAGCCCGTCCTTCGCCGAGCGCTCGAGCTCGGGTGCGGCCCGGCGCAGCCGCCCGGGTGCCGCGACCGCGAGCCGCGCTGCCGCCGGGCGCCGCCACGGCCCCTCGCCGAGCTCGACCAGCACCAGGTCGGCCGCCACCCGGTCGGGCGGCGGAGCGCTTTCGAGCAGTGCAACCGCCTCGACGACGCGGCCCTCAGCGGCCAGGCGACGCGCCAGCCCGAACCGCGCTCGGGGCTCGAGGTCGGGCGGTAGCGTGGCCCCGAGGGCGGCTTGCCACTCCTGGATGCCGGCGTCTGCCCGCTCGAGGGCGGCCAGCCACTGCTCGAGCCGCAGGCGCTCCAGCACCGGGCCGGGGCCGGCCTCCTGGAGCAGCCTCGCGGCGGCGCCGGGGTCAGCGTCACGCAGCGTGAGAGCGCGCTCGAGCTGCTCCAGGCGGTGCGCCTCGGGCGGCGGCTGCTGCGGGCGCTCGGCGCACGCGGCGAGCACGAGGACGGTGGCGATCAGTCTCGCCCGCATGGCTCACCGGCGCTGGATCCCGGATCGGGATCGGCTCACATGCCGAGGGCGCCGGCATCGCCAGCCGCGAGGACTCGGATGAGCTCGTCGCGGAAGTGGTCGTGCGCGGCGCGGATGTCGGCCGGGATCCGCTTCTCGTACATCTCCCGGCTGCGGTCGATGTCGTCCCTCAGGCGCTGGTAGAGGTCGCGCTGCTCGCGGCCTCGCTCCACCGCCTCCTCGTTGTAGAGCTTGATCTCGGACACCAGCAGGCGCGCGAAGCGTCGAGCCTCGTCGTGCTTGGACTGATCCTCGGGCGACAGCTCGCCCAGCGCCGAGCCCGCGACGGCCGCCGGCCGCTCACGCCGCAAGTCGGCAGGAGGCGTCACCGGCTGCACCGGCGGCGGCAGCTGACGCTCCACCTCGACAACCTCGAACTCGACCGCCTCGGCTGTGGCGCCCGCCACGGCACCCCCGTACTGGGGCTCGTCGATCTCCGCGGCCGCCGGCTCGCGAGCGGGCTCGACCGCGAAGTCGTACTCCGGAGCCACCGGCTCGGGCTGCGGTGTCTCGCCGATACTGACCGTCGCCGACGGGTCGAAGCCCGGCTCCGCGGCCATCTCGTCGAGCGCCGCCACGGCCGGCGGCAGCACCGCCTCGCCGGCCGCCTCGTCCGGCGCCGGCGCGGCCTCGCGCCGGGCGGCTGCGACCTCGCCGAGCATCGGCGACGATCCGGCGCTGCGGTGCTTGAGGGTGTCGATCATCCAGCACGCGACCGCCACCAGGACCTGAACCGCCTCGGGGTTCCACGGGGCACCGGCGAGGCGATCGGCGTAAACCGCGCCCATCGTCCGCCCGCGCAGGCTGATCGGCACCAGCAGCGCCTCGGTCGGCGAGGTCTCACCCTCCAGCCATCCCCTGAGGACTCCATCGTCCTGCGGGAGGATCGCGAGCGGCCTCGGCGCGTCCTCGAAGTCGGCGAACAGCGGCGACTCCTCGCGGGCGCACGACCAGCGGCCGAGCCGCGACACGTCGTCGAATCCAATCGCGCTCCAGGCGCTCACGCCACCCGGGCGGAACACGAGCACCACGGCCCGTGCGGCGTGGCTGGAGAGCTCGCTGAGCAGGCCATGGAGCAGCTCCGACTGGGTGCGCGCCGCGTCGAGCTTGCGCAGGGCGTCGAGCGTGATCGCGGGCGGCGGGACCGCCGCAGCCTCGGCGGCAGCCGCCGCCGCAGCCTCGGCGGCAGCCGCGGCAGCAGACTCGGCCGCGGCTGCGGCGTCGTCGCGCAGCACCTTCACGGAGGACTCGACCTGGTCGAGCGGAAACACCTCGTCGGCCGGCGCCGACAGCGCATCGCGGAGCGCCGAGCTCGCCGCCGCGAGGCTGTCGAGGACCCCTCTGAGCTGGCCGTTCAGCGACCGCTGGCGCTGATCGCGCGCGCTCCTGAGCTGCTCGATGAGTGCATCGTAAGAGTCCATGACGCCTCCCGCTGTGCGGTGTCGATCAGCATTATCACCGCGCGAGCGAAGGTGCGTCAAGAAAGCACTGCAGGCGGCGCGCGACAACCGCTCACCACTTCTCAACGTCCACAGCAGAAACGCGATCTCAAAATGCAGCAGTATCTCCATTCTCTGACCAAGCTGCCGCCACGTCGGTCGCGTGACGTTGTCAGCTGATCGAAGTTCTGTTAGCGTGACGCCGGAAGGGAGGAGCAATGAAAGCCACCCGCATCGTGCCCTGCCTGCTGATCGTGGTCGCCGCCGTCGGTGCTCTCGCCGGATGCAAGAAGGGACCCACCGAGGAGGAGCTGAGGCTCGCCGAGATGAAGCAGCTCTTCGTGGCCATCCCGCAGCAGTCCGCCGACCTCGAGCAGGCCCGGGCGAAGCTGGCTGCCGCCGAAGGTGCCGCCGCCGCCATCATGGCGATCGAGGAGAGCAAGCGCAGCCCCGAGCAGAAGAGCCAGCTCGAGCAGGCGAACGCGAGCATTGCCGGTCTCACGACCGCGCAGGACACCGCGTTCGAGGCGTTCCAGACCAACCTCGCCGATATCCTCAACATCGGGCTCAACGAATTCCCGGAGGCGCCGGAGACCAAGCAGGCGCTCGACCTCTACGCGAACGAGGCGCTGCTGGTCGCCGACGACATGGTTCGCAAGGCAGGCGACTACGCGAAGGCGGTCGATCACCTCAACGGGGCCGAGTCGCTCTACGCCCAGGTTGGGCTCACGCCGATCCCGTCGCTCAAGCAGAAGCTCGAGTGGCTCGACGACTGGCGCTACATCACCCAGGAGCGCTTCGACGCCGTCAAGACCGGCACGAACGGCATGACCATGGACGAGGTTCGCCAGATCGCCGGGGTGCCGTACTACGCCAACATCCAGGACGACAAGGAAAAGGGCACCCAGACCTGGCTGTACCGCAAGCGCGACGGTGGCGCCGCGGCGTTTTACTTCACCATCAAGACCGGCAAGGTCTACAGCAAGAACTTCGACGCGATCAAGACCAAGATCGTCGGCTGATCGACAGGGCGGCGCGGTGCTGTCCGCGCTGCCGCGCGGCATGCCGAGGGCGCTCGTCGCCGGTCCTCGGCGCTTGACCCGCGGCGGCGCCGATGGTAATCTCCCATCCCGCGCGGCGCGCGTCTGTGCGTAGTTTGCGCCGAGAGGAGGTGAGCCGATCGTGCCTACGGGCGTCACAGTTCGAGACAACGAGTCCTTCGAGGCGGCGCTCCGCCGCTTCAAGCGGAAGTGCGAGAAGGCCGGCATCCTCTCCGAGGTCAAGCGACGCCGCTTTTACGAGAAGCCCTCCGAGCGGAAAAAGCGCCAGTTGATCCAGGCCCGCAAGAAGATGCTCCGCAAGCTGGCGAAGCAACGCAGGGCCGGCGTCCTCTAGTCCGCTCGTGAAGCGCAGCGTCGCCTCCGAGCTGGAGTTCGACAAAATCCAGTTGATCGTCGCGGCCCGGGCCCAGAGCGGCTCGGGCCGCCGCCTTTTGACCGCCGACTCCGGCCTGCTCCCGGCGGAGGAGACCGCCCGGCTGGCACAGCTCACCGAGTCCGTCGAGCGGCTGCTGGCCGAAGACGGCCGGCTGTCCTTCGCCGGCATGGACGACGCCCTACCGTGGCTCGAACCGGCCACGCCTCTGCCGGTCGAGCCGGCCGAGCTCCTGCTGCTGCTCACCCTGGCTCGCCGGATCGCCGCGGTCCGCGCCCGTCTGCTCGCCGCCTCCGACGACGGCGGGACCCTGATCGAGCTCGGCCGCGCCCTTCCCGACACCGGCGAGCTGATCCGAAAGGTCGCGCCCAAGCTCGGCCGGGACGGCACCGTCCCCGACGATGCCTCGCCCGAGCTGGGCCGCCTGCGCCGGGCGACGACTCGCCTGCGGATGGAGCTGCTCGCCCGCCTCGAGGAGATCCGGCGCAGCCACGCCGACGTCGTCACCGACGCCCCGCCGACGGTGCGGCGCGACCGCTACTGCGTGCCGGTGCGCGCGGGGGCGCGCAGCCGCCTGCAGGGCCTACTCCTCGACTCGTCGGGAAGCGGCGCGACTGCCTTCATGGAGCCCTTCGCCGTGGTCGAGCTCAACAACGAGCTCGCCGAGACGATGGCGCGCGAGCGCGACGAGATCCGGCGGATCCTCGTCGAGATCGCCGCGCTGTTCGGCGCCGTCCGCGGGGAGCTCGCGTCGGCCGTGGAGGTCATGGCCACGCTCGACGCCGCGCAGGCTCGCGCCCTCTTCGGCGAGCTCGTCCACGGCCGGCTGGCATTCCCCTCGCCCGACGGCGAGATGGTGCTCGTCGGCGCGCGCCACCCGCTGCTCGACGAGCGCCTCCACGCGCTGCGCGCTGAGATCTTCGGCTCCGCCGAACGGCGCGATCCGACCCACCGCGTGGTGCCGCTCGACTTCCGGCTTCCTGCCGGAAGCCGCACCCTGGTCGTGTCCGGCCCCAACGCCGGAGGCAAGACCGTGACCCTCAAGACCATCGGCGTGATGGCGCTGATGGCCGCGCACGGCATTCCTCTGCCGGCCGACGCCGGCACGACCATTCCGGCGTTCGAAAAGCTGTGGTGCCACATCGGTGACGAGCAGGACGTGTCGGCCGACCTCTCGAGCTTCTCCGGCGCCATGGCCGCGACCCGGACCCTCCTCGACAGCTGCGGCAAGGGCTCGCTGGTGCTCTACGACGAGCTCGGCGCCGGCACCGATCCGATGGAGGGCGCCGCCCTCGGCCTCGCCCTGCTCGAGGAGCTCACCCGGCGCGGCTGCGTCACCGTCGCCACCACCCACCTGGCGGCGATCGCCCTCAACACCACCGAAGCCGAGGCGATGACAAACGCTTCGATGGGCTACGACGAGGGCCGCGAGCTGCCGACGTACACCCTGAGCTTCGGCCGGCCCGGCCGGTCGCGGGCCATCGAGATCGCCCGCCGCACCGGCATCCCCGAGCCGATCCTGCGGCGCGCCGGCGAGCTGCTCGGCGGCGATCATCTCGAGCTCGACCGCTGGCTGCGACGCCTCGAGGAGGTCGAGACCTCGCTCGAGCGCGAGCGCGAGCGGCTCGAGCGGCGCTCTGCCGAGATCGACCGCCTCCACGGGGAGGCGGAAGCCGAGCTCGAGCGGCTGGGCGCGGAGCAACGTCGCCTCGCCCGACGCGCGGACGAGGAGCTCGACCGGCTGCGCCGCAGGGCCAAGGACCGCCTCGACGAGGCGCTGACGCGGCTCGACCGGGCCATCGAGGAGGGCGAGCGGCTCGGCAAGCGCCGCCGCGCCCAGCTGCGCGCCGACGCGTTGCCGGTGAGCGAGCCGCCGCCGGATCGGGCATCGAGCGCGCCGGCCGAAGGGGACTCGGTCCGGCTGATCGGGCTCGGCGGGAGCGGCGTCGTCGACGAGCTGCGTGGCGCACGGGCACTGGTCAGGAGCGGCGACAAGCGGGTGTGGGTGGACGTCGCGCAGCTCGAGCCCGCGGCGCCCGCCGCGGCGACAGCGCGGCGGCCGACCGTCCGGCTCGAGACGGAGGCGAGCCCGGGGCGCGAGCTCATGCTGCTCGGCATGGACCGTGAGGCCGCCCGGGAGTCCCTCGAGCGCTTTCTCGACCAGGCCCTGGCCGCGGGATTGACCGCCGTCAGGATCGTGCACGGCCACGGCACCGGCGCGCTGCGCCGGATGGTGGCCGAGGTCTGCCGCAGCCACCCGGCGGTGGGCTCGTATTCGCATCCGCCGCAGCATCTCGGCGGCACCGGCGTCACCGAGGTCACGCTCGAGGGCGGATAGGTGATAGGATGGCATAGGTGATCTGAGGGCTTGCGTGCCCGCCCCACGCTTCCGCTCCCGCTGTCCTGCTTCGCCCGCGGAGCCTGCCCTGAGCGAGCGGCGCCCCTTCGACTCGGAGCCCTGGCGGGCTCCTCGCTCAGGGCAGGCTCCAGCGCCGCGAGTCGAAGGGTTCCCGTTCCCGAGTCCAGCCAACGCCCACGCACACGCTTCCGCTTCCGTGCCCGGATGACGTTTCCGGCAACTTACCCACCCGTTAGGGAGACGTCCCCGCAGCGGAGACTACGCCGCGGACCCGCCGGGCTCGCGGCGGCATCGGCACTGCACGGAGGAGGTTCACGCCGATCCAGATCGGTGCGCCGGACGAGGGAGGGACGATTCGGTAGCGGGCTCGGAAGGGGGCTCGGAAGCCGGCGGGGAGGACCTCAGCGAGCTCGGGAGGGGGGACGGGCACGGGAACGAAGAGGATCGTCGGGCACGGAAGCGGAAGCGGGCGCGGAAGCGGATCGAGGCCGCCGCCCCGACCGCGAACGCACTACAATCCCCGGTGGCATCCGACATCGACCTCAACCGCGACTCCGTGACCCGGGTCCGCGAGGCGGCCGACATCGTGGAGATCGTCGGCGAGCAGGTGCGGCTCCGGCGCCGCGGCCGCACCTTCGAGGGCCTGTGCCCCTTCCACGAGGAGAAGACGCCCTCCTTTTCGGTCGATCCTGACAAGGGCCTCTACTACTGCTTCGGCTGCCACCAGGGCGGCGACATCTTCAAGTTCCTGATGCAGACGGCGCGGCTGTCGTTCGCGGAGGCGGTCGAGCAGCTGGCGCGACGCTACGGCGTGAAGCTGCCGCCGCGCAGCCCCGACGGAGAGCGCCGCCGCCAGGAGTCGGACCGGCTGCGCACGCTGCTCGAGGAGGCGCAGGCCTTCTTCGTCGACCGTCTCGCCAGAGCGGACGGCGCCGCGGCCGGGCGCGAGCTCGAGCGCCGCGGCTTCGCGCGGGCCACCTGGGCCGAGTTCGGCTTCGGCTGGGCGCCCGACGATTGGCGGCAGCTCACCGATGAGCTCGGGCGAAGGCACCCGGCCGGAACCCTCATCGCCGCCGGCCTCTCCGTCCAGCCCGACTCCCGGAGCTCGCCCTACGACCGCTTCCGCAAGCGCATCACCTTTCCGATCCGCTCGATCGACGGCCGCCTGGTCGCCTTCGGCGGGAGGATCCTCGGGGAGGGCGAGCCCAAGTACCTCAACAGCCCGGAGAACCCGATCTTCCAGAAACGCTCGACCCTGTTCTGCCTCGACCGCGCCCGCAAGTCGGCCGACGAGGCCGGCGAGCTGCTGGTGGTGGAGGGCTACTTCGATTGCCTCTCGCTCCACCGGGTCGGCATCACCAACACCGTCGCCACCCTCGGCACAGCGCTGACCCCTGACCACGCGCGGCTGTTGCGACGGCGCCTCGGCGACGGCGACCGGGTCGTGCTCTGCTACGACGCCGACGAGGCCGGCCGGCGCGCCGCGATGACCGGCATCCGGGTGCTGCTCGAGGCGGGCGTCGACGTCGCCGTGCTGGTCCTACCGGATGGGACCGACCCCGACGATGTGGTCCGATCCGGAGGCGCGGAAGCGGTCCGCGCGCTGCTCGAGCGACCGGCATCAGCGCTCGAGTTCCTGCTCGCCGGCCTGCCCGACCAGCCCGAGGCGTTGCGCCGCGCAGGGCTCAAGCTCGCGCCGCTCGTGTGCTCGGCGAGCAACGCTGCGGTCCGCCAGAACCTGGTCGAGGAGCTGGCGCGGCGGCTCTACCTGCGGCCGGGAGAAATCGAGGAGCACGGCCGCGACCCCGCGCGCCGGGAGGGGCAGCCTCCCCAGCGGCGTGCCGCCTCGGCAAAACCGGCGGCGCCTGGCGAGCGCCACCTCGCCAGGATCCTGCTCGAGGGAACGCCGGAGTGGCGCGCTCGAATCCTGGAGCAGGTGCGGCCGGAGCTCATCGACGACGACCGTGTGCGCAGTCTGGTCGAGGCGGCGGCTGACCTCGCCGCCGACGCGCAGCCGGACGAGGCCGTCCGCGAGCTGCTGACCAGGTGCGCGGATGAGAAGGTGACGAGCTTTGTCGCCGAGCTGTGCAACTCCGACTGGCCGGAGCTCACCGACGACTCGATCCGCTCCCAGCTGCGGGTGCTGCTGGAGCGGCAGGGGCGCGAGCTCGCGCGGCGCCTCGCACCCCGGATCCGCGCCGCCGAGGAGCGCGGAGACCACCATGAGCTGGAGCTGCTCCTCGCCGAAAAGGCCCGTTTGAGGCGGAAATCCGCCGAATTCTGATGTTTTTGCCCGAAAGGGGTTGCCAAAACCCTTTTCGCGACCCATATTCCCTGCGATGGCGAGGAGACCTGGTCTGCAGGTCGTTGCGTCGCGCAACACGCCCGCCCTGAACCCCAGCCTGCTGGACGTCCGACAGTGAGGAACCCGACACGGGAAGGATCTCGGGCGGAACCATGTTGTTCGGCCCGCGCCGCCGAGCGAACCTGCGGCCTGCCCACGGCCGCCCGCCGGCTCCACGAACCCGCTGACCGCGGAGGGATTGCGCGTGCAAGTTGAGGAAAAGTATCCCGAGCTGAATAAGCTGATCCAGACCGGCAAGGAGCGGGGCTTCATCATTTACGAGGAGCTCTACGACAACCTGCCGGAGGAGGTCACCGGGATCGCCGAAGAGCTCGACGACATCTACATGCGGCTGTCGGAGCTCGACATCGACGTCGTCGACGCGGAGACCGCCGAGGCGGCCGCCGAGGGCCGCGAGGTGGACCGCGGCCAGGCCCAGGCCGAGGGCGCGCCGCAGCCGAGCAAGGCCGACGGCCGTCCCGCGGGCGAGCAGCTCGAGAAGACCAACGACCCGGTGCGCATGTACCTGCGCGAGATGGGGACCGTCAAGCTCCTCGACCGCGAGGGCGAGGTCGACATCGCGCAGCGCATCGAGTCCGGCGAGGCCAGGGTCTTCATCGCGCTGTCCAAGGACCTCGAGCTGCTCGAGCTGTTCCTGCGCGCCAACGAGATGGCGCGCCGCGACCGCCGGATGATGCGCGACCTGCTCCAGGGGCACACTCGGCGAGCTCGACGAGAGGGCCGGCGAGCGGGTGCGCGAGGCCTTCAAGCTCTTCGCCCACATCCACGAGCTCGACGAGGAGTCGCACGAGCTCAAGGAGCGCCTGCGCCGCTGCAAGAGGAGTGGCAAGCGGCACCGACGAGCTGTCGGACAAGATCGACGCCAACTCGCCGAGATCGCGGTGCTCGTCCGCTCGACCGACTTCACCACCACCACCCGCAACCGCCTGCTGACCTTCCTCGGCGAGGTGGAGCGCCAGTTCTCGATCCCGATCAAGACCATCCGCAAGGACCGCAAGAAGCTGCAGCAGGAGCGCAACGTCGAGCGCCGCCAGTTCTACGCGGAGCGGGTCGCGCGCTACGAGGACGAGCTCGCGCGCCTCGAGGAGCGCTTCGGGGTCCCCTACGACGAGCTCAAGCGGCTGCTCGCCGAGGTCCGGCGCGGCGAGGAGGAGACCGACCGCGCGAAGCAGGAGCTGATCGTCGCCAACCTCCGGCTGGTGGTCTCGATCGCCAAGAAGTACACCAACCGCGGCCTCCAGTTCCTCGACCTCATCCAGGAGGGCAACATCGGCCTGATGAAGGCGGTGGACAAGTTCGAGTACCGCCGCGGCTACAAGTTCTCCACCTACGCGACCTGGTGGATCCGGCAGGCCATCACCCGCGCGATCGCCGACCAGGCCCGCACCATCCGCATCCCGGTGCACATGATCGAGACGATCAACAAGCTCACCCGCACCACGCGGCAGCTCGTGCAGGAGCTCGGACGCGAGCCGACCGCCGAGGAGATCGCCGAGCGGATGGAGATCCCGGTGGGCAAGGTCCGCAAGATCATGAAGATCGCCCAGGAGCCGATCTCGCTCGAGACGCCGATCGGCGAGGAGGAGGACTCCCACCTCGGCGACTTCGTCGAGGACACCAACTCGGTGTCGCCGATCGACGCGGTGATCTGCGCACCCTCAAGGACCAGACCGAGGGCGTGCTGCAAGTCGCTCACCCCGCGCGAGGACCAGGTGCTCAAGCTGCGCTTCGGGATCGGCGACGGGACCGAGCACACCCTCGAGGAGGTCGGGCGAGACGTTCAACGTGACCCGCGAGCGCATTCGCCAGATCGAGTCGAAGGCGCTGCGCAAGCTGCGCCACCCGTCGCGCGCCCACCTGCTCAAGCCCTTCTCGGAGGGTGGCGGATAGAAGAGAGGATCTAGGGATCTGGGGGCTAGGATCTGGCCCCCCTCCCCTCCGCTTCCGCTTCCGGGCCCGCTTCCGCGCCCGATGGGAGCCCTCCGCCTGAACGTGCGCCCGCCTCAGCCTCCGTTCCGTCTCCGTGCTCGACCGCACCACCACGAAGGCACCAAGGCACAACGAGAGGCCACCGATGGAGCCCCCCAGAGACCCGACGATGTTGGCACAACTGAGGTGTCCGCAGCGGTCGGTCTGCGCCGCAGCAACGACTCGACCCCGACCCAGAGGATCCCCTTTGTGACTCTGTGTCTTGGTGGTTCCATCGCCGGTCGAACGTCGCCCCGTGAGCTTCCCCCCTCGACCACCGTCCGCTGTTCTTGCCGCCCCCCCGGCCCCGCGCTACGATGACCGCAGGGCCCATAGCTCAGCGGTCAGAGCCGCCGGCTCATAACCGGTAGGTCCCAGGTTCGAATCCTGGTGGGCCCATCGCACAAAACCGGCCACCTGGTCAGCATCTCGCTCCGCCATCCGCTTCCGCGTCCGCTTCCGCGCCCGAGGAGCCTGCCCTGAGCGAGCGGCGCCCATTCGACTCGGAGCCCTCGCGGGCTCCTCGCTCAGGGCAGGCTCCAGCGCCGCGAGTCGAAGGGTTCCCGTTCCCGTCTCCGTGCCAGTCTGCATCCCCTTCTCCGGCGCGCCCACTCCAGGCTCGGACGCGTTGCCCGGACCCGTCCCCGGATTCGGGCTCGGAAGCGGAAGCGGGCGCGGAAGCGGGAATGGGCACTGCGACAACGTCCGACCTGCCGTGAACGACAGCCGCCATTCTGACTCCCGCGTCGCGGCGATGCTCTCTCAGCTTGCCGGAAGTAGCTGAACGCGCTAACATATCGCCCCGCAGCCAAGCGGGCGCACCCTTGCAGGGTGTGCAGCCAGGAGGTGAGGTGGAGAGCGTCCGTAACGATCTCGTTGTCCTGGTCCGCCTGCAGGATGTTTACGCAAGGATCTCGAAGGCGATCCACGAACGCCAGGACCCACCCCCAGAGGTCCAGCAGCTCCAGGAGGCCAACCGCAGCCGGCAGGCCGAGCTCGATCAGCTCGAGGAGCAGGTCCGGCTCATCGAGGACGAGCTGCGCCAGGTCGGCAAGCGCGAGCTTGAGTGGCAAACCGAGCTCGAGCACTTCCAGCGACAGAAGGGGATGGTCACCAACGAGCGTGAGTTCACGGCCGTCATTTCCGAGATCGACTACGCCACGAAGGCCCTCAACGAGGCCCGCCAGCGGCACACCGAGCTCGACGCGTCGGCCGAGCAGCTGCGCGCGGACATCGCGGCGCGCCGCCAGGCCCGCCCCGAAGAGGAGTCCGCCCAGCGCGAGGTCGTCGAGAGCTGGGAGCGCCGCAGGTCTGAGCTGCTCGAGATCGTCCATCAGCTCTCGAACGAGGCCCGGCAGCTGGAAGCCGATCTCCAGCCGAAGAACCGGGCACGATTCCTGAGGCTGCTCGAGAGCAAGAAGGGGACGGCCATCGCCGCAGTCGTCGAGGGATCATGCTCGGTCTGCCACTTCGCAGTGCGGCCACACCTCAGGCAGCGGCTCCGCAGGTGCCAGGAGATCATCACCTGCGAGTCCTGCTACCGGATCCTCTACCTCGAGGAGTCCCTCACCCGGGAGCCAACCGAGGCGACCTCCGGCTGAGGCCATGGCGGCCGGCCTCCCGGATCGCCTCGCCGAGGTCCGCCGCCGGATCGCTGCGGCGGCCGACACGGCCGGGCGCGATCCCTCCGGCGTCACGCTGATCGCGGTCGGCAAGACCTTCCCCGCCGAGCTGGTGGCGCAGGCGATCGCCGCGGGCGCAACCGACATCGGCGAGAACCGGGTCCAGGAGGCGGCTGCCAAGCGGCCGGCCGTGCCGCCGGCGACCTGGCACCTGATCGGGCCCCTGCAGCGCAACAAGGCCGCCGCCGCCCTCGCGACCTTCGACGTCATCCACACCGTGGACCGGGACGAGATCGCCGAGCGCCTGCAGCTCCTCCTCGAACGGGACTGGCCGGGGCGGCGACAACGCGTGCTCATGGAGGTCAACGTCGGCCACGAGCCGCAGAAGGCGGGCGTGCTGCCCGAGGACGCGCCGGCGCTCGCGACCGCGATCCTCGCCCACGATCGGCTCGAGCTGCTCGGTCTGATGGCGATCCCGCCCTTCGGCGACGATCCGGAGGCTTCACGTCCCCACTTCCGCGCCCTGCGCGAGCTGCGCGACCGGCTCTCCGACCGCCTCGGCCGCGCGCTGCCGCAGCTTTCGATGGGCATGAGCCTCGACTTCGAGGTGGCGGTTGCCGAGGGCGCCACGATGGTCCGCGTCGGTACCGCAATCTTTGGAGAGAGGGGTTCGGGGCGAGGATCTGGGGAGTAGGGCCCCCACCCGCTTCCGCTTCCGCTTCCGAGCCCGGAAAGCTGTTGAAGCAGTGGGGCAGTGAGGGCGTGGAGCGTTGAACCCAGCGCCCGCCTCCGGCGCCCCGCACCACCATGACTGTCATCCTGAGCACCCGCACGGCCCCGCAGGCCGCCACGCAACGTGAATGACTCCCCTTGTGGGCGGCGGGTCGACGATCGTCCGCCACCTGCCCTCGGAGTGCGTTCCCGGGGGCATCCGGGCGCGGAAGCGGGCGCGGAAGCGGGTCCTGACCGCCATGTCCCCTCCTGCGACTGACGGTTCGACCTTCCCCACCTTGCCGCCCATCACGGGTTGTGAAAAAATGCGCAGGCAGGAGGACAGCGTGACAGCAGAGGAAACGTCGGCTGTGGCGCCCGATGCGGAGGGATTCCGGCTTGCCGCCGAGGCCAACTCCGCTTGCATCGAGTTCCTGCACGACCTGGTGACCCTCCCCTCGCCGAGCCGAGGCGAGCGGCTGGCCTGTGAGCGCGTGGTCCGGGAGATGGGCCAGCTCGCCTACCAGGACGTCCACATCGACGGCCTCGGCAATGTGCTCGGCAGGTTCGGGTCCGGCCCGCGAATCCTCGCGTTCGACGCGCACATCGACACGGTCGGAATCTCCAACCCGGCCCGCTGGCGACACGACCCGTTCCGCGGCATGGTCGCCGGCGGCACCCTCTACGGCCGCGGCGCGTCGGACCAGAAGGGCGGGCTGGCGGCCGTCGTGCACGGCATCGCCCTCGCCGACCGCCTCGGGCTTCCCGACGATGCGACCGTGTGGGTGGTGGCGTCAGTCAACAGCGAGGACTGCGACGGCCAGGCCTGGCAGTTCATCCTCAACGAGACCAAGCTCCGCCCCGAGGTCGTGGTCATCGCCATGCCGTCCCACCTCGGCGTCTGCCGCGGCCAGCGCGGACGGGTCGCGCTCGAGATCAGCGTCGCCGGCGTCTCGACCCACGGCTCCCAGCCGGAGCGCGGCACCAACGCGGTCTACGCCATGTGCCCGATCGTCAGCGCGATCAACCGTCTCCACGGCTCGCTGGCGGTGAGCCACCCGATGCTCGGGAAGGGCTCGCTCGCGGTCACCGACATCAGCTCCCGCACCCCGTCGCTGACCGCCATTCCCGACGAGTGCACGATCCACCTCGACCGTCGCCTCACCATCGGCGAGAGCGCCGAGCAGGCCCTGGCCGAGCTCAGGCGCTTGCCCGAGGTGCAGGCGGCCGGGGCCGAGGTGCGCCTGCTGAACTACGACGCAGCGTCGTGGCGAGGCCTGTCCTACCCGACGACCAAGGTGTTCCCAGCCTGGGAGACCGCCGAGGACAGCGCTGCGGTCCAGGCCGCCTTCGCGACCGCCGAGCGCGTGCTCGGCCGGCAGCCGCGGCTCCACCGCTCCTCGTTCTCGTCCCACGGCTGTGCAACCGCCGGCATGTTCGGGATACCCACCGTCGGCTTCGGGCCCGCCGATGAGGTGCACTCGCACACCGTCAACGACCAGATCTCGCTCGCCCAACTCGAGCCGGCGATGGCCTTCTACGGCCTGTTTCCGAAGACCTACCTGAGTCTCGCGCAGGCTGACAACGGGAGGGAGTAGAAGGGCTCTCCTCGCTTCCGTGCCCCCGTCCGCCTCTGCGCCCGCTTCCGCGCCCGCGCCCGCTTCCGCGCCCGGATGTACGCCGCCTGCGGATCGCTGCCCCCCAACCCGGACGGACGGGGAACCGGGAGCGAAAGCGGATGCGGTCCGGGCGGGTTCCGCCCGATTGTTGACCGTCGAATGTACTCGAAGACGATCTCGGAAGCGGGCGCGGAAGCGGAAGCGGGCGGGGTGTCCCCTACCCCCTCGCCCCCAGCAGCGCCATCAGATCGCCCACCGAGGAGATCGGGACCGCCGGCAACGCGAGCTCGGCGCCGGCGTTGCGCTCCGGCAGCGCCACCCGTCCGAAGCCGAGCGCAGCCGCCTCGCGCGCCCGGTCGGCGGCCCGGCTCACCGCCCGCACCTCGCCGAGCAGCCCGATCTCTCCGAACACCACGACGTCGGCCGGCAGCGGCCGGTCGACGGCCGACGACAGCAACGCCGCCGCCACCGCCAGGTCCAGGGCCGGCTCGCGCAGCGATAGGCCACCCACCAGGTTCACGAAGACGTCGCGGTCGGCGAAGGAGGCTCCGGCCTGGCGCTCGAGCACGGCGAGCAGGAGCGCGAGCCGGGGTCCGTCAAAGCCCTGGGTCACCCGACGCGGCGTGCCGAGCGCGGAGGGAGCCACCAAGGCCTGAACCTCGACCAGCAGCGGCGCGGTCCCCTCCAGGGCCACTGCCACCGCCGACCCGGCGGCCTCCGGCCGCCGATCCTCGAGCAGCCACGCCGACGGGTTGCGCACCGCCACCATCCCGCGGTCGGTCATCGAGTAGAGAGCCAGCTCCGCCACCGTCCCGAAGCGGTTCTTGGCCGCGCGCAGCACCCGCAGATCATGCCCCGGCTCGCCCTCGAGGGACATCACGACGTCGACCAGGTGCTCGAGCAGCTTGGGACCGGCGATCGCGCCCTCCTTCGTCACGTGGCCCACGAGCACGGTCGGCACGCCGCTGGTCTTGGCGAGGTGCTGGAAGCGCGCCGCGACCTGCCGGACCTGGCCGACCGAGCCGGCGACCCCCTCGACCTCCTCGACCACCATGGTCTGCACGGAGTCCACCACCACCAGACCGGGTCCCAGCTCCTCGAGCTGTGCGAGCACCGCCTCGCACGAGGTCTCGGGCAGCAGCAGCAGGTGCGGGCTGAGGCCGCCGATCCGCTGCGCCCGCAGAGCCACCTGCCGGGCCGACTCCTCGGCGCTGACGTAGACCGCCGGCGAGCCCTCTTTCGCGATCGCCGCTGCGACCTGGAGCAGGAGGGTCGACTTGCCGATGCCAGGCTCCCCGGCCACGAGCACCAGCGAGCCGGGGACCAGCCCGCCGCCGAGCACGCGGTCTACACCTTCGATCCCGGTCGAGGTCCGCGCGTCCTGCTCCGCGGCCGCGTCCGTCACCGGCTGCAGATTGCTGCCGCGCCGCAGCGGCCCCCGCGCCGCCTTTTGGCGGCGGTTCGCCGGTCGTTCCGCGAGCGAGTTCCACTCCCCGCAGCCCGGGCAGCGACCGACCCACTTGGCCGTCTCGTGCCCGCACTGGGCGCAGAAGAAGGTCGTGTCCGGAACCACCAGCTCACCGTGTCGCCTACCAGGGCGCTGCGTCTTCGTCGCGCGTGAAGTCCGCGTTCTCGAAGCGGGTGTACTCGTGCTGGAAGACGAGGTCGATCTGGCCGGTCGGCCCGTTTCGCTGCTTCGCGATGATCAGCTCCGCCTTGCGGGGATCCTCGGTCTCCTCGTCGTAGAGCGACGGGCGGACAATGAACATCACGACATCCGCGTCCTGCTCGAGCGACCCGGACTCCCGCAGGTCGGACAGCTGCGGGCGATGCTCGCCACCGCGCCGCTCCGGCTGGCGGGACAGCTGGGACAGCACGAGCATCGGCACGTCCAACTCCTTCGCCACCGCCTTGAGACCGCGCGAGATCGCGGACACCTCCTCGTGCCGGCTGTTGAAGCGGCCGCCCCCGGACATCAGCTGGAGGTAGTCGACCATCACCAGGTCGAGACCGAACTCGTGCTTGAGCCGGCGCGCCTTGGCCGAGACCTCGAGCACGGTGGAGCCGGGCGAGTCGTCGATCCACAGGTCGACGTCCTGCAGCGCCTGCGCCGCCATGGTCAGCTTCGGCCAGTCGGACTTCGACAGGTAGCCGGTGGTGAGCCGCCGCTGGTCGACCCGCGCCTCGGAGGCGAGCAGTCTCCGCACCAGCTGCTCGGCGGACATCTCGAGCGAAAACACGCCGACCTTCTTCCGGGAACGCAGCGCGGCGTGGGCGCAGACGTTCATGGCCAACGAGGTCTTGCCCATCGACGGCCGGGACGCGAGCAGGATCAGGTCCTTCCTCTGGAGGCCCGAGGTCAGCTCGTTGATCCGCACGAAGCCGGTGTCGACGCCGGTCAGCGTGGTTTGGGTGCCGCGGCTCGCCTCGAGGTGGGTGATCTCGCGCTCGGCCAGCCCCCGGATGTGCACCAGCCCGCCCGCCAGCGTGTCCTCTGCGATCCGGTAGACATCGCGCTGCGCGACCTCCACCGCCTCGCGGGCGGCGCCATGGTCGAGCGAGCAGGTGGTGAGGATCCGATTGGCGGCCGCGATCAGCTGCCGCTTGACGAACTTGTCGTGGATGATCTCGGCGTAGTGGACGACGTTGGCCACGTCGGGCAGGCCATCGAGCATGGTCGCCATGTAGCTCGCGCCGCCGACCCGCTCGAGCGCTCCCTGCTCGCGGAGCTGGTTGGTGATCGTCACCAGATCGGCCGCCTGGCCGCGCTCGTGGAGGTGAACGCAGGCCTGGTAGATGATCCGGTGGGCCTCGATGTAGAACTCCTCGCCGCGCAGCTTCTCGAGGACCATCAGCAGCGCGCTGCGCTCGAGGAGGATCGCGCCCAGCAGCGCCCGCTCGGCGTCGGGCTCGTGCGGCAGCCGGTCGGCGACCGGCGCCGCGCTCATCACGAGGTCGGTGGGCGGCGTGCTCATGGGGATAGCATCCTAGCGCGTCTCGCGCCTGCGGCAAAGGGGGGTGCCACGGCGTTCACCGCGCCCGCTTCCGCGCCCCTGCCCGTTTCCGTTTCCGTCACCGCGCCCGTCTCCGTTTCCGTGCCCGTGCCCCCGCCCGCTTCCGCTTCCGCGCCCGCATCCGAATCTCCTTCGGGGTCATCCTGAGCGAGCCGCACGCCAGGGCGGCGAGTCGAAGGATCCCCCCAAGCAACAACCCATACCGCGATCGGAGAGTACCGCGTGCGACCACGGAGGCCGTTCGACTCGCGGCGCGGCTGCGCCGCTCGCTCAGGGCAGGCTCCCCCGGGCACGGAAGCGTACCGAGGACGGAGCGATTACTCGAATGGGCTGCAACCCCCATTCATCAACTCCTCGATGACCGCCCGCGCCTCGTCGTCCGCAACCCGCTGGTCGAGGATGACGCCGGTATCGGTCGGCAGCACCCAGCCGACGCCCAGCTCGTCCCGCTTCTTGTCCCGGGCGAGGTGGGCGAGCAGCCGCTCCGGATCGAGCTCGCGGACCGGGGGGAACGGGCCGAGACTCGCGAGCGCGGTCACCAGCCGTCGCCCGGCGTCCTCGGAGAGCAGGCCGCGGCGGCGCGCGACAGCCGCAGCGGCGGTAAGGCCCCAGGCCACGGCCTCGCCGTGCAGGAAGCGTCGGTAATCGCCGGCGGCCTCGAGCGCATGGCCCAGGGTGTGGCCGAGGTTGAGGGCCTTGCGGGCTCCCGCCTCGCGCTCATCGGCCTCGACCACGGTGGCCTTGACCGCGACCGCCCGCGCGATGAGCTCCTCCCAGATCTCGCCGCGTGCCGGCGACTCGCCACCCGCCGCGCGCTCCACCAGCTCGAGGAGACCGCGGTCCCCGACCCAGGCCGCCTTCACCACCTCGACCAGGCCGGCCCGCAGCTCGCGCCCCGGCAGCGTGCGCAGCGCCTCCGGATCGGCCACCACCAGCCGCGGCGCCCAGAACGCCCCGGCAAGGTTCTTGCCGGCCGGGAGATTGATGCCGGTCTTGCCGCCGACCGCCGCGTCGACCATGGCGAGCAGCGTGGTCGGTGCCGCGACCCAATCGACCCCGCGCAGGTAGATCGCCGCCGCGAAACCGACGGTGTCGGTGACGACGCCGCCGCCGACTGCCAGCACCGACTCGCCGCGGTGGAGACCGCCGTCGAGCCAGCGGCCGAGCAGGCTTTCGACCTGCTGCCAGTGCTTGAAGGCCTCGCCGTCGGGCAGCTCGGCCGGCGGCGGGATCCCGAGCGCCGCCGCCGCCCGCCGACCGTGGAGCGGCGCCACCGTGGTGTCGGTCACCGCCAGCTGTGGCCGCGCGATCGAGCGTGCGTCGAGGAGCTCGCCGAGCCGCCCCAGCGCCCCGCCGTCGACCACCACGTCGTAGCTCCCGCGCTCGCCGGCCACCGTGACGATCTGCACGGCTCCATCCTAGCCGGGTTACCCCGGATCGCTCTCGTGCTTGCCCCAGCGGTCGAGCGGGTGCTTCGGCAAAACTTGAGATTGAATCTTAAATGCTTGGAAAACAGGCAGTTGGATGGTAGCGTGAGAGGGTCGAGGATGTGGGGGGAGGGTTTCCATGCGAGCTTTGCGTCTCTCGGTTCTCTGTCTGTCCATTTTCGTCCTGCTGCCGATCACCGGACTCGCCGGGGAGGTGATTCCGCTGACCGCGCCCGCGACCGGCGCGTCCCTCCTCGTCGAGGGCGATGGCGCCGAGATCCTCACCGTGACGATGTCCGAGCTCCGGCTCGACGCGGTCGAGATCGACGGCCTGCAGTGGGCGGTGGTCCAGGTGCCGGCCGGCCACGGTCTGATGGTGCGGGGCGAGCCGTCGCTGCCCTTCGTGACCACCGAGTACCTGCTCGAGCCGGACCGGTGGAATCGCGCTCGAGCTCATCGGCGCCACCACCCGCGACATCGACCTCACGGTCCGCGGCTTTGCCGGCGTCGCGCCGTCGCGCGGCCACTTCGGCCGCAACATCGACCCCGCGACCGTTCCCTATGTGTTCAGCCCCAAGATCTACGGCGCGGCCGTGAGCTACCCGACGGCGACCGTCTGGGTCGATGAGCCGTTCATCGCCGGCCCGCTGCGCGGCCAGTCGGCGCGCATCCCGGTGGCGACCTGGCACAGCGGCGACAACCTGCTGACGGTGGTCGAGGAGGCGCGCTTCCGCGTCGTTCACACCGCGACAGCCGCCAACCCGCGCGTCGGTCCGGAGCCGCCGATGACCGGCCTCTTCGACCAGGTCGCCCGCCACCGGATGGTCAACTACGACCTCGTCCGCGGCCGCTACACACCGTTCGTCGAGGCCGGGCGGCTGCTGATCCTGTCCTACGACGACTTCGTCGACGAGGTCCAGCCGCTCGCCGACTGGCAGCGCCAGGTCGGCTACCCGACGATGCTGGTCCCGCTGTCCTCGGTGGGCACCACGGCTAGCCCAGGTGTACAGCTACATCCAGTCCCTGTACAACCAGCCCGACGAGCCTGACCTGGATCATCCTGGTCGGCGACGCCGCCCAGATTCCCTACCTTTCCGGCGTCAACGAGGGCGCGGACTGCGACCCCTGCTACACCAAGCTCGAGGGCGCCGACAACCGCCCCGACGCGGCGATCTCGCGGATCTCGGCGCAGTCGGGCGCCGACGTCACCGTCCAGGTCGACAAGATCCTCAGCTACGAGCGCTACCCCGACCAGGGCAGCGCCGCGGTCTGGTACTCGAAGGCCTTCGGCGTCGCCGGCGACTCCGAGGGAGGCGGCGCCATCGACTGGGAGCGCATGGAGTGGCTGCGCGTGGACCTCGTGGAGCCGGCCTACACCTACAACGAGTTCACCCAGCTCTACCACGAGTCCGTCACGCCCGGCACAGGTTGCCTCCGCGGTCAACGACGGCCGCTCGCTCGGCCTCTACATCGGCCACGGCTGGGAGCAGGGCTGGGGGACCTCCGGCTTCGACGTCAACAACGTCAACAGCCTGCTCAGCAACGGCGAGATGCTGCCGGTGATCTGGAGCGTGGCCTGCCTGAACGGCCGCTTCGCCTACTCCGGCGGCGACTGCTTCGGCGAGGCCTGGCTGCAGAAGACCGGCGGCGGCGCGGTGTCCTTCGAGGGTGGCACCACCAACGAGTCCTGGGTGCCGCCGTGCGACGCCCAGCGCGGCATCATCGACGCCCTGCGGCTGGGGACCGCCTTCACGACCGGTGGCGAGCACGTCGACGGCAAGCTCTACTGCATGGACGTCAACGGCGCCGGCAACTACGACGAGGGCACCAAGTTCATGGAGCAGTCGACCCTGTTCGGCACCTGCACCACCTGGATGCGCACGCTGCCGCCTCAGATCCCGGACGAGCCGATGGACTTCTCGTCGAGCGGCGGCGTGGCCTCGTTGACGGTCACGGTCGGCGGCCTGCCGCTGGCCAAGGCGAACGCCGCCATCGTCTCCTTCTACACCCTGGACGGCGGACTGACGCCCGTTGGCTCCGGCCTCATCGACGACACCGGGATGGTGCATGCCACGATCACCGGCGAGCCGACCCACTGCCACATCCACGGCCAGAACCTGCTGCCGCAGTCCTTCGAGCTTGCCGCGCGTCCGGACGGCCGGGTGTCGCTCGATGCCGAGGCCTACGGATGCAGCGGCACGGTCACGGTGAGGGTTTCGGACAGCAACGTGCCGGGCTCGAGCCCGGCCACCATCGACACCCTGCAGGTCACGCTGGCCGTCCCCGGCGACACGACGACGGTGACCCTGACCGAGGCCGCCGCGGACCGCAGCCTGTACAGCGGCACGGCCGTGCTCGGCAGCGACCTGACGGGCAGCCACGGCGACCCGCTCACGGCGACCTACATCGACGCCGACGACGGCGTGGGCGGCGTCAACGTAATCAAGACCGACACTGCCCTTCTGGACTGTGCGGGGCCCGCGATCTCCGGGGTGGAGCTCGAGGCCACGAACAACGCGGTGACGGTGCGCTTTTCGACCGACGAGGCGGGCACCACGGTGGTGCGCTACGGAACGTCGCGGCCGCCGCTGATGGTGGTCTCGGACACTGCGCTCGAGACCTCACACGAGATCGTCATCGAGGGCGTGGACCCGTGCACCGACTACTGGATCGGGGTCGAGTCCACGGACGCCCTCGGCAACGTCGGGGTCGACACCAACGGCGGCGCGTACTACCCAGTGCAGACCATGGGCTGGCAGGTCTTCCTGACCGAGCCCTTCGACACGGATCCGGGGTGGACGATCGACAACGGCGGCAACTCGCACGGCTGGGCCTTCGGCCAGCCGGCCGGCGGCGGCGGGCAGTACGGGTCGCCGGACCCGATCTCGGGCCACACCGGGAGCAGCGTTTACGGTGTGAACCTGCAGGGCGACTATGACCCCAACCTGGCGAACGACCAGCTCAAGCTGACCGCGCCGTCGCTGGACCTGAGCGAAGCGACCTCGGTGGTGCTGCGCTACTGGCGCTGGCTGGGAGTGGAAACTCCCACCTACGACCACGCGCGGGTGCAGGTCTCGGCGGACGGCGGCGCCTGGACGACCGTGTGGGAGAACACCGAGACGATGGACGGCGGCTCGTGGGTGGAGGAGGTCGTCGACCTGACGGCGCACGCGGCCGGGCATGCCGACGTTCGGATCCGGTGGACTCAGGGTGCCACCGACTACGCGTGGGAGTACGCGGGGTGGAACCTGGACGATGTGGTCATCGAGGGGGCGTTCCCCTGCGACGGGTCGTCGCTGCCCTTCGTGGACGGCTTCGAGTCGGGGGACTGCTCGGTGTGGAGCGCGATGCTGCCGTAGCTTCGCTGGCCCATTGACAACCCAAGGCGGGCCCCTCGCGGCCCGCCTCTTTTCTTGCCTGCTTCAGCTTCCGCTCTTGTCCCGGCGAAGCGAAACGCGAAGCCGGATCCGCGTCCCCTTCCGGGTCATCCTGAGCACCCCCAGGGCCCCGGGGACCAACAAGGGACGGAAATAACTTCAGCGTAGCTACTTGGGCCCAAAGGGACCCCAACCCAGCCGAGCGTAGCTATTTGGAGGCGAGTCACGAGCCGCCAGGCGAGCGACGAGTCGAAGCATCTCCCACCCCCACAGTCATGCTGAGCGAGCGGCCGCCGGCCGCGAGTCGAAGCATCCCCTCAACACACGAGCACCGTCCCGCGTGAGTTCGGGAGACCCTTCGACTCGGCCGCTTTGCGGCCTCGCTCAGGGTGACAGGGGGAGGCGGGCCCTCCGGGGCCCGCTTTCGTTGACCCCGCATCCGCGCCCGCTTCCGCTTCCGCGCCCGACGTCCGATTCAACGCCGAGGCCTCCTGTCAGCTCCGTCCGGCGACGGAAGCGGGCGCGGCAACGTGGCGAGGGTCCGGTCCCTGGGACCTCCATGTGTCTCAAAGGGCATTCGGGCGCGGAAGCGGGCGCGGAAGCGGGGAAAGAAAAGGGGCCCCGAAGGGCCCCTGCGAGTCGCTCGTGAGACTGCGGTCAGAACCGGAACTTGGCGCCGATCTGGTAGCGCCGCGGCAGGCCGGCGTTGGTGATCTCGTTGAAGTCCGGATTGATGGTCCCGTTGCTCTCCACGAGGCGGTCGTTCGACGACCAGAAGTTCTCTTCGTTGAGGAGGTTGAAGACCTCGCCAATGAGCTCGAGCTCGAAGTCGCCGCCGAAGCGCGCGGTCCACGACAGCCGCATGTCGATGTTCTTGCGGTCGGGCTGGGTGAAGCTGTTGCGGGGGTAGTGGTAGTACACGCCCGGTGAGGTCTCGACCAGCGCGCGTTCGTTGAAGTAGAAGTCGCCGTTGTTGTCGCGTCCGTCCAGCGCCGTGAAACGGTACCCGGTCTGGTAGGTGCCGATCGCGGACACCATGAAGTTGAGCGGCAGCTGCCAGCCGAAGGAGGCCACGATGCGGTGCTCGACGTCGAAGGCCGAGGGGCCCCAGTCGCCGTCGAGGTTGTACTGGTCCTCGGCGAAATCAGTCGAGGACGACACCGAGCGCTCGTTCGAGTCGTTGTCCTTGGCGTCGGACCAGGTGTACGAGCCGTCGAGGAACCAGTTGTTGGCGAAGCGCTTCTTCAGCTTGAACACGATGCCGGTGTACTCAGCCTCGGCGTCGGAGGTGAACTGCATGATCTGATCGAGCGAGTTGGTCACGACGCGGCGATCGTAGGTCGGCCGGCCGTCCACCGTGGTGCCGCCGTCGGGCGCGATGTTCTGATCCTGCTTGCGCTCGAGCTTCTTGGTCTCGTAGTAGATGACATCGACGCCGAGCGACAGGTTGTTCACGACCTCGGCCTCGTAGCCGAGCGACACCCGGTTGGTCTCCGGATTCTCGAAGGCGGGGTCGACCACAAAAATGTCGGGCCTCGCCGCGGCAACGTCGGCAGGCGAGTTCCACCGGTTGGGCCACTCTGGGCACGGGTCACCGGACTCGCAGTTGCTCGAGTAGGTCACGACCCGGACGCCGTTCGAGAGCTGGGCGTTGGCCAGCAGCAGGGTCGGCGTGTTGTCATAGAAGCGGCCCAGGCCGCCGCGCACCACCTGCTTGCCGTCGCCCCGGAGGTCCCAGGCGAAGCCGGCGCGCGCCGACCAGTTGTCGGTGTCGGTCGGAATCTGCCCGGTGTCCGGCCACAGCGGGTTGGTCTCTTGCGGGGTCGGGTTGTTCTGGAGGTCGTAGCGCAGGCCGTAGGTCAGGGTGAGATTGGAGTTCGCCCGCCAGTCGTCCTGGGCATAGAAGGCGTAGTAGTCGGTGTCGAAGACGACCGCACCGTCAGTGTCCGAAAAGGACTGGGTGTAGTTTCTCGGCGTGCCGCCGTCGAGGAACCCGGTGGAGCCCTCCCAGCTGCGCCACGCGTAGGTGCCGCCGGCGTAGCGGGGGAAGCCGTCGTCGTAGCTCACGAAATCGAGGTTGACTCCGGCCTTCAAGCTGTGGTCGCCATAGTAGTAGGTGAAGTTGTCGACGAACTGGATCCGCTCCTCGTCGAGCCAGTTGGGCAGGAAGTTGTTCTGGCCCCAGGCGGCGGCGAAGCCGTCGATGGTGCCCTCAGGAATGGCCGTGGTGTTCGCCAGCCGCGGCCGCTCCTCGAGGGCGTACTGGACGAAAGCCTCGTTGAAGGCGTCGTCGGAGACGACCGAGTTGAGGGTGAGAACGAGCGAGTCGAAGGAGTTGCCCTCGATGCCGTTGTTGGACAGCCCGGTGTTGGAGAAGGTCGAGGTCTGGTTGACCCCCTCCTGGTCCGAGTAGTTGTAGCGCGCCGACGCCAGGTGGCTGTCTCCGAGCTGCCAGTCGAGCTTGAAGAGGATCACGAGGGCGTCGTTGGTGGTCGGGTAGTCGGCCGTCTCCGCGTCCCAGTTGAGCCCGGTGAGGGCTTCGAAGTCCGCCTCGCGCCCCGACGGGAAGTTGTTGAACGCGGTGTACTTCGGCGTCTCGAAGTCCTGGGTGTCGAACGAGGTGAAGAAGTGCAGCTTGTCGCGCACGATCGGCCCGCCGAGGGCGAAGCCGTACTGCAGCTGCTCCGAGGGCGGCGTCTCATCGCCCTCCTCGAGCAAGGCGTAGTCCTCGCTCAGGCTGTCGTCGGTGTAGTAGCCGAAGACCTCGCCGTGGAACTCGTTGGTGCCGGACTTGGTGACGGCGTTGATGACGCCGCCCGTCGCCTGGAACTGCAGGTTGTACGACGAGCGCAGGACCTGGAACTCCTTGATCGCCGACTGGGAGAAGGTGAACGGCGGGCGGGTGCCGCCGCGCTCCTCGCCGAAGAAGCTCGACTGCGAGTTGGCGCCGTCGATGTTGAAGGAGTTCTGGATGCCGCGGGCGCCGATGTTGAGGCCGCCGCGACCGCCTTCCACCTGGTTGGCGTCGCTGTAGGTCGCCCCCGGGGTCAGGAGCACGAAGTTGGTGAAGTCGCGGCCCTCGAGCGGCAGGTTGGCGATCGACTCGTCGGAGACCGCCGAGGACATGCTCGGGTTGGTGGTCTCGACGATCGGCGACTCGGCCGTGACCACGATCTCCTCCTCGACGGCCGACACCTGGAGTGCAAAGTCCAGCGCCACCGAGGAGCCGAGTGTCACAACGACGCCGCGCTTCACCTCGCTCTTGAAGCCCGGCAGGTCAGCCCGCACATCGTAGCTCCCCGAGGGCAGCAGCTCGATCCGGTAGAACCCGGTCACGTCGGTGACCGCGTTTCGTGCGAAACCGGTGTCGGGGTTGCGGGCCTCGATGCCCACTCCCGGCATCGCGGCACCATCCGGATCCTTGATGGATCCGAGAATCTGGCCAGTGGAGACGCTCGACTGCGCCCACGCCGCCGTCGGCGCCAGCACCAGCAGGGCGACGACCACCAGACCGCCTCCTCGCTTCCACACACGCATCATGATGTCCTCCTCCCTTCCTCAGGGTGATGATTCTCCCTCGCGCGGGACGCCGGGCTCACCGCCCACCGCCCGCGGTCGAAGCCGCCTCGGTCAGCGACGTCGGCGCGATCCACCAGTTGCCATCCACCGTCGGCTGCCACTCCCCCGCACGAGCCAGGTACTCGCCGATCAGGTCGACCACCTCGGTCGAGGACCGCCAGACCACCTCGGCCTCCGCCAGGTGGGGGTAGCCCCCTCCGCCGGCGGCCCGGTAATTGTTGCAGACCAGGTTGAAGCGCGCGTGAAGATCGAGCGGACGTCCCCGGAATCGAAGATCGCGCACCCGGTCACCCTCGGGACGGGTGGGATCGATGCGGTAGTCGAGGCCAGCCATGGTGTCGACGTTATAGTGCCGCAGCTCGGGGTCGGTCAACACCGACCAGCCGCCGTCGGTGGCGCACTCGAGGCCGTCGTAGTAGCGGGCGGCGTGCTCGAGCAGGTCCTTGACCTGGGCGCCGCTGAGCGCGACCGCCTGCAGGGTATTGGGATAGACGTAGAGGCCGTGGACCCAGCGCCAGGTCAGCGGCCCGGCGGCGAGGTCCGGCGTGCCGTCGGACAGCAGCGAGGCGAGCGAGAGATCGGCGCCCGAGGCCGCCAGCTGCACCGCGTGGATGAGGTCGAGCGCGGCGCAGTCGGCGAGCCGGCAGCCGCGCACGCTCACCGGCTCCGCGGCCCTGGTGACCGGCGCGTCCAGCGCCTCGGCGACACGTCGGCGCAGCGGGCTGAATCGCGCCTCGAGCTCGGGGTCGACCGGCGCTGCGGCCACCGACAGGTTGGCGCCCTCCCAGCGCGCGACCCGGAAGCCGCCGCCGGCCGGCTCCAGCCAGAGGTCGATCCGGGTGACCAGCCGCGCCCTGGCGCGTGGCTGCGCGACGATCACCCCGTTGATGATCTGCGGGGAGACCTCGCGGTGGCTGTGACCGGTCAGCAGCACATCGATGCCGGGGACGCGGGTCAGCCGCCACGCGAAGTTCTCGTACTCGGTGTCGTCCGGCTGCCCACTCTCCGGATCGCGCTCGAAGCCGGTGTGCGCGAGCACGACCACGAGGTCGCAGCGCTCCCGGTCGCGCAGCACGGCCACCCAGCGCCGGGCGGCGGTTTCCATCGCCTCGAAGCGCAGGCCGCGGTAGTTGGCCGGGCTCTCCCAACCGGGGATGTTGGGGGTGGTCAGCCCGAGCACTCCGACCCGGACCGGCCCCGCCTCGATCACCCGGAACGGCGGGAAGGCCGGCGCGCCGGAGCGCTCGTCGACGGTGTTGGCCGACAGGAACGGGAAGGCGGCCTGGGACTCGGCGCGGCGCAGCACCTCGAGTCCGAAGTTGAACTCGTGGTTGCCGACCGCCATTGCGTCGTAGCCGATGAAGTTCATGGCGGCGATGGTCGGGCTCGCCTCCCGCCAGCGGACATGGACGAACTGCTCGAGCGGCGCGCCCTGGATGGTGTCGCCGCTGTCGAGCAGCAGCACCGGATGGTCGCTCGAGCGCCGGATCTCGGCGACGATTGACGCTACCTGAACCAGCGAGCCGGCCGTCGGCACGCCGCGGGCGTCGTCGAAGGGCAGGACCTGGCCGTGCAGGTCCGAGGTGTGGAGCAGAGTCAGTTGCTGGGGGCCGGCGCCCGCATCGGCACCGTGCGCCAGCACCGCCGTCAGCGCCACGACGAGAAGCGTCACCGCACCCGGCCGGACAAACGGTCGTCTCATGGCTCCGGGCGGGAGCATAGCATCGGCCGGCGCCGCGGCTGAAACCCAGCCCGGATTTACGATATTCTGGCTGCCGTGACCTGCGTCGCAGCGTCCGCCGGCCGGCCGCCGCGCGACTCCGCACCGCGGAGCGCTCGGTGAGACGGTTGCGCCTGCTCACCGGCGGCGAGTCGCACGGCCCTCGGCTGACCGCCGTGCTCGAGGGCCTGCCGGCCGGGCTGGCCATCGACCGCGAGGCGATCGACGGCTGGCTCGCCCGCCGCCAGCACGGCTTCGGCCGCGGCGGCCGCCAGCGCATCGAACGCGACGCCGTGGCGGTGACCGGCGGCCTGCGCGACGGCCGGACCATCGGCGCGCCGCTGGTGCTCGAGATCGACAACCGCGACTTCACGAACTGGTCGGCGGTCATGGACCCCTGGCAGGTCGATCCGGAGAGCGCCGCGCAGCGGGCGGTGACCACACCGCGGCCGGGCCACGCCGACCTTGCCGGCGGGCTCGCCACCGACCAGCTCACCGACCTCCGCAATGTTCTCGAACGCGCCTCGGCGCGGGAGACGGCGGCGCGGGTGGTCGCCGGCGCGGTGTGCAGCCAGCTGCTCGGCCGCTACGGCGTCCGGATGCGCTCCGGGGTGCTCCGGGTCGGCCCGCACGTGGTGCACGACGGGCCGCCCGACTGGGAGCTGCTGGCCGCAGTGCGGGTCGACTCGCCGCTCGCGACTCCGCGCCCCGACGAGGAGCCGCGCCTGGTCGAGGCGGTGCGTGCGGCGCGAGAGGCGGGTGACACCATGGGCGGGATCGCCGGCGCAGTGGTCCGGGGGCTGCCGCCGGGGCTCGGCTCCTACGCCCACTGGGACCGCAAGCTCGACGGCCGGATTGCACAGGCGCTGGTGTCGATCCCTTCGGTCAAGGCGGCGGCGATCGGCGCCGGCCTCGAGGTCGCCGCGGCCATGGGCTCCGCGGCCCACGACGCCATCCTGCCGGGCGCCGGCGGGCTGGTGCGCCCCACCAACCGCGCCGGCGGCCTCGAGGGCGGGGTGACCAACGGCGCCGACCTCGTGGTGCGGGCCTTCTTCAAGCCGATCTCCACGCTGCGCCGCGGCCTGCCCTCGGTCGACCTCGCGACCGGCGAGGCTGCCACGACCGTCTGGGAGCGCTCCGACGTCACCGCCATCGGCGCGACCCCGGTGATCGTCGAAGCGATGCTCGCGCTGGTGCTCGCCGACGCGATGCTCGAGCGCCTCGGTGGCGACGCGATCGCGGACCTCGATGCCGCCTGGCGGGCTGGCTGCGCACGGCTCGCCGGGTGGTGGACGCCGCCGGTCGCCGACCTCTGAGACGCGGCGATCTCAGTCGCCGCCGCCGAGCAGCGGCCGGAAGCCCTCCACGTAGGCGCCCCGCTGGCGCCAGCGCTCGGCCTCCTGCGGCGCCGACCCGGCCCGCTCCGGGAGCGTGACGAAGCCTCCGGAGCGGTGGCCGACCGTCGACCACCGGCCGGCCTCATCGACGGCACACTCCTCGAACAGGGGGCCGCCGCCGGCGTCCAGCACGTAACTGAACAGCGGCGCCCACCGGACCAGTCCGTAGGGGTAACGAACGCGCTCGTAGTAGGCCTTGGGCACCCCCTCCACCTGACCGAGCAGCGCCTGATTGGCGCTCTCGCTCTCGAGGCGCACGCCGAGGATCAGGCCCTCGCGCGGCAGCTCGAGGGCAAAGGCCGCGGCCTCGGCCAACAGCCGTCGATGGGCGTCGTCCCGCCGGCCGGCGTCGACCTGGTCGCCGCGCACCAGCAGGAGACCGCGGCCGAGGTAGGCGGCGGCGAGGACCACCACGAGCAACGTGGCGAGGGATCGGCGGCTCCGCGGCATGGCCTCGACGGCGGCCCGCAGCGCCGCCGCGGCAACGAGGAGGAAGCCGGCGAGCGGGGCGTGAGTGTAGCGGGTGACCAGGAACGGCACGGTCAGCACCGGCAGCAGCGGCAGCAGAAAGAGTGCCAGGCCGATGGCGGTCGCCGCGCAGCGGCGGCGCCAGCCCCACCAGGCGAGGCCGGCCAGGGTGAGCGTTGCCGCCGCCTCGGCCGGCCCGAGCTGCGTGGACGAAGGGTCGAGCGCCGTCAGGCCGAGGAACACGGCGAAGGAGTGTGGCAGCTTGGCGGCGGGCGCCAGCGAGCTCGCGTAGTAGCTGCTCGCGATCGGCGGATCGATCACGTAGGCGGCCACATAGGCCGCCACACCGGCGGCGGCGACGGCGGCCGAGCGCAGCGCCCGGCCCGGCGGGGCCCGGTGGAGCACGAGCTCGAAGCAGAGCACGAGCCCGGGCAGCACCACCCACGACTCCTTGACCAGGGCGCTGAACGCAGCCAGCGCGACCACCGCGGCGAGCCGGCCTCTGCACCACGCCTCGCCGGCCCGCGGCCACGCGACCGCCAGCCCGAGCCAGACGATGAGCAGCATCGGCTCGAAGCGCTCGCACAGCGAGACGACCGGCTTCAGGGAGTACGGCGAGCACATCCAGAGCGCGGCGACCGCGGCCGCGGCCGGCGGCGCGAAGGCGAGTCGACGCAGCAGGAGCCACAACCCGCCGCCGGCAGCGAGGTGGAGCAGGATGCTGGTGAGGTGGTAGCCCATCGGCTCGGTGCCGTAGAGCTCGTATTCGACGGCGAGCATCCACAGGTTGGCGGGCCGGAAGCCGCCGTACGGCAGAAGCAGCCGCCGGGGCTCCTCGAGCGCGGTCCGCGCCGCCAGCCACCACTCGAAGTCGTCGCCGACGAAGCCGAGGCCGAGCAGCGGGGCGTGCACGACAAACGCGAGAGCCAGGGCGGCCAGCAGCCAGAGCCAGCCTCTGGAGGTGCTGACCGGCTGCTCGCTGATCACGGTGTCGCCCGTCACCAGGCCCATTATCCCGCTTCCGCTTCCCCTTCCGCTTCCGCTTCCGGAACTCCTTCGGGGTCATCCTGAGCGAGCCGCCCGCGAGGGCGGCGAGTCGAAGGATCCCCCCAAGCAACGACCCATTCCGCGATCAGAGAGTCCCGCGTGCGATCACGGAGTCCCTTCGACTCGCGGCGCTGGAGCCTGCGCTGAGCGAGGAGCCCGCCTGGTCTCCGAGTCGAATGGGCGCCGCTCGCTCAGGGCAGGCTCCACCGGGCGCGGAAGCGGGCGCGGGCGTGGGAGGGCATGCCATACTCCTCCACAGGAGCACTCCCATGAGCTCGCAGCTCGCCGTCGTCTCCGGCGCGTCCTCGGGCATCGGCGCCGCCACTTCAAGGGCCCTTGCCGCCGAGGGCTGGCGGGTCGTACTCATCGCACGCGGCCGGCCCGGGCTCGAGATCGTCCACCAGTCGATCGCGGCCGCCGGCGGCGCGGCCGAGATCGCGGCGCTCGACGCTGCCGACGGCGGTCGGGTTTTCGCCCTGGCCGATCACCTGCGGCGCGAGCTCGGCTCGCCGTCGCTGGTGGTCAACAGCGCCGGCCTCGGCGCCTGGAAGTTCCTCGAGGAGACCTCGCCCGAGGAAACGGCGGCGATGCTGGCGGCGCCCTTCCTCGCCGCCTCCAACCTCAGCCGTGCCTTCCTGCCCGACATGCTCGAGCGGCGAGCCGGACTCCTCATCCACGTCGGCTCGCCGGCCTCGCGCGTGCCGTGGCCGGGCGCCACCTCGTACACCGCGGTGCGCTGGGCGCTGCGAGGCCTGCACGAGGCGCTGTGCCAGGACCTTCGCGGCACCGGGGTGCGCAGCTGCCACGTCGTCTTCGGCGAGGTCTCGAGCCCCTACTTCGAGCACAACCGGGTCACCCCCGACCAGCTGCCCCGGATCGGCAAGCTGATCCCGCCCACCACGCCGGCCCGCTGCGCCGAGGTCATCCTGCGCACGGTCCGGCGGCCGCGGCGCGAGGTCGTGTATCCCTTCATGCTGCGTCTGTTCTACCTGATGTCGGCGGTCGCCCCGGTGCCAACGCGATGGCTGATCGCGGCGACCGGGAGGAGGCACGGAGGAAGGGGCTAGGGGTTAGCCCCACCCTCCCGCTTCCCTCCCCGTGCCCGAGGAGCCTGCCCTGAGCGAGCGGCGCACCTGCGCCGCGAGTCGAAGGGTCTCCGCGCCCGCTTCCGCATCCGCTTCCGAGCCCGGAAGCCGCCAGGGCCGATAGCTGACCCACCTCACCTTTCCCGGCGTATTGGGGTAGGCTGTGGACCATGACCGCCTTCGACTGCTGCCCAAAGTGCGGCACCACTCTCCACGCCGGAGCCACCATCTGCGCGGGCTGCGGCTGGGACGCCACCATCGCCGTGGTCCGACCTCCCCGCTCCCTGCTGCGGCTCGTCGTCTCGACCGCGTGGCGGATCGTGGTCTACGGCGCGATCCTCGCCGTTCCGGTCATCGGCTTCCTGCGGTTGCGCGAGTTCGGGCCTGGCGCCGATCTCCCTACCACCCTGCGCTGGATCGCTCTCGGCGACGACGGCCGCGCCGCCGAGCTGGTGACCATCCACCGCGCGCACGAGATCGCGACCGCCGCCGCGCGCTTCGCGGTCGAGCAGATCGCCGCCCCCAGCTTCGATGGCGACTGGGCGGCGACGCTCGAGCCCTACGCCACCATGAACGTCCGCGGGTGGATGCCGCTCCTGTTCTGGGGCGCCACCACCGGCATGGCCCCGGCCTCCGTGCAGACCTTCTACGAGGTGCGGGCCAACGACGGGTGGGGCCGCCCCTACCGGGTGACCGCACGGCAGCTCGGGGCGGTGACCCGCTGGGCGAACGATGCGGAGCTCGCCGCCGACCTCGAGGCCGGGCTGCAGTCGTCCTTCTTCGAGTGGGGGCCGAGCGAGCTCGACCCGAGTCGCGACTGGCTGCGCCTCGAGATCCGCTCGGCGGGCGGCGACGGCGACCTCGACACCGGCGACGACCTCCGCTTCATCTCGTACCTGCCGGTCGGCATCACGCTGCGCCTCAACCGCCAGCAGGAGGAGCTCACGCGAGAGCTCGAGCGCGCCTTCACCCTCGGCCGCCACCGCTTTCGGATCGAAGGCAACCGCTGGGACCTGATCGACGCCCGGCTGCTCGCGGAGTTCCGACTCGAGTTCCTGCCCTGACTGCCGCGCCCCGCGGCCGCCAGCCCAACCGGACCATGGCGCCAGGGCGCGGTCACCCTCGGTTCCATCCGGGTATGCTTGCCGTGATGGCGGAGCCGAGAAGCTGGGAGGAAGTGGCGCGGCTGGTGGCCGCGGCGCAGGGCGGCGATCCCGACGCGTTCCGCGAGCTGCTGCAGAGCCACCGCGCAGCGGTCAGCTCGACCCTGGTCGCCTGCGGGGTGCGCTCCGACGACACGGCGCGCGACCTCGCCCAGGAGGTGGCGCTGCGCGCGTGGCGGCGGCTCGCCACCCTCGAGGATCCGCGCAGCTTCACCGCCTGGATCCGCAGGATCGCCGCCAACGCCGCGCGCGACCACCTGCGCCGCGTCGCCGTCCGCCGCGAGGAGGAGCTCGAGCAGGCCCTCGAGCTTGCCGGTGACGACGACCCGCACGCCGCGGCCGAGCGGCGGGCCGAGCTGCGCCTCATGCTGGCGGCGCTCGAGGAGGAGGATGCCGAGGTCGTCGAGCTGCTCATCGCCCGCGCCGACGGGACCTCGGTCGAGGCCCTGGCCGTGCGGACGGGGCTGTCCGAGGGCGCCCTCAAGATGCGGCTGATGCGGGCCCGCAAGCGACTGCGCGACCGGCTCGACGAGCTGCGGAGGTCGTAGATTGCTAAACACTGATTTCTCAGTCACATCAAGGTCCGTCGGAAGCGGGCGCGGAAGCGGAAGCGGGCGCGTGCCCGGCTCTCGACGCCCTTCCCCACCCCGCCGTCGCCGTTACCGGCTGGTCTCTGGTACGTCCTTGTGGGTGGAGACGATGATGCGCGCCCCCAACTGCCCGGACCACGGACGCCTCGTGCTTGACCTCGCGCTCGGCCGGCTCGACGACCGATCGGCTGCCGAGGCCGAGGCCATCCGCCTCTGCTGCCCGAGCTGCGCGGGGTGGTGGCGGTCCGAGCTCGAAGCAGCCGCCGCCGTGGCGGTGGACCAGGCGGTTGGGTCGGTCTTCGCGGCCTTCCAGCCCCCGGCGCGCAGCCGGGTGACCCGATGGCTGCCGGTAGCGGCCGCCGCGGCGCTGGCCGCCGGCGCCGGCGTGCTGTGGTACCAGCACGGGGCCGTCCAGGCACCCGGTTCCACGACGCCTGCCGGACCGCTCGCCCAGGAGTCCTTCGACGGCGACCGCGACGGTGACGGTGTCATCGGGATCGAGGACCTCGGGTTCACGGTCAAGGTCGAGCAAGCTCGCGAGGCGATCTTCGCCGACACCCTCGATGGCGGCGAGCTCGCCGGCTGGACCCCGCACACCTGACCTGACCGCAGCCGATCAGCGTTCCGACCGGGCTATCACCACAGACCGGTCGGCACACACGGTCGCAGCCTCCGACACGAGGGCGGTTCGCCCGGTGGCTCGAGGCCGCGGCCTCTGCCCTGCGCGCCCCGAGCGGCTGCGCTACCATACCGGAGCCCGTCACGCCGGGCAGGAGGGGTCCATGCGACGCGCACTCGTCTCGATTTCGCTCATCGTCCTTTGGCTGGCCGCCGGCGCGGCTGATGCTGCCGAGAAACGGCCGTTCACCGTGCACGACCTGGTGGCAATGGCCCGGATCGCGGACCCCCAGCCCTCCCCGGACGGGAGCATGGTCGCCTTCACCGTGACGACCATGGACCTCGAGGCCAACAAGGGCCGCAGCGACCTCTGGCTGGCGGCTCTCGACGGCTCCGGGGCGCGCCGCCTGACCACCCACGAGGCCAGCGACTCGAGCGCGGTGTGGCGCGGGCAACGGGTCGCTCTACTTCCTGTCCTCGCGAACCGGCTCGAGCCAGGTGTGGCGGCTCGCCACCGGCGGCGGCGAGGCCGAGCAGGTCACCCGGCTGCCGCTCGACCTGGAGGCGTTCCAGGTCGGGCCGACGGGCGACGCGCTGTACGTCGCGATGGCCGTGTTCCCTGACTGCGCCGAGCCGATCCCGTGTACGGTCGAGCGCGTGGCCGCGGAGGACGCCCGAAAGAGCTCCGGCAGGATCTACGACCGCTTGTTCGTGCGCCACTGGGACAGCTGGGAGGACGGCCGCCGCAACCACGTCTTCCGGATCCCGCTCGGACCCGACGGGCTCGTCACCGGCGAGCCGCGGGACCTCATGCCCGGCGTCGACGCCGACTGCCCGACCACGCCCTTCGGCGACGCCTCCGACTGGACGGTCTCCCCGGACGGCGACTGGCTGGTCTACACCGCCAAGGTCGTGGCCGGCTCCGAGGAGGCGTGGTCCACCGACTATGACCTGTGGGCCGTCCCCAGCGACGGCTCGGCGCCCGCCCGCTGCCTCACCGACGCCAACCCGGCCTGGGACAGCTCGCCCGGTGTTCTCGCCCGACGGCACGCGCCTCGCCTACCTCGCAATGGCCCGTCCCGGCTACGAGGCCGACCGCCGCCGCGTGGTGATGCTGGACTGGCCGGCCGGCGCTGCGCGCGTCCTCACCGAGTCCTGGGACCGCTCCGCGGACAGCCTTGCCTGGTCGGCGGACAGCCGCCGGCTGGTGACCGCCGCCGCCAACGTCGGCGACGACGACGCTCTTCGCGATCGACGCCGCGACCGGCGCCGTGACCTCGTTGGTCGACCGCCACAGCAACGGCAGCCCGCGCCCGCTGCCGGACGGCCGCATCCTGTTCACTCAGAACAGCCTGGTGTCCCCGGTCGAGCTCTACACCATCGCCTCGACCGGCGGGCAGCCGCAGCGCGTCACCAACCTCAACGGCGAGCGGCTGGCCACGCTCGCGTTCGGCGCCTCGTCGCAGTTCTCGTTCACCGGCGCCCACGGCGACACGGTCTACGGCTACCTCATCGAGCCGGTCGACTTCGACCCGGCAGCAGCGCTACCCGCTCGCCTTCCTGATCCACGGCGGGCCCCAGGGCAGCTTCGACGACTCCTGGCACTACCGCTGGAACCCGCAGATCTACGCTGCCCACGGCTACGCGACCGTGATGATCGACTTCCACGGGTCGACCGGCTACGGCCAGGCCTTCACCGACGCCATCAACGGCGACTGGGGCGGCGCGCCGTTCGAGGACCTGATGACCGGCCTCGACCACATCCTCGCAGGCCCACCCCTGGATCGACCCGGAGCGGATGGCGGCGCTCGGCGCGAGCTACGGCGGCTACATGGTCAACTGGATCCAGGGCAACACCGACCGCTTCGCCGCGCTGGTCTGCCACGACGGCAACCTCGACGAGTACATGGCCTACTTCGACACCGAGGAGCTGTGGTTCCCGGAGTGGGAGCACGGCGGGCCGCCCTGGGTCAACCCGGAGGGGTACCGCAAGCACTCGCCGGTCGAGCTCGTGAAGAACTGGAAGACTCCCGAGCTCGTCGTCCACGGCGCCAAGGACTTCCGGGTCGTGGAGACGAATGGACTGTCCACCTTCAACGCGCTGCAACGGCTCGGGGTGCCGTCCCGGCTGCTGTACTTCCCGGACGAGAACCACTGGGTGCTCAAGCCGCTGAACTCGATCCAGTGGCACGAGGTCGTGCTGGAGTGGATCGACCGCTGGACCGCAGAGGCGGCGCGCGACTGACCCAATAAGGGGCCGACTGCCGAGCCGTGCCGGCTGCGCGGACCGCTGAACCGAAGAATCGTCCTCGCCGCGGCGAGATCTTGCGCTTGCCGATCTGCTGGCCTAGGGTTGCAGCGAGACGCGGGATCTGCGCCCGTGCGGAGTGCGCCACAGTGCCGCGGATGAAAAAGCTCGGAAACGCCGACCTCGGCGGGCGAGAGCGCTTGCTCGCGGCGGCGGTCCGCCAGTTTGCCGCCAAGGGCTACGCCGGGACTTCCGTGCGCGACATCCTGAGGGAGGCCGGCGTCTCGGCCCCGGTCCTCTACTATCACTTCGGAAACAAGGAAGGGCTGTTCCTGGCCCTGGTGCGCGAGGGGGCCGGCAAGCTCGAGGCCGCCGCGCACGCGGCGCTCACCCAGCCTGGGGACGCGGCGACCAGGATCCGCGGTTACTGCCGGGCGATTGCGGAGGTCCGGCGCGAGTACGCCAACCTGACCTGGATCGTCGAGGCCATTCTCAGCGGCCCCCAGGAGGCCGCCCCGCCCTTCGATTTCGTCCGCGTCTTCACCGACTCCCTGCAGCGGCTCGAGAACCTGGTGCGGGATGGGGTGTCGAGCGGCGAGCTCCGACCGTGCGACTCTCGCCGCGCGGCCCTGGCGTGCCTGGGTGCGGTGGAGATGACCGCGAGACTGCGCGCCCTCGAGCCGACGAGCGTCACCGCCGAGGGCGATCTCGATGGGATGCTGTCGCTCATCCTCGACGGTCTCGCCCCGGCGCGCGGCTAGCCCAGGGCCCTCCGGCGAGCCACACCCGGTCAGATCCCGCACCCGAAGCGTCTGCCAACCGGGACCGGCAGCCCGACAGGCAGCGCCTGCGCCTGGCGGAGGTTGACAGACGTCACAAGGAGACATATAACGATCGTTCGATATGAATCGATCCCGGGGCGGTTGAGCCGGGCGGAGGGCGGCCGGTGCGATCTTCAGACCGATCCCACAGCGCGGGTGTGAGGGAGCGGCTGGTCGGGGCTGCGGCGCGTCTCTTCGCCAGCCACGGGTACGCAGGCACCAGCGTGCGCGAGATCATCCGGGCCGCCGGCGTGAGCCGCCCGGTCCTCTACTACCACTTCGGCAGCAAGGAGGGCCTCTACCTCGCGGTCGCCCAGGCCGCGGTCGCCAACTACGAGGCGGCCTTCGCCTACGCCGCTGCCGGAGCCGACGACGTCGTGTCGCGGATTCGCCGCGTGTGCCGGGCGCACGCCTTGGTCGGACGGGAGCTGGCCCGCCTGAACGGGGCGGGGGCCGGCGAGCTCGCCCCGTGCGACCCGAGCGCGGCAGCTCTGGCCCTGGTCGGGGCGGCGGAGGTCAGCGTCGCGCAGCAAGCGTGCACGCCGGGCGAACGGCCGAACACCGATCGCGTGGACGGCGTCGTGGCCGTGATCCTCCGCGGCCTCGCCCCCGCGATCAGCCGAGAGACTACGGAGTTCCAAGGAGTCCGCTAACCCACCGAAGGAGACGACAATGACGAGAGCTCGCTGGTTCGTGCGCGGTTTGAGCTTCAGCCTGGCGGTCGCCGCCGTGATCGGCACGTATGGCTGCGGCAGGAAGGGGTCGGCGCCGCCGCTCCGCGCGGCCGAGGTGGGCAGTGGTGACGCTCGCACCCGAGCGGGTCGTGCTGACCACGGAGCTGCCCGGCCGGACCTCGGCCTTCCTGGTCGCCGAGATCCGGCCGCAGGTCAGCGGCATCATCCAGCAGCGCCGGTTCGACGGAGGGCGCCGACGTCAAGGCCGGCGACCTGCTCTACCAGATCGACCCGGCGCCGTACCAGGCCGCGCTCGACCAGGCCGCAGGCGGCGCTCGCCGTGGCCGAGGCCAACCTCCCGGCCGCTCCGCTCGCGCGCCGAGCGCCTCAAGGGCCTGGTCGAGATCCGCGCCGTCGGCCAGCAGGACGACGACGACGCCGCGGCCGCCCTGGCCGCAGGCCGAGGCCGAGCGTCGCTGGCGAGCCCGGGCCGCGCGTGCGAGAGCGCCCGCATCAACCTCGCCTACACGCCGATCAAGCGCGCCGATCTCGGGCCGCATCGGCAGGTCGAGCGTCACCGTCGGCGCGCTCGTCGCCGCCTACCAGCCGGTGCCGCTGGCCGTCGATCCAGCAGCTCGACCCGATCTACGTCGACGTGACCCAGTCGAGCGCCGACCTGCTGCGCCTGCGGCGCGGCCTCGCGAGCGGCCGGCTCACGCAGGACGACGAGTCCAGGGCGCAAGGTGAAGCTGCTGCTCGAGGACGGCACGCCCTACCCGCTCGAGGGGACGCTCAAGTTCCGCGACGTGACGGTGGACCCGACCACCGGCTCGGTCACCCTGCGCATGGTCTTCCCGAACCCCGACCACGTCCTCCTGCCCGGCATGTTCGTGCGGGCGATCGTCGAGGAGGGGGTCGAGCGAGCAGGCGATCCTCGCCCCCCAGCAGGGCGTCACGCCGCGACCTCAAGGGCAACCCCATCGCCTGGGTCGTGAGCGCGGACGGCAAGGTCGAGCAGCGGACCCTCGAGCTCGACCGCGCGATCGGCGACCGCTGGCTGGTCACCAAGGGGCTCGCCGCCGGCGACCGGGTGATCGTCGAGGGGCTGCAGAGGGTGCGCCCGGGCGACGCGGTCACGGCCGTGCCGTTCGCCGGCTCGAGCGGCGCCGGCGGGCCGGCCGCCGAGACGCAAGTAGGGGGCGCGCCATGTCCGCGCTTCTTCCTCGACCGCCCGGTCTTCGCCTGGGTCATCGCCATCGCGATGATGCTGGGCGGGGGCCTCGCCATCTACAACCTCCCGATCTCCCAGTACCCGCCCATCGCCCCGCCGTCGATCTCGATCCGCGCCATCTACCCCGGCGCGTCGGCGCGAGACCGTCGAGGACAGCGTCGTCCAGATGATCGAGCCGAAGATGACGGGCCTCGACCGGATGCTCTACATGCACTCGACGGCCGACTCGTCGGGCAGCGCGGCGGTCGAGCTCACCTTCGCCCCGGGCACCGACCCGGACCTCGCCTGGGCCAAGGTGCAGAACAAGCTCCAGCTCGCCCTGCCGTCGCTCCCCGACGTGGTGCAGAGCGCGGGGCGTCACGGTCAGCAAGTCGACCCGCAACTACCTGATCATCGTCGGCCTCACCTCCGAGGACGGGAGCATGGACCAGGCCGACCTCAACGACTACGCCGTGTCGCAGATCGAGTCCGTCGCTCGGCGCGCGTGCCGGGGGTCGGCGAGGTCGAGATCTTCGGCACGCGGCTACTCGATGCGGATCTGGCTCGACCCCGACAAGCTCACCAAGTACGGGATGACCTCGGACGACGTCGTCGCGGCGGTGCGGGCCTACAACGTCGAGGTCTCCGCCGGCCAGCTCGGCGGCGCCCCGGCGGTGCCGGGCCAGCGCCTCAACGCCTCGATCCTCGTCCAGTCGCTCCTGGTGACCCCGGAGGAGTTCGCGGCCGTCCCCCTGCGCACGAACCCCGACGGATCGGTCGTCCGGGTCCGGGACGTCGGGCGGACCGAGCTCGGGACCGAGCTGCCCGACATCCTGGCCACCTACAACGGCCAGCCGGCCGCCGGCCTCGCCATCCGGCAGGAGGCGGGGGCCAACGCCCTCGACACCGCCGACCGGATCAAGGCCAAGATGGAGGAGCTGTCGCGGTACTTCCCGCCCGGCATGAAGGTCATCTACCCCTTCGACACCACGCCGTTCGTCAGGGTGGCCATCGGCGAGGTGGTCAAGACCCTCCTCGAGGCCATCGTCCTCGTCTTCCTCGTCATGTACCTCTTCATGGGGAACCTGCGGGCCACCCTCATCCCGACCATCGCGGTGCCGGTGGTGATCCTCGGCACCTTCGGCGTCCTCGGGCTGTTCGGCTTCTCGATCAACATGCTGACCATGTTCGCCATGGTCCTCGCCATCGGCCTCCTGGTGGACGACGCCATCGTCGTGGTCGAGAACGTGGAGCGGATCATGAGCGAGGAGGGGCTGCCGCCGCGGGAGGCCACCCGCAAGTCGATGGGGCAGATCCAGAGCGCCCTGGTCGGCATCGGCCTCGTCCTGTCCGCCGTGTTCGCGCCCGATGATCTTCTTCCCCGGCTCGACCGGCGTCATCTACCGGCAGTTCTCGGTCACCGTCATCGCCTCGATGCTGCTGTCGGTCGTCGTGGCCCTGATCCTGACCCCGGTGCTCTGCGCCTCGCTGCTGAAGCCGGTGGAGAAGGGGCACGAGGCCGCCGAGACCGGCTTCCGCCTCCTGCGGCCCTTCTTCCTCTGGTTCGACCGCGTCTTCTACCGCTCTGCGCGACCTCTACCTGGCGTGCGTCGGCGCGCATCCTCGGCCGGAAGGCTGCGCTTCGTCGTCGTCTTCCTCCTGATCGTCGCCGGCATGGCGCTTCCTCTACCTGCGGATGCCGACCGGGTACCTCCCCGACGAGGACCAGGGGATCCTCCTGACCATGGTCCAGCTGCCGGTCGGCTCGACCCTCGAGCAGACCGAGGCGGTCATGGACGAGGTGCGGAGCTACTTCCTCGACCAGGAGCCCGAGGCGGTCGAGTCGTGCATGGCGATCGTCGGGCATGGGCTTCGCCGGCCGCGGCCAGAACCAGGGGCTGGTCTTCGTCAAGCTGAAGGACTGGGACCTGCGCGACCGGCCGGACCTGCGCGCGCAGGCGGTCGCCGGCCGGGCGATGAGGGCGCTCGGCGGGCATCCGCGGCGCCATGGTCTTCGCCTTCCCGCCGCCCGCCGTCACCGAGCTCGGCGTCGCGACCGGGCTTCGACCTCATGCTCCAGGACCGGGGCGGGCTCGGCCACGAGAAGCTCACCGCAGGCGCAGTACCAGCTCCTCGGGATGGCCGCCGCAGGACCCGCGCCTGGCCCGGGTGCGGCCGAACGGCATGGCGGACGTGCCGATGTACAAGGTGGACATCGACTGGGAGAAGGCCGGCGCCCTCGGCGTCCCGGTCAGCTCGATCCAGAGCTACCTCTCCGCCGCGTTCGGCAGCGCCTACATCGGCAACTTCGTCCAGGGCGGGCGGGTCAAGCGCGTCTACGCCCAGGCCGACGCCCCGTTCCGGATGCTGCCGGGCGACCTCGACCGCCTCTACGTCCGCAACCGGCAGGGCGGGCTGGTGCCGCTCTCGGCCGTCGCCTCCGGCCGCTGGGTCTACGGCTCGCCGCGGCTCGAGCGCTACAACAGCTTCCCGGCGATGAACATCCAGGGCGAGGCGGCGCCGGGCCACGCACCGGCGAGGCGATGCAGGCGATGGAGGAGCTCATCGCCAAGCTCCCGCCAGGGCATCGGCTACGAGTGGACCGGCCTCTCCTACCAGCAGCGGATGTCGGAGTCCCAGGCCGGGCTCCTCTACGCCTTCTCGATCCTCGTCATCTTCCTCGTCCTGGCCGCGCTCTACGAGAGCTGGACCTTCCCGATCTCCGTCATGCTGGCCCTGCCGCTCGGCGTCATCGGCGGCGTCCTGGCCTCCTCGCTGCGCGGCATGCCCAACGACGTCTACTTCCAGATCGGCCTGCTCACCGTGCTCGGCCTGACGACCAAGAACGCCATCCTGATCGTCCAGTTCGCCACGCCAGCGCATCGAGCAGGGGATGGGGCTGGTCGAGGCCACGCTCGAGGCGGCCAAGCTCCGGCTGCGCCCGATCGTCATGACCTCGCTCGCGTTCGGCTTCGGCGTGCTGCCGCTGGCGATCGCCACCGGGGCGGGCGCCGGCGCCAGAAGGCCATCGGCACCAGCGTGCTGGGCGGCATGATCACCGGCACCTTCCTGGCCGATCTTCTTCATCCCGCTGTTCTTCGTGCTGGTCGTGCAGGTGTTCGGACGGAAGCGGCAGGGCGCGCGGCGCGGAGCCGGACGCCGTCGCCGCGAGCCCGGCGGAGGGGAACTGACATGAAGCGCGACGACTCCTCGTCGTCGTCGGCGCGTGCCTGGCGCTCGCCGGCTGCACGATGATCCCGAAGTACGAGCGGCCCGCCGCGCCGGTGCCCGACGACCTGGCCCGGACCGCCGGCGCGCCGGCGCCGCCGCAGCCCGCGCCGGCCAGCGAGATCGCCTGGCAGGAGTTCTTCGCCGACCCGCGCCTGCGGTCCGTCATCGAGCTGGCGCTGGCCAACAACCGCGACCTGCGGGTCGCGGCCCTCAACGTCGAGCAAGGTCCAGGCGCTGTACCGGATCCAGCGCTCCGAGCTGTACCCCGGCGTGGGCGTCCATGGCCACCGGCGAGCGTCTACCGGCTGCCGGAGAAGATGTCGGAGGACGGGCAGCGCCGAGACCGTCGAGCAGTACGCGGTCCAGCGTCGGGCATCGCTGTCCTGGGAGCTGGACCTGTTCGGCCGCATCCGCAGCCTGAAGGCGCGCGCCCTCGAGCAGTACCTCGCGACCGAGCAGGCCCAGGTCGCGGCCCAGATCTCGCTGGTCGCCGGCGGTCGCCAGCACCTACCTGGCCCTGGCGGCCGACGCGAGAGCCTCGACCTGGCCCAGGCGACGCTCGACGGCCCAGCAGGCACTCGCTCGACCTGATCCGGCAGAGCCGGGACGCGGGGGTCGCCTCCGACCTCGACCTCGCGCCAGGCCGCAGAGCCAGGTGGAGGCGGCGCGGGCGGCGGTCGGCCGCGTTCAGCGGGCCTGGTCGGCGATCGACCGCAACGCGCTCGACCTGCTGGTCGGCGCCCCGGTCGCGGAGCGAGCTGCTGCCCGACGGCGCTGACCGCGGTCGACCGAGCTCGACGGCGCTCGCCGCCGGGCTGCCGTCCGAGGTGCTGCTGCGCCGGCCCGACATCCTCGCCGCCGAGCACCAGCTGCAGGCCGCCAACGCCAACATCGGCGCGGCGCGCGCGGCGTTCTTCCCGCGCATCTCGCCTGACCGCCGGCGTCGGGACCATGAGCCCCGACCTCTCCGACCTGTTCGGGTCCGGCAGCGGGACCTGGACGTTCGCCCCGCAGATCGTCGCGCCGATCTTCGCCAGCGGCTCGCTGCAGGGCCAACCTCAAGGCGAGCGAAGGTCGACCGCGAGATCGCCGTCGCCCAGTACGAGAAGGCGACCAGGTCGCCTTTGCCGCCAGCGGCGAGCCGGAGTCGAGACGCGCTGCCCGTCCGCGTGACTCCGCGACCGGCGCGCGGCGGATCGGCGTTGCAGCATCGGTTGTCCGACCCTCGCGCTCGCCGTCGCGCCTGTCTCGAAGGCGCTTGCGCCTCACCAGGCCGGGACGCCAGCTGACCTCGTCGCCAGAATGGCCTCGACTCAGTGGCGAGGAGGCCCACGAGCAGGACCGAAGCCTTGAACATCGCGGCCCCTAGAAAGGGTTCCCGTTCCCGATCTGGCGACGGGCGGCTTCGTCGGCGTCCGCTGGTCCGTCACCGTCGGGTACGGGAACGGGCACGGGAACGGGGAACGAGCCGCAACTCTTGTGTGAGCGCTGGCACGGCGGGAGCGGGCGCCTCCCTGGTATCATCGAGTGTGGGCGATCTGGACAGTTCAGGAGGCGGTGGTGATCATCACGTGCCCGCAGTGTGAATCCAAGTACCGCTACGACGAGGCTCGCTTCGGATCCGAGCCGTCGAAGTCGGTGCGTTGCACATCCTGCGGGTACACCTTCGTCGTCGACAACCCCCTCCAGGTCGGCGACGCCACCAACGCCGGGCACGCGCCGGATCTGCCGGCCGAACTGTTCGAGGACGACGGTGCCAAGGGCGCCGAGCCCGAGGCGCCCGAGCTGCCACCACTCGCTCCCCTGCCCGGCGACGTCCGCTTCTCGCTCGCGGTGATTGCCGGCGCCCAGGCCGGCAGCGTCTTCCCGATCACCAAGCCGCGGATCTTCATCGGCAGGGGATCGGCGATGGACGTGCAGCTCAAGGACTCCGAGGTCTCCCGGCGCCACGCCATGATCGAGGTCCAGGGCGACGAGGCCACCCTGCTCGACCTCGGCGCCACGAACGGCACCTACGTCGACGGCCAGCGCATCAACCAAACCGGGCTGTCGAATCGCGCCGAGTTCACGGTCGGCTCGACGACCCTGATGTTCATCGTCGCGCCGTCGCGCGAGACGGCCTGAGGTCCTGTCCCCGCTTCCGCTTCCCCTTCCGCGCCCGCTTCCGACGGGTGTCGCTCGTCCGACCCCCCGCCCGCTTCCGCTGTCACCCTGAGCGAGCGGCCGACGGCCGCGAGTCGAAGGGCCTCCTCACGCCACGCGGGTCCCCGCCGTCACTCGGGCCCGCGCGCGGAAGCGGGCGCGGAAGCGGAAGCGGCTGGTGAGATGGCTCCCCCCAGGCCGTCACCACGTCAAAGTTGCACCGCCCACCTTCATCGGCAGCCGCCCACCGCGTCTTGATTCTGGCTCAGGATTTGCTATACCAGCAGACCGACAGCTCGGACCCAGCGGAGGACGCGGCGCGCCCGTCGTCCGTGTTGCGTCCACATGACTCGGCACTGCGGAAGGCGGTATCCATGATCGAGGTGGAGGGACTGACCAAGGTCTTCGTCGACCACGCGGTGGTCGACGACGTGTCGTTCTTCGTCCCCGAGGGCCAGGTGCTCGGGTTCCTGGGGCCCAACGGCGCCGGCAAGACCACGGCGATGCGGATGATCACCGCCTTCCTGCCGCCGACCGCCGGGCGGATCGTGGTCGCCGGGGTCGACCTCGACGCCGATCCGGTGGGGTTGCGGCGCAAGGTCGGCTACCTGCCCGAGAACGTTCCCCTGTACCCCGAGCTGCGGGTCGAGGAGTACCTTCGCTTCCGCGCGGCGGTCGAGGAGGTGCCGCGCTCCGAGGTCGGCGACCGCGTGGCCGAGGTGTGCGACCGCTGCATGATCCAGGACGTCCGCCGGCAGGTGATCGGCACCCTGTCGAAGGGCTACCGGCAACGGGTCGGGCTCGCCGGCGCCCTCATCCACAAGCCGGCCGTCCTCATCCTCGACGAGCCGACGGTCGGCCTCGACCCCAACCAGATCATCAAGGTCCGCGAGCTCATCACCGAGCTCGGCCGCGACCACACCGTGGTGCTCTCCACCCACATCCTGCCCGAGGTCGAGCAGGTCTGCGAGCGGGTCGCGATCATCGACCGCGGCCGGATCGTGGCCGACGGCACGCCGGACCAGCTCCGCAGCCGGCATGGTCGGCAACCCCAGGCTGCAGGTGGAGCTGCGTGGCGCCGACGGCGACGGCCGCGCCGCCCTGCTCACCCTGCCCGGCGTCATCGGCGTCGAGGATCGGGGAGGCGGCAGCTACCTGGTCGAGCACGCAGCCGGCAGCGATCCCCGGGAGGCGGTCTTCCGGCTCGCCGTCGCCCGCGGCTGGGTGCTGACCTCGATGACTGCGACCCAGGCGTCGCTCGAGGACGTCTTCGTGCGGCTGACCACTCGCGAGGAGCCGAGCGGCCGGCGGAGGAGGTGTGAGATGACGAAGATCCTGGCCATCGTCCGCCGCGAGCTGATCGCCTACTTCTCCTCGCCGCTCGCCTACATCGTGCTGACCGCGTTCCTGCTCATGCAGGGCTACATCTTCTACATCATCGTGTCCTTCCTCAACAACCCGATGCACGCAGGCGATGACCCCGCTGCGCTTGTTCTTCGGGGGCACGGTCTTCTTCTGGTTGTTCCTGCTGTTCATGGTGCCGGTGATCACGATGCGGCTGCTCGCCGAGGAGCGGCGCTCGGGCACCATCGAGGTGCTGCTCACCTCGCCCGTGACCGAGGGCCAGGTGATCGCCGGCAAGTTCCTCGCCGCCCTCGCTCTTCTACGTCGTGCTCTGGCTTCCGACCCTGATCTACGTGGTGCTTCTCAAGCAGCACTCGAGCATCGACCTGCGGCCGGTGCTGGCCGGCTACCTCGGCGTGCTGCTGGTCGGTTTCCTCTTCCTCGCGGTCGGGACCTTCACCTCGACCCTCACCAACAACCAGCTCATCGCGGCCATCATCGCCTTCGCCGCCCTCATCGTGCTGTTCTCGATCGGCCTCGTCGAGCAGCTGCTGGTGTCGTCGTCCGTGCATCCGCGACGCCCTCGGCTACATGAACCTGTGGACCCACATGGACGACTTCGCCAAGGGCATCGTCGACACCCGGCACGTCGGTCTACGAGCTGTCGGTCGGGCTGCTCTTCCTGTTCCTCGCGACGAAGTCGCTCGAGGTCAAGAAGTGGAGGTGACGGCATGAGGAAGCAGGCACTGCGCTACACCACGACCGGGATCATCGGCGTCGTCCTCGCCGTCGCGCTCGACCGTCATGGTCAACTGGCTCGGCGGCCGCCACTACCTGTCGGCCGACTGGACCTCGTCCAAGATGTACTCGCTCTCCGACAAGACCCGGAGCATCCTCTCCGACCTCGAGGAGGAGATCCGGGTCGTGGTGTTCATGACGCCGGCGAGCCCGCTCTATGACCAGGTCCTCGAGCTCCTCGACCGCTACGCCGCGGCCTCCGACAAGGTGAAGGTCGAGTACATCGACCCCGACCAGGAGCCGCTGCGCACCAAGCAGCTCGCCGAGCAGTTCGGGATCTCGGTCGCCAACACCGTGGTCTTCAGCTACGGCGACCGCAACAAGTACGTCACCTCCGACCAGATGGCCGAGTACGACTACGCCGCCGTGCAGTACGGCCAGGCGCCGACGATGAGCGCCTTCAAGGGCGAGGAGCAGTTCACCTCGGCCATCCTGTCGCTGGTCGCCCCCGACGTGCCGAAGGTCTACTTCGTGACCGGCCACGGCGAGGCCTCGCTCGCCAGCGCGGGCGGCGGCGCGCAGTCCGATCGCAGCCTGGCCGTTCTCGCCGAGGCGCTCAAGCGCGAGAACATCGAGGCTGTGGACACCGTCCTGCTCTCCGGGGAGGTGCCGGCCGACGCGGACGTGCTCGCCATCGTCGGCCCGACGCGCCCCTTCACCGAGCCCGAGCTCGCCGCGCTCGAGGCCTTCGTCGACCGGGGAGGGCGGCTGCTGGTCTGCCTGGACCCGTTGATCGAGCCGGCCGGGACCATGCGCGCCACCCGGCTCGAGGGCTTCCTGGCCACACACGGCATCCGGGTCAACGACGACCTGGTGGTGGACCCGTCCCGCAAGCTGCCGTTCTATGACCTGTCGGCGGTCTACCTGACCGACTTCCCGTCACACCCGGTGGTTCAGGGCCTGGAAGGCATCGCGGTCCTGTTCAGCGTTTCCCGATCGCTGACCGCGGAAGGCGCCGCCGCGCCCGTCGTGATCGTGGAGACCTCCGCGGAAGGATGGGGCGAGCGCAACCTCGGCCAGCTCCTCGCCGGCCAGCCGGTCGCCCGCGACGACGATGACACGCCCGGACCGGCGGCGGTCGGCGTGGTGGTCGAGGAAGGCCCGAGTCTCCGGGAGCAGCCCCGGTGGAGGCGAGACTGCGGACGCGGAGCCCGGGTCCCGCATCGTGGTCTACGGCGACTCGGACTTCATGGCCGACTACGAGATCTCGAATGCCGGCAACCTCATCCTCGCCATGAACACCATCAACTGGCTGGCGGCACGCGAGCAGTCCCTCGGCATCCCCCCGCGCGAGGTCGAGCAGGTCAGCCTGTTCCTCTCGCAGCAGCAGCTGCGCACGGTCCTGCTGATCACGATGCTGGCGATGCCGGGCGCGGCCATCGTTCTCGGGATCCTGGTCTGGCGGAAGCGGCGTCACTGACGGTCGAAACGTCGCTGAGGTGTTGAAGATGCGGAGCCGGAACCTCATCGTTCTCGCACTGGTCGTGCTGGCGCTCGGCGCGTACATCTACTTCAACGAGCGCCACCAGCCAACCACCGAGGAGCGGCGCCAGAAGGCCGACACGCTCTTCCCCGATCTCGATCGGGACGAGGTGGCTGGCCTCGAGATCCACAACTCCCACGGAACGTTCCGCATCGTCAAGCGGGGCGAGCAGTGGCGCCTGGTTGAGCCGATCGACTTCCCGGCGGACGCTCCGGCGGTCAGCTCGCTGCTCGGATCGCTCGAAGGCCTGAAGGCCGAGCGAACGCTGGCGGAAGGCGAGGTCGACCCGGCAGCCTACGGCCTCGATTCGCCGTCAATCACCGTGACGCTGTCCACCGCCGGCGGCTCGACCGCTTCGCTCGCGGTCGGGGACGAGACGGCCCTGGGCTCGAACCGCGCCGTCCGCCGGAACGGCGAGCGCTCGGTGATCCTGGTCGGCGGCTGGTTTGTCCGCGACCTCGACAAGGCCCTCGACCAGTGGCGCGCGCGCGACCTGGTCGAGCTCGGGGCCGACGAGGTTGCCGCCCTCACGGTGCTGGCCGGCGCGCACCGCATCCAGCTCGTCCGCCAGGGCGAGGGCGAGGACTGGCACCTGATCGAGCCCCTCGACGACGTCGCCGACCGCGACCATGCCCGCAACCTGATCGCCGACCTCGACGCGCTGCGGATCGAGGAGTTCCTCGACAGCCCGCCGCCAGCCGCGGAGCTCGGCCTCGAACCCCCCGCCTATCGGATCACGATCGTCCGCTCCTCGGGCGGCGACCCGATCAGCCTCGACTTCGGGGCGAGCCGCGAGCGCGACGGTCGGACTCAGATCGCCTGCCGGCGCAACGCGGCCGATCTGTTCTGGGTCGACGACCGGGCGGCGATCCGGCTGGCCAAGGCGCCGGTCCTCTGGCGATCCAGGATGGTCGCCCCATTCGACACCTGGGACGCCGAGCGGCTCACCATTACCGCCGGCGGCCGCAACGTCATGCTGGAGCGCAAGGATGGGATGTGGGTGGCGCCAGGAGGCGGCGAGGTGGAGCACAGCGCGGTCCAGGACCGCCTGGCCACGCTTGCCGCGCTCGAGGCCGTCGACTTCGACCTCGTCGAGCCCGCAGACCCGCCCGCAGGGACCGTCGAGCTCGAGCTGAAGGCGCCAGGCGACGACGCCGAGCCCGCGCGCTTGAGCTTCAGCTTCCACCGGCCGTTGGTCGAAGGGGGCCTGGCTCTGGTCCGGGTCAGCGGACGGGCGACGGTGATGAGCGTCGCCTCATCCCAGGTCGAGCAGATCCTGGCCGACCCGGAGGGGCTGGTGAGGCCGGCGCAGGGGAGCGAGGCGGATCCGGCTCCGCCTGCGGCTACGCCGTGACACGAGCGGGCGCGGATCCGGCTTCAGGCTTCGTGCTGCGCACTTCGCCCTGACAAGCCGCCATCGGCTTCGCTGTGACGAGAGGGGAAGCGGGCGCCTGGGGCTCGCCTGCCGGCTACTCCTCTCGGGCGCGGAAGCGGAAGCGGGCGCGGAAGCGGGTGTGCTGCCGGGTCCGGGGGTCTGGCGCGCTACAATGCCACAGCTTGGCAGGCAGCCTGGTCCCACTCGGGCGGTGACGATTGGCGGATTGGCGGCAGACATTCGAGGACCTCCGGGGCAGGCGTCCCGACCTGGCCGAGCGGGTTTGCCGCAGGCTGCTGCTCGACATGCAGCGGCAGGGGCTCATCGACCTCGACACCCTCGACGAGCAGATCGCGATGGCCCTCAAGCTGGTCGCCTTGCCGCGGGACCTCGACCCGAACCGCCCCAAGCCGCAGCTCCCCAGCCAGTCCCAAGAGGCCCTGCACGAGCTCGCGCTCGAGCGCGCGGCGCGCTACCTGGCGCCGGAGGAGATTCAGGCCACGATCCTGCTCGTCGAGAAGCGGCAGCTCGCGCACGAGGGGGCGAGGCTCGCCGAGGACCCCGACACGCCGATCCCGGTGCTGCGCGCCAAGGTCCATGAGTTCCTGAACTTTGCGCCCGGTGAGGCGTTTGCCCCGCCGGAGGACGTGCTCGGCATCCGCGCCGCGCTCGTCCGGCGGCTGCTCACCGATCAGCTCGACTTCATCGCGGTCGCCAAGCAGCACATCAAGGTCACCGAGTTCGGCCAGGTCCTCGACCACGTCATCCCGACCGACGGCAACCAGGGGCGCCTCGGCGGCAAGGCCGCGGGCCTGATCCTCGCCCACTCGATCCTGCAACGCGCGAAGGAGAGCGGCCGCCTCCAGACCGACTATCGGGTTCCCACATCGTTCTTCCTGCCCTCGAACGGGATCCTCGAGTTCATCGAGTACAACGGCCTCGAGGACCTGATCAACGTCAAGTACAAGCCGATCGAGGAGGTGCGCGAGGAGTTCCCGCTCGTCGAGCGCCTGTTCAAGGCCGGCTCACTGCCGCCGACCATTCGCGAGGGCCTGCGCGACATGCTCGAGACGGTGGGCGAGGGGCCGCTCGTGGTGCGCTCGTCCAGCCTGCTCGAGGACCGCATCGGCCACGCCTTCTCGGGCAAGTACAGGAGCCTGTTCATCGCCAACCGCGGGTCCACCGACAAGCGGCTCGCCGAGCTCGAGAACGCCATCGCCGAGGTCTACGCCTCGGTCTTCCACCCCGACCCCATCGAGTACCGCCGCGAGCACGGCCTGATCGACTTCCAGGAGCAGATGGGCGTGCTCATCCAGGCGCTGGTCGGCCGCGAGCTCGGCCAGATGATGTTCCCGCTCTTTGCAGGCGTCGCGTTCTCGACCTGCGACATGCGGTGGTCACCGCGGATCCGGCGCAGCGACGGCATGGCGCGGCTGGTGCTCGGGCTCGGCACGCGGGCCGTCGACCGCACCGGCGCCGACTACCCGGTGCTGGTGTCGCTGGAGCAGCCTACCCTGCGGGTGGTCCAGAGGCCGGACGAGGTCTATCGCTACTCGCAGCACGAGGTCGACGTGATGGACCTGCGCGAAGGCCAGTTCGACTCGCTGCCGCTCGCCAACGTGCTGTCGCGGGTTGGTCGGGTCCTGCCCCAGATGAACCGGATCTTCTCGATCTACCGCGACCGCGACATCCTGCCCATGGTCGGCATCATGGCCCAGCTCGAACCGCGCGAGCTGGTGGTCACCTTCGACGGCCTGCTCAAGTCCCAGTTCCCGCGCGAACTCAAGCGGATGCTCGAGCTCCTCCAGGAAGGCATCGGGGAACCGGTGGACGTCGAGTTCGCGCACGACGGCGACGCCCTGTACATGCTGCAATGCCGCGCGCTCAGCCACGGAGCCGCCAGCGAACGGATCGCGATCCCATCCGACATCACTGACGAGCGCAAGATCTTCTCGGCCGAACGCTACGTGCAGACGGCGCAGTGCCGTGACCTCGAGTACCTCGTGCTGGTGGACCCCAGGGACTACGAGCGGCTGCCGTCGCGCGAGGCCATGCTGCGCGTGGCGCGGGCGGTCGGCGCGCTCAACCAGGTGCTGCCGCAGCGCCGGTTCGCGCTCATGGGGCCCGGCCGCTGGGGCAGCCGCGGCGACATCCGGCTCGGCGTGCCGGTCACCTATGCCGACATCTGCCGCAGCGCGCTCCTGGTGGAGATCGCGCGCAAGCGGGGCGCCTACCTGCCCGACGTCTCCTTCGGAACCCACTTCTTCAACGATCTCGTCGAGTCGCAGATCTCCTACCTGCCGCTGTACCCCGATGAGCCGGGCGTCGTGTGGAACGAGGCGTTCCTGCGGGGATCGCCCAACGCGTTGGCCGAGCTCGTCCCCAAGTACGCCGACATGGCCGAGACGGTTCATGTGGTCGACGTTCGCGCCGCGTCAGGCGGCCAGCTGCTGCAGGTCATCATGGACGGCGAGGCCGATGTGGCACTCGCCTACCTCGCGCCGCCCGCCAGTCGACCCTGAGCTCTCCACGCACAGAAGAAACCCGCCGCCCGGTGTGATCCGAGGCGGCGGGGGATCTCACGACAGCGGCTGACGGCGGGTCAGCTGTCCGGAGCTATGCCCAACCGCGGAGGTGGCACGCCGTGGCGACGCGCTGGATGGCGATCATGTACGCCGCGTCGCGCATGTACTCGCCGGCGTCGTCGGCCAGGTTGGCCACCGCGTTGAAGGCGGAGGTCATCTTCTGGTCGAGCCGCTGCAGCACCTCGACCTTGGGCCAGAAGAAGTTGGTGTTGCACTGCACCTGCTCGAAGTACGAGCAGGTCACGCCGCCGGCGTTGGCGAGGAAGTCGGGGATCACGTAGATGCCGCGCTCCTTGAGCACAGCGTCCGCCTCCGGCGTGGTCGGGCCGTTGGCGCCCTCGGCGATGATCTTCACGTTGCGGTGGATCTGCTTGACGGTCTCGCCGGTGACCTGGTTCTCGATCGCCGCCGGGATGAGGACCTCGACGTCCTTGGCGATCCAGGCGTCGCCGTCCTCGATCTTGTAGCCGGCCTTGACGGCCTGCTCCTTGTCGATGGTCCCAAAGCGGTCGGTGATCGAGAGCAGGAAGTCGGCGTCGATGCCGTCCGGCTTCGCGTAGGTGTAGGCTTTGCGGTCATCGTTGTCCCAGCACGACACCGCCACTACCTTGCCGCCGAGCTCGATGATCAGCTTGGCAGCGTACTGGGCGACGTTGCCGAAGCCCTGGATCGACGCCCGGACGCTCTCGAACTTGACGTTCTTTCGCGCGAGCGCCTCGCGCACGGTGTAGACAACGCCGTAGCCGGTGGCCTCGGTCCGGCCCAGCGAACCGCCAACCTCGACCGGCTTGCCGGTGATCACGCCCGGGAAGTGGCCGCCCGCGATCTTCTCGTACTCGTCGAGCATCCAGACCATGTGCTGCGGGTTGGTCATCACGTCGGGCGCCGGCACATCTTGGAGGGGGCCGATGTTGCGGACGACCTGGCGGACCCAGCCGCGGCAAACCGCCTCCTGCTCGCGCGGTGACAGGTGGTGCGGATCGCAGATGACGCCGCCCTTGCCGCCACCGAGCGGGATGTCGACCACCGCGCACTTCCACGTCATCCACGTGGCGAGCGCGCGCACGGTGTCAATCGTCTCCTGGGGATGAAAGCGGATGCCGCCCTTGGCCGGGCCACGCGCGTCGTTGTGCTGGACGCGAAAGCCACGGAAGACCTTGACGACGCCGTCATCCATCCGCACCGGGATGGTGAAGTGGTACTCGCGCTGCGGCCAGCGCAGCAGGTCGCGGATTCCGCTGTCGAGCTGCAGCTTGTCCGCTACCGCGTCGAACTGCCGCTGCGCCATTTCGAATGCATTGAACTCCTTGACCATCTCACCCTCCTTCGCACAGACCATCGCCTTATACCCCTTTGTCTGCGGGTCGTCAACCACTTCGCACTATTTTTCACAAGGTCCTGAGGACTTTGCTGAGCGGGGTAAATCGCCACATCGCCTGGACGTCGAACCCCAAGGGACCCGGCCCGTGCCGACGGTGTCAGTCCCGGCCCAGCGTCGCGAACGGGTCGAGCGCGCCGACCTGCGGACCGCCCCTCTGAGGTGGACGCTTCTCGATCACGCTGTCACGTCGTTGATCGCCATCGCGAGGCGCTGGCTGAGAGCGTCGGCCTCTGCCTCGCCGAGCTCCGCACCATAGCGAAGCCGGCCCGGTTCTTGGCAACGGTGCTGCCGAGGAGGCGACGCGCATCCCGATCAGCGAGGTCTCGAAGGACACGAAGCTAGAATGTCGAGGTAACGAGAACAGCGGGCGGCCGCAGGAAAGAGAGGCAAACATGGGAACACGAGGGCGTGAGATCATCGGCATGGACGTCGAGCAGCTGCTCAAGCTGCTCAACCAGGCCTACGCGAGCGAGTGGCTCGCCTACTACCAGTACTGGCTCGGGGCGAAGCTCATCAAGGGTCCGATGAAGGACGCGGTGGCGGCCGAGCTCAACCTGCACGCCACCGAGGAGCTGAACCACGCGATCCTGCTCGCGAACCGCATCATCCAGCTCGGCGGCACGCCGGTGCTGACGCCCGAAGGGCTGGGGCGCGCTGAGCCCGTGCGCGTACGACGCGCCCGAGGACCCCTACGTGGCCGTGCTGCTCGACCAGAACATCGCCGGCGAGCAGTGCGCGATCACGACCTACAAGGGGCTGATGGACGCCACCAAGGACAAGGACATGGTGACGTACAACATGGCGCTCACCATCCTCGAGCAGGAGGTCGAGCACGAGGAGGATCTGCAGAGCCTGCAGGAGGACCTCGAGCTGATGGTGCAGCGCGTATAATAGTGCCCGGGACCACGGTCCCTACCGAGGTTAGATGAACGTCACGGTTCTCCATCCGGATCCTGCGTGAGGACGTGCCTGCGCCGCCAGCGTTGACCGCCGCGGCGCGCCTCCCCCGACCGCTGTGATCTCTCTCCGCGCACCCCGCTTCGGGCGGGGTGGGCCTGTGGCTCGTGGCGTGTGCCCTGAGCCGCGCACATGGAGGACAACAACGTGTACGAGCTTTCTGCCTTGGGCTTCAGCCCGTTCTTCGAACAGCAGCTCCAGTCATTGGATGATCGCGAGCTCATTCCCGCCCGGGTCGCGGCCGAGCACCGCGGCGGCTACGAGGTCTGGTCTCGAACCGGCTCGGGCCGCGCACAGCTCGCCGGGCGGCTCCGCCTCGAGCTCGACGAGGCTTGCCTGCCCGGCGTCGGCGACTGGGTCGTGGTGAGGGACGAGCCTGGGCCTGATCGCACTGCCATGATCGAAGGCGTCCTGGAGAGGCGCACGGTCTTCACCCGCGGAGCCGCCGGTCGTGAGCTTCGCGCGCAGGTGGTGGCGGCGAACGTCGACGTGGTGTTCGCCGTCTGCGGCCTCGACGCCGACTTCAACGTCCGCAGGATCGAGCGCTACCTCGCCCGGATCTGGGCGAGCGGCGCGCAGCCGGCGGTGGTCCTCAACAAGGCCGACATCTGCGATGACCTTGCCGGCCGTATCGCCGAGGTCGAAGGCCACTGTGCCGGTGTGCCGGTCTACGCGGCGAGCGCGCTTCGCTGCGAAGGCATCGAGGCAATGCGCACATGCATCCACGACGGCGTGACCGTGGCGTTGGTCGGCTCCTCAGGGGCCGGGAAGTCGACGCTTGTCAACGCGCTTCTCGGTGAGGAGCGGATGCCCACCGGCGAGGTCCGCGCGCGCGACGGGCGGGGCTGTCACGTGACGACCCACCGCCAGCTCGTCGTCCTGCCCGGCGGCGGCGTTCTGCTCGACACACCGGGCATGCGAGAGCTACAGCTGGTCGATGCTGATGGTCTCGGCTCGGTCTTCGGGGACATCGCGACGCATGCCGTCCGCTGCCGGTACCGCGACTGCCGCCACGACACGGAGCCGGGCTGCGCGGTGAAAGAGGCTGTGCAATCAGGTGAGCTCGACGCCGACCGCCTGGAGCACTTCCGGAAGCTCGAGCGAGAGGCTCGGGCCTACGAGCTTCGCCAGGACGAGCACAAGCGACGGCAGGCCGAGCGGGTGTGGGGCCAGCTCCACGACGAGGTCGCCCTCCTGCGGCGCTGGAAGGGTGGCAAGCAGTAGCGCGGGCAGTGGCCTGGCGATGCGAAGGGGCGCGGTCGACAATGGGGCCCGTCGTGTCGACGGGCGGCGTCGGGAACCCCGAGGGGATCACCCCACGGGGTCTTGCGCCAAATGGAACCGCTGAAGTTCAGCGGATTTGTTTTGGCTCCGCAGGAGGGATTTGAACCCCCAACCTAGTGGTTAACAGCCACCCGCTCTACCATTGAGCTACTGCGGAGCACTCGTGGCGACCCTCAATTGTAGGTAGCGGCCGTCGGATGTCAACCTGCCGACGGCCGCACGAGCTCGAAGCTGAGGCGCTCGACCGGCGCACGGGCCAGGGCCTGGCGGAGCTCTTCGGCCGAATCGAAGCGCTTGCGTGAGAGCCGGCGTCCCTCGACCTGGGCCCGCAGGCGGTCACCCTCCAGCGGCCACGGCTGGACCCGCCAGCGCATCCCGCCGAGGTGCTCGACCTCGATGAGCTCCTGGCCGCCGTCCGGCGTCCGCCCAGTGACCGTGAACGGCGACCCCAGCGCTGCGCAGAGGTAGACGGACAGCCGGTCGCAGGCCTCGAGCACCCGCGAGTTGACGAGCCACGCCTCGCCCTCGAGGTGCGGCTGGTAGCGGGCGTCCTGGCGCAGCGCCTCGCGCCACCCCGCCTGGAGGCGCTCGAGCTCGGCATGCAAGGTCTCGGCCGCGCGACCGCCTGCCATGTCGCCGCGATCGAGCAGGTCGGCGGTCTTGCTCTCGACCAACGCCGCGAAGTGCTGGGACACCAGCAGCGCGGCGTAGCGGCTGAACATCGCCGCCCGGTGCACGCACGAGCGCCAGATATCGAGATGCGCGGCCACCGGCATGGCGTCGAAGGTCACCGGCCGGCCGTCGCCGTCGACGCCAGGGTCGGCGTCGAACTCGGTCCAGCCGACGTCGTGCAGGAAGATCGCAGCCATCACCTCGGCCCGCGGCGCCGGCCGCGCGAATCGCCGGTTTCCCCAGTGCTCGGCCACCTGCCAGGCGAGCCAGGCGTGCGAGGCTTGCGGGATGGCCAGGGTTCCGGAGGCGCCGCCGCGGTCGTACAAGAGCATCCCGGAATTCTAGCCTGTTCGCAGGGCGGATGGACGCCGATCGGGGGAGAAGGCGGTCACGGGCGGCGGCCTGGCGCGCGGTGAGCGCCGCTCGGATCGCGAGTCCAATCCCCTCGTGGTACCCTTCAGCCATGGTGCAGTTCGGGACCTCGGGCTGGCGCGGCATCATCGGTCGCGAGATCACGTTCCGCAAGGTGCGGATCGTGACCCAGGCGCTGGTCAACCTGCTCCAAGAGGGCGGCGGCCCGTTGGAGCGGATCGTTGTCGGCTACGACACGCGAATGCTGTCGGAGAAGTTCGCCGCGACCGCTGCCGAGCTGATCGCCTCCAACGGCATCCGGGCGGAGGTCGTTCCCCGCGACATCCCGTCTCCGGCGCTGTCGTCGGCGGTGCTCGAGCGCCAGGCCGCCGCCGGCATCACCTTCACCGGCAGCCACAACCCGCCCGAGTACAACGGCCTCAAGATCTATACCCGCGACGGTATTGGGGCGCCCAGTCAGTTCACCGACCAGGTGGAGCAGCACTACCACGCACTCGCTGATGCGTGGGATGACGTCTGGCTGCCGCGCGCCGAGCTGGTCGGCTCTCACGATCCCAAGCCGCGCTACCTCGAGCGCCTGCAGGGCTTGATCGACTGGGACGCGATCCGGTCGAGCCGGCTCGCGATGGTGGTGGACCCGCTGTACGGCGCCACCCGCGAGTACCTCGATCACATCCTGCTCGAGAACGAGCTGCCGATCACCGTCATCCACAACACCCGCGACCCCTACTTCGGAGGCTACGCGCCAGACTGCACCTCCGAAAACCTGTCCCGGCTGCGCGACACGATGCGCCGCACCGGCGCCCAGCTCGGGCTCGCCACCGACGGCGACGGCGACCGCTTCGGAATTCTCGACCACGGCGCCCGCATGCTCGACTCCTGCACGGTGCTCGGGCTGGTGCTCGACTACCTCGCCCGCCGGCGCGGCCTGCGCGGACGGGTGGGGAGGACCCTGGCCACCTCCCGGCTGCTCGATGCGGTGACCGCCGAGCACGAGCTCGAGCTGGTGGAAATGCCGGTCGGCTTCAAGAACTTCGGCCCAATGCTGGTCGACGGCACCCTGGAGTACGCGGCTGAGGAGAGCGCCGGCCTCGCCTGGTCGCGGCACCTGCCGGAGCGCGACGGCATCCTCGCCTGCCTGCTGGTGGCAGAGATGGTGGCGGTCGAGCGCAAGACCCTGCTCGAGATGATGCACGACCTCACCCGCCGCGTCGGCACCTACGCCTTCCGCCGGATCCAGGTCCCGCTGTCGGACAGCAGCCGGCAGCTCTATGACCGGCGGCTCGAGGAGAGCTGGACAGCCAGGAAGATCAACGGACGACAGGTGGCGGCCGTGGACCGCCGCGACGGGCTCAAGCTGATCTTCGAGGGCGGGAGCTGGATCCTGATCCGGCTCTCCGGGACCGAGCCCAAGATCCGTCTCTATGCGGAGGGGAGCTCCGCCGAGGAGACCCGTCACCTCATACACTTGGCCCGCCAACTGCTCTCGAACCGGAGGTTGTGACGATGTTCGACATCGAGTTCGTGCTCGGCCGGGAGGTGCTCGACTCCCGCGGCAACCCGACCGTCGAGGCCGAAGTCGTGCTGTCCGGAGGCGCGATCGGCCGCGCCATCGTTCCGTCCGGGGCCTCGACCGGTTCGCGCGAGGCCCTCGAGCTTCGCGACGGCGACGCGGCTCGCTACCTCGGCAAGGGCGTGGAGCAGGCGGTGGACCACGTCAACGGCGTCCTCGCCGAGACCGTGGAAGGGCTCGACGCCCGCGACCAGCTGGGGGTCGACCAGGCGATGATCGATGCCGACGGCACCGACAACAAGGGGGTCGTCGGTGCGAACGCGATCCTTGCCGTGTCACTGGCCGTCGCCCACGCCGCGGCCGAGACCAGCGGGCTGCCCCTCTACCAGTATCTCGGCGGCTGCGGCGCGCGCGAGCTGCCGGTGCCGATGATGAACATCCTCAACGGCGGGGCCCACGCCGACAACTCCGTGGACTTCCAGGAGTTCATGGTCATGCCGGTCGGCTTCGCCAGCTTCTCGGAGGCGCTGCGGGCCGGGGTCGAGGTCTTCCACACCCTGAAAAAGGTCCTCGCCAAGCGCGGCCTCGCGACTGCTGTCGGCGACGAGGGCGGCTTCGCTCCCGATCTGCCCTCGAACCGGGCCGCGCTCGAGCTGATCATGGAGGCGATCGAGAAGGCCGGATATGCGCCCGGCAACCAGATCGCGCTCGCGCTCGACGTCGCGGCCTCGGAGTTCTACGCCGACGGCGCCTACAACCTGGCCGGCGAGGGCCGCAGCGGCCTCTCCGCCGACGACCTGATCGCGGCCTATCAGGAGCTGGTGGACGCCTTCCCGATCCGCTCCATCGAGGACGGGCTCGCGGAGAGCGACTGGGACGGCTGGCAGCGCCTCACCGCCGCGCTCGGCGATCGCATCCAGCTGGTCGGTGACGATCTGCTGGTGACCAACCCGGCGATCATCGCCGAGGCGATCGAGCGGGGGATCGCCAACTCCGTGCTCATCAAGCTCAACCAGATCGGCAGCCTGTCCGAGACCCTCGACGCGATCCAGATGACCCAGAAGGCGGGCTACACCGCGGTGATCTCACACCGCTCCGGCGAGACCGAGGACACCACCATCGCCGACCTGGCGGTGGCGCTCAACACCGGGCAGATCAAGACCGGCTCGGCCTGCCGCACCGACCGGATCGCCAAGTACAACCGGCTCCTGCGCATCGAGGAGGAGCTCGAGGACGCCGCCCGCTTCCGCGGGGCGGCGGTGCTGGCGCGCGGACGGCGGTGAAACGGCTGCCCCTGCTGCTGCTCGGACTCGGCGCGCTGCTGGCGCTCGGCATCCTGTCGAGCGTCGTCACCCAGGGCTTTCAGCAGGTGGCCCGGGCCGAGCAGGAGCGCGCAGAGCTCGAGGCCGAGAAGGCGCGGCTCGAACGCTCGATTGCCGAGATCGAGGCCACCCTCGAAGCGCTCCGCAGGAGTCCCGAGGCGGTCGAGTCGATAGCGCGCCTCGAGCTGGGTTGGATCCGCCCTGGCGAGACGGTCCTGATCCTCGCCACCCCGACCCTGCCGCCGCTGCCGGTCTCGGCCGCCGAGCCGACACCGACGCCGATCTACTCGCTGTCCCGCTGAACGGGGCCGCGCGGCTTCCTTGACAGCCCCCGGGGCGGCCCATATACTTCTCGACCCCTGAGCGACGCGGGGTGGAGCAGTCCGGTAGCTCGTTGGGCTCATAACCCAAAGGTCGCTGGTTCAAATCCAGCCCCCGCAACCAGAAAACAGCAAGCCGCGCATCCGCGCGGCTTTTCTGTTTTCTGGTTGGAACACCACGACCTCGGGAGCGCTGGTGGTCGTAGCCGTGGGGGTCGCAGGCCCGCCGCAGAGCCGGGCCGGAGAGGGCGGTCGGGCGGCGTACGACCACCGCGCTCGTGAGGTCGGGGCACCGCGCGAGGTCGGGGGGCGGGGGCCGGGTGGCGGAGAGGGGGGCGCGAGTCACAGCGCCCACGGCTGCGAGGGCGGGCGCGTCGTGGTCGCGAAGCGAGCACGACTGCGACCGCTCGCAGACGGGGGCGGAATCAGCCGCTCACTCCACCCTGGCGTGGCGGGCACGCCGATCGGGAGCGCTGGTGGTCGTAGCCGTGGGGGTCGCAGGCCCGGCAGAGCCGGGCCGGAGAGGGCGGTGGGCGGCGTACGACCACCGCGCTCGTGAGGTCGGGGCACCGCGCGAGGTCGGGGGGCGGGGGCCGGGTGGTGGAGAGGGGGGCGCGAGTACCACAACCCCGGAAGCGCAGGTGGTTGTCCTGGTCGCTGGGAGGTCGCAGGCCCGCGCGAGCCGGGCCGGAGAGGGCGGTGGGCGACGTACGACCACCGCGCTCGTGGGGTCGGGGCACCGGGCGAGGTCGACACCGAGCCCGCCTCGTCAACTTCGTGACCCCTGGCAGCTCGGCGCGGTTTCTGTCGGTGATAGGCTCAACGGGTGGGGATCCGGCTCGAGGACGGCGGTCGAGCTGCGGCCCGACCACCCGAGGGTTATTGCCGAGGTGGCGCTCTTCGGGGTCGAGCTGGTTCGACCGCCGACACGGATACTGTCCTGACTCGACGCCAGGACCAGGGCTCTCCGGCAGAAGGGGGAGGAAGATGAGAAGAGAGCTGAGCATCGGGGTGCTCGTGGCTGCGGGGCTGGTCGGCACGTGGGTTCACGCCCAGGAGAGCCCCGCGCCGACGCCGGTCGACTGCGCCGCCCTGCAGCAGGATCTCTTCGCCGACCTCAAGGAGGTCTACAAGGCCGGGTGCATGCCGTCCCAGGCCCAGCTCGCGAGGCTGCTGGACAACCCGGTCGGCAACTTCGCGGCGTTCCCGATCCAGTACGACGCCGTGCAGCTCGAGGGAGCCCGGCTCGACAGAACGGAGACGCTGCACCGGCTCCAGATCATCGCGATGTTCCCCCTGAGCCTGGCCAAGGAGTGGAACCTGATCAACCGCCTCGTCGTGCCGGCCCTCAGCGTGCCGATCAACGAGGGCTTCGGAGACTGCATCGGCTACGGGCAGGGCTGGATCAGCGACTGCCCGAGCTTTCCCGACGCCCTGGCCGACCCCTTCAAGCCGACCCGCGGCCTGGGCGACATGGTGTACGTGGGACTGGCCTCCCCCAAGGAGGTCATCAGGGTCGAGTCGACAGGCGGGGCGGTCATCTGGGGCGTGGGCGCCACGACCATGTTCCCGACCGCGTCGGACGAGGTGCTCGGGACCGGCAAGTACGGCCTGGGGCCCTCCGGGGTGCTCGGCTACCTGGGGAAGAAGTGGGAGCTCGGCCTCTTCGCCCAGCACTGGTGGTCCGTCGCCGGCGACGACGCGCGTGCCGACGTCAGCCTCACCAACCTGCAGTACTTCCTCTACTACGTGCTGCCGTGGAACGAGGAGGCGCAGTGGCGCATCGGCATGAGCCCCAACATCTCCTACAACTGGCAGGCACCGGGTGACAAGCTCGTCCTGCCGGTAGGGCTGGGGATCGCCAGGATGTTCGAGATCGGCGACCTGCCGGTGAACCTCTCGCTCGAGGTCGACTACTCGGCCATCCACCCCGACGACTCGCCGAGCAGCCGCTGGGACTTCCGCGTGTACGTCACCCCGGTGATCCCGACCTTCATTTTCTGAAGGGTCTCGGCCGTGGCGTGGATGGCGCCGGCTCTGCCCGCGGCGAGCCAGGCGCCGTCGACCGAGAAGCACCCGTGACGTACCGCAGAGTACGTGGTGCCGGACTGGAAAACCCAGAATGTCGCCGGGCGTTCAATGGGCGGGAAGCCCGGCGGTGCCGATCTCGGCGGGCCGGACACCCGCGAGGCGGCCCCATCCAGCAGCCTTGTGCTACTGTCGTGACGGTAAATCCCACACAGCGTTTGTTGAGATGCTCAGGTCGGACAGGAGGCTCTCAATGCCACGCGCGGTTCCCCTTCCGGTCGTTTCGCTCGCGTGTTTCGCTCTCCTTGTGGCGGCGCCGGCCGCGTCATCGGTCCCGGCAACCCACCTCTTCCTGCCGGCGGTCGGGACCGGACCCGGTGTCCCGCCGTCCTATTGGTACACGACGATCTGGGTGTACAACCCGCAGGACCTCCCGGTCGAGGTCGAGCTCAGCTTTCTCCGTCGCAACCAGGCCAACGACCCCTCCGAGGTGACGCACACGATCCAGGTCGATGCTGGCGAGGTCGTCCAGATCGACGACGCCGTGACCACCTTGTTCGGAGTTCAGGGCTTCGGGGCGATCAGGGCGGTCGCCACCGAAGCGGTCCACATCACTGCTCGCATCTACTCCAAGGAGGCCGGCCTCGACGAACGCGATTCGACCGGCCAGGCGTTCGTCGCCGTACCCGAGCACGAGTCGATCGGCGTCGGCGAAGCGGCGGAGCTGATCGGCCTCACCAACCTCCACGGGGGCGACTTTCGCTACAACGTCGGCTTCGTCGAGACCACCGGGCACGCTGTCTGGGTGGAGGTGGCGCTGTTCGCAACCGGTGGCAGCAGCTGGGTGTCGAGGGCGTTCGAGCTTCGGCCCTTCGAGCAGATGCAGATGTCCGTCGACCAGCTATTCAACAACGCGATCGGCGAAAGCGACAACTTCAGGCTGCGGGCGACCGGGTGGTCCGGCGAAGGAAGGGTGATCGTCTTCGGGTCCCGCATCGCCAACGGATCCCAGGACGCGACGACCTTCGAGATGATGCTCCCACCTTAGCCCTGTGCCGGGCGCTGGCATCCCTGGAGCAGATCCGCGAGTCCTTGTAGGCTGCCGCTGTGATCAAGGTCCTCGTGCTGGCTGACACGCACCTCGGCTTCGATCTGCCGTCGCGGCCGCGGGTGGATCGGCGAAGGCGCGGCCCCGACTTCTTCGCCAGCACCCGGCGCGCTCTCGAGCCGGCGCTCGCGGGCGAGGTGGATCTCGTGGTCCACGGTGGCGACCTGCTGTTCCGCAGCAAGGTCCGGCCCGGGCTGGTGGCGCAGGCCCTGGAGCCGCTGCTCGAGATCGCGGACCGGGGAGTCCCGGTGGTGCTCGTGCCGGGCAACCACGAGCGGTCCGCGCTCCCCTACCCGCTGCTCGCGGCGCACGAGCACCTGCACGTGCTCGATCGACCGCGGACGGTGCGGCTCGACCTGGCCGGGACGAGCGTTGCCGTCGGCGGCTTTCCGTGCGAGCGCGACGAGATCAGAGATCGGTTCCGTGCCCTCGTCGCCGGGTGTGGGCTGCTGGGATCCGACGCCGCCATCCGTCTGCTGTGCCTCCATCAGACCGTCGAGGGTGCGCGGGTCGAGGGCCACACGTTCCGATCGGGCCGCGACGTCGTCCGCGGCTGCGACATCCCGCCCGGCATCGCCGCGGTGCTCTGCGGCCACATCCACCGCGCCCAAGTTCTGCGCGCCGACCTCGCCGGGCGCGCACTCGGGGCGCCGGTGTTCTACCCCGGATCGGTCGAACGGACCAGTTTCGCCGAACGGCAGGAAGCGAAGGGCTACCTCATCCTCGAGCTCGCAGCCGACGGGCAGACGGGAGGCCGTGTCGTCGGGCAGGTGTTCCACGAGCTGCCGGCGCGACCGATGGTTTCCGCGTCGGTGGACGCCTCCGGTCTCACCCCTGCTGAGCTCCAACACCGCATCAGGGAAGAGCTCGGCGTCCTCCCTGCCGACGGCGTGGTTTCCCTTCGGATCGAGGGCGAGCTCTCGCCGGGCTCGGAGCGGGTGCTGCGTGCGGAGGCGCTGCGTGCGCTCCATCCGCCGTCGATGAGCGTGGAGATTCGGCTGCGGTCCCCGGCTCGGAGGTGATCGTCACCTCTGGGACGGTCCTGCCAACCTCCGGGACGTGCCGCGCTGAGCCGGCGCCGCCGGGAAAGCTCGCCCCTCAGACGAGTCCGACAGGACCCAAGTCTGACGCAACCCGCCTCGCCGGGACGCCTCGGCTAGCCGTCCTCTCCTGTGGCGACGGGCGGGGTCGGGAGCTCCCCTGTCAGTGCTCCGAGCAACGCGACGATCGCCGTCACCTCGTCGTCGGTGAGCTCGCGACCGCGCTCGTAGTGGCCCATCTTGCGAACCGCCTGGTCCAGGGAGTCGACCGTGCCGTCGTGATAGTAGGGGTAGGTCAGTGCCACGTTGCGCAGCGTCGGCACCTTGAAGTGGGCGATGTCGTGTTCGTCCCCGGTGACCGCATAGCGCCCGAGGTCGGCGTCGCTCTGGTCGCCGCGGTCGGCCATGTAGTTTCCGTGCAGGCCCATCTTCTCGTAGGACGTTCCTCCCATTGCGGAGCCGACGTGGCAGGTGCCGCATCCGACGTCATTGAACAGCGTCCAGCCGCGCTGCTGCTCGGCTGTCATGGCGCTCTCATCGCCCTTGAGAAATCTGTCAAGGCCGTCGTTCGGCGTCACGAGCGTCGCCTCGTACACGGCGATGGCATCCCGAATCGCCTCGGGGCTCAGCTCACCGTAGGCTGCCGCGAATCCCTCGACGACCTGTGGATCCTGACGCAGCTTCCCGAGCACCTGCTCCCAGTTGGTGGCCATCTCGATGGGGTTGTTCGGCGGTCCGTCGGCCTGCGCGGCGAGGTCGGCGGCCCGGCCGTTCCAGAACTGAGCCAGGTTGTAGACCGCATTGAACGTGGTCGGGGCGTTGATTCCGCCCTTCTGGCCGCCCACTCCGGTGGAGACGCGCTCCTGGTCGGTGCCTCCCTTCGTCAGGTCGTGGCAGCTGGCGCACGAGATCGTGTCATCGCCGGACAGCCGCACGTCGTGGTACATGGCTTCGCCAAGCGCAACCTTGCGATCGTCGAGCCCGCCGGGTCGGCTCAGCGGGTAGACGGGACGATCGTAGATCGGGTCGTCCAGGTCCTCGGCACCGTCCCGGCGGGCACGGACATGCCGGGCCCACGCTGCCTGCGCCTGCTGGTCCTCGGCAGTCCAGCGGGCCCTCCAGTGCATCGCCGTGTACGATGCGGGCGGCATCTCTCCCGCCGCCGTCTCACGCTGGATCTTGGCGAGCGCCGCCTCAGTGACGCCGACCGCCGGGTCGAACAGCTCGCGCTCCATGTCGAAGATGGAGCGAGCCTTCTCGATGTCGGCCTGGATCAACGACCTGGCCCCAGGCCATGACGCGTAGAACGGGAGTTCGGTCCGCCCCGAGTGGCAGTCCATGCACGACTCGGCATACCGGTTCGCCATCTCCCGCGCCCCCGGGTCGTCGAGCCGCTCCAGCAGCGCCGGGTCGGCGGCTCGCGCCCTCAGCGAGTTCGAGATCGGGAACGCCACGACGACCAGAACGACAATGCCCACCACGACGAGGATCTTCTTCCTCATGGGTCCTCCTTCGGCTCGCCCCCCCTGCCGGATCCCTCACCGCGGCTGAGCTTTCGAGTGGCCCGGCCACCCGCGACGACGCGGCCGCAGCGGCTGACCGATCTCGCGGGGAGCATCCGCCCGCCAAGGTCATTCTCGAGTTCCACCATACGCGAGAAACCGTCGTCCTGGCAATCAGGCAGTCGAGGGCGAGCTCTCGCCGGGCTCGGAGCGGGTGCTGCGTGCGGAGGAGCTGCGTGCGCTCCATCCGCCGTCGATGACCGTGGCTATTCGGGTGCGAGCCCCGGCGTCGGCCTCGCGGCGTCGGAACTGATCGTCGCCTGTCGGACGGTTCGGAACCGCTGCACGACCATCGCTCGGCTGCTCGTCGTCGCGGACGTCGAGGGGATCCTGACGCTGTGCGTGGGCGCCGTGTTCATGCCCTTCGAGTTCACCGTGCCGATGGCCGAGCGTCTGACCAACGAGGCGTGGTGGCGATCGTGCCGCCGGAGGTCACGGCGTGAGGTAGGTCGCCCGCCCGCTCGCCCGCTCGACGATCGCCGCGTAGGCGACGACCGGAGCCGTCGAGCGGAACGTCGCCCGCAGCGGCCGTGCCGCGACCGCCTCGACGAGGCCGTTGACCTGCACGCTCGCCCGTGCCGGAACCACGACCCGGTGGGACGTGGTGGCGCCGCCGACAGTGACCTCGAGCACCACCTCGGCCGGCGCCTCGCCGAGGTTGACGAAGCCGACGTTGCAGCGCGCCGCTGCCCGCGCCGGCCACGCCGCGCCGAGGTCGAAGGCGGCGGCGCTCGTGGCGGCTTCCCCCGGCATCGCCGGCAGGAGTCCGACGTTCCCTTCATCTGCCGGCCGACGCCGATCGTAGGTCCGCCACAGTGCAGCGACAGGCGCGCCCGCCCGAACCTCGATGGCAGCGAACCCCTGATACGCCAGTGACTCCTTGAGCACGTCGCGAAGCAGCAACGGCCGGCCCGGCTGCACCTTCCCGCGAAAATCCTGCTTTCCGCGAGGACCATTCGGGCGTTGGACGACGCGGAGCTCCACGGGCGTCGCAACTCCTCCCTCCGGAGCCATCACGACGAGGTCGGTCGACCAGAACGTCCCGAGCTTCCCCCTCCCATGGGCGGCCGCGGGCACCAGGAGCAACGACGACCTGGGCGCCGCCGCAAGCAGCTCGGGCGTGGCGAGCGCCCGCAGCGTCGCCGTCAGCGCCTCCTCGCCCGGCGACGGGAGCGCCTGAGCAACGACACAACGATCGTACCGCTCCCTGGAGAGACGGCCGAGGTACGGCACGTTCCACTCGGGCGCGAACAGCACCTGGGTACCGGGGATGACCTTCTCGCTCACGAGCAGCACGACGCCGTCCGGGCGCAACCCCGCATGGTACGACTCTGCCGGCTTGGCCTGCTTCACGGTGAACCCCTGAGAACCCAACACCATGCGAATGTGCGGAGCAAACCGTTTGACGTAGTAGATGAGCGTCTCGCCAGGATCGTAGCTCGCGGCGATCCACGTCATCGCCTCGGACGCCGGCGCGGGGCGGCGGCGGCGGATGTCGAGCGACGGTCCGGCGACCGCCAGCGCCGCGTACAGCGACCACGCCGCGGCGACCGCCACGGCAGCGCGGCGGGCGAACGGCCGCTCCGTCGCGGCGACCCCGGTGGCGAGCGCCGCGAAGAACGGCAGCGCGGGCAGCACGTAGCGGACCGACGAGACGTAGTGCATCGTGCCCGCCGCGAGCACGAGGTACGCCGCGCCGGACGCCAGGCACACCGCGACCAGCCGCCGCCGCCCCGCGCGCCAGTGCGCCACCCCCCCCACGAGGACGAGGAGCCAGAACACCCAGGCGAGGGCGGGCGACCCGAACGGCGCCAGCAGCCAGTGGTCGGCCAGCACGGAAAGCGGCGCGCCCGAGAACCGGCCCGCGCGCTCCGCGGTCACCGCGCGGAGCGCCTGCGCGCGCACGGCGCCGAGGAAGCGGTCGGGTCCCGTGATCAGGATCGCCGGCACCCAGCTCGCGGCGGCGGCAGCGGCGCCGGCGGCGATCGCGAGCAGCAGTGGCCGCCAGCGGCGGGCGCGCGCGGCGCACACCAGAGCGGCGACGCCGACCGGGATGAGCGCATAGGCGACCTGCGGGCGCACGCCGAGGGCGAGCCCGCCGACCACCGCCGCCAGCGGCAGCCGCTCGGGCCGGTCGAGCGCGGCAGCGAGCGCCAGGACCCCGGCTACCGCGGCGGCGGTGCCGACCGCGTCGGACATGCCGACGTTGGCGTTGAAGAGGAACCCGGGCAGTGTGGCCAGCATCGCCGCCGCGCACCACCCCTCGCGGCGGGTCGCGCCGAGGCGCACGGCGAGCAGGCCGAGCAGCCCGACCGCGGCGACCGCGCCGGCGATCGCCGCGAGCTGCGGGCCGAGCTGCGCGTCGCCGGTCAGCCAGTAGACCGGTTTCGCCAGCGCGACGAACGCCGGGTAGCCCGGCGGGTGCGGCGCGTGGGCGGCGACGTCGTACTTCGCCATGGCGCGCATGAACAGGATCTCGTCCCACTCTAACGGGCTCACCGGGCGGTAGATGAGCAGCACGGCGGCGTACGCCGCCAGCGCCACCGCCCCCGCAGGGACGATTCGCAGCCACCCCGCCCGCCGGCCGCCTGCCGCTTCGGTTGCCGCCACCCCGCCTCCCCTACCCCTTCACGGTCCAGCCGCGGGCGGCGAGAAGAATGGTCGGGCATTGGTTTCCCACAGTCCCAAGTGTACGCCGGGCCCCAGGCGCTCTTGGGCCACAGGAGGGGCACAGGCCTCGCCCCTTGCACGAGCACGCGATGAGGTAGTCGGCGTGACAGACGCGGCATCGCCGCGGTGCTCTGCGGCCACAACCACCGCGCCCAGGTTCTGCGCGCCGACCTCGCCGGGCGCGCACTCGCGGCGCCGGTGTTCTACCCCGGATCGGTCGAGCGGACCGGCCTCGTCGAGCCGGCCAAGCCGGGAGGGCACATCCCTCGAACGGGTCCGATCCTGCCATTGCCAGTCTGGACGCCGCGGTCGGCGACGAATGCGCCAGATGTCGGCGCGGGGAGCGCGCGAGGGCCTGCCCGGAACCTGCCGCAGCGGAATAAACGACTACGGTGGGAGATTGCCGGGTGACACAGGATGTCGGTCACAACAGATTGACAACCGAGGGAGAGACCATGAGTGCCTTGAGGACCGTTGTTGTTGCGACTGCAGCTCTGCTCATGCTCGCCGGCTGTCAGACGGCCGCCGAGGATACGTCGGCCGACGAAGCGGTGATCCGCATGTCGGCTCCGGCGTGGGCCGCCGCGTACAACTCCGGGCGACGCCGATGCGCTGGCCGCGATGTACTGGGACGACGCGGTGCTCCAGCCGCCGGGAGCCCCGGCCGCCAGTGGGCGCGTCGCAATCCGCGAGTTCCTGGCGGCCGATAGCGCCGCGACGCGAGGCGCCGGCCTGACGATGAACATCCCGGAAGCGGGTGCGGTCGACGTCTCGGGCGACCTCGCCTACGAGGCCGGGAGCTACACCGTGACCGACGCGTCCGGCGCCACGGTCGACGCCGGCAAGTACATCGGCGTGTTTCAGAAGCGCGACGGGAAGTGGCTGTACATCCGTGACACCTGGAACTCCGACATGCCGCCCGCACATTAGCTCGCGGCGAGCAGGCGTCCTCGCGGCACGCGCCGGTCAGGGCCCCGTCTCGGGTTGATCCCCCGGGGGATCCGAATGGTCCCGAATTGGCGGGGGACGAACTGTCGCCCAACGCGGCCCTGAGACACGAGATCCTGGTTCTTACCCGCAGGAAGGCGACGAGTCAATCCGTCTCCCCCCGCATGAAATCAGGAACTCAAGAACCAGATCTCATGTCGGCGTACCGTCATGAAGCAGACCTCGCCTGGTACGTGCACCTGGAGGACGAGGGACCGCCCTTGATCTCCTGGGACGGGAGCTATCCCCGCTCCATACCCCCTTCCATCTACCGCTTCTGGAACTGATACGCACCATCCCAGGACTTCGCGAAGGTCTTCGCCTTGAATATCCAAGCGCCACGGCCGGCGAAATCACCGGCACCGATGAGCAGGTCGTTCGTCCCCGGCACGATGGCCATCGTCGTTGTCGACAACATGTAGCCGGCCTCTCGTCCCGGTATCAGGACCTGTCCTATCAGGTTGCCGAGCATGTTGAAGACCATGACTCTCCCTGCGCCGAAACACGCAACATACACGTTGTCGTCGTCATCGATCATCGCTGAGTCGGGCCCGCCGAAACCACTGAAACGGTACGGAATCAGGTGGCCGTAGAGACTCAGGGTCGTTCCATCGGGCCCGAGGGCAAGCCGGTGCAGCTGTTGAGTGAAGGTCTCCGTGACCCACAAGGTCTTCCCGTTCTTGCTCAAGGCGATTCCATTGGGAGAGGCGAGGTTCTTCAGTACGGGGGTGATGGTCTTGAAGTCCGCAGAAACGTAGTAGACCGCGCCATTCGCGGTGTTGCTGGCGTCGGTGTAGTCCTTGAAGTCGGTGAAGTAGAAGCCACCCTTGTCGTCGAACACCATGTCGTCGGGCGTGAAGCTGCCGGCGGGAACGATGACTTCCATGCTGGACCCGTCAGGCTGCATGGCGATGATCCGGCCGGTGCTGTCTCCGCGATATCCCTGCTTTTCGCCCAGATCACAGAGAAACAGCCTTCCGTCCTTGTGGATCTTGACCGTGGCGAACCGGCTTCTGGACGGTCCATGGATCGTCGTCAGCTCCTCGTACGGGGGAGCCGACTTGAGGACACTGCCGTTTCCCACCACAACGAGATAGAGGTTGCCGTCACGATCGAAGATCAGGCCTTCGGGACCCTCTGGCTCCTCGGTCACCAGGAGCCACTTCTCCGCAACCACCGTCTGAACTTCCTGTGTCCCAATCAGGGGGACCAGGCTCGCCGAGTCGCCAGCGTATGTCAGCGCGGCGGATGCGGTGGGCTGCGCTGCGGTTCCAAGCTGAGCAGCCCACACCAGGAGGAATGAAACCACCCGCAGTGAGAGCCTGATCGATCGATGCGCTCCTACCTCGGTCACGCGGCCCCGGCCGTTCACGAGGGTTTCTACGAAGCTCATCTGTCGGCCTCCGAGCATTTCGTGTCGGGAACTCGAGCCGCGCCTTTCGGCCTCTGGCTCGCCATACCCGGGGATCCTATTGGGGCCGATGGTCAGAATCAATCGGCGACCGGCTTCGCCCGAGTCGGCCGCTGAGCCGCGGATGTGGGAGGCCCGCACAACCAGGAACGCGGGAAGGCCCCGGCGGATCACCGCCGGGGCCCACCCGATTCCAGTCCCGTCCAGATCAGCGGAGGTCGAAGCGATCGAGGTTCATGACCTTGTCCCAGGCCGCCACGAAGTCGTGCACGAACTTCTCCTTGGCGTCGTCGCAGGCGTAGACCTCGGCGAGAGCCCGCAGCTCGGAGTTCGAGCCGAAGACGAGGTCGACGCGGGTGCCGGTCCACTTGACCTTGCCCGTCGTGCGGTCGCGCCCTTCGAACAGCTCGGCATCCTCCGAGACCGGCTTCCACTCCGTGCCCATGTCGAGCAGGTTGACGAAGAAGTCGTTGCTCAGCGCCTCGGGCTTGGAGGTGAAGACCCCGTGCCTGGAGCCGCCGACGTTGGTCCCCAGCATGCGCATGCCGCCGACGAGGACCGTCATCTCGGGCGCCGTGAGCGTCAGGAGTTGCGCCCTGTCGATCAGCAGCTGCTCCGCGGCGACCGTGAACTTGCCTTTCAGGTAGTTGCGGAAGCCGTCGGCGATCGGCTCGAGCACCGCGAAGGACTCGACGTCCGTCTGGTCCTGCCTCGCGTCCATGCGTCCGGGCGCGAAGGGGACCTTCACCTCGACGCCGGCCTTCTTCGCGGCCTGCTCGACACCCGCACAACCGGCCAAGACGATCAGGTCGGCGAGCGACACCTTCTTGCCGTCGGAGGCCGAGTCGTTGAACTGCTTCTGGATGCCCTCCAGCGCCTTCAGGACCTTCGCCAGCGTGGCCGGCTGGTTGACCTCCCAGTCCTTCTGCGGCGCGAGGCGGATGCGCGCGCCGTTGGCGCCGCCGCGCTTGTCGGAGCCGCGGAAGGTGGACGCCGACGCCCAGGCGGTCGAGACCAGCTCCGAGATCGAAAGCCCCGACTTGAGGATCTTCTTCTTGAGCGCGGTGATGTCCTTCGTGCCGATCAGCTCGTGGTCGACGGCCGGGATGGGGTCCTGCCAGATGAGCTCCTCCTTCGGAACCTCCGGCCCCAGATAGCGGGAACGAGGACCCATATCGCGGTGCGTCAGCTTGAACCACGCGCGCGCGAAGGCATCGGCGAAGGCCTGCGGGTCGTCGAGGAACCTGCGCGAGATCTTCCCGAACTCCGGGTCGAAGCGCAGCGTCAGGTCGGTGGTCAGCATGGTCGGCTTGTGGAACTTGCCGGGGATGTGCGCGTCGGGGATGATCTCCGGCGCGTTCTTGGCCACCCATTGCTTGGCCCCGGCGGGCGACTGCGTCAGCTCCCACTCGAACTTGTAGAGGTTCTCCAAGAAGTTGTTGCTCCACAGCGCCGGGGTCTTGGTCCAGGTGACTTCAATGCCGCTGGAAATCGTGTCGGCGCCGTGCCCCGGTGCCGTAGTCGCTCATCCAGCCCAGGCCCTGCGCTTCCAGAGGCGCGGCTTCCGGATCCGGACCCTTGTGCGATTCCGGGGCGGCGCCATGGCACTTGCCGAAGGTGTGGCCGCCGGCGATCAGCGCGACGGTCTCCTCGTCGTTCATCGCCATGCGGCCGAAGGTGGCGCGGATGTCCTTGGCGGCGGCCATGTAGTCGCCGCTCGCGTTCGGGCCTTCCGGGTTGACGTAGATCAGGCCCATGTGGGTGGCGCCGAACGGCCCCAGGTCGCGGTCGCCGGTGAAGCGCTTGTCGACGCCCAGCCACGCGATCTCCTCGCCCCAGTTCACGTCCTCGTCCGGCTCCCACACGTCCGGGCGGCCGCCGCCGAAGCCGAAGGTCCTGAAGCCCATCGACTCCAGCGCGACGTTGCCGGCGAGGATGATCAGGTCGGCCCAGGAGATCTTCCTGCCGTACTTCTGCTTGACCGGCCACAGCAGGCGCCGTGCCTTGTCGAGGTTGACGTTGTCGGGCCAGCTGCCGAGTGGCGCGAAGCGCTGCTGGCCGCGGCCGCCGCCGCCGCGGCCGTCGGCGATGCGGTAGGTCCCGGCGGCGTGCCAGGACATGCGGATGAAGAACGGCCCGTAGTGGCCGAAGTCCGCCGGCCACCAGTCCTGCGAGTCGGTCATCAGCTTGACCAGGTCCTTCTTCAGCGCCTTGTAGTCGAGGCTCTTGAACTCCTTCGCGTAGTTGAAGCCCTTGCCCATCGGGTCGGACTTCTCGGAATGCTGGTGCAGCAGATCCAGCCGCAGCCGGTTCGGCCACCAGTCGCGGTTCGTCCTGCCGACGCCGGCGATGTGGGTGAACGGGCACTTGCTGGTTTCGTCTGGCATGTCGGTCCTCCTCATGCGTTGTCGATCTGGTCATGAGCTGTCGCTCGGTTCGTGTCGCCGTCGCCGCTCGCCTGCGGGGCGCGTGGGACGGGGACCGCTTCCTCCTCGATCCCCGGCCGGGCCGGGGGCTGGGCGAGGCAGTTGGGGCAGCGGCCCCAGTAGATCACCTCGGCCTCGTCGATCTCGTAGCCCGCGTTGTCGGCGGGGGTCAGGCACGGCGCCGCGCCGACCGCGCAGTCGACATCGACCATTCGGCCGCAGGTGCGGCAGATCAGATGGTGATGGTTGTCGGCAGTCCGGTCCTCGTAGCGCGCCGGCGACCCGGCGGGCTGGATGCGCCGGACGAGACCCTTCTCGGCCAGGATGCCGAGGGCGTCGTACACCGCCTGGCGGGAGATGACGCCGATCTCGGCCCGTACGATCGTGGCAACGTCATCCGCCGTCGCGTGTGGTCGACCCGACACCGCCGCCAGAACCGCCAGGCGCTGAGCCGTGACCTGGACACCGTGTCGGCGGAGGAGATCGGCTGAGTCGTTACTCATGCCTGAAGAATGAGTCCATAAATTGATTTTGTCAAGAATTGTACCGAGATGAGAACATCGAGATCCATGTCGAAGAGGCGCTTGATGTAGAGGCAGCTTCCGGAGCTGGACCGGTTCCTACCGAGTCGGCCGAGGGTCTCGTCGACGACCTTGAAGCCGGCCACGACGTAGATCGTGAGCTCGCGCTTTCGCGGCGAGAAGCCGGCGAGCGTCCGGTCGCCCTCCCGGCCAATCGGATAGCGGAGGTGTGCTTGCCACCCAGCTCCTGCACGTAGCGCGGATCCACGGCCGCCAGCACGTGTGACGAACCGGCCGTCAGATAAACGTCAGCGCCCGATGAGCCTTGCCAGGAACCCGGACAGGTCCTGGTAGTCCACCGCCCCTTCGCGCATCCGCTTTGGCGACAGCGGCGGCGTGATGATCTCACTGACGCCGGGAACCGTCCTTCGAACCGTGATCGGCAGTTGATCTAGCGTTGGTGATTGTGGAACGTCTCGCGCCTGGCTTTCGGTCAGGAACGACTCGAACGAGTGCGACGCGCGGACCCGCTCGCTGAGGAACGGTTTGTCCGCGCCCGCAAACCGCGCGAGAACGGTCTTCAGGATCGAGCAATGGTCAAGCGTGATGCTCGGCCCTTTACCGCGCATGGTCCACGGCGAAACCACGAACGTCGGGACACGCACTCCATAGGGAATCTGGACGTCGCTCGCGGCGGGCGGCGGCGAGGGCGGGTCGGAGTCGGCCGTAGCGACGTGGAGGGTCGCGAGGTCGGCCGCAGCGGCTCTGATGTGACCGGCAAACCCGTGGACGACGCCGCCTCCGGTATCGCCGGTCGGCGGTGGGGCATGGCCACCGCTGACCTCTCCGCCGATCGCTTCGTCCGGCCTGCCCGTCGTGATTACATCCGCCACCGGAGGCACGACGTGGTCGTAGAGCCCGCCGTGTTCATCGTATGTGATGATCAGCAGCGTGTTCTCCCAGGTCTGCGGATTGGACCTCAAGGTGTCGTAGACGCGCTTGATGAACAGCTGTCCACGCCACATGTCCGCGTGCGGGTGATCATCGTCCTGCGGATGGTGATGCATCGCGGGTTCGATCGTCGTGAACGCGGGCAGGTCGCCGGCCGCGACGTCGGCGGCCAGCTGGTCCAGCGGACGGATCTCGGTGTTGTTGGTCGTGTAGCGCGCAAACATGCGCAGCATGGTGACCGATGGCGTGGATTCGTAAACGCGCCAGCTCACACCCTTCTTGGTGAGCACGTCGTAGATCGACTCCGCCCGCGACAGCACGAAGTTGTCGCCGTGGTTGTTCCTCAGGATCGGGACGCCGAGCCGATCGTACTGCACGTCGCCGGTCAGCGAGTACATCCGGTTCGGTAACGTCGGCCCGGGGTGTGAACAGAAATAGCGGTCGCAGTACGCGTAGTGCATGGCGAGATGGGCGAACATCGGAAGGTCGTCCGCCTCGTAGTAGCCGAGAACGTCGTCGGGAACACACCCCGTTGGGTCGGGGTCCTTCAGCCGCTTGCTGAAATTGTCCGTGAACCCCTGTGGGTCGTTGATCTGTCGGCTGTCAGGTCCATCGATACGGCCGGCGAGTTGCTGGGCCACGTCGTCGAGCTCATGGCCCACGCCCTTCGGGATACGCGTCTTCTTGTGAACCGCGTTTTCCTCGAAGGCGGCCTGGCTCAGAGGTCTCACCACGTGTTTCTTGGGCTCGCCCTCGCCTTGGATCTTGTCGACGACCGCCTGGGTCAGCCCGTCGGCACCGTCGTTGATGTCGGGGCGGGCTCGGTAGCCGAGCACGTGGTCGAAGGACCGGTTCTCCATCATCACCACCACGATGTGCTTGACCTTGTTGGTGAGATTGTCCGCGGCCCAGGTATCGCCGAGGGTCATTGGATGGAAGCGCACCGCGCCGGGGCCCTCGATCATAACCCTGCGACCAATGGCTTCCGCGTGATTCTCGCGAGGCTTCCGGTCAGGTTCGGCCGGCGCCAAATGCTCGAACACGATGGCGTCGCCCTCAAACCGGATCTGCCTATAGGTGAGGTGGGCGCCGAAGATCATCATCAGCATCCTCGGCGCGAGCAGGGGGTCGGCGAAGAGCTCGCGCGCCCCCTCCACGATCTTGTCGTTGACCACGTGCTCTATGTACTCGGCGATGACCTCCCCGGTGACGGCGCCGCCAACGCCCAGCGCCACGATCAGCGCCGCAACCGTGGCGGCGCTCAGATCGATGTCGAAGGGATCGTCGGAAACCCACGTCACGACGCGGGGCGTGCCATCGGCATCCAGCTTGATCCCGACCTCGATGGCAGCGTGACCGTCGCGCAGCTCGGCGTCGGCGAGCTTGATCGAGTTCCACTTCACCTTGACCTTACCGTCCAGCTTGACGTCGAGCCTGACCGCCGGAACGTCCGCTCCCAGGCCCTGGCCCGGACCCACGGCCACGCCGATCGATTTCAGCTCGATCGACGAGACGTCGAGCTCCAGCCCGTAATCGAGGGACTGTCTTGTCTTGAAAAGCGTGAACGGCTCGTCGACCACTAGATCTTTGGGTTCCTCGGCTTTCTCGAGCAGATCGTCGAGCATATGGAACATCTGGATGGTCTCGACTGCGGTGGGATCCGTGATCGTCATGCGGGCTCTCGCCTCGCCGTCCTTGTTCTCTCCGACCAGTTTGATGAAGGACCCGTTGGGCCCGATGAGTCGGTTGACACGGTCGAGCAGCGCCGCCGTCCCGATTCGCCCCGACCCGAACACGGTGGCGGAAACGCGCGGCTGGCCGACGACGACGCCTCCCTGCGGCGACACCTGCAGTCTCCACGGCCGCGGCGCTCCCTGCGCGTCGCGAGACTTTCCCAGGGCCGCCAAGGCGATGTTGCAGCGAAGCTCCTTCTTTGCGGTCCCCCTAACCCGCGTGCCATCCGGATCGAAGAGGCTCATGGAACCGTGCCAGGGATCGGTAGGCGAGGACTGCCCGATGGTGGCGACGAATTCGCCGACACGATGTAGATCGAACGTGAAATCCTGGCGCGACCCGTCGAGCGCGGCGTTTGAAACGAGCGGCGCGGCGCTTTCGGAAGCCACGGTCTCGTGCACCGAAAGCTCGATCACGCCTGTCGGGTCATAAACAGCTTCGTTGAGCGCATCGCTAAGCACGTAGTTCTTGCTGCGACCGCTGAGCGTGAACTGCCACTGCCCGACCGGCGTCCCGCGCAGATCGCGGTACTTCCGCAGATCAGCCAGCGTCACCTCGTCTTTGGCGAACTGCGCGCCGTCAGGCGTGAAGATCACCAAGGTCACCGGGATGGACTCCGTCACGACGTTGACGCCGCTGTGAAGCGGGGTCGGTTGCCCGCCCGGCGGGTGTCCGGTGGGGTGAGATCCGGGCTGATCGATACCGCCCGGAAGGTCGGGGGGAGCCGTCGACGGCTGATCGATCCGCGTCCGGTGGCGGACCGTCGCGATCACGCGCTTGTTCAGGCGTCCCGGATAGAGAACCAGGAAGCGTCCCTGCGCTGAGACCGTGAAGTGGGTCCCTTCGGCCGCCTCATGGGTGACCGGTTCGAGCCGCTCGGAAAACACGATGTGCTGGAGATTGAATGCCACGGAGCCTCCCTTGTGAACGATAGGAAATACAATCCGGCCACGGCTCCCCCGTGCCGAGCCGAAGCGCGGGGAGCGGGGGCGGAAATGTTGGCGCATAACGCATGACGGGTCTGATGTTCATGCTGACTTCTGCCTCCCCGGCAGACCCGGCCCGGTCTTACCCAGCCTCACGATCCGACAAACGGTGCGGTTCGATCCTGATTTCGTTTCCCACGAGCCTCGAACGCTTCTTTCCCGCCTTCAAAGGGTGAGGAGGTTACAAATGATGATGCGATTTTGTCTCAATGTCAAGAGTAAGCGTAGCAGTGGGTTAGTCCGGAGTTGAGGGTTGAAATCGGGGTGAACTCGACGCGCAGCGCTGGGCTCGCATCCCCAGCGACTGGCTCTCAAAGTGCCAGATGGTCCTGGAACACGATCCGAACCTGCGCACAGACATCCCTCCTCCTCCAACTGAACTCCAGAGACACCCCGCCCGGAGCCAATCTCGCCATCAGTTCACTCCGCACTCCTCAACCTTCCCGGATCTAAAG
>CAVWIJ010000003.1:0-4738 GCA_963754985.1 uncultured Holophagae bacterium | reverse complement strand
TGCACATCATCGGCGTCAGCGTCAGCGAGACCAAGCCGCGAGATCAGAATCGCGCGACACGATCGTTATCGCGAACTCGTGAAGGAGCCGGCCCAGAATGCCCCGGGCATGAAGATCAGCGGCAGGAAGACCGCGGTCAGTGAGATCGTCATCGAGAGAATCGTGAAGCCGATCTCCGCGGCGCCGTCGAGCGCGGCCTGCATCGGCTTCTTTCCCATCTCGACGTGCCGGACGATGTTCTCGAGCATCACGATCGCGTCGTCGACGACGAAGCCCACTGCGAGGGTGAGCGCCATCAGCGAGAGGTTGTCCAGTTGTAGCCGAGCACCTTCATGACCGCGAAGGTCCCGACGACGCTCATCGGCAGCGCGAGGCTGGGGATCACCGTGGCCGAGACGTTGCGCAGGAAGAAGAAGATCACCAGCACGACGAGTCCGAAGGTCAGCAGCAGCGTCCACTGCACGTCATCCACGGAATTCTTGATCGTTTCCGAGCGGTCGTAGAGCACGTCGACGCTCACCGACGCCGGCAGCTGCAGGCGCAGGCCCTCCAGCGTCTGGCGGACCGCCTTGGCGACGGCCACGGTATTGGTGCCCGGCTGGCGCTGGATCGCCAGGATGATGCCCCGGCTCTCGGTGCCCAGGGCGGTGAACCAGGCGGCGGTCTTGTCGTTCTGGACGCTGTCGAGCACCTGCCCGACGTCCGCGAGGCGCACCGGCGCGCCGCCGCGGTAGGCAACGATCAGCGAGCGGAAGGCGGCGGCGTCCTCGAGTTGTCCGGAGGCGCGCAGCGTCAACGCCTTCTCCGCTCCCCAGAGGGTGCCCGCCGGGAGGTTGACGTTCCCCTGCCGGATCGCGTTCGAGACCTCGTCGATGCCGATCTGCTTCGCGGCGAGCAGGCGCGGGTCGACCTGCACGCGCACCGCGTACTTCTGCGACCCGTAGACCTGCACCTGGGCCACGCCCTGGACCATCGAGATCCGCTGCGCCATCAGGTTCTCGCCGTACTCGCTCAGCGTGGAGAGCTGCAGCGTCTTCGAGGTCAGCGCGAGGTAGAGGATCGGGTCGTCGGCCGGGTTGACCTTCTGGTAGGAGGGGGCGGTGATGTCGCTCGGCAGGCTGCGCAGCGTCTGCGCGATGGCCGCCTGCACGTCCTGGGCGGCGGCGTCGATGTCGCGGTCGAGGTTGAAGGTCAGCACGATCGAGGTCGACCCCTGGCTCGACGAGGAGGTCATCGAGTCGATGCCGGCGATGGTGGAGAACTGCTTCTCCAGCGGGGTGGCGACCGCCGAGGCCATCGTCTGCGGGTCGGCGCCGGCAGAGCGAGGCGCGGACCTGGACGGTCGGGTAGTCGACGTTGGGCAGGTCGCTCACCGGCAGGGTGCGGTACCCCATGACCCCGAACATCACGATCGCGGCCATCAGCAGCGTGGTCGCGACGGGCCGGCGGATGAAGGGGCCGGCGAGGTTCACCGCGGCTTCTCCGGGGTGGGCGCGCCGGGCGCGCTGCGCCCCTTCCGTTTTTCCGGAGCTCCGGGAGGAGCCGGCGGGGACGAGAGGCCGGTCTTTCGCACCACCGTCGCGCCCGGTGTCAGGCGCAACTGGCCGTCGGTGACGACGGTCTCGCCGGCCGCGAGGCCCTTCTCGACGACCGTGCGCCCGCCCGCGGTCGCCCCGGACGTGATCGGCCGCACCGCGGCGGCCCCGGCGGCATCCACGACGAACACGTAGGTGCCCTGCTGGCCGGTCTGCACCGCCTGCGAGGGGACGACCACCGCTCTCGCCAGGGTGGTGAGAACCAGCGAGACATCGATGAACTGCCCCGGCCAGAGCGCGTGATCGGCGTTGTCGAACTCTGCCTTCAGGGCGATGGTGCCGGTCGTCTTGTCCACGGTATTGTCGAGAAACACGAGGAGCCCGTCGCGCGGCTGAGCTCCGGCCCCGGCGGGAATCACCCGGACCTTGAGCGTTCCCGCGGCGCGATACCGCTGCACCTCGGGCAGACGCGCCTCGGGCACGGTCAGGCGCACGAGGATCGGCTGGATCTGGTTGATGATCACGAGCGTGGCGTCGTTGGCCTTGACCAGCTCCCCCTTGTCGACGAGCAGGCTCCCCGCCTGGCCGGAGACCGACGCGACGATGACCGTGTAGTCGAGCTGCAGCCTCGCATTGTCGACGGTGGCCTTCGTCGCCTCGGCCGCTGCGCGGCCGACGTCGAGCGCGGCCCGGCTCGCGAGCGCGGCGGCGCGCGCGGCATCCAGTGCAGCGCGCCCGGCCTCGACATTGGTCACGCGCTGGTCGTACTGTTCGCGGGCAACCATATCCTTCGCCGACCAGATCCTCGTAGCGTTTGGCCTGGCTCTCGGCGTTTTTCAGCTGGGCCTCGGCGTTGCGCACCTGGGCCTCGGTGTTCTGCGTCTGGGCCTCGGCGCTGCGCACCTGGGCCTCGTCGCGCGCCAGGTTCGCCTGGAGCTGCCGCAGCGTCGCTTCGAGCGGCCGGCGGTCGAGGCGGAAGAGCACCTGCCCGGCCCGGACCATCTCGCCCTCGCGGAACCCGACGTCGGTGACGATCCCGGTGATCAGCGAGCGCACCGGCGAGGACTGGATCGGCTCCACGCTCCCGAGGGCGCGCAGTTCGACCGGCACGTCCGCCTGCTCCGCCGACGGCGACGAGCACGGGGACCGGGGGCTTGCCCTTGGGCGCGCCGCCGGCACCCGGGCCGCCGCGCCGGATTCTCGGACGGCTTGCCGCATCCGGAGAGTGCAGGCGGCGGCCGCGACCGAGGGCGACCAGAAGAACTACCATCGATCGTCGTGTTCCGGAGATGACTTCATGCGTGTCCTTTCCGCGTTCAGGCCCTTCCGCGGGCCGTGTTCTCCGCTCAGCTTGTAAATTGTCGAATTATACTCCTGCTCGCTCGAATCTTTCATCGGCGACCGGACCTGCAGAGAGTGAACCCGCTCGCCGCGACATAAACGCGAGGACCTCCGTTGCGCAGACCAGCACCCGTTGTCTTGCGTTGTCCGCCCCACGCCTGATGGGAGACCCCGATCCACGGTAGAATCCCGGACCAATCAACAGGAGGCAGTATGCCATGAGCACACCGCGGGCCCGGACGGTGTACGTCACCGGCCACACGACGCCGGACACGGACTCGGTCTGTTCCGCCATCGCCTACGCCTACTTCAAGAGCCAGACGGACCAGGGGCACCTGTTCACGCCGGTGCGCGCCGGCAAGCTCAACCACGAGACCGCCTTCGTGCTCGAGCGGTTCGGCGTGCCCGTCCCGGCGGAGATCGACAGCCTCGTCGCCACCGTCAGCGACCTGGTGCTCAAGCGGCCGATCACCGTCGGGGTCAACGACTCCGTCCAGGCGCTGGCGCTCGTGATGCGCGAGCACGGGGTGCGCTCCGTCCCGGTCGTGGACGAGACCGGGCGGCTGGCGGGCGTGGTGGGGCTCAAGGACATCGCCGGCCACTACATGGGGAGCGTCGGCTTCTCGGACCTGGCGAAGGCGCCGATCGACCTGGACATCCTCGTGAAGACGCTCGACGGCCGCGTCCTGAGCAACCCGCGGCGGCTCTCCGTGCTCACCGGGCGGGTCCTGATCGCCGCGATGCAGCGGGCCACCCTGCTGCACCGCGTGCGCCCCGGCGACGTGGTCGTCGTCGGCGACCAGAACGACGTCCAGCTCGAGCTGATCCGGATGGGCTGCTCGGCGGTGATCGTCGCCGACGGCGCGCACCTGCGCGGCCGAGGTCGTCGCGGCCGCCGGCGAGCGGGGCGTCCTGCTGCTCTCCTCGCCGCACCCGGCCTTCGCCACGGTCCAGCTGATGACCATGGCCGAGCCGGTCTCCTCGATCATGACCACCACCTGCCCGACGGCCGGGCTGTACACGCCGATGGCCGAGGTGCGCGCGCGCATCGTCGAGTCCGAGTACCGCTCCGTCGTCGTCGAGGACAGCGACCACCGCCTGATCGGCTTCATCACCCGGACCGACCTGCTGACGCCGGTGCGCAAGCTGGCGATCCTGGTGGACCACAACGAGCTCTCGCAGGCCGTCGACGGCATCGAGGAGGCGGAGATCCTCGAGATCATCGACCACCACCGCGTCGGCGACATCTCGACCACGGCGCCGATCTACGTCTACAACGACCCCGTCGGCAGCACCTGCACCGTCGTCGCGGGCATCATGTTCCTGCACCAGACGCACCTCCCGCCGGAGATCGCCGGCATCCTGCTCTCGGGCATCCTGTCGGACACGCTGCTGCTGACGCTCTCGACCACCACCGAGCGCGACCGCGCCACGGCCGAGCGGCTGGCCGGGATCGCGGGCGTCGACATCCCCGCCTTCGCCCGCGAGCTGCTGCACGCCAGCATCAACCTCGAGGGCAAGAGCGCCGCCGAGCTGATCGCGGCGGACTTCAAGGAGTTCCTGATCGGCGGCAAGAAGCTCGGCGTCAGCCAGATGATGGCCCTCGACTGCGCCGAGATCGCCGCCCGGGAGCCCGAGCTGCTCGAGGAGCTGGAGCGCCTGCGCCTCGCGAACAAGTACGACCTGGCGGTGCTGCTGGTGCTCAACCCCCTCGGCAAGAGCAGGAGCGCATCCTGGTCAGGGGCGAGGCCTGGATCGTCGAGAAGGCGTTCAACGTGACCGTGACGCAGGGCGCCTGCACCGTCCCGCGCGTGATGTCGCGCAAGAAGGACTTCATCCCCGCGATCGGCCAGGTGCTCAGC
>CAVWIJ010000002.1:0-16213 GCA_963754985.1 uncultured Holophagae bacterium | reverse complement strand
GGCTGCCATCAGCGGCTGTGCGAACGGGTGGTGTGGATCGACCGGGGACGGGTGGCCCAGATCGGCGCTCCGTTGGCGGTCGTCACCGAGTACCTGACGGAGGGCCTCCAACAATCGGTCAGCTCCATGGAGCGAGCTTTCGGACAGCCTGCACGCCCATGGGCCGCGAGGATTGCGCTTCGACACGATCGCGCTGCTCGATCCTGCCGGGAACCCGACATCGAGGTTGCTCTTCGATCAACCGCCCCGTATCCGGATTTGGTTGCACGTTACCAAACCACTGCCAGCGGTGCGTCTCGCAGTTGCCCTGATGCGCCTCGACGGGACGCTGGTCACGACCCTCCACCACACGGACGACAATCGGCACAACTTCCTTGCTCTTGCGCCGGGCGCCTACACCGTCGACGTCAGCTGTGACATGCGGCTGATGCCGGGCGCCTACACCGTCGGCCTGCTCGCCAAGCCAGACCCCGGATTTTGGGGCTCCGGTGAAGCGAGACTTGGACTACCTGGAGAACACCCTCGTCTTTCACGTTGACCAGATCGCGAGCGACGGCTTCGCACCCCTCGGATCGGGCGCGACGCTGTTCGCGAACTCACGCTGGGAGGTGACTCGCGACCATTCCCCACCGAGCCGATGACCACAGGGTGATGAGTCACGATCAGGCTCCGCACTCCTGGCGCAACGCCAGCACTCGGTTGAGCACGACCGCGCGCATGCTGATCGTCGTCTTGATCACCTTCTGGGTGCGCATGTCGCTGCTGCCCGCCACGCCCACGCTTCACCCTGTGCCCTACCGAGACTCCGGAGTCTTCCTTTACGTCGGTTGGAGGATTCTCGAGGGCGACGCCCCCTACTGCGACGTATGGGACCACAAGCCGCCCGGGATTCACCTGATCGACGCCCTCGGGCTGGCGGCCGCCGGTGGCTCGCCCTGGGGCGTTTGGGCGCTGCAGCTGCTGGCGTTGCTGTCGGCCGCGTTCCTGGGACTGCACGGGTTTTGCAGATCGACGACGCGGGCAGCTGCCGTCGTGGCAACTCTGTCGTGGCTGGTCGCTGTCCCGGTTCGTATTACCCAGCTCGGCAACACCACCGAGGAGTACGCCCTGCCGCTTCAAATGGCGACGATCGTGCTCTACCTGAATATGTCGAGGGCGATGCGCTCTCACTGGTCTCTCCTCGCTGGAATCGGGGCGTGCGGGGCCAGCCTCGCGCTTCTCAAGCCGAATCTCGTCGGCCTGCCGGTGGTCGCCGCAGCGCTGCTGATGATGCAGCGGAGGCCTGGAGTGCCGTCCGGGGAAAAGACGCGGGAAGCCCTAGCAGTCGCGGGCGGAGCGATCGCGGTTGCCGCCCGATCTTCGTCTGGCTCGCTTCTCGAACTGCGCTTGTGGACTTCACCGATGCCGTGCTGCAATACAACCGCGCCTACGCGAGTGCCGACTGGCCGCATCGGCTTGCGTCCATGGCGGACGGCTTTCGGCTGCTCGCGCGTCCGGCGACGTCGTGTATTGCCGCCGCCGGCTGGATCGTATCGCTCATCATCCTCGTCCGCCCCGGGGGCAAGGCCACCGACTCGCTGCGGCCCGCGGCTTGCCTGGCAGCCTTCGCCGTCCCGGCAGAAGTCGTGCTTGCGACGCTCGCCGGCCGCGACTACCCGCACTACTTTGCCTCCTGGCTTCCGGCAGCTGCGCTCTGCACCGCTGTGCTCGTCGCTGCTCCCTCAGCGAACCGCAGCGCGAAAAAGTGGCTGGTCAATAGCACGCAGATTCTCGTGCTAGTGGTCCTCGCTGTCGGCTCCGTGGGTGGCGGCCGCAAGCTGAGGGATCAGCTCCTGACACCATCAGCTGACACTCGCGTCGAGCAAACGTCCAACTACCTTGCCAAACGCACGACCCGAGACGAGCGGGTGCTGGTTTGGGGCGCAGAGGCGACGATCAACTTCCTGACCCGGCGTGCTGCGCCCACGCGGTTCGTTTACCAGTACCCCTTGTACACCGCGGGTTACACCCGCGATGAGCTGGTCGAGGAGTTCCTGCGCGACCTTCAGCGGACGCCGCCACGCTTCGTCGTCGATACCTCAGCAACGAACCCAATCATCCTTTCGCTGGTCGACTGCTCAACCCCGCGGATCGGCCGCCCTGACCTCGCCTACTCCGTCCCCGCAGGTATGGAACAAGTCTGCCGCTGGATCGGCAACAATTACACTCCGGTCGATCGGATCGCGGAGTGGACGGTGCTCGCCAGGCGCACCCCCACGGCCGAATCCGGCGGCTGCGATGGTCCCCAGGGGCCACAGTTCCTTCGGTGAGGAGGGCGTGATCAGTCCGCCGTCGCTTCGTTGTCACTAACGGCAAGACCTCAAGGCCGACTGGGAAGAGCATTCCTTGCGTGCGGCGCAGGATGCAGCTACCCGATCCGCAATGGCATCCCTCGAGTGGTGAAGGCGGTCGGCTATTCCCACTCATTCGGACTGCAGTGGAATGCCTTTCGGAAAATCCAGCTCGACTCGGTGACCGGGACGAGCATCAGCCGGGACCGGCTGACGGGGTTGCTCGGTGGCTCGCTCGAGCCGGTGGCTGGGCGGCTGGTCCTCGAGGTCGGCTGCGGTGCTGGACGGTTCACGGAGGTCCTCCTGGCCGCCGGCGCCCGGGTCGTAGCCGTTGACCTTTCGTCGGCGGTCGACGCGAACGTCGCGAACAACGGCGACAGCCCGCGCCTCGCCGTCTTCCAGGCTAACGTGACGGCTCTACCGTTCGCGCCGGGACAGTTCGACGTCGTGCTGGCGATCGGCATGGTCCAGCACACCCCGGATCCCGAGCGGACCATCGCAGCGCTGTGCGCGCAGGTCGCGCAGGGCGGGCTGCTTGCGCTCGACCACTACGCGCCCGGATATCCCACGAACCGGGCACGCCGGCTGCTGCGCCCGACCCTGCTCAAGCTGCCGCCGCGCGCGGCTATGGCGGCGGTTCGGGCTCTCGTGGCGTTGCTCTGGCCGCTCCACCGGGCACTGTACGGCGGCGCCAGCAGGGTCCGCGGGGCGGGCCGCGCCTACGGAGCCCTGGCCGGCGTGTCTCCAGTGGTGGACTACCAGCGCAGCTACCCGAAGCTGGCGGCGGCCACGCTGCGGGCGTGGGCCGTCTTGGACACGCACGACACGCTGACCGACCGGTACAAGCACCTGCGCACGGCGGAGCAGATCGCGGCCGCCCTCGCCGCCTGCGGCATGGACCGGATCGAGGCGGCGGAGGCCGGCAACGGCGTCGAGGCTCGCGCGCGGCGGCCGCTCGCGGGTAAGGACGGGTAGCCGCCGTGTGCGGGATCTGTGGCGTCTGGGGCGAGCCCGATTCCGATGTGGTCCGGGCGATGGTCGGTGCGATGGTCCACCGGGGCCCCGACGACCGGGGCAGCTTCGCCGACCACCGGATCGGCCTCGGCATGACCCGCCTGGCGGTGCTCGATCCGTCGCCCGCGGGTCGCCAGCCGATGTCCAACGAGGACGGCGGCGTGTGGCTGGTCTACAACGGCGAGGTCTCGAACTTCATCGAGCAGCGCAGCCGCCTGCGGGCGCTGGGCCACCGCTTCCGGTCGACCTCCGACACCGAGGTCGTGCTGCGCCTCTACGAGCAGCACGGCGACGACTGCGTGCAGCAGCTGCGCGGCATGTTCGCTTTTGCGATTTACGACCGTCGGCTCGGCAAGGGCCGCGAGCGCCTGGTGCTCGCGCGCGACCACTTCGGCATCAAACCGCTCCTGATGGCACGGCACAACGGCCGGCTGCTGTTCGCCTCGGAACTCAAGGCCCTGCTCGCTGCCGGCGTACCCGCGACCGTCGACCCGGAGTCGCTGCGCCTGCTGCTCGCGACCGGCTCGGTGCCCCAGCCGCGGACCCTGATCGCGGGCGTGCGCGCGCTGCTGCCCGCCCACCGGCTCGTCGCCGACGGCGCAGGCGTGGTGCGTTCGGAGCCCTACTGGCGGCTCGCAACCGACCGCCGCCCCGAGCTGTGCTTCGCGCCCTACGAGACGCAGCGCGAGGCCGTCGCCGCGGCGGTCGACGAGTCGCTGCGCCTGCAGCTTTCGAGCGACGTCCCGCTCGGCGCCTTCCTGAGCGGCGGCGTCGACTCGGCCCTGCTGGTCGCTCTGATGACTCGCCACGCGGCCGGCCGGGTCCACACGTTTTCGGTCGGCTTCGCGGCCGAAGGCGCGGCGATCGATGAGAGCTCGGACGCCGAGCAAACGGCCCGCCACCTCGGCACCGAGCACCACCACGTGGTGGTGACGGGTCAGGAGGTGGCCGACGACATCGGCCGGTTCGTGCGCGGCCTCGACCAGCCGTCGGTCGACGGGCTCAACAGCTATTTCATCTCGAAGGCGGCGCGCCGCGGCGTCACGGTGGCGGTCTCGGGAACCGGGGGCGACGAGCTGTTCGCCGGCTACCCGTGGTTCGCCTCCACGGTGCTCGAGGAGGCGCTCAAGGCGCGGCGCCCGGTCCGCTCGACGCTCCGCAGGCTCGCCGGGGCGATCGCCTCGGCGGGGCTCTTCGACCTGCTCGCCGGTACGGCGGCCGCCGACCGGATCGAGCGCCTGCGCCGCGGCTCGGACCTGAGCGCCCGCTTTCCGGCCCGGACGGCCCTGCTCGGCGCCGCTGCGGCGCACCGGATGCTCGCCCCGGATTTCCGCGCCGGCGGTCGCGCCCTCCATTTCGCAAACGGCTGCTTCGACGATCCAACCGGCGGCACGTCGCTGCAGCGCGCGACCGTTCTGACCCTGCGCGGCTACACCGCCAACCAGCTGCTGCGCGACATCGACGCCACCTCGATGGCGCACTCGCTCGAGGTTCGCGTCCCGTTGCTCGACCGGGTCGTGGCGGACCTCGCCCTGTCGCTGCCCGACGAGGCGAAGCTCGGCTCCGCCGACGTGCTGGCCCGCCACGTCGGCGGCAGCTATCGGCAGACCGGCGCCAAGCGCATCCTTATTGACGCGTTCCGGCACCTGCTGCCGGAGCGCATCGACGAGCAGTGCAAGCGTGGCTTCGCCCTGCCCGTCGACGCCTGGCTGCGCGGTCCGCTGGCGGAGCCGCTGGCCGACTGCCTGTCGGCGAGCGCGGTCCGCGGCCGGGGGCTGCTCGACCCTGAGCCGGTGGCCCTGCTCCGCGAGCGCTTCGCGCGCGGCGAGACTCCGTGGACCGCGCCCTGGCTGCTGATGGTCCTCGAGCTGTGGTGTCGTGAGATGATCGACGCAGGCAGCCGGAGGACAGCGTGAGCTCCGAATTCGCGAGCGATCCGCATCCGGGCCGACCGAGGATCCTCTTCGTCGGGTTCGGCGAGAGCAGCCACACGCACTCGTGGATCGATCTCCTGAAGCGGACGAGCTTCAACGTCCGCCTGTTCGACCTCCCGACCTCGACGCTGCCGCCGGCCGACTGGTGGGTGCCCTGCTACGTCACTGCGGTTCCGGTCCGGCCGCCCGATCCCTCCCTGCGGCGCTGCCTCTACCCGTCCGGACGGCTCGGCTGGCTGTCCCGCCGCATCCGTGGCCGGTTCGCCGGCGGCCCGGAGCGGGTCATCGAGCGCTGGCTCGGTCGCGTGATCCGCACCTGGCGCCCCGACATCGTGCACACCCTCGGCCTCGACCCGGCAGGTTTCCTGTATGACCGGGTCCGCCGAAACCTCGATTCGTCACCTCATCCGACCTGGGTGCTCCAGCTTCGCGGCGGCTCGGACCTGGCGCTCGCGCGCCTCGATCCCGAGCGGGTGCCGGCGATCCGCGACGCGCTGGCGGCCGCCGACCAGATCCTGAGCGACAACCTCGTCAACGTCCGCTACGCGCGCGAGCTCAAGATCGACGAGAGCCGGTTCTCGCCGCTCGCGCCGCTGCCCGGCACGGGCGGCGTCGACATCGAGGCACTGCGGGCCGCGGCATCGACCCCGGTCGAGCAGCGGCGCGCGCGTGCTGTGGCCGAAGGCCTACGAGTCGCGATGGTCGAAGGCGATGCCGGTAATCGAGGCGCTCCGGCGGGCATGGCCGTCGATCGCCCCCTGCTCGATCCAGATGCTCGCGGTCTCGGACGAGACCCGAGCGTGGATCAGGACACTCCCCGAGGACCTTCAGCGAGTGATTACGACCGAGGCCAGGGCGCCGCGTGCCCGGTCGCTCGAGCTGATGAGCCGAGCCCGCGTCATGCTCGCCCCCTCGCTGATTGACGGCACACCCAACACGATGTTCGAGGCCATGGCGTGCGGCGCCCTACCGGTGGTCTCGCCGCTGGAGACCATCCGCGGCGTCGTCGTCGACGGCGAGAACGTACTGTTCGCGCGCAATCTCGACCCCGACGAGATCGCTGCAGCCCTCGTCACGGCCATGACCGACGACGCGCTCGTGACAGGGTGTGCGGCGGCGAACCTCGAGCTCGTGCGTCGGCTCGCCGATCGCGCGACGATCGGGCCTCGGGTGGTGGCCTTCTACGAGGAGCTTGCCGCGAGCGGCCGCCCCTCGGTGGCGGGTACGGCGTAGGATGCAAATGATGCAGCGCCGCACCCTCGTCCTCGGCGGCAGCGGCATGCTCGGTCATAAGCTGTTCCAGGTCCTCGGCCAGCGGCACGTGGTCGCCGCCACGGTTCGCGACCCGAGCGCTTGGAGTCGTCATCCGCTCTTCGGCGATCCTGACCGGGTGATCGGCGGTGTCGAGGCGACCGTGCCGGAGACCGTCGCCGCCGCCATGGACACGGTCCGGCCGGAGGTCGTCGTCAACTGCATCGGCATCGTCAAGCAGCGCGAGGAGGCGGCCGACGCCGCGCGGACACACCGGGTCAACTCGCTCTTCCCCCACCGACTGGCGCGGCTGTGCGGCGACCGCGGCTGCCGCCTGATCCACCTCAGCACCGACTGCGTGTTCAGCGGTCGGCGGGGCAGCTACCGCGAGAACGACGAGCCCGATCCCGATGGACCTCTACGGCCGGACCAAGCTGCTCGGCGAAGTGGCGGGCGAGGGCTGTCTCACCGCTGCGGACCTCGATGATCGGACGCGAGCTCGCAGGTCGGCGGGGCTGCTCGAGTGGTTCATCTCCGGCGCGGCGCGCGCGTCAACGGATTCCGGAACGCCGTGTTCTTCAGCGGCCTCACCACGTCGGCGCTGGCCGGGTGATCGCGTCGGTGGTCGTCCGATCACTCCGGTCTCGAGGGACTGTTGCACGTGGCGTCGCGAGCCGATCACGAAGCTCGACCTGCTGCTCAGGATCAATCGACGCGCTCGAACCTGGGGATCGCAGTCGATCCGGCGGCCGAGCCGGTCTGCGACCGTTCGCTCGACGGGACCCGATTCGCCGCCGCGACCGGGCATCGCGGTCCCGTCGTGGGATGGCATGATCGCAGAGCTCGCGACGGACCCGACGCCGTACGACGAATGGAGACGACATGATGAAGCCCCTTGAGGGCAAACGGGTGCTGGTCACCGGCGGCACCGGCTCGCTGGGGAAGGTGCTCGTCCGCCGGCTGCTCGGCGGCGAGCTGGGCGAGCCGGCCAAGATCATCGTCTTCTCGCGCGACGAGGCCAAGCAGCACGAGATGCGCCTGGCGCTACCTCGAGCGGCACGCCGCCACCGACGAGGTCATCTACCGAACTTCTCACGCCGTGCTGGAGTTCCGGATCGGCGACGTGCGCGACTACGCACGCGTGTCGCGGCCGTCGCTGCGCGACGCCGACGTCGTCGTTCAACGCCGCGGCCCTGAAGCAGGTGCCGACCTGCGAGTACTTCCCGTTCGAGGCGGTGCAGACCAACATCGGCGGGCCGGAGAACATCGTCCGGGCCATCCGCGAGCACGGCCTGCCGGTCGAGACGGTGGTCGGCGATCTCCACCGACAAGGCCTGCAAGCCGGTCAACGTCATGGGCATGACCAAGGCCATCCAGGAGCGGGTCTTCATCGGCGCCAACCTCGACTGCCCGCGACACGCGCTTCATCTGCGTGCGCTACGGCAACGTCCTCGCCTCGCGCGGGCTCGGTGATCCCGCTGTTCCACGAGCAGATCGCGCAACGGCGGCCCGGTGACGATCACGACCGCCGGAGATGACCCGGTTCCTGCTGAGCCTCGACCAGGCGGTGGACACGATCTTCGCCGCCCTCGCGCGACGCGCGCCGCCGGTGAGACCTACGTCCCGCGGGTGCCCGTCGGCCCGGATGATCGACGTCGCCGAGGCGCTGATCGGCGACCGGCGCGATCGAGATCGTCATCACCGGCATCCGGCCCGGCGAGAAGATCCACGAGATCCTGGTCTCCGAGGAGGAGGCCCACCGCACGGTCGGCGCGCGGCGACTACTACGTCATCCTGCCGATCCTGCCCGAGCTGCAGACCGGACGCGACCCGAGCCGTGCTCGGAGCGCGAGTACAGCTCGGCCGACAACCTGATGACGCGTCGAGGAGTGTCGCGCGAGCTGCTCGAGCGCCACGGCCTGATCGTGGAGATCGGCTGCTCCGATCGACGATGGAGACCTGCTGCGATGAAGGTCATGACCGTCCTCGGCACGCGGCCGGAGATCATCCGGCTGAGCCGCGATCATCCCGCAGCTCGACGGGCTGTGCGAGCACGTGCTGGTGCACACCGGCCAGAACTTCGACCCGTCGCTCAGCGAGCTCTTCTTCGACGAGCTCGGCTGCGCGCGCCCGACCACCACCTCGGCGTTCGCGCGAGCGTCCTTCGGCGAGCAGGTCGGCGCAGATCCTCGAGCGCGTTCGAGCGCGTGCTGCTCGCCGAGCGGCCGGACCGGCTGCTGATCCTCGGCGACACCAACAGCGGCCTCGCCGCCGCTGGTCGGCCAAGCGGCATCGGCATCCCCGTCTACCACATGGAGGCCGGCAACCGCTGCTTCGACGACCGGGTGCCGGAGGAGGTCAACCGGCGGGTCATCGACCACTCGCAGCGACGTGCTGATGCCGTACACCGAGCGCAGCCGCGCCAACCTCCTCGCGCGAGGGCATCGCCGGCCGGCGGATCTTCGTCATCGGCAACCCGATCTGGGAGGTGATCCAGCACTACGAGAGCGCGATCGAGGCCTCGCACGTCCTGCCGCAGCTCGGCCTGCGGGCCGGAGAGCTACTTCCTGGTGACGCTGCACCGCGCCGAGAACGTCGACCTCGAGGAGCGCCTCGGCGAGCCTGGTCGACGCGCTCGAGCGCGTCCAGGCCGAGCACGGCCTGCCGGTCGTCGTGCAGCACCCACCCGCGGACCCGGCGCGGCTCGACGCGCTCAGCCTGGGGCCCTCGACCGCGGCGATGTCCGTTTCGTCGAGCCGTTCGGCTTCTTCGACTTCGTCGCCCTCGAGCGGGACGCCCGCTGCGTGCTGACCGACAGCGGCACCGTGCAGGAGGAGTGCTGCATCTTCCGCGATCCCGAACGTCACCCTGCGCGACGTCACCGAGCGGCCGGAGACGATCGAGTGCGGCAGCAACATCCTGAGCGGCGCCGATCCCGAGCGATCGTGGTCGCGCTGCGTCCGGATCGCGCTCAGCCGCGGCACCGACTGGGAGCCGCCCGAGGAGTACCTGGCGCGATCGGTGAGCTCGACGGTCGCGAACATCGTCCTCGGCCACCGCGAGGGGCGTCCCGGCCCGGACAGATGGAGCCGCCACCTGATGACCGAGCATCCCCTCGTCTCCGTCGTCATTCCGGTCTTCAACGGCACCAACTACCTCGCCGAGGCCATCGAGAGCGTCCTCGAACAGACCTACCCGGCGATCGAGATCATCGTCGTCGACGACGGCTCGACGGACGGGACCTGGGACCTGATCCAGTCGTTCGGCGACCGCGTCCGCGGCATCCGCAAGCCGAACGGTGGTGTCGCCAGCGCGATGAACCGGGGCATCCGCGAGGCAGCCGGACGGCACATCGCCTGGCTCAGCCACGACGACCTCTTCCTGCCCGAGAAGCTGGCTCGCCAGGTGCGTTTTCTTCAGGAGTCGGACGGCTTCGCGGCCTGCTACACGGACTACCGGATCATCGGACCCGACGGACGATGTGCTCCGTGAGATCGACGACGATCTGGCTGCCCCGGGCGAGCTGCGACGGCACCTGTTCAAACACGATGCTCATCAACGGGTCGACCATGCTCATCAGACCACCGCTGCCTGGAGGCAGTGGGGCCGTTTCGCGAGGACCTGAGAACACCCAGGACGCCGAGATGTGGCTCCGCATCCTCGGCGGTGGGAGATCGGTCGCGTGCCGGAGGTGCTCGGCCTGCTGCGCACCCACCCGGGCCAGGGCAGCCGCGGCCGGGCCGCCCACGAGGAGGAGGCGCAGCGGCATGTACCTCCAGGCGTGGGAAAGGCTGGGCGCCGACAAGCCCTTCGCGGGCGACGCCTCACTCGAGCCAGGCGAAGCGGAGGCCCGCGCCCTGGTCTGGCTGGCCGACTCGATGGCCATCTATCGCTACTGGTTCGAGTCTCGCCGACCGGCTGCTACGGCGCTGCCCTGGGGCTTGGCCAAGCTTGACGAACCCTGCGCGGGTGCGCCTGCTTCTCGCCGCCCGGCGGTGGAGCGCGCCGATGCGGATCTGGCGACTTTCCCGCCACCGGCTGGGAGTGCTGCGCAAACGGCTCGGTTTCGGGAGGCAGGGCACGTGAGTAAGGCCGGCCCCCATCGTGACGCGTCCGCCTCCCTCCTGATGTCCTCGCTCAAGCCCCATCGATCTCGGTGGTCGGGAGCATCTCGGCATCACACGAAACGAGGCCCCGCAATATCTTGGCAAACTCTCTGGAGCGGTCCTCTGCCCTGAGGTTCTGCTCCCAGTATGATCGTGCACTGACGCGCTGTGATGTCGTCGACTCCAGGGTCAAGATCGAGCTCAGAAGATCCGCCACTTCCAACGGAGTCGGGTTCGCTGTCATCAGCCAACCCCGGTCCGGCGCAATCAGCTCAGGCACTCCGCCGACCGCGGTCGCGGCGACCGGCACCCCGCAGCTCATGGCCTCCATCATCGACACCGGACGCCCCCCTTCCGACCTCGTGGTCGACAGGAACAGGTCGACCGGGTGGTCGCGGTAGAACGCGATCACCCGCTCGTTCGGCACGGCGCCCCAGAGGGCCCAGCGCACGTTGGCCGGCAGGTGCTCGTGGGCGAGCCGCGCGATCTCCACCTGCCCGGCACCGCCGCCGAGATGGTGCCACTCGAAGATCCGCCCCGGGCAGCGCGCGCCGAGCACCGCCAGCGCGCCCACCAGCAGGTCGACCCGCTTGATCGGGTGAGAACGAGCTGCACGAGACCAGCCGCCAGCAGCCGTCGGTGGAGGGGCGGCTGAGGAAGCCGGGGCTCGGGCGTCCCGAGCGGCGCCACCGAGAGCGTGTCGCGATGGGCGGGGTAGCGCTGGGCAAGGTGGTCGCGCCCCGCCTGCGAGGCCGCGAACACCCGGTCCGCGGCCGCGATCGCGAAGGGGTGGAGCGGGAAGCAAGGCGGGCGGTAGCGGTCCTCGTAGATGTCGGCGCCGTGCGCCCGGCTGACGAGGCGCAGCCCCGGGTAGCGCCGCCGCGCGCGGCCGAGCCCGGCGGTCACGTAGTTCATCCAGTAGGTGTAGAGCAGGGTCGCCGAGGGATCCCAGCTCCCCGACCCGAAGCGCGCCTCGAGCCAGGTTCCGATCCGCCGCGCCGCACCCGCGCAGAAGACGAAACGCCGCAGCGCGGCGGGAGACACCACCAGGCGAGGGCACCGCCTGATCTCCGCGTGCAGCCACCCGCTCCGGACCGCCTCAGCGGCCAGCCACTTCCTGGCGAGCGCCGAGCGCGGGTGGATCGTCTCGGCCAGGCTGTGGTCCACGGCGACCCCGTCCGGCAGCTCGCATCGAAGCTCCCCCACCACCGCAGGGACGAGGATCACCCGGTCGAAACGCCGGGCGAGCGGCTCGAGCTCGGGGCGCACGAAGCTCACCTCGGCGATCGGGTCGAGGGGGAACGCGGTGGTGAAGATCACCACGGTCGTCCTCGGGCGGGCGCTGGGTGGCGAGGGTGGCGCCACGGTTCAGGCCGCCCCGCCTCGCCCACCGGATCGGGCACGTGTCTCCCCGTCAGCTCCCACACCGCGCTCACTGTGGGCGCGCCGCCGCCACACACGATCTCCGCTGTGCCGGCTGGCAGCTGCGCCGCGGGGTCGGAGCGTCGCGTCCTCGATCACCTCGACGTAGGCCTCGCTCTCGCGGCCGAAGCCGCCGGTGTCCTCGATGAACCGCCTTCCGCTGGCTGCGAGCTCCTGTCGGGTCACGGGATCGAACAGGCGAATGATCGCCCGCTCGAACTCCTCGTAGGAGGTCGGATCGATGGCGATGCCGCCGCCGGACAGCTCGAGGTACCGCCCCACGTTTCCGAAGTTGCTGGTCAGAACCGGCAGGCCCGCCGCCATGTAGTCGAAGTTCTTCAGCGGCAGGTTCCGCTGGAACTTCTTGATCGGGAGCCAGAGGCACACACCGACATCGTAGCGTCTGAGCGCGGCCATGAGGTCCGGATACTCGATCCAGCCGTGGTGGTCCAGCTCGCCGCGCGCATCGAGGTCCTGGACAATCGTATGTGGAGGGCCATACACCGACAGCGAGAGACGCCGAGCAGGCCCGTACGTGCTGTTGAAGCGCTGCACGTACTCCGCGCACTCCCTGAGCCCACGGTGCTCGTTCACGCTGCCGATGTACACGAGCTTCAGCTCACTGTCAGAGCGCTCAGCGTGATTCGGCACCGGGAGGTCCGGAACAAACGGGAGGTTTCTGAGCAGGTGGAGCCTGCGAATGCCGTAGTAGCGCTTGCCGTAGCGCTGGTGGAGAAACTCGTCGGTGCAAAAGACCGCCGCGAAGAAGCGGAGGAGCAGCAGCTCCTGAACGCGGAGGGCGAGCCCCCTCAGGAGAGCGATCGGGCGCCGTCGGCCGTACTCGTAGGCCTGCCGGAAGTAGTCTTCGTGGGAGTCGTAGATCGGCGTCGCTCCGCTCGCCAGTGATAGAAGCAACGCCGCCAAAATCTCGCGAGCATCCGACGCCTGGACGACAGCGGGGCTCACCTCGCGCACCGCTGACACCATGGTTAGCATCCGCCGCGGCCAATGCAAGATCCGCTGGAGGCTACGGCGACGGTCTCCACCCGGCAAGATCTTCACCTGGACCTCGACGTCGCCGCTCTGAAACGTCCCCTCTCGATGCCCAGCAACGGCATCGGTGCCGAGGAAACACAAGGAAAGATCGGGTCGGCGTCTGCGGACCGCAGTCATCTCGCGATAGAAGAGACGCGGGTCGTCGTGTCTGTGGTGAAAACCCAGGTATAAGACGGTGCTCATGGGAATCAAACGATGAGACGGATGACCTCAAAGGCCTCTGCGTGGTCGACGCCCGCCTGGATTCCGCGCACGCGCGCCAGCCCTCGGATGAAATCTTCGGCACTGTAGGGTCGGTCCCCCTGCGATCGGTAGCAGCTGAGCGCTCGGATCTTGCCGTCGAGCTGGGCCTCGGTGAGAGCGACGAAGGCGGAGTTTTCGAACCGGACCAGGTTTTGCGGCAGCTCATAACCCCAGATCGAGGCCCTCTTGAAGGCGCGGAATCCCTCACGCGAGACCGTTTCGTGGTCCTGGTGAGTGTCGTGGGACGACGGCAGAATCACCAGGTCCGGCGACCAGGAACGGCCGATCCGAACGAGCCGCTCGAGGATGTCCTGACGTAGCCTCGGAAAGTGCCGGACCGGGAGGTCCCAGATCTCGACCTGGTCGTCGGGGACGCCCAGCACCGCCAGGCAGGCGCGGCACTCGTGGACCAGCACGTCGTCGGGGAATCCCGCGGGAACCGACTCCTTGCACGGGCTCATGGCGATGTAGCGGATGCCGGCGCCCTCGTCCCGCAGGCGTTGGATCAGGCCGGCGCAGCCGAACTCGTCGTCGGTGTGGGCGGCCAGGATCAGCACCCGCTCGAGCCCGCTCAGAAAAGACCGCCTTGCCGTCGTCATTCGCCGCCTTTCCTCTCCAACTCGCGGGCCGGGTTGCCGGCGACGACGGTATTGGCGGCGACATCCCGGAGCACGACCGCCCCTAGCCCCACCACTGCCCCGGCGCCGACTGATGCCTGATTCATGATCGAGGCGCTCGGCGCTATCCAGCTGTCCCGTTCAACTCTCGCGCTGCCCCCCAGCATCGCGTTCGCGATGACGACGGCATTCTCGCCGATCACCACGTTGTGGGCCACGTGCACGAGGTTGTCGATCCTTGCGCCGTCGCAGATGACGGTATCGCCGATCGAGCCCCGGTCAATACAGACATTTGACCCGATCTCCACGTCCGCCCCGATGCGCACGCCACCGACGTGGGGAAACCGCTGGTAGCGGCCGGAGGCGTCCTTGTCCATACCGAACCCGGGCAGGCCGATGACGCAGCTCGCACCGATCGAGGTCCCCGCGCCGACGCAGCAGCGCGCGAGGACGGTGTGCGGGCCGACCACGACGCCGTCGGCGATCTCGACCCCGGAACCGACGACCGCGCCGAAGCCCAGCCGCACCCCGTCGCCGATCAACGCGCTCGGATGGATCGGCGGATCGCCGTTCCCGGGAAGACCGGTTGCGGCGGCTTCGGCAAAGAAGGTCTGGATCGCGCCGATCGCAGCAAGCTTGGGTTTCGGGCAGAGCACATACCAGGAACCCGGCCGTGGCGTCGGCTCCACGAACTCGGGACAAATCAGCAGTGTGCCCTCAAAGCGGCGCACCCGGTCCGGCTCCGCCTGAGCTTTCTTCAGCGACAGCCACGCGAGGTCGCCTGGCTCGCTCTCGTCGTCGCGCGAGATGCGGCGGACCTCGGGCGCCGAGTCGGTGGAGGCGGCGCCGATCACCCGGCAGCCAGGGTGGTGGTCGTGCAGATACTGCAGAATCGATGCAAGCGTCGCCAATTCTGGATTCCCTCGGCCACGACCCTTCCGCCGCTCCTATCGTACTCGACCGCCCGGCCATTGGTACGAGGCCGCCGTCCTCGACGCCGTGGAATTCGAGGCGGATCCGACTATCCTGTTGCTGTAGCATGCTGCGCCGCAGGGTTCTCATCCTCTGCTACCACTTTCCTCCAACTCCGTCGGTCGGGAGCGTCCGGGCGGGTGGGCTGGCCAAGTACCTACCCGAGGCCGGGTGGCAGCCGACCGTGGTCACCCCCCGCGTGTCGGGCCGCCGGCGCGACGCGACCGGAGTGGTGGAGACCGGCGACCGGGACATGGCAGTGTCGGTCAAGCGGTGGTTGGGCCTACGGCCCGACGTGGCGCTCAAGGACTCGGTCTCGGGCGAGGCGCCGCCGATCACGGGACGGCGGCTCAGGTCGCGCCTCATCGAGATCGCCAAGTCACTCGTCGCCTACCCGGACAGCAACAGGGGCTGGATCGCGATCGCCCACCGGGCGGCCCTTCGCGTCCTCCGCGAGCAACGCTTCGACGCGCTCATCACCACGTCGCCGCCGCCGTCCGTGCACGTGGCCGGGTGCCGGGTCGCGACGGCCTCCGCGGCTTCCCTGGGTAGCCGACCTGCGCGACCTCTGGTCCAACGACCGCAACACCCAAACCCCGCCCTGGCGGCGACGCCTCGACCATCGGCTCGAGCGCGCCACCCTCCGCAGCGCCTCGGCCCTGACGACGGTCTCCTGGCCATTCGCCGAGATCCTCCGCGACATGTACCCACGCATCGGCGTGCGGTCGATCCTCAACGGCTTCGACCCCGAGGACGTCGGCCTCGCAAAAGCCCTCACGACCAACTTCACCCTCACCCACACCGGCCGCTTCTACCAGGGTCTGCTCGATCCCGAACCCCTCTTCGTCGCCCTCGCCAACCTCGTCGGCGCCGGTCTCCTGCCGCGAGAGAGGATCCACCTGCGCTTCTTCGTGCGGCACGAGCCGTGGGTCGAGGCGCTCGCGCGTCGGCTGCGGCGAGGACATCCTCGAGCTGATCCCATGGGGGCCAAGGGAAGTCGCCCTCCGCGCCCAACAAGAGTCCCAGGTTCTCGTGCTGCTCCACTGGGGAGGTCCTACGGAGGCCGGCATTTACACCGGCAAGGTCTTCGAGTACCTCGCGGCGCGGCGGCCGATCCTGATGATCGGCGGCGGCCCGGGGGTCCTGCACGACCTGCTCGCCGAGACCGGCGCCGGGGTGCGCGTGACGGACCAAGAGGCGCCATCGAGCGGCGAGCTGCTGGCGTGGTGGCGGGAGTTCTCCGAGCAAGGGAACGTGGCCTGGCGTGG
>CAVWIJ010000001.1:0-257619 GCA_963754985.1 uncultured Holophagae bacterium | reverse complement strand
TGATAGTCGTCGGCCAGGAAATCGGCCAGGGCCGGCAGGCCGCCGATGCTCTCTAAAGCCGGCCGGGTCAGGACCATGGCGGCCCCAAGGGCGAAATTTATGCCTTCCACATAATAAGCCGCCGCCACCGAGGGGATGAAATCCGCCGCGATAGGTCAGGGCTTCGAGCTGCGCCCCCAGGGTGGCCCCGGGCGTGGCCCGGTAGGGGCAGCTCACCAGGCCCACCCCCGGCTCCAGCAAGGCCGCCACGGTGCGGGCCAGAAATCAGGCGGCGCCTTCACGTCGCTGTCGGCGATCACCAGAAAGCCGTACCGGGCCCGGGGCTCCAGTTGCCGCAAGGTGCTGATCTTGGGGTTCAGGCCCAGGGATTCGGGGCAGAGGCGGATTTCCATCTCCCGGTGGGGAAAGGGGCCGCGCAGCTCGGACAGGAGGCCGAGCACCGGGTCCAGGGGATCGGCGACCCCGAAGAGCACCTGGTAAGGGTGGTAATCCTGGGTCAGAAAGCTTTCCAGGCACTCCCGGGTGCCGGGATCCAGGCCTTTGAGCGGTTTCAGAATGGTGACCCCGGGGCTGGGACCGGCGGGAAGGCCGCGGAGGGGCCGGTTGAAAAACCTCCATAGGGAAACCAGGGCCAGGAGCTGATATACCCAGGCCCCGGCGGTGAACATGAGCAAGAGGTAAAAAAGTACCTCCATAAGAAAGCAGGCCCCGGGGACCCGGCCTTTTCCTCCCCCATCCGTCAGGGTTCCCAAAATTCTTAAGTAGTGATTATCATACCATCTCCGGGGGAAAACGACAAAAAATACCCTGGGAAGCGGCCGGCTGCACCGAGAGACCCACGCCGACCAGGCCGTGGCCGACGGCGCCCGGGGGGAATCGAGCCCGGTAAATTCCCGGCTCTCCGGGGGCCGCACCTTCCTAATCAGGCTCATTCTGAATTGCCATCCGGAAGATTTTTTTATAGTATATGGGGGCGGTCTTGGGCCGGTCACTATCGGGGCCGGCTAATTTAGACAAACAAGAGGTTTCATGAGGCTACGGGTTATCTTCGGCATGGTGGTTTGCCTGCTCCTGGCGGCGGCGCTAACGGCCCCGGGAGTTATGGCTGAACAAGACGATGGTTTCGAAGTCTCGGCCCGCTCCTTTGTCATCATGGATGCAAAAACCGGCAGGGTCCTGTTGGCCCTCAACCCCCAGCTTTTCCTGCCTCCGGCCAGCACCCTCAAGGTCATGACCGCCTTGTCGGTGGCTGAGCACCTGCAAATGGACGACCAGGTGCAGGTGAGCCCTCAGGCGGCTGCGGCCCCGGCCTCCAAAATCAATATCAAGCCCGGGGAAGTTTACACCGTGCGGGAATTGCTCTACGCCCTGCTGCTGTCCTCGGCCAACGACGCGGCCCGGGCCCTGGCCGAAAAGGTGAGCGGCAGCGAGGAGGCCTTCGCCCGCCAACTGACCCAGGAAGTGCGCCAGTGGGGGGCCTACCGCACCACCCTGGCCACCGCCAACGGCTTGCCCGCGGACAACCAGTTCTCCACCGCCGAGGACCTGGCCAAGATGTTCAAGCGGGCCATGGAGAATCCGGAACTGGCCAAGATCATGGCCACCAAGTTCCACACCATCCAGGGAGACCGGGAGCTGCGCAACCATAACCGCTTCCTCTGGACCACCCCCCTGGCGGTGGGGGGTAAGACCGGCTACACCAGGGCCTCCAGGCACACCTACGTGGGCATGTTCCGGAAGGACGACAAGGCCATCATCGTTGCCATGATGGGGAGCCAGAAGAAGTGGGCCGATTTGCGGCCTCTCATCGAGAAAGGCTTTGAACTGGAAGGCGCTCCCATCGCCAAGCTGCCGCCCGCGGAGGAAAAGCTCTGGTTTGCCAAGCGCCATACGGGCAAGGCCGCGGCGTACGCCCGGAAATCCAAAAAAGGCAAGGTGGTGATGGGCTCCGCCGCCTCGACCCCCGCCAAGAAAAAGGCGGCCCTTAAGAAGAAGGCCAAGAGCCGCAAGACTGAGGAAAATTCATAAAATCATGGGTTAACCGCCATGGCCACCAAGGGATTGTTCAACAAGGTCAAAAACCTGCCCACCCGCCGGCGCTACGTGATTTCCACCATCCGGCAGGGCGAGGGCCTGTTTGAGACCGCGGTCTTCGAGGCCAACCTCTTCTACCTCCCCCGGAGCTGGTCCAAGCCGGTCCTCACCGTGAAAACCCACGCCCAGGACGACGCCTGGGACCTGCACTACCACCTGACGGTGCGGCTCGCCAAGGAATATCCGGTCCAGATTTTCCAGGAATACCATAAATAATCTTCTCCTCTATCCCCAGATTCTCCCCGGATTAAAGCCCTAACGCCTTTTACCCGAAATTACCCAACAGAGGTGGCCGTGGAACCCGGGGGTCGCCAGGTACCGATTTGCGGTCAAAAGGCTGCTTGGTAGCCGCAGGCTTTAGCCTGGGCCGCACAGGCGAGACGCCTGTGCCACTATTGAAAAGTTGGCAAAAAATAGTCGATTGACCGCAAATCGGTATTATAGCGAATGCCAAAAGTTCGTTCCTTTTATCCCATCTCCCCCCCTCGGGGGGAGATGGTTAGAGGGGGATAGAAAAGCTTTCGGCAAAGAGTATAAGGGGCGGGATGGCGCCGGCATGTTTGCGAGAAAACGCCGCAAAACCGACGAGGGGCGGCAGGCGAGCGGCAACGCCGTGGTCGAACTGGCCCTGGTGCTGCCCTTTTTACTGCTGGTAGTGGCCGGGGTGGTGGACCTGGGCCTGCTTTACTGGGAAAAGCACGTGCTGACCAACGCCAGCCGGGAAGGGGCCCGGGCCGGCTCCCGGGCCAAGGCCGGCGGCGCCGCGGAACAGCCGGTCAGTTCGGTGGAGCAGATAGTCCAGAATTACCTGGACCGCTTCAACCTCAAAGGGCCGGACGGCAACCCCATCGTTCTGTCCCCGAATGTCACTTTCTTTTACACCTGGGACGGTTCCTCCCCCCCGGCCCTCACCATCGAACTGAAGGACATCCCGGTAAAGATGATGCTCCTGCCCAACGTCCAGGCCCTCCTGGGGGGCGCGGTGGACTCGGGGCCGGTCATGCTCAAGGCCAGGACCACCATGGCCGCGGAATGGACCACTCCGCCGGGGCCGTGACCGCTGGTTCTGGTTGTTATGGTTTTAGCGGCACCCAGATAGTTGGAGGGCCATGCCTCGAGATGTTATTTAAATATCAAAGCATTTTGAGCCATTGAGAACCGGAATCTTTTCAAAGCTATACTGAAAAACGACTCTATTTTACTGAGATGGAGGAGGCGGGTTGCTATACTTCTCCGGATGAAGCGGCTGGGGATATCTAGACACTTTCCGAAATTGGGAATAATTGGCTGCCAAGCGAATTTTCCAGCCCGGGTCGGGCCGCACTATGCGCCTCAAGATGTTGGGCAGTTTATAGGTTTCACGAACGGCCCAATACCAGCCATTCTGAAGTTCTTCGGAAGTCATCCCTTGTGGGTGGATGACCGAGTGACCGGTATCATAATGAGACCAGTCACGATCATGGATGCGTCCCTGGCGGTCCATCTCCTCGTAAAGCCTGGTGCCTGGAAATGGCGTGAGGATATGGTAAAGCACCAAGTCGATTTTGGTGGCATTGACGAAATCGACGGTGCGCTTGAACACGCCCAGATCATCTCCATCGAGGCCGAACATGAAACTACCCATGATAGTAATGCCGCGTCGCTGTAACTGACGAATGCCCACCGCGTATTCTTCCGGACGATTAGCCCCCTTGCGAACTGACTTAAGCGCCTTCGCAGATAGGCTCTCGAAACCGATAAAAACAAACTGCCCTCCCGCTTGAGCATAAAGGTCCATGAACTCCGCATCCTTCGTCAGCGCAAAGGAAGCCTGCGCACCCCAGTTGATTCCCAAAGGAATTAAGGCCCGAAACAACTCCTTGGCATATTTATCATTGGCCGATGAGGTTATCGTCGAGAAACATCCAGCGTTTGCCGGGCTGACTTTTTATTTCGGCCACGACTTCTTCCACCGGACGACAGCGGAAATCGCGGCCGAAAAACCTCGTTACTGAGCAATACTCGCAGTTGAAAGGACAGCCACGGGTGGCCTGAATGGTGTTAAAGACCGTGTACATGTCACGATTGAGCAGTTCCCGGCGAGGGATCGCCATATCCCGCATTTCAATGAGCGTATCGTTTTGGTAAATAGAATGTTGCGCCCCGCCGTTCGCCAACTCAAAGAGGATTCGTTGCCAGAGTCCCTCGGCCTCGCCCACGACCACAATGTCGGCATGTTTTTCGACCTCTTCGGGCAACGCAGTGGCATGATAACCTCCGATAACCACGGTCTTGCCCCGTTTACGGAATTCATCGGCCATCTGGTAAACGTGTGGAATCTCACAGGTCATACCGGTAAAGCCCACCAGATCCCAGTTCCCATCAAAGTTAGGATCGCCCAGACGCGCATCGTGGATGACAACTTCGTGTTGAGGCGGTGTGAGCGCCGCGATGGTTGTCAAGGTCACCCTGGCTAAGCCGGCCTTGCCACTTTTTGAAACCTGCCCCATAAATCCGGTGGATTTCGGTTGGACGAGGAGTATTTTCAATGTTCTCCCTTATGGAGTGCTGAGGATAAGAACTATCTTCGATGGATTGCCAAGGCCCCTACTTTGCTCACAGAAAGGCTGGCAGTGGCGCATAGGTTTAATCGCATTTGAGTTCCTGAATCTTCTTTCGTAATGATTTTAGATTCTAATCCCCTTGCATTCAATAGGAAAAGATATGAGCGCCTTGAAAGAGCGTCGGGATGTATTTCAGTTTCGCTCCTTCAACCCCTACCAAAACCGAACCTGAGCCTTCGCTAACTTGCCACTAGTTCAACTTTTTAACAAATTGCGATATTGGTAAATATCAGAAATTACGTTGAAATTCTCGAGGCCGGGACGTGAGGAAAGAATGGCTTGCCAGGCAAATAGGAAATTTGTACTGAGGTGTAGATAACAATCCCTTCAAATCCCCCAGACGGCGATCTTGGCCCGGGCCGCGGCCTTGACCATCTCGGGGCGGTCGAAGATGAGGGTCTTGCCGGCTTCCACGGCCAGGACCGCGGCCTTGACTTCTGCCATGGCCGCGATGGTGTCGCAGCCCACCGCGGGCACGTCGAAGCGCAGGTCCTGGTTGGGTTTGCTCACCTTGACCACCACCGCGCCCGGCTCCGGCCAGCTTGCCGCCCCGGCGGATGGCCTCGTCGGTGCCTTCGATGGCCTCCAGGGCCACCACCACCTGGCGGCGCACCACCACGCACTGGCCGATGTCCAGGCGCGCCGATCTCCTTGGCGATCTTGCAGCCCGAAGTCGATGTCCTGCCACTTCCTCTGTGGAGGGGGCCCGGCGGCTCAATTGCCCGGCGGGGGCCAGGAGGTCGTCCAGGAAAAGGGTGGAGGGGGCGATGGTGATGCCTTCGGTTTCCAGTTCCGCGGCCACCGCCCGGAGAAGGCGGTCGTCCTTGCCGGCGCCCGGCCCGGCGCACCACGCTCAGGGCCCTGAAGTCCGGGCGAAACTCCCGGAAGAGGCGGCCCCGGCTGATGCCGCCGGCCATCACCGCCCGGCGCACCCCGGCCTCCTTGAAGATGCGGATGATCTTGCCCAGCTGGCCCACGTAGACCCAGTGAAGCTCCTTCACCAGGGACGCCAGGGCCGGGTCGGTCTCGCCCCGGTGGGCCACGGCCACCACCTCAACCCCGTGGCTGCGGGCGGCCTGGGCGAAGAGCAGCGGGAACTGGCCCTTACCCGCGATTAAGCCGATGTTCTCGGACATCTGCCGGCAGCAGGCCCCGCTCGGAGGTCTCCAGGAACTGGAGCAGGTGCTGGATTTCGGGAAGCTTCGGGAGTTCCTGCCGGATCCGGGCCATGGCCTCTTTCTGGTTGAGGTCGGAGAGGAACAGCAGTTCATAGGCCCGTTTCAGGCTCTGCAGGGTGGCGTCGGTGAAGCCCGGACCGCTTCAAGCCCACCAGGTTGAGGCCCACCAGCTTGGCCCGGTTGCCCACGGCCATGGCATAGGGGGGCACGTCCCGGTGCACCGCGGAGCAGCCGCCGATGAAGGCGTGGCGGCCGATGCGGCAGAACTGGTGCACCGCGGACAGGCCCCCCAGGATGGCGTGGTCCTCCACGATGATGTGGCCCCCCAGGGTGGCGGCGTTGGACATGATGACCCCGTTGCCCACCTGGCAGTCGTGGGCCACGTGGGTGTAAGCCATGAACAGGTTGTCCCGTTGCCGATCCGGGTGACGCCGCCGCCCCCCGGCGGTGCCCCGGTGCATGGTGGCGAATTCCCGGATGGTGTTGTCGTCGCCGATGATGAGCTGGGATTCTTCCCCTTTGAACTTCAAATCCTGGGGAATCTCCCCCAGGACGGCGAACTGGAAGATGCGGCAGCGGGCCCCGATGGTGGTGAAGTCCTTGATCACCACGTGGGAGCCGATGTGGGTGTCGTCGCCGATGACCACCCGGCCCTGAATGATGCTGAAAGGGCCCGACCGTCACCCCCTCGGCCCAGTTGGACGGCCTGGTCGACGATGGCGGTGGGATGAATCTGGGCCATGCTCATTCCCCCTCCTGGCCCACGGCGGCCATGATCTCCCCTTCCGCCACCAGGGTCTCGTCGACGAAGGCCTTGCCCTGCATCTTCCAAAATTTTTTGCCGCTGCGCATGGTGGACTCCAGCCGCTGAGCTGGTCGCCCGGCACCACCGGCTGGCGGAACCGCACCTTGTCCAGGCCCATGAGGAAGATGGAGGGGTTGCCCAGGTGTTCCGGGGTGGACAGCAGCGCCAGGATGCCGCCCGCCTGGGCCATGGCCTCCACGATGAGCACCCCCGGCATGATGGGCCGGCCGGGGAAATGGCCCTGGAAGAAAGGCTCGTTGATGGTGACGTTCTTGATGCCCCACGATGCGCTTTCCCAACTCCAAGCTCAGGATGCGGTCGACCAGCAGAAAGGGATAACGGTGCGGCAGGATGCGCTGAATTTCTTCCAGATTCAGGCTTTGGGGCAGGTCATGTCTCCGGCTCCTTCTCCAGCCTGGCGGAGAGTTCCTCGATTTGCTGCTCCAGCTGCTTCAAGCGGCGGTAGATTTCCGGGAGTTTCGGCAGGTGGGCGTTGATCTTAGCGGCTTCCTGGCCCGGGCCAGGCCGGGGAGCCGACGAACATCTGGCCCGGGGGCACGATGTGGGTGACGCCGGATTGGGCCCCCACCTGGACCCCGTCCCCCACTTCGATGTGGCCCACCACCCCCACCTGGCCCCCCAGGACCACGTGCCGTTCCCAGCTTGGTGGAGCCGGCCACCCCCACCTGGGCCACCAGGAAGGAGTGCTCCCCCACCGTGACGTTGTGGGCCAGGTGCACCAGGTTGTCCATCTTGACTCCCCGCCCCACCCGGGTCTCGCCCAGGGCCCCCCGGTCGATGGTGCAGTTGGCGCCGATCTCCACGTCGTCTTCGATGACCACGATGCCCAGTTGGGGGATTTTCGTGTGGCCGTCCTTGGCCGGGGACGAAGCCGAAGCCGTCGGAGCCGATGACCGTGCCGCTGTGGATGATGCACGCGGGCCCCACGGTGCAGCGCTCCAGGATGGTGACGTTGGGGTGCAGCAGGGTGTCGGCCCCGATGCGGACCTCGTCGCCGAGGACGCAGCCGGGCATGATGGTGACCCGGTCCCCCAGTGACGACCCCGTCGCCGAGGAAAGCCAGGGGGGCGATGGAGACCTCCCGGCCCAGTCTCCACGTCCCGGCCCAGGTAGGCCAGGTCGCTGACCCCGGGCCAGCGGTGCCGGGGCGGGGCGAACAGGGCGGCGACCCGGGCGTAGGCCAGGTAAGGGTGGGGCACCACGATCAGCGGCCGGGCCAGATCGGCCTGCTCCGGGGGCGACGATGAACGGCCGCGGCCCGGCTCTGGCCCGCCAGGCGGGCGTAGCGCCGCTGGGCAATGAAGGTGATGTCCCGGGGCGTGGCGGACTCGAGGGCGGCGATGCCCTCGATCTCCAGATCGGCCGGCCCTTTGAGCTCCCCGCCCAGCAGGGCCGCCAGTTCTCCCAGGGTGTGTCCCATGCAGGGTCTTAATTACCGAACTTGCTGCGCACCTTCTCGGTGATGTCCAGTGCCCGGACCCATATAACAGGAGCCCGGAATTGCGCTTGTCCAGGACGATGTCCAGCTTATTTTCCTGGGCCACCGCCTTCACCGCGGCTTCCAACTTCTGGAACAACGGGGCCAGTTCCTTTTCCTGGTATTGGGCCAGCTGCTTTTCGGCGTCAGCGTCCTTGCCGTTCCAATTCCTTGCATCTTCTTTTCCAGTTCCTTCGGCCTTGCGCTTCTTGGCGTCTTCCTTCATCACCCCGGCCTGTTTCTGAAAGTCCTCCACCTGCTTGGCCAATATCCTGGCGCCTGTTGCGCAAGGGCTTGCCCAACTCCTCGCGATTTGCGCTTCAGGTTTTCCTGCACCTTTTTGCCTTCGGTCGACTTGGACATAATGTCCATGCCGTCGACCACGCCGATCTTGAAGTCGGCCGCCCACGGCCCCCAGCGGGGTCAGAACCAGGCCTAGGATTAACAGTGACGCTGACTAGCCGATTTACGCATTTACTCCTCCTCGAAGGACTGATGAATAAGGTTTTCCAGCCGGCGTGGGGTTGTGGCAGCTTCATATCAGGAAGTCCTGCCGCTTTAAACCACCTTCGGCTAAAAGCTGCCGCCCATGGTGAATTCCCAGGCGCTGGTCCTTTCCCAGGACTTGCGGCGACAGGTTGTAGCCCCATTCCACCCGGAGGGGACCCATGGGGGAAAACCACCGGAACCCGATGCCCGCCGCGGTGCGCAAGCGTAGGCGCGAACATAATCTGGTGCCGTAAACGTTGCCGGCGTCAAAGAAGACCGTCCCCATCAGGCCCAGTTTCTTGTATAGCGGGAAGCGGTATTCCAGGTTTAACTGGAAGAATTTGTCGCCGCCGATACGCTCACCGGTTCTGGGGTCCCGGGGACTGATTTCAGCATATTTAAAGCCGCGGATGGTGTCAATGCCCCCCAGGTAGAACTTCTCGTAAGCCGGCATCGCCCCCCAGGACAGCTGCTGCATATAGCCCGACCCGGGCATGGATCACCCCCACCGTGTTCCAGCTGAAGGGGAAATACCAGCCCGTTTCGGCGACATACCGCAAGAAGGCGGTGTCGCCGCCCAAGCCGGCCATCTCGACGCTGATGCTGTTGTCCGAGCCTTTGGTGGGCGAAAACAGGGAATCCCGGGAATCCCGCCGCAGGCTGATGGACGCGGCGCTGGTATTGTGGATGTGGCGACGCTTCCATCAGGACTGGGGAGGCATCGTAAGGCAAGTCATTGAGGTTGACGTTTTCAAAGCGGTACATGCCAGAAGAGCCGGGTGTACTTCCAGCGCAGGGGGTGGCTCAGGCGCACGTCACCGCCCTTGCTGATCCGGGTATATTCGGAGTACTCCCGCTCCCAGTTGTAGGCGTCGAGGCCCAAGGCCAGGGGCCGGTCAAACAGGTAGGGCTCGGTGAACGAGGCCCGGACCCGGTGGGAAATGGAGCCGAGGATCCCCTGGACCTTGAGCTGCTGCCCCCGGCCGAAGAGGTTGTTCTGGCTGACTTCCACCATCCCCACCAAACGGTCCTGGGTGCTGTAACCGGCGCCCACCCCAAAGGTGCCGGTGGGCCTTTCCTTGACGGTGATCTTCAGGTTCATCCGGTTGGGAGCGCTTCCCGGAGTGGTGCTGAAGTTCACGTCCTCGAAGTATTCCAGGCGCCGCAGGTTCTTGATGCTCTCCTTGAGGTTGGTGGCGGAGAAGAGCTCCTGTTCGTAAACCCGGAGTTCCCGGCGGATCACCTTGTCCCGGGTCTTGACGTTGCCGCCGATCTCAATGCGCTCGAAATAGACCTTTTCCCCTTTGCGGATATCGAAGGTCACGTCCACCGTCAGGCTGGCGTCATTCTCCTTGATCAGGGGGGTGATATCGGCATTGGCATAGCCTTGATCGGCATAAGAGTCGGCCAGGGTGGTGAGGTCGTTTTGCAGCATTTCCCGGCTGTAAATCTTCTCCTTGGGGGTCTGCAATTTTGCCAGAGCTTATCTTTGTCCTCCAGCAAGTCGCCTTGGAGGTCTATCTTGCCCACCTGATATTGGGGCCCCTCCTGGACCGGGATGGTGATGTAAATCCACTTGCCCTTGATTTCGACCTTGGGTTCGCCCACCTTGGCCTTGATGTAGCCGTGGTTGTAGTAAAACGCCGAGACTTTTTCCAGGTCCCGCTCCAGGGTATCCCGGCTGAGTTTGCCCGACGCCGGTGATCCAGGCGACGGCAAAGAAGCCCCTCTCCTTGGTCTCCATCACACTGCGGAGCTCTTTGGCTTTAAAGGCCTTGTTGCCCTCAAAGTCGATCTCCTTGATGGCCAGCTTGCCGCCTTCGTTGATCTTTAACACCAGGTTGACTTCGGTGTTGCTGACCGGCTCCAGACTATAGGTGATCTGGGCCTCGTAGAATCCCTTTTCCCGGTACATGTTCATGATTTTGTTGATATTTTCCCGGATGGCGGCTTCCGAGGCCACCGAAAAGGGCTTGAGGTCCATGACCTCCAGGATCGTGTCCCGCTTGATCTTCTTGTTGCCCTTGGTGATGATCTCTTTAATGGCCGGCTTTTCCGCCACCATGACCGTCAGGATCCGTCCCTGCGGGGTGTCGCTGAGGTCGAACTTCACGTCGGTGAAGTAGCCCATCTTGTAGATGGATTTCAGGTCTTCCCGCAGGCGGGCCGGCGAAAGGATCTCACCTTCCCGGGTCTGCATCACTCCCAGGATCGCGTCCTTCTCGATGCGGCGGTTGCCCTTGACGTCCAGGCGGGTGATGCGCTCTTTGCCCAGGATCTTCAGGCTGACTTCCTGGGCCAGCTGGCGGCTGAGGCCGGTCAGGGCGGGGAGGCCGGTGCCCTGCGCCTTGAAGGTGCCGCGGAGACTGGCGCCCGGTGAGATCCAGGAGCCGGCCCTCCAGGGAAAGCAGGTCGCCCACCTTCAGCAGGGTGCCCCAGATGGCGATGTCGGCCCTCAGCTTACGCCCGATCTCCTGGGCCAGGGCCTCGGTCAGAGGCTCTTTCAGCAGGGTCAGCTCCTTGTGCATCTCCTCCTGGGAGACCAGGGTGAAGCCGTCGGCCTTGAGGCGTTCGGCGATTTCCTGGCGCACTTTTTCCCCCAGGTGTGCCATGGGCTCTTTGCTGGTGACGGCGAACGGGAAAATCGCCACCTTTTTGAGGACCATTTCCGGCTCCTGGGCTGCAACCGAGCCGCCAAGAGTCAGAACCAGCCAAAAAACGAGCAGTATCCGGCGTGGTGTCACCTTATTCTCCCTGTATAATCACGGCCTTGCCGTCTATCAGAGTGATTTGTCGATCCAGGGCCCGGGCCAGCTCCAGGTTATGGGTAACAATGACTGAAGTGAGCCCGTGTTCCCGGTTAAGACCAAGGATGAGTTCGTGCACCCGGGCCCCGCTCTTGGGGTCCAGGTTGCCGGTGGGTTCGTCCGCCAGGAGCACCTCGGGGTCCAGCACCAAAGCCCGGGCCACCGCCACCCGCTGCTGCTCTCCTCCCGACAGGGTGGAGACCCGGTGGGTCAGGCGCTCTTTAAGCCCCACCCGCACCAGAATGGCTTCGGCCCTTTCCCGGGCCTCGCTTTTGGGGCAGCCGGGCAATGAGCGCCGGCATCATCACATTTTCCAGGGCATTGAACTCGGGCAACAGATGGTGAAACTGGAACACGAACCCCACCTTGCGGTTGCGGAAGGCCGCCAGGGATTTGTCGTCCAGGGAGAAGACGTCTTCTCCGTCCCAGAGCAGGCGCCCGGCGCTGGGGCGCTCCAGGGTCCCCATGATATGGAGCAGGGTGGATTTCCCCACCCCGGAGGCTCCCACCACCGCCAGGGTCTCTCCCCGGAAGATGTCCAGGTCCACCCCGGTGAGCACTTCCACCCGGATGCCGTTGTGGCTGAAGGTCTTGGCCAGCCCCTGGAGCTGGATCTTCACCTGGGCCTGGGAAACGCGATTTTCTGCTGCCATACCTTTCCCGTCAGGGCGTAAGCCACCTTACCACTTTCACCCGGGAGCGTCAATTGGAGGTAACAGGTTTTCAGTTTCCGGTTTTCAGTTTTCAGTGGGAAAACCGGTAGTCTTTTGAGACCTCTAAATTTTTGATCTTTATGACCCCATTCTGTTAAGTCTTTCAGGGCCAAGGGTTGACGTGCTAATTGGTCTACAAAATCTGAGGTCATTCACTTGCCAGCAGCATCTTGCCACCGAAAGCCAAAAACCAAAGACTCGGACTATTCATACCGGATGGCCTCCACCGGGTCCAGGCGGGCGGCCTGCCACGACGGATACAGGGTGGCCAGAAAGCTGATGGCCAGGGCCGCGATGATGATGGCCAACACGTCCAGACTCTGGATCTGCACCGGCAGGGTGGAGATGGGATACACATCCCGGGGCAGCTTGATGAACTCATAGCGTTTCAGGAGGCCGCACAGTCCCAGTCCCAGCCCCAGCCCCGCCGCGGTGCCCAGGCCGCCGATGACCAGGCCGTTGAGGATAAAGATCTGCATGATGCTCTGGCGGGTGGCCCCCATGGATTTCAAGATGGCGATATCCTTGGTTTTTCTCATGACCATCATGAACAGGGTGGAGGCAATGCCGAAGGCCGCCACCAGGACGATGAGGGTGAGGATGACGAACATGGTGATCTTTTCCAGCTTCAGGGCGGCGAAGAGGCTGCGGTTCATCTGCATCCAGTTGCGGGTATAGAAGCCGGGTCCCAGTTTCTGTTGGATGGCCTCCGCCATCTCGGTGGCGGCGTAAATATCCTTGACTTCCACCTCCAGGCCCGTGACCCGGTCGCCCAGCCCCAGAAATTCCTGCAGCGCCGGAATACTGGTAAAGACCAGGCTGGAATCGAACTCGTACATGCCGGAATGGAAGATGGCGCTGACCCGGAAGGCCTTCATCCGGGGCAGCCTGCCCCATGGGCGTCAGGGTGCCCAGGGGAGAGACCACGTTCAGATAATCCCCGACGCTCAGGTTGAGGTTGCGGGACATCTCGTTGCCGATGGCCGCCCGGGGCGGGTCCTCGGGGGAGTCCGGCAGGCGGCGCACCTGTGGGAGGAGAAGGGCAGGCCGGACGACCTGCTGTGGACCGGGGCGTCGTACCGCGAGTATGCGGTCTGGCGGGAGCGCTACCCGGGCGCTCTGTCCGAGCTCGAGGAGGCCTTCGCCACAGCGATGACCGAGCTGGCGACCGGCGCCGCCGCCGCCGGCGCGCCGCGGCGACCGCCGCCATCGTGGTGCTCCTCGCGGTGGCGGCCGCCCTCTCGATGCTCTGGCGCCGCAGCGTGCAGGAGACCCGCCGCGCCGAGGCGGCGAAGCTGCTCGCCCTGGCCCAGGCGCGACTCGACGACGACCCGACCGAGGCGCTGGCCCTGACCACCGCGAGCCTCGAGGTCGCCGACACCCGGGAGGCGCGCGAGTTCGTGATGCGGGTGCTGTGGACCGCCCCCCGGCGCTCGAGCTCGTGGTGGAGGAGGAAGGGGAGTGCTGGTCCGCGAGCTTCAGCCCGGACGGCATCCACATCGCGACTGGCGGACTCGCGCCCGAGGTGAGGGTGTGGTCCGACGACGGGGCGGGCCGATCCGTCTCGGCGGGCACTCCGTCAAACCCCCGAACACGGCGCTCTGGGCGGACGACGATCTGGTCGTCACCAGCGACGTCATAGAAGGTGGCACGTGGCCGCCGTACGCCGATCGAACGAAGGCTCTGGTCGATCCCCGACGGCACCCTCCTGCGCACGGTCGAGCTCGCCTCGCCCGGGTACTGGACGGTGGGGCCACGCCGTCTGTTCGCCCACGTCGAGCTGGGCGATGGGGCGAACCGCCGAATCGAGCTCAGGTCATGGAAGCTGCCGGACGGCCCGGAGGAGCTGCTCGACAGCCTGTCCTCCGCAGAGCTCGTCGGGATCTCGAATCTCGTCGCCGCGCCGGACGGCTCGGGCTGGGTGGTGGCGAGGGGCAGCGCGGTGTCCTTCCGCCCGTTCGGGGGGCGGGTCAGAGAGGCTACTCGACGTGCTCGAGGCGGAAGCGTCCGTGGAGCCTTTCGGGGAGGGCGGCGTCCTCGTCCTCGACCAGGCCGGCAACGCGCGGCTGTGGTCCTTCGGCGGAGCGGAGCCCAGCCGGGTCTGGGCGATCCGCCGTCCGGCCGGCGCCACGAGTGCTCTCCCGGACTCGGCCGGGCGCCGGGTGGCGAGCGTCGGAGCCGACAGGCAGTCCATCCGGGTGTGGGAGCTCGGTGGGGCTGCCCGGGGCGAGGCCCCTCGAGCTTCGCCGCAGCGGCCGGTGGTACGACCCGAGCCTCGCCTTTCACCCGGGCGGCGACTGGTGCGTCGCGACCACCCACGCCGAGAAGCGGCTGACCATGTGGCCGCTCGCACGGCCCTACCCCAGCGTTGTCGAGGCCTACGCGTTTCCCGCGCTACCGCAAGCCGCTCGCCTTCAGCCCTGACAGCCGGTGGCTCGCGGTCGGTTGGGAGGAGGGGGTGCGGCTGCTGCCGGTGCGAGGCGGCGACCCCGCCGCAGTGCGGGAGCTTCGCCTCCCGGTCGAACTCGTCGAGCTCCGATCTCCGCTTCGACGCGCGAAGGGCGCTTCCTCCTCGTCGTCACCATGGGCGATGCCTGGGTCGTACCGCTCGACGGCGGGCCGCTCCGTGAGGTGATCCCAGCGGTCGACGACCGCCAGATCGAGCAGGGCGCGATCTCGCCGACCGGCGCGCGGGTCGCGAGCGCCTTCTTGCACGGCGAGGGCCCATTCGAGCTGAACGTCGTCGACGTCGCCACGGAGTCCGTCCAGACCTTCGATCTGCCCGGCCCGACGACACCGCCGGATCCGCAGGTCACGCGGTGTCAACAGCCTCGAGTTCCTCGACGAGCAGACCCTCGCTGACCATGGGCTGGGGGCGGCCTGCGGCGCTGGGATCTCGCCACCGGAACGCAGGAGCTGCGTGGCTGGCGAGCGACGGGCACAGGTGGATGGAGGCGAGCCGGGCCGCCGACATCGCTGTCGCACTGGGCCGGGCAGCTCGAACCTCGGTCCGCGCCTCGAGCTGATCGACCTCGCCACCGGACGAGCCGGCCGCTTCCGGGCTTCGGCGGCGACGTCGAGTGGGCCGACCTCGACCCCTCGGGGACCGTGCGTCGCGACGGGCTGCGCCGACGGCAGCGATCCGGGTCGGCCGCCTCGACGGCGGCGAGCCGCACCTGCTGCTGGGCCACATCGGGAACGTGACCAACGTCGCCATCTCCCCCGACCTCACGTGGGTGGCCTCGGCCGGCGAGGACAACACCCTCCGCCTGTGGCCGATGCCGGACCTGTCGACAAGCCGCCGCTCCACACCCTGCCGCACGACGAGCTGCTCGCCAAGCTCCACTCGCTGACCAACCTCCGCGCCGTGCGCGACCCCACCTCCTCCACCGGCTGGACGATCGAGCTCGGCCCCTTCCCCGGCTGGCGCGAGCCTGCCCACCTGGTGACGCGATCAGCCGCCAGGTCGTCGTCATCCCGGGCACTCTCGCGCGTCCCGGCCCCCCGCAACCCGGCCATCTTGGGGATCAAGCCTGACGTCGAACGGGAGCTCGGACACCGATTCCGCACCTTTTCCTGAACGTTTTCCTCACGACTTTCATCGCTCCGGGAGCCCACATTGAGAACGTCTGATCACGTCGGAACGAGGAGGGAGCGATGAGACGTCAGGAGTGCCTGGCGCAGGCGGTGTCGCTGTTCGTGATCACATGTGCGTTCTGCGGTGCCGGCGCTCGCCCAGGACTGCCCGGAGCTGGTCGGCCGCTCGCCGTACGGGCGCGTCGACGCGGTCGCCGTCTCGGGTGGCTATGCCTACGTCGGGAGGATCACGGCGCTCACTGGTCGCCGACGTGTGCGACCCGTCGGCGCCGCGGTGGTCGGTGGGTCGCGCTCCGACACACCGCGAACGCCTGGGACGTGGCGTGTCGGGGCGGCTACGCGTACGTTGCGCGGGCCTACCAATCAACGCGGCCTCCGGGTGATCGACGTGAGCACGCCGTCCGCGCCGGTGGAGGTGGGCTTCCTCGACACACCGCGGAGCGCTTGGGACGTGGCCGTGTCGGGCGGACTACGCCTATGTGGCTGGGCCGACAGCTCCGACGTCAATGGCCTTTGGGTGATCGACGTGAGCGCGCCATCCGCACCGGTGGAGGTGGGCTTCGTCGACACGCCGGGCGACGCCTATGGTGTCGCGGTGTCCGGGCTTGCTACGCGTACGTCGCGGATCTATGGCCGGGGCCTGCGGGTGATCGACGTCAGCACGCCGTCGGCGCCGGTGGAGGTGGGCATCGTCGACACGACGAGCGCCGATGCCCGGATGTCGCGGTCTCAGGCGGCTATGCCTACGTCGCGGACGGCAGCTCAGCGGGCCTTCGGGTCATCGACGTCAGCGTGCCGTCCGCGCCGGTCGAGGTCGGCTTCGTCGACACGCCGGGCATCGCCGGGGGCGTCGCGGTGTCCGGCGACTACGCCTACGTCGCGACCAGGGGGGTCTTCGGGTGATCGACGTGAGCACGCCGTACGGCGCCGCGTCGAGGTGGGCTTCGCTCGACACACCGGGTGGGCCGCCGCGATGTCGCGGTGGCAGGCGGCTTCGCATACCTCGCGGGACGGCATGCGGCGGCCTTCGGGTGATCGACGTCAGCACGCCGTCGGCGCCGGTCGAGGTGGGGTTCGTCGAGATCGCCGCATGCGCCGATGAGATCGCAGTCTCGGACGGGTACGCCTACGTCGGGGTATCACCCGGTCTCTCCGAGCCCGGGCACCCTCAGCTCGGGTTTGGCCGTGTTTGATGTTGCCGATCCCTCGGCACCGGTCGAGGTGGGATTCGTCGACGACGCCGGGCACGGCGCTCCGATGTCGCTGTCGCGGGCGGCTACGCCTACGTCGCAGACGGCGATCGAGGGGTCTGCGCGTCATTGACGTGAGCGACGCCGTCCACGCCCGTCGAGGTTGGCCTCGTCGAAACGTGGGTCACGCCGAGCGGTGTCGCGGTGTCGGGTGGCCACGCCTATGTCGCGGACGGCACTGGAGGGTCTGCGGGTGGTTGACGTGTCGACCCATCCGCGCCCGTGGAGGTGGGTTTCGTCGATACTCCGGGCGACGCGATCGATGTCGCGGTAGACGGGCGGCTACGCGTACGTCGCGGACTGCCATCGCGGCCTTCGGGTCATCGACGTGAGCAACGCCGTCCGCGCCGGTCGAGGTCGGTTTCGTTGACACGCCGGGTGCGGCCAGCGGTGTCGCGGTGTCGGGTCGCTACGCGTACGTCGCGAACGGCGGCACGGGCTTGTCGGTGATCGACGTGAGCGACGCCGTCGGCGCCGGTCGAGGTGGGCTTTCTCGACACTCCGGACTTGGCCTATGCGTCGCGGTGTCTGACGGGTACGCATACGTGTCCGGCTTTCGCGACCTTGCCCAGGGGACCTACCGTGTTTCTGCGTGTGATCGACGTGACGTGACCGTCCGCGACCGGTGGAGGTCGGGTCACTCCGAGACAAGCTCCGCCTTTGGGAGACTGCCGTTGCGGTCTCCGGCGGACACGTGTTCGTCACAGCCGGCGATGCGGGCTGGTACGTCTTCAGCGAATGTGGCGGCGGTCCCGCTCCGGACGGCCGCGAGTGCTTCATCCCGGCGGCGGCGGTGGCGGCCGGCGCTCAGGGCGCCTTCTTCCAGACCGACGTCGAGATCAACAACACCGGGACCGAGGAGGCGCAGGTCACCTTCCAGTGGCTGCCCCGCGGCGAGGACAACTCCGAGCCCATAGAGTCCGAGCCGATCGCGCTCGCTGCCGGCCAGAGCCTGCGCTGGGAGAACGTGCTGACCGAGCTCTTCGGCCTCGAGCCCGACTCGCTCGGCGCGCTCAAGATGGTGGCGAGCACCGAGTCGGTCATCGGCATGAGCCGGACCTACAACATCCCAGCCGGCGAGACCGCCGGCACCTTCGGCCAGGGCCTGCCCGCCATCCGGGCGACCGAGATGATCGCCGGCACCGAGCCGCAGCGCATCATCTTCCTGAGCGAGAACGACGACTCCCGCGCCAACGTCGGCTGCGTCAACGGCTACGAGCGAGCCGGTCACGATCAACATCGGGCTCTTCGACGCCGAAGGCGACCTTCCTCGAGACCAAGACCATGGACCTCGGGCCCTGGTCCAACAACCAGATCAACCGGATCTTCGAGGACTACGCAGCCGGTCAACGGCTACGTCGACGTGTGGGCCGACAGCGACGATGCCCTCTACTACTGCTACGGCTCGATGCTCGACAACCTGACCTCGGACCCGACCACGATCCTGCCCCAGGTGCCGTCGGCCGACATGACCTTCATCCCGGCCGCGGCGCTCGCCGCCGGGCTCGAGGGCTCGTTCTTCCAGACCGACGTCGACCTCAACAACGTCGGCTCGACCGACCTCACCTACGAGCTGCTGTGGCTGCCGCGGGGCGCCGACAACAGCGACCCGGTCCGCAGCGATACTGTTCTCACTCGCGCCGGGAGCGGGCGTGCGCTACGCCAACGTGCTCGACGAGGTCTTCGGCCTCGAGCCGGACCAGGTCGGGGCGCTGGCGATCGAGGCGAGCGGGATCGGATCTCCTCGCGATGAGCCGGACCTACAACCTGCCGTCGGCCAAGGTGGCCGGGCACCTTCGGCCAGGAGCTGCCGGGCATCCCGGCCGACCGGATGATCCCGACCGGGGTGACGAAACGGATCATCTTCCTGAGCGAGAACGACGACGTCCGCTCCAACGTCGGCTGCGATCAACGGCGTCGGCATCGAGGTCGCGGTGCGATCGAGCTCTACGGCTCGGACGGCGCCTCGCTCGAGACCAAGTACATGATGCTGCCGCCGTACTCCAACCGGCAGATCAACGGCATCTTCCAGGACTACGCGCCGGTCAACGGCTACGTCGACGTCCGGACCGCTACCCCGGACGCCTTGATCTACTGCTACGGCTCGGTGCTCGACAACCTGACCTCGGACCCGACCACCGTCCTCCCGCAGTGACCTTCGGCCTCAGCCGAAGGTCACCCTGAGCGAGCCCGCGCAGCGGGCGAGTCGAAGGGTCTTCCGAGGTTCTTGTGTGGCGAGGAGGCCCGGCGGCCCACGGCCGCCGCTGGCCGCACGTCATCCCGAGCGAGCGGCGCAGCCGCGAGTCGAGGGATCTCTCGCGGCGGTCGAGTGGAACCGCGATCGCGGCGTGGCTCGATGCCTGAGGGGATCCTTCGACTCGCTCCGACCTGCGGGCCTCCGCTCGCTCAGGATGACAGGCAAGTTGGCGAGCCACACCGTCCGGTGCCGGGCTTTATGATCTTTGGAAGTTGAGTTGCGGTGCCCGATTTCCAAAGTTCCTAAAGCCTGGCACGAGGAGGATGGCGTAGGCTGTTGCTGCCTCCGGCTGAGGCGGCCGGGATGGACAGGGGGTGAGCCGGTGCCGCACAGCGTCTGCCCGTGGTGGATAGGCTACCTGCTGCTGAGCCCGGTGCGCAGGTGGAGGCAGAGCCCGCGGCGGATCCTGGAGCCCTGGGTGAGGCCCGGGATGACGGTCGTCGACGTCGGCTGCGCCATGGGTTACTTCACGCTGCCGCTGGCCGAGCTCGTCGGCCCCACCGGCCGGGTCGTCGCCGTCGACCTGCAGGAGCGCATGCTGCGTGCGCTCGAGCGACGCGCCCGACGCGCCGGGTTGTCAGAGCTGATCGAAACCCGCCGTTGTGGCGCCGACACCCTGGGGCTCGCCGACCTCGCCGGCTGCGTCGACTTCGCTCTCGTCTTCGCAGTGGCGCACGAGATTCCTGATGTCGGGAAGCTGATGGTCGAGCTCGCCGCGCTGCTGTCGCCGGAGGGACGTGCGCTCCTGGCCGAGCCATCCGGTCATGTGTCGGCCGAGGAGTTCGCCGCCTCGATCGCGGCGGCGCGGTCTGCGGGGCTCACCGTGGAGGCGCAACCGACGATCGCACGCTCCCGTGCCACAGTCCTGGCGTTGAGAGACCTCGATCGCTGACGGAGCTCAGAGCCCGAGGTGGATGGCGACGCCGCAGGCGAAGATCGCGAAGCCCGCGAGGGCGTGCGAGTAGCGCTCCAGGCCGCGCGTGGACACCCGCTCGAGGCCGAACGACAGCAGCAACACGCTTGCCACCATGGTCAGGATGGTCGCGACGCTGAACACCCCGGCGACCAGCGCGACGCCAGCGGCGCTGCTCGCCGCCGCCGGGTACATCAGGATCGGGATCAGGGGCTCGCACGGTCCGAACACGAAGATCGTGAACAGCACCCAGGGGGTGAGGGCCGGCGCTGCCGCGGCCTGGTCGTGCGGGTGGAGATGAGCGCGCTCGTGGTCGTGGAGGTGGTCATGTCGTTCCCCGTCGACATGTGCGTGGAGGTGGCTGTGGGCGCGGTGTCGCACCGCGCGCCGGAGGCCCCACACCATGTAGATCAGCCCGAACGCGGTGAGCAGCCAGGCCGCGATGTCGCCGCGGGCTGACTCGATCCCCTCGAGCCTGGCGACGGCGACCCCGAGGGCGATGCCGACCGTGCCGAGCACGATCGACGATCCCACATGGCCGATGCCGCACAGCACGGTGATGAGCACCGTCTTCGCCTTGGACCAGCCGCGGGCCCGGGCGAGAACGACGAACGGCAGGTAGTGGTCGGGGCCGAGCAGGGTGTGTCCCACTCCGATCGACGCCGCGGTGACGGTCAGGACCGTGAGCTCGGATGTCACGCGCTGGACCCCCCCTCCCGACTGCTGAGCGCGCGTATTACGAACTGACCACAGTATTACCACGATGCGATCCGGCTCGTCACGTCCCGTTGCGTCAAGACCGTCCGACACGCTGCGGCACGAACTCCTAGAGGTCAATAAGCCCCGGGGCGGCGGCCGGCCCGGCCGCCGACGCCTCGATCGGCGTGATGAAGGTGGCGTCGCTCCGGCCCATGGTCCCCGGTGATACGGTCCGGACCGCCTCCATGTCTGTCGTGCCCGAGATCGTGGAGATCTCGCCAGAGTCGGTGGTGCTGGGGGACACATGAACGCCGCCGCCGGGCGCGTCGCACTGAGCGAGCGTCCAGCCACCGCGGATGATGCTGTTGCCGCAGTACTGTCGCCCGGCGGACTGGAAGTTGTTGAGGTAGGACAGCACGTCGCCGCAGCTTTCACCCGACCCGACGCTCACCTCGCAGCTGCCGGAGTAGCGGAAGTTGGTGAGGCAGCACCGGCCACCATCGCTCCTCTGGACCTGGCCTGAGACGGTCTGTGCACGCGGCCGCGGCGGCCGCCAGAAGGAGCACGGCGCCGGCCGCGGTCGCCCGGCGTGACGATGAGTTCGTGATCCTGCAGAACATCATTGCACCTCCCTTTCGGGTAACAGAGCGCGGCCGGGCTCTCTGCCCGACGATACCACCGCCAGGAGCGTGTAGGGCATAGGCCCCTGGGCGCGTTCGTGACGTGGTCACTGTTGTTGGCCTCTGCCCACACGCTCCTCGGGATGCGCTGTGCGCATCCTCAGGAGTTCGTGCCGCAGTGGCCGTCCGATAACGACTCGGTCAACCACGCCCGCCGAAAAGGCCAATGCGGTACGAACTCCTAATAGCTGTGGTCGTCGAGCCGCACCTTGCCGCGGAAGGTCCAGTAGATGATCCCGGTGTAGGCGAGCACGAAGGGCATGCCGATCAGCGGCGATGATGAGCATGATGGTCGAGCGTCTTCGGGCTCGAGGCCGCGTTGAAGATGGTCACCGACCTGGCCGGGTCGTTGCTCGCCGTCACCAGGTTGGGGTACAGCGCGAGCCCGAACAGCAGGGTCAAGGTCGCGATCGTCACACAGCTCGAGAGGAAGGCCTGGCCCGGCCGCCCCCAGTGCAGGCAGCGCGGGATGTTGGCGATCGCCAGCACGTTGACGACCACCACCACCGCCGCCCACGGCCAGCGCTCGAAGTTCGCGGTCGCCCGCGGCACCAGCGCCAGCGTGTACATCGTGGTCAGCATGTAGGCGACCAGGAAGAGGCCCCAGCTGCGCCACATCCAGTCGCGCAGCCGCTCCTGGAAGGCTCCCTCGGTCTTGAGGTAGAGGAAGAGCCCGCCGTGCATCGCGAACATGGCCACTGTCATCAGGCCGACCAGCAGCGGGTAGGGGCCGAGCTGGTCGAGCAGGGTGCCGGTGAAGTTGCCCCGCTCGTCGAGCGGGATGCCGAGCATGGCGTTGCCGACCGCGACGCCGAACAGCAGGGTGGCGAGCGCGAGCCGCCGAAGAAGCTCCAGTCCCAGAAGCGCCGCCAGCCGCGGCTGCTCGACCTTGGTGCGGAACTCCATCGACACGGCGCGGAAGATGAGCGCGAAGAGCAGCAGCATGAAGGCGCTGTAGAAGCCCGAGAAGACGGTCGCGTAGGCCTCGGGGAAGGCCGCGAACAGCGCCCCGCCGAAGGTCACCAGCCAGACCTCGTTGCCGTCCCACAGCGGTCCGATCGAGTTCATCGCGATCCGCCGCTCGTCGTTGGTCCGCGCCACGAAGGGATGGAGGATGCCGACGCCGAGGTCGAAGCCGTCGAGGATGGCGTAGCCGGTGAGCAGCACGCCCTCGAGCACGAACCAGATCACGCACAGTGTGGCCCAGTCCACTCCGGACCTCCCCTCAGCGAGCCCCGCCGGCTCCGGTCAGCGAACCCGAGTGATCCTGCAGCCGCACCGCCGCCGCGAGGACGTCCGTGCGGCCCGCGCCTCCGGGCGGTTCCAGCGGCTCCGGGCCGTGGCGGATCTTGTGGTCCAGCACGAACAGCCAGACCGCGAGCAGGGCGAGGTAGATGGCGCCGAAGCCGGCGATCGACCCCAGGACCTGCGACGCTTCCACGGAGGGGCTGACGGCGTCGGCGGTGCGCAGGCCGAGCGACTCGTCGTACTCGACCACCCCGTCCGGGCCGACCACCAGGTCGCCGTCCGCGGTCCAGCTCGACCGGTGGGTGGACGATCCACGGCTGGCGGCCGACCTCGGCCGCGACCCAGCCGAGCTGGTTGGCGAGCACCGGGCCGACCACCGCGAACACGAACACCCACAGCAGCCAGCGCGTCTCGAACAGCCGCCTGCGCCAGTGCAGGAAGCGGCGCCGCGACGGTGAGGAGCGATGAACAGCATGCCGAGGCCGATCATGACGTGGTAGCTCGCGAAGCTGAGCAGGACCGGCGGGCGGTCGGCGCGGCCGGAAGCGGTCGAGGCCGACGACCGTGCGCGTCGAAGTCGTCGTGCACCAGAAAGCTCAGCCCGCCGGGGATCGCCAGGTTGAAGCGGATCGTCTCGGCGGCGTCGTCCGGCAGGCCGAGCAGGCTGAGGTCGGCCGGCCCGGTCCGGAAGTGGGCCTCGAAGGCGGCCAGCTTGGCCGGCTGGTAGCGGTAGACGCTGCGCGCCTGGAAGTGGCCCGAGACGACCGCGGCCAGCGAGGCCAGCGGTGGCGAACAGCAGCGCGCCCGCGAACGAGCCGCTTGGCGAACTCGACGTGGCGGCCGCGTGAGCAGGTAGTAGGCCGAGATCGTCATGATGAAGAACGCGCCGACGATGAAGGCGCCGATCCAGACGTGGACGAGCCGGTGCACGGTCGACGGGTTGAAGACCAGCGCCCAGAAGTCGACGATCTCGGCGCGCAGCACCGGCTCGCCGTCGATCGACCAGCGGCCGGCCGTCGCGCAGCATCGGCACGACGTGGTGGCCGGCCGGGGTCTGCTGCCAGCTGTTGGCGACGACGATCCAGACCGAGGAGAAGATCGAGCCCAGCGCCACCATGCAGGTCGAGAAGAAGTGCATCCGCGGCGAGACCCGGTCCCAGCCGAAGACGAGCACGCGCGAGGAAGCCCGACTCGAGGAAGAAGGCGAAGATCCCCTCGGCGGCCAGCGCCGAGCCGAAGACGTCGCCGACGAAGCGCGAGTAGGTGGCCCAGTTGGTGCCGAACTGGAACTCCATGACGATGCCGGTGGCGACGCCGATGGCGAAGTTCAGCGCGAAGATCCTGGTCCAGAAGCGGGCCGCGATCTCGTAGACCGGGTCCCCGGTCGCGAGGTAGCGGCCCTCGAGGTAGACCAGCACCACGCCCATGCCGATGGTCAGCGGCGGGAAGATGTAGTGGAACACGATCGTCAGCGCGAACTGCAGGCGCGACGAGCAGCACGACGTCCATGGGCCGGTCACCTCGGGGACCAGGTCGTCACAGCGCGGTCTCGGGCTCGCCCGGCGGCACCTCGACCCAGATCCAGCCGCGCAGGTCACCCTCGGCGAAGCCGACCGCCTGGTCGTTCGGGTAGAAGGTGGCGATCGCTCGCTGGATGTCCTCGTCGATCGCCGCGGCCGGCCCGTGGCACATCTGGCACTCGGCCTTGAGCCGGATCGGCAGCAGCGCCGCGAGCTGGCCGCCCGACCCGGCCAGATAGGTCGGCTCCGCGACCTGGTTGGCGATCTGGAGTTCCGCCCACGCAGGCGGCGTGTTGTTGGGGCTGCGCAGGCGGTGCGAGGTCCGTCCGATCTTGAGCCCGAACTGCTGTGAGACCCGGGCCGCGATCTCGGGCGCCTTCTCCCGGCAGGCCTGGATCCCGGCCGGGCCACCGCCGGAGGCGAGGGCCGCCTCGAGCTCGCCCAGCAGCTCGGACGCCAGGGCATTGGTCGCCGCCGCCGCCAGCTCCTGTTGGGCCTTCTGGGTCGCGGTCATGTCGATCGTCTCGATCGTGAGCCAGTCGACCGAGGGTGCGATCACCTCGACCTGAGCCACCGGCTCTGGCTGGCGGGAGCAGCCCGCGACGGCCAGGCAGCCCACCGCGACGACGATCATCAGATGCCTCATCTCGCTCCCCCTTCCTGCTTCGCGCACCGGCTGGAGGAGCGGCGACCCCCGCCGCCCCTGAACGTAATGTGAATCTTTTCACGTGGAATGTCCACCCCCTGGGCAGGCGCGCCAGCCTGCTGGCGAGCGGTGGGGCGCTCGGCGATGAGGCGAAGCCAGCACCAGCGAGCGGGCGCCGCGGCGCGCTTGGGAGAGTGGAACGAGATCGTGCTCTCAGCGCGATCCGGCGAAGCTGCCCACGAACCACGAAACCAGGCTCATCACCAGGGCGCCGAGCACGGCCCACCAGAAGGTGGACACCTCGAAGCCGGGCACCAGCTTGGACGCGAGCAGGAAGGTGAAGCCATTGACGATGAGGTAGAAGAGGCCGAGGGTCAGCACCGTGATCGGCAGCGTCAGTAGCACCAGAATCGGGCGCACCAGGGCGTTGAGCAAGCCGAGCACGATCGCCGCGATGGCCAGCGACTTCCACGAGCTCACCTCAACTCCGGGAAGGATGGACGCGGTCACCCACAGCGCGAGGGCGATCACCAGCCAGTGAATGAGAAATCGCATCGGCGCATCTCCTTTCGGGGCCCCTTGTGGTCGGCGGAGTATAGCAGTCGGTGCCCGGGACCCGAGCGGCCCGCGGCCAGCCCCGGGTGGCCGCGCGCTCAGCGGTCGAAGGACTCGCGCCGCGCCGCCGCGGACAGCGGGATCAGGTAGCGCAGCGGATCGGGGACGATCTTGCGCCGCGCCGCATCGAGCGAGGTCTCCCCGGCGTAGCTCACCGCCGACCGCAGGTGGCCGCGGACCCTGAGCAGGATGTCGACGACCGCGCCCTTGTACGGCACCTGGAGCTCCTGGCCCTCGGCCGGGGTGTCGAAGACCGCATCGTCGAGCTCGCCGTTGCCGTCGCCGTAGTGCGTCTCGAAGACCGCCTGCGGCGAGGTCATGCCGCGGTAGATCTTGCGCTTGGTGTGGGTCGCGGGGTCCTCGATGACGAGCCCGGGCGACTCGTCGGTGCCGGACAGCGCGCTGCCGAGCATGACCGCGGACGCGCCGCAGATCAGGGCCAGGAAGATGTCCTTGTCGTGGACCACGCCGCCGTCGGCGATGATCGGGACTCTGCTCGCCGACCGCGCCCCACGCCTCGCGGATCGCCTGGAGCTGGGGGACGCCGACGGCGGTCTCGAGGCGTGTCCGGCAGCCGCGTCCGGGGCCGACCCCGACCTTGACCGCATCGACGCCGCGCTCGACCAGGAACCGGGCCCCGTCGCCGGTGGCGACGTTGCCGCCGATCAGCTGGACGTCGGGGAAGCGCTCGCGCACCGCCTCGATCGCCCGCCCCATGACCTCGGAGTGCCCGTGGGCGATGTCGATCACGAGGCAGTCGACCTCGGCCTCGACCAGGGCGCGGGCCCGCTCCAGGAAGTCGCCGCGCGCGCCGATCGCGGCGCCCGCCAGCAGGCGCCCCTTGCGGTCCTTGGACGAGAAGGGGCGGCGGCGGAAGAACAGGATGTCGCGCAGCGTGATCAGGCCGCGGATCCGGCGCTCGGCGTCGACCAGGGGCAAGCGCTCGATGCGGTGCTCGAACATCAGGCGCTCTGCCGCCTCCTCCGGGATCCCGGGCGGGCTGGTGTGGAGGCGCTCGAAGGGGGTCATGAACTCGTCCACCGGCCGGTCCTCGAGCTCCGGCAGCCACGGGATGTCGCGGCTGGTCAGCAGGCCGGCGAGGATGCCGCTGCCCTCGCTCTCCTCGATCAGGATGGCGTGAATGCTGTGCCGCCGCGCGAAGCTCTTGGCATCCCGGATCGAGGTGCCGCGCGGGAGCCGAAAGGGCTGCTCGATGACCGCCCCGTAGCTGCGCTTGACCCTGCGCACCATCTCGGCCTGGCGGTCGATCGGCAGCGCGCGGTGGATGATGCCGACGCCGCCCTCGAGGGCCATCGCCTGGGCCATCTCCCACCCGGTCACGCTGTCCATGTTGGCCGACACGATGGGCAGCTCGATCGACAGGGCGGTGGTCAGCCGGCTGGTGAGCGCGGTGTCGCGCCGGGACTCGGTGATCCCGAGCTGGGGCCGGATCAGGAAGTCGTCGAAGGTTCTGCCCGCCCAGGCATCGTCGCTCTTCGGCTGTCTCATGGGCCCCCCGGCGTGGCGCCACCATCAATCAGCATACCCGAAGGGGAGGCTCACTCGCGAAACGGCGTCGGCGGAACGGCCCACCGGCGCAGCCTGGAGTCGCGTGAGGGGCAGCGCAGGCTGCGGCCGACCTCGGCAGCTCGCCGCGCGAGGAGGTCGGGGTCGATCGTCGCGTCTCGCGCGACAGACGGGCGCTCGCGCACGCCGGCCGGAGGGGACGGGAGACTGAGGCGCCGCTTCAGTCCTCCGAGGCCGCGACGGACCGGGCCCCGGTGGTGACCGGTCCGAGATAGAGATCGAGCCAGTCCAGCACCTCGCGGATCACCTCGTTGGGCGAGGCCGGGACGTGGCCGCCCTCGAGCAGGGCCAGGCGTTTGTGCTCGGCGGGGGTCCCCAGCATGTCAAACATCGGTTGGATGTTGGTCTCGACCGGGGCCTGGAAATCGGCCTTGCCGTTGATCATCAAGGTCGGCACGGTCGACCGCGGCGCGAAGTTCTGCGGCACATCGGCCGGCGGCCAGCCCTCCTCGATGCGGTACAGCCCACCCGAGACCAGCACGCTCGCGGCGAACCGCGGTTCGATCGCGGTCAGCAACGGGCCGTAGTAGCCGCCCCAGCTCAGCCCATAGAAGGCCAATCGGTCGCCGTCGATGTCCTCGCGGGTCTCGAGGTAGTCGACCGTCCGGCGCAAGTCCTTGGCGAACTGGATCGTCAGGTCCCGGTCGTCGTTGGGCCCGCGCACGTCGAATTGCCGGTCGTAGGTGCCCTGGTAGATCGGATACACCAGCGCGCGCCCGCTCTTGGGGATGAAGTACGCGAAGGGGAAGCTCGGGTTCGCGCTGTTGGTGAGGTAGCGCGCGCTCGAGGGTGGGAAGTAGACGACCGCCTGATACGGCGGTTCGGCGTTCTTGGGCAGGTAGAAGTGGATCGGCAGCCGCTCGTCGCCGTACGCCGCGCGCACGGAGACGACCTCGTGGCGCCAGTAGTCCGGACCGTCGTCGGTCGCCTCGACCCTCGCGTCGAGGTCGCGGTCGTCGTAGTCGAAGCTCTGCCGCACGAGGGCAAAGGCCTCGTCGTCGATCGCGGTGTCCCCCCGGTGGTCGACAACCGTGTACTCGATTTCGATCAGAGCGATTTCGGGTGGCGGCTCGCTGGTCAGCATGCAGCGGAAGCCGTTGATCAGCAGTCGGTCGTGCGGATCGGCCGAATCGGTGCTGCGGTAGAGGTAGTCGGGCTCCGACCACGCGCCGCCCAGGATATAGCGCGTGTCGCGGTTGCGGTTGATGCACCACTCCCTGACGTTGCCGGCCATGTCGTACGTGCCGTTGGGCCCGATCCCCCCGGAGGTACCGACGGGGACGGGCCCCTTGGTGTCGAAGTTGCTCCACAGCAGGATCTCGCTGAAGACGCTCTGCTGCGCAGCGAGGCGCCAGTGGAAGACGGTCGGCAGGCTCTTGCCCGCCCACGCGGCGTAGGCCGACGCCTCGAACCAGCTCACACCGCCGACCGGCAGGTCGTCTCTTCCCTCCGGGTAGTCTCCGAGCGCCCATCCGGCCGGGCCGGGGCGACCCGTGGTGTCGACGAAGACGCTGCGGTCGACCTCCGCCGGCCAGAACCGGTCCTCGCGATAGCCGCCGCCATCCACGAACTCCTTGTACTGGCGGTTGGTGACCTCGTAGGTGTCGATCCAGAACCCGTCGAGCACCACCGGCTCGCCCGCACCGAACTCGGCGGTGCCCCCAGGCACGTAGACCATCCCCGGCGGGATCTCGTCCTCCCGAAAGAGACGGAAGGTCATTTGGCTGCCGAACGGCGCGCCCTCGAAAATGGCGTGGCCCTCCTTCTCGACCCGGTAGCGGGCGGGTTGGGCGACGACCACGTTCTCGAGCGGCGTCTCCCCCAATCGAATCCACTCGCGTTCGGGGTGGTCGTAGCCCTTGACCCAGACGACGGCGCCGGGCGGATCGGAAGCAAACGACACGGGTATTCCGATGTTTTCGATGAACTCCACCAAATAGGGATCGTCGGGGATAATCTCCGACGCCTCGTGGAGCAGCCGCAATGCGCCGTCCTTGTCCCCCTCGTTGTACAACCGCTCGATCTCGGGCAGGACCTGGTTACGGGCCCACGACACCCGCGAGCTGCGGTGGAGCAACCAGGCAACCCCGGCGCCGATCAGCACGACAAGCAGGACGAACGCGGCGAGCACCGCCGGGCGCCGTAGCAGCGACCCGAGGCCGGCGGCCGGCGTCTCGAGCCCTCGCTTCAGAGCGAGCAGCGCGTCGTGCAGCTCCTGACCCGACGCGAAGCGTCTCTCGGGCGCTTTCTCCAGGCAGCGGGCTACGACCGCCCGCAGCCCCGACGGCACGTCCCGCCGCAGCTCGTCGAGCGGCGCGGGATCGTCGCGCAGGATCGCCGTCGCCGTGTCGAGGTTCGACTCGCCCGCAAAAGGCCGCGTGCCGGACAGGATCTCATACAGCAGCACCCCGAACGAGAACACGTCCGAGCGTGCGTCGACCGGCCGACCGTGCACCTGCTCGGGCGACATGTAGGCCAGGGTCCCGATGACCTGACCGGCGCGGGTGAGGTACGGCGAGGACTGGACGGTGGCCGTGGGCGCCTCGGCCAGCGGGCCGCCGTCCTGCGGGTCGACGTCGCCGATCAGCTTGCCGAGGCCGAAGTCGAGGATCTTCGGCACCCCGTCGTCCGTCAGCACGACGTTGTCCGGTTTCAGGTCGCGGTGCAGCACGCCTTCGCGATGCGCTCTCGCCAGCCCGGCCGCGATGCCAGTGGCGATGTCGATCGCGCGCCCGATGTCCAGCGGCTGGCAGCCGATCAGGCGACGCAGGGACTCGCCGCGCACCAGCTCCATGACAATGAACGTCACCCGTTCCTGCTCGCCGACGTCGTGAACCGTGGCGATGTTGGGATGGTTGAACGCCGCGGCCAGCAGCGCCTCCTGGCGAAATCGCTGCCGACGTTCCACGTCGGCCGTGACCTCGGCCGGCAGGACCTTGATCGCGACCTCGCGTTCGAGTCGAGTGTCGGTCGCGCGGTAGACGGTTCCCATTCCGCCCCGGCCGATCGTGCCGTCGATGCGGTAGTGCCCGAGTCGCTGCCCCTGTGTCAGCTCCATCTCGATCCGCCCACTGAGCTTCGGTAGCTGCCGAGGACCCCAGCCTACACTATCTCGCTACGGGAGATTTCGCCGCCAAGCCTGCTCACGGACCGCTCTGGGCGCGCGGTTGGTGACTGGCGTGCAGAGCTGCGGGACCAAGCGGTCGATCCGGCAGGACCGACGAACCTCTCGATCGTCCAGGCGATCGAGGGCATTCGGGTCGAAGATAGCTCCGCGTCCGTGCGCTGCCATCACGGCGCCCGGAAGCCGGCCGCGCGGTGGGAGCCGTCGCAGTAGGGCTTGTTCGGCGGAGTGCCCGCAGCGGCACAGCGCGGTCGAGCGGGTGCGGAGCGACCGGCCGCCCGGAGCCGGCGCAGATCTCGACGCTGCCCTTGACGCCGAGCGGGCCGTCGGGGAAGGGCGTGATCTCGAGCGTGCCGCCCCGCGCCTCGAGCGCCTCCACCGCCCCGGCGGCGGGCTCGCCAGTGGCCTGGAATCCGACTGCGCCGTGGGAGCCGTCGCAGAAGGGTTTGTTCTTCGATGCGCCGCAGCGGCAGAGGGTGGCGCGGTGCATGGGTGGCTGGCCCGCGATGCGGAGCTCGGCGCGGACCGCGAGCGGGCCGTTCTCCTGCACCCGGATGACGTTGATTTCAGGGGCCGCCTCGGCGGGTCCCCCGTCGTGACGCTCGTAGGTGATGGCCCCCGAAGGACAGCCGTGCGCGACCGCCGCGATCGTCTCGACGGCGGCGTTGTCGGGCCGGATCCAAGGGCCCTCGGCGTTCGCGACGAACACGCCCGGCAGGGAGAGCACGCAGGTGCGCGAGTGGATGCACTTGCTCCCGTCGAAGCGAACCACGATCTTCTCGCCGCGGTACTCCTCGGTCTTGCTGCTCATCGCCGCCGTCCTCCGGATGAGCTAACGGCCGTTGCCCCCCGGCTCTTCCAGCCGGCGGCGCACGAAGGCCGGATCCGCGCGCGGGGAGCCTGCCCTGAGCGAGCGGCTCCCATTCGGCTCGGAACGCTGGCGGGCTCGTCGCACAGGGCTGGTTCCAGCGCCGCGAGTCGAACGGTCCCCGTTCCCTCCCTCGTCCCGCGATATCATCGCGGCCGGGGCAGCGGCATCTGGCGGCGCGCCCACGGGAGGAGCGACATGAAGGTCTACGAGATTCAGGGTGGCTTCGGGCTCGATCATCTGATGCTCGCCGAGCGGCCCGATCCAACTCCCGGCGCCGGTCAGGTGCTGGTCAGGATGCGAGCCGCGTCGCTCAACTACCGCGACCTGATGACGGTCGCTGGCAGCTACAACCCGAAGCAGCGGCTCCCGCTGATCCCGTGCTCGGACGGGGTGGGGGAGGTGGTGGCGGTCGGCGAAGGGGGCAGCCGGGTCGCGGTCGGCGACCGCGTCGCGACCCTCTTCTGCCAGGGCTGGCAGGGCGGCCGCCCGTCCGTCGAGGAGCTCCGCTCGACGCTCGGCGGACCGCTCGACGGCACGCTCGCCGAGCTGATGGTGCTGCCCGAGACGGGCGTGATTCGGGTTCCGGAGCACCTCAGCGACGCCGAGGCCGCGACCCTGCCGTGCGCCGCGCTGACCGCGTGGAACGCGCTTGCCGAGCACGGCCGGGTGGCCGCCGGCGACACGGTGCTGGTCCAGGGCACAGGCGGCGTCTCGATCTTCGCGCTCCAGTTCGCCCAGCTGCTCGGAGCGCGGGTCATCGTCACCTCACGCCGCGACGACAAGCTGGTGAAGGCGAGGCGCCTCGGCGCGTGGCAGGAGATCAACTCCCTCGACGATATCGAGTGGGGAAAGACCGCCCGGGCGCTCACGGGCGGAGTCGGCGTCGACCACATCGTCGAGGTCGGGGGAGCGGGCACGCTGGCGCAGTCACTGCAGGCGGTCCGGGTCGGTGGGCAGATCTCGCTGATCGGCGTGCTGGCCGGGGGAGCGTCCGAGCTGAGCATCGTGCCGGTGTTCATGAAGAACGTGCGGATCCAGGGTCTGCTGGTGGGCTCGCGCAAGGCGTTCGAGCGCATGAACCGCGCGATCGCCCAGCACGAGCTGCGGCCAGTGGTCGACCGCGTCTTCCCGTTCGCCGAGGCTCGGGAGGCCTTCGAGCACGTGCAGTCGGGCGCTCACTTCGGCAAGGTCTGCATCGGCTTCGAGTGAGGCCGCCGTGGCGCCGTCACCCCGCCTCGGCCTGCTTGCGTTCGTGGCCGCCGCACTCGCCCTGCTCGCGGTCCTGGCAACGCTGCCACCAACCGGCTTCTTCTCGGCAGACTCCGGCCCCAAGTACTGGCAGTGCGTGGCCTTCGCGGAAGGTGAGGGGTGGCCGCGTGGATTCGACTATCCGGCGCGCGACCTCGATCCAGAGCGCCGCCACATCCCACCGTTCACGGCCCCGATCGGGGACCAGCTCGCCTCGATCTACCCGGTGCTGTTCCCGCTGCTGGCGACGATCCCGGAGGTCGCGGCGGGCGACCGCGCGCTCCGGCTGCTGCCGTGGCTCGCCGCGCTCGTAGCGGCCTGGGCGACGGGCCGCCTCGCGAGCGCGCTGCGCGGTGAGCCGGTGACCGGGTGGACGGCGGCGGGGGCGTTGGCCGCGACGCCGCTCGCCTTCTACGCGATCGCCTTCTGGGAGCACTCGCTGGCCTCAGCGATCGTGGTCGTCGGGCTCCTGCTGGTCGTCGAGGGCGAGCGCGGGGGCGCTTGCATGCCCTGGCGTTGGGGGACGCTCGGCCTTTTGGTCGGTCTCGGCGCGTGGGTGCGCAGCGAGGTGGCGTTCCTCGCCCCGGTGCTGCTCGTCGCCGCGGTCTGGCAAGGTAGAGCGGCGAGGCCTCGATCGCTGCTCGCGCTGGCCGGGGGCTGCGCGACCGGGCTGGCTGGCGGGGCCGCGGTCCAGGCGATGACGATCGGACGCTGGCTTCCGTTGCACGCCACGTACCACGCCGGGTCCTCACTGCGGGCTCACGACTTCCTCGCCTCCCGGCTGGCCTCGCTCGGGCAGTTCGCCGCGCCGCACTGGTCGGCCGGTCTCGCCGCCGCGGTGTGGCTGGTGGCGCTGGCGATCACGCTCAGCCGTCCGGGATCACGCAGCCGTGCCGGTGAGCGTGCGGGGATCGCCGCGGTGGCGGCAGCGGTCGCGGCCGCCACCGTCGTCCCCGCGGTCCGCTGGCTGTCCGGCGCCGCGCCGACCGATGCCTTCCCGGTGTCGGCGCCGGCCGCGACGTGGGTCGTGCTGAGCGCGCTGCCGCTCCTGCTGTGGGGCCAGCCGCGCGCCGCCCTGCACGACCGTCGCCGACTGCTGCTGGCAGCGGTCGCCGTGTGGTCGATCGCCGCCGTGTTCGTGGCCCGGCCGGTCCGCGCCTTCGAGTGGGGCGGCCGGTTCTTCGTCCCGGCCGGGCTGTTGCTGCTGGCTCTCACGGCGTCGCTGCCGGTCGCGGCCCGTGGCCGTCGAAAGCTGCACCGTGTGGCGGTCGTGGTGGCGGTCGCAACCGCCGTGGCGGTGCAGTCGCTCGGTCTGGTGCTGCTGCACCACGGCGCGACAACGCATCAGGCGATCACCGCCGAGCTGCTCGCATTCAGCGAGGCGGGCGAGCCGATCGTCACCGATTCCTACATGCTGCCGCTGCTCTCCGGCCGCGGCTGGTGGCAGCGCCGCCTCCTCTATGCCACCGGCCGCCCCGGTGTTGAGCGGTTGGCAGCGTCGTTCGCCCGGCTCGGCGTCAATCGCTGGACCTACGCCACCCTCGAGCGCCCGCCGGACGGGTTGCTGGGGGACGATCGCGTGCTCGTCGGCACGGACGGCGTGCGGTGGAGTTCCACCCTCGAGGAGGAGTGCACCGTCGGCAGCGAGCGGCTCCGGCTGGTGCGCTTTCAGCACCGCCGACCGGATCTGGCCGCGATCGAGGCGAAGGCACCGTCAGCCGCCCCAGCGAGCAGCTTCGAACGGAGGGAAGGGGAGCGAGGGGCGGAGTGAGACTCAGCGGCGCGTACCGGTGACCGCCATTTCGGGTAGACTGTTTGCCGGGAGAGCCGGGCTCGTGGTTGGACAGCCAGTGGACAAGTACGAACAGCGGGAAGCGCTGCAACAGCTGCAGCGCTACCTGTCCGACACCATCGCGCCGATGATCTTTGCCGACTCGATGGACATTCTCCTCGTCACTCCACCGGAGCACATCACGGCTCAGGTGGCATCCTGGGTGGCGTCGCTCCACGGCGTCGAGTCCAAGCTCGCCACCGCGGACTACCTGTTCCACGCCGCCAAGAAGATCCACCTCCTCGGCGAGCTCGAGCTGCTGCCTCGCGATCAGATCGCCGCCTTCCTCAGGAGCCTTCGGCCGTACCTTCTGAACGCCTGTCCAGAGGGGGACCGGGGCAGCCTCGCCAATGACTTCGACAACCTCGAGCTGAGCCAGGGCGCCGAGGCGCCGACGACGATCGGACACATTCACCGCGCCGGCGGGGCCGAGGTGAGCCGGGGGCCGGTGGTCAGGACCGATCGCCCGGCCGAAGCGGGAGCGGCGGCCGGCGGTGGCGGCGAATTGATCGCGAGGGGATTTCTGAAGGGTCTGCGGCGGGTCAACATGCTGCTCGAGCGCCTGGGCAGCGGCGCCGAGGCCACCGCCGGGCCGGCCGGCGCCGCGACCCTCACCGGGTCGGCGGAAGGCCAGACGATGGTGGCGAGGATCGTAACCGAGGCGGCCGACCGGGCCGCCAGCTCTGAAGAGCTGCACGGTTCGCTCGACGAGCTGCGCGGCCAGGGCCTCCAGATCGACGCCGGACAGCTGCTCCGGCTGCTCGCCCACAACTTGCCGAACTGGGCTCCGCCGGCAGACGTCGATCCGGGAATGCCGGTGCCGCAGAGCGCCGCCCGCGCCATGGGTCAGGTCGTCACCATGTCCCGGAGCCCGGGCGAGAAGGCGCAGCGCTTCCAGGAGCTGGTGAACTCCGCGGTCGAGGAGTTCAACAGCGGGTCGCTCGGTCGCGCGGTGACCATGATCGACCTCGCCGAGCGGCTGGCCGAAAGCAACGCGGTGGACGGTGCGACCGTCACCTCCGCCAACAGCCGGGCCTACGAGGCGCTCGACCAGGGTCGGCTGCGGGAGTACCTGGAGGACGAGGACAAGCATCACCTGCTGCGGCGCGTGATGAGCTTCTTCCCGCGCTTCGCTCCCGCCGAGCTGTTCGGCGAGCTCGAGGCCGAGTCCAACCGGGACCGCCGCCGGTTCCTGCTGATGGTCCTCAACGCGCAGGCCGAAGCCACCCGCAAGGCCGCCCTCGAGAAGCTGCACGAGGTTGCCGCCGGCGACGCGAGCTATCCGTGGTACTTCGAGCGCAACCTGGTCTATCTCCTCCGCACCACCCGCCGGCCATCCGACGCACCGGCCGACCCGGAGATCGACGTTCTGATCCCGATGTCCGAGCTCGAGGGACCGTTGCCCCTGGTCCGGGAGGCCCTCGCGACGCTCGGCCAGATCCAGCACGAGCGGGCGGTAACCGCGCTGGTGGCGCGGGTCAGCGAGCTCGAGGATTCCCTGCTCGGCAAACGCCAGCTTCCCCACGACGAGGGTGAGCTACGGGCGTTGCTCGACAGCGTGGCCGGCATGCTCGCGCGCAGCCCGGCGAAGGAGGCCCGGCGTTGCGTCATCCAGCACGGCCTCAAGCGGCAGCCGCAGCTGGGGGACACGCTGGCGCGAATGTCCAAGCTGTCCGGCCAGGACCTGTCCGAGGACCGGTCCGCGGTCGACCGGCTCGTCCGCTGCCTCCGCGACGAGCTTCCGGGTAAGGTGCTCGGGCTGACCGTGGTGACCGGCAGGAAGGCGCGCAACGTCGAGCGCGTCATTCAGGCGCTGTCGGGCACCGACACCCCGGCGGTGCGCGAAGTGCTCGGCGAGATCGTCGCGTCGTACTCCGGCCAGGAGTTTGCAACCGCCGCCGCGCGGGCTCTCTCCCAGCTCGGCACCATCTCCCACTCCGACGAGGCGCCGAGCGCGGCCCTCACCGGCGACCTCGACCTCTTCGGCCTGCCCAGCCTGCTGCAGAACCTGTCTGACTCCCAGTTGACCGGCGTCCTCACCGTGATCGACGGCACCGGTCGGACCGCCGCCTCGGTCGCGCTGGACACCGGCTACATGACCACCGCCGAGGCCGGCGAACTGCGCGGTGAGGTGGCGATCTATCAGCTGCTGGAGAAGCCGGTGCGCGGCCGGTTCGTGTTCGTCAAGCAGGAGTCGTCCGGACGGCCGGATCCGACGGGCGGCGGCGCGAAGCCGGTCCCGCCCTTGCTCTTCGAGGGCATCCGGCGCTACGACGAGTTCATGCGCGCCGCCTCGCTCGCGCCCGACGCCGGGCGGTTCCGGTCGACCGGAAAGCGGCCGACCAACCTCGCCGACGAGCCCAACACCGACTTGGTCAAGAGCATCTGGAAGCGGGCGCTCGAGGGCGCCACTCCCGAGGCCCTCGAGCTGGAGCTCCCGGTTGACAGCTACCGCGTGCGACGGCTGTTCGAGCACTGGCTCGGCGAGGGCTCGCTCGAGCTCCACAACGGGGGCGGCGCCACCAGCCACCACTGAGCGTGCGCGGGGCGCGCCACGACCTCAGACGTGAAACAGGAACTCGACGACGTCGCCGTCGGCAATCTGGTAGTCCTTGCCGGCGGTGCGCAGGTGGCCGCGGGCGCGCAGCTCGTGCAGCGAGCCGGCGCCGCAGAGCTCGTCGGCGTGCGCCACCTCGGCCCGGATGAACCCGCGCTCCATGTCGCTGTGGACCTTGCCGGCGGCGAGCGGGGCGGGCGTGCCGCGCGGCACCTCCCAGGCCTGGAGCTTGTTCTTGACCACGGTGTAGAAGGTGACGAGCTCGAGCAGGTGGAAGGCGGCGCGGATGCAGGCGGTCGAGGCCGCGCTCCGCGATGCCGAGCTCGTCCATGAACTGCCGGCGCTCGTCGGGTTCCAGGCGCTGCAGCTCGGCCTCGAGGTCGGCGTCGACCGCAACGCACTCGAGCCGCGCGTGACCGGCGCAGAGCTCGTGGCAGCGCCGCGCCGTCGCCGTCGCCGGAGACGTTGGCGACGTAGAGCATCGGCTTGCCGGTGAGCAGGCCGGCGGTGTCGAGCTGCCGCCGCTCGTCGGCGGACAGGCTGGCGGCGCGCAGCGGCGTCCCGCGTTCGAGAATCGCCCGATAGCCGAGCAACCGCTCGCGCTCGGCGGTGTGCTCGTGGGGGTGGGTCCGCCAGTCCTTGTCGCGCTTGGCGATCGCGCGATCGAGCACCTCGAGGTCGGCGAGCACGAGCTCGGTCTCGACGACCTCCGCGTCACGCTTCGGGTCGACGCCGGCGAAGACGTGGGCAACCTCGCCGCCTGAAAAGCAGCGAACCACGTGGGCGATCGCGTCGACCTGGCGGATCTCGCCGAGGAACTGGTTGCCGAGCCCCTCGCCCTTGCTTGCTCCCTTGACCAGGCCGGCGATGTCGATGAAGCGGATCGCGCACGGCGTGACCTTGTCCGGCGCCAGCGCCTGCGCGAGCGCGTCGAGCCGAGGGTCCGGCACGGCCACCACGCCGACGTTGCTGGAGATGGTCGTGAACGGGTAGTTCGAGACCTCGGCGTGGCCGGTGGTGAGCGCGTTGAACAGGGTCGACTTGCCAACGTTCGGGAGGCCGACGATGCCGACGGAGAGCACGTGATCATTGTAGCTGGGGGGAGGGGCGAGGGGCCAGACCCCCCGCCCGCTTCCCCTTCCGCGCCCGTTTTCCGACTGATCGTTGCTCGAGGGCCTCGCATCGGGCTCGGAAGCGGAAGGGGAAGCGGAAGCGGGTCTAACCCCCGCCCGCGCCCGCATCCGCGCCCGCTTCCGACTGATCGTTGCTCGAGGGCCTCGCATCGGGCTCGGAAGCGGTCAGGAGGGGTCTCTAGCCCTTCGCCCCTTCCTGCGCCTCCTTCTGGGCCAGGAGCTTCTCGATCTCGTCCATCGCCCGGTTGACGGCCTCGATGGCGGTCGCGAACGGGGCCGGGGTCGTGAGGTCGACGCCGGCAGCCTTGAGCTCCGCGACCGGGTAGTCCGAGCCCCCCGAGGCGAGAAACTCGAGGTAGCGCTCGGCGGCGCCGGGCTCGTCCGCGATGACCTTCTCGGCGAGCGCGGTCGAGGCGACGAGGCCGGTGGCGTACTGGTAGACGTAGAAGCGACGGTAGAAGTGGGGGATGAACGACCACTCGATGCCGTAGAGGTCGTCGATCGTCATCACGCCCTGGTCGTGGCCGTGGTACTCGCGCAGCAGGCGCAGATAGAGCTCGGACAACGACGCGCCGGTGAGGGCCTCGCCGGCCTCGACTCGGCGGTGGGCCTCGAGCTCGAACTCGGCGAACATGGTCTGGCGGAACACAGTCTGACGAAAGCTCTCGAGGAAGTTGCCGAGCACCGCCATCCGGATGGTCGGGTCGTCGTTCGACGCGAGCAGGTGCTCCTTGAGCAGCGCCTCGTTGAAGGTCGACGCGACCTCGGCGGCCATGATCGAGTAGTCGGCCTTCGGGTAGGGCTGCGCGCGGTTGGAGCGCCACGAGTGCATGGCGTGGCCGAACTCGTGCGCCGTCGTCGACACCGAGTCGAAGGAATCGTTGTAATTGAGCAGCACCCACGGGTGGCCGTCGTACCAGGATCCGGCGCTGTAGGCGCCGGAGCGCTTTCCGTCAGCCGGGTAGACGTCGGCCCACGACTCGAGGCCCTTCGCCACCTGCGCGACATAGTCCTCGCCGAGCGGTGCGAGCGCGCCGAGCACGATCGGCTTGGACGCTTCCCAGGTGTACTCGGCGTCGACCTCGGGCAGGATCGACGCGTAGATGTCGGAGTACTTCAAGGTCTCGAGGCCGAGGATGCGCTGGCGCAGCTTCAACATCCGGTGGAACACCGGCAGGTTGACGCGGACGTCTCGGATCAGCGAGGTGTAGACCTCGACCGGGATGTCGTAGGAGCTGAGCGCGGCCTCGAGAGACGACGGGTAGGAGCGGGTCTTGGCGTAGAGCCAGTTCTTCAGGATCTCGGCGTTGAGCAGGGTGCCGAAGGTGCTCTCGTAGCCCGCGTAGGTGGTCCAGAACGTCGTGAAGACCTGCTCGCGGACCGCGCGGTTCTCGGAGCCGCGGTGCTTGATGTAGCCGGCCTGGTCGAGCTTGACCTCGCCGATGCCGGGCAGCTCGACCGTCGGGTAGGGCATGTCCGAGGTCGAGAGCTGGCCGTAGACGTCCGAGAACTTGCCTGCAATCAGCCCGACGCTCGACAGCAGCTCCTCCTCCCCGGGCGGCAGCGTGTGCTCGGCCTGGCGGAGGGTGTCGCGCAGGAGCATCGTGTAGGGTTCGAGGCCTGGTGCGGCCGCGATGAACGACTCGATCTTCTCGGCGCCGACGCTGAGGATCTCGGGCTGGACCCACGACATGGCGGTGCCGAGCTCGACTCCGATGCGCTGGGTCTCCGCCCGCATCTGCTGGCCGGCCGGATCGCGGAGGTCCTTGTCGGCGGCCAGGAAGGCGTAGATCGCGACCTTCGAGTAGGCGCGGTCGATGTCCGCCCCCAAGTCGAGGCAGCGCTGGAGGACCTCGGCCGACTGGCCGAGAGTGCCGCGGCAGGTTTCGATCTCGGGAATACGGGCCGCGACGGCTGCCCTCGCCTCGAGGAAGGCGTCGTGGGTGGCGAACATCTCGGTGAGGTCCCAGGTCGTGCGCGGCTCGACGGCGGCGCCGAGGCCGGCCACGAGGGTGGCGGCGATCACGATCGACAGGATGCGGCTGACGGGCATGTTCCCTCCGATGGCGCCGGCGCCGGACACGGCGCCGCGGGTCCGCTGATTGTACGCTGCCACCCTGCCCACTCACCGACTTTCTGCTGCGGCCAGCGATGCACCGCACTAGCGGTGCTTTCTCGCCTCGGGTGCTCGACGTACTGGCGAGTACGCCTCCGCGCCCCTCAGGTCGAAATCCCCACTGCGCACGGCGCCTCGCCCCGACGAAACCCGGGTGCGGTTCTGCATTGTCAGAGACGCCCTCGCAAGAAGGCGGCGATGCCCCAGCGTCTGCCCTCGGGCGCCGCGTTCTTCACATGCGGCGAACGCCGGCGGGTATGATGCCGCAGCCCGCGCGCGGTGGAAGCGCACGGGGTGGGGAGGCGCCAATGGGGCGGGTGCTGGATCGGCTGCTCGAGCTGCTCGAGCTGGAGATCATCGGCGAGGACGCGTTCCGCGGGCCGAGCCAGGACCTGGGATGGGGGACGGTCTTCGGCGGCCAGGTCCTCGGTCAGGCGCTGTCGGCCGCCGGCCGGACCGTGGACGCCGACCGGCACGTTCACTCGCTGCACGCCTACTTCCTGAGGCCCGGCGACCCATCGCGGCCGATCAGCTACCACGTCGAGCGCACGCGCGACGGCGCGAGCTTCTCGACCCGCCGCATCCGCGCCCACCAGGAGGGCCCGCCGATCTTCTTCATGGCCGCCTCGTTCCAGCGCCCGGAGGTCGGATTCGAGCACCAGGCGGCGATGCCCGGCGTGCCCGGACCGGAGGGGCTCGCCTCCTACGACGAGCTGACCCGCCGCTACCTGCCGCTCGCACCCGAGCCGCTGCGCATGAGCCTCGACGTCGAGTGGCCCTTCGAGATGCGGCCGGTCGAGGTGAACGACCCGCTCGAGCCGCAGCCGACGGCCCCGGTCTCCCACGTTTGGCTGCGTTCGGCCGGCCCGCTGCCGGATGACGACCGGGTCCATCGCTACCTGCTCGCCTACACCTCCGACTTCTCGCTGCTCGACACCGCGCTCGCGCCCCACGGCCGCAGCTACTGGCAGGGCGACCTCAAGATGGCGTCGATCGACCACGCGATGTGGTTCCACCGCCCCTTCCGCGCCGACGAGTGGCTGCTCTACGCGATGGACAGCCCCAACGCCTGCAGCGCGCGAGGCCTGGTGCGTGGTCAGGTCTTCGATCGCGCCGGCCGGCTGGTGGCATCGACCGCCCAGGAAGGGATGATCCGGGATCTGCGGTGAGCGGGGCGCGGAGGCGAAACCGCCAAGACGCCAAGAGCGCGAAGACGGACAAAGCAAGGCCAGATGATCGTCTTTGTGTCCTTCGCGTCGTCGCGGTTCAGACTGCCGGCGAAACACGGCGCCCCACTGCTCGACCGTGGCGCCCTTCGGAAACGGGGACGGGAACGGAAACGAGCAAAGGGCGCACAGGGAAGATCGGCTACCCTGAGGCAGGAGGTTCCACCGTGAGCGGAGCAGGGATCGACAGCGCGTCCGCGGTGAGGGCAGGCGAGGCGCTTGATCTCGAACGGCTGGTTCCCTTCCTGCGCGAGCGCATCGACGGTCTCGAGGGCGAACCCGAGCTGCGCCAGTTCCCGTCCGGCTACTCGAACCTGACCTACCTGCTGCGCTTCGGTGAGCGGGAGCTCGTGCTGCGCCGGCCGCCCTTCGGCCGAACCCCGAAGAGCGGCCACGACATGCACCGCGAGTACGCGGTGCTGCGGGCGCTGCGTCCCGCCTTCCCGTACTGCCCCGAGGCGCTCGTGGAGTCGGACGACCTATCGATCCTCGGCGTGCCCTTCTACGTCATGGAGCGGCTGCAGGGCATCATCGTGCGCGGCGACCTGCCGACCGGCCTCGAGCTCGGGCCCGAGGGCGTGCGCGCGCTCTTCGACCGGGTGGTCGAGGTGCACGCCGAGCTGCACGCGGTCGACTGGAGGGCGGCCGGCCTCGACGGCTTCGGCCGGCCCGAGGGCTACGTCCCGCGCCAGATCGCGGGCTGGTCCGAGCGCTTCCGCCAGGCGAGGACACCAGACGTGCCCGACTTCGCCGAGGTCATCGCGTGGCTCGAGGAGCATCAGCCGCCGGAGTCCGGGCGGGCCGCGGTCATCCACAACGACTTCCGCCTCGACAACCTGGTGCTCGACCCGGCCGACCCGCTGCGGGTCATCGGCGTGCTCGACTGGGAGATGGCGACCATCGGCGACCCCCTGATGGACCTCGGGGCCTCGCTCGCCTACTGGGTGGAGCGCGACGACCCGCCGGCCCTTCAGGCGCTGCGTCTCATGCCGACCCACCTGCCGGGCGCGCCGACCCGCGCCGAGGTCGTGGCGCACTACGCCGCGTGCAGCGGCCTCCATCCCGGCCCGTTCGCCTTCTACCTGTGCTACGGGATCTTCCGGCTCGCCGGCATCACCCAGCAGATCTACTACCGCTCCTTCCATGGGCAGACCGGCGATGTGAGGTTCCGTCGGCTCGGCCTCGTGGTGGGCGCGCTCGAGCAGGCGGCGCGACGAGTGATCGCGGAGGCCGGCTCGTGAGCGCGGCCGCTCGCGCGAGCGATGGAGGCAGCGGACGATGAGCGACGCATCCGGCACCAACACGTCGATCGATCCCGTGTCGCCGTTCTCGCTCGCCGGCAAGGTCGCGCTGGTCACCGGCGGATCGCGCGGCGTCGGCCGGATGATCGCCGCCGGGCTGATCGCGGCCGGCGCCCGGGTGATCATCGCCTCGCGCGACCGGGAGACGTGTGAGGCGGCCGCGGCCGAGCTCTCGGCGGGTGGCCAGTGCACGGCGATCGAGGCCGACCTGTCGACGGCCGGTGGCTGCGAGGCGCTGGCCCGCGAGCTCGTCGGCCGTGAGCCTCGCCTCCACCTCCTGGTCAACAACTCGGGGGCGACCTGGGGCGAGGCGCTCGAGCGCTTCCCGGAGCACGGCTTCGACAAGGTCCTCGACCTCAACGTCAAGGGCGTGTTCTTTCTGACCCGCGAGCTCGTACCGATGCTCGAGCGGGCGGCGGCGCCCGGCGATCCGGCACGGGTCCTCAACGTCGGGTCGATGCACGGCCTGGTGGTGCCGCGGCTGCCGAACTACTCCTACGCCGCCTCGAAGGCGGCGGTCCACCACCTGACCCGGGTGCTGGCGGTCGAGCTCGGGCCGCGGGGGATCGCGGTCAACGCGATCGCGCTCGGGCCGGTGGCGAGCCGGATGACGCGCCAGCTTCTCGAGGAGCACGGCCGGGAGATCGAGCGCGCCTGCCCGCTCGGCCGCATCGGCGTGCCCGCCGACGTCGCCGGCGTCGCGGTCTTCCTGGCCTCGCGGGCCGCGGCCTGGATCAACGGCGTGGTGCTGCCGGTCGATGGCGGCCTGAGCCTGGTGTGACGCGCTCGGAACGACGAGACCCTTTCCCCGCTTCCACGCCCGCTTCCGCGCCCGCGCCCGATGGCGTGCCCGGGAGGCGAGTTCCACCGGCGGAGACGGACACGGAGCCGTTGTAGGGTAGCCATCTTGGCTGCCAACGCTAGCGCAATCGGGCCCGGAAGCGGAAGCGGAAGCGGAAGCAGGCTGGGGCTGGCCCCTGGCCCCTATTCCCTAGCCCCTGACACCGCCAGCGCCGCGCCCAGCGCGCCGACGAGCTGCGGCTCGGGCAACACCGTGATCGGCCGGCCGATGGCGGCGGCCAGCGCGTCCGCCATCGCCCGGTTGAGGGCGACGCCGCCGCTCATGAAGAGCTCGGCGCCGTCGACGAGCCTGCCGGCGAGGGTGGCGACGCGGCCGGAGAGGGCGCGGTGGAGGCCGACCACGATCGACTCCAGGGGCTCGCCCTGGGCGACCAGGGAGATCACCTCGCTCTCCGCGAACACGGTGCAGGTCGACGAGATCACGACCTCGCCCTCGGCCCGCGCCACCAGCTCGGGCGCCTGATCGAGGGCCACGCCGAGCCGCGCCAGAATCACCTCGAGGAAGCGGCCGGTGCCGGCGGCGCACTTGTCGTTCATCCGGAAGTCGGAGACCTCGCCGCCGGCGCCGATCCGGATGACCTTGGTGTCCTGGCCGCCGAAGTCGATGAGCACGCCGGCCCGCCGGGTCAGGTGAAAGGCGCCCCGCGCGTGGCAGGTGATCTCGGTCAGGGTGCGGGTCGCCGCCGGGATTCGCTTGCGGCCGTAGCCGGTGGCGCCGAGCGGCGCGTCGCCGGCGGCGCCGCTGTCCGCGCGCAGCTCGGCCACCAGGCGCTCGGTCTGCCCCTCGATCCTGGGATCCGTCGCCTCGACCCGGCGGGCCACGATCCTCCCGCCCGCGTCCACGGCGACGCCCTTCCAGCTCGTGCTGCCGACATCGACACCCAGCGCGACCGCCCCGGAGCCCATCAGAAGCTCTCCATGAAGGCGCGGGCGCGGGTCTCGATCTGCTCGGCGGAGTAGGCCCGCGAGTCGGCGTGATCGGCCTCGAGCACGACCACCCGGACGCCGAGCTCGCGCTGCAGCGCGTCCTTGAGGTCGTACTGGCCGACCGAGTAGGGCTTGCACGAGCGGTCGGAGTGGAGCACCACGCCGTCCGCCGAGAAGTCGCGGACCAGCTCGGTCATCAGCTCCAGCTTGTTCCGAAGGTCGCGGTTGAGCAGGACGCCGGACAGCATGGTCGCGGTCGAGCCGACCCGGTCGGCGGGGTCGAAGCCTTCCCAGCTCTGCGCCCATGCGCTCGAGTAGGTGGCGCAGACGAAGGCAAAGCCGTCGTCGGCGAAGAGCTTGGAGAGGTCGCGCAGCCGGTACCAGATCGCGATGTTGTCCCAGAGCAGGCGGTGGCGCTCCGGCACGACGCCGCCGATGCCGCCAGCGACCCGGTCGGAAAGCTCGGCGTGGAGCTCGCGATAGTAGTCGAGGCAGTCTTGAGTGCCGCGCAGGGCGACGATTGGCGCCATGTGGATAAAGTGGTCGAAGGCGGTCCACGGCGACGGCCGATGGCGGCCCTCCTCCAGGCACGCGCCCCACTCCTGCGAGGCCCTCCAGGCGAGCTCCACGACCCGCTCGATGTCGACCTCGCGCGCCGGGCGCCCCGCGATCCGGGCGGCGGCCTGACCGAGCTCCTCGAGCTGCTCGGCGACGAAGGCCAGGCCATGCGGCTGGAAGTCGCCGTAGACGAAGGGCGTGTCAACGAGGACGAAGGGCACGCCGAGGTGGTCGGCGAGGGCCCGGAACCAGTAGACGACGGTCTGGCAGATGTTGCTGCAGGCGGCCACCAGGTCGGGCTTCGGGATGCGGCCGACGGGAGTGTCCCCCGGAGAGCACGCTGCCGATGTCCATCCTCGCGTACGCGCAGAGGTCGCGCGAGTAACCCGCGGCCTCGGCGACCTCGCAGAGCTTCGGGCCGAGGCGGCGCGCCGCGCACAGGGCGGCGTGGTTCTCGGGGTAGACGCAGTAGAAGCCGTGGGCCCGCAGGATCTCGACCGGGAAGCCGCTGGTGACCCAGGCCACCGGGACCGCGCCGTCGGCGAAGCGGCCCTGGTAGTAGTAAGTGCCCATCAGCTCCTTGAGACGGCGGGTGGTCGCCAACGGCGGTCCGAAGGGGCCGCCATCGCGGGTGCGGCTGCCGCCGGATTCGCGCCGCCGTTCGAGGGCGGCGAGGAGCGGTCCGACCGCCCGGCCGGCCAGCTCGTAGCGCAGGCGGCGCGCGATCATCGCGTCCCCCGGCCGGCGGCGGCGCCGAGCATCTCGACGAAGGCCTCGATCCGGGTCAGGGCCTGGCCGGAGAGCTCGGGCTCGAGCTCGGACTCGAGCTGCAGCACCGGCACGCCGCGCACCTCGAGCCGGCGGCGCAGCACCGGCAGGTCGAAGAGCTCCGGCTCGCAGAACTTGACGGTGTGGAGCAGCACGCCGAGCGCGCCGCTGCTCTCGAGCAGGGACTCGAGGTGGTCGGCGCGGGCGATCTGGTTGGACTGCCGGGTCGAGCACGGCGGGGCCGCGAAGGAGAGCTCCGCCAGGGCCGCGAAGGGGTCATCGAGCGCGGCCGGGTGGTGGCGGTTGACGCGCCGGCCGATCGCCGCGTAGTCGTCGGCGGCGACGAAGGCGCCGGCGTCGGCCAGGGCGTCGAGCACGCTCATCGGCTCGGGCACGATCCCGGAGACCAGCACGGGCAGCCCCCGTTGCACGGGCGCCGGCGCCAGGCCGGCCGCGGCCGCTTCGAGCTCGGCGAGGTGGTCGGCCGGCCACAGGTACTCGCCCCGGCGCAGCAGGCGGTACAGCACGCGGTCGCCGAGCGGAAGGCGCGCCCGCTCGTCGAGCAGAGCCGCGCGCAGGCGGTCGATCTCCCGGTGCAGCCGGATTGCGTCGCGCAGCCGGTCGAGGTCAAGGTCGCGGCCGGCGAAGGCGGCGAGCTCCGCGGCGAGACGCCGGAGCTCGGCCTCGACGAAGCGGCGCGCGCTCGGTCGCCCCTCGCCCCGGGCATGGATGTAGTGGAAGACCGGCTTGGACCAGGGACCGAAGTCCGGGACCACGGTCGCCAGGCCCTGGATCGAGTCGCAGGTGTGAGGGAAGAGCAGGCCGTCGACCGCGTCGGCGCCGCCGACCGCGATGAAGGCGAGCGCATTGCGGACGATCGCGCAGACGTAGCTCTGGATCCGGCCGGCGTCCGGGCCGCGGGGCGGGCCCGGCGGCCCCCACAGCTCGACCGCCAGGATGTCGAGCGCGGTCAGGAGCTCCTTGGGGTAGTGGATGGGGAGCACCGCCAGGACCTTGCCGCGCCGGGCCTGGTGCTCTCGGATGGCGTCGAGGCGAGTCATCGTCGATCGAGTGTAGCTGATGCGGAAAAGGGGAGAAGGGGAGAAGGGGGGAACCACGGACGGCCCAATTGCCATTGTCATGCTCGAACCCGCTTCCGCGCCCGCTTCGCCCGATCGAGCGTCGGGGCTGTGGGATGGCCCCCGCCCGCTTCCGCTTCCGCGCCCGTGCCCGCTCGTTCGCTCCGTCCCCGAGTGCGCTTCGCGCCGGTTCTCTGGAAGCGCTCCCCGAGGGAGCCACCTTTGGCGATTTCGGGTCTTGATAGCTTCTTCAGGAGGCACGCCGCCCGCGAAATCGCCAAAGATGGCACGCCGGCAGGACGCGCTTTCCGCGTACTCGCCTCGCCTCCCGGGCTCGGAGGCGGAAGCGGGCACGGCGACGCGTCGAGCCACTGCCTCAGTGCCCCACTGCCCCACTCCCTCACTGCCATTCGGGAACGGGAACGGGAACGGGAACGGGGACGGTGGCCTTCAGCCCTGATCCGCCTCCCGAATCCCCGCCAGCCGGCGGGCCATCGCGACCTTCGCCTCGAGCTCCATCTGGCGGGCGATCTGGATGCGCTGCGCCTGGGGCGAGCCGGCGCCGTGCAGCGACTCGGTGAGATAGCCGACCGCGTTGCGGCCGAGGGTCATGTTCTCGATCAGGCGCAGGATGCGCATGCGGTCCTCGGTCGGGAACGTCGGCGCCGGCCCTGCAGGTACTTCTCGAGCAGCGGCCCGATCGTCGGGTGCGGCGAGGTCCTGCTCCGACGGCAGCGTGACCATCAGGCCGCCGGCGAGGTCCTGGGCCAGGCGCGCGATCTCGTAGGGGAAGCGCGTGACGTTGTGCTTGCAGACGTTGGCGAGCATGTCGTCGTGCTGCCAGTTGCCGGCCGGCCGTCGGCGTCGACTCGTGGGAGGCGGCGATGCCGGCGCCGTAGATGGTCTCGTTGAGATGCGTCATCTCGACCAGCTTGTCGCGGACGTGCGAGGCCTTGTCCACGCCGTTGTAGTCGGCGATGGTCGCCGCCGCGCCGATCAGCACGTCGCCGACGCCGGTCTTGCAGACGTAGCTGCGCCGGTGATAGGCGGTGAAGCGCTCGACCAGCATCGCCGCGAACTCGATCTCGCCGTCCATGAAGACGTGCTCCCAGGGCACGAAGACGTCGTCGAAGATGATCATCGCCTCCTGGCCGCCGAAACGGGCGTTGCCCGGCGTCGATCTCGCCGCCCTCCAGGCTGCGCGTGTCGCAGGACTGGCGGCCGTAGATGTAGGTGATGCCCGGGTGCATCGACCGGCACGGCGCCGACGATCGCGTAGTCCTTGTCGGCCGTGCCGAGGCGCATGGTCGGCATGACCAGCAGCCAGTGCGAGTTGATGCAGCCGGTCTGGTGGGCCTTGGCGCCGCGGATGTACACGCCCTCGGCGCGTGCGCCGGCTGACGTGCACGAAGAGGTCCGGATCCGCCTGCTCGTGCGGGCGCCTTGCTGCGGTCGCCCTTGACGTCGGTCATCGCGCCGCCGATCACGAAGTTCGCGCGCTGCATGGCGTGACGAAGCTCGACGAAGCGCTCGTGGTAGGTCGTGCCGTGCTGCTCGTCGATCTCGAAGGTGACCGAGTGCAGCGAGTTGATGCGCGTCCATGCCGACGCAGCGCTGGAAGCAGGTGCCCGTGAGCTGGCCGAGGCGGCGCTGCATCTTGTTCTGCAGGACCAGGTCCTCGGCGCTGTCGGCCACGTGGAGGAAGCGGTTGACGCGCTCGCCGGTGCAGCGGCGAGCCGCGCGGTGGCCAGCTCGGGATCGCGCACGGCGAGGTCGTAGGTCTCGGCCACGGCGTTGATCGACGGCCGGATCACCGGGTGATCGACCGGCTCCTCGACCAGCTCGCCGAACAGGTACACCCGAAGGTCGCGGCCGCGCAGGCTCTCGATGTACTCGGCGCCGGTGCTGATGCGTTGGGTGTCGCTCATCGCTCCCTCCCGGTTGGCGGCGCCGGCGCGCGTGGTGCCGCGGGCCGCGTGCCTTGACTATGATGACACCTGGACGCCGACGGCTCACGTGCCGGCGGCGGAACGGAGGCGCCCATGGCGGACCGATCCGAGGCGTTGTTCAACCGGCGCGAGATCATGAGGCTCGGCGCGGTCGGGGCGGGCGGGCTGGTCGCGCAGTCGCTGGCGGCCCCCGCGGCTCGGGCCGGCTCGGGCGCCGAGTCGATGATCGAGGTCGCCGACCGGCCGCTCGAGACCGTCCGGATCGGCTTCGTCGGGGTCGGCCTCCAGGGCAGCTCGCACCTCGAGAGCTTCCTGAAGATCGACGGCGTCGAGGTCCGCGCCGTCTGCGACGTGGTCTCCTCGCGCGCCGTCCGCGCCCAGCAGATGGTCGTCGACGCCGGCCGCCCGCGCCCCGAGGCCTACGTGCGCGGCCCCCGCGACTTCGAGCGGCTGTGCGAGCGCGACGACCTCGACCTCGTCTTCAACGCCACGCCGTGGGAGTGGCACGTGCCGGTCTGCGTCGCCGCGATGGAGGCCGGCAAGCACGCCGCCACCGAGGTGCCGGCGGCGCTGACGATCGACGACTGCTGGCGGCTGGTCGAGACGGCGCGAGAAGCACCCGCCGCCACTGCGTGATGATGGAGAACTGCAACTACGACCGCGTCGAGATGATGATCCTCAACATGGTGCGCCAGGGCGTGCTCGGCGAGCTCGCTCCACGCCGAGTGCGGCTACCTGCCACGACCTGCGGGAGGTCAAGCTATCGACCTCGACGGGAGGGCGCGTGGCGCCGCGCCCACTCGATGACGTCGAACGGCGACCTCTACCCGACGCACGGCCTCGGTCCGGTCGCGCAGTGCCTCGACATCAACCGCGGCAACCGTCTCTCGACTACCTGGTGTCGATGGGCTCGAAGTCCCGCGGGCTCCACCTCTAGGCCGTCGAGCGCTTCGGCGCCGACGAGCCCCGAGGCCGCCGAGCAGCTTCGTGCTGGCGACGTGGTGACGACCCTGCATCGAGACCGAGCGTGGGCGAGACCGTAGTCGTCACCCACGACACCAACTCGCCGCGCCCCTACAGCCGCGACTTCCTGCTCCAGGGGACCCGGGGCCTCGTGCGGAAGTACCCGGAGCCGGGCGGGATCCACGTCGAGGGCGTGAGTCTAGCCGCACCAGTGGGACGACCGTAGACGGCTGGCTCGCGCGAGTACGACCACCCGTTGTGGCGCCGGCTCGAGGCGGCGAGCCGTGGCGCCGGGCACGGCGGGATGGACTTCATCGAGGACCTCCGGCTGATCGAGTGCCCTGCGCGCCGGGCGGCCGCCGGACATGCGACGTCTACGACGCCGCCACCCTGAGCGCGGTGATCGAGCTCAGCGGGCGGTCGATCGCCGGCGGGAGCGCGCCGATGGCCTTCCCGGACTTCACCCGCGGCCGCTGGCGCGAGCCGAGGCCGCTCCACGTGATGGATGCGGCAGCGTCAGCATGAGCGTGACCGACTGGCACGCGCGCCTGCGCGCCCACTTTGCGGCCGCCTTCGGCGCTGTGGCGGAGCCGTGCGTCGCGGTGGCGCCGGGACGCGTCAACCTGATCGGCGAGCACACGGACTACAACGACGGCTGGGTGCTGCCGATGGCGATCGACCGCTGCGCCGGGGTCGCCGGCGCGCCGCGGGCCGATCGGAGGCTGCGCGTCCACTCGGTGGTCTTCGGCGAGACCCGCGAGGTTGGGCTCGACGAGCTGAGGCCTCCCGGCGGAGGGCAGTGGCTGTCATATGTCGCCGGCGTGGCCTGGGCGATGGGCGCTGCGGGTCTCGACCTGACCGGGGCGGACCTCATGCTCGACGGCGACGTGCCGCTGGGCTCGGGACTGTCCTCGTCGGCCGCGGTCGAGATGGCGGTCGCCAGGCTGCTCTGCGCGCTGTCGGAGATCCAGTGGGACCCGCTGCGCATGGCGCAGCTCGGCCAGCGGGTGGAGGGCGAGTTCGTCGGCGTCAAGGGCGGCATGATGGACCAGTACACCGCCGTCTACGGGCGCGAGGGCCACGCGCTGCTGCTCGACTGCCGGAGGCTCGAGGCCGAGGAGGTGCCGTTGCCCGACTCGGCGGCGATCGTGGTCATGGACACCGGGGCGCCGCGCTCGCTGGCGGGGAGCGCCTACAACGAGAGAAGCCGCAGCTGCCGGCTCGCCGTCGAGGCCATCCGCGCGCTGGACCCGGACGTGCGGGCGCTGCGTGACGTCGACCCCGCTCTGCTCGAGCGGGCCAGGGGCAGGATGGACGAGGTCGAGCACCGCCGGGCCCGCCACGTCATCGCCGAGATGAGGCGGCCGCTCGCCATGGCCGAGGCGCTGCGGCGAGGAGACCTCGCCGCCGCCGGGCGGCTGATGGACGCGTCGCACGCGAGCCTGCGCGAGCTCTACGAGGTGTCGAGTGCCGAGCTCGACCTGGTCACCGAGCTCGCCCGCCGCCATCCCGCCTGCCACGGCGCGCGGCTCACCGGCGCCGGCTTCGGCGGCTGCGCAATCGCGCTGGTCGACGCGGAGGCCGCCGAGGGCTTCGCGGAGGTCGTCCACGCCGGCTATCGGGCGCGGGTCGAACTCCCGAGTGCAGTCTTCGTCTGCCGGTCGGCGTCGGGGGCGCGCTTGCTCGACGGCTGACGCGGCCGGCCGCGCGCCGCGCCCGCCTAGCGACGCTCTTCGGGGAGCTTTCTTCCAGGTGAGTCAGACTCGTCAGGATGCGCGCAGCGTATCCTCTCGGCGCGCGCGGGGCGTAAGGCCAGCCAGCGACCGCGACGCCTCACGCACACCCCGAGGCCTGCGACTCGCGTGCGCCGAGGGGCCTATGCCCTACACGCTCCTACCCCACAGCCGCTCGGGGTAGACGCCGCGGGCGACCAGCCCGGCGATGTGCGCCGCGACCGCGTCGCGGTCCTCACGGTAGGTGATGCCGCACCAGCGGCCGGCCTCGGGCAGCACCCGGACCCGGGCGCGGCCGCCTTCGATGAGGCTCTGGATCGCGGCGGGCAGCAGGAATTCGGCCCCGGGGTCTCCCGCCGATCGTTCGAGGAAATCGGTGAACAGCCGCTCCAGCTCGTCGAAGACGGCGGGCGTGAAGGCCCACATATTCATCGACACGAGCTCATCGCCGGTGAGGCGCTGCTCGCCGCCCCGCGCGTCCGTGTAACGGCCGCCACCGTCGCCGTGCCGGCGCACCTCGAGGATCTCGGTGATGGCCTCGAGGAAGCCGTCGCGGTCGGCCCGGCAGAGCCCGCGCGACACCGCCCCCGCAGCCGACAGCGTCGGTCCGATCCGGAAGCCCTGGAGCGCGAAGTCGGTGGGCCGGGCGCCAGCCGGGTCGTGGAGGAAGGCGGCGATCGAGCGGTAGGACTCCGCGCCGTAGAAGTCGTCGGCGTTGATGACGGCGAAGCGTCCGCTGACTGCCGGTCGCGCCGCGAGCACGGCGTGCCCGGTCCCCCAGGGCTTGCGCCGGGCCGCAGCGGTGCCGGAGCCGCCGGCCGGCAGCTCGAGGGTCTGGTGGACGTACTCGACGGCGAGGTGGCTGCCGATTCGGCGGCCGACCGTGTCGCGGAAGTCGGCCTCGGTCTCGGGCCGGACCACCAGGACTGCCCGCCGGAACCCGGCCCGGGCGGCGTCGAAGGCCGAGTAGTCCATGATCGCCTCGCCCGACGGCCCGACCGCATCGAGCTGTTTGAGTCCGCCGTAGCGGCTGCCGACTCCGGCCGCCAGGATGACCAGGCTCAGCTCCATGCTATCGTCCTTTCTGCCCGCCACGCCGCCGCTGAGTGGACAGTGTACGACGGCCCGTGGCCGGGCGGCCCGGGAAGACCAGGGTCGCCGGGCCACCGCCGCTGCCTGGGGGATCGCCATGGACTTCTCGCTGTCGGAGAGGATGGAAACGGTGCTCGGGATGACCCGCGAGTTCGTCGCCCGCGAGCTCATCCCGATCGAGCCGGAGTTCCTGCGCGCCCCATTCCGGACGCTGCTCCCCGAAATCGAGCGCCGGCGGGCCAAGGTCAAGCAGATGGGGCTGTGGGCGCCCAACGTACCGCAGGAGCTCGGCGGGATGGGCCTCGACCTCGTCGAGCTCGGCCTGATGTCGGAGGCGCTCGGGGTCACGCCGCTCGGCCACTTCGTGTTCGGCTGCCACGCCCCTGACGCCGGCAACATCGAGATCCTGCACCTCTACGGCACGCCCGAGCAGCAGGAGCGGTGGCTGCGGCCACTGGCCGCGGGCGAGATCCGCAGCTGCTTCTCGATGACCGAGGTCGAGCTGCCGGGCTCGAACCCCGTGATGATGGAGACCTCCGCCGTGAAGGACGGTGGCGACTACGTCATCAACGGCCAGAAGTGGTACACGACGGCGGCCGACGGCGCGGCCTTCGCGGTGGTCATGGCGATCACCGACCCCGAGGCCCCGGCTCACCGCCGCGCCAGCATGATCATCGTCCCCTGCGTCACCCCCGGCTTCGACCTGGTGCGCAACATCAGCGTGATGGGCCACGCCGGCGAGGACTGGGCGAGCCACGCCGAGATCCTCTACCACTCGTGCCGGGTGCCGCAATCCAATCTGCTCGGGCCAGAAGGGGCCGGCTTCCAGATCGCGCAGGAGCGGCTCGGCCCGGGGCGCATCCACCACTGCATGCGCTGGATCGGGATCTGCAACCGGGCCTTCGACCTTCTCTGCGACCGAGCCTCCACGCGGGTCATCGGGCCCGGTGAGACGCTCGCGGACAAGGACATCGTCCGCGCCTGGATCGCCGAGTCGGCGGCCGAGATCGCCGCCGCCCGGCTGCTCGTCCTGCACACCGCCTGGAAGATCAGCACCCTCGGCTGGCGCGAGGCGCGACAGAACATCTCGATGATCAAGTTCGTCGTGGCCAACACCATGCAGCGGGTCGTCGATCGTGCGCTGCAGGTCCACGGTGGGCTCGGCATGACCGACGACACCTTGCTCGCCTTCTTCTTCCGCCACGAGCGGGCGGCCCGCATCTACGACGGGCCCGACGAGGTGCACAAGATCTCGCTCGCGAAGCGGATCCTCAAGGAGCGCCGGCCCGGCACGAGCCGCTGAGCTCGCGAGTCAACAGCTGCGCATCGGGCGCGGAAGCGGAAGGGGAAGCGGAAGCGGGGTTTGCCCCCCGCCCGCGCCCGCATCCGCGCCCGCTTCCGACGGCTCGAGGGTCGGAGGTGCACGTCGGGCTCGGAAGCGGAAGGGGAAGCGGAAGCGGGACTGACCCCCGCCCGGGCCCGCATCCGCGCCCGCTTCCGACAGCTCGAGGGTCGGAGGTGCACGTCGGGCGCGGAAGCGGAAGGGGACGCGGAAGCAGGTCTCATCCACCGTCCGCGTCCCGACCGCCCACCCTCCCGCGACACCGCAACACTCCCCGCGACCTCTGCTACACTGACGCGCGCGAACCTGAGATGAGGACAGTGCGAGCCTGCTGGACGGAGGAGGCTGAGATGGTCGAGTTCACGGACTTCCGCAACGCGCACGAAATGGTCAAGGAGACGGTCGACCACAACGGCGGTCAGCTCGCGTACGGCTGGATCTTCGACGATGGCCGGGTCGAGTCGGTGACCTGGAACGAGTTCTACGATCAGGTCAAGAAGGCAGCCAAGAGCCTGATCGCGCTCGGCGTCGGCAAGGGCGACAAGGTCTGCATCCTGTCCTACACCTGCTATCCGTGGATCCTCACCGACACGGCGCTGATGTCGATCGGGTCGGTCACGGTCGGCATCTACCAGTCCAACCTGCCCAAGGACTGCCGCTACATCATCAACCACTCGGACGCCGTGCTGGTCTTCGTCCAGAACGACGTCCAGCTCGCCAAGGTGCTGTCGAGTGCGGGAGGAGATCCCGAAGGTCCGCAAGGTGGTCCTGTTCAAGGGAGCGGCGCCGGACGACGACTGGGTGATCTCGTACGACGAGTTCCTCAAGCTCGGCGCGGATGTGCCGGACGCGGCGCTCGAGGCGCGAATCGCGGATGTCCAGCCATCCGATCCGGCCGGCATCGTCTACACCTCCGGCACCACCGGCGTTCCGAAGGGCGCGGTGCTGACCCACGACAACATCACCTTCACCGCCCAGTCGGTGCTTCACAGCGCTCGAGGTCCAGGCCGGCGACGAAGCAGCTGCTGTTCCTGCCGCTGGCCCACGTCTTCGCCCGGACTCTGCGTCTGTCACTCGCTGTGCATCGGCGCCGGCACGATCGTGCGCCCGCAGCCTCGACACGCATCGCCGAGGACTTCAAGATCGCGCGGCCGCACTGGTTCGCGAGCGTGCCGCGGGTCTACGAGAAGGTCTACTCCAAGATCATCAGCGGCGCCGAGGCCAAGGGCGGCGCTGGCCCTCAAGATCTTCAGCTGGGCGCTGCGCGGTCGGCGCCGAGGTCAGCGACTGCAAGCAGCGCAAGCGCCCGATCCCGGCGCTGACGAACCTGAAGTACGGCATCGCCACCAAGCTGGTGTTCTCGAAGATCCACGCGGCGCTCGGCGGCCGGGTGCGCTGGTGCATCAGCGGCGCGGCGCCGCTCAACCCGGACATCGGGAGGTTCTTCCACGCCGCCGGCGTGCTCATCCTCGAGGGCATCGGCATGACCGAGAACACCTCCTTCACCAACGTCAACCGGATCGACAACTACCGCTTCGGCTGGGTCGGCCCGACCGGTCCCGGTATCGAGCAGAAGATCGCCGCCGAGGGCGAGGTCATGTACCGCGGCCGCAACGTGATGAAGGAGTACTACAAGATGCCGGCGGAGACGGCGGAGACCCTCACCGCCGACGGCTGGCAGTACACCGGCGACCTCGGCGAGATCGACGCCGAGGGCTTCCTGCGGATCACCGGCCGCAAGAAGGACCTGATCATCACCGCCGGCGGCAAGAACGTCGCGCCGTCAGCGATCGAGGGCGCGATCGCGACCTCCAAGTACATCAGCCAGGTGTGCGTGATCGGCGACCGCCAGCCCTACCTGACCGCGCTCGTCACCCTCGACTCCGACAACGTCGCCGCCTACGCGCGCGAGGCCGGGATCGCAGTTCGACCAACCCAAGCAGCTCCAGGGCAACCCGCGCATCGTCGACTTGGTCCAGTCCGTGATCCAGGAGAAGAACCAGGAGTTCGCCTCCTTCGAGACGGTCAAGAAGTTCCGCATCGTCGACGAGTTCACGATCGAGAACGGCCTCCTGACGCCGACCCTGAAGGTCAAGCGGAACATCGCGATGGAGCGCTTCAAGGACGTCATCGCGGAGATGTACGCCGGCAACTGACGCGGGCCAAGGGTCCGGCAGCACCGTCCGGTCGCGAGCCGCGGTCCGAGTGGCGCAATCCGGACGCGTCGCAACAGGTATGAGCGCTTACCGGGCAGGAGGGTGGAATGGAGCCGAGGGTCTTCTCGACGCGGGTGACTCGGATGCTGGGGATCGAGCACCCGATCATCCAGGGCGGCATGATGTGGGTGTCCCAGCCCGAGCTGGTGGCCGCGATCTCGAACGCCGGTGCGCTCGGCATCCTGACCGCCCTGACCTTCGAAACGCCGGAGGGTCTCGAGCGGGCGATCGCGGCGACGCGGGCGCTCACCGACCGCCCCTTCGGCGTCAACCTCACCTTCCTGCCGACCCTGGTGCCCAAGGACTACGGCAGCCTGATCGACGTCATGGTGGGGGAGCAGATCCCGATCATCGAAACTGCGGGCCGGAACCCGGAGCCCTATATGGAACGGCTCAAGGCCGGCGGAGCGCTGGTGATCCACAAGTGCACCGCGGTCCGCTTCGCGCGCAAGGCGCAGTCGATCGGCTGCGACATGGTCAGCATCGACGGCTGCGAGTGCGCCGGCCACCCCGGCGAGGACGACGTCACCTCGCTGGTGCTGATTCCGCTGACGGTCGATGCGGTGGACATCCCGGTGATCGCCTCCGGCGGCTTTGCCGATGCCCGCGGCCTGGTGGCGGCGCTGGCGCTCGGCGCCGAGGCCATGAACATGGGCACGCGCTTCGTCGCGACCCGGGAAGCGCCGGTCCACCCCAACATCAAGCAGTGGCTGGTCGACGCCAGTGAGCGCGACACGATGTTCGTCATGCGCTCGCTGCGCAACACCGAGCGGGTCCTGCGCAACGCTACCGCCGAGAAGGTGGTCGAGCTCGAGCAGCGGGGCGCGGGCATCGCCGAGCTGGCGCCGCTGATCACCGGCAAGAACGGCCTCAGGATGGTCACCGAGGGCGACACCCAGTGCGGCCTGATGTCGGCCGGCCAGTGCGTCGGGCTGGTGCACGACGCGCCGCCGGCAGGCGAGCTCATCGACCGCATCATGCGCGAAGCGCGGGGGATCATGGACGAACGCCTCGGCGCCATGCGGTGTGTCGTACCGGCCTGACGCGGCCGCCGCCACGGCGTGAGGCGGCGGTGTTGAGCGGCTACGGCACGAATTCCCATCGTCAGGATGCGCGCAGCGCATCCATCTCGACGCGCGTGGGGGGTAGGCCAGCCGGGGACCGCGACGCCTCACGCACACCCAAGGCCTACGACCCGCGTGCGCCGAGGGGCCTATGCCCGACACGTTCCTAGCCCGGCTCGCGCAGCACCGAGGCGAGGCCGAGCTCCGTGACCTGATTGGCGATCTCGTCGCCGGTCAGCTGTCCGCTCCGGCGGTACCAGCGGGAGGTCCACACCATCAGTCCGAGCAGGGTCATGGTGGCGACGGCGCTGTCGATCTCCCGCAGCCTGCCGGCGGCGCGGAGTCCCTCCAGGGTGGCGCGGATCAGGGCGGTGTAGGTCTGGACCCGTTGCTCGATGATCCGGCGGTCCTCGGGACGCAGAGCGTTGCGCTCGGTGACGACGAGAATGGTGAGAGCGCCGTCCTCGAGCTCGGTGATCAGGCGGACGTGGCTTTGCAGGATGTTGCGCAGCCGTTCCTCGTGGGTGCTGGCCGACAGCATCGCGTCGAGCGTGCGCTGCTCGAGCAGGTCCAGTGCGTGGCTCATGATCGCGAACAGCAGGTCCTGCTTGCCCCTGAAGTGGTAGTAAAGGCCGGGCTTGGTGATCCCACAGGCGTCGGCGATCCCGCTCATCGAGGTGGCGTCGTAGCCGTTGCGGAGGAAGGTCAGCGCGGTCTGGCGGAGGATCTGGGTGCGGCGGTCACCGCCGTTTCTCACCACCGTGTCGCCTCCTCCCGTGCCGGTGACAGCGAGCGTCGATCGCGCGCTGTGAGCTCGGCAAGCGCGACCGACCAGTAGGTAAAGTGTAATTCCGGAGGTGTTTGCTGTCAAAGCTCTTAGATCCAGCCGCCGCACTGACCGCCCGGCGTGGAGCCGTCCGGAGTGAGCCTCGATGCCGGAACCCCGCCGCGTGCGGGCGCCGCTTGTCGAGGCATCGGGCAGTGTGCGATGGTGGAGTCAGGACCGTGGCTTGACAGAAATCGGCGCAGCGCACCTTGAGGGAGTTTGAAGGACCTGCTGACAGAGGGACCGGTGTGACCACCTCGACCACTCTCCGGGCGTCTTCGCCCTCCCGCAAGCGAAACCTGCTGGTCCGGCTGCCCTGCCTCCGGGGAGCCGGCGCCCCGTGACCCTGGCCGAGCTCGTCGACGAGTACCGGCAGGTGGGAATCGGGCCGCGCATCCTGCTTCAGGTGCGCGAGGTCGTCCGCGCGGTCGCGCGCGGCTACGATCCGACGATCTACGGCGCGTCTGCGGGCTGGGACGAGGGCCTCGACGACCTCGTGCAGGAGTTCGGGCTCGAGGTCTTGGTCGGCCAGGGCCAGCTCGACTACGCGATCCTGATGGCCACCGACCACCAGCACTTTCGCCGCCTGCTGGCGCGCCAGGTGCGCTACTTGCTCGCTCGACGGCGCCGGCGGACAATCGTCGACAATCTCATCGACCGGGCGCACCGGCTCGCAGCCACGCCCCCGTTCCGCCTGCTCGGACAGCGCAGGCAGTGGAGCTACACGCTCGTCGGCAAGGAGGTCGTCGCCGGCCGGGTCAGCGAGGCCGCCGCGAGATCCGTCGCGGCGCGGTTCGCCGAGCTCCCGATCATCCGGGCGGAGCCGATGCTGCGGGCGCCGGCGGTCTACTCCGAGGCCTCGCTGCGGACGATCCTCGCGGAGCTCGCGGCGGCCGTGCCGTGCGCGGTCGGTGCCGGCGACCTGGACCGGGTGCTCAGCCTGCTCTTGACATCCTGGCTGCCATGCTTCCTTAAGGAAGCCGAGGCGACCGTCGCCAACGCCGCTGCCGAGGGCTTGAGCGCGGAGGACCTGGCGATCGTGGAGGAGGCCACCATGGCGATCCTGAGCGGCTGCGAGCGAGGGCAGCTCGAGGTCCTCCGGCTCAAGCTGGCCGGGCACTCGGACGAGCACATCGCCGAGACGCTGGGCCTCAGCCGGCCAACGGTCTCGAAGCGCAAGCGGGCGGCGATGGGCAGGCTGGAGCAGTGCCTGTCCGGGCTCGACCAACCGCTCCGGATCGCGGTGCTCGACCAGCTCGGGGTGCGGCTCGAGGCGCCGGCGGGGGGGCAACGTGGCGAGGACTGAGCTGTCACTGCCGGGGTGGGTCGAGGAGGCCAACCGCCGCCTCCGCGCCCGTCCGCGGCTGCTCCAGATCGGCGCTTCGCTCCGGCCACCCGAGGTCGGTGAGCTCTGCCTGGCCGAGCCGATCGAGCCCGGCGCCGCACCGCCGGCGCTCGTGTGTGTGACCGAGGTCGACCGTGAGCTCGCCACCGTGCGGGTCGTGCTCGCGAGCCCCGAGACCGACCTTGCCTCCGTCGCCGACCTGCTGGTGGCCGCGGCCGACTCCGGGCTGCCCTTCGACCTGATGCTCGAGAGTGACGTCGCCGCCCGCCTGTGGTGGCTCCAGGTCGAGCGCCGCGTCGCGCATCTCGGACCGGCGGTGGTGCGCGGCCCCGCGGACTCCGGCGCGAGCGTCGCTCCCGTCCGAGCGGGCGGCCTGCCGCTGGTTGCAGACGACGATCCCCGGCGCGAGTTCAAGGCCGGCGAGAAGGCCCGGCTCGGCGCGCTCGCAGCCGGCTGCGAGCAACGTGCGGCGGCCGGCCGGCGCGGACTGCCGCTGGTCGTGGACCCGCTGCTGCTGGCGGCCCTGCCAGGGGCCGGCTCCGGCTCGCGGTTCGCCCGGATCGAGGCCATCGCGGGCGAGCTCGCGACCGCCGAGCGCTCGTTCGTGCCCGGTGCCGCCGCCGCGGCGGCGCTCGAGGCGTGGGACGCCGCCGGCAGCGGGCGCGATCCTGCCCTGTGGCGCGCGCTCGAGCCGTGCCTGGAGCGGGCACTGACCGCGCCGCCGGCGTCCGCGTCCCGCGGCGTCACGTTCACCCCGTCACGTGCGCAGGGGCCGCCGTGGGCCGACGAGGCCCTGGCCGAGACCTGCGACGGCCTGCTGCGGGGTGGGGCACAGTCGATCCGTTGCCTCACCGCGCCCTGCGCCTGGTCGGGCGATCGGCCGGAGGAGCTGGCCGCGGTGGCGGCCGCCCGGTTCGCCGGCGGCGGGGTGCTCCAGATCATCCGCCACCACCTGGAGGTGAACCCGTGAGCCGAGCCTCGCACCACCCGCTGCTCCGGTGGCGGGTGCGCAACTTCAAGTCGATCGCGACCGCCGACCTCGAGCTGGCGCCGCTGACCGTCCTGGTGGGCGCCAACTCGACCGGCAAGAGCAGCCTCCTCCAGTCGATGCTGCTGGCGGCCCAGTCCGCTGGCGCTCCGCCGGGTGAGCCGGGCATCCCGCTCAACGGGGCGCTGGTCGAGCTCGGCGAGCTCGCGGAGCTGCGGCGGGCGGGAGCGGGCGCTCGCGAGGCCGTCGCGCTCGGCTGCACCGTGGCCGGCAGCGGCAGCCGGCCGGACGACGGCCGCGAGCTGGAGTGGGACGTCGAGCTGGCGGCCGGGCCGCGGGGAGAGGGCAGCGGGCTGGCCCGGGTGCGCCGCGTCCACCTCTCAGGCCCCCTCGATGCGGGCGGCCGCTTCGAGCTGTTGGCCGACCGGGGTTCCCGCGGGGTCTTCGGGCCGGCGGCGGTGCAGGGGGACGGCTCGACGCGGCCCGCCGCGTCGCTCGCCGGTCGGGTGCGGTGGCACCGCAGCGACGGCGCGGACGCGGGGCAGAGCAGCGTCGGAGTGGCGCTGCGCGGCGGGATCCCGGAGTCGCTGCTGGTTCGCTCGGACCGCCATGCGGTCGCGACTGAGCTGTGGGTGGGCCGGATGCGGCAGGCCTTCGGCGAGCGCCGCCGGCCACCGCTGTCGGCGGCGGCCGCGGGCGAGAGCCTGCGGCCCGAGGAGCTCGCGCGGGCCGCGGCAGGCCGGCTGGTGTCGCTGGTCGCCGCCGCGATCCGGGGGGCGGCGGCCGGCGAGGGCGCGGCGGGGCCGGAGATCGCGGCCGTGTTCTCGACCTTCGAGGAGCTGCGCCGGGACGCGGCGGCGCGAGGCTACTGGGACGCCCTCGCCGGCCACGTGCTCGGACCGGAGCTCGCGGCCGATGTGGCGGCCGAGGTCGGGCCCGGGGGTGCGGTGGCCCGGCCGGCCATCGACGACCCAGACATGGCGGAGCCGGCGCGCCGCGTCGAGGCCACGGCTGCGGCGGTGGCCGAGCTGCTGTCGACGCGCCTGCTCCACCTCGGGCCGCTGCGCCAGGACCCGCAGCTGCTGTACCGCAGCGCGCCGAGTGGGCGGCCCGGCTTCGTCGGCGCCAGGGGCGAGTACGCGATCGCGGCGCTCCATCGCCAGGCGGCGCGGGAGCAGTCGTGCCCGCTCCCCGACGGCTCGGTGCGGACGGTGGCGCTCGGCGAGGCGGTCGACCTCTGGCTTGCCGCCCTCGGGCTCGCGGCGTCGATCGACACCTCGGACCGCGCCCGGCTCGGCCTGGAGGCCCGCCTCACCATGCCCGAGGTGGCGCGCCCGATCGGGATGACCGCGGTCGGGGTCGGGGTCAGCCAGGCGCTGCCGGTGCTCGTGATGGCTCTGGCCGCGAGCCCCGGGTCGGTGCTGCTGCTCGAGCAGCCGGAGCTCCACCTCCATCCGGCGGTGCAGCAGCGACTCGGCGACTTCCTGCTGGCCTGCGCCGCGAGCGGCCGCCAGGTGATCGTCGAGACCCACAGCGACCACCTCGTGACCCGGCTGCGGCGGCGGATCGCCGAGGAGCCGGGCGACCGGCTTGTGGACACGGTCGCCTGGTGCTCGCGCACCGGGACGCCGCCGGGACCTGTTTCCGCCGGCTGCCGGCCAACCGCTACGGCGGCTACGACGAGTGGCCGGAGGGCTTCTTCGACGAGGCCGCGAACGACTCCCGCGAGCTCATCAGGGCCGGGCTGAAGAAGCGGGGGGACGGGGCGAAGAGAGCTGAAAAGCCGTCGGTCGCGGTCCGCGTTCCCGGGAACGGGAACCGGCACCGGCGCCCCGGCCCACCCTGCCGGTCATCGCCACCAACCCACTTCCGCTTCCCCTTCCGCTTCCGAGCACGGACGGGCGGGCGAACCGCACCCGTGGGACGCGGATTCGGAAGCGGGCGCGGAAGCGGGTGGGGGCTGACCCCTAACCCCTGAACCCTTCATTCTCGCTACGGCAGCAGCATCCCAACCTCGCGGAAGCTGAGCGCCCGGTTCATGATCAGGATCTCGTCGATCACCCCCCGGAAGCGGGCATCCTCGTAGGAGCCAATCTCGACGTCGCCCTCGTTGGTGCCGATCGCCCCGCCGGTGATCTCCACGTGCCCCTCCAGCACGCCGTCGACGTAGCAGACGAGGTGCTGGCCGTCCCAGGTGAAGACAAGGAGCTGCCACTCCTCGGGCTGGACCGGCAGGTAGCCTTCGGCCTGCCAGGCCTGCCCCAGCGCGTCGCGGATGCGGCTGGCGGCGGGCCCCTGGAGGTAGTCGAGCGCGTACAGGAAACCGCTGCCCGTGAGGTTGATCTTGCCGAGCACGTAGTGGTTGCCGGTCGGGGCGGGCCGGATCCAGGCCGCGAGGGTGGCCGCCAGCCGGAGGTTGAGCGACGGCGAGTGGGCGAGGATGATCTGGTCGTCGTCGCCGTCGAAGAGCAGGGCCCGGCCGGGGTTGCCGAAGCGGTCGGCGGTCGCCGCAGGTCCTCCGATCGCGGTGCCGTGGTTGGCGAAGCTGCTCTCGTCGGCCGCGTCGCCGTCGAGGCGCAGGTAGGCGACGGTGCTCCCGTCGACGCCGGCGCGCCGGGACCAGCCCTCGACGGTGCCGAAGTCGAAGCCGTCGGCGAGGATCGCGCCGGCCGGGACCGGGGCCGTGACCCGCAGGCTCTTGGAGAAGCTCCACTCCGGATCCGGATCTTGAGGGTCAGTGGACACTCCGGCCCAGAAGGTCATGGTGTAGGAGCCCTGGGCGCCGGCGGCCGTGAAGTCGAGCAAGGCCGTGCCGACGTCCTCGGCGGTGATGGTCGTGAACGGGCCGGCGGAGAGGTAAATGCGGCGGTGGCCGGCGGGCACGGCCGGCAGCCCGGTGATCACCCCGGGGTTGCTGGGGTGGACGGTGAGGTTGCCGCTCGTCCCACCCCCGATCGAGGCCTGGAACTGGGCCGAGTCGAGCACCCACCCGATCGGCACGTCGCCGGCGAGGTGGACCGTGGCATTCGACTTGGCCTCCTGCGCGAAGACGCGCAGCTGGTACTGGACCTGCTCGCCGCCCTTGACCAGGCTCGGTCCGGCGATGAAGTCGACGTCGCAGGCGGCGGCCAGCAGCAGCAATGCGCCGGCGACCACCACCATGGAAAGGGTGCGGGCGTTCATGGTGTCCTCCCCGAGCAAGCTTCCATTATCGTACCTTAACAAGTTCCGCCACCGGTGACCGGGAGCACGGCGCAGCAGCTCGCGGCCGGCGGCTGACCGGGTGTCCCGACGAGGAAGGTAGGTCCTGGGTGAGCGCGCCGCAAGGGCCGGCGGTCCTTCCCGGGGCCGGCGCCCCCCGATGCTATGCTGCGGCCCGTGGAGCCGACCCCCGCCCCGACCGCCGGCGAGCGCCGTGCGACCGTGCTCGGCAGCCTGTCCTGGCCGTGGCGACGCTCCGTCATCGGCGTCCTTGCCGCCTCGCTGCTGCTGGTCGCGATGATCCCGTTCCTGCCGCTGGCCCTGCTGTCCTGGTCGGCCTACCACCGGGACGTCGCGGCGGTGGAGTCGGAGATCAACGCTTCCAACCGCCAGATCGCCGCGATCGCCGGCCACCTCGTGGACGCGCTGCTGCGGCGCATCCGCGAGGAAGGGCGCTCCGCCGGCACGCTGGCGAGCGGTGAGCTGCCGCCGCCGCTGGCCGGCGCCGCATGGGAGCTGGTGAACCGGGACGGCGTGGTCCTGCAGTCGCAGCTCGACGCCGGCCGCTGCGGCTCCGACTGCGGCTACCGGGAGGCGCTGCGGGGCGCGGACGGGCTGACCAGGGTCGGAGAATGGCTCGACGGCGCCTCGCCGACGGCTCTCTACCTGCTGCCGGCGTGGGATGGCGGGCGCCTGGTCGCCGTGCTCGACCCGGTCGCGCTCCACGATCAGCTCCAGGCCTGGACCGGCGAGGGCCTCGATCGTCACGTCTACGTGGTCGAGCGCGGCGGGCGGCCGCTCTTCTACTCCGACCTCGAGCTCTCCCGCCGCGCCACCGACCTCGGCGACAACCCGCCGATCCGCCACTTCGCCTCGGGCGGAGAAGGCGAGCTGCGCTTCGTCAGCGTGGTCTCCGGCAAGGAGCGCCTCGGCTACGTCCACCGCATCGCCGAGGCCGACTGGGCGGTCATCGTCAGCGCCGACGTCGGGGCCAGCCTGCTCGGGCTGCACAGCCGTTACACCCTGCTCGGCTGGTCGATCGCGTTCGCGCTCGCTGCGGCGGTGGCCATCCTGCTGCTGAGCTCCCGCTGGCTGGCGCGGCCGCTGCTCGACATCCGGCGAGCGCTGCACGTTCCGGGCCGCTCGCCCCACGATCCGCTCGCCGTCGAAGCGGCGACCCGGCGGCTGCACGAGTACGACGAGCTGGTGACGGCGTTCAACGAGCTCGGTGCCGACTTCACGGCCGTCGAGCGCGAGCTGGTCCAGGCGGAGAAGACCTCGCTGCTCGGGCAGCTCGCCTCGGGGCTCGCGCACGAGATGGGGACGCCGCTCAACGTGATCACCGGCAACGCCCAGTACCTGCTGCGCAAGGTCCCGGTGGAGGACCCGCGGCGGCCGGCGCTCGAGCAGATCATCAGCCAGGCGCAGCGCATCGCCGCCATGATCCGCCGCCTGCTCGACGTCTCGCGCCCGGCCGAAGCCAGGCTGGTGCCGGTGGACCTCGCGGCGGTCATCCGCCAGACCCTGGAGATCGTGCCCGGGCTGAGCCGGAGCGTCGAGCTGCACTGCGATCTGGATCCCGACCTCGGCCCGGTGCTCGCCGATCCCAAGCTGCTCGAGCACGCGCTGATGAACCTCGTCGTCAACGCGTGCCAGGCGATGCCGAAGGGCGGCCGGCTGGCCGTGGTGACCGGTGCCGAGACCTCGGCCGACGCCGCCGGGCCGGCGTTCGCGGTGGTGATGGTGGCCGACACCGGTTGCGGGATCCCGCCCGAGCACCTTTCCCGGATTTTCGAGCCGTTCTTCACCACCAAGCCCCACCCCGAGGGGACGGGTCTCGGCCTTGCGATCGTCGAGCGGATCGTTCGCCAGCACGGCGGCCGGGTCGAGGTGGACAGCGCCGTGGGGCGCGGCACGGTGGCCACGCTCCGCCTTCGGCCGGCTCCACTGGGAAGCGGGGAGCCCCACCGCAAGCGTCAGGAGGGACGATGAGCGAGCCCGAAAGCCAGACCGCGGCGCCGGTGCGGATCCTGGTCGCCGAGGACGACGCCGAGATGCTCGAGCTGCTCTCCCGCGTGCTTCGCGACGAGGGCTACCGGGTGCTGACCGCGAGCAACGGCCACGAGGCGCTGGCGCGGATCGAGGAAGGCGACTTCGACCTGGTGCTGAGCGACGTTCGCATGCCCGGCCCCGACGGCATGGAGGTGCTGCGGCGCGCGATGGCGAGCCGGCTCCACCAGCCGGTGATCCTGATGACCGCCTTCGGCAGCATCTCGTCGGCGGTCGAGGCGATGCGCGCCGGCGCCTTCCACTACCTGACCAAGCCCTTCAACCTCGACGACCTGCTCGAGATCGTCAACGGGGCCGCCACCCAGATCCGCCAGCTGCGCTCGATCCACGCCGAAGCCGGCGACGCGGCGTTTCCGATCGTGTTTCGCTCGCCCGCGATGGCCCGGCTGCTCGCGATGGCCGGCGAGGTCGCGCCGACCACGGCGTCGGTCCTGATCGCCGGCGCCTCGGGGACCGGCAAGGAGCTGCTGGCGCGGGCAATCCACGCGATCAGCGGCCGCGGCCAGCGGCCGTTCGTCCCGGTCGACTGCGGCGCGATCCCCGAGGGCCTCATGGAAAGCGAGCTGTTCGGCCACCGGCGCGGGGCGTTCACGGGCTCGATCGCCGACAAGGCGGGGATCTTCGAGGAGGCCGACGGCGGCACCCTGTTCCTCGACGAGGTCGGCAACCTGCCCGCGTCGATGCAGGCCAAGCTGCTGCGCTTCCTCCAGGACCGGCGCTTCCGCCGGGTCGGCGACACGGTCGAGCGCTCGGTCGACGTGCGCGTCGTGTCGGCCAGCAACCGCGACCTCGCCGAGGCCGTGGCGGAAGGGGCCTTCCGTGAGGACCTCTACTATCGTCTCGCCGTGATCTCGCTTGCGATCCCGGCGCTGCGGGAGCGGCGCGAGGACATCCCGCCGCTCGTCTACCACTTCATCCGCCAGTTCAACGCGGAGGCGGGCTACGCGGTCGAGGGCGTGCGCCAGGACGCGCTGGAGCTGCTGGTCGACCATCCCTGGCCCGGCAACGTCCGCCAGCTGGAAAACGTCGTCGAGCGGGCGGTGATCCTGCGCAAGGCGGGCCTCGTCCAGCCCTCGGACCTCCCTCCGGAGATGGGCAGCACCGCCGCCGGTGACAGCAGCCGCTCCCTCGACGAGCTCGAGCGCCAGCACATCCTCCAGCTGCTCGAGGAGTGTGGCGGCAACCGCTCGCGGGTAGCGAGAATCCTCGGCATCAGCCGGAGGACGGTGTACCGGAAGCTGCGCGAGTACGGGATCGACGGCTGAGCCGGGCGCCGCCGTAGCGGTCCCTTCTGTCCCACTCGACGCACCGTCACTAAGTCGTTGTGCTGTTCAGGCTTAGCTGACCGCCTCCGAGCCGAGTGACGGGTCGCGGGACAATATGTCCCAGGTTGGTGTCCCTCCGGCCGGCTCGGCGGTGGACGGCCTAAGCTCCTTCATTGCAGCAGGATGGTGCCGACGACCGGGGGCAGGGGAGGGGCTGGCACGCGCCTTGCGCGTGGGCAAACCCGATGAGCCGTCCGGGGTGTCTGCCGACCGTCGACGCCGCAGCGTGCGGCCCGTCTCCGGTCGCCGCCGGGAGCCGGTGAGGGATGCGGAATCGCGAGCCCAATCCGCCGTTCACGGTCGCAGTGGCGTCGCGGGACAGGGTCTGGGTGGACTCCCTGTCATCCTCGCTGCACCGCCATGGCCTTCGGGTTCGCGAGCTCGCGCTGGCCGGGGCGCCGCGAGGTGCGGCCCTCGTCGGCGTCGACGTGCTGCTGCTCGACACCGACAGCCTGACCGCCGAGGACCTCGCGCAGGCGGCGGTCCTGCGACGCAACGTCCCGCTGGTCGAGGTCGTGGCCCTGGCCGGTGACTCACCGGTCGCCGACGCCGTCAGGGCGCTCCGCGACGGAGTCTTCACCGTGCTCCAGCACCCAGTGGCCGACGGCCTGCTGCTGGAGTCGCTGGTGGCCGCCGGCCGGCGGCACCGCCACGCGCAGGCGCGCTTCGAGGAGCTCAACGGCAGCGGTGCGACGGCGCTGCTTCGGGGGCGCCGCAAGGCGCCGGTCGCGGCAGGACGGGGCCGGAAGGACGGGGCGTGAGGGCCAGGACGGCTCGGCACGCCCCGGCCGCCGTCACCGCGGCCGACGAGCAGGTCCGGCCGGGCCTGTGGCGGCGGGCTTCACCAGGATCGACGGAAGCTCCATAATGGCCGCTCGCGTGGCGTCGTGCCCGGCGGTCGACCGAAGCGTCGGGCCCACACGGCGCGCTCAGCGTGCAGTGACCGAGGATCGACATGCCGCCCTTGCGGCGGCTGCGGCAGAAGGGGGTAGTGTGATGAGTGAGCCCAAGAGCCAGAACATCTCCAAGGTCCAGCTCCAGGTCACCCGGGCGCAGCGCGAGGCTGCTCTCGGCCAGCGCGGCGTCACGGTGTGGTTCACCGGCCTCAGCGCTTCCGGCAAGTCGACGATTGCGACCAGCGTCGACCAACTGCTGACCGGCCGGGGCAAGCACTGCTACGTGCTCGACGGCGACAACATTCGCTTCGGGCTCAACCGCGACCTCGGCTTCAGCCCGGAGGACCGCAACGAGAACATTCGCCGCATCGGCGAGGTGGCGAAGCTCTTCACCCAGGCCGGGATCATCAACCTGACCGCGTTCATCTCGCCGTACATCGTCGACCGCGATCGCAACCGCGAGATCCAGGAGCCGCGCGACTTCATCGAGGTCTATGTCGAGTGCCCGCTCGAGGTCTGCGAGAAGAGGGACCCCAAGGGGCTGTACGCCAAGGCCCGGGCGGGATTGGTCAAGGAGTTCACGGGGATCTCGGCCCCCTACGAGGCCCCGGTCAACCCTGAGGTCGTGCTCCACACCGACCGTGAGACCGAGGAGGAGAGCGCGCGCAGGGTGGTGGAGTTCCTGGAGAGCAAGGGCTACCTCGACGGCGTGTGAGCGCCGCGCCGCAGGACGCCGGCGGCAGCGGCGGTCACGGCCCGCCCGCCTGAACAGCGGACGCTGTGCAGCGTCGCGAGCGCGAGCGCGGGCATTGATGTCTCGAATGGCGTGTTCTCCCCACAGTACGGTTGACAGTGTCAGCTCGGGGAGGTCGGGACATGATCACCGCGCGGTCGCGAGCATCTCGGAACAGCCAACGATCTCGGCCCGAGGCGCCGCCGAGAGTGCGGCGAGCGGGCCGCGCTGCGGTCGCGCTCTCGATCCTGCTCGGCGTCGCCTCGGCGGCGGCCGCGCAGACCTCCTTCCTCGAGGTGACCCCGCCCGCCGACCCCCTCTTCGTCACGCCGCCCGAGGAGGACTTCTGGGTCAACGCCGTGGCGCCGGCCGACGTCGACGGCGACGGTGACCTCGACTTTGCGGCCATCGGGTTCTACGTCGTCTACAACGTCAGCGCCGAGGACCGGCTCGTGCTCTTCATCAACGACGGTCCCGATCCGGGTGGCGGCTGGCTGTTCTCCCACCAGGAGCTGGCGCTCGGATCGCTGTCGGCCGGAGCCTCCGACCTCGCGTGGGCCGACTTCGACTCCGACGGCGATGACGACCTCGCCGTCGCCTCCGACGGTCAGACGGTCATCTACCGCAACGACTCGGGGCTGCTGACCCAGCTCGACAGCCCGCTGCCGGACTACTGGGAGGACTCGTCCTACACCGGGGCCTATGACCTGCGCTCCCTCACCTGGGCCGACGCGGACAACGACGGCGACCCGGACCTCCTGATCCCGTCGGTGTTCGACCCCGACACCTCCTCCAGGCGGACGGTGCTGATGCGGAACGACGGGGCGAGCGGCGGCAGTTGGCTGTTCACGGACACCGCCGCGACCATCGATCCATCCGTGCACGCTCAGAGCGCATGGGCCGACGACGACGCCGACGGCGATCTCGACCTGTTCCTGGCCAACGTCGACCCCTACACCGCAACCGGCTTCGTGCGCCGCTTCGGCAACGACGGCGGGGCTTTCACCGCCGGCGACCTGCTCGCCATCCGCGTCGAGTACGGACTCGCCGACTGGGGCGACTTCGACGGCGACGGCGATCTCGACATCCTGGTGGCCGGCAACATCCAAGAGGCCGGCGGGACCTACGACACGGTCCTCCGCATCTACCGCAACGACGGCGGGAGCTACACCGAGACCACGCTCATCGACGCCCCCAATGCCGACTGGCTCGACCTCCACGCCGCGACCTGGGCCGACTACGACTCCGACGGCGACGTCGACCTCCTGATCACCGGCAACTTCGTCGGAACCGTCGACATCGAGGGCAAGTCGGACATCTGGAGCAACGATGGCGGGATCTTCACGGCGCTCGGCTTGAACCTGCCCGCGCCGATTTCGTCGATCGGGCGCGGCGGGACCTTCACGTGGTTCGACCTCGACGGCGACGGCGATCTCGACTACCTCGTCGCCGGCGCCTACTACGTCCCTGGCGGCAACGGGCTCGTCGAGGCGCGGATGCACCTGTACCGGAACGACGCGGGGCCGGACAACCTCAGCCCCTCGGCACCAACCAACCTGACGGCGGTCCCGGCGGGCGGCGGTATCGAGCTGTCGTGGAGCCCGGCCACCGATGATTCGACGCCCCCCGAGGCGATCACCTACGACCTCGACCTGCGCCCGACCGGGGGCGGCGCGATGAGCGCCGGGCGCCTGCCGGAGCCGGGCGGGCTTGGCGCGGTGACGAGCTGGGTGCTGACCGGCCTCGATCCCGGCAGCTACACCTGGAGCGTGCGGGCGGTCGACAGCGCCTTCAATGCCGGGCCTGCGGCCGAGGGCACGCTGACCATCGCCGCCGAGGCGCTGTTCAGCGACGGCTTCGAGTCCGGCGACGTGGGTGCGTGGACGACGTCAGTGCCCTGAGGAGGACGCGCAGCGAGGGCTCGCGGCCGGCGGCATCGCGCGCGACGCCGCCGGTATGTGGAAGAATGGTCGCGGGTCGCGCTGCGCTCGAGGCGGCGTCGGCCCGGTCGTGCTGAAGGGATCGTGGTGGACGGCGACAGCTGGGGCGAGTCACGGGCGCTCGACAAGCGCCTCGTCAGCGCGTGCCTCCGAGGCGACGAGGAGGCGTGGGTCGTTGTGTGGCAGCGCTACGGGCCGCTCGTCAAGGCGGTGGCGCGCCGCACCGGCTGCGACCCCGAGGAAGCGCGTGACGTCGTCCAGCGGGTGGCGCTGGTGGCGCTGCAGAACCTGGGCTCGCTCAAGAACCCCGAGAAGCTCGCCGGGTGGTTGGCGGGAGTGGCGCGCTTCCAGTCGCTGGAGGTGATCCGCCAGCGACGCCCGGCCGAGGACATCGATGGTCTCGCACACTCGTTCGATCCGCGCGTCGACGACGAGCTCATTCGCGATCAGGAGCTAGCGCTCCTGCAGCGGGCCCTCGAGCAGCTCGAGGAGCGGTGCCGGCGCCTCCTCCACCGCCTCGAACTCAAGGAGCCGCCGGACTCCTACCGCGACGTCGCGGTCGCCGAGGGGCTGGCCGAGACCTCGATCGGCCCGATCCGACGGCGTTGCATGCAGAGGCTCCGCACGATCGTCGAGCGGCTGTCTCGATCGGACGCCTGAGCGCACTGTCCAGATGAGGGATGGAGATGGAACATCTCACTGACGAGCGAATCGTCGACCTGATCGGCGGTGACGAGATTCCAGGAGCACACGAGCACCTGGACTCGTGCTCCAGGTGTCGCGCGCTTCACCAGCAGTGGCTGCTACGGATGGAGCTGCTGCGGGACCTCTACCGGGAGACCATCGAGTCGCCGGAGCTTCACCGCCTTCGCGTGATGTACCGGGAGCTGGGGCCGCAGCCGGCCGGCGCGGCCCGCTGGCTGGCCCGGCTCGTCCGCACCTCGGTCCTGCAACCGGCCGCCGTGCGCGGCGCCGTCTCCGGCAGCATTGCCGAGTACGAGGCGGGGCCGTACAACCTGCTGCTTCGGGTGGGCCCCACCGGTCGAGGGTCGACGGTTTCGGTGCACGGCCAGCTGACGGCCGCGCGCGGTGACGTCGGCGGGGGCGGGACCATGGCGCTGAGCGCTCTGGGCGGCCGCGCCTACGTCTGCGACATCGACCGCTTTGGGGAGTTCCACCTGGCGGGTGTCGTCCCGGGACGCTACCGGGCGCTGTGGTGGATCGACGGCGGGGCCATCGAGCTCGCAGATCTGGCCATCGGCGACGATGAAACCGGCTGAGATTCTTCCCGTCCTCCCCGCGGAGGTCGCCCGGCTCGCCGAGTCGGGATCGGAGGAGTCCGCCGGCGAGCTGCTGCGCGAGCACGCCGAGCGCGTGGCGCGCAGCTCGCCGCGGCTCGGCCGCCGCTGGGCCGAGCAGCTCGCCTCGGTGCGCTTCGAAGACGGGCTGCTCGCCGCCTACGCGCGCTGGTCGGCCGGCGTGGTCCATCACCTGGGCGGTGAGCCGGGCCGCGCCGAAAGCGAGCTCAAGAGTGCGGCGCGGGCGATGGCGCGAGCCGGCCGGCCCGACCTGGCCGACCGCGTCCGCCTGCTGCTCGTAGACGTCTACGGCGAGCAGCTGCGCCTGCGGCGCGCGCGGGCTGTCGCGCGGCAGCTCGAGCTCCGCTTCGCGGCGCGGGGCGACCGCGAGCGGGGCGCGGTGGCGCTCGCCAACCTCGGCTGCGCCGAGGACGCCGCCGACCGCGTCGACCGCGCGCAGGCGCTCTGGCACCAGGCCGCGCGCCGGCTCGAGCCGGGTAGCCTGCGCCACCTTCTGGCGCGGGCAAACCTGGCCAACTCGGCCGCCCTGGCTGGGCGCTTCGCCGAGGCGATGTCCGAGCACCGCGCCGTGGCCGAGGCCGCGCGGGATCTCGGGCTTCCCGAGCTCGCCCTGCAGGCCGAGCTCAACCTCGCCGAGGGCGAGTTCGCAACCGGTCTGGTCGATGCGGCGCTCGGCCGCTGGCACGCCGTGATCGCCGCCGCGCAGCAGAGTGAGAACACCGGAATCGAGCTCGTCGCGGAGGTCGATCTCGCGAGCGCCGAGACCGACCTCGGCGATCTCGAAGGCGCCCAGCGCCGGCTCGAGCGCGTCCTGCCGCGGGTGCGCGAGGCTGGGCTGCGGCGCGAGGAGGTGAGGGTCCTCCGGCTGCTGGCCGTGCTCCAGGCGGCGCGCGGGCTCCTCGGCGGCTGGCGCCGGGCGGTCGCGCAGCTCGCGGGCCCGCGCCTCCAGCTCCAGCGCGATCTGCTGATGGTCGATCTCGTGCAGCTCGACCCGTCGTGCGATCCGGCGCAGGTGCTACGGGCGGCGCGGCGGCTGCGGTCGGCAGGGCTTACTCATCGCGGCGCCACGGGCCTGGCGTGGGCGGCGAAACGGCTGCAGGAGCGCGGCGACCGGCGCGCGGCGGTGCGGCACGCCCGGCAGGCGCTCGCGGAGCGGGGCGCCTCGGCGTGGGTCAAGATGGTCGCCCACCAGGTGCTCGGACGCGCCGGCGGTGCGGAAGCGACCCGGCACCTGTTCCGTGCGGTCGAGTGGGCGGACCGCCTCCACGGCCGGCTCGCCGCGACCGCCGACCGGAACGCCTTCCTTCGGCTGCGCGGCGACGTCTACCTCGACCTGGTGGCGGCGCTGCTCGACCGGGGCCGGCCGCGCGACCGCAAGCGGGCGCTCGACATCCTGTCCCGCTTCCGGTCGGGCTGGCTGGTCGACGAGCTCGCCCGCCGCGCCGACCGCGGCGACGACCCCGAGCTGCGGCGCTGGCAGGAGCTGCGGACTCGTCTGGCGGCCCTCCTGCGGCAGGTCGAAGGCCAGGACGAGCCGCGGGTGCGGCGCTTCGGGCTGACCATCCACAGCGAGCTGCGCAGCGTCGAGGAGGAGCTGCGCTCGAGCGAGCTGGCGCTGGCCCGCCGGCGGCCCGTGCTGCTCCCGGAGGGCCTCGGTGGCTCGGTCGCGGGAGCGCTGCTCGAACGGCTCCCCGAGGGCGACGTCTTCGTCGAGTACTTTCTCGACCGGCGCGAGCTGCTGAGCTTCGTGGCGTCGCGCGGGCAGCTGCGGGTCGTCCGGACGGCCGTGGCGAACGAGGTCCGCGAGCTCGTCGCCTCGGTCCGCTTCCACATGGACACCAACACCTGGCGCACGGCGGACTCCTCGCAGTCGCAGGCGTCGGCGTCCGCGCTGCGCGACCGGCTGCGGCGGCTCGGAGAGCTGCTGCTCAGCCCGCTGCCCGCCGAGCACAGCGGCGCGCTCTGGGTGGCGCCCCACGCCGAGCTCTTCCACATTCCGTGGACGGCGCTCGAGGGCCCGGGCGGCGAGGCGTTGATCGACGGTGCGCTGTTCTCATTGACCCCCGGCGCCGGGGTGGTGGCCGGGTTGCTCAAGGACCCGCCGGCCAGGCCAGCGAGCGTCGGGCTGTGCGGCGTCTCCAGCGACGACCTGCCGATGGTCAGGCGGGAGCTGCGGGCCCTGGCCGGCCTCCGCACGACGGCATCGGTCGTGGAGATGGCGACCCGCCAGGACTTTCTCGATATGCTCGCGACGCACGATGCAGTCCACCTGGCCGGCCACGCCGTGTTCCTCGACGGGCTTCCCGGAGCCTCGGGCCTCCGGCTCGCCGACGGCTACCTCACCGTGCACGACCTCGCCGCCACCAGGATCCGGGCGAGCCTGGTGAGCTTCGGGGTCTGCTCGGGAGTGCGGATGGGCGACCGCACCGACCACAGGTACGAGGGCTTCCTGCGCGCGCTGCTCGCGGGCGGGGTGCGGACCGTGGTGGGGGCGATCTCACCGGTACGGGACGAGGTCGCGTGCGACTTCGATCTCGAGTTCTTCCGCCGCCTCGAGGCGGGCAGCGACCCGGGGGCGGCGTTCCGGGGGGCGGTCGGCGAGCTGCGCCGGCAGGACCCGCACCCGGCGACGTGGGGGAACTTCCACTTCTACGGCGACCAGCGAAGCTGGAGGATCGCATGAACGGACCGAGGTTGCGCATCCGCCTGGCGGCGGTCCTCGCGCTCGCCCTCCCGGTGCTGGCACTGCCGGCAGAGGCGGCGGCGGTGCGGGGCGAGATCCGTGGTTTGACTGGCCGGAACGAGGTCACCGTGGTGGTGTCCGGCGCCGTGAGCTGGGTCGCGCCGCCGCGGCATCTCGGCCTGGACGGCGGGTGGACGGTCGAGCTCGCCGACGCCGCGCCGTGGCTCGATGAGCTGGCCTGCCGGGTGGCCCAGGGTGAAGCACCGCGGGTCAAGGTGGTGGGCAGCCGGGATCCGGGCAGCGCCGAGCGGCTCGTCCACGCGGCCAGCGCCGAGCTCATGGCCGGCAGGGCGTCGGCGACAGGCACCGCCATGGCCGCCTCCGGAGGTCGGTCCGAGCGGAGCCGGTCGGCCTGGCGCAGAACCGGCGCGGCGCGCGGCGGCATCGCCGTCGAGCCCGAGATCGCGGACGACGAGACGACCCTGCGCGGGTATCTCCTCTCCTTCACGGCCGACGGATTCGAGATGATCGCCGAGGGATCGGTGTACGCGGTCGTGGTCACCGATGAAACCGAGCTCGAGGGCTTCAACGACCTCTCGGAGCTGTCGATCGGCGACGAGGTCGAGGCCAGGGGCCTGCTGCAGGGCGCAACCCTCATCGCCAGCCGCGTCAAGCTCCGCTCGAGCGGCGAGGAGGCGAGGCTGCGGGGCTTCATCGTGTCCTTCACGCCGGACGGGCTCGAGCTGGACGCCGAGGGGACGGTGTTCGAGGTGGTCGTCACCGCCGAGACCGAGCTCCACAACTTCGGATCGCTCGACGAGCTCTCGGTGGGCGACGAGATGGAGGCGCGCGGCACCCTGGCTGGCCTGGTGCTGACCGCGACCCGCCTCGAGCTGCTCGAAGGGGGCGTCGACTTCGAGTTCAGCGGCCTGCTCACGGTGCTGCTGCCGCCCGACCGCTTCGTCATGGATGACGGGCGGATCTACACCGTCGATCAGAGCACCTACTTCGATCCGGTCGATCGGCGGCTACAGCGGGCTCGCGGTCGGCCAGTACCTCGATGTGGAGGCGAGGCGCGGCCCATCGGGCGACAACCTCGTCGTCGAGATCGAGTACGAGGGCGACATGCAGTCCGGCCAGGGCTACCGCGAGCTCGACGGCGTGGTCCAGTCGATCAGCTCGACCGAGCTCCAGCTCGAGGGCCTGTCACCGATTCTGATCACGCCGGCCACGGAGTTCGAGGGCGACGCCGACTCGTGGCAGGACGTGGTTCCCGGGTGGTGGGTTGAGGTCTATGCGCTGCTCGACGAGCTCGGCGACTTCACCGCACTCGAGGTGCGCGCCGACGACCGCGAGGCCGCCACCACCGGTGGCCAGGACTACGAGCCCCAGCAGGCGCTGGTGGTGACGGTGCCGGGGGGGAGCGCGGACGCCATCGCCGCCCGCTTCGGCGCCCAGGTCGTCGGCCGGGTCGGCGGGCTGGGAGCCCTGCTGTGGTTCCCGGAGCCGCTGAGCGACGACCTGCTGGCGGCGCTGACCGCCGATCCGGAGGTGGCGGCGGTCGAGCCCAACTACTTCTTCCAGGACCCCGAGTCGGTCCGCCGGCGCTACCCCACGGTCGACCGCACCCCGAGCTCCGGGGAGCTCGTCGGTCAATCGGCCGTCCACCAAGTCGGTCTTCCCGCGGCCCATCAGCTTGCCGACGGTGGCGGCATCGTGGTGGCGGTGATCGACACTGGAGTCGACCCGCTGCACCCGGCGCTGCGCCGAAAGCTGCTGCCGGGAGGGCTCGACCTGGTCGACGGTGACCTCACGCCCTGGGAGGAGCGGGACCTCACGGACAACGACGGCGACGGCGACGTCGACGAGGCGGCGGGCCACGGCACCTTCGTCGCCTCGCTGGTTGGGATCGCGGCGCCCGCGGCGGCGATCCTCCCGTACCGGGTGCTCGACGACGAAGGCTCGGGCACGGCATACAATCTCGCGCTCGCCATCGCCGACGCGATCGAGCGCCGCGCGGACGTCATCAGCCTCTCCCTCGTCTATCGCGAGCGATCGTCGGCGGTCGACCTCCTGCTCGAGCGGGCCGTCGAGCTCGGCATCGTGGTCGTCGCGTCGGTGGGCAATGACGCCTCCACCGTGGTGCCCTTCCCGGCCTCTGACAGCAATGTCCTGGCCGTGGCCGCCGCCCGGGAGGACGGCCTCGGCCTGGCTCCCTTCAGCAACCGCTCGTACCTCGTGCGCTTCGCCGCTCCCGGCGAGGCGGTTTACGGGGCTCTCGACGAGCAGAGCTTCGGGACGTGGAGCGGCAGCTCGATGGCCGCCCCCTTCGTGGCCGGCGCCGCCGCTCTCCTGCTCAGCGCCGACCCCGGCCTCGACCCCTTGCTGTTGCGGAATGCCCTCGAGCAGTCCGGTGTGCCCGTGACGGACGGCGACTGGACCGGTACTATGCTCGACGCGTACGCCGCGCTAACACTGGTGCGGGGGCCGTAGCCCGGGCCTCGGAAGCCGACACCCGCTTCCGGTCTGGGTTCGCCGACTCCGCGCCCGCCGCCGCGGAACGCGAGAGGAGAAGGCACGCCATGGCCTCGAGACTCGGTCGGATCTGGATCGGACTGCTGGGGAGCTCGATGGCGCTGCTCGCGGCGTCGACTGCGCCCGCGCAGACCGCTGGGCGCGAGCCCCAGCCGGGATCGCCGCTTGAAGGCGGCGTCACCTACATCGACCTCGACCACCCGGTCACGGCGAGTGGCGAGCTTCGGCTGTGGCGGGTCGTCTCGTCGGAGGGCGCGCGGGTCATGCTGAAGGTCTTCCGGCCTGAGGGGGACCGGTTGCTCCTGGTCGGCAGCTCGGCGCTGCAGACGGTTCCGGCGGGCGGCGTCGCGACCTACCCGCTCTCGGTCCCAGTGGCGCGCAACGACCTCATCGGGTGCTTCTGCCCGGACTCGAGCTGCGCTGACGCCTTTGCGGACGGCCTCGTCCTCTCGGCCGCGGGCGACGTGGGGACGAGCCCGTCCGGCGCCTTTGCGACCGGCACCGGCTCGCCATCGATCTTCGCCGCCGGCTCGTACCTCGTGGACGTCCCGTCGACGGCCTCGACCGACCTGGTGGTGCCGGCCGTGGGACGGACGCCCGGCATCGGCGGCACGGTGTGGAGGACCCGGCTCGAGCTCTTCAACCCCGCGGCCGCCGAGACGACCGTGGCCCTGTTCCTGAACCTCTCGGATCGCGACAACACCGCGCCGGCCGCCTCGGCGCAGGTCACGTGGCGCCGCGGGCGACGCTGATCATCGAGGACCTCATCGCCGGGGCCTTCGGGATGGACGAGGCGGTCGGCTCGGTGGACATCGTGGCCTCGGCGCCGGTCATCGCCCATGCCCGGATCGCGAATGTCGGCAGCGCGGTCGGTACCTTCGGGCAGGCGGTCCCCGGCCTTCCCGCCGAATGGGCCGTCGGTGACGAGGTGGTGCCGGGCCTCAACCCCAACGCGGCGACCTTCTACCTGTTCGAGGCGCGGCAGGACACGGGCTTCCGGACCAACCTCGGCATCGCCAGCATCGTCGCCACGCCGCTGGTCGTCGAGGTGCGGGCGATGCTCGGCGAGCAGGCCATCGGCACGCCGCTGAGCCTGACCCTCGCGCCCTTCTCGCACACCCAGGTGAACCGGGTGCTGAACGAGATGGGCGTGGCGCCGGGCCTCGACGGTGTGCGCCTCGAGGTCGCGGCCGCGGCCGGATCCGGCGGACGCTTCTTCGCGTACATCTCGCGGGTCGACAACGGCAGCGGCGACGCGGTCTTCCTGCTCGGCGAGCGCGAGCCCGCGCTGCCCTGAGCGGGGCATGCGCCCCGCACACGTGGGCGCCTGGTGGAGCGCGTTCCGTCGCGTGGCGCGAGCTCGCCGCAGGCGGCCGCTCGGACAGCTCAGTCCAACGAATCCCGTCCTCGTGAACGGTGGCCGGAGTCGTCGAAATCGTCGAAATGACCCCGGCGAACACAAAGGAGCCCGCGAGAACCGGGGCATTCGACGCATCGAACACGACGACCGTGCGAAGGGAGGCGGCGCCGGGGAGCGTCCCTGGGACCGGCGGGCGGCTGTCGTCCGGCGACTCGAGCGTGAGCGAGCCGTCTCCGGTGACGCCGGTCCACACGCCACCGATCGTGACGCCGTCGATCTCGACCCGGTAGAGCGCGGTCGGCTCGAGCCCGACCAGGATCACCTCGACCTCTCGTTTCCCTCGCGCCCGCCTGAAGTCGAAGCGGTGCGATGGAACGCAGGCCCACCGTCGATCGACAGTCGTCGTGCCCACGCTCGGGCGGTCCCCGCTAGAATAGGAATGGCTCGCAGGAAGGGTCGGATTGACCGTGGCCCACCACACCGTCCGCACCGGGTACCAGGAGCTGGTCGAGCGGCTCAACCGATTTCCCCAGGGCGCGCCGCCGTCCGAGCTGCTGTTCCGCATCCTCGGGATGCTGTTCTCCGAGCGCGAGGCCGCGCTCGTGGCCCGGCTCCCGATCAAGCCCTTCTCGGCCGAGCAGGCGGCGCGGGCCTGGAAGATGCCGGTCGCCGAGGCGCAGGCGGTGCTCGACGAGCTCGCCGGCCGGGCGATCCTGCTCGACGTCGAGGCCGACGGCAGCCGCAGCTACGTGCTGCCGCCGCCGATGGCCGGCTTCTTCGAGTTCTCGATGATGCGAGTGCGCGGGGACATCGACCAGAAGCTGCTGGCCGAGCTCTTCTACGAGTACCTCAACGTCGAGGAGGAGTTCATCAAGGCCCTGTTCACCAACGGCGAGACCCAGCTCGGCCGGGTGTTCGTGTCGGAGCCGTCGCTGCCGGCGGACGGCTCGCTGGTGGTGCTCGACCACGAGCGGGCGAGCCAGGTTGTGGCCGAGGCCGCCCACATCGGGATCGGCCTGTGCTACTGCCGCCACAAGATGGAGCACCTCGGGCGAGCCTGCGACGCGCCGATGTCGATCTGCATGACCTTCAACAACACTGCGGACTCGCTGATCCGCCACGGGGTCGCGCGCCGGGTGGACGCGGCCGAGTGCCACGACCTGCTCGCGCAGGCGCGCGACCGCGGCCTGGTCCAGTTCGGCGAGAACGTCCGCCAGCGGGTCAACTTCATCTGCAACTGCTGCGGCTGCTGCTGCGAGGCCCTGATCGCGGCGCGCCGCTTCGGCCACCTTCACCCGGTCCACACCACCAACTTCATCCCCGAGGTGGCGGCCGAGACCTGCACCGGCTGCGGCAAGTGCGTGGAGGCCTGCCCGGTCGAAGCCATGACGCTGGTGTCGGCCAACGACCCGGCGCGGCCGAAGCGCAAGCAGGCCAAGCTCGACACCGACATCTGCCTCGGCTGCGGGGTGTGCGTGCCGGCCTGCCCCGAGCGTGGCCTGAAGCTCCGGGCGCGCGCCGAGCGCGTCATCACCCCGGTCGACTCGGTCCACCGCACGGTCGTGATGGCGATCGAGCGGGGCACGCTGCAGGACCTGGTGTTCGACAACCGCACCCTGGCCAGCCACCGGGCGATGGCTGCGGTGCTGGGCGCCATCCTGCGCCTCGCGCCGATCCAGCGCGCCATGGCGAGCCGCCAGCTGAAGTCGCGCTACCTGGAGGCGCTGATCGCGCTGCGCGGGAGCTGAGCGCCCGCCGCGGGCTACTCGATGGACAGCAGCTCGACGTCGAAGACCAGCATCCCCTGCGGCGCCCCCTGGCGCGCCCTTGTAGGCCAGCGCCTCGGGGATCCAGAACCGCCGCTGCTCGCCGACCACCATGAGCTGCACGCCCTCGGTCCAGCCCGGGATCACCCGGTTGAGCGGGAAGGTCGCGGGCTGGCCCCGCACCACCGACGAGTCGAACATCTTGCCGTCGGTCGTCCAGCCGCTGTAGTGGACCGTGACCTTCGAGCTCGCGGTCGGGTGCTCGGTGCCGGTGCCCGGCTTGAGCACCTTGGAGGCGAGGCCGCTCGCCGTCGTCTGGGCGTCCGTCGGGCGGCGCCGCCACGTCCGCGGGCGCCGGCGGCGGGTCCGGCGGCTTCGGCTGGTCCTCGATCGAGATCAGCTCGACGTCGAAGACCAGCATGCCGGCCGGACGGCCGGGCATGTTGTTGTAGGCGAGCTCGACCGGGATCCAGAGCCGGCGCTTCTCGCCGGCCACCATGAGCTGCAGGCCCTCGGTCCAGCCCGGGATGACCCGGTTGAGCGGGAAGGTCGCGGGCTGGCCGCGCTTCACCGACGAGTCGAACATCGTGCCGTCGGTGGTCCAGCCGCTGTAGTGGACGGTGACCTTGTCCCAGGCGTCGGGGTGCTCGGTGCCGGTGCCGGCGGCCAGCAGCTTCGAGCAGAGCCCGCTCGTGGTGCAGGCCGCGTCCTCCGGCGGCTTGGCCACGTCGGGCGGCGCGGCGATGTCCTGCGCGCCCGCGGTGGTGACGGTGATGAGGGCGATGGCGATGAGAAGAAGTGTCGTTTTCATGCCGGCCACCCTAGCGCGGAATCCGGTGATACGCAATGCCAGCGGCGGCGCGTGCTCCCGAGCTGAGCGTGAAAGCGGACGCGGGCGGGCCTTGGAAACCACAAAGACACGAAGACACGAAGGGAAGCCTGCGAATGGCGTCTACGCGATCCGGGCGCCGTGTGGGTTTGGAGGTTGCAGCCGTCGCGTGGCACCTGTCACCATGAGGCTCGCCCCATGCCGGCCGGTGGGGCGCCATCAATTGAATATCTTCGTGTCTTTGTGCCTTCGTGGTGAGGCCAGGCCGCCTCTCAATCGCCATTTCGCGGTTGTTGAGTCCCACTTGCGACCATGGGGACCCTTCGACTCCCGGCGCTGTCGCGCCGCTCGCTCAGGGCAGGCTCCTCGGGCGCGGAAGCGGAAGCGGGCGGGGGCTGAAATCGAAACACGTGGTACGGTCCGGCGCCGCGGATGTGCCGCTTGGAGCGCAGCATCACCTCCGGCAGCGCGCTGTCGGCCAGGTAGAGCCAACCGTCCGGGCCGAAGCAGAGCGCGTCCGCCCAGCGGATCCTGCTCGAGCGGATCAGGGTCTGCAGCACGCCGTCGGCGCCGACCCGCATCACCGCGCCGTGCTCGACGTCGGTGATGTAGACCCTGCCCTCGCGGTCGGTGCTGAGCCCGTCGCTGAGCGGCTTGTCGCTGAAGCGCTCGACCCGCTGGGCGAGCACCCGGGGGCCGAGGGTCGACTCCCGGAGGTCTCGGGCCGGGATCCGGAAGAGGCCGTCGTGGGCCATTGCGCCGAAGTAGAGCCACTCGCCCGCGGGGTCGACGGCGATGCCGTCCACGCCGGGCTTCAGCGCCGCCAGGCCGGCGAAGAAGACCATCCGCTTCGCCGGCGTCGTGATGACCCAGTCCTGCGGCACCACCGACGGGTGTCGCTCGAGCACGCGGCGAGCCCGCCCCGAGTCGACGTCGTAGACGATCAGCGCCGGGCGATTGCGCCAGAAGCTGAGGTCGGCGATGAAGACCTTGTCGCCCCTCGGGTCCACCTGGAGGTCCTGGAGGAAGGAGCCCCGCGGGGCGATCGCGCGCTCGAAGGGGTGGTCGTGAACCACCTTCCCCGATGCCAGGTCGAAGGCGAGCAGGCGGGGCTTGCGCAAGCCGTGGTTGCCGTGGTCGATGGTCCACAGCCTTCCGGAGCGGTCGATCACGACGCCGAGCACCGTGTCGAAGAGCTCGCGCTGGGCGGCCGCGCTCGGGAAGGGTCGCGCCCCGTCGCCGGTCCACTCCATGAGGCGGTGCTCCTCGGGGCGCGACTCGGGGTGCACGGTGAAGAACACCCGGCCGTCGGCACTGACCGCGACGTTGCCGATCGGCTCGGGGAAGCTCACCACGACCTCGAGCGCGGACTCGTCGAGCAGCGGTGCGGTGGTCAGGTCGGTGTAGGCGAGGCCGCCGCCATGGCGCAGCCGCACCGCCACCGCCAGCACCAGCAGCGCGACCGCCAGCAGGAAGAACAGCGCGAGCAGGGCCCTCTTCATCACGGCCAATTCTAGCCCGGATATCTCACCGACTTTCTACTGCGGCCAGCGATGTACCGCGCTCAGCGGTGCTTTCTCGCCTCGGGGTGCTCGACGTACTGTCGAGTACGCCTCCGCGCCCCTCGGGTCGAAATCCCCACTGCGCACGGCACCTCGCAGCCCTCGCTACGAAACCCGGTGAGATATCCGGGCTAGCCGCTACGGGCCGCTTCGCCGCGCCCCGGGCCGCCCGCGGTCCGGACGCCGCAGGGCGCGGCCGTGACGGAGCGCACCCCGCTGGCGACGGTCGAAGCGATCAGCGGCTCCTCCCAAGGGGTCGCGTACCGCATTGGCCTTTTTGGCGTGCGTCGGCTGACCAAGCTGATGTCGGACCGCCACTGCGGCGACGAACTCCTTCGGATGCGCGCAGCGCATCCTTCTCGGCGCGCGCGGGGCGTAGGCCAGCCAGCTCACCGCGACTCGTCACACACGCCCAGAGATCTACGACCCGCGTGCGCCGAGGGGCCAATGCCCACAGGCTCCCACCGGTGGCGGGTTCTGGCGCCGTCTCGCGTAGCTGGTGAGTGAGAGCAGAGCTGGAACCACCAGCCACAAGGAGGAAGAAATGAGCCAGACGAGTGCGATGAAGCGTGAGCCCGTCCGAATGAACGGAGTGGACACTCCCACCCTGTTCGCCACCATCAACGCGGTCAAGGGCCAGCCGGAGCTCGCGAAGTTCCGCTTCCGGGCGACCAACCGCTGGATCGAGGGCACCCACAGCCGTACGCGGATCGAGGCCTTCGACGGCGCCGGCGGTCGCCACGACCACGCCGGCGACTTCCAGTACGACGCCGACCACCCCAAGGTGCTGGTCGGCACCGACCAGGGCCCGGCGCCGATCGAGTTCCTGCTGCACGGCCTCGCCGCCTGCCTCACCGCCGGGATCGGCAACATCGCCGCCGCGCGTGGCGTGACGCTCAGTGAGGTCGAGTCGACGGTCGAAGGCGACATCGACCTGCGCGGCATCCTCGGCATCTCCGACGAGGTCCGCAACGGCTACCAGGGCATCCGGGTGAGCTTCCGGATCAAGGGCGACGCGCCTGCCGAGAAGCTGCGCGAGATCGTCGAGCAGTCGCAGCGGCGCTCGGCGGTGTTCGACGTTCTCAGCAACGGCGTCCCGGTCGCCGTCATGGTCGAGGCCGCCTGACGGCCGAGCCGTCTCGGGCGGCCGGCCGCGTCGACGGGCCGGCCGCCCGGAGCGCACTCGCGGAGGGATGACGGGCATGAAAAGCACGAGCGTGATCATCATCGGTGGCGGCCAGGCCGGGCTGGCGATGAGCCGTATCCTCGGCGACCGGGCGATCGACCACGTCGTCCTCGAGCGGGGACGGGTCGCCGAGCGCTGGCGTTCCGAGCGCTGGGACTCGCTGCGCCTGCTCACCCCGAACTGGCAGAGTCGCCTGCCCGGGTGGGAATACCAGGGGGCAGACCCGGACGGCTACATGACGGTGCCCGAGGTGGTTGACTTCCTGGAGGGCTACGCGCGGTCGTTCTCGGCTCCGATCGAGTTCGAAACCACGGTTCTCTCCGTCGAGGCGGGCGGCCGGGGATACCGGGTCACCACCGATCGCGGGACCTGGACCGCGCCAAACGTGGTCGTGGCCACCGGCCACTGCGGCTGGCCGAGAGTTCCGGGTTTCAGCCGCGAGCTCGCCGGCGGCATCCACCAGCTGGCGCCGACCGACTACCGCAACCCCGACCAGCTCGCCGACGGCGGCGTGCTGGTCGTCGGCGCCTCGGCGAGCGGGATCCAGCTCGCCGACGAGATCCACCGATCGGGACGGCCGGTCACGCTGGCGGTCGGGCGCCACACCCGGCTGCCCAGGCTCCACCGGGGACGCGACATCATGTGGTGGCTCGACACCGTCGGCATCCTCGACGAGACCGTCGACCCGGTGGCCGGCTTCGAGGCGACGCGCAGCCAGGTCTCGCTCCAGCTCGTCGGGCGTCCCGACCGCAGCACGCTCGACCTGTCGGTTCTCCGGAACCGGGGCATTCGCCTGGTCGGACGGGCGGTGGCCGCCGAGGGCACGACCGTCCGCTTCGCCGACGACCTCGCGGCCTCGACCACGGCGGCGGACTTCAGGCTGGCCCGGCTGCTGGCGAGGATCGACGGCTTCATCACCGACGCCGGCCTGGATGTCGGCCTGCCCGAAGCCCAGCCGGTGACCCCGGTTCGCCCGGGGCCCGCGCCCACGGCGCTCGACCTCGCCGCCGAGGGCATCCGCACCGTGGTCTGGGCCACCGGTTTCGGGCGCAGCTACCCCTGGCTCAAGCTCCCAGTCCTCGACGAGCGGGGCGAGATCGTTCACCGCGGCGGCATCACGCCGGCGCCGGGCCTCTACGTGCTCGGGCTGAACCTGCAGCGCCGCCGCAAGTCCACCTACATCGACGGCGTCGGCAGCGACGCCCTCGAGATCGCCGACGAGATCGCGGCCCGGCTGGCAGTGAGCCGGCCGGCCGCCGCCTGAGAGGGAGGTGACGCCATGACCCGACCGATCACCGAGCATCGAGAGCTACGACGCGGTCGTCGTCGGGGCGCGCTGCGCCGGGGCCGCGACCGCCATGCTGCTGGCGCGGCGCGGCCTGCGGGTGCTGGCCATCGACCGCCAGCCCTACGGGAGCGACACCCTCTCCACCCACGCCCTGATGCGCGCCGGTGTGCTCCAGCTCCATCGCTGGGGGGTGCTCGGCGCGCTCGAGGCGGCCGGCACGCCGGCGATCCGGCGGACCTCCTTCCACTACGGTGACGACGAGCTGGTCGTCCCGATCAAACCGCGCGACGGGATCGATGCGCTCTACGCGCCGCGGCGGACGGTGCTCGACGCGGCGCTGGTCGATGCGGCCCGCGACGCCGGCGCCGAGGTCGTGCACGGGGTCCGCGTCGTCGATCTGGTCCGCGACGACAGCGGCCGGGTGCGCGGCGCCGTCGTCGAGCGCGCCGACGGAGCGACGGCGCGGATCGCCGCCGGAATCGTGATCGGCGCCGATGGCCTGCGCTCCACCGTCGCCCGCCTGGCGGGCGCCGAGGTCGAGCACGCGGGCCGGCACGCGTCCGGCGTCGTCTACGGCTACTGGACGGGCACCGGGCTCGAGCACACGCACTGGTACTACCGGCGAGGGGATCGGCGTCGGCGCGATTCCGACCAACGGCGGCGCCGCGTGCATCTTCGCCGGCACCTCGGCCGCCAGGTTTCGGGACGAGGTCCGGGGCGACATCGCCGCCGGCCACCGGCGGCTGCTCGAGGAGTGCGCTCCGGAGCTGGCCGCCGGCTGACCGACGAGCGCCGGCTCGGGCAGCTGTACGCGTTCGCCGGGCACCCCGGGTTCCTCCGCCGGAGCTGGGGCCCGGGCTGGGCGCTGGTCGGCGACGCCGGCTACTTCAAGGACCCGATCACCGCGCACGGCATGACCGACGCGCTGCGCGATGCCGAGCTGCTGGCGGTGGCCGTCGGCGCCGGCTCCGAGCGCGCACTCGCCGGCTACCAGGAGCAGCGCGACGCCCTCGCACTCCCGCTCCACGATCTCTCGGACCGAGTCGCCTCCTTCGAGTGGACCCTCGACGAGGTCCGCGAGCTGCACCTCGCCCTGAGCCGGGAGATGAACCGCGAGGTCGAGGCGATCCTCGCCCTCGACCTCGCCGATCGCACCGCCTTGAGCCTGACCGCCTGAAACCGTCGACCCCTCAGGAGGCAACGATGACCACGCCAGCCGCCGAAATCTCCAGCCCATCCTCCGCCTGGCCGCTCGGGATGCCGGCCGTCGGGCAACGCGCCCGGCGCAGCCGCACCGTGCAGCCGGAGGACATCGAGCTCTTCACCCGCATCAGCGGCGACCGCAACCCGCTCCACTACGACGCGGAGCTCGCCCGGAGCAGCAGGTTCGGAGAGATCATCGTGCAAGGCGGCATCACCACCGCCATCCTCAACGCCGTCGTCGCCGAGGACCTGCCGGGGCCGGGTACGGTGTTCCTGCAGGTCGAGTGGAGCTTTCGGGCCCCGGTCCGCCCCGGCGACACCATCACCGGCGAGGTCGAGGTCGTCGAGGTGCGCGCCGACAAGCCGATCACCCGGCTGCGCACCAGCGTGACGAGGGGCGACGGCGTTGTGGCGCTCGAGGGATCCGCCCTCTGCTACACGGTGCCGATCACGATGCCGGGGGCTTGACGACCGGCTCGTCCGGTGCGGCTCAGCGATGCCCGCCCGCCATCCTGGTGGCCTCCGGAAGCCGCCCGAGACGCAGCATCGAGACGATGCCGAAGGCCGGCCCGGGCGCGAGCGCCACGAAGACCGCGCCCCAGCCGACCAGCTCGAGCAGGGCAGGAACCAGGCGGAGGGAGACCAGGGTCAGCAGGAAGCCGAGGCAGGTCTGCAGGGTCAACGCAGTGCCGACATAGCGGGCGTCTGTGAGCTCGCTGAGCGCGGCGCTGAACTGGGCGCTGTCCGCGACCACAGCCACGCCCCACAGGAGGCAGACCGCCGTCAACCAACCCGGGGCGCTGAACAGCGGGCCGGCGACGAGGCAGCAGCTTCCGGACACCGCGAGGCTCGCCGAGGTCACCCGAACCCTGCCGATCCGGTCGGCCCAGGCGCCGGCGAGGACGCAGCCGACGGCGCCGGCGGCGATCACCGCGAAGCCCGCGAGGCGGGCCGACGCCACGCTCCAGCCCGCCCGCTCGTAGGCCGCCAGCAGCAGGGCCGGCACCCAGACCCACATGGCGTAGAGCTCCCACATGTGGCCGAGGTAGCCGAGGTTGACGAGCCGGGTGGGGCGATCCGAGAGGACGCGGCCGGCGGCCCGCGGGTCAAAGGGTGCGCTGGCGGCTGCGAACGGTCCTTGCCGGAGAGTCGTCGCTGCCAGCGCCGCCGCCAGCACGGCGAGCGCCGACGCGGCCAGGAGAACCCGCGGCCACGGCGGCATGCCGGCGGTGCCGAGAAGCGGCAGGGCGTTGAGGAGATGGGGTCCGGCCGAGCCCAGGGTCAGCGCCCCGACGAGAATCCCGATCCCGAGCCCGCGATCGACGCGACACCAGGTGGCGACGAGCTTCATGCCTGGTGGGTACACCCCGGCGAGCGCCGCGCCGGTCAGGAACCGCAGGCACGAGAACCGTCGACTGGCCGCCCACGCCGACACGGTCGAGCACCGGGATCGCGAGGTTGAAGAGCGCTCCGGCGGTCGCGCTGAGGGCGAGCAGCCGCGGCGTGCTCACTCGATCGGCGAGGTTGAGGAGCGCACTCGCAAGGGCGCCGGCGACGAAGCCGAGCTGGACGCTCATGGTCAGCCACGCCTGCTCGGCGCCGCTCATGCCCCACTCGACGGCGAGCTGGGGAGCCACTGCCGACGCCGAGAACCAGAGGCCCATCGCGAGGGCCTCGACGAGGGACGAGCAGCGCCACCTGGCGGCCCTTGTCGCCGCGCCACGCGAGGCGCCCGTCGACCGGTGGCTGTCTCGTGGTCAAGATCGGAGGGTGCAACAGGGACCGAGAGCAGTCGTGTTCCGGGCCGGCGAGCGGTGAGCAGTCGAGCAGCGAAGGAGAAGAGAAGTGCGCGCGGTGCCTCCGCGATCGGGTGCGAGTTCGGTCTCGAGTCGTCTTCGCGGGAAACTCCTTCGCGCCTTCGCGGTCCTGCCGGGAGCGAACGACCCACAGCCGCGCCTCACTGCCGGGAACGGGAACAGGAACGGGAGCGTGAACGATGCGCCCCGGTCAGGTGGGGCAACTATCACCTATCACGTATCACCTACCACCTCCGAGCGTCGGCCGGGGGTCGATCGGGACGCCGCGGCGGCGGACCTCGTAGTGGAGGTGGTTGCCGCCGGCATTGCCGCTGTGGCCGACCGTGCCGAGCTTGCGACCGCGCCGGACCCGGTCGCCCTTCTCGACCTTGATCCGGTGGAGGTGGGCGTAGCGCGTCTCCCAGCCGTTGCCGTGGTCGAGCACGACCATCCGGCCGTAGTCGCCGGAGCGGCCGGCGAAGGCTCACCACGCCGTCTGCGGTCGCCACCACCTTGGTCCCGCGCGGCGCGCGGAAGTCGACGCCCTGGTGCGTCGAGCGCCCGCGGGGCGCGCCGAAGGACGAGCTGACGACGCCGACGTCGCCGCGGCAGCGGCCACCCCGAGGGCACGGTGGCCGCGGGCTCCGGCCGCGCGCCGGCGCAGCCGGCGAGCGCGCCGAGCGCGAGGAGCAGGAGGGCGAGCGGCGCGGCGAGGCTCGAGGCCGGCATCGTCGTCGGCATTGTAGAGCGGGAGCCGCTCACCCAAGGCGCTCGGCGTGCAGCACCAGCCGCGGGCTCGACGGGCCGTGCGGGGTCCCGCGGTAGTCGCCCAGGGCGGCGACCACGTCGAAGCCGGCCGCGTAGAGCTGCGCCTCGATCTGCCGCCGCTCGATCCGGGCGAGCTCGAAGGAGGCCTCGGCGATCTCGACCGGCGCGCCGCCCGGAGGCGGCACGAGCCGGTAGCGGTAGCGCACGCGGATCGTCCCGCGCTGCGGTCGACGATCTCTTCGACGAGCTTCTCGACCTCGTGCCCCCACCGCGGCAAGCGGAAGCGGCTGGCGACGACGCGCGGCCCGCCGGCCGGCGATAAGGACACCGGGCACGGCAGGTCGATGACCAGGGGCGCGCGCGGGCTCGAGGTGGCGGGCCAGGCAGTCGAGGCAGGCGGCGCGGTCGGCGGGCTCGGGGAGCAGGGCCAGGCTGCTGAACGGGATGATCGCGGCGGCGAAGGGACTGGTCGGAAGCGGAAGCAGCGCATGTCCTGCCGGGAGAAGCGCAGCCGCGCCGCGACCTCGGGCGGCAGGCCGCGCCGGCGCGCCCGTGCCCGCCGCAGCATCGCGGCCGACAGGTCGAGGCCGGTCACCCGGTGGCCCGCCATCGCCAGGGGAACCGCGACCCGGCCGCTGCCGCAGGCCAGCTCGAGCACCGGCCCCCGGACCCGGGCCTCGTGGAGCAGGTCGAGGTAGAGGTCGATGTCCGCGGCCAGGCTGCGGTGCTCGGCGTCGTAGAGCGCCTCGAGCGATGCGAACGAGCCCACGGGCCGGGTTCCTCCCTCATGGCCGCGTCAGACGCCCGCGGCAGCTCAGTATGAACCCTCCAGTCGGCGGCGCCAGCATCGCCGAGGTGCGGCGGGCTGCGTGACGCGGCGCGGCAAGAGGGCTACACTCGAGCCGAGCGACTTGGGGGTGCGACGATGATCCTGCTCAACCCCAACGACCATCTCAGCCGGTGCGCGGACGAGCGGTCGCGGCAGATCATGGCGCGGACGATCGAGTTCTTCGAGGCGAAGGGCCTGCGCCGGCTCAAGGAGGACGACCGCGACCGGGTCTGGTACGCGGACCTCCTCGAGTTCCTGGCGCGCGAGCAGGTCTTTGCGACGCTGCTGACCCCCGCGGCCTACGGCTCGAACCTCGACTGCCGCTGGGACAACTGGCGCAACAACGAGCTCAACGAGATCCTCGCCTTCTACGGGCTCCACTACTGGTACACCTGGCAGGTGTCGATCCTCGGCCTCGGGCCGATCTGGATGAGCGAGAACGTCGAGGCGAAGCGCAAGGCCGCCGAGCTGCTGCGCCAGGGCGAGGTCTTCGCCTTCGGGCTGTCCGAGAAGCAGCACGGGGCCGACGTCTACTCGACCGAGATGACCCTCTACCCGGAGGGGGACGGCTTCCGGGCGCGCGGCGGCAAGTACTACATCGGCAACGCCAACGTCGCGCGCATGGTCTCCACCTTCGGCCGCTTCGCCGGCGGCAGCGAGTACGTGTTCTTCGCCGCCGACTCGCAGCACGAGCGCTTCGACTGCATCCGGAACGTGGTCAACGTCCAGTCCTACGTGGCCGAGTTCGCGCTGCGCGACTACCCGGTGAGCCAGGCCGACATCCTGTCGCGCGGCGCCGAGGCCTGGGACGCGGCGCTCAACACCGTCAACGTCGGCAAGTTCAACCTCGGCTGGGGCTCGATCGGCATCTGCACCCACGCCTTCTACGAGGCCATCGACCACGCCGCCAACCGCCGCCTCTACGACCGCTTCGTGACCGACTTCCCGCACGTGCAGCAGCTCTTCGTCGACGCCTACGCCCGGCTCGTCGCGATGAAGCTCTTCGCGCTGCGCGCCTCGGACTACTTCCGCAGCGCCTCCGCCGAGGACCGCCGCTACCTGCTCTACAACCCGATCATGAAGATGAAGGTGACGATGCAGGGCGAGGAGGTGATCAACGCGCTGTGGGACGTCATCGCCGCCCGCGGCTTCGAGAACGAGCCCTACTTCGAGATGGCCGCCCGCGACATCCGCGCCCTGCCCAAGCTCGAGGGCACTGCCCACGTCAACATGGCGCTGGTCATCAAGTTCATGGCCAACTACCTGTTCCGGCCCGCAGCCTACCCGGCGATCCCGCGCCGGGACGACCCGGTCGACGACGTCTTCTTCTTCCGCCAGGGCCCGGCCAAGGGCCTCGGCAAGGTCCGCTTCCACGACTGGCGGCTCGCCTACGACCCGGTGGACCTGCCCAACGTCAGGATCTTCACCGAGCAGGTCGAGGCGCTCAAGCGCCTCCTGATGGAGACGCCGCCGGACGAGGCGCAGCAGAAGGACGTCGACCTCCTGCTCAGCCTCGGCGAGGTGTTCACGCTCGTGCCCTACGGCCAGCTCATCCTCGAGGAGGCGCCGCTGGAGGGCATCAGCGACGACCTCGTCGACCAGATCTTCGACGTCATGGTCCGCGACCTCTCCCGCTATGCGCTGCAGCTCGCCCACAAGCCGAGCACCAGCCCCGAGCAGCAGCAGCGGGCCATGGCGATGATCCGCAAGCCGGCCGTGGACGCCGAGCGCTTCCGGCGGGTCTGGGAGGGCGAGGTCCTCGCCCTGGCCGGCGCCTACGAGATGGCGCGAGATGAGCAGCCCTGGAAACGGAAGCGGGCGCGGAAGCGGGCGCGGAAGCGGCCCAACCCTCCCGATCGGTGCGCTAGCCGTTGAGCAGCGCCATGCCCGCCTCGGGGTAGCGGGTGCCGGCGGCCATGTCCTTCGGGATGAGCTCGTTGATGGCGGCGAGCTCGTCAGTGGACAGCGCGACGGTGATCGCGGCGGCGTTCTCGTCGAGGCGCGTCCGGCTGCGGGTGCCGGGGATCGGCACCACGTCGGGCCCCTGCGCCAGGACCCACGCGAGCGCGAGCTGCGCCGGGGTGCAGCCCTTGGCCGCCGCCAGCCGCTCGATGTGGGCGACGAGCTCGAGATTGCGCTCGAAGTTGGCCCCCTCGAAGCGGGGATTGGCCCGCCGCCAGTCGTCCGCGGCGAGGTCGTCGAGGCTGCGGATGGCGCCGGTCAGGAAGCCGCGGCCGAGCGGGCTGTAGGCGACCAGGCCGATGCCGAGCTCGCGGCAGGCGGGGACGACGTCCACTTCGATGTCGCGGCTCCACAGCGACCACTCGGACTGGAGAGCCGCGATCGGGTGGATCGCGGCGGCTCGCCGCAGCGTCGCCGCGGAGGCCTCCGACAGCCCGAGGTGGAGCACCTTGCCGGCCGCCACCAGCTCGGCCATGGCGCCCACCGTGTCTTCGATCGGCACCTGCGGGTCGACCCGGTGCTGGTAGTAGAGGTCGATGTGGTCAACGCCGAGCCGGCGCAGGCTCGCGTCGCAGGCCGCGCGGACGTACTCCGGCCGGCCGCTGATCCCGATGAAGCTGCCGTCCGGCGCACGCTGGAGGGCGAACTTGGTGGCGAGCACCACCTGCTCGCGGTGGCCGCGCAGGGCGCGACCGACGAGCTGCTCGTTGCGGCCGGTGCCGTACATGTCGGCGGTGTCCCAGAAGGCCACCCCGATGTCGATGGCGTGGTGGAGTACGTTGATCGAGGTTGCGTCGTCGCTCGCCCCGTAGAACTCGGACATCCCCATGCAGCCAAGACCGATGGCCGACACCTCGAGACCGCTCTTGCCAAGCTCGCGTGATTCCATGACGCCCTCCGCAACCGGCAACGCCGGGCCCCGCGCCGGCATTTCGAGCTTCACTGCCAGCGGAAGCGGCGTACCGCGATCACGAAGGACCCGAGGCCCCACGCCGCGAGCACCAGGAGCTCGGGAAGGACTCCGGCGAGGAGCGCCTCGCCGCGGAACAGAGCCCGCAGCGCATCGTTGACCGCGGTCAGCGGCAGCGAGCGGATCGCGGGCCAGAACGCCTCCGGGAAGCGCTCGTAGGAGAAGAACGCTGCCGGACAGCAGCCACATCGGCAGCATGACGCAGGTTCATCCAGCCCGAGACCGCCTCGATGGTTCGCGAACGCGCCGCGACCAGCAGCCCGAGCGCCGCGAAGCTCAGGCCGCCCACAACGCGCCACCGCGAGCACGGCGAGCAGCGACCCGCGCACCGCGACGTCGAAGATCAGCCACCCGAAGCCGACGATCGCCGCCACCTCGAGGACCAGGAAGAGCAGCCGGGACAGGGCGTAGGACAGCAGGTAGTGGGGCCGCCGCATCGGCGTCGCGGCGAAGCGCTTGAGCAGCTTGCGGGTGCGGGCGACCACGACCGAGAAGCCGATGCCCCACATGCCGCTGCCCATCAGGTTGAGGCCGATGAGGCCCGGGATCAGGAAGTCGATGTAGCGCGAGCCGCGGCTCGGCGGTCGGCTCGTCGCGGGCCTGCAGCGGCGTCGAGCCGGCCGTAGGCGCGCTGGAGCGCGTCGTCGACCGCGAGCCGGGCGGCGCGGCCCTCCGGCCGCGTCGGGTCGAAGCGGTAGACGAGCCGGGGCGAGCGGCTCGCTCCCGGGCTCGACCTCGACCACGACGTCGAGCCGTCCCCGTCCGCAGCGCCTCGAGCGCCGTCGGCGGCGCTCCATCGTGGTCACGGTCGAGGCCGGCGGCGCCGGCGAGCCGGTCGGCGATCGCCGGGGTCCGGTCACCGCCGACCCGGTACGCTGGTCGCCGCCCGGCTCGCGGAAGGCGATGCCGAGCGCGAGGGCGAGCAGCACCGGGAACACGAACACCCAGAACACCGCCTCCGGCTCGCGGACGAACTCGAGCATCCGGGCCCGGGTCAGCTCGGCGAGCGGGTGGAGGGCGCCGCCGCGGGAGGCCTTCGGCTCAGCCATCGCGCAGCCCCCGGCCGGTGAGGTGGACGAACACGTCCTCGAGCGTCGCCTGGTGGGTGGTCAGCTGCTCGAGCGGCGCCCGCGGCCCGCTCGAGCTCGGCGAGCACCGCCGGCAGCGCGGCGCCGACGTCGCGCACCGCGCAGCATCCAGCCGCCGTTGCGGGCGCTCGACGCCGGCGACCCCGGGCAGCGCGGCGAGGCGGTCGCCGTCGAGCGGCGCCGCCGGCGCGCAACTCGACGATCTGGTCGGCGCCGAGCGACGCGACCAGCTCGGCCGGCGTGCCGAGGGCGATGACGCGGCCGTGGTCGACGATCGCGACGCCGGTCGCACAGCCGCGCCGCCTCCTCCATGTAGTGGGTGGTGAGGAGCACGGTGCCGCCGCCCGCGCGGAAGCTCTCGACGACCTCCCAGACGTGGAGGCGGGCCTGCGGGTCGAGGCCGGTGGTGGGCTCGTCGAGGAACAGCAGCTCGGGCGCCGAGACCAGCGCGCAGGCGAGCGCCAGCCGCTGCTTCTGGCCGCCGGACAGCTTGCCGACGCGGGCGTCGCGCTTCTCCTCGAGGCTCGACCAGCGCGATCACCTCGTCGACCGACGCGGCCGCTGCCGGTAGAAGCGCGGAACAGCCGCACCGTCTCCGCCACGGTCAGCTTGTCGGCGAGCTGGGTCTCCTGGAGCTGGACGCCGAGGCGCTCGCGCAGCGCGCGGTCGTCGCCGGTGCCCCAGCGCTGGCCGAGCACCTCGACCACCCCGTCGTCGGGCGCGGTCAGGCCCTCCAGGATCTCGACCGTGGTCGTCTTGCCGGCGCCGTTGGGGCCGAGCAGGCCGAAGCACTCGCCGCGCCGCACCTCGAGGTCGAGGCCGTCCACCGCCACCACGCCCGGGTAGCGCTTGACGAGCCCGGCGCAGCGCGCCGCGACCCTGCGATCGTTCTCTGTGCCACTCATCCGACGAGGGAGAACCCCGCCCGCGGCCGGGCGATTCTCGCCGGTGCCGGCCGCCGCGGGTTCTCGCGTCCTATGGTACCTTCGCCGGCAGGACCGGAGGTGCCATGCGCGACCACATGCTCCTCATCGCCGCCCTCGTCGTCCTCGTCACCGCCGTCGTGTCGTGTCGCAAGGACGTCCCGTCGACCGGTTCCGGGTCCCGCCTCGAGCGCGAACTCCAGGCCATGGTCGACGCGGCCGTCCGCGACCACGACAACCTGCCCGGCATCGCGCTGGCGGTGGACGCGCCGCGGCTCGGCCTCGCGTGGGAGGGGGCGGCCGGCGTCGCCGACCCGGCGAGCGGGGAGCCGATGGCCCCCGATCGTCCGGTGCTCGTGGCGAGCATCACCAAGACCTTCGTTGCCGCCGCCGTCCTCCGCCTGTGGGAGGAGGGGAGGCTCGGGCTCGATGACCCGATCGCCAGCCGCCTGCCGGCCGAGCTCGTCGACCTGCTGCGCGGGGACGGTTACGACCCGGAGTCGATCACCCTGCGCCACCTCCTCACTCACACCTCCGGGCTCTTCGACCACACCGAGAGCCCGCACTTCGGCGAGCGAATCGTCGCCGATCCGATGCACCGCTGGACCCGCGCCGAGCAGGTGGCGGCGGCGATGGCGTGGGGCGACCCGCTCGGCAAGCCGGGCGACGTCTACTCCTACAGCGACACCGGCTACGTGCTGCTCGGCGAGGTCGTCGAGCGGGCTGCCGGGAAGCCGCTGCCGGCCGCGGTGCGCGAGCTTGTCGGCTTCGAGCGGCTCGGCCTCCGGTCGACCTGGTGGGAGCTGCTGGAGCCCCGGCCGGCGGGGGTTCCCGAGCGAGCCCACCAGCTCGACGGCGCCATCGACAGCTTCGCCGTCGATCCATCGATCGACCTCTACGGCGGCGGGGGGCTCGTCGCCACGATGGGGGATCTCACCCGCTTCATGCGCGGGCTGTTCACCGGAAAGGTGTTCGCGAAATCCACCACCCTCGACACCATGCTGACCACGATCGCCGGCGCGCGGCCCGGCCCGGGCGACGAGGGGCCGAAGACCACCCCGGGCGTCTACCGAATGGGGATCTTCGTCGTCGAGGTCGACGGGGTCACCCTCTACCGCCACACCGGCTACTGGGGGACCGCGGCGAGCTACGCGCCCTCGCTCGACCTCGCGCTTGCGGTGGGAGTCACCCAGAGGGACGCGAGGGCTCTGCTCGGAGAGCTCGAGAAGGACGTTCTGACGCTGGTCCGCGGCTCAATGACCGGGCGTTCGTCGTCGGGCGACCGCTGACGCCGGCTGCAGATCCCCGCTAGAATCTGTCTCCGGAAGGGGGATGCTCATGCGACAGCTCGCGACGATCGGCCTACTGGTGGTGGTCGGTTTCGGACTGGCGGCTGCGGCCGCCGCCGACGAGCCGAAGCGGGACCAGGCGATCTACGTCGACGATTTCAAGGACCCGGTGATCCAGGAGATGGAGCAAGCGAACGAGGTTCGCGTCGAGGCGGCCCGCGCCAAGACCGCGGAGCTCATCGCGGCCTACCGGGATGCCGAGAAGACGCGCAGCGAGCCCGAGCAGCGGTTGCGCTTCGACCTCTCCGGCCTCGTCAAGCCGCCGAGCCCGGACGCCTTCACGAGCAAGGTCTGGCACTTCCCGCCGACCCCTCAGTACAACACCGGCACCTGCTGGAGCTTCTCGGCGACCTCCTTCATCGAGTCCGAGATCAAGCGCCTGCACGGGACCGAGATCAAGCTGTCGGAGATGTGGGCGGCGTACTGGGAGTTCGTCGAGAAGGCGCGCGGCCACATCGCGTCGCGAGGCGAGAGCCTGTACAGCCACGGCTCGCAGGACGCTGCGCTGCTGCGGATGTACCGCAAGCACGGCGTGGTGCCGCGCTCGGCCTACGAGGGCGTGCGCGCTACCGACGGCCGCTTCGACCACGACCTCATGGTCGAGCAGATCCAGTCGCTGCTCGACTGGTGCCAGGCCAACAACTTCTGGGACGAGGAGATCGTGGTCGCGATGGTGCGCGAGCTGCTCGACGCGACCATGGGGCGGCCGCCGGAGGTCGTGGATTGGAATGGCGTCAGCATGACGCCGCAGGCCTTCCTCTCCGAGATCTGCAGGATCGATCCCGACGACTACGTGACCCTGATGTCGACGCTCCAGGCGCCGTTCTGGACCCGCGGCGAGTACCGGGTTCCCGACAACTGGTGGCACGATGCGAGCTACATCAACCTGCCGCTCGACGTCTGGTTCGGCACCCTGGTCCGGGCGGTCACGGCGGGACACGGCGCGGTGCTCGGTGGCGACGTCTCGGAGCCGGGCATGAACGGCTTCGAGGACGTGGCGGTGGTGCCGACCTTCGACATCCCGGGCGAGTACATCGACCAGAGCGCGCGCGAGTTTCGCTTCGACAATGGCTCCACCGGCGACGATCACGGGATCCACGTGGTCGGACACATGCGCCTCGACAACCACGACTGGTTCCTCATCAAGGACTCCAACCGCTCATCGCGGCACGGGAAGTTCGAGGGCTACTACTTCTACCGCGACGATTACGTGCGGCTGAAGATGCTGACCTTCACCGTCCACAAGAGCGACGCCGCCGACATCCTGGCCCGGGTCGACGGCGGGCAGTAACGCTGGCTGCGTTCCCGGTTGTCGCTCTCGCACCGGCGCAACCGGCCGGGCGGCGGCGCGTACCTCCAGCGAACGCGACGCAGGTGTCGGCGCCGCTGCACGAGCGCGAGGCAGCCGGCTCCCGCCGCGTCCCAGCGCACGCGCTGGCAAGGGAGGTCACGTGAGAAGGTCGCTGTTGATCAACGTGATGGCGTTCGCGTTCCTCGCTCCGATCGTGCTGGCTGCCGACGCGCCGCCGGTGGCCGCGGCCAAGGGCAAGCCCGCACTGATCGTGATGGACATCCAGAACGCCTTCATGCCGTACATGGACGGCGAGGAGACCGAGGGCGCGATGCCGATGATCAACGCCACCATCGAGCTCTTTCGCAAGCACGGTCTGCCGGTGATCAGGGTCTATCACACCGACCCTGCGTACGGCCCGCAGCCCGGGACCGAGCCGTTTGAGTTTCCGGCGACAATCCGGATCCAGGACTCCGACCCGATGGTGGTCAAGACGCACCCCAGCGCCTTCAACCAGACCGAGCTCGACCGGATCCTGCGCGAGCAGGGCGCCGACACCGTGTTCCTGACCGGCCTCTCCGCGGTCGGTTGCGTGCTGGCCACCTACTTCGACGCGGACCGCCTCGACTACCGGGTGTTCATGGTTCGCGACGGCCTGATCAGCCACAAGGCCGAGCTCACCGAGAGCGTGGAGGAGATGACCGGCGCGGTCGGCTACGAGGCGATCGAGTACATGCTCGCCGGCGCCACCGACTGATCCCGGCGCAACCGGCTCGCCCCCGTCGGGACGAAAAACAACACCGGCACCTCCCCCGCGGCAGGTGCCGGGATCGAACGAGTCGTTAGCCGCCGCCCGCACCTGGCCGGGGGTGGGCTCCGGCTCGTCAGTCGTCGCCGTTGTCGGTGTCCCCGCCGTGGTCGGCGATCAGCACCCAGCGGTCGCCCTGCTTGGCGAGGATGTCGGTCCACCGGCCCTTGGCGCTCTTCATCTTGCCGTCGGAGCCCTTCGAGACCTGCGAGTAGTAGTAGTGGACCACGGCGACGTCTCCACGCACCATGATCGAGACCGGCGTGACCTCGTACACCAATACCGTGTTGTTGGCGGCCCAGAATCCCATCCACTTCCCAGACGAGGACTTTCCTGCCGGCAGCGGTGAGTCGACGCTCCAGCCGCTGTAGTCCTCGTGGACATAGCCCTGGAAGCCGTTGATGTCGCCCTTCGACCAGGAGGCCCAGTAGGCCTCCACGTTCTTCCACACGTCCTGTTGTGCGGCCGACCAGTCAGCGGCGGCCACCGGCGACGCGACGAGCACGGCCAGGCACAGCACTGATCCGACGATGATCACCTCGAGCTTGCTTTTCACGGTGCATTCCTCCTTTGGGTGGGCAGGGTTCTCGAGATACGACGCCGCGTACGTTGGACCGATCGTGCCCCTCCGTCGGTCCTCCGGCCGCGACCGGCTGGCAGGCCGTGTGCGTGTGCTCACGGCACGCATGAGACAGCGGACAGCCCGCTGCACCTCCACGGCAATCCGGCGAAGAGCGCGATCCACCCCGCGCCGGTTTGTCGAACGGCTTCGGACTGAATGTGAGACCGTTTCTCGTTTGTGTCAAGCCCCGGCCGGTGTACGGGGGCCGATCGCCGACTGCGGGGGTGGTGGCCTTGGAGCTTGCCGAGCCGGCAGGCGAGGACCATATTGAGGGCTATCGGATAACAGTGGGTGGCGCACACGGCGTCGCCCGGATCGAAAGGAGGAGGACATGTCGTGGCGTTCGCAGCTGCTGGGATTGGCCGTTCTCAGCGCGGCACTGCCTGTCGCCGGCCAACAGGTGTCGGATTTCCAGTTCTTCCCGATCGTGGCCCGCACCGCGGGCGTGGGCGGGACCCAATGGGTGAGCGATCTGACGATGTACAACCCCCATGACTACGCGTTGACCGTCGGTCTGCAGTTCTTTCCAGCCGACCAGGCCAACGTGTTCAACCCCCTCTTCCCGATGCGCGTCATGCTCGACGCCCGTGAGACGGTGATCCTCGAGGATGTGCTGCACGGCCTGTTCGGCTATGCCACCGACGTCAAGGGGGCGCTGCTCACCTCGAGCGACCATGACCTGATCCCGGCGAATCCGGAGGACGACGACTATGCGGCGGTGACCCGCACCTACAACGTTGGCAGCCCCCTGGGGACCTTCGGCCAGACGGTGCCGGCGCTCGACTTCACCTACAACGCCGCGTGGTGGCCCTCGATCGCGACCGGCGCGCGCAACGACGTGCGCTTCCGCTCCAACTTGGGGATCGTGAACCTGTCGCTCTCCGAGGAGATCCAGGTGCACTACCGCATCCTGGCAGCAGACGGCGCGACTCTCGTCGAGGGCATCAAGCCGGTCCCCACGGCCAGCGTCCGTCAGTGGTCGTTCGCTCAGCTCGGGGTCGGCAGGGTCGACGGTCCGCTGACCGTCGAGCTCTGGCTCGATCCAGCAAGCCAGACTCCCGACCCGTGCAACGCGGACTTCCCCAACATGTTCGTCAGCTACGTGTCCAAGGTCGACGGCAACCCCGACGGCACCGGTGACGGCGAGTTCATCTACGCCGCGCCGACCGACGAGCTCGACTGCCCGGACTGACGGCGCGGCCGGCGTCCGCGCGACTGGAGCCGCTGCGCTGAGGCCTAGCTCACGCGGGTGCGATGCGGCCCCGGAGCTCGTCTGTGAGCTCCTCCATTCGCTGCCGGTCGCCGGGCAGCACGAAGCCGGCGCTCAACTGCCGGCCGTCGCGTTCGAAGTCGACCTTGAGCACCGGCCTGCCTGCCGCCCATCGACCGGCGTGCCAGCGGCCCAGGCGGACTCGGGTCATCTCGCGCCAGGCGATGTCGAGCGGCGAGCGGGTGAGCAGGCGCCGGAAGTGGAGGCCCTCGTCGTCGAGCCAGAGCTCACCGTTGCCGCGACCGAAGAAGCCGCGAGCGCGGTACCGCCGCCACCAACTTCCCGCGATCTCGGTCCCCAGGTAGCTCCCTCTGGACGTCGCTTCCATGCTCCCTCCGCCAGCCCGGCCGCGCGCCGCTCCGAGCCCATTGTGAAGCTACCCGGCGGTCGGCTCAACCGGTCGGCCGGCCGCCGCGATGTTGGCCTGGGGTTGACACGCGCCGAAAATGTGAGACGATATCTCCGTCGCCGCGATGCGGCGCCGCTCGCGCGGTGCGGCCGAGGCGACACCGACAATCTTGAGGGCCCGCCAGGGCCCGGACGGCAGCCTCGCCGGCAAGTCTCCCGTTCCCACCGAAAAATAGCCGGAATCTCGCGGCGCACCACGCTGACGCTGATCGTGCAGCCGCAGAAGGAAGTACTGTTTTGAGTTCATTCTCCGAGTTCCACCTCGATCCCGTTCTCCAGCGCGGGATCGCCGACCTGGGCTTCACGACGCCCACACCCATTCAGATCGCGGCGCTGCCCCCGGGGCTTGCCGGCCGCGACGTGCTGGCCTGCGCCATGACCGGCAGCGGCAAGACCGCCGCCTTCGTCCTGCCCATCCTGCAGCGCCTCATCGCCCGCCCGGGACGCGGCCCCCGCGCCCTGGTGGTGACCCCGACCCGGGAGCTCGCCGCCCAGGTGCACGAGCACCTCGAGGCCCTCGGGCGCCACACCCGGATCCGCTCCGTCGCCGTGTTCGGCGGCGTCGCCGCCGGCCCCCAGGAGCGCGCGCTGCGCGCCGGCGTGGAGGTCGTGGTCGCAACCCCGGGGCGGCTCCTCGACCACATGCAGCAGTCGTGGCTGCGCTTCGACCAGCTCGAGGTGCTCGTTCTCGACGAGGCCGATCGCATGCTCGACATGGGATTCCTGCCCGACATCAAGCGGATCCTCGCCGCCCTGCCGAAAAAGCGCCAGAGCCTGCTCTTCTCGGCCACCATTCCGGCGCCGATCGCCGAGCTCAGCCGCAAACTCCTGCAGGACCCGGTGCGCATCGACGTCGAGCGGCCCTCCGCGCCGCCGACTCTGATCACGCAGTCGGTGCTGCCGGTGGCCGAGCAGCTCAAACCGCTGCTTCTGGTCGAGCTCCTGCGCCGGGGCGACATCCGCACCGCGCTGGTGTTCACCCGCACCAAGCACCGCGCGAACCGACTCGCCGACAAGCTGGCCCGGGCCGGCATCGCCTGCGACCGCATCCATGGCAACCGCAGCCAGCGACAGCGGGAGGCGGCGCTCGCCGACTTCAAGAACGGCCGCCTTCAGGTGCTGGTCGCGACCGACATCGCGGCCCGAGGCATCGATGTTCACGAGCTGCCGCACGTTGTCAACTTCGATGTGCCGGTGCAGCCCGATGACTACATCCACCGGGTCGGCCGGACCGCGCGCTCTGGCGCCGCCGGCGACGCCCTCACCTTCGTCTCGCCGGCCGAGGGCCCTCAGCTCGCCGCCATCGAGCGTGCCCTCGGGCACCGTCTCAACCGCCGCCGGCTCGACGGCTTCGACTACGACGCGAAGCCGGCCGGTCAGCTCGAGATTCCGGTCGCCGAGCGGATCGCCACGATCCGATCCCAGCGCGCCGAGGAGCGCGCCCGGGCTCGCGACAACGCCGCCCGCCGGGCGTCGCACGTCGCCGCGCCGAATGCCGCGCCGCGGCGAGACGACGACGCCGGAGCGCGTCGCCGCCGCACCGGCCGCTCCACAGCGAGTGGACGATCGTTTGGCCCGCGACCCGGCGGCAGGGCTGGAAACTGAGCGAAAGGTGATATCATCACATGTCCTGGTCCAGCCACCGTGGCTGAACTGCCTTTGGCGGGCGGGTGGCCCGCTGTGACTCGAGACGCGAGCACGCCCGGAAGGGGCGGTGACTCAAAGGAGAGAGAGAGAGCATGGCCAAGAAGCTGTTTGTTGGAAGTCTGAGTTGGAACACCGATGAGCGGGCCCTCCGCGAGGCCTTTTCGCCATTCGGTACGATCACCGAGGCCGCGGTCATCAGCGATCGCGACTCGGGCCGTTCTCGGGGCTTCGGGTTCGTGACCTTCGAGGATGACGACGCCGCCGACAAGGCGGTCGCCGCGCTCAACAACACCGAGCTCGACGGCCGCACCATCCGGGTGGACGTTGCCCAGGAGAAGCGCCGCGACCGCTGGTAAGCATCTGAGCGATCCCGCTCGAACCCCTCCCTCGCGGAGGGGTTTTTTATTCGGCACGCGCAGGTCGCAGGCCCCAACACGCGGTGCGGGGCCGGAGCAGGTTGTCTGGCCTTTGCCCTGCGCGTTCCGAACTGGATGCGCTGCGCGCATCCTGGATCATCGGTGTCGTGGAATCACTCGCGGCGCGGTGAAAGCGGGCGCTCCTCGCCGCGGGGGTGGACCGGCGGACCCGGCGGCCGCGGGCGAAGCGGTATGCCCCGATCTGATAGCATGGACCGCATCTTGGCCGACTCGCGGCGGGTTGCAGCGACCGCAACGCGCTGCGACCGAGAGCGGCCGCGAGCCGGGCATGACAAAAAGGGAGGGAGCTGGTGCCACGCAAGACCGGATCCTACAAGTTCGAGAAGCGGCGGCGAGAGGTCGAGAAGCAGCAGAAGAAGGCCGACAAGCGCGCGCGCCGGATCGAAAAGAAGGAGGGCGATGCCGGGCCCAGCGAGCCAGAGGAGTGACGGTGTCGCGCGGTTGATCGCAGCGCGCCTCCGCGCCGGGCCGGTCGACTGACGTGCGAAGAGAGACTATGGCCGACGTCTACCAGAGGCTGGCGAAGGTGCTCGACGGGCTGCCTCACGGCTTCCCGGCCACCGACAGTGGTGTCGAGCTCGCCATCCTGCGCAAGATCTTCTCGCCCGAGGATGCCGCGATGGCGCTGCGGCTCAAGCCGCTGCCCGAGACCGCGGCCATGGTCGGACGCCGGCTCCGCCGGCCCACCGGCGAGGTGCGGGAGTCCCTCGATGGCATGGCCGAGCGCGGGCAGATCTTCAGCTTCCGGCTGCGAGGCCGCCGCTACTACGGGCTCGCACCGTTCATCGTCGGCATCTGGGAGTTCCAGCTCAACCACCTCGACCGCGAGCTCGCGGAGCTCTTCGAGGCCTACGCGCCGGTTCTGCTCGGCACCCTCGGATCGGTGGCGCCCGCGCTCGCCCGCGTCGTCCCCGTCCACCGCCGCATCGAGGCCCGCGCCGAGGTCCTGCCCTACGACGACCTCAAGGTGATGCTCGAGGCGCTGCAATTCGTTCCGCGTTGCCGACTGCCTGTGCCGCAAGGAGCAGGCCCTGCTCGGCAAACCCTGCAGCCACACGAGCGAGACCTGCATGTCGTTCTCGAAGGAGCCGAACGCCTACGAGGGCATGCCCGAGTGGGGGCGCGAGATCACCCGCCAGGAGGCCCTGGAGCTGCTCGATCGCCTCGAGGAGGAGGGCCTCGTCCACTGCACCTATAACGTCCAGCGGGAGCCGTTCTTCGTCTGCAACTGCTGCTCCTGCTGCTGCGGCTTCCTGCGCGCCGTGAACGACCATGGCGCACCCTACATGCTCGCCCGCTCCAACTACGTGTCCGTCATCGACCGCGAGCTCTGCTCGGAGTGCGGCGACTGCGACGGCGGCCGCTGCCCGGTCGAGGCGATCAGCGCCGGCGACGACGGCTACGTGGTCGACTCCGGACGCGGTGCATCGGCTGCGGTGTGTGCGCGCTGTCCTGCTCCTTCGATGCGATCCGGCTCGTGTCGCGGCCCGTGACCGACCAGCTCACTCCGCCAGGCACGTTGATCGACTGGAGCCTCGCGCGCATCGACCACCGCCACGGCCGGCTCAAGGGTGCGGCGATGCGCGGCTGGCTGATGTGGGAGAGCCTCAAGATCGCGGCCCGCCGCCGCGTCCACCCCGAGTAACACCTCCGCGTCGAATGACCTCGTGAGCGATGTGATCCGCATCCGCCCGGAGTGCTGCCACGCTCCCGTCACGAGTGAACACGGACACCACCGGAGTGCAGAACGGGGACCCCGCGCTCGGGCTGCGGGGTCCCCGTCATCACGTCGCCATCACGGGTACTGGTAGTCGTAGGTCGCGGTCTGGCCGCCCGAGATCGAGGTGTTGATCGTGCGGTCGATGACCCCGGCTCGGATCACATAGAGCGTGACCGCCGGCGTTTCCGACCCGTCGCAGGTCCGACCACAGATCCGCCCAGAACTGGTAGGTTCCAGCGGGCGCCATGCCTTCCGGCCAGAAGACATTCTCGGTCGGGTCCGGGTCCGGCCCGCTGCAGCCGGCGTTGGCGTCGACGTCGAGCTGTCCTCCCGTGGTCGACACCGGGAAGCCGTAGTAGATCACCTCGCCGTTGGGCTCCCGCACGTAGAGGTCGATGTCCTGCGGGCCCTGCCAGCGCAGCCGGAACGCCAGCGCGCCGGTCTGCCCCGGCCCGATGTAGACGAAGGTGCCGTCGCACGCAGTCGTCGAAGTTGAACTCGTGCCGGCCCTCCTCGCGCTGGAGGACGATCTGGCCGCCGATCGGGTAGTTCGGGCAGATCTCGGTGTCCACCTGGATGTCGCCGTCGATCGTGCTCGCCGACTTGAGGAACGGGATGTCGCCGGTTCCGCTGAAGGTCACGGCGCCCTGCACGTGGCCCTGCGCATCGGTCGCCAGGTCGATGCTCCCGCTCGCGTTCTCGATCATGAAGGCGCCGCCGTTCACGCGGAGGCCCTGCTGGCCGCCCGAGAAGTCGGCGGAGAGGTTGGGGGCGTTGGTGTTGACGCTCGTGAAGCTGACGTCGGCCAGCCCGCTGACCTCGTAGCCGTCCGGTGACACGTAGCCGGGCGGGAAGTCGAACTGCAGGCTGTACGGACCGACCGTGACCACCCCCGGCAGATCGATGGCAACCTGATTGAGCGCCGCCTGCAGGCCATAGGTCTGGATCTGCGCCGCCGCCTCCTCGAAGCTCATGACGTCGCCCTGGCCGACGGTGGCGAGCCAGTCGAACAGCTCCTGCACGACGACCAGCGGGTCGAGCGGCACGGCGGGGCCGAGGGTCGGCGTCGGCGTCGGCGTCTGCGGCGGGCCGCCACCAGCGCGCATGGTCGCCGGAATGAAGATCGGGTCGCCCGTCGCGTTGTCCACGACCGAGGCGTACGCGAAGAAGCGACCTCCCGGCGTGGTGGTCCGGACCACGATGTAGCCGTCGGCGACCTCACCCTGGGTCACGGACTGGAAGATCCGATCGACCTGCTTGTACCCATAGGGCGGCAGGGTGTAGCTCTGGGTGCCCAGCAGCTCCCCGGTGGACCGGTAGATGTCGGCGGCCACCGTGATCTGGGAGCCGACGCTGCTCACGAAGCCGAGATTGGTCCGGTAGCCGCTGGCCGTGCCCGGCTGTTGGGAGAGCTGGATGACGACGCCGTCCTCGCCGTGATCGATCGCTTCCGACTCGGCCTTGCCACCGATGAACTGGCCGTAGGTCCCCTGGTCGGTCAGGTTGTAGGTCCGGCTGGTCACCATCACATCGCCGCTCAGCGGCGTGACGCGCAGCGCCGCCCCTCCCGTGAACCCGAAGACGTTGAACAGCACATCCGCGAGGCGGAGGCAACGCTGGGCGGGCACCGAGAACACCGCCGTCGCCGGCGACGCGTTGTTCTCGTCGCGCCGCAGGAGCGCGATCTGGTACTGGCCCTGGGTCGACCCCGGGTTGTGGAGCTCGAGATCGGTCCGCCAGTTCGTTCCCGCAGCACCGGCCACGTGCGCGGTGGCTGCGATGTACACCGTCTCGCCGACCAGCTTCGTTCCGCCGACGCGAACCCCCGTCCTGCCGTGGGGCACGAGGGCGCGCTTCTGCGCGTACTCCTCGACCGGACGGCCCCAGAGCGTGTCGCCCGCGTGGTCCGGGATCGGCGCCAACCGCATCTGGTCGCCGTCCAGGAGGTGTGGCTTCGGTACTGCGATGCCCCCTGCCTTGAGGCCGCTCCAGGTCCCGGTGTAGATGTAGCTGTTGTCCCCTTCGTTGCTCTCTGTGAAGATGTCCAGCGGATCGACCACCATTGTGAAGGTATGTTGGCCAGCAGAAACGCCGTTGATCTGCACATCCTCCCAGTAGACATAGGTTGGCGCCGCCGGCAAATCGAACGCATTCTGATTTCGAAGGTACCCGATCGAGGTGCCGTCAAACAGAATCTCGACCAGATCGCTGTTCGCGGGAACAAACACGCTGTCCGGACCGTCGTTGGCAAAGGCGACATCCATGTAGGTGGGGCTTCCGCCGACGAGCCCGCCCGAGGTGTGGGTCCCCGCCTGCCCGGACGCGACGAGCGGGGCCGTCCCATCCTGACGGCTGGTAGGGGCGCAGGTTGAACCCTGCTCCGGGTTGGGTCGGCGTGACTGGTCGGCGTGCGCGTCATCGTGCGCGTCGGGGTGCGGGTCGGCGTCGGCGTCGACGGCTGCGTGCCGGTCGTGGTGCGGGTCGGAGTTGGGGTCGGCTGGGTCGATCCCCCCATCACCGAGGCCGGGATGTAGATCGGATCGCCGGTCCGATTGTCGACCACTGAGGCGTACGCGAAGAAGCCGGCACCCGGGGTCTCGGTCCAGACCACGACGTAGCCGTCGCTGACGTCGCCCTGGGTCACCGAGCCGAAGATGCGCTCCTTCTGGGTGAACATGAACGCCTCGAGGTTGTACGACCTCGTCCCCAGAAGGACGCCGTCCGACGTGAACAGGTCGACCCGTACGACCATCGGTGACGACGTTGTGTTGACGAAGCCGACGTTGGTTCGGTAGCCGATGGTGGTGCCCTGATTGTGGGTGAGCTGGATGATGCGGCCCTGCTGCCCGAACGCGATCGCCCGCGACTCCAACGCGCCGCCGATGTACTGGCCGTAGGTGCCGATTGCGGTCTGGTTGTAGGTGCGGCTCGAGACCATCACCGCGCCGCTCAGCGCCGAGACTCGCAGCGCCGCCGATCCGTTGAACCCGAACACCGTCCACAGGACGTCGTTGTAGCGCACCGAGCGCCCCGGCTGCAGGCTGAAGGTGGCGGTGGCCGGCTGGAGATTGGCCTGGTCCCGCTCGAGCAGGGCGATCTCGTACTGGGCCATGACCGCTCCGTTGTTGTACACCTCGAGGTCGGTCCGCCAGTTGGTATCGGCGGCTCCTGTGACGTGCGCTGCGCCGGGCAGAAACAGCGTGGAGCCTTGCACGAGCAGCTTCGCCGCGGCGGGTCCGGCGTTTCCCGCCGGCGGAGCGGCCTCGCGGCCCGAGGCGGTCACCAGAAGAGCGCCGGCGGCGATGACCGCGAGCAGGAACAGAACACCAAAATGCCTCGAACCGACCGATCCGAGCGCCTTCCGAGTCATGCTGGCCTCCGACCGCGTTTTCAGTACTGTCCACGGACACGTTAGGGAGGCTCGCTGGTGATGTCAACCGACTGGGCTGGCAGGAGCCGGCCCGGCGAACGCCAACTGTGCGCTCACTGCGGCAGGCGCCGATGACCTCGCCGTCAGGGAAGCCCAGCTACCAGCGCCTCGACACCGACGACGAGAAGCACGGTGCGGTCGGCGAGCGAGGTCAGAGCGGATTGGCGTCCCCCGCCGCCGCCACGGCGGCGGCCTTCACTCCACCACTCCACGCCGAGATGTCGCCGGACTCGAAGCCATCCCCGAACAGCAGGTCCGGATCAGGGGTCGGGGTCGGCGTCACGGTCGGGGTTGCGGTCCGGGTCGGCGTGAAGGTCGGTGGGGGCGGCGTGCCGGTTGCCGTGGGCGTCGGTGTTGGGGTCGGCGTGAAGGTCGGCGGGCCGGTCGGCGTCGCGGTCGGCGTCCTGGTCGCAGTGGGCGTCGGTGTGCGGGTCGGCGTTCTCGTCGGCGTCGCGGTGGGAGGCACCCCGCAGTTCGGGTCGGCCTCGTCGTAGACCAGGTCGCCGTCGTTGTCGAGGCCGATCACGCTGGCCGCATAGTGCTCCGGAAAGCCGGGTGCCGGGTTGCAGGGATCCGTCGGCTTGCTCGGATGGGCCGGGTCGGGCGAGAAGTAGTACGACGGGAGCACGTTCTCGGCCGGCGGGGTCGGGTCGCCGGAGTGGCAGGTCGCGCAGCTGGCGATCCCGGCGTTGGCGTGGTGAGCCCTGAGCCCGGCTCCCCACAGGCCCGTGCTCGGGTTGCCCGGTGAAGGGTTGGCGCCGTGGCAGCCGACGCAGGACTTGGGCTCCAGCCCGTCGCCGCCGGTGGACTGATCGAGGTACACCGGCAACCGCGAGCTCCCGATGTGACAGGCGTCGCAGTCCCCGCTGAGCATCGTGGATCGGTGGACCTCGTGGAGGTTGCCCCACGGCTGCCCGTCGGACAGCGACACGTAGTTGTCGGCCCGGAAGTCGCCGTGGCACGCCCGGCACCAGGTGGCGTCGTCGTTCTGGCTGTACCGCTCGTAGCCGTGCACGGTGGTGACGCCGGTGATCGCAACGGCGAGCAGCGCCGCCGCGGCGGCGTTCAAACGAAATACTCTCATGGCAGCCTCACTTTCTCGATGAAACGAGGTGGTTGACCGGCGGACCGCGCTTCGCCGCCCGTGCCGTGCGGCCGACGCGGCGCGCGCGATGCACCGAGGACGATCCCGGTCATCCCGTGATCCTCAAAACCCTGAGGGTGTGGCCCTCGCTCCACGCCGAAAGATCCCCGGACTCGAAGCCGTCGCTGAAGATCAGCGGTGGGCCAGGAGTCGGTGTGGCGGTCGGAGTCGAAGTGACCGTGGGCGACGGCGGGGTCGTCGTCGGGGTCGATGTGTTGGTGGGGGATGGTGTCGGCGTGGCCGTGCCGGTCGGCGACGGGCTCGGGGTTGCCGATGCGGTCGGGGTCCGCGTCGGTGTGCTCGTCGCCGTCGAAGTGGGGGTGTGAGTCGGTGTGCTGGTCGGCGTCGAGCTCGGCGTCGCGGTCGCGGTGCTCGTGGGGGTGCTCGTTGGTGTTCGAGTCGGCGTGCTGGTCGGGGTGCCGGTCGCTGTGTTGGTTGGCGTTCGGGTCGGCGTGTTGGTCGGCGTATGGGTCGGCGTGGCGCCCGGCGGCGCCGTCGCGGTCGGGGTGCTCGTCGGGGTTGTCGTCGGCGTCGGTGTGGGTGTGCTGGTCTGGGTGCTGGTCGCGCTGTTCGTTGGCGTTCGGGTCGGCGTCGAGGTCGTGGTCGCGCTCGGCGTCGCCGTTGCGGTGGCGGTGTTCGTGGACGTGCTCGTTGGCGTTCTGGTTGGTGTCGGCGTCGGCGTGTCGAGCGTCGGGTCGCCGTCGCCGTCGCCGTCGCCGTGCTCGTTGGGGTGCTCGTGGGAGTTCGAGTCGGCGTGCTGGTCGTGGTCGCGCTCGGAGTTGTGGTTGCGGTGCGGGTCGCCGTCGGCGTGACGGTCGGGGTGGGTGTTACCGTTGCCGTCGGAGTTCTGGTGGGCGTGCTCGTCGGGGGAGGCACGGAGGTCGGTGTCGGCGTGCTGGTCGGTACTGCCGCACAGCTCAGATCGACCTCGTCGTAGAGCAGGTCGCCGTCGTTATCGAGGCCGATCACACTCGCGGCATAGTGCTCCGGGAACCCCGGCGCCGGGTTGCAGGGGTTGGTCGGCTTGCTCGGATGGGCCGGGTCGGGTGAGAAGTAGTATGACGGGGGCACGTTCTCGGGCGGCGGCGGCGGATCGTTGCTGTGGCAGTCCAGGCAGCGAAGCCCGTCGGAGTCGGGACCGACCCCGGCGTTGGTGTGGTGAGCGCGCAGGCCGGCTCCCCACAGGCCCGTGCTCGGATTGCCCGGCGACGGGTTGACGCCATGGCAGCCGACACACGATACGGGCTCGAGTCCGATGCCACCGGTCGACTGGTCGAGGTAGACCGGCAGTCGCGAGCTGCCGATGTGGCAGGCCTCGCAGTCACTGCCGAGCATGGTCGAGCGATGCACGTTGTGGAGGTTGCCCCAGGGAAGTCCGTCAACCAGCGACACATAGTTCGTGGCCCGGAAGTCGCCGTGACACTCCCGGCACCAGGTGGCGTCGTCGTTCTGGCTGTACCGTTCGTAGCCTTCCAGGCTGGCAGCGCCGCAGATCGCGAGTCCGAGGAACATCGCAGCTGTGTGGCGCATCGACTCCACTGCCATCACCAACCCCTCCCCCAACCTGATTCCTGATGCGCATCCGGATCTCCCCTCCCGACACTAGCTGTCGGCTTCAGTCGCGAATGTGACTATAGTCATATAGATGGTAACTATTCCTAGTGAACTGCTCGGAATTTGGGAATACGCCGCGCGCACTGCCGAGCCGCGGACCCGAATTCGAGCGTGACTGACCGGGAGCGATGCACCAGGTGCTCGTCCATCGCTGCCCCGCTGCCCCGAGAATCGGGCGGCATCTCGGCGCGGGTCCAGCTTTCCGCGATCGCCCGGGCGCCTGGTCGACCGCCCGGTCGAGCCGGCTTCGAGACGGCTTCCCTCCGGTCGCCGAACCCGGGCCTCGTCTCCGGGTAGACTGATCGCCGTGGCTACAGTGGGCCAGCAGCTCGAGATCGCGTGCTCGTCGTGCGGAGCGACCATCCTGATCGAGCCGCTGCTGCGAACCGCGCGCTGTCCCTACTGCGACTCGCCGTCGGTGGTGGATCGACCGGCGACAACCGATCGGCCACTCCCGGTGTTCACGGTAGGTTTTTCGGTCGACCGGCGGCGGGCGATCGCGGCGATCCGCAGCTGGCTGCGCGGCAAGTGGCTGGCGCCGTCGGGCCTGCGGCGGGCGGCGGCGGAGCGGGTCCAGGGCATCTACCTGCCGGCCTATCTCTACTCGGCTGCCGTCGACATTGAGTACTCCGCGAAGGTCGGTGAAGCCTACGAGCGGACAAAAATCGACCTGTCCTCGAAGCGGTTGCGCCGGGTGCGCGAGATCGAGTACCGCGACCTCGCGGGCCGGCACGCGTCCTACGTCACCGACACCGTGGTGACGGCCTCGCGCGGCCTTGCCAACGCCGAGCTCGAGGCCATCGAGCCGTTCGACCTCGCGGCGCTGGTCGGCTACTCGCCAGCCCTGCTGTCCGGCTGGATCGCGGAGGAGCCGTCCCTCGCCCGTGATGATTGCCTCCGGCTCGCTCGCGAGGAGGTTCGGCAGCGAGCTGCCGGGATCATCGAGAGCTTCCTGCCCGGTGACACGCACCGCGGCACGACCTGCCGCACCACGCTGCGCCATGAGTCCGCCGACCTCATCCTGCTGCCGGTGTGGGTCGTCGCGCTGCGCTACCACCCGCGCAAGCCACTGGTCCGCTTCGTCGTCAACGGGCAGACCGGCAAGGTCTGGGGAGTGACTCCGCTGTCGTGGACCAAGCTTGCCCTGATCGCGGCCGCGATCGCCGGCCTGTCCGGGCTGATCGTTCTCGTCGGACGGCTGCTGTGACCTCCGAGGCCGTCTCCTGCCGGCGCTGCACGAGCCCGTTCGAGGACGGCGACCTGCGCTGCGCCGTCTGTGGCGCCGCTGCTCCGGCGACGGTCCAGGACGACCGAGCCGAGGCGACGGTCGAGGTGCTGCGCTGCGAGGGCTGCGGCGCTGCTGTCTCGTACAACGTCACGGCGCGCGCTCCCCAGTGCGCGTTCTGCGGCTCGATCGTCCACCTCGAGCTTCCCGAGGACCCGCTGGAGCAGGCCGGACTGGTCCTGCCGTTCACCGTTGATCGATCGCGCGCCGAGGAGAGCTTCCGGCAGTGGCAGGGCAGCCTCGGCTGGTTCCGTCCGGCCGACCTGCGATCGGCGAGTCGGCTCGAGTCATTGCGCGCCCTGTGGTGGGTGGGGTGGGCGTTCGACGTCGACACCCTGGTGAGTTGGACGGCCGACTCCGACGCCGGGGCCTCGCGCGCTGACTGGGCTCCGCACGCGGGCCAAACCGAGCTCGAGCTCGACGGCATTGTGGTCTCCGCGTCGCGTGGGCTGACGGCTCGCGAGACCTCCCGCCTGCTGCCGAGCTACGACCTCCGCAGCGCCCGCGAACGGGAGCCAGGCGATGATCCCGAGGTCGTGGTCGAGCAGTTCGAGCTGCGGCGGGCCGCGGCGCGGCGGCACGTCCGGTCCGAGCTCGAGCGATTGGTGGCCAAGCGCCTGCAGGACGGAATCATCCCCGGCCGCCGCTTCCGCAACGTCCACACCTCGGTGCTGGCGCGGCGGCTGGTCACGCGGCGCCTCGGCTTCCCGGCCTGGGTCATTGCCTACCGCTACCGCGGCGTCCTCCACCGGTGTGTGCTGTCCGGTCAGGATGCCGCGTGCCTGGTCGGCGACGCGCCGATCTCGGTGGCCCGCGTCGTGCTCGCAGTCCTCGCCGCGTTGCTCGGCGTCCTCGGTCTGGCCGGGCTGCTGGCCCTCATCGGGCCGTGAACCTCCCGTCGAGTCACTCTGCTCCGGCCCACCGCGAGGCGTGCTTGTTCGGGGGGTTGTGGGGTAGGCATCCTGCCTCCATCCTGCCTGCCTGGAACTTCCCACCCGCGGCGTCGTACCCGCGGGTTTTTGCGCGGTCGGACTCGCGTGTGCGAGAATGTTCGCGACGACGTCGCAAAAGGGGTTGCCGTGCATCACACTCCGTATCCGAAGAATCTGCTCTGCCACATCCTCGCTGCCCTCGTTGTGGCAGTCGCCGCGCCGGCGCTGTCGATCGAGATCCCCGACACACCGGACGGCACCGTCCGGGCGGTCAGCGCGGCGCTCGCCGACCGCCATCCCGAGGTGCTCTGGCAGGCCCTGCCGCCCACCTACCAGAAGGACATCACCGAGCTGACCCACACCTTCGCCGGGCGGATGGATCCGGCGGTCTGGAACGCGGCCTTCGGCCTCGGCCGCAAGACGGTCGGGATCCTGCGCGACAAGAAGGCGCTTTTCCTGTCCAGCTCGATGCTGCAGGCGGCGGGTGACGATCGCCGGCGGATCGAGAGCGGCTGGGACTCGGTGGTCAGTGTGCTCGATAGCTTCTTTTCGAGCGACGTGACGCGTCTCGAGACGCTGAAGACCATCGACTGGGAGCGCTACCTTTCATCGACCGGTCGCGAGCTCATGAACCAGGCCGCCGAGGTGTCCAAGGCCCGCGGTGATGACGCCTTCGACCGCGAGTTTGCCGGCAAGCTCCGGCAGACCAAGATCGAGCTCGTCTCCCGCGACGGCAATCAGGCCACCGTTCGCATGACCGCGCCGGACGAGGAGCCCGAGGAGCTCCAGCTGACCCGAGTCGAGGGCCGCTGGGTGCCGAGCGAGATGGCCGTGGACTGGGACGTGAAGGTCGCCGCGGCGAAGGAGAAGCTCGCAACCATCACCGACGAGGAGCTCGCGCAGGGGTCGGCGCAGGCGATGGTCGTGATCGGAATGGCCGATGCCATGCTGACCCAGCTTGCGACGGTCGAGTCGGCCGCGGAGCTCGACCAGGCGCTGCAGGGCCTGCTCGGGCCGCTGCTCGGTGGCCTGATGCAGCCTGGCGCGGCTGAGATGGTGGTCGCGGATCCGGCCGACAGCTGACCGGCTTCGCGCGTCGCGACACGCCCCTCGAATCCACCGGATTCTCCTTGAGGGGGAGCCCCCTGTCCGGAATAGAAGCCCTGACCACTCGGCTTGGATGGGGAAAACCGCCGGTGTGCGGCGCCCGAGACGGTGAAACGGCGGACGGCCACTGCCGATCTTGTGCACCGTCCGATGAGCTGTGGCGTCGCCAGCCGAGAGGAGGTAGCGCATGAGGACGCAGACCATGAGGCGGCTCGGCCGGACGTGCTGTCTCGTTTCGGTGATCGGAATCCTCGGCGCATGCGGCGGCGCCGCGACTGGACCCGCGACCTCAGTGGAGCCGGTGTTCGACGGCCTCGGGACGCACCGGCGCGCCGTGGAGACCTCGTCCGCCGAGGCTCAGCAGTACTTCGATCAGGGGCTGGCGTTCCTCTACGCCTTCAACCACGACGAGGCCATCCGCTCGTTCCAGCGCGCCGCCGAGGTCGATCCGGGCTGCGCCATGGCACAGTGGGGGATCGCGTACGCCAACGGTCCGCACATCAACAACCCGGCGGTGCCGCCGGAGCGGGAGGCCGCGGCCTTTGCCGCCGCGAGCGAGGCCGTGCGCCTCGCGGCGCCGCTCGACGACGGCCCGAACCGTGCCCTGATCGAGGCCGTGGCGACGCGGTACGCGTCACCCCAGCCCGCGGATCGCGCCCCGCTCGATCAGGCCTTCGCCGACGCGATGGCCGATGCCTACCGGCGCTTCCCCGACGACGGCGATGTCGGCGCCCTCTACGCCGAGGCCCTGCTTGACCTCCACCCGTGGGACCTCTGGACCCACGCCGGCGAGCCGAAGGAGTGGACGCCGGCAGTTGTCCAGGTTCTCGAGGAGGTGCTCGGGCGCCATCCCGAGCACCCGCTCGCCCTGCACCTCTACATCCACGCCGTCGAGGCCTCGAGCGACCCGGGCCGCGCGGACCGGGCCGCCGACGCCCTCCGCGACCTGATGCCTGGTCTCGGCCACATGGTCCACATGCCGTCGCATATCGACGTCCGCCGCGGCCGCTGGGAGGAGGCGATCGTCGCCAACACCAAGGCCATCGAGGCCGATCGCGCCTACCGCGAGGTGGCGCCTGCGCCGCCGGACTTCTACCGCCTCTACATGTCCCACAACCACCACATGAAGGCGTACGCCGCGATGATGATCGGCCGCAGCGAGGTCGCCCTGACGTCGATCCGCGAACTGGTCGCCGACATCCCGGTGGACTGGCTGCAGGCGAACGCGAGCTGGGCCGACGGCTTCGTCGCGATGCCGTACGAGGTGCTGATGCGCTTCGGGCGGTGGCAGGAGATTCTCGACGAGCCGGAGCCGCCCGCCTACATCCCGCTCACGCGGTCGCTGCACTTCGCCGCGCGCGCGGTCGCGCTCGCGGCTCTCGGCCGTCCCGAGGAGGCCCGCGCCGAGCAGCGGGCGTTTCTCGCGGCGAGGGCCGCGGTTGCCGAGGACGCGACCTTCGGCAACAACCGCGCCCACGACCTCCTCGACGTCGCCGACCGGCTCGTCGAGGGCGAGATCCTCTATCGAGAGGGCAAGAAGGCCGAGGGGATCGAGGCCCTGTACGAGGCGGCCGCGCGCGAGGACGAGCTTCGCTACGACGAGCCGCCCGACTGGATCCAGCCGATCCGCCACGCCCTCGGCGCCACCCTGCTCATGGAGCGCCGCTATGCCGACGCGGAGTCGGTCTACCGCGAGGACCTCGCGCGGTTGCCCGGCAACGGCTGGTCGCTGTACGGGCTCGGACGGGCGCTGCGGCTGCAGGGCAAGGACGCCGAGGCGGAGCAGTTCGAGGCCCGGTTCGCGGAGGCCTGGGCGGGCGCGGACACTACGCTGCGCTCCTCCTGCTTCTGCCAGCCGGGTGTCTGAGGGACGCGGAGCCGCCGTTCAGAGCTGCTCGGCCAGGAACCGTGCGATGGCCTCGCCGACGATCCGAGGCTGCTCGAGCGTCGGCGTGTGGCCGGCGTCCGGTACCTCGATGAGCTCGCCCCGCGGCAGGGCGAGGGCGACGGCCCGGGCCTCATCGGGCGGCGTGACCGGGTCCTGAGCGCCCACGATCACCAGGGTGGGAAGATCCAAGCCCGCGAGCAGATCGCGGCTGTCCGGACGCGTCATCATGCCTTCGAGGCAGCCGGTCAGGACGTGGTCCGGGATCCCGGCGGCGATCGCGCGCAGCTGCTCCATGACCTCCGGCTTTCGGTCCCTGGTCACGGGCCCTACCAGCAACGGCAGGAATCCGTCCAGGAAGACGTTGCGCCCGCCCCCCTTGATGGTCGCGATGGTCGCACGCCGCCGTTCGACGCCCTCGGGCGTGTCGGCCGCGGCGCGGGTGTCGATGAGGACCAGGCCGGACAGGCGGTGGCGGTGGCGCGCCGCGACCCGGAACGCCACGTAGCCGCCCATCGAGTGGCCGCCGAGCACGAAGCGCTCGAGACCGAGATGGTCGGCCACGCGCACGACGTCCTCCGCGAGCTCGTCCATGCCATAGAGTCCCTGCGGGGCGTCGGAGGCTCCGAAGCCGCGCAGGTCCATGGTGATCAGCGCGGCCCGACCGCTCCACGAACGGGCGGATCGGCGCGAAGATCGCCGACGACATCGGGAAGCCGTGCAGCAGCAGCACCGGAGTTCCCCGCCCGCCGTCCTCCACCGCCAGCGCGTAGCCGTTCATGGTCACCCGCATGCTCGCCTCCCTGGGCGAAGGGGATCGCCCGGCTCCACGCTAGCACGCCACCGGGACGCGGCCGCTCGCCACACGTTCCGCGAGCGGCGGTCGGTCTGAGCGGTCAGAGGGTCGAGGCGGTCAGGCGCTCGAGGGCCTGCGTCGCGTTGGTGTTGTCGGGGTTGAGCTCGAGCGGAGCGCCGGTAGAGCTCGATCGCCCGCTCCCTGTTTCCCTTCAGTCGCGTGCGCCTCGCCCAGGCTGTCGTAGACGTTCCAGGAGTCGGGGTAGCGCTCGACGTTGAGCTCGAACACCGCGATCGCGTCGTCGACCTTGCTCTGGCCGAGCAGCCGGTAGCCGAGCAGGTTGAACTCGTTCTCGTCGAAGAACAGGTCGGGGTCGTTGGCGGCGACCAGCTCGCGGTAGCGGGCGACCCCGGCCGCGGCGCCGCCCTCGTCGACGGCGCGCCCGACCTCGGCCGCGGCCGACTCCTTCACCTGCCGCCACAGCGCCGTCACCTCGGTGCGGTGGAAGCGGGCGAGCTCATCGTCGCTGACCCCGGCCTGGCGAAGCCCGGCGAGCTGCGTCCGAGCAGCGGCAGTCGCGCCATGGCCGTCTCGAGGTCGACTCCCTCGGCGTCGAGCTTCTGGACCGCCGGCCACAGCCAGGCGATGTAGTCGCGCATCTCCGCGAGCCGCTCCCGCGGCCACACCGTGTACTGACCGAGGATCACGTGCTCGATGGCCGGCTCGCGGTCGAGAGCCGCGCCGAAGGTTGCGAGCCAGCGGTCCGGGTCGAGCACCGGCTGGGTGCCGAAGACGGGCAGCAGCCCCTGCTCCACGAAGAAGCAGCCGACCAGCAGGACCTTCTCCTCGGGGATGAGGATCGTGATGTCCGAGTCGGAGTGACCGCGGCCCAGATAGGACATCTCGAGGCTGAGGTCGCCGAGGTCGAGGCGGAGGCGGTCCGAGAAGGTCAGGTCTGGCGTCCGCACGGCGAACCCGGCCTCTTCGAGCCCGCGCACGATGCGGTCGAAGTGGTCCCGCTCCTGGCGCGCGGCGCGGGCCTCATCGCCGGCCGGGTCGAGCTCGGCGAGGCGGGCCGCCGCCAGGTCGGCCTGACCGCGCATGTACGCGGCCCGCCGCTCGGCGGTTGGCAGCGTCGGCGTCCATCGCTCGGCGCGCGTTCTCGTGTCCGACCACCAGCGCTTCCGGAAAGGCGGCGTTGCCCCAGGTGTGGCCCCAGTGCTCGTGGGTGTCGATGACGTAGGCGAAGCGGTCGCGGCCGAGCTCGCGGGCCGACCGCCTCGCGGATCAGCCGCCCCATGACGGCCGTGTGGCCGGGGTCGACCAGAACCAGGCCGGCGGCGCTGACGATCACGACGTGGTTGCTCTCCCACGGCGAAAGCTCCTTGAGCACGAGCACCCGGTCGCTCAGCCGCTGGACCTCGAACGGGAGCTCCTCATCGGCAGCGGCGGCGAGAACTGGAACGAACGCGAGAGACACACCGAGGACGAGACTGGCGAGTCGTTGCATGGACGCCCCCTAGCTGAGATTCTGATGGACCACGTTGGCAGCCACCCCAGACAGTACGAGGTCGAGGCCGTTCAGTTGCGGGTGGTGTCGGCCGCTCCGTCAGCTCCGCGGCGTCGGCGCTCCGGGTTCAGCCGATCGCAGGGCCGCCGCCACCTCCCGCAGCGCCTCTGCGAGCTCGGCCGGACATTTCCGGGCGCCGGCCTGCGCCCGCATGTCGCGGAAGCGTCGCCTCGCCTCCAGCGTGACGCGGCTGAAGGCGCAGTGAAACGCGGGGACCTCGTGTGGATCAAGGCTTTGGTCGCTTTCGCAGATCGCTGCCGGACAGATCCAGCAGTCGGCCGCGTACTCGCAGTCGCGACAGCGTCTCGCCCCGCAGCGCGCCGGATTCCGTCGAGAACAGCGGATGGTGTCGCGCGCGTTCTGGGAGCCCGGCGAGACGCGCCGCCAGCGCGGGGTCGTGGATGCTGCCGAGAGAGACGAGGTCGGCGGCGGCTTCCGCCAGCGGCGGCAGTCGTCGCAGCGATCGCGCGAACAGTGGACAGCCCCACACTCCGCCTGCGCGTATCCACGCAGGCACCGCGGCCGGAGACGGCGGCGCAGCGCGGGCCCTTGCCTCGCGCTCGCGGCTCACGGTCGGCACCGCGTCAGAAAGCCACCGGAACCGTCCCGGCCGTCTCCAGGTGGGCCAGGCTGTCCGCCACGATTTCGTCTACCTGGCCGCGCAGGATCTCCTCGTCCCTCGGTTTCCAGCCGGAGTCCGTGTGCCATGACACGGTCCGATCGCGATCCGGCTCACCCCGCACGTCATGAAATGGTGCACCGACGCCGCCGAGGTGGGGCATCGGTTCGCCGCTGCACGACCATGCGCGCGGTCACGCGGCGGACTGAAGTACCCCGCGTACTGCCGGCGCGCCCTTTGCAGAAGCCGGTCGAGCGTCGGAAACGTGCTCGTGGCCCCGCAGGTCCTGAGCGGCGGGCACGCCGTCGAAGCTGCAGATCGATCGCCGGACGTCGTGATCGACAAGGAAGGACGAGCAGAGTCGTCGTCCACGAGAGTGCCGTTGGTGGTCAGCGAGCAGTCCACTACGACGCCGGGCGGTGCCGCCGACTTCATGTATGCGACGCACCTCCGCAGGAGTGCCGGCTCGAGAGTCGGTTCCCCGCCGCTGAGCTCCACCGCACACGGTCGTCTGCGCGCCGGCCAGGAGCAGGTCGAGGCCGCCCGCGCCGTTGGCCATGACATGCGGACCGGGCCGGTTCGCCCGCTCTGGTAGCAGTAGCTGCAGCTGCAGGTTGCAGCGGTCGGAGAGGAGGAGCGTCACCGCGCGGAGCATGTCGACGTTCTACACCTCGGTCACCGACTCGCAGCATCGTGTCGCGGCAGCCCACGTCCATTCCATCGAGTGGCGCCCGCCGTCCCGTCGCGAGTGCGCTCGCGACGATCACGAGTCGCAGGTCGGCAAACGCGGGGCACACGTTCGGCTCTAGCCCATCACCCAGCGCTCAAGCTCTTGGCATGGTGCCGAAGACGGCCGGGAAACGGGTATGTGTCGCAACGTCGACCGACCGGCGTCCGTACCGGTCTCCGCAGCGATGCCACAGGCCCCAGCGAGCCGTGTCTCAGGGAGAATCCACACTGATGGATCGACGGGCATGAGCTGCTCGAGATCGCGAAGCTCGGGCCACGATGCAGCATCCGGCCAGTTCTGCTCGATGCTGACTGATGACTTCACGCACGGTCTCGGAACGTCGGTGTGTCGCTCATGGCGCGACTCCTTTCATCGGATCTTGATGCGAGCTTTGGGTGACACGGCACATTCGAACGACTCAGAAACCCCCTGTCGTCGCCTCGAGCACCCACACGTCTCCTTGGACGTGCTTTCCGAGCAGTGCCATGAGCTGTCCGTCGTCTGACACGTCGAACCCCCATGCAGGTTTGCCGAGGTTTCGGACGGCGCCGCCGCCGGGAGCTCGCGCGACTTGGCCACCCTTCGGAGTCACGGCTTCGGATCGACCCAGCTGCGGGGTACCCCACGTGCCGAGGACGAGCAGGTCACCGGTCGAGCGGTTCCACGCAGCGGCTCGGGCGCTCGCGCCGTCGCGTCAGCTTGCGCGCAGGCCTCGAGCCGTCGACGGCAGCCGTCCACACCTCGCTCTCCGATGTCCAGCTGTCCTCGACGAATCCGATCCGAGCGCCATCAGGAGACCAGCTCGGTGAGGTCACCACGCCTTCCACGCCGGCGATACGTCGCGGTTCCCCGACTCGTACGTCCGTCCCGGACCGGTGCGACCCAGACCTGGTCGACACCGGCAGCGGTCCGACACGAACGCCAGCCTGGCTGCCGTCCGGTGACCACTCCGGGTCAGATTTCCGACCGCGGGGTGGTCCGTGAAGTTCGTGGCTGTACCCCCCGCGGCAGGCATGGATCCATACGTCGCGCTGGCCGCCGGTCACGCGCTGGAAGGCAATCCAGCGGCCGTCGGGCGAGAACGACGGGGCTGAAGCAAGTCCCCGACCTGCTCGGTCAACCGCACCGGATCGCCGGCCGGCCGGTTGTCCTGGAGCGGCAGCCGCCACAGGTCGAACGTGCCCTCCACATTCGAGGTGAAGACCACCGAGCTGCGGTCCGGCGCAATCGACGGCTCGTAGATCAGCCGGCCCGCTCGTAGCGCGCTCGTTCCTGCGTCGCGGTGTCCACCAGCTCGAAGCTCATGCGTTCCGCGAGCGTCGAGTACGCCAAGCAGATCGCCCGAGCGGGTCAGCGTCGGGCCAGCACTCCTGGCCCGTTCCCATCGTCACGCGGCTGAGCTCGCCGCTGCTCACCTCCACTCGCCAGATCGCGTGGGTCTGCTGCCTGGTCGGAGGCAAAGTAGACCCACCGCCCGGACGGCGACCAGACAGGATCGTAATCCCGAGGAGTCGTCCGCGGTCAGGCGCCGCGCCGTGCCCCCGTGCACGGGGACAAGCCAGAGGTCGTTCTGATCGTGGTAGCAGATCGTCCTACCATCCGGCGACCACGCCGGCTGTTGATGGTGCCACACCCCGTCGCCGTCCCCGGTGAGCACCCTCGGCTGCTGTGGCGCTCCAGGCGATGCCACGGCGATCCGCATGAACCCTCCGGCGTCGGGCCGGGTCATCGCGATGGTCGTGCCGTCGGGGGAGATGGCCGGATCCTGGGCGTCGGGAAGAAGGAGCAGTGCGGCTACCACCGAGCCGCGGCACCTTCCGCACCGACGAGCGCCCGTCCCGTTCGGAAACGAAGGCGATGGCGCTGCCGTCGGGGAACCAGGTCGGGCTCCGGTTGCCCGCACCGTCGGTCGTGAGGCGCAGCGGCTGGCCGCCGCGCACGTCGACAACCCAGATGTCGCTGCGCACCCCGTCGTGCCCGGTGTAGGCGATGTCCGTCCCGAGCGGCGAGAGCGCGGGCTCGGTTTCGAGCCCGGGGCGGGCTGTTACCTGGCGCGGTTCGAAGGTTGGAAGCGAATCACGATTGACGAGCCGGCTCAGACCGATCACCGCGACCACCACCGCAGCGGCGCCGGCTGCGATGGCAAGCCACCGGCGCCATCGCCAGGGTTGGAGCGAAGATGAGGGGCAAGGAGGCTCCGCTCCTGGACGAAAGCGCCTCGAGAGCGAGGGCGAGGTCGTGCGCCGACTGGAAGCGGTCCTCCGGGCGCTTTCTCCAGGCAGCGCCGGACGACCGCGGCCAGCGCCGGCGGGACCGATCGGCCGCTGGCGGTGAGCGGCGGCGGGTCCTCGTGCAGGATCGAGCCCATCGTCTCGACCGCGGAGTCCTTGGAGAACGCGCGTTGGCCGGCGAGCATCTCGTAGAGCACACAGCCAAACGAGAAGATGTCGGAACGGTGGTCGGCAGGCAGGCCCCGGACCTGCTCCGGCGCCATGTAGCCGACCGTGCCGACGGGTGCACCGGCGAGGGTGAGGTCGGTCGCGGTGCTGCGCTCGCCGAGCGTGCCTGTCGTCAGCTCCGAAAGAGCCAGCCTGGCCAGGCCGAAGTCGAGGATCTTGGCTCTGCCATCGCTGGTCAGGAAGATGTTCGACGGCTTGAGGTCGCGGTGAATGATGCCCCGGTCGTGAGCGGCCCCGAGGCCCTGGGCGATCTGGATGCCGAGCTCCAGGGCCTTGCTCGCCGGCAGCCGCCCGGTGGCGATCGCCTGGCGCAGCGTCCGGCCTTCGAGCAGCTGGGTGACCAGGTACGGCTGCCCGTTGTGCCGCCCGACGTCGTACACCGCCAGGATGTTCGGGTGGTCGAGCGCCGCCGTCGCTCGCGCTTCGCGCTCGAAGCGTACCAGCCGGTCGGAGTTGGTGGCGACCTCCTCCGGCAGCACCTTGATGGCCACGTCGCGGCCGAGGCGCTCGTCGCGGGCCCGGTACACCTCACCCATCCCGCCGGCGCCAAGCAGTCCGACGAGACGGTACGGACCGAGCATCGAGCCTGGGGAGAGGGGCACTGCGTCTCCCTCCGCCTGCTGCAGCCTGTTAGTGCCTTCGGTCCATTCTCAGCCTTGCCTCAACGAAGGTCAAGACTGGTCACGGAAATCTCGACTTGCCGATGCCGATTGCCGGCCGAGAATGTCCCGGCGGCCGCCGTTGTTGCGCTGATCGGCTGTCAGATCCGAGATGGGAGGGGATGGACGATGAAGCTCTACGACTCGATGTTCTCCGGTCACGCGCACAGGGTGCGCCTCATGTGCGGCCTGCTCAAGCTCGACCTCGACCTCGAGCCGGTCGACATGAAGAGCCAGACCCACAAGTCGCCGGAGTACCTCGCGCTGAACCCGTTCGGTCAGGTGCCGGTGCTGGAGGACGCGGACGTGGTGCTGCGCGACTCGGTCGCAATTATCCTCTACCTGGCCGAGAACTACGACGACGACCGGACCTTCCTGCCGCTCGACCCGATCGCGCGGGCGCACGTCTACGAGTGGCTGGCGACCGCTGCCGGGCCGCTCTACCTTGGGCCCTCGCGAGCGCGGGTCATCAAGGCCTTCGGCCGGCCGGGCGACCACGAGCAGGCTGTCGCCACCAGCCACCAGCTGCTCGGGGTCATGAACGCCCACCTCGAGTCCAGGTCGTGGCTCGTCGGCGATGGCCCGACGCTGGCCGACGTCGCGTGCTACAGCTACGTGGCGGTGGCGGACGAGGGCGGCGTGGACATCGCCGAGTACTCGAACGTGCGCGCCTGGCTCGCGCGGGTCGAGGCGCTCGACGGCTTCGTGCCGATGCCGAGGCTGCCCAAGCAGTGAGCGCGGGCCGTCGCCGCTCCTTCTGCGGCGGTGCCCGCGCGTGGCGAGCTCGAACCGGTGCGCATTCTCAGCGTATGTTCGAGGACGACGGAGGAGCCCATGCATGACCGGCTGTCGAGTGTCGTGATCGCCGCTGTCCTGGTTCTGACACTGGGTGTGCCGGCGGCCGCGATGGCGGCGGATGGTCCCGGGAACGCAGAGCTCGCCACCCAATTACGCGTCGCCGAAGAGGCCTTCGCGAGGACCATGGCCGATCGCGATCACGCGGCCTTCGTGTCGTTCCTCGCCGAGGAGGCGGTGTTCTTCGGGCGGAGCAGCGATCTGCGCGGCCGCGACGCAGTGGCGGCAGCGTGGAAGCCGCACTTCGAGGGAACCGCGGCTCCGTTTTCGTGGCGGCCCGAGGTTGCCGCGGTGCTCGACTCGGGCAGCCTCGGCCTCACCTCCGGCCCGGTCTTCGCACCGGACGGGAAGCGGATCGGCACCTTCAACTCGGTGTGGCGGCGCTCACCCGACGGCAGCTGGAAGATCGTCTTCGACCGCGGCTGCCCCGACTGCGAGTGCCCGCCAGCAGCCGCTGCCGCCAACTGACCCGCGACTCGAGATCGCTTTGCCCCGATCGAGCGGTCATGTGCGCGTGACGCGTTAGCTGTGCCCGAGCTCAGCCTCGAGCTCGCGCTTCAACTCCTCCAGCAACCGTGCGCGGTGCCGGGTCCCGAGCGCGGGTCGGTCGGCATCGATTCTCTCCGCCAGACGTCGTCGGGTCGCCAAGCGTGATGCGCTCGAAGGCACACTGGTGGTCAGGCACGCGGTCGGGATCATCCTCGCAGTGGCAGATCGCCGCCGGACAGATTCCACACTCCGCGAGGTCCGGGCACTCGGAGCATTTCCGAGAGCGGGTGAACTTCGAGTGCCGGTGCGTGAGTGACCTCACGCGGCGGACCGCCGACGGCAGCGTGGCGAGCCGATCAGGGAGCGTCGGGGACTCCACCGGACCCAGATCGAGCACCCGAGAAGCTCCCTCCGCGAGCGGCGGCAGCGCGTGGAGAGTCGGTGCGAAGCAGGCACACACCCAGGCATGGCCCCCGGGGTCCACCGCGAACATGGTCCCCGACCCCGCACGGCAGATGGGTTGCCTGGGCCGCCAGCGGCCCACATTGTGGGCCTGCTTTGGAGTTCTGAGGCAGGCGACCGGGATCACGCCCCGCTCTCTCCAGTACGCCGTGCTCGCCTCGAGGATCGTCTCGAGCTCGCGCTCCAGCATGGCGTCCGTCCCGGCGGTCCAGCCTGGGTCCGGAGTGAACGGTACCGCGAGATGGATGTCCTGGACGCCGAGTTCGAGCAGCCTCTGGACGTTCCGTGCCAGCCCCGCCACCCGCCACGACGGCACCACCGTTGCAGTGCTCAGGTGGTTTCTTGAGTAGACGGGGTAGTCGTCGATGAGTCGGCCCAGGCGATCGTACGCAGGCGCGAACCCACGTCCACCCGGCAACTCGTGGAGGCTGAGCTGGACGTCCACACCGTGCCCGGCGAGGAAGTCGGTGAGCCGCCGGTCTAGCAGCACGCCGTTGGTGATGACCCGCATGCTGAGGTCGACATCGGCGGGAACTATCTGCACCAACTCATCGATGCAGCGGGTGAGAAGTCCAGCTTCGAGCAGCGGCTTGCCGCCGCTGAAAACGGCGTCGATGCCCTGCGGCCCCAGCTCGAGCGCAGCCGCCACGCTGGAGCGAACCGCGGCCAACGACAGGGTACCGGAATCCGCCCCGGAGCGCTGGTAGCAGTAGGCGCAGGCCAAGTTGCAGCGGCCCGTCAGGATCAGGCCGAGGCCGACACGCATCGCCGGTTCACGGAACGGAGACGCGTCGCTAGCGCTGCCAGCGCAGCGTCGGGTAGAGCTCGCGGATCTTTCCGACGAGGGTTTTCGACACTCTCTTCTGTGGCTCCTCGTCGCGCAGGACGCGAAACACCGCGTCGAGTGCCTTGCGCTCCTCCGTGATGGCCTTCTTTAGCTCTTCGACCGTGACGCCGGAGGGCGGGTGGTCGTCCCCGCACTTCACGCCAACAACCAGCGTCAAAACCTGCATGGCTCCCTCCTTCAAGCCGCGAGGGACGGTCCGATGTTGACTGAAACCACCGCGGCTTCAGAACGCCCCCGACTCGGCTTCGAGCATCCACACGTCGCCGCGATGACTGAACACACTGAGCACGGCAGTTCGGCCGTCGGCTGTAACATCGAATCCCCACTGCTCGTCGTCGGCGTCGTTCACGACCAGATCCTCGACTCGGCTGGACTCTCCGCTGACCGGGTCGACGCTGTGGACCTGGATCTGGCGGCCTCCCCAATAGCCGCCGACGAGGAGCCCGCCACTTCCAGGAATCCAGCGCAGATACTCTGCGCCAGCTCCGGTCGTCACTCGCTGCGGCGGTCTGCTGCCATCCGGGGGGACTCTCCAGACCTCGGATCCTACGTCCGTGTGGACGATAAACGCCAGCTCGTCGCCGGTCGGGGACCAGATCGGCCTCTCCACGGTCCCCGCGATGTTGGTGAGCTCGCGAGGTGCGCCTTGCGCACTTCCATCTGCGACGTCCACGATCCAGACCTGCATCGACCCGGAGCGGTCCGAGCAGAAGGCGATGCGGCGGTCGTCAGGTGACCAGTCCGGCTGGACGTCGGTGGCCGTGCTGTCGGTAATCTGGTGAGGTGAACCGCCTTCGCTGTCGACAACCCAGACGTCGCGCTGCCCGTCGATGACGCGATAGTATGCGATCCAGCGCCCGTCTCTCGAGAAAACAGGGTTTGTGCACGATCCCGGCTGGCGGGTCAGCCGCATCGAGCTGTCCATGGGGCGTTCGTCGCGGAGGTTGAGTTTCCAGAGATCGGCCGCGTTCTCGCGCGAAGAAGACAACACTACCGAGCGTCCGTCAGGTGAGATCGCTGGTGATGACACGTGGCGTGCGTCGTGGAGGAGGACCCGATGCCCAGTCGAGCGGTCCACGATCTCGAGGCGGGTGTCCTCCTGGAAGGTCGCGTATACAATCCGCCGTCCGTCGGCGGAGATACTCGGTGACTGTTCCCATCCGGTGCCGGTCGTGATCCGCTGGAGCATGGTTCCCTTTTCCCGCCTGCGCCAGATAGCCTGGGCGCCATCTCGGAAAGACGAGAAGTAGATCCACCTCCCATCCGGCGACCAGATCGGCTGGCGATCCATGGGATCGTCCTGGCTCAGGACGCGGGGCGATCCGCCGTCCAGCGGAACGAGCCACAGGTCGCGGAAGTCCCGGTAGATGATCGAACGTCCGTCTGGCGACCAGGCAGGCTCGAAGTGCTCCCAGAAGCCATCGTACTTTTCGGTGAGAAACCGGGTGTCGGCAGGGGAGTCGAGGGAGGTGACGCAGATTCGCGGGACGCCTTCCGCGTCTGGGCGAGCGAAAGCGACTCTCTTCCCGTCGGGCGAGATTGCCGGATCGACAGCGTTGGCCAGCACCCGTTCCGGGACACCTCCGAAGTGCGACACCCTCCATAGGTCTTTCTGGCCTGCTCGCCCCGACACGAACAGGACCGCGCTACCGTCTGGGTACCAGGTCGGGCTATGGTCGTCGGCCATCCCTGATGTCAGGCGAAGCGGGGTTCCGCCGCGGGCGTCGATGACGTAGAGGTCGGTGTTCCCCCCGTCCCTCAGGCTGTAGGCGATCTCCGAGCCGCTGGGCGAAATCGCCGGCTCGGCCTCGAGCCTCGGGTCATCCGTCACCTGGCGCGCGACATACTGTGGAACACGATCGCCGGTGACCCGCAACAGCAGGGTCGTAACACCTGCCATGACGATCGCAGCCGCCGGGATGGCCAGCAACTGGGTCCGTGGCCGCCAACGTGCGGCGCGGGGCCACCGCTCGTGCACGCCGGTGACCGAACCGCTGACTCGCACCAGCGCGCGGAGGTCTTGCGCGAGCTCGTCAGCCGTCTGGTACCGGTTTTTCGAGTCCTTGGCGAGGCAGCGGTCTACGACGAGCTGCAGTACCTCCTGCACCGGCTCCGCGGGATGGACCAATCGCGGCGGCGCCTCGTGCAGAATGGCATTGATGACAGACCCTTCTCGGGGTCGTTCGAACGCCCGTTGCCCTGTGATCATCTCGTAGAAGACCGCCCCTAGCGAGAAGATGTCGCTGCGCCGGTCGAGCGGACGACCGAGCACCTGCTCAGGACACATATAGGGCAGGGTGCCAACCAATCCGCCAGGCTTCGTGAGCTGAGTGGCCGTGCCGTCCATCGAGTCGACATCGGTTTCGATCGATCGGGCGAGTCCGAAGTCCGAGAGTCGGACGGTGCCGTCAACGGAGACGAGGACGTTCGAAGGCTTGATGTCCCGGTGGAGGACGCCTCCGGCGTGAGCCGCGGCGAGCGCCGATGCGAGAGTCAGCTGCTGCTCCAGGATGTCCTCGATCGGGCCCGGTCCATGGTCGCGCAACACCCGCTCGAGGCTGTGCCCCTCAATGAGTTGCATCGAGATCCAGGGAGCGCCCCCGGACTCGAAGACTTCGAACACCGGGACGATGCCGGGATGCGACAGCTTCGACGCCGCTTGTGCCTCCCGCAGGATGCGCTGTCTCCTGCCTTCGTGCATCTCGGCGCCGGGGGTGATTGTCTTTAGCGCGACCTCGCGCCCGAGGATCAGGTCGACGGCCCGGTAGACGACCCCCATCCCGCCGCGGCCGATCTCACCCAGTATCTTGTAGTGAGTCACGGTGGGCCAGAGCCTGATTGCGTCCTCCGTGAGTGTGGTCGAGCCGGCAAGGTCAACGCCATTCGCCCCCTCCGCGTTGGGAGGGGGAGGCGGAGCATGGGGACCTGGCTCGTCCATAACCACTTCCGCTCCTGGCCGCATTCACAGGTGCCCGATATGAAGGCCAGCATTCCCGTGCTGCGGCTCCGCTGCCCAATCACCTGACCGTCGAGGGGCTTGTGAGTGATTCTATCAGAATACCTGGGGGCGAAATCGCCCCGTCAAGCGGCGCGCCGAAGACCGCGGCCGGCACCCGAATCGCAGGGTCAGAGGGTCACGGCACCGGGCCGAGGTGCTGGTCGAGCCAGGCGAGCGACTCCCGGGCGCGGTCCGTGTTCGGGAAGGAGTGGCTGGCCTCGTGTACCACGACCTTCTTGAGCCCCTCGGGCGCGCCGAGCAGCTCGAAGTAGGGAAGCTGCGAAGTCTCGTACGGGAAGACGAGGTCGTACGTGCCGTTGAGCATCAGCCTCAGTCCCGTCCGCCGCGATGTCGTTCGAGGACCAACCACCCATCGCGAGCGAAACGCGGCCTGTAATTGCGGCGGGCGCGACCGATGGCCAGGCGCAGGCCGGTGTCCAGCACCCTCGCCCAGTGTCCGACGCCGTGGATGCCGAGCCAGGAGAGGCGGTACTGGCGCCGTATGGCGCCGAGCAGCGCGAGCAGGTGGCTCGCCGGAATCGGAATCTCGGGCTCGGGGGCCGCCGGATCGAACACGACGACCCATCGTAGCGCGGCCGTCGAGCGCACCACCTCCGCCCCGGTCCGACGGGGAGCAGAGAGGAGAGCGGGCGGCCCGCGGGGCGGGCCGCCCCCGCGTAGCTACCTGACTTGGCCTCGGACCTCACCTGACGGATTCGCGGTCGTGTGGACATTGACGTAGGCGCCGCCGGCTCGGATGACGTCGACCAGATCCGCGAGCGACGTCAGCGGGTCCCCCGGCACGATGCTCGCGTCGGTGATCACCCCCTCGGCCAGGACGCCATCGAAACGGCCCGGAATCAGCTGCGGGGGAGCGGCATCCGGGTACAGCCACACGGCGACGGGGGGCACTCTCAGAAGCTGCGGCGGTTGAGGAAGGTGAAGCCGCCGTCGACGACCTCGATCGTCTCGGATTCGCTCGAGACCACGCTCCCCGCCTGGTCGAGGTACTCCAGGCGCAGCTCGTGCCGGCCAGGGGGAAGTCGCAGGCGTGCAACTGCCAGCCGGTCGGGCAGAGTCAGCCAGCAGCGGGTGTCGGCGCGCTCGGTCAGCACGCCGAGCAGGTTGACGACCGCGCCGGCGGTCTCGTCCTCGTTCTTGACGGCCTCGGACGCCGCGTACTTGGCGAGGGCGCGAAGAAAGGTCCTGAACAGCATCTGTCCGCGCTCGGCTGCGAAGGTCGCCGCCGCGCGGCGCGACAGGTCGTCGGCCGGCTCCGCTGTCGCCGCGACCTTCTCGGCCACCATCCGCACCCCCGTCACCTGGCCGGTGGTCGGCGGGGCCATGACCGGCACCGCGACGGTGAGCCAGTACTCGATGTCGACGTCGTAGCCGCTTGACCAGCCGGGCGAGGCGCGGTTGACGAGCGCCCACGCCCAGTCGTCGTTTGAGCCGTAGTGGTGGTCGATGTCGAGGATCGGGACGTTGAGCATCACCTGATCGCGAGCCGCCACCCAGCCCGACTCGAGCACGAGCACGACCTCGCCGCCTGGCTCCGTCCCAGAAACGTCGTCCGTCGGCGGGAAGAGGGCTGGCGAGACCGCGCGCAGCTCCTCGACCTCGCTTCGGAAGCCGTGGGCGAGGCCGACCCGCTCGAGGTCGCGGCCGAGCGCGACCGGCGGCGCGACCCCGGTCAGCTCGCCGCCCGCGAGGTAGGCGCGGGCCGCGTTGCGGTAGGCGACGAAGGCATCGTTGGCCGACCCTTCGGACTCGAAGAGCAGGCCCGCGAACCAGTGCAGGAAGCCGCTGTCCTGGAGCCTCCGGGCAGCCTCCCGGTCCTCAGGCCGTTCGATCTCGGCGAGCGTTGCCTCGACCGCCCCCGCGAGCGTGAGGGTCGCCTTGCGCGCCTCGACCTGGGCGGCCTCGCGATCGCCGAGCGACAGGTAGTTGAACGCCCGGTAGAACGGCACCATCGCGAGCTCGTGCGGCTTGCCGCGGTAGTCGACCGCGAGGTCGTTGACGATCAACGACGCCGCCGCCTGCGAGATGCTCCGGGTGTAGAGCGACGCCGCGAGGTCCTCTGCCTGCTGGAAGGCAGTGTTCGACTCATCGATGCGGCCGGCGTAGTGCAGGACGTGGCCGCGCTGCAGCAGCTGGAGCAGCCGGTCGGTGCCGCCCTTGCGGGCCTCGATATGGGCGAGGGCGGCCGCCCAGTCGCTCGTCGCGACCTGCGAGCGCAGCTGGAGGTTGGAGGCGACGTAGGTCGCACAGCCGGCGGCGAGCAGCAGCACCGCCGCTGGCAGGCCGGGCACGAGCCGCCCGGCACTGATCCGCGTGACTCGAGGCATCCCAGCCTACGGCTTGTACTTGCTGCGGCCGACGAACTTCTTGATCTTGGTGAAGCCGGTCCACACCTTGACGTTGCTCTCGAGGTCGACCAGGTAGCAGTCCACCTGGTAGTACTTGACCTCCTTGCCGTCCTCGGCGTCGAACTGGGAGTTGACCTCGCCGATCAGCATGTAGTCGGCACCGCGCTCGAGGCCCCAGGCCTTGACGGTGTCGTCCGAGGCGAACTGCTGCTGGTCCTCGCGCTCGCCGCGGATCTCGTCGCGCTCCTCGGCCGACGCGACCACGGTCACCCGGCCCGAGTTGATGAAGGAGCGCTCGAGGTCGGCGACCAGGGTCTTGACCGCGATGTGCTCGGGCGTCTTGTTGCGGATCGTGCCGATGATCACCGTGGGCTTCTCGGCCTTCGCGAGCACGAAGTTGTCGACCCACGGCGTGGCCATGGACTGGTCGACGAGGGCCTGGGCGGCCTGCTGGCTGTCGGTGTCGTTCCAGCGCCCCGAGAGGTCGATCTGCTCCTCGGTCGGGACCCGGGTGACTGTGGTGCTCGAGCAGCCGACTGCAACGACGAGAGCAGCCAGCGCGGCGACGGTGCGGAACGGGGACGCGGTCATGATGGCCTCCAGACCGAGCCGCGCCGTCGGCGCCGCTCGATGTCCGCAGATTATATCGGGATCGTGGCGCGAGCTCCCTCCACCGCTGGCGAGGTTGTCACCCCCGCCATCTCGTGACCGGGAATCCGGAGGCCGCAGGGAGCGGGCCAGGCCCGACCCGACTAAGATGGTCACCGATGGCAGCCGATATCCAGGAGGTGCTCGCCCGCTCGCCGGTGTTCCAGGAGCTTTCGGCGGAGGCGCTCGCTGCGGTCGCGATGAAGGGAACTCTGCGCCGGCTGCAGCGGCGCGGGCTCCTCTTTCACCAGGGAGACGCGGCCGAGGAGTTTTCCGTTGTGCTCGAGGGCCGCCTCAAGCTCACCCAGGTCAGCGCCGAGGGCCAGGAGCTGATCGTCCGTTACGTCGGTCCCGGCGAGATGTGCGCGGTCGTCGCGCTGTTTGCCGGCCAGGAGTACCCGGCCGCGGCGGAAGCGGTCGGCGACACCACCGTCATCGCCTGGCCGCGCAAGACCCTCGACGAGCTGCTGCGCGGGCACCCGCAGCTCGCGCTCAACGTGCTGCGCATCCTCACCGAGCGGATGGGCGAGCTGTCGGACCGACTCCGCGAGCTCGCCACCGAAAGGGTTGCCCGGCGCGTCGCCCGTGCCCTGCTGCGGCTCGCCGCCAAGGCGGGCCGGCGCACCGATCGCGGCGTCGAGATCGACATGCCGCTGACCCGCGAGGACATTGCCAGGCTCACCGGCACCACGCTGTTCACGGTCAGCCGACTGATGGCCGACTGGGAGGAGGCTGGGACCGTCGAGAGCGGTCGCGAGAGGGTGGTCATCCGCTGTCCGCACGACCTGGTGACCATCGCCGAGGATCTTCCCGAGGAGTGACGACAGCGTGCGGCCTGCCGGCCGCGGTGCGCGGTAGGGCGAACGCCGTCCGTTGACCGGACGGTTCGCCGGCCTCCTGCCAACGATTGACCCAGCGCAAGGACGGCCGTTCTCCTTCCGGCTACAAGGGAGACGGAGGATGCCGGTGATCGAGCCGTTGGTTCTCTTGGAGCGCACGGTCGAGCAGACGCTCGACCAGTTCCCGGTGCTCGCCGCCGTCTTCGTGCGGCGGGGGATGGCCTGCGTCGGCTGCGCGATGGCTCGGTTCGACACGCTGGCCGAGGCTGCTCGCACCTACGGCCAGGAGACCGAGGCCTTCCTCGCCGAGCTCGACAGCACGGCCCGAAACGGGGCCGACGGCGGCCGGGTGCGAGCCGGAGCGAATGGAGAGAGCACATGAGAATGAGCGTCCATCGAGCCATCGTGACCATCGTCGCCGCGGTCATCGCCCTCGGCGTCAGTGGGGCGCGGACCGCCGGTGCGCACTGCGACACCGTCGACGGCCCAGTCGTCATCGACGCCCGCGCGGCGCTGGCGGCCGGTGACGTGACTCAGGTCTTGAAGTGGGTGCGGGCCGAGGACGAGCCGGAGATCCGCGCCGCCTTCGACCGCGCGCTGGTGGTGCGGGCGTCGGGCGGCGCCGCGCTCGAGCTCGCCGACACCTGGTTCTTCGAGACCCTGGTGCGCGTGCACCGTGCGGGCGAAGGCGCCCCCTACACCGGACTCAAGCCGGCCGGCACCGTCGAGCCGGGCATCGCAGCCGCCGACCGTGCGATCGACTCCGGCTCGGCCGACAGCCTCGTCGCCGCGCTGACGGAGCACCTCGACGAGGGGGTGCGCCACCGCTTCGAGCGAGTGGTCGCGGCCCGCGAGCACGCCGGCCACAACGTCGCTGCCGGCCGCGCCTACGTCGCCGCGTACGTCGACTTCATCCACTACGTCGAGGGCCTGCACGTCGCGATGGCCGGATCTGGGCACGGCGCAGCCCCGGCCGGGCACGACGCCCACGCCCACTGAAGCGAAGGGAGATCGCCATGCTTCCGACCGACATCCTGAGGCATGAGCACCAGCTCATCCTGATGGTTCTCGACGCCGCCGAGCGGGAGGCGAGAGGCGATCGCAAGCGGCGTTGCCGCCGACGCCGATCGTCTGAACGCCTTCGTCGACTTCATCCGCAACTTCGCCGACCACTGCCACCACGCCAAGGAGGAGGATCTGCTGTTCGTCCGCATGGGCGAAAAGGGCTTCCCTCTCCAGGGCGGGCCGGTTGCGGTGATGCTGCACGAGCACGAGCTCGGACGCGCCCATGTCGCGGCGGTCGCTGACAACATCGCCGCCGCGGCAGCCGGCGTCGCGTCCGCGAGGACGGTGGTGGCCGAGCGCCTCGCCGCCTACGCGTCGCTGCTGCGCCAGCACATCTCCAAAGAGGACAACATCCTCTACCCGATGGCCGACCGGGTCTTCAGCGAGGAGGACCAGGCTGCGCTTGCCGCGGACTTCGAGCGGGTCGAGCGGGACGAGATCGGCGAGGGCGTTCATCAGCGCTACGAGGCGCTGGCCCGGGAGCTGGCCGGCGGATGACCGACCGCCCGGCTTCTCGGCGTCGCGGGCTGCGCGCGCGGGAGGCGGCGGCGCTAGTTTCGCACCAGCTCGACCCGGCGGTTCTGGCTGCGGCCGAGCTCGGTGGCGTTGTCGGCCACCGGCTGCGACGCTCCGAAGCCAGCTGTCTGCAGGCGCGCGGCATCGATCCCGGCGGCCACCAGGAAGGCCTTGACGGCGTCGGCGCGCTGCTGCGACAGCACCCGGTTGTGCTCCGCGCTGCCGGTCGAGTCGGTGTGGCCCTCGATCGTGAGCCGCCAGTCCGGCTGGCTCTCGAGCGAGGCCGCGACCTCGTCGAGGACGGGCTTCGACGCCGGCCGGATGGTCGCCGAGTCGAGGTCGAAGAGGATGCCGTAGACCCGCGCGCGCCCGGTCGACGACAGGGTCTTCGTGAGCTCTCCGCTCACCGAGCCCGCCCAGTGCGGGCAGGTGCCGATGGCGGCCGACGTCTTGGTGCCGTTCCACTCGCCGTTGGGGAGGCGGGCCTCGTTGCCGGCGTGCCACCAGAAGCCGCGGAAGGACTTGCCGTCCGGCGAGAAGACCATCACGGCCGGCCCGCGCTCGCTGCCATCCTCCCGCTCCCGCCAGGTGATCTTCATGACCCGGCCCTCGATGGCGCCGTCCAGCACGCCGAAGTCGTACTCGTAGCAGCCGACCAGCGCGGTGCCCTGCTGGCGGACGTGGAAGTCGTTGTAGTCGGTCGCGTAGGTGCCGGAGATGCCCTCGGCGAGGGCGCCGGTGGCCGGCCGTTCCCCGTAGCCCCGGAAGCCGAACAGCTCGGTCCAGCCCTCGTTGCCGTGGTTCGTGCGGATGGTCAGCCGCACCCAGCGCGCCGGCACCGGCTTCGCCGCGTCGAAGGCCTGGCGGTCGCGCCCGGCCGCCAGCGTCGCCTGGAGGACCGGCGTGAAGCCGTCGCTCTTGGAGGTGGTCGAGACCTCGACCACGACCTCCTTCGCCCCGGCGCCCTCCTCGTCCACGCCCTTCGCGTCGAACTCGAAGCGCTCGATGGTCGCCTCCGCCGCCATCTCGAACACGAACACGTTGTCGGCGATCTTGCCCTCCGGGCAGGCCCAGCCGGTCTCCGGGCTGTCGTCGAGCAGGGCCACGACCGGCCAGCCACCGTAGCTCTCCGGCTCGACGACCGGGAAGGTGCCTTCCTGGATCGAGAGGAGGTTGACCTGATCGGCCGGCGACGGGGTGGCGGCCGCGGACACCAAGAGGAGCGAGGCCAGCGTGAGAAGCCTGCAGCGTGACATCAAGACCTCCATTGCAGGGAGCTGGCAGCCAGCATACGCCAGGAGCCGTGGGGCTGCGAGGGGACGCCCGCGCGCCTGAAGCGGGAGGCTGCCGGTGCTGCGGCCTCCCTGCTGCCGCCAGGTTCCCCGCTGCCCGTGGCACCCGATGGTGCGTGGATCGTGGCGGTGCGAGACGGGGGCGAGGGTCAGGGGGGCCGCACCTCGGCGTCCTCTGGGAGGGCCTCCTCCTTGGGAGGGATGGTGCTCATGTCGGCGACGGCAAGCTCACGCAGCAGCCGTGGATCGTCCTCGTCCGGCGTGACGAGCGTTCCGTTCGCGAGGAGATCGACGTCGACTCGCGGAAAGTGGGCTGCCCCTTCGACTCCGAAGAGCTCTCTCGTGTAGATGGCGACCTCCGGACCCGTCGACCCCACGCCGCAGGCGAAGATCTGCAGTCGGGAGCTTTGGTCGAACCCTCGACGAAACTCCTCGACCCTCGCCTTCTTCCGGTTGATCTCGTCGAGAAGGTCGTTGATCCCGGAACCGGTGATGAAGAGCTCGCGGTCACCGAAGAAGATCGAGCCCGCCATGCCCTGAGGAAGCTCGCCACCGGCGTGGGTCACGAGGAAGATGCTCTGCCAGGTTCCGGAGCGGGGGCGCTTGGCGATGAGCTCGTCGAAGCTGTTGATCTCGACCACCTCGAGCGGATCGTAGTCGAGGCGCCTCTGGATCCGGAGCTTGTCGTTCGTGCGCCTGGCCCACTTCAGGCTGCGGGCGTGCATCCGCGCAGCGGTCCTGGGATCGAGGCCGGCGTTGCGGTGACCGCGCTTGCCGAGCACGAAGGCGACGGCGCGGAACGGCGCAACGCCCGGGTCTTCCGATAGGAAGTCGGCAAGCGTGAAGGCAGCCAGCTGCAGAGGAGTGTTCATTTGCCCCTCGTGAAGTCGGTCAGATTCAGCCTGGCTTGGCTGTCGAGGTACGAGGAGGCCTTTCGAAGGCGGGCGCGAACGTCGGCTGCGGCAGCCGAGATCCCGACCGGCGGTTTGACCGGACGACCTCGCCCGCGGCCGGAGGCTCGCCCGACCCCACTAGGCAGCCTCGGACGGAGGTCATCCGCCCGCAGGCGAGGCGGCGCCGCGACGCCGAAGCTCACCACCTGCTGGTACTGGCGGCCGCCACGGTCGATCACGACCACCGTGAGCGTATTCGCGCCCTGCACGAGCTCTGAGAGGCCCAGGTCGAACGAGATCTCGGTCCCGGCCGGCAGGGCGGACCGGAGGCCGGCGATCTGCGAGCCGGCGAGCGTGTGTCCGGGCGGGAAATTGGCCACCACCGACGACGTCATCGAGCGCCCACCGCGCCCCTTCGAGACGGTGTGGCGTCCGACGTGGACCGCACCGGTTCGGTTCAACGCGACTGCCTCGACATCGCCGGCTGGAACGCCGCCGCGGATGCGGATGGTCGCGTCGCTGCCCTCGAACTTCTGGGCCGCTGCGTCAAAGCCAGCCAGCCCGGTGAGCGTGAAGTCGAGCCGATGAAGCTCCCTGTCGGCGGCGCCGGCGGCTCGACCGACCACCAGCGACTTGCTCGGGATGAGCTCGCCGTTGAGGAAGATGAAGACCCGCTGCTGCTCGTCCCGGTCCAGGCCGAGGTACGACAGCGGCACCCCGCCGAGGTGGATCTCCACCGGGACGCTCCCACTGTGGACCGAGCTCGGCGCCGGCGAGAGGATGGCAATCTCCTTCGGGTTGCTGGTGTGCTCGCGCTCGATCCGGGTGAGCCGCTCCCGCGAGGCGCGGGCGGCGGCGCGCTCCGACTCCATGTCCTGGAGCTCGAGCAACTTCTCGAAGGCCGCGGCGACCCGCTCGGCCGCGTCGGTCAGGGCGCTGTCAAAAGCCCCGATGTCGTCGATCGCGTCGCGAAGCGCGCCCAGGAAGCTCGACATCGGGATCCGCACCCGCCCGAGCTCGAAGCGCACGCTGTGGTGGCCAAAGAGCTCATAGCTGAAGGTGAAGCCGATGTCGATCCGAGGGTCGCTCGAGCCGAAGTGGTCCCGGATGCCGTCCTCGATCCGATCGATTACCAGATCGAGGAGCTGCTCGGAGAGCGGGCGCGACGGGTCGAGGTCGCGGACGTCGTCGACCAGCGTCTCGAGCTCGCTGCCGACGGCGGTCACAGCATCGAGGACGGGATCGACGAGCGGGTTGTCGACCAGGCCGCGGATGCTGTCCTTGAGCAGCGATCTGACGGCGCTGCGGAGCTCGCGCGGCAGCGCCTTGTAGAGCTCGTTGTCCCGCAGCACGGACTTGGCGCGGGAGTAAAGCACGGAGACGATCTTCGCCTTGAGCGCGGCGCGCGCGCTGTTGCTGCGCAGTGTGTCGAGCAGCTGATCGATCGCAGCAGCCGCCTCGCTGAACGCTGCCTCGACCTGCTCGACGAGACGGGCAATCTCCCGCTCGAGCTCCTGGATGAGCCGCGCGAGGTCGGCGATCGCCGCGCCGAGCCGCCGCTCCCAGTCCTTGATGGTCTGGATCGCCTGGTCGATGAACTCGACGATGGCGTCAAGGAGCAACTGGCCGGCGCTCTGCAGGACCTTCTCGACGAACAGTCCGAAACGGTCGCGTGAGATCTCCAGGAGCTCCTCGCTGAGCTCGGCGAGGTGCTCGCGGTTGGGAATGAAGAACTGGTCAGCGAGCTCGTCGACGAAGTCCTGCTGTCCGGTTGGCGGCAGTGGCTCCATGATCTCGTACAGGATCTGGCGGACGCGCGATCGCGTGTCGCTGGGCAGCGGGCCGAAGACCTCGCCGCCGATCCGCAGGGTGTCGGCGAAGAGCGCGCGCAGCTCCGGGCTGGTCGCGATTCCGATCGCCCGGAACGGGTCCCGGCTGCCGGACAGCCGCGACGAGGCGTGCTCGGCGGCGTCCTGGACATTCTCGAGCAGCGCGTTGAAGAAGAGGTCGCCGACGATGACCAGGCTGCGGCCGAGCATCATCGTGAGGACGCTCGCCAGCGCCTCGGTGAAGCTGTCCCGGTCGGGCTGCCGCGTCTCCCAGTTAAGGATCGTCTGAAACGCGACGTCCTTCGTGAAGTTGATGGCGCCGAGCAGGACCTCGTCGAAGTAGAGCCGGGTGGCAGGGTCGGGGTTGGTCTGGTAGAAGGCCTGCCTGAGCTCGACGTTGAGCCGGCTGGCGATGAAGGCGTCGAGGGCTTCGAGGAGGACGGCGAGCGTCTCCTTCGGGTCGATGTCGCCGGCTGCGTTGGGGAGGAAGGCCTCACGGTTCGCGAGCAGCGCCGAGAGCACCTCGACCTCGAGAGCCGCGACCGGTCCACGGAAGATCCTGGCAAACTCGTTGACATCCGGGCACGAGCTACGCAGCGCGTCGAGCGTCGCCGGCTGACCGAGGAAGCGTGCGAGGGCTGCGGTGTCGAGGTCGGCCGACGCGGCGAGGCCGAGCGCCGCGTTGATGAAGCTCCTGACTCGGACGGGGGGCTGGCTTGGCAGTGGCCCTCCGAAGGCCGGCCTGGTCGCGATCCGGCCTACCCCGACCGCCACCACGTAGGCCTGCGCCTGGTTGATCCGGCTGCGGAACATCTCTGTCAGCAGCTCGGCGGCCGCCGAGACACACGCGAGCCCCTGCATGATCTGGTCCCGCGCCGGCGAGTTCGCCGGGAGGGCATCGACGAGGGTCGCGACCCGCTGCTGAATCCGCCGCCAGAACGCCGCGTTCTCGGGTGTGGACTGGAAGGGCTCCGGCGGGACCGAGTAGAGGGCCTGCGCCAGCGCAAGACGCTGCGGCCGCAGCGTGTTCCACGCGCGTGTACTCATGCCTGTGGATTGCGCCCTCAGCGCGTCGAGAATGGCCCGCAGGCCGGACTCGACGAAACGGTCCAGCAGGTAACGCTGCGACTCCTCGAGGACGACGCCCACGCAGTGGTTGGCGAGCGAGAGCGAGGCCTGGGCCGAGCCGTCCGGCGCGTTGACCTCGATGAAGCTGCCGATCTCGTATGCGCTCCTGAGAGCGATCTTGGCGACCGGGGCGAAAGCGCTCGCGAGCGCCTGCGTCGCGGCGTCGGCGGCTGGCAGCGACGATGCCACCTGAGCGACCGTGGTTCCCACGGCGAGGTCGACGGCCCGTCCGTAGAAGTGTCGGAAGTCCTTGAAGCCGAGCAGCAGCCCGCCGCTGAAGCCCATTCCAGCCGCGAGGCCGAGGCCGGCGTCGATCGTGTACTCGAAGCCGGCCGGCTTCCCCGGGGTGTCGATGACCGATCCCGCGATCTGCAGCGACGCGTAGGCCATCGCCGCCGCCGCAACGTGGATCTCGACCTTGCCGCCGGCATCGACCTCCTCGAGCATCAGGAGGATCAGCTCGAGCGGAACGCCGACCGCGTCCGGGTCACGGCGCACGAGCTCGACGAAGTCGCCGATCGAGAGAGCGAGGCCGGCCTCGATGCCGGCGGCCGCCTGGGCTTTCGCCTCCGCGCCGACGGCGAGGCCGAAGCGCTTGAACAGGTTCAGGGGAAGCCCGATCTGGAGGCTCGCCTCGGCCGCGGCAAAGGCGTTGCCGCGGACAGTGCCGGAGATGAAGCGGGACAGCCCTGCGTCGGCCGACGCGAGCGCTTCGAGCCCGATCGTGAGGTTGACCCCGCGCCTGAACTCCGCCTGTGCAGTGAAGTCGAGGCCGGTGCGCGCGCTCGCCGATGCCCAGTCATTCTTCGCTGCCGCGCCGGCGCCGAGGAGCGGCCGACCGATGTTGATACCTGGCATACACCGTAGAACAGCGCCCGGCGAGGTTCATTCCTGAGAATTCGTATCAGAAATTTGTTGGAGATCAGGTCAGCGATGTTCGCGGGCGGCGGCGGGTCTGGCGGCTCGGCAGGCGGCCTCGAGCTGCGCGATGAACGGGCGGGGTGGAGACCGATGCGGCGAGCGTCCTGCTGTTGCGGGCGGAATGACCGCAGCCGAGCCGAAGTTCTCGAAGTGCGGAATCAACAGCCGACCTGACAATGAGGGTCGCTGATCAGGAGTTTCGTCATGAGTCGTGGATCTGGTTCGTGGTTTGTCGCGTTCGCTCTGGTGGTGGCTGGAGCGATGACCGCTGCAGCCGGCGAGGAGCTCACGGCCGCAGAACGTGGCAAGTACCTGGTCGAGACCGTCGGGTGTGCCCACTGCCACACGCCGCTGAGAATGGGTCCCAAGGGCCCCGAGCCTGATCTGGAGCGGATGTACTCGGGGCACCCGAGTGACGTCGAGCTGCCTCCGCCGCCCGCGCTGCCGCCCGGGCCCTGGAATGCCGTCACCGGGGGCATGACTGCGTGGGCCGGGCCGTGGGGCATCAGCTACGCGGCCAACCTGACCTCCGACAAGGAGACTGGTCTCGGAGCCTGGGACGAGGAGATGTTCGTTGCAGCTCTGCGCACCGGCAAGCACCTCGGCATGGGCCGCGACATCCTGCCCCCGATGCCGCACTATCCAATGGTCACCGTCGAGGACCTCAAGGCGATGTTCGCGTTTTTCATGACCGTGCCGCCGATCGTCAACGAGGTCCCGGAGCCGGTGCCTCCGCCCGCCGCCGAGTAGTTGTAGCGCAGGCTTCCAGCCTGCTTGTCGCGCGGGCTTCCAGCCTGCCCGTTCAGACCAGGGGCGCGAGGAACAGGCCCAAGGTCGCGAGGAATCCGACGCCCCACACCGCGGAGCGCAGCGAGGACAGGTCCGCGATGTAGCAGGCCACGTACGCCACTCGCGACACCACGAACAGCAGCGCGAGCCCAGTTACGAGGCCGGCCGGCGCGCCGGCGACGTGGGCCACGAGCACCGCAGCGGCAAACGGGGCGAAGGTCTCGAATCCGTTCAGATGGGCTGCCAGCGCCCGCGCCCCCCAGCCGGTCAGCTTCGCCTGTTGGGCCCGCGGGTGACGGTTGTCATAGCCCCCTGCCCGGTTCATGGCGGCTGCGATCGGCAGCTTGGTGAGATAGACCACGGCCCAGGCCGCGACGATGCACCAGAAGTGTGTGGCCACAGCAATCCCTCCTCGAAGGTCCGCATTCGCGCGCACCTGGCGCACGGCGGGCGCGGACAGTATGGTGCATGGCGGCACCAAGCGCGGGCTCCTCGCCCTTCGATCTGCGACCGGTTCGCGTTTTGCCGCCGTTCCCCAGACCCGCCAGGTGTGCTCGTCGTCACCCGGTCCTCGACCGGTTGGCGAAGGCTGTCCGCTGGAGTGGTATAAGAAGCGTGCGGGGCCTGTCCGGCCGACCGCACGAGGGAGGGGTTCAATGTTCACTCGGCAGACGCAACGCGTGATGAAGGGACGGATGTTCATCGTCATGGCGGCGGCTCTCGCACTCGGCCTGCTCGCGGGCAACGCGATGGCCCAGACCGGGATCCTGCAGGGCACGGTCACCGATGCCGGCACCGGAATCCCAATAGACCATGCGCTCGTGGTGGCGCGTGGTGCGATGGGCGGTCCGGGCGGAGGAGAGGGCCACGGAGGAGGTCATCCGCCGGGCGGCGGCGGGCACCACCCGCCACGATACGCGTTCACTGATGCAGCCGGCGCCTACGTGTTCGGCGATCTGCCGGCCGGCGACTACCGCGTCGCCTGCGGCAAGCCCGGCTACGTCATGGCCAGCGCCGACGTGACCATCACCGATGGCGGAACCACCGTCCAGGACTTCGCGCTCGAGCCAATGTCGTTCGGATCGGTCGGCGGCACGGTCATCGATGCGGTGAGCCAGCTTCCGATTCAGGGAGCGCACGTGATGCTGCGCCCGGCTCAGGTTCCTGAGCTCAAGGGCACGAGGGGGGCGGACGGCGGCGGGGGCATGTGGCTGCACGCGGTCACCGGGGCCGACGGCAGCTACCTGATCGAGAACGTGCCGGTGGGCGACTACAACGCGCGGGCCATGAGCTTCGGCTACCTTCCTTCAGAGTCGGGCCCGGTAACCGTCGTCGAGGGCGCGTTGTCACAGGTCGACTTCGCGCTCGCGCCGCTGACCTTCGGCAGCCTGCAGGGAACCGTGAGCGATGCCGGCACTGGTGCCGCTATCGAGGGGGCGATCGTCGTCGCCTGCCGATTCGGGTTCGACGGTCCGGCGCCGGGCGAGTCGGTGGAGAAGGGGATGGGGGGCGGCTGGAACGTCGCCGTCACGGATGAGGACGGCTTCTATCACTTCGACCAGATTCCGGCCGGCACCTGGACGGTGCGCGTCTTTGCCTGGGGCTTTGATCCGGCCATGGCCGAGGTCGTGATCGTGGCCGACGAGACCACGGTGCAGGACTTCGCGCTCGACCCGCGCTGAGTCGGGTCGCCGGGCAACGACCCGGCATCACAGCACGCAGCGGCGGCCGCAGGGACCCGGATTCCCGCGGCCGCCTTTTCATCTGGGCTCGAGGTGCTTTGAAGAGCCGCCGCCTCCGGTGGCCTGAGCTCCAGGAGTTCGTACCGCATTGGCCTGTCTGCGGGCGTGGTCCACCGAAGCGTTGTCAGACGGTCATTGCCACTAACCCATCGATCTAGGATGCGCGCAGCGCATCCCGAGGAGCGTCGTGGGCAGAGGCCAACAACAATGACCACGTCAGGAACGCATCCGAGGGGCCTATGCCCCGAAGCTCCTAGATGTTGACGCAGCGAATGCCCTCGCCTCGGGCGGCCGGAGCAAAGCACCCGCTGCACGACACGCAGGCGGCGCGGCGGCGGTCGCCGGAGGCCCAGCGCGCCGGCAGGTCCGGCTCGCGGATCAGCGGTCGCGCCAGGGCGATGTAGTCGGCGACGCCCGAGGCGAGCACGGCCTCGATCGTCTCGAGCGAGCGCATGCCGCCGACCAGCATCAGGGGTACGCCCGGGGCCGCCGCCCGGATCGCGCGGGCCTGGGGAAGGAAGTAGGCCTCGTCCTCGGCGGTCTCGATGTGGCGGCGAGCCGCGCCGAGCTTTCCCGAGCCACCGGTGCCGCCGGAGACCTCGATGGCGTCGATGCTGCCCTCGGCGAGGGCGGCGGCGAGGTGGGAGGAGTCGCGCTCGGTGGTCGACCCTTCGAGGAAGTCGTGGGCGTTGAGCTTGATCATCACCGGCCAGTCGGCGCCCACCTCGGCGCGCACCGCCGCCAGCACCTCGAGGGTGAAGCGAGAGCGGTTGTCGAGACTGCCGCCGTAGTCGTCGGTGCGCTGGTTGCGCGACGGTGACAGGAACTGCGCCAGCAGATAGCCGTGAGCGCCATGGAGCTGGACCCCGTCGAAGCCGGCGTTGCGGAGGCGGCCGGCCGCCGCCGCGAAGCAGGCCACGAGCTCGCGGATGCCGGCGAGCGACAGCTCGCGCGGGAGCTCGGGGTAGCCGGGGCTGGCCACCGCGCTCGGGGCCACGGGGTCCTGGCCGCCGCTGGCTGTGCGGACAGCCTGGCCGCCGCAGTGGACGATCTGGCCGACCACCGTGCCGCCGTGTTTGTGGACCACGGCCGCGAGCTCGGCGAGGCCCGGGACAAGCTCGTCGCGGTCAACGCTGAGCTGGGTCGTGTGCTGGCGGCCGTCCGACCGCACCGCGAGGTAGCCCGTGATGATCAGCCCGACGCCGCCCTCGGCGAGCCGGCGGTAGATCTCAATCACGCCCTCGTTGACGCGCCCGTCGGCGTCGCCGAGACCCTCCCAGGTGGCCGACCGGACGAGCCGGTTGGCGAGCCGCAGGCCGTTGATGGTGGTGGCTTCGAAGACCTGCCTCATGCGCCGAGCTCCTTCCCCATGCCCTGCGGTCAGGATAGACCAGGCTTGCCGATCGCGCGATACGATTCGACGTGGTCGAGATCGCCCGGTCGTCTGGTATCCTCGGCGAGCATGTCGTTCCGGAATCTGCTGCGCCGCAAGTCGCTCGACCTGATGCTCGCCGAGGCCGGCGCCGACGGCGAGCGGCAGCTGCGCCGGGTGCTCGGCCCCTTCGAGCTGATCGCGCTCGGGGTCGGTGCGGTGATCGGCGCCGGAATCTTCGCCTCGATCGGAACCGCGGCGGCGGGCGGCGCCCACCACCAGGGAGCGGGGCCGGCGTTGGTGGTATCGATGATGATCACCGCGTTCGGCTGCGGCCTGTGCGCGCTGTGCTACGCGGAGTTCGCGGCCATGGTGCCGATCTCGGGCAGCGCCTACACCTACTCGGCGGCGACCCTCGGCGAGCTGGTGGCGTGGATCATCGGCTGGGACCTGATCATCGAGTACGCGATGGGCAACGTGGCGGTCGCCGTGTCGTGGTCGGGCTACTTCTGCGAGCTGTTGCGCGGGCTCGGGCTCGACGTGCCCGGGTGGCTGCGCACCGACCTCGCAGCCGCGCTACGCTCGCCGGAGATCATGGCCGCCGCGCCGCGAGTCTTCGGCGTGCCGGTGATCTTCAACCTGCCGGCAGTCGCGATCGTGGCGCTGTTGACCTGGCTGCTGGTGCTCGGCGTCAAGGAGTCGGCCCGCATCAACTCGGTCATGGTCGTGGTCAAGGTCGCGATCCTGCTCTTCTTCATCGTTGCCGGGGCGTTGTTTGTCCGGCCCGAGAACTGGCATCCTTTCGCGCCCAACGGTTGGGCGGGCATCGGCGCCGGCGCGGCGATCATCTTCTTCGCCTACATCGGATTCGACGCGGTGTCGACGGCCGCCGAGGAGTGCCGCAACCCGCAGCGCGACATGCCGATCGGCATGATTGGTTCGCTGGCGCTGTGCACGGTGCTGTATGTGGCGACCGCGCTCGTGCTGACCGGCATGGTCCCGCTGTCCGACATTGCGGGTTCAGCGGAGCCCCTGGCGCGCGCGTTCTCGGTGCTCGGCATGGGCTGGGCGGCGGGGCTGGTGGCGGTCGGCGCGGTGATTGCCACCACCGCCGTGCTGCTGGTCTTCCAGTACGGCCAGACCCGGATCTTCTTCTCGATGGCGCGCGACGGCCTGCTGCCGCCCTCGTTCGCCAAGGTCCACCCGCGCTACCGCACGCCGCACGTCACCACCATCTGGTTCGGCGTGGTGGTCGGCGCGCTGTCCGCCTTCGCCAACCTCGACGTGTTCGTCGAGCTCACCAACATCGGCACGCTGTTCGCGTTCGTGCTGGTGTGCATCGGGGTCATCGTGCTGCGGGTGCGCGAGCCGGAGCGGAAGCGGCCGTTCCGGACGCCGCTGGTCCCATTCGTCCCGCTGGCCGGGATTGCAGTCTGCATCTACCTGATGGCCAACCTGCCGACGGCGACCTGGATCCGCTTCGGGGTGTGGCTGGTGCTCGGGATGGTGGTCTACGTGTTGTACGCGCGGCACCACAGCCGCTTCGGCAGCGAAGTCTGAGCGGTCTTCTCCCAGTTTCTCCCCGGGGTGAGGGGTTCGCGATCGCTCAGCTCGTGGGTGACGGCCGGCCCGTAAGCTCCTCGAGAAAGGCGCCGATCCGGGCGCTGTCCGGGTTCTGCTCGGCGGCCGTCCGGCAGTAGCGGATCGCCTCCTCGTGGTGGCCGAGCCGGTCGTGGGCGACTGCGAGCTCGTAGTTGGCATAGTAGGCGTACGCTGAGTCCGGGTACTCGGCGAGGCTGGCCTCGAGAAAGCGGAGGGCCGGCTCGAACAGCTCGCGGGCGAGCAGCTTGTCGCCGATCGCCAGCAGATCGGTGTCCTCGAAACCGAACTCGTCCGGCTTCTCCCGCCGCAGAGTCCGGTAGAGGGCAATGGCCGCGTCCGCGCCGCCTTTGGAGTAGGCCTCGTAGAGGGGGTCGAAGATCTTCCGCCGCCTCGGCTCCTGGCCCTGGAGGCCGGCAATCAGGCTGTCGATCCACTCGTCGGTGCTGACGTAGCTGCCGGCGTAGGAGGACCACGCCTCGAGCACCTTCTCCGCCTTCATGGTGTCGGCGTCCTTGCCGGCGGCCAGGCCGGCGCGCACGATGCCGGTGGTGGCGGCAAGCATCTCGCGGTAGGCCCGCAGGTCCTCGATCGTGCCGTTGCGGTTGTGGCCCGACACGATCGCCACGTCGGCGGGCAGCAGCTCGATCGCCCTGCCGACGAGCTCCTCGAAGCGCAGCACGTCGCCGTCCGCGTCGACCGACGGGAAGTTGAAGCCGTTGGCGATCGAGCTCAGGTGGACGACCTTTGACTTTGTGAAATGGACGATGATCTCGTTGTCGTCGTGGCTGCCGGGCATGGCGATGAGCCGGATCTCCTCGCCGTTGAAGTACACGCTGAGCGAGTCCGTGAAGCTGATGTCGGGCAGCGCGGATTCCGGGAACTCGTCGAAGAGGTAGCTGCCGCTGCGCAGCTTGCCGCGGACGAGCGCGTGGGCAATGACGATCGGCCCCTCGCCGAAGAGCTCGTTGCCGCCCACGTGCTCGCCGTGGCGGTGGGTGTTGATGATGATCTTCGGGTCCCCCTTGCCGAAGGACGCGATCGCCTTCCGAAAGGCCGCGGAGTCCTTGCGCGACTGGGTGTCCACGATGAGCAGGCCGTCGTCGCCGACCGAGACCAGAGAGTTCGTGGTGTACGACCCCTGGTCGGTGGTGAGCTCATAGAGGGTCTCGCCGAGGCGGCTGACCTGGACCTCCGGGCTGCCGCCGTCGGCGCCAGCGGCTGGCGATCGATGCGGCAAGCACGAGCAACAGGATGAAGCGGATTCTCACGATACTCTCCGTCCCTTTCTCCGCCGCCACGAACAGCCGTCACCTGCAGGCTGGGGGCTTCCCACGGTCGTTGCGGCGGGCGTAATCACGACGCTCGGTCACTGAAAGGTACGGCAGCGAGCGCCCTCGGTTGCCTCTCCAGTGCCATGCACCGATCTCCGCATATGATTGGGCTCGACCGAGGCTCAGCGCCGATTTCCCGACGGACATGCAGCTCGGCCGGGAACGGGAACGGGAACGGGTACGGGTACGGAGATGGGCGGGGGCAGGGCGCCAGAAATGAGCTCCGAGCTGGGACGGGGGACTCGCGCTCGGCTTCGCTCAGCCCTTGCTGTCGAGGACGTAGCCCTGGGCGATCGCGGTGTACGCCTCGACCTGCGCCTTCTGCCAGGTGCGGCCGCGGTGGAGCTCGCGGTCCATGATCCGGGCCACGGCCGGCACGGCCTCGATGCTCGCCCGGGCGTCGAGCAGCAGCGCGCGGGTCCGGCGGGCGAGCACGTCCTCCACGGTGCGCGCCATCTCGCGGCGCACGGCCCACACCACCTGGGCGGCGGTCACCGGCAGCCGTTCGTGGAGGAGCTGTCCGAGCGAGCGCCGTTCCTCGGCGAGGGCGCGCACCGCCGGCGCCTCGGTGCCGTACACGTACAGCGGATCCGCGGCATCCACGTTCTTCAGCCAGCCATGGATGCGCAGGCTCTCGGTGGTGCAGGGGCGCTCTACCAGGCCGGCCACCATGGCCGCCTGGTCGACCACGTCCTTGGCCATCCGGCGGTAGGTCGTCCACTTGCCGCCGGTGATCGTGACGAGGCCGGAGTGGGAGACGTGCACCGAGTGGTCGCGGGACAGCTTGGCGGTCGCGTCCTCGTCGTCCGCCGTGACCAGCGGTCGCAGGCCGGCGAAAACGCTCAGCACGTCGGCGCGGGTCGGGTCCTTGGCCATGTAGGCGGCGGCATTGTCGAGGATGAAGTCGACCTCCTCGGGCAACGCCCGCGGCTCCATGCTCGGCTCGGCCACCGGCGTGTCGGTCGTGCCGACCACCACCCTGCCGTGCCACGGCACCGCGAACAGCACACGGCCGTCGGTGGTCTGGGGCACCATGATCGCCGTGTCTCCGGGCAGGAACTCCGGCCCCAGCACGAGGTGGGTCCCCTGGCTGAGCGTGAGCATGGGCGGAGCGCCGGGGTCGTCCATCCGCAGGATCTGGTCGGTGAACACGCCGGTGGCATTGACCACGACCCGGGCGCGAATCTCGTGCTCCGTGCCGGACTCGCGGTCCTCGGCGGCGACCCCAGCCACGGTACCGCCCGTCTTGAGCAGCCCAGTCACCCGCATGTAGTTGACCACCGTCGCGCCGTGCGCGGCCGCGGTCTGCGCCAGGTTGATGGCCAGCCGCGAGTCGTCGAACTGCCCGTCGTAGTAGATCACCCCGCCGCGCAGGCCGTTGGGTTCGAGGTTGGGGATGCGCGCCAGGGTCTCCGCCCGCGACAGGCTCTCCGAGGGCGCGATGCCGAGCTTGCCCGCGAGCTTGTCGTAGACCTTGAGGCCGATGCCGTAGAACGGCCCCTCCCACCAGTCGTAGATCGGTACGATGAACGACTGGTTGCGCACCAGGTGGCTGGCGTTGTGGGCCAGCAACCCGCGCTCGTGGAGCGCCTCGAGCACCAGCGAGACGTTGCCCTGGCGGAGGTAGCGCACCCCGCCGTGCACGAGCTTGGTGCTGCGGCTGGAGGTGCCCTTGGCGAAGTCGCTCTGCTCGAGAAGCAGCGTGCGGTAGCCGCGGGCGGCCGCGTCGACCGCCGTGCCGAGGCCGGTGGCGCCGCCGCCGATGATGACGACGTCCCAGTAGCCGCGATAGCCTGCGATTGACTCGATCGCCTTGTCGCGGTCCATGCCGGGCCCCGTCGTGGAGCCGTCCGAGCGACGTCGCGTTCCTGTCTGCATGCGCAGATTCTGACAGATCCAGGGAGGGAATGTTGGCGGCGGTGCTATCGTACAGGCAGAGGTCCTCATCAACATGGAACCGCGCCTGCGCCTCGGCGTCAGAGGAGGCTGCGATGACTGACGTCACCACCCTGGACTTCGACTACGTCGTGATCGGCTCCGGCTTCGGCGGTTCGGTCTCCGCCCTGCGTTTGGCCCAGAAGGGCTACCGGGTGGTGGTCCTCGAAAAGGGCCGGCGCTATCGCAGCGACGATTTCCCGAGGACCAACTGGAACCTCCGGAAGTACCTGTGGATGCCGCGGCTCGGCCTCTACGGCATCCAGATGCTGACGCTGTTCAAGCACGTCCTGGTGTTGCACGGCGGCGGCGTCGGCGGCGGCAGCCTGGTCTACGCCAACCAGCTGCTGGTGCCGCCGGACGACGTCTTCCGCAAGCCCGAGTGGGGCCCGGGCGACTGGAAGGCGAAGCTCGCGCCCCACTACGCCGAGGCTCGCAGGATGCTCGGCGCCAGCCCGTGCCCGAAGCTCGGCCGGGCGGACGAGGTGCTGCGGGAGGTCGGCGTCGAGCTTCGCGGCGAGGACACCTTCCACCGGAACGACGTCGGCGTCTTCTTTGGCGAGCCGGACATCAGAGGTGCCGGATCCCTACTTCGGCGGTGACGGGCCCGAGCGCGCTGGCTGCACCTTCTGTGGCGCCTGCATGATCGGTTGCCCGGTCGGCGCCAAGAACACCCTCGACAAGAACTACCTCCACCTCGCCGAGGGTCTCGGCGTGCGGATCGTGCCCGAGACCGAGGCCACAGGCGTGCGGCCGCTGAGCGGGGGCGGCTACGAGGTCATGACCCGTCGCTCGATCGGGTTGCGCCACCCCAAGGGCCGGCTTACGGCCGGCGGCGTGGTGTTCAGCGGCGGCGTCATGGGCTCGGTGCCGCTGCTGATGAAGTGCCGGCAGCGGGGCTGGCTGCTGAGTCTCTCCGACCGGCTCGGTTCCCGCGTGCGCACCAACTCCGAGGCGATCCTCAGCGTCGACTCGAGCGACCGCAGCGTCGACTGGAACGAGGGAATCGCCATCACCTCCGGAATCTACCCGGCACCCGGCACGCACATCGAGATTGTGCGCTACAACAAGGGCTCCGACGTGCTGTTCGGGCTGGTGACCGTGGCCACCGACGGCGGCGGCCGGATCCCCCGCCAGCTGCGCTTTCTCGGCAACGTCCTCCGCCATCCCCTGCAGTTCCTGCGCGCAATCTGGATCCCCGGCCAGGCGGCGCGAAACTCGGGCGTGCTGGTGATGCAGACCGACGAGAACCACCTCCATCTGAGGTATCGGCGCCGCTGGTGGCGGCTGGGTGGATGGGGCGTGAGCTCCGAGGTCCCGGAAGGGCAGCAGCGGGTGCGGTCGTACATTCCGGTCGGCAACGAGGTCACCCGGCGCATGGCCCGCAAGATGAAGGGCTATCCGAAGAGCATGTGGTCCGAGGTGCTGCTCGATGCGCCCACCACGGCGCACATCCTCGGCGGCTGCAGCATGGCGGCGTCGCCCGACCGCGGAGTGGTGGGCTTCAACGGCGAGGTCTTTGGCCACCGGAACCTGTACGTGGCCGACGGCTCGGTGGTGCCGGTGAACCTCGGCGTCAACCCGAGCCTGACCATCACCGCGCTGTCGGAGTACATCATGTCCCAGCTGCCAGCGAAGGCGGAGGTTCCCGCTGGTTGACTCGCGCCGCACCGGGTCGCAGTCCGCGAAGGAGGGCACGATGGGAAACTCCACGGTCGGCTCAGACACCGGCAGCGCGGTGGATCGCACCAGCCTCGACCGTGCGATCGGCGAGCTCCGATCCCACGCCGACGAGTGGGCGAGGCTCGGGGTCGACCGCAAGGTGGCGATGCTCCTGGCGACCCGCCGCAACCTCGGCAGGTGCGGCAAGCGCTGGGTGGATGCGTCGGTGGCGGCCAAGCGGATCGACCCGCGCTCGCCGTGGGTCGGCGAGGAGTGGATGGGCGGCCCTTACGCCGTGGCGGCCGCCGCCAGCGGCTACGTCGATACGCTGTCCGCGCTCGCCGCCGGGCGGCTGCCCGAGTTCAAGGGGGTCACGACCCGTGACGACGGACGCGTCGTCGTGCCGGTCTTCCCGCGCTCGGTCTTTGACCGGCTGCTGCTGAGCGGCATCACGGCGGAGGTCTGGATGCAGCCGGGCGTTGCCGCCGCCGAGCTCGCCGAGCACGTCGCCCGGTATCTACCGGGAGCCGCGACCCGCGCGGTCGGGTGGCGCTCGTGCTCGGGGCGGGCAACGTCAACAGCATCCCGCCGCTCGATGCGCTCTACCGGCTGATCGCGCGCGGCCAGGTGGTGCTGCTCAAGATGAGCCCGGTCAACGCCTACCTGGCGGGCATTCTCGAGGAGGTGTTCGAGCCATTCGTGGCAGCGGGCTTCCTACGCGTGGTCGGCGGCGGCGCCGAGGTCGGCGACTACTTGGTGCGACACGACGGCATCGATGAGGTCCACATCACCGGCAGCGCCGCGACCCACGACGCGATCGTCTGGGGTATTGGGGAGCAGGCTGCCGCCCGCCGGCGAAGCGGCGAGCCCCTGCTCGGCAAGCCGATCACCAGCGAGCTCGGTGGCGTTTGCCCGGTCATCGTCGTTCCCGGTCCGTGGTCGGAGACCGACCTGCGCTATCAGGCCGAGCACGTGGCCGCCATGAAGCTGCACAACGGTGGCTGCAACTGCGTCGCCGCCCAGGTGCTGGTGCTGCCCCGAGAGTGGCCGCTGCGGTGCGCGTTCCTCGACGAGGTGCGGCGGCTGATGCGCGAGCTGCCGCCGCGGGCCGCGTTCTATCCCGGTGCGGCGGATCGCCAGCGGGGGGTAGCCGCGGCCCACCCCGACGCCGAGCTCTTCACGGGCGAGGTGCCACGCACGCTGATAACCGGTCTCGACGCCGAGGCTGCGGCCGAGCACTGCTTCTCGAGCGAGGCCTTCGGCGAGGTTCTTGCCGAGGTCGAGCTGCCGGGCAACGACGTCCCCAGCTTCCTCGACAACGCCACGGCGTTCTGCAACCGGCATCTCGCCGGCACGCTCGGAGCAAGTCTGGTTGTCCACCCAGCGACCATGCGCGAAGCCGGTCCCGCCCTGGATCGTGCGATCGCCGCCCTCGAGTACGGCGCGGTCGGCGTCAACGTGTGGGCAGCCATCGCCTTCATGCTCGCCCAGGCGACCTGGGGCGCCTACCCCGGGCACACCCTCGAGGACATCGGGAGCGGTATCGGTGTCGTCCGTAACAGCTTCCTCTTCGACAGGCCGCAGAAGACGGTGGTTCGTGGCCCCTTCTACCCCTTCCCGCGCAGCTGGATGCACGGGGACCCGAGCATGCTGCCGAAGCCGCCGTGGTTCGTGACCAACCGCACCGCGCACGTGACCGCGCGCCGGGTCGCCGCCTTCGCCGCCGATCCCGGGTGGCGGCACGTTCCGGGAATATTTGCGTCCGCGCTGCGTGGATAGAGAATAGAGAAGCCAGGTCGGGGAGTCCCCATGAGGAAAACAATTCGCTTCGTGCTCAACGGTCGCGACACCGCGATCGCCACTGACGACCGCCGGGCGTTGCTGTGGGTGCTGCGCACCGAGCTCGGGCTGACCGGCAGCAAGTTCGGCTGCGGCGAGGGCCTGTGCGGCGCCTGCACCGTGCTCGTCGACCGAAAGGCGGTGCGCTCCTGCCAGCTGCCGGTGGCGGAGGTGGAGGGCGCGCGGGTGGTGACGATCGAGGGCCTGGTCGAGAACGGGGTGCTGCACCCGCTGCAGACGGCCTTCATGGCGCACGACGCGCTCCAGTGCGGCTTCTGCACGCCCGGCATGATCATCAGCGCCTACAGCCTCCTGGTCGAGAACCCGCACCCGTCGCGCGAGCAGATCATCATCCACATGGATGCCAACCTCTGCCGCTGCGGCGCCCACACGCGCATCGTGCAGGCGATCCAGGCCGCCGCCGAGCGGATGGCGGAGGGACCGCAGCCATGACCAGCCATCACGACGAGCTCCTTCCCTTCTTCGACCTCGAGCCTCCGACCGAGGTCAGCCGCCGCCGGTTCCTGCGCCTGTTCGGCGGCGGGATCGTGGTGGCGGTGTCGGCCCGTGACCTGCTCGCCCTCGAGCAGGGGCCGCCACGCCTGTCACTCGCCCGGGAGCTGCCCGCGGACTTCAACGCCTTCCTGCGGATCGGCGAGGACGGGCGGGTCACCGGCTTCACCGGCAAGATCGAGATGGGCCAGGGCGTGGTCACGTCGCTGGCGCAGATGTTGGCCGACGAGCTCGAGGTGCCGCTCGAGTCGGTGGACATGACGATGGGCGACACCGACATCTGCCCGTGGGACATGGGCACCTTCGGCTCGATGACCACGCGTTTCTTCGGGCCGCCGCTGCGCGCCGCCGCGGCCGAGGCCCGGGAGGTGCTGATCGATCTCGCGGCCGACCGGCTGGAGCTTCCGCGGGAGCGCTTGGCGGCGCGAGCAGGGCGAATCGTCGACACAACCGACCCGGCCCGCGGCCTCAGCTACGCAGAGCTCGCGAAAGGCCAGGCGATCGGCCGTCGCCTCGGCCGGAAGGCGGCGCTCGAGCCGGTCGCCGACTTCCAGGTGGTGGGCCGGCCGGTGCTGCGCCGCGACGCCGAGGTCAAGGTCACCGGCCGCGCTCAGTACGCAGGCGACCTCCGGCGCGACGGCATGCTCTATGCCCGATTGCTGCGACCGCCCGCGCACGGCGCCACCCTCCGGGAGGTCGACGTCTCCGCTGTCGCCGGGGTGGATGGGGCGACGGTGGTCCGCGAGGGCGATCTGATCGCCGTGCTGCACCCGACCCCGGATGGCGCGGAGCAGGCGCTCGCGCGGGTGCGCGCGACGTGGGACTCGCCCCGCTCCGAGCTCGACCAGGACAGTATCTTCGACCACCTCGTCAAGGTGGCGCCGGCGGGCGAGACCGTGGCCGAGGGCGGCGACCTCGCGGCCGGCCGCGCCGCCGCCAGCGCCGCGGCCCGTCACACCTACCACGATGGCTACCGCGCCCACGCGGCCATCGAGACCCACACCGCGGTCGCGGCGTTCGAGGACGATCGGCTCACGATCTGGGCGTCGACCCAGACACCGTACCCGCTCCGGGCCGAGGCGGCCCAGGCGCTCGCCCTGCCCGAGGATGCGGTGCGGGTGGTCCCGCCATTCGTGGGCGGCGGCTTCGGCGGCAAGACGGCGAACCGCCAGGCGATCGAGGCCGCCAGGCTGGCCCGGCTCACCGGACGGCCCGTGCAGGTGGCCTGGACCCGGGCCGAGGAGTTTTTCTACGACACCTTCCGGCCGGCCGCCGTGGTGACGATCGACGCTGGCGTCACCCCCGCCGGCCGCATCGCGTACTGGGACTACCTGGTCTACTTCGCCGGTGATCGCGGCGCGGACCAGTTCTACGACGTGCCGCACCACCGGACCGTGGCCGCGCCGGCGGGCTGGCGGGGCGGGCCGGGCACCCACCCCTTCGCGACCGGCGCCTGGCGGGCGCCCGGGAACAACACCAACACCTTCGCGCGCGAGTCGCACGTCGACATCCTGGCGGCTGCGGCCGGACTCGATCCCGTCGAGTTCCGGCTGCGCAACCTGAGCGACGCGAAGATGCGCGGCGTGCTGCAGGCGGCCGCCGACCGCTTCTCCTGGCGGCCCGCAAAGGCGCCGAGCGGACGCGGCCAGGGCATCGCCTGCGGTATTGATGCCGGCACCTTTGTCGCGCTCGCCGCCGAGGTCGAGGTCGACCGCGTCTCGGGGCGGGTCCGCGTCGCGCGGCTGGTCTGCGCCCAGAACATGGGCCTGGTCATCAACCCCGCCGGCGCCGTCATCCAGATGGAGGGCTGCCTCACCATGGGGATGGGCTACGCCCTCGCCGAGGAGCTGCACTTTTCGGGCGGCGAGGTCCTCGACCGCAACTTCGACACCTACGAGATTCCACGCTTCTCCTGGCTGCCGGCGATCGAGACGGTGATCATCGATGCGCCCAACGACCCGCCCCAGGGTGGCGGCGAGCCGGCGATCATCGTGGTCGGCGCGGCGATCGCCAACGCCGTCTTCGATGCGGTTGGGGCGCGGGTGCTGCGGATGCCGCTCACGCCGGCGCGGGTCAAGGCGGCGCTCCCCACCAGGTAGCAGGTTCTGCCGCTCCGCTTCGCCCCGCGGGCAGGACTTCGAGGGGCCCTCACCGCGGGTTCTCCCTTGGTGGTAGTAGAGTGAGGAATAACCCTCAACCGGGAGGTGCCAATGCGAGTCGCGACCTCTGTCTTTGTAGCGCTGGTGGCCTTCGCGACGCACTCGATGGCGGCCGCCGACGACTGTCCGACCGTGGTCCGGGCGTGGTTCTCCGACCGCTCGCAGGTGGCGGCGGTGGCGGCATGGACCGAGCCGTGGGAGGTGCGCTACGACGAGGGCTTCATGGTGGTCGGGGTCGACGCCGACGGCTTCGCTCGGCTGATGGCCGCCGGTCTCTCCCTCGAGATCGACGAGCACATGACAAGCCGGCTGTGCACCCCACTCAAGCGACTGGAGGGACAGACCGAGGGCATCCCGGGCTACCCGTGCTACCGCACCGTCGAGGAGACCTTCGCCGACGCCCAGGCCCTCGCCGCGGCCCACCCGGAGCTCGCCCAGTTGGTCGACATCGGCGATTCCTGGGAGAAGGCCACGGCCGGTGGCCTGCCCGGCTACGACATGATGGTCCTCAAGCTCACCAACAGCGCGGTCCCGGGGACACCCACCGGAACCGATCCGCCCCACGGCAAGCCGCGTCTGCTCGTCACCTCCGCGATCCACGCCCGCGAGTACACCACCACCGAGCTGATGCTGCGCTTTGCCGAGCAGCTGCTCGCCGGCCACGGCACGGACGCCGACGCCACCTGGCTGCTCGACGAGCACGAGATCCACCTCGTGCTGTACACCAACCCGGACGGACGCAAGCACGCCGAGACCGGCGAGTACTGGCGCAAGAACACCAACGAGAACTACTGCGGGTCGACCTCGGACTCGCGGGGCGCCGACCTCAACCGCAATTTCGAGTTCCAGTGGGGCTGCTGCGGCGGCTCGAGCACCAACCCCTGCGATGAAACCTACCGCGGGGCGACGGCGGCCTCGGAGCCCGAGACGCAGGCGGTCGAGGCCTACGCCCGTGCCATCTTCCCCGACCAGCGAGCGCCCGACCTGGGGGCGCCGGCGCCGGCCGACACCACCGGCGTCTACTTCGACATTCACTCCTACGGCGAGCTCGTGATGTGGCCGTGGGGATTTGTCTCGAGCCAGACCGCCAACAACGCCGCGCTGCAAACCCTCGGCCGCCGCCTCGCCTGGTTCAATGGTTACTCGCCCGACCAGTCCATTGGCCTCTACCCCACCGACGGCGACACCACCGACTTCGCGTTCGGCGACCTTGGCGTGGCGGCCTACGGCTTCGAGCTAGGGACCGACTTCTTCCAGGACTGCGGCAGCTTCGAGGCGACGATCCTGCCCGACAACCTCGAGTCGCTCCGGTACGCGGCCAAGGTCGCGCGCACGCCCTACCTCACCCCTGGCGGCCCGGACGCGACCGAGGTCGACCTCGGCGGCATCACCGTGGTCGCCCCCGGGGAACCGGTCACGTTCAGGGCGCGCCTCGACGACAGCCGCTTCAACCAGAGCAACGGCTCCGAGCCGGTTCAGAACATTACCGAGGCTGCGGCCTACCTCGACGCCCCGCCGTGGCAGGCCGGCGCAGTCCCGACGCCGATGTCACCCGCCGACGGCAGCTTCGACACCTCCCAGGAGTGGGCCACCGTCACCATCGACACCACCGGCCTCGCGACCGGCCGCCACACCGTCTTTGCCACCGGGCGCGATGCGTCCGGCGCCTGGGGCCCGACCAGCGCCGTCTTGTTCTGGATCCTCGATCCGGCCACAGCGCCGCACTTCGCCGGCGACGTCCGCAGCGCCGAGGACGGGCAGCCACTGGCGGCGATCGTGACCGCCGGCCCGTTCTCCGCCGCGACCGACCCGCTCGACGGCAGCTACCAGCTGATGCTGCCGCCCGGGACCTATGACGTGAACGCGGTGGCCGACGGCTACGCGCCGTTCACCGCCGAGGACGTCTCGGCGACCACCGGCGTGATCACGCCGCTCGACTTCCAGCTCGCCCCCTACCAGCAGGTTTTGTTCGACGACGTCGAGGGCGGCAACATCGGCTGGACTGCCCAGTCGCCGTGGGCTATCACCACCGAGGAGTTCTCCAGCCCGACCCACTCGTGGACCGACAGTCCAGCCTACCACTACGGGAACAACCGCGACGTCTCGCTGACCTCGCCGGCTCTCGACCTCAGCGGGATGACCGGCACCACGCTCGAGTTTGCCCATATCTACGACCTCGAGACCTACTACATTGACTACGGCTACGTCGAGGTGTCGTCCGACGACGGCGCCACCTGGGAGACGGTGGCGAGCTACACCGGTCGGGACCACACCATGTGGGAGGTCGTGACGATCGACCTTCCCCAGCTCGACGGGGTGGCCGCGGCGCGGATCCGCTTCCGCCTCGAGACCGACTCGGCGATCACCGCGGACGGCTGGCACGTCGACGACATCCTGCTGCGGGCCGGCGCCGGTGGCTCGTCGCCACCGGTACGCGGCGTCCACTCCACGGACAGCTACTTCGTCCCGGCTGTTGCGAACGCGCCCGGCGCGCAGGGCACCTTCTGGACCACAACACTCACGGTGCTCAACCTCGTCGACTCTCCGCAAACGGTCGAGGCCTTCTACACGCCGCGCGAGTCGGACGGCACCACCGACTACCTCGCCGCCGACCTGGAGCTCGGCGCCCACTCGAGCACCACCTGGGAAGACGTGGTCGCAACGGTCTTCGGTACGAACGGGGCAGGGTCGCTCGAGATCCGGGGAACCGACATCATCGTGAGCTCGCGGACCTCGACCCCCGGCCTCGAGGAAGGCTCCTACGGCCAGGGTATCCCACCGCTGGCGCCCTATCACGTCATGCGGACCGACGGTGAGCAGGTGCAGTCGGTCGGCGGCATCGTTCGCTCCCCGGCCTACCGGTCGAACCTCGGCGTCTGCGAGGTGTGGGGGGAGCAGGCGCAGGTTCGAGTGACGCTGTGGGATGAGCACGGCGCGGTCGCCGGGACGAGAACCATTGACCTGCCGCCGTACGGGAACACCCAGATCAACGACATGCCGCACGCTCTGGGCGGGCTCAGCCAGATGGAGAACGGCAGAGTGGAGGTGGAGATCCTCGGCGGCGACGGCCGGGTCGGCGCGTACCTGTCGATCGTCGACAACGTGACCGGCGACCCGACCTACGTGGCGGTCGGATTCTCGCCGCCGTCGACCGCGGAGTGACGGCGCGGGGCAATCGGGCGCTGCCCGGTGGGTGCGCCCGCCGCTGAGGTCAGAGCGGCGACTGGGTGACGACTGCGGCCTCGCGGATCATCACCGGGTAGGCGTAGCCGGCGCCGAAGTCCTGGTCGACCGCCACCGTGCCGGTCGCCGTGACCACGTCTCCGACCGTCACCGCTGCCGGCGTGGTGACCGTGAGGTCGTGGGTGCCGTTCGCGGCGGACCCGCTGCCATCCTGCAGGTGCATCCAGTTGGTGCCCATGATGCCGGGGTTGAACTTCACGACCCGGCCCCGCACGGTGACAGTCGAGCCGGCGAGGCGGCTCTTGCCGGCCCAGATGTCGGCGATCGTCAGGCCGCCCGCCACCGGCTCGACGGGCGCAACCGGGGCCGTCCCGTGAGCGGCGCCGGCGCCCGAGATCGGCGGATGCCCCGCCGGCATGGCCGGTGCCGTCGTCTCGCCTTCACGGGCGATCGCTCCGGCAAAGTAGATGAGCGGGAAGTCGCGGTCGAGCGTGTCGCTGTGGAAGCTCTCCATCGGCATGTCGAGCGGCACCTCGACCTGCTCGCCCACCGCCACCTCGAAGTGGTTGGCGGCGGCCCAGATCTCGCGGCCGTTGGCCTCCACCCGCACGTAGGTGTAGGGCCCCGCCTCCATGGTCTCTACGACCGTGCCGGCGAAGGTGTTGCCGCCGCCAGCCGGCGCCGCCGCCTCCGGGCCTGTCGATGGCTGGGCCTGGGCGGTGGGGTGGTCCTTCGCGACCTTTTCGTTCGAGCAAGCATTGCCGGCCACAAGCGCGGCGGCGAGTGCGATCAGCGCCAGATTTCGGATGTTCATGACGTCCTCTCCTGTGGTCCCGCCTATGAGTCACTCGCGCCCGGCGTTACTGGCCCGGCGGCCGGCGCGAGCCGACACACTAGCACGGGTCGGCGTGTTCGCACCCGCGCGCCTGCCGAGACGCCCGTTGCCGATCCGGATGAACACGTTGCGGGCCCCTGCCATCTCGTCAGGATGCGCGCAGCGCATCCTTCTCGGCGCGCGTGGGGCGTAGGCCAGCCAGCGACCTCGACGCCTCATGCACACCCAAAGGCCTACGACCCGCGTGCGCCGAGGGGCCTATGCCCACACGCTCCTACCGGGCCGACAGCGCGGCGAAGCCGACCAGCCGACGGGACGCCTCGTCGTAGAGGCGCAGGCGCAGCGAACGCAGGCTCGGCGCAGCGTCAGCCGGTCCACCTTCTGGAACACCTCCTGCTCGCGGTGGCACTCCGGGAGCCGGTAGTTGGGGATCGTCGGGCTCAGGTGGTGGATGTGGTGGAAGCCGATGTTGCCGGAGAACCACTGCAGGATCCGCGGCAGGGCGTAGAACGAGCTGCCCTGCATCGCCACGGCCACGTAGTCGCGCTTGTCGCGGTGCTCCCAGTAGACGCCCTCGAACTGGTGCTGGACGTAGAACAGCCAGATGCCGGCCGCGCCGCCGATGGCGAGGATCGGCAGATGGACGAGCAGGGTCTTGCCGACGCCGATGGTCGCGAACAGGGTGCCGACGACGGCGACGAGCGCGAGGTCGGTCAACAGGACGCTGCGCCGTCCGCGCGGTCCGCTCCGGGATCGGGGGAAGCGCTGCTTGATGGCGAACACGTACACCGGGCCGAGGCCGAACATGCACGAGCGGGTTGCGGTAGAGCCGGTAGCCGAGCCGCTGCCAGAAGCGTCGCTGCGCGGTACTCGTCCACCGTCATGGTCCACACGTCGCCGAGCGCCGCGCCGGTCGAGGTCGCCGGCGGTCGCGTGGTGCCGCGCGTGCTCGTCCCGCCAGTCCTGATAGGGCGTGAGGGTCAGGACGCCGGTCAGGAAGCCGACCACGTCGTTGGCCTTGCGCGACGCGAAGAACGAGCCGTGGCCGCAGTCGTGGAAGATGATGAAGACCCGGATCAGGAAGCCGCCGGCCAGGGCCTGCACCGGCAGGGCCAGCCAGTACGACACTGCGAGCAGCCGGTAGGCGAGGTACCACAGCGCGAGGAAGGGGAGGACGCTGTTGGCGAGCTGCCACAGGCTGCGGCGCAGCTGTCGGGCTCTGGTAGGCGGCGACCGCCTGCCGCCACGTGGCCTTGGCCTCCTCGAGCAGCGAGGCCGAGGCAGGCAGCGCAAACCGATCAGGAGATTCTGAGTTCATTGCCGGAGGTCCACGGCGCAGCCCCGTGCTCCCTTTCCCTGTTTGACTCAACCACTGAAGATTATACCGGTTCTCAAGGTCACCGCCGGCGCAGCGTTCTGAGGGCATTTCGGGCGCCGCGGGGCGGTTGACTCAGAGGTCAGGGTGGAATGCGCCTTCCGGCGCCCACCCGACGACCCGCCGAGCCAGCGCTTCCGGCGGCGGAAGGGTGCGGATCGCGACGGTGGATGGGTGCCGGCTTGCGGCCATGGGGGCTGAGGGATGGCGACCTACCGAGTGCTTTCGCTCGACGGCGGCGGAATCCGCGGCATCATCACGGTCGTCCTGCTCAAGCGGCTCGCGGCCGAGCCGGGCCTGGGCGGTTGGTTGGATGAGGCCGACCTCATCGCCGGGACCTCGACCGGGGGCCTGCTCGCGCTCGGGATCGCCAGAGGCCTCGATCTCGCCGCCATCGAGGACCTCTACCTGACCAAGGGCCGGGCGATCTTCGACGACTCCTGGCTCGACAACGTCGTCGACCTCGGCAAGGTGATCGGCGCCAACTACAGCCTCAAGGGCCTGACGCGCGAGCTCCAGCGGGTCCTCGGCGAGACGACGACGCTCGGAGACCTCGCCACGCGAGTGCTGGTCGCGACCTTCGACCTCGACAACGTCGACGACCCCGGGCGTGGAGCCGGTGAGCCGAGGACCTGGAAGCCCAAGCTGTTTCACAACTTCCCGGGCGAGGGCACCGACGCCGGCGCGCTCGCGTGGAAGGTCGGCCTGTACACAGCGGCGGCGCCGACCTACTTCCCGTCCTACGAGGGCTACGTCGACGGCGGCGTCTACGCAACCAACCCCGCGATGTGCGCGCTCGCCCAGGCGCTGGACGACCGCTACGGTCCGCCCGCCGCGCTCGACGACCTGGTGCTGCTGTCGATCGGCACCGGCACCAATCTGCAGTACATCCCGCGCAAGAACGTCGACTGGGGTTATGCCCAGTGGGCCAGGCCGGTGATCACGCTGATGCTCGACGGGGCCTCGGGGATCGCCGACTTCCAGTGCCGGCAGATTCTCGGCGCGCGGTATCAGCGGCTGGCGCCGGTCTTCCCGGCAGGCACCAACTTCGCGATGGACGACGTCAAGCACGTCACCGCCATGCACGCCTTCGCGTCCGGCATTGACCTCTCGCAGACCGCCGCGTGGCTCAGGGAGCACTGGATGACGCCGTAGGAGCGTGTGGGGCAGAGGCCCCTGTGCGCGCTCCTGATGAGATCGTTCGGGTTGGCCTCTGCCCCACACGCTCCTCTGGATGCGCTGCGCGCATCCTGACGATGGGAAGTGGCATCTCATGATTGGGGTGCAGAGCGATTCCCTATCGCGTTGCAGTAAGGCATGTCGAGCATGCACCGTCGGCCACGGTCACGAAAAAGGGCGGGGGGAAGGCCCCCCGCCCCGGTATCCGCATCGCCGCCGTCGCTACTGGGGCAGGATCGTAGTGGGATCCGAAGTCTGGCTGTCGAGCACAGAGCCGTAGCAGTAGAACAGGGCGCCAGTGGTGTCGGAGGAGACATCCACATAGCCGTTGGTGGGCGCGAACGGCTGCAGGATGCGGTTGATTTGATTGTTCGACCAGGCGTCGAGCTCCATCGTCCGCCGGTCGCGCAGGCTACCTGTGTCGTCGTAGATGTCGATGTCGACGTCGATGTCCTCATCGGTTGCGTTGATGCAGCCGACGTTGGAGCGCAGCTCGCCGTTTTCGGACAGGAAGGTGATCCGCCGCCGCTCGCCGGCCCGAATCAGGTCGCCCTGCTGCACGCCCTGCAGGGCCTGGCCGAAGGTGCCTGCCGGGTCCGCCACGTTGGCGGTCCGGCTCATGATCAGCAGATTGTCGCTCGGGGACTCGATGGACAGGCCGCCGATCGACGTCGGACCGAGGGAGAAGACCTCCTCGAGGACGTTGATGAAGCGCAGGCTCGTTCCGGCCTCGAGCTCGATCGGCTCCGACTGGATCGGCTGCGAGTTGTCCTCGCCCCGCGGCAGCCAGGAGACGACGAAGGTGGTGTCCGCGCCGGCGTTGTTGACGTCGACGTCGGTCTCGAAGAACGCCCCCGCGGCGCCCGAGGCGAACGCGGCCGCCGGGATGAAGTAGCTCGTGCCGGACGAGGGGGACTGAGGCTCGATCGTCGTCGGGTCCGAGGTGCCGTTGTCGAGCACCGAGCCGTAGCAGTAGTACGCCGCCCCGGGCGTGTCGCTGCGCAGCTCCACGTAGCCCTCGACCGGCTCGTGGCCCTCGAAGATCCGGTTGATCTGGTTGTTGCCCCACGCTCCGAGATCGATGGCCTCGGAGTCGATTGGATCTCCGTCGGCGTTGAAGAGGTCGAGCACGATCTCGAGCGACGAGTCGGTGCCGTTGACGCAGCCGACATTGGCGCGGGTGGCAGGATCCTCGCTCATGAAGATGATCCGCCGCACCTCGCCGGCCCCGATCAACTGGTCAGTCGGGATGGCCGCCAGAGCCTGGCCGAAGGTACCTCCTCCGCCGCTCCCCGACACGTTGTAGGTCCGACTCATGGCGATCACGCGCTCGTCGTCCGAAGCGAGAACGACAGCCCCCACCCGGTCGGGCTGGAGCCCGAAGGCCTCGGTCAAGACGTTCTCGATGCGCAGGCTCTGCCCTGCGCCGAGGGTGTAGAGCTGCGAGCGCCTCGGAGACGGGTTGGCCTGGCCGCGCGGCAGCCACCACAGCTCGAAGGTGGCCTCGCCGCCGGAGCTCGAGTTGTTGATGTCGACGTCGGTCTGGAAGAACGCTCCCTCAGCCCCGTTCGCGACCGCCGCCGCCGGGATGACGGAGCGATGGATGAGGCTGTAGGCGTCGGCATACTGCTCCCAGCTGAAGGCCGTCCTGGGGAGGTCGACGACCGGAGCCAGCGCCCAGCCTGAGAGGCAGACCGCCAGTGCGATGCCGAAGCGCGTGAGGTTTTTCATGGTTCTCGCCTTTCTCCGCGGCCAGGTTCCGTGCTGGTTCGACCGGGCCATCGGTAACCACTCAACAGGACAGTGTGTCGTACAGGGAAATCGAGACAGCGGCTCAGCGATTCCCGGCCACCGCCGCTGGCATCGCCGGCCCGAGATCGCCGGGGCCAGCGATGGGCTGGCTGCCCAGTCGATAGAGCCGGAACAGTGGCCCGATCTGGGTGGCCTGCACCGAGGCCGACAGCCCCTCGACCGGCTCGTCGATGTAGACCGGACGGCGGTCGATCTCCCGCTCGAGGAGCGTGAGGAGATCATGGTGCCGGATCAGGAAGCGGTTCATGGCCTGGATGTCCGTCCGCCGGCCTTCGACCAGCTGCAGGTACTCCACGACCGGCACCGTCCCCCACCAGCCGACGATGAGGGCGTCCGGCCGTGCGAGCTCGAGGATCTTCTCTCCGCGCACCCGTGTACTGCGGTCGTGCGAGAGGTCGGTGAGCGGCCAGTTCCAGGCGAGCGCAAAGACCACGGCGCCGGCCATGATCACCTTCAGGGCGAGGACCGGGGCGGCCGCTGCCTGGGGGTGCGCCGCCGCCGACGGCTGGCCGGCCCAGTCGATCAGCCACTGGTAGCCGAGCCCGACCCACAGCGCCCAGATCAGGTAGGCCGGCAGGAACATCGTGTCCTTGTCGACGACCCGGTAGTTGATGTAGAAGCCGGCGCTGATCACGAACACCAGCACGAGCAGGCCGCCCAGGGCGCGGCTCCTCCGCCATGCGACCACGATCCCGGCGAGCCCTGGCCCGATGCCGATGACCATGAAGGCGCGCACCAACTCGGCGCCGAAGTGGCCGACCTCGCGAATGAGCTCTGGCGTGGTGTAGGCCATCATCACGTCGGCGAAGACCTTGCCCGACACCAGCCACCACAGGCCCTGGAGTGTCGCCAGGTTGACCGGCTCGAACACGCCGTCGGCGGTGAACCAGCCGACATAGTTGAACGCGGGCCGGGTCCAGTAGGCGAGCGGCAGGTAGAGGTACACGGCGAGGCCGGCGGCGAGCCCGGCCGCGGCCAGGCCGAGCGAGCGCGGTGCGAGCGCCTTGCGCGGCTCGGTGGCGAGCACGAACCACAGGCAGCCGGGCGCCGCGAGCACCGTCGCGACGTGGTTGCCGAAGCCGATCCCCATCAGAAACGTCGCCAGCGCGAGCCGGCCCGGCGCCGGTTGTTCCGCCCAGCGCAGCAGTGCGAGGATGACGCCGGCGAGGATCGCCGTGTGCAGGGTGTAGACCTCCGCGATCAGGGCCAGCGCCCAGAAGAACTGGGCGACCGCGAGCAGGCCGAGCGCGGCCAGCCGCGCCCACACCCCGACCCCGAGCCGGCGCAGGATCCGCTCGCCGATCGCCACCGTGAGGGCGCCGCAGACTGCGGACAGCAGGTTCATCCGGTAGCCGACGTCGCCGAACGGGAGCAGGCTCCAGACCCGGCCGATGAGCAGATACAGGGGGTAGCCGGTCGCCCGCACCAGCCCTCCGGTGGCGGCCGCGGTGGTCAGCTCGGCGCTGTCGAGGTTGTAGATGGTCGGCGCGAGCGTGCGCAGGAAGAGGACGAAGGGCGCGGCGAAGGCGAGCGCGGTGGACCACCAGCCGTCGCGCTGCCAGCGGCTCTCGCGATGGCGGCCCTGGCGCGTGGCGGGCTTCCTCGATCGCTTCGCCATCATCCCACCCAGTAGCCGTTGGCGAAGAGCGCCGTGAACAGCCCGAGACCGAGCACCGAGAGGAGGGTCAGCGTCCGGTCGAGCCACGGCCGCTCCCCCCAGACGCCGAGCAGGACGAAGGCCGGGAAGAGCACCCACATGTAGCGGCGCTGGCTCATCAGCAAGCCGGAGCCGAAGGACAGGCTGACGCCGAGGACCACGAACAGGCCTTCACCCCACCGGCTGAGCGCGAGCAGGGCGCAGCCGAGCGCCAGGAAGGCGAGCACCGAAGTGAGGTCGATCCAGTTGTCGACGTGGATGGTGCCGGCGAGCAGCCCCGACACCCACCCTCCGGGCGGCGCGTGGACGGCCTCCGCCATCGTGGCAAAGGGAGGCTTCGGACTCCGGCCCCACGCCGAGGCGGCAGCTGCGAAGGCGAACGGGCTCCCGAACCACCTCCAGCAGTACACCATGTAGGCCACGGTCCCGACCGGGGCGGCCGCCGCGGCCGCGAGCGCGGCGAGCGAGGGTTTCGTGGACGTGGCGCTCCGTCGCTGCCGCCACCACTCGCCGACCAGCAGCACGGCCACCAGTAGCCCGTGCAGCCGGGTCAGCGCGGCCGCGACCCCGAGCAGGCCGGCCGGGAGCCAGCGGCCGCGCCGCGCGAGGAGGTAGGCGCCGACCGCCGCCAGCAGGAACAGCGACTCGGTGTAGATCGCGGAGCCGAAGAGCGACGCCGGAAAGACCGCCAGATACCAGACCGACCGTTCGGCCACGGCCGAGCCCCACTCCTCGAGCACCAGCCGGTAGAGCACGATGAGCGCCCCCAGCAGCGCGAGGTTGCTGATCAGGATCCCCGCCACGACCGCGTCGCCGACGATTGGCGTCAGTCCGCGCATCAGCATCGGCAGCAGGGGAAAGAAGGCGACCGACGGGAGCTCGACTCCCTGATAGCGGTAGCCCTCCTCCGCGATGCTGATGTAGAAGCCGGTGTCCCAGCGGCTGCCGAAGGCGTCGAGGAGGCGGTTGGCCGTGCCGCGCAGGTGATAGATGGTCGATGCCGGCGGGATCACTGACATCGAGATGTAGGCGACCGCCATGATGCCGAGCCGGGTGGCGAGGAAGATGAAGGCCGGGGTCCGCATCCAGCGGGCGCGGGCAAGCCGGGCCCGCCAGCCGCCGCTCGCAGCCGCTCGTGGCTGCGGGGCAGCCTCGCGGCCGGCCTGCGGCGATGCGGCCGGAGCGGTCACGACCCGACCAACCCGCGCTCGGCGAGGAAGGTCGACAACGCCTCGGCCACGAGCTCGTGACCGCTGCCGTGCCAGTGCCCGGGTGTCTTGACCGCGAATCCCTGCGCCATCCGCTGCAGGAAGGTCGGCCGCAGGTTGAGGCAGATCGCCTCCCGCTCGTCGCAGTAGTCGGTGAAGAAGCGCTCCGCGTCGAGGGTGAGCCCAGGGTTCGTGAGCTCCTCGCTGTGGGGGAGGTAGAGGAACGCGGTGACGGCGCCGGCGGCGGCGCTCTCGCCGGCGATCTCGTCGAGCAGCGCTGCGGTCACGGCCTCCATCCGCCGCTGGTTGACGCCGCTGCGCCAGAGCGTGGCCTGGGAGACCATGTCGACGAGATCGAGGAAGCGGGAGCGGTAGCGCTCTCTCGCCAGCATGTCGCCCGGGGCCGGGACCGGGGAGTTGCGCAGGGCGAGCGCGCCGTCCGCGAGCTCGAAGCGCGGCTTGGCATAGTCGCGGAACTCGAGCATGTTGCGCTCCATGTCGTCCTGGACGAAGCCGACGATCACGATGTCGGGATGGTACCTCAGGCCCTCCTCGCGGAGGTAGACGAGCATCTGGTCGTGGCCGTAGCCGTGGACGCCGAGGTTGAGGACCTCGACCTGCGGGAGGAGCTCCTCCAGCTGGTGGGCGAAGGTCTCGTGGTCGGCCACCTCCTCACCGAAGGCGAACGAGTCGCCGATGAGGACGATCCTGGTGGTGCCGTCGGCCGGCTGCTCGGTGAACTCGTCGAGCCCGCGCATCCCGGCGGAGTTGGAGTTCAGCGAGCTCGGGGCCGTAGGGGTCGGCGTCGCGCACGTTCGGGCTTCAGCGCCCAGCCCCGGGTCGGGTGGTAGACGTCGAAGGAGTAGTAGACCTCGACGCCGTCGCGGTGACGGTCGATCCAGTCGAGCCGCCAGGCGGCGTCGCTCGTCCTGCGGACACGCTCCGAGATGAAGTCCCTCGACACCACGAGACGCGCGGTGACCTCGAGGGTCACGGCCGCGAGCGTGACAGCCAGCACCCCGCGCAGCACCCTGCCGAGCAACAGGTCGCCGCGGCGCCGGACTCCACGCTCAGTCGGTCCATCTGCGGACCGCGAGCCGTCAGCAGAATGAGAGTCTCGCAACCACGACCTCCGCCCGAACAGTGCGTAATCTCATGAAGACCAGACAGGCGCCGAGGATTCCCGCGCGCCGCGGCGCAACCCCTTCGGTTGTCATCCCACGGCCGCTCAACCACCTCAACCTGTCATCCCGAGCGAGGCCGCGCAGCCGCCCTCGCCCTGTCATCCCGAGCGAGCGGCGAAGCCGCGAGTCGAGGGACCCCCTCAGGCATCGAGCGCCGTTCCTCTGTCATCCCGAGCGAGGCCGCGCAGCGGCCCTCCCCCTGTCATCCCGAGCGAGCGGCGAAGTCGCGAGTCGAGGGATCCCCTCAGGCATCGAGCGCCGTTCCCGTGTCACCCTCAGTAGTGATACCGCGCCTGCAGGAAGTCGATCCTGCCATCGCCAACGAGGTAGACAATCCGGTGCTCCTCGGTGAGGCGGCGCGACCACATGCCGGTCGGGAGGTACTTCAGCGGCTCGGGCTTGCCGATCCCCGCGAAGGGATCGCGGAGGATTGCCTCCACGAGGTCCAGCGCCCGTAGAGCCACCTTCCGGTTGGTCGAGACCCAGAACCGCAGATCATCGACGAACTCCGGGTGAAAGACGCCCAGCCACTCCCGCTCTGCCTGCGTCCGGCGGCGGCGACTACCTCGCTTCGCGGTCAAGACCCAGCTGCTTCCGCAGGTCGGCCACTGTGGATGGTTTCAACTCGTTGCGCTGAGCTCGGGCGATTGCCGAGAGCAGGCGCTCTGCGTTCTTCGGCGAGCGGAGAAGGTGCGCGGTCTCGATGAGGCTCTCGAGCTCGGCCGCGGAGACGAGTGCGACATCCTCCCCATTGCGACGCCGGATGATCACCGGCTCACGGCTCTCGGACACATGGTCGCAAAGGGATGCCAGCGTCGCGCGGGCGGTGGTGTAGGTCGTTACGGTGGCCATCATGCCTCCAAAAGACATGTACAGGAAGACTGTACATGTCAACAGGCGCCAGGTCAACCGTCCGCAGCTCCTCGACCGCGACGCCGTTGGCCACGACGACAGCCGGGCCATCTGTCTTCGAGGAGTTCGTTGGTGCAGCGGGCGGACGAGTGGCTGGTCTGCCTCGAGGTTCCGGGCTTGGCCCCTCGCGTTCTCGCGCCGAACGGTACCGTTCCTTCTCCTGTCATCCTGAGCAAGGCCGCGCAGCCGCCCTCCCCCTGTCATCCTGAGCAAGGCCGCGCAGCCGCCCTCCCCCTGTCATCCTGAGCAAGGCCGCGCAGCGGCCGCGTCGAAGGATCCCCCGAATGAACGATCTCTGCCTACTCACCGGACACAGCACCCGTCCGACGGCCTCAGCGGTACACGTCCTTCCGATGCCCGACGCGCACCACGGCGATGAGCAGCTCGTTGCCGTCGAAGCCGTACATGACGCGGTACCGCCCCACCCGCAGCCGTCGCAGCCCCTTCCACTGGGCGGCGAGCGGCTCTCCCCCCAGCGGATCTTCGAGCAGGCCCTCGACGGCCTCGACGATCTTCCGTTGGTCCCGCCAGGGAAGGTCGGCCAGCTCCTTGACCGCGCGCCGCTCCCACTGGATCCGCATCGGTCACCTGCTCGCCGCCAGCGCCGTTTCGTGCGGCGGTTCAGTCGAGCCCAAGCTCACGCTTCACCTGGTCGTGGTCGACCCACTCGGCGCCGGGGTCGCGGAAGCGCGCCAGTGCTACCTCCAGATCCTCGCGCTCATCGAGGTACTTGGCGAGAGCCTCCACGATGAACGAGCTCTTGGACCGCCGGGAGGACCTGGCGAGCTCCTCGAGCCGTTGTGCCATCTCGTCCGGCAGCCTCACAGATTGTGTGACCATGTCACCTCCAAGTGCAATTCTAACCGACGTACTACAGAGGTGACAAGCCACAGCTCCTCCAGCAAGATCAAGGAGGGTGAAGTAGCGCGTCACCGCACGTGGTCAGTCGGAGGCGGGTTGACACCAGGCGCCGACGGCCGAGAAGCAGTACCTCAAGCTCGACGTCCCGACGCGGCGCCGGATCAAGGACGTCCTGCGCGAGCTCGAGCGCTCCGAAACGCCGCTCCTCCACCCGCGCCTGAGACCGTTGACGGGGAAGCTCAAGGGTGACTGGCGGGTAAGGGTCGGGGGCTGGCGGGTCCTCGTGACGCCTGATCACGAGTCGAAGGTCCTCCACGTCTACGCGATTCTGCCGCGAGGCGACGCGTACTGACGGCAACAGGCGCGAGCCGCCGCCCTTCCCCTGTCATCCCGAGCGAGGCCGCGGTTCGTCACGGCGTAGCCGAAGGCGAAGCCGGAAGCGGCCGAGTCGAGGGATCCCCTCAGGTATCGAGCGTCGATCCTCGTGGTATGAACCGCCAGCCTACTTTCCTGTGGGCCATCTTGCACTCGTCTTGGGCGCGTTCGCTGGAGTATGGTGTCGGGGTATGAAGACAGCGGACTTTTCGTTTCAGGCCGAGGACGGGGCGAACCTTCACGTGAGCGGCTGGGCGGTCGACGCGCCCAAGGCGGTCGTCCAGGTGCTGCATGGGATGGCCGAGTACGGGTCCCGGTACGCGCGCCTCGCGGAGGCGCTCGCCGCTGCCGGCTACACCACGTACGCGCACGACCACCGCGGGCACGGCAAGAGCATCTCCGACGCGAGCCCGCCCGGCCACATCGCCGACGACGACAGCTGGAATCGCATTGTCCAGGACGCGCACGGCGTCAACCGTGAGATCGCCAGGCGTCACCCCGGCCTGCCAATCATCGTGCTCGGCCACTCGATGGGCTCGTTCGCTCCTCCAGCAGCTGCTCTTCGAGCACCCGGGCGACATGGCGGCCGCGGCGCTCTCCGGATCGAACGGCAAGCCTCCGGCGAAGGCGGCGGCGGGCAAGCTCGTCGCGCGGATCGAGCGGGCGCGCGTCGGCAGGCGGAACCCGAGCCACCTCCTCACGCGCCTCAGCTTCGGCGAGTACAACAAGGCCTTCGCGCCCGCGCGCACCGACTTCGACTGGCTCTCGCGCGACCCCGCAGAGGTCGACGCGTACATCGCCGACCCTCTGCTCGGCTTCGAGGTCTCGACCCAGACCTGGGTCGACCTGCTGGGCGGGCTCGGCTGGATCGCGGACGCTAAGAACGTGGCCAGGGTCCCCAAGGGAATGCCGCTCTACCTGTTCGCCGGCGACCGGGACCCGGTGGGGGAGTTCGGCAAGGGCATGAAGCGGCTCCACGACGCCTACACGCGCGCCGGAATCGACGACGTCCGGCTCACGCTCTACCCCGGTGGCCGCCACGAGATGTTCAACGAGACCAACCGCCAGGAGGTGATCGCGGACTTCATCGCCTGGTGCCACGAGATGGTCGCCAGGCGGGTGTAGCCGCCGGCCTGTCATCCCGAGCGAGCGGCGGAGCCGCGAGTCGAGGGACCCCCTCAGGCATCGAGCGCCGTTCCCATGTCATCCCGAGCGAGGCCCGCAGCCCTTCCACGAACTGGCATCCCGAGCGAGGCCGCGCAGCCCTCCCCATGTCATCCCGAGCGAGGCCCGCAGGGCCGAGTCGAGCGATCCCCTCATTGAACGATCGCGTTCGATCGGCGGACGTAGTCCGTGTCCCCCGATATCGGCGGTGCACGTCGCTTCCGATGCCCGACGCGCACCACCACGATGAGCAGCTCCTTGCCGTCGAAGCCGTAGATGACGCGGTACCGCCGGGTGGCCCGACGGGCGAGCCGGTTAGCCCTGGGGCGGCCGGGTCAGCTGCGAAGCGCTCTGCAAACCCTCGGCGATCTCCGGCAGAATGCCGAGCTCGACATAGATCGGCCTGATGTGGCGGCGGAACACCGGCAGCCTCGCGAAGAAGGCTGCCGCCGCGGCGATGCAGACGATTCCGCTCGCCAGGAGGGTGACCGGCGCTCCGAACCGCTGCGCGAGCGCCCCGGCGAGGAGGCTGCCGAGCGGCGCCGCGCCGAAGAACGCCATCGCGTAGAAGCTCATCACCCGGCCTCGCATCTCTTCGTCGACGATGGTCTGCAGCACGGTGTTGCTGGCCGCCATCTGCACGATCATCCCGGCCCCGATCACCGGCATGATCGCCAGCGACAACCACAGCAGGCGCGACTGCGACAGGCCGGCCAGCCCGACGCCGAGCGCGATCACTGCAATCGGGATCACGCCACCGAGGCCGAGCACGGTGCGCCGTGACGCCAGGTACAACGCCCCGGCCAGCGCACCGAGCCCCGTCGCCGCCATCAAGAATCCGAGAGTGTGAGCGCCTCCGTGGAGCACCTGGCTGGCCACGATCGGCATCAGGACCGTGTGGGGCATGGCCACCAGGCTCACCAGTGCGAGCATCACGAGCAGCGCGCGGATGGGCATGAAGCCCATCGCGTAACGGACCCCCTCGGCGAGCTCGCCGAGCACGTGGGTGCGCTGGACCGGCCGCTGCGGAAGGACCAGCCGCATCGCCACCAACGAGGCGATCACAGCGATGTAGCTGATCGCATCGACGAGGAAGCACACGCCTTCACCCGCCCAGGCGATCAACAGTCCGGCGATCGACGGCCCGATCAACCTGGCAGCGTTGACCATCGAGGAGTTCAGCGCGATCGCGTTGGCCAGGTCCGCGCGATCATCCACCATGTGCACCACCAGGGCCTGCCGCGTCGGCATGTCGAACGCGTTGATGAGCCCCTGGAACACGCTCAGGATCACGACCTGAGTCACGGTGATCACGCCGGTGAGCGCCAGCACCGCCAGCAGCGCGGACTGGATCATCGCCAGCACCTGGGTGACGATCAGAACGCGGTGCCGGTCCCAGCGATCCACGAGGACCCCTGCGAACGGCGCCAGCAGAAACGTCGGCATCTGTCCGGCAAAGCTGAGCACTCCGAGCAACCACGCGGACCCGGTGAGCCGGTAGATCAGCCAGCTCGTGGCGACCCTGGTCATCCACGAGCCGATCAGGGAAATGCTCTGCCCGGTGAAGAACAGCCGGTAGTTGCGGTGTCGGAGCGCCCGTCCGAGGGCGCGAAGCGTGGTGTCGCGGGGCGGGTGGACTGGTTCAGGCATCGGTCGAAACCGCAGGGCGTCCGGCGCGTGAGTGTATCGCACCACCGGGCCTCAACCCTGCCACGTTGTAGCGCAGGCATCCTGCCTGCCATCGGATTGGCATCCTGCCTGCCAAGGGGGAGCATCCTGCCTGCCGCGTTGTGGCGTAGGCATCCTGCCTGCCACGTTGTAGGGTAGGCATCCTGCCTGCCTGCAACACCTCCTCGCGCTACAATCCGCCCACCCCCGGAGGTTGCCATGGCCGACACCGACCCGTCGTCGTTCAAGCTGAAAGTCGAGATCACCGACCCCAACCTCGTCGCGTGGCTCGAGGAGATCCCGGAGGAGCACCTCGGCGCCCGCGTCCAGGACACCCTGCGCGCCGGCCATTTCGTGCTCAACCTCGTCCAGGCCGCGGCCGGCGAGGAGCAGATGTCGCGCTACTTCCGGCCGGTGACCGACCAGATGGAGCGGCTCGAGGACACCCTCGAGGAGATCATGGGCCGCGCCCGCGCCTCGCAGCAGATCGGCAAGCTCGGCGAGCAGTTCGCCGTCAGCCAACTCACCGAGGCGTTCCCCGGCGACCGCTTCGAGGACGTCTCGGGCACGTCGCACGAGGCCGACATCCGGGCCTACTTCGACGTCGGCGACGACGCAGCCGGTGGAGGCGCAGGATCGAGGTCAAGTTCTACTCCGCCGACGTCCCCACCGCGGAGCTCGACAAGTTCCGCCGCGACCTCAGGAAGCACCGGAGTCCGTTTCGGCCTGATGGTGTCGATGGCGAGCCGGCTCACCGGCATGCAGACGCCGCTCAAGATCGAGGAGGTGGAGGGCGTCGCTCGCCGTCTTCGTGTCGCGCGCCGGCCTCGACGGTGTCCGCCTGATCGCCGCGGCGGCGATGCTCAAGGCGATCATCCTCTATCACGCCCGCGCCGGCGCCGCCCACCGCCTGACCGCGGCCGCCATCCGCCAGGCCTGGTCCCGCCTGAGCGCCGAGATCGAGGAGCTCCAGGACATCGCCCGCCGGGTGGCCGAGTTCCGCAGCACCGTCCGCACGGTCGCGGCCGACGTCGCCGGACGCCTGAACGAGCTCGCCGACCGCGCCTCGGACGCCGACATCCGCCTCCAGCTCGCCGTCCAGCGCCTCACCGGTCGCCTCCGCGACGAGCTCGACGCCCTCCCCGCCGACGATCAGCCGCCAGCCCTGCCGGCTCCGACGCCGCCCGACGCCGTCCTCGCCGAGCTCGACCGCCTCGGCAAGGCCAGGGACAAGCGCGCCCCGGCCTTCCGCCGCCTCCACGAGCTCGCCGAAGCCCACGGCCTCGACATTCACCTGGCCGACGACGGCACCTGGACCCTCTCCCGCTCGGGCATTCGCATCGCGTTCACCGCCGGCACGAAGAGTCGCCTCGACGTCGTCTTCCCGGTTGGCGACACCCTGACTGAGATCGACCCCACCATCGAGGAGGCGAAGAACCAGGAAATCACCATCTCCGGCAAGAACCCCGACCTCATGCTGGCCCGCGTCGAGGCGCGGCTGATGGAATCGAGCCCGGACATTCGGAAGGTGTGAGGCCCGCGCCCTGGGAAGCACTCCAGCTCGTGGCGGAAGGAGGGGCTATCCGCTATCCGCTCCCCCGATCCCCGACCGTCCGATGCCCGACCCGCACGACCGCGATGAGCAGCTCCTTGCCGTCGAAGCCATAGATGACGCGGTACTGCCCCCCCCCGCTAGCCGTCGAAGCCCCTTCCACTGAGCGGCAAGTGGCTCACAGCCAAGCGGATCTTCGAACAAACACGATGCGGATTCGCACGAATATATGTGTTATATTCTAGACGCGTAAACAGGAGGTGCCGATGCCTCAGCTTCATCTCTACGTTCCGAACGAGATCGCGCAGGAGATCGCCCGACGCGCGCAGTCGCGTGGGCTGTCGGTTTCTCGCTTTCTGGCGGATCTCGTGCGTCGCGAGGTAGCGGGCGGCTGGCCGGAGGGGTACTTCGATGAGGTCGCCGGCGGCTGGGTCGGCGAGCCTCTCGAGAGGCCCGACCAGGGCGCCTACGAGCTGCGCGAGGAGCTCTGAGTGACCTACCTGCTGGACACCAATGCCTGCATCCGCCTGCTGAACGGCACCTCTCCGGCTCTCGTCGCTCGAATGGCCGGCAGCGATCCGGCGCAGATCGCGCTGTGTTCGATCGTCAAGGCCGAGCTGCTGTACGGCGCCCGCAGGAGCTCGCGGCGCGCGGACAACCTGCGGCTGCTCGAGAGCTTCTTCGAACCGCTCGCTTCCCTGCCATTCGACGATGCCTGCGCCGAGCGATACGGCATCATCCGCAGCGAGCTGGAGTCGGCCGGCACACCGATCGGCCCGAATGACCTCATGATCGCAGCAACGGCACTGGCCCATGGTGCGACTCTGGTGACGAACAACGTGAAGGAGTTCTCGCGGGTGGCGGGGCTGCGCCTGGAGGATTGGGAGCGGTAGCCCGTACGAGCGAGGCTCGCTTCGTCATCCCGAGTGAGGCCCTTCCCATCTCATCCCGAGCGAGGCCGCACAGCGGCCAGTCGGACCCCCTCAGGCATCGAGCGCCTCTCGCGCCACGACGCGATAAGGAGCCCACTGGAGCTCCCTCCGGAGTCGGCCCGCCGCGGGATTGCGTCGCGCAGGCGGAGCCCTTACAGTCGCCGCGTGATCCAGAAGCCGGAGCCGAAGCTGTCCCTGCTCCAGCCGTGCCACTGCGGCTCGGGACGCAAGTACCGCCGGTGCTGCTGGCCCCGCGAAGCCGCTCGCGACCGCGCGCTCAGGCCGCGCCTCATCTCCCTCCTCAAGGAGATGGAGCTCAGTCAATCAAGGGCGTCGGAGCCCACGGCGTCATTCGACCTCTCCTTCCTGTGGGCAGAGCTGGGTCTCAAACGGCCGTGAGCTACCCTCACCAGCCGGTCTCGAGCTGGGGCGAGCGAAGGGGTCCTGCGTGATGACGAGGCGAAGGCGCAGCACTGCATGGCTGTCGGCACGCTCGGCTCTCGACCAGGCGATGAGGCAACGACTCGGGAGTGATGCCGTCGTCGACATCGGATGGGTGAGCAAGGCAGGCGAGGGGTTGGACAGGGACGTATTCGTGACCGACGTCGAGGCGCGCGGCGCGAACGAGACGGTCAAGGGCAGATTCGCGGCCCTGCTTCCTCGGCGTGACGCGCCGCCCGACGTGGACGACCGCGCGCGCCGCGAGGTCGCTCTGCTCGAAAGACTCGCTCGGCTCGATCTCCCGTTCGAGATCCCGCGCTGGTCGGCGACGGTGGAACAGGGAGATCGCGCGATCCTGGTCCGTGAGTTCCTTCGGGGTGTCCCTCTCAGCGCTGGCGTCCTGCCCGCCGATCTGTTCCCTCCGTGGGACATCACCGGCGAGATTGCGGCCGCTGTCCACGCGACTCCGACGGCCGAGCTGGCACAGCTGGTCGGCGGGCACGGCACCCGGCGAGAGCACGTCGAGGCGACACTTCGAGAGCTCAGCGATTTCATCCCAGACTCCGTGACCGACGACGCGATCGCGTGGATCCGCTCCCACCTGCCGCCCGACGATCCGGCCGTCCTCCTGCAAGGAGACCTTCTCGGTCAGAACATCCTGGTCGACTTCGACGGGTATCGCGCGGTCATCGACTGGGAGTACGCCATGCTTGGCGACCCGGCCTATGATCTCGCGATCGTCACGCGCGGCCTCCGCCGTCCGTTCAAGCGAAGCGACGGCTTGCAGCGCCTGGTCGATGCCTACCGGAGAGCCTCGGGAGTGGAGCTGCGGGCGCGAGAGATCCACGTCCACGAGCTCCTTCTGCACATCCGCTGGCATCAGGCATCGTGCCGCGGCGAGGGCCAGCACCCTCGCGAGGTCACGCTCGAACATCTCCGGGGCGTGCTCGGGCGGGCCGCGCGCAGCGACAGCGAGTGAAGTCGTTGAATCGCGGCTACTCGTACTCCACGAGAAGCGCAATTGCAGCGCTGAGCTCGGCGAGATGTCGGCCTCCAATCGCCCCATCCGCTGCTTGAATCGATCGAGTGAGACGCACCGCACCTGAAGCGCATCGGCGGCCGAGGTCCCGATCGCGGAGGGCTGGTCAGGGCTGACTCCGGCGTTTACGCACCGCTGCCAGTTGCCCCCATTGCCCTACCCCGGGTGCCAAGTGCCGAGACCCACAAGGCAGGCAGGATGCCTACCCCACAAGGCAGGCAGGATACCGGCCAAAGCAGGCAAGATGCCTGCGCTACAAGGCGGGCAAGATGCCGACGCCACAACCGCTCGGGGTAACCGGTGAGGGGTGGGGCGGTGGTCAGTCTGTGTTGTCGGGGGGTGACGAAGCGAGAACGGCCTCGAGTTGCGCGCGGAGTCGCGGCAGATCCTCGACGACAGTCTGCCAAACGATCGGCACGCTGACGCCGAAGTACTCGTGGACAACGATGTTCCTCATGCCTTGGACATCGAGCCACGGAACATCCGGGAAGCGCTCGCGCACTTCGTCGGGGACGTGCGAAATGGCCTCCCCGATGACGGTGAGGTTTCGCAGTATGGCATCGACGACGAGGCTGTCCTCGGTGAACGTCGTCAAGTTGTGGCCTTCGACGTAGCGGCTCACACGGTCAATGGCGTCCAGGATGTCCTGGATCCTGAACCGCCACGACCTATGCGGCATTGATGGCCTCTCGGAGAATCCGCTCCCGAAGTGCGGGATGAAGCGCGTCAGTCGTGACGAGATCAACGCTTGCGTGGAGTAGGCCCTCGAGGTAACGCTTGACGCGGACAAAGTGTAGAAGGCCTACAGCACGATCGAACTCGATGAGGATGTCGATGTCGCTTCCCGGGACTGCCTCGTTCCGGGCGGCGGATCCAAAGACGGCGATCCGTGCCACGCCCATAGATCGAAGATCGTCGGCGTAGCTGTGGAGAGTCTGCAGTACGTCGGTGCGCGTCATGAGTCAAGTATACCGAGCGCGTTGCCAGAGGACGGAGTCAACAGAACTCTCGGGGTATCACCGGCTGCGCTTCGGCCGAGTCGGCTTGATCGCGGCAGTCACGTCCGCCCGCTTCATCCCGGCCTGCCTGGCTTGGCGGCGGGCTTCCTCGAGGATCCGTCGAAGTCGAACATCGAGGGGGAGTGACCTTCTTGAGCACGACGACGTCGCCCTTGCCAACTACCACGAACTGCGACCCTGCTTCGAGGCCGAGGGCGACCCGCACCTTCCGGGATGCACGACCTGCCCTTCGACGACATCTTGGTTGTGGCAATCCTCGTCATGTCATCAACTCCATTCTTACAAGTAAGATTCTACCGGATCGCGAAACCGAGGGCCGAGGGGTTGTCAGGTGGCGACGATCTCGTTGAGGCCGTCGATTGCCTGGTTGACGAGCTCGGGGGAGAGGGCGGTGATGCGTTCACCGAGCCTGATGGACGAGAGGGTGCGGACCTGGCTGATCTTGAGCCAGGACTGCTTCGGCAATCCCGGCTCCGCGATCTCGAGAGTCAGTGGGAACCCCGCCCGCTGAGCCTGGCTGGTGATCGCCATGGCGATGACCGTGCCGGACCTTTCGTTGAAAACGTCGTGGCTGATGACGAGGACCGGCCGGCGACCGGACTGCTCTCGCCCAGTCACAGGACCGAGGTCTGCCCAGTACACCTCACCTCTCAGTACTCGGGCCACTGCTCAGCCTCCGAGCCCATGCCCTCCTCGGCCAACGCCGCCTCGTACTCGGGGTCGAGCTTCGCGCACTCGCGGGCAAGCCGATCGCGGGTCAGCCGGGCCAGCCTCTCGTCGACCGCGTCCTGAATCGCGCGGCTGCGGCTCGGATACGTTCCCTGCTCGACCAGGCGATCGAGGCGTTCGACCGTGCTCTTGTGGAGGCTCACCGCGATCTTTGCGCTGGCCATCGGCCACCTCCGGTATGACTAATGGTCATACCATCGCGCTCGCGTGTCAAGCGGCATGAAGACGTCCTTGAAATACAAAACCCCGCCGGAGGCCTTGCGGCTGGTCCAACGGGGAGCAAGTGCTGCACCCACGATGGGCCTTAACGCCGGCCGCGTCAACCCGTCGGGTTGTGCCCACACGACCTGCGCTCGGACATGCGTTCGTTTTGGTCAGGATGTGGGCCGCTCGCTTCTGCATCCCGTGCGTCTCCCCACCATGCAAAAGGAGGGCTGCGGCTCGCACTGGCAGCTCCGAGTGGGGCGCGGGTGGCGGATCCGGAGGGTCGTTCGGCGTCCGGTTTCGTACACGTCAGCACGGCCGGTACTTCACCGGTGGGTGGCAGGCACGCCATTCCGCCATTCCAGCTGAGTCCCCCGAAGTGCGGCCGCTTGTAGGCACCGACTGACAGCATCGCCTCAGAGCCGTCATTGGGAAGCAGCCGAGGTTGGGGTTGCGGGAGGCTCGTCGGTGTGACCTCGGCGGTCGCGGTAGTCGGCGGGCGGGTCGACCGCGGGTGAGGACTTCATTGCCATCAGGTCCGGGGAGCGGTCGGCCGGGACGCGGTAGCGGTCGAGGATCTCCTGGCTGCGGCGGTCCACGTCCTCGTGCCGCAGGACGATCTCGCACTCGCTGTCCTCGAGCATGATGCGGTGGCTCCCGCCGTCGCGGTTGGAGGGGATCCTTTCCGGCTTCGTGCGGTGCACTACGCCGTGACAAGTCGACTTCCGGCTTCGTGCGGTGCACTACGCCGTGACAGGCTGCTCGGGATGACAGGAGGAGGGTAGGCCTCGCTCGGGATGACATTGAAGCGAGGGGTGCGCCTCATTCGGGATGACGGGCGCGGTAAGGCGGCGTCGCTAGCGGAGGCCTTTCAGATGACGGTAGACGTCGCTGCGGTGGCGGACCCTCACAACGATCACCAAGAGCTTGCCGTCTTCTATCAGTGTAGATGACTCTGTAGTCGCCGACCCGCACCTTGAACAGCCCGTCAAGGCCCTCCACCGGTGTGTAGCCGTGCGGCCTGGGGTTGACGGCGAGCCCCTGCATCACGGCGACGACTCGGCGCTGGTTCTGCTTTGAGAGGTGCTTGATCTCGCGCCTGGCGGCTGGGGCGATCCGAACGACGTAGCTCCGGGAGGAGTCGTCTTTCACAGTCCGATCTCGGCGATGAGTTCGTCAAGCGAAACGGTGCCTTCGCGCTCCGCCTCCTCGAGGGCGATCTTCGCGTCGCGGGAGTCGACCTCATCCTCGTATCGGCGCAGCAGAGCCTCGAGGACTTCCAGGTCCTGGAGCGGGATCATCGCGGCCATGTCCTTCCCGTTGCTGGTGATGCAGACGCGGCGTTTGCCGTACTTCACCGAGCTGATGAGTTCTGAAAAGGCGTTGCGCGCGTCGCTTGCCGTGACCTTCTCGAGCGGTACCATTGCGTCTCTCCTGTGCCGCGCACTGCCTCGTCGCGGTTTGGCAATCCTGACAAATTGTACAGTTTGTCAGATTCCGCGTCAAGGGCATACCCCCCCTCCCAGACCATTTGCGGGCACGGGCACGAAGGCGCGAACGAGCCCTTTCTACGCCTCCCGATCATCCACAAGGAGGGCTGTGGTGGGGTTGGCAGCCCGTAGGCGGGATGGCGCTCGTGCGATCCGGGGATCCCTCGACTTCCGGCTTCCGGCTTCGCCTCTGGCTATGCCGTGACAAGCCGCCGTGACAAGCCGCCGTGACGAGGCGCAGTGACAAGCGGTGCTGCATCGCCGGCAAGATGCCGACGCCACAAGGCAGGCAGGATGCCGACGCCACAATCGCTCGGGAAGACACGAAGAGGGCCTTGGCCCGAGGGGCCGGGGCGCTCGATGGCGATCGTCGGGGCTATGTGCTGAGCCGATTCCTGCCGGGGCTGGAATTGACAAGTGTATGTGTGGGGTATACTTTTTATACCATGGAGTTCGAGTTCGATCCACGGAAGAGCCACTCGAACCAGCAGAAGCACGGGATTGACTTCGTTGAGGCGCAGGCTCTGTGGGACGACCCAGACCTCATCGAGATCCCGGCGCGGACACTCGATGAGCCGCGGTATCTCGTCGTGGGCAGGATTGGCAACGAGACCTGGGCGGGGATCGTGACCTACCGCGACGAACGCGTGCGGATCATCTCCGTTCGCCGTGCCCGAGAAGAGGAGATCGCGAGCTATGAAGGTGAAAGCCAAGGAGCTTGACCGGAAGTTTGACGCCGGCGAGGACGTGACGAGGTATCTCGACATGTCAAGGGCGCGGCGCCCGGGGCACGAGCAGCGTCGTGTGAATGTCGACTTCCCGGTATGGATGATTGACTCGCTGGATCGCGAGGCGTCGCGGCTCGGCGTGCCGCGCCAGTCGCTGATCAAGATCCTGATCGCCCGGCACCTCGAGGAGGCGTCGTAGACAGGCGCAGCCTGCGGGCGAGGCAGGCAGGATGCCTACCCCACAAGGCAGGCAGGATGCCCAGACGGGTGCCGGGCACGCCATTCCGCCGTTCAAGCGTGAGCTGCCAGAGCGCGGTGGGTTGCGGGTACCGGCTGACCGCAACTCCCTCAAGCCTGTCATTGCGGACGAGACCGAGGGCGAGGCTAGAGACGATTTGCTCGAGCTGGGTCCGACGGAGGCGGTCGCGTCGACAGCGGGCGAGGGCTTCATTGCCATCAGGCCAGGGGAGCGGTCGGACGGGATACGGTAGCGGTCGAGGATCTCCTGGCTGCGGCGGTCCACGTCCTCGTGCCGCAGGACGATCTCGCACTCGCTGTCCTCGAGCAGGATCCGGTGGCTCTCGCCGTTACGGCTCGAGAGCAGCTCGACGCCGTGGGAGGAAGGTCGAGGGGGAGGCGTCGGCCTCCCCCTCGGTCCGTCGTGGCCCTCATATGGCTCCGGGCCGTTCACGTCTGGCGGGCGCGCGGCACGGGACGGCCTTCTCGGCTGCGTTGCCGTCCGCCTTGGCCGGCGGACGCCCCGCGGTCAGTTGTCGAGCGCGCCCGCGTCGATCCACGACCGGATCATCTGCCGGTCGTCCGCGGGCAGGTTGCGGTGACCGTCGTCGAGGAAGATCACCAGGACGCTGTTGTCCGCGTCGAACGGGATCACCCGCACCCCGGGCTGCGTGGTGGCCGGGACGTTGACCAGGTCGCCGTGCGCCTGGCCTTGCTCGAGGTTCAGCTCGGCGGTGGGATTCGATCCGCCGTGGCACCCCGTGCAGCTCGGCGTGAAGATGGCGTCCTGGACCATGGTCAGGGTCGCCGCCGCCGGACCCGCCTCCACGGTGATGGTGCGCGTGTCGGGGGTCGGGTCGGAGAGGCCCTGGTCGTCGGTGGCGGTGAAGGTCACGAGGTAGACGCCGGGGTCGTTGTAGGTGTGGTCGCCGGGCGCCAGGTCGGGGGAGCTGATGCCGTCGCCGAAGTCCCACTCCACGGTGACCGGATCGCCGTCCGGATCGCTCGCCATGCCCTCGAAGAACACCGACTCACCGGGCGCGATCGTCACGTCGCCGGGCGGCGAGGTGATGACGCCGTCGGGCGGGTTGTTCTGCTCGCCCACTGTAATGGTGCGCGTGTCGGGGCTCGGGTCCGAGAGGCCCTGGTCGTCGGTGGCGGTGAAGGTCACGAGGTAGACGCCGGGGTCGTTGTAGGTGTGGTCGCCGGGCGCCAGGTCGGGGGAGCTGGTGCCGTCGCCGAAGTCCCACTCGACGGTAACCGGGTCGCCGTCCGGATCGCTCGCCATGCCCTCGAAGAACACCGACTCACCGGGCGCGATCGTCACGTCGCCGGGCGGCGAGGTGATGACGCCGTCGGGCGGGTTGTTCTGCTCGCCCACTGTAATGGTGCGCGTGTCGGGGCTCGGGTCCGAGAGGCCCTGGTCGTCGGTGGCGGTGAAGGTCACCAGGTAGACGCCGGGGTCGTTGTAGGTGTGGTCGCCGGGCGCCAGGTCGGGGGAGCTGGTGCCGTCGCCGAAGTCCCACTCGACGGTAACCGGGTCGCCGTCCGGATCGCTCGCCATGCCCTCGAAGAACACCGACTCACCGGGCGCGATCGCCACGTCGCCGGGCGGCGAGGTGATGACGCCGTCGGGCGGACGGTTGAGGTTGACGCCTCCTCCACCACCCTTGCGGACGCCGACCTGGCCACGGATCTCACCGGCCGGGAACTCCACCGTGTGGACGTTCACGTACAGCTCGCCCCGTCCCATTGCCGCGAGGAAGCCCTCCCAGTCTCCTGCGAATGGGCCTCCGTCGAGGTCGGCCGGCGTCAGCGTTCCCCGGGCGAAGGTGCCGTCCACCGGTCCCGACGGGGCCGCCGGACCGTACAGGGTCGCCACGATCGGGCCGCTCTCGTTCGGCAGCCCGGCGTGGATGTGGGCCGCGACCACGTCGACGATGTCCTCGGCCGACACCCGGTAGCTCAGCGACTCGTCGTCGCCCCGGGGCCCACTGGACGGCAGCAGGCGGGCCTCAGCGCGGTACATGCGGTCATCGCCGTCGCCGTCGTCTTCGTCGTCGTCGCCATCGTCGTCATCGTCGTCGTCACCGTGTCGGTTGCCGAGCTTGAATCGGGCCTCTCCCGAGGCATCGGTCTGAACCACCGGCACCTCGCCGACCCCGCTCAGAGTCGTCGAGAACTCACGGCCGCTGTCCGATACCCGGGTGATGGTGACCTTCGCGACCCCTGCCGGGATCTCGTGGATCGCGCCGAGGTCGCCGACCCCGAGCACGCCGTGGTGGGCCGCGATCACACCGCGCGGCACGGTGTTGACCGCCGCGTTCTCGTTGCCGTTGGGGTCGCCGTTCAGGACCAGCGGGCCGAGGGCACTGCACGCGTCGACGATGTCCGGACTGAGCTCGGTGTTGTCCTCGGCTCCGGCGTCGTACCCGCGCAACGTGAACACGCTCGACCCCGTGTCGGGAAGCTCGGCGCGGTTGAGGCCGACAAAGCCGTCGTTGGTGCAGACGAGCATCGACGCCAGCGAGATCTTGTCCCCGTTGCGCCCCTCGATCAGGAACTCGGCCGCGTCGGTGACATCGCCAACCACCGATCCGTACGGCGTCAGCGGCACCCCCACGTCCACCACGTCGAACACGTGGCTGAGGCCGGCGAGCAGGTCGTGCATCGGAACCTCGTCACCGTCTCGAGCGATCGCCTCGAGCTCGGACGAGGCCTCGTCGCCAACCCTGAAGAGGCGGAAGCCGCCCCGGTGCGTGGCGGCCACCGGCGGCGACAGGGGCTGGCCGGGAGTGAGGTTCTGGATCGTGACTCGGTACATCTTCGCCTCGTTGGGCGAGCCATCGTCATCGCCGATCACACCGGCGGCTGCGAACGCCAGCAGCGCGCAGGTGAAGAGAACCGGCGAGCCTCTCTTCAGTATCGAGCTACTCATGAGTCGTCCCTCCATTCAGTCCCACGCACACAAGCGGTTGAGACGTGGTAGCAATATCGTCCTGGGGCAGGCCGGTGGCCGTGACCAGAGTCACCGGCCTACTCATAGGAGGTTCATGCGTTCGGTGATTGTTGGTGAAATGTAACCAGAAGGTCCGGATGCCGAGATCGCCGCGGGTGTTCGTAGAGGGTGGGAGCGGTCGGACGGGATGCGGTAGCGGTCGAGGATCTCCTGGCTGCGGCGGTCCACGTCCTCATGATGCCGCAGGATGATTTCGTACTCGCTGTCCTCGAACAGGATGCGATGGCTCTCACAGCCGCCGTTGGAGGAGATCCCTTCCGGCTTCGTGCTTTGCACTTCGCCGTGACACGCTGTGCGGGCCTCGCTCGAGATGACAGGAGGAGGGAGGGCGCGGAGCTGGTGCGATCAGCGATCTCGATACACCTCGCTCCGATGGCCCACCTTGAACACCACGACGACGTGCTCATCGTCCTCGATCGAGTAGACGATCCGGTAGGCCCCCTGGCGGAGCCGATAGCGACCCGATCCGCCGGCCAACTTCTCGCAGCCCCCCGGTCGCGGGTCGGTGGCGAGCCGCCGGATATGCTCAACAACCTGACGGCGGAGCTTCCTCGGCTCGATGGCCTCGACCTCCTTTGCGGCCGAGGGCTTGATCCGGAGGCTATAGCCGGCCACGGCGCCTCAGTGACCTGACGAACGAGCCGAAGTCGATGTCCGGCTCGGCGACGCGGTCGTCGAACGCTGCGAGGTCTTCCGCGTCCTCGGCCAGGGCGAGCCGCACGGCCTCATTCACCATCTCCGAGATCGAGCGATCGGAGACGGCGGCCTTGAGCTTCAAGGCCCGGTGGATCTCCGGGTCGAGGTAGACGGTCGCGCGGCGGGAGTCGCTCATGACGACACTATGACGTCATAGCGTTACAACGTCAAGACAGCGTGACAGCACCAGCGGCATGACCCTGCGCCTCTCCACCATGCATAAGGAGGGGTGCGGCGGAGGTTGACGAGGCCGAGAGGGGCGGCGCTTGTGGATTCGGGGGATCCCTCGACTCGCCGCCCTGACGGGCGGCTCGCTCGGGATGACAAAAGAATGGTGGCCTTGCTCGGGATGACAAGAGAGCGGGGGCTGGGCCGCTTGCTCGGGATGACCCCAACAACACTGTCATTCCGAGCGAGGCGCCCCATGGGGCGCCGAGTCGAGGAATCTCCTCAGGCCTCCGGCGGGGCGTCGTGGTCGGGGCGGTGATCGTCGTCGGCCGGGGCGAGCTGGTCCACCAGCCAGTCATCCGCCGCCTCGATGGCGTGATTGACGGTGCGAATGCCGCCATAGCTGAGCCGCAACACCCCGTTGTGGATGCCGTGAACGACCTTGGTGGGCGCGGCGATGGGCGGGATGGACTCGAGCACGCGGAACGTCTTCTCGGCGGCGTGGCGGTGGTGCTTCTCCACGAAGTCAGCGCCCTGCCTGACGCCGTCGTGGATCAGGCGCTTGAGTCCCCTGAGCCGGCGCCAGTCCTGGTCATCCATCGGCGGTCACCCAGCGCTCGATGTGCTCGTAGACGGCAGGGTGCCGGGCCAGGTCGAAGTGGTTGAGCCCGGGCATCACCTGCACATCGGATCCAGGCGCTCCGGGATGGGAGCCGCGGGCGCGGCCGGCGGCGCTGTCCGGACGCACGATGCCGTCGCCCAACGTCCCCGCTCCGGCCAGCACCTGGCCCACGACGCGATGGTGGCGCGCGGTGGCGAGCCATGGGATGGGCACGCGGCGATTGTTCATCAGCTCGTCCGGGTCGCCGTCGAGCCAGTCCGAGTCGACCAGGTTGCCGAAGCGGAGGTCCTTCACTCCCGCGCTGCGGGTGTTGAGCAGGTCGCGGACGACGCGGGTGGCGGTGGTGTCGAAGAGGCCCAGCACATGGGTCGCCACGTTGGTGACCTGCTCCAGGGGCGCTCCCAGGTGGGGAGCGCCCAGGTAGACGACGTGGCGCACCAGGTGCACCCAGGCATGGCCCGCCTCGCTGCCGAGGTGGCAGGCGCTGCGGATGACGAGGCCGCCCATGCTGTGCCCGATGAGCAGCAGCTCCGTCACCGCTGCGCCGTGGTGCGAGCAGTAGCGCTCGAGGAGGGCGGCCAGCTGCTTGCCGTTTTCGGAGATGCGTAAGCCGGTGTTGAAGCGCAGGTACAGCGGCATGTAGCCGCAGCGACGGTCCAACAGCGCGCCGTAATCGCCGGGCTCGTGAGGCGCGGGGAAGCTCCACAGCGCCTCGTTGCAGCAGAGCCCGTGCACCAGGACGCAGAGCTTGCCGGTCGGAGGTGCCGCGAGCTCCTCCGGTGCCACCGGCCGGGCATCCCGGTAGAACGCCATCGGTTGCTGCAGCTCGCTGCCGGTCTGAGCGAGGTAGTCGCCGAAGCAGCCGTTGAGCGCGCTGAGGGTGTGCTCCACCATCCGCGGCCCACGCATGCTCCGGCTGCCGGCCTTGTCCGTCATGGGCTGGAGTCTAGCAGCTGGGCGCGCGCGTCGAGCTCGTGCCGTTCGCAGCCAGAGGCAGGCAGGATGCCTGCGCTACAACGCGAGGCGATCAGGCAGGCAGGATGCCTACCCTACAACGCGAGGCGATCAGGCAGGCAGATGCCTACCCTACGCGAGACGTCAGGCAGGATGCCTGCGCTACAAGGCAGGCAAGATGCCTGCGCTACAACGCGAGGCGATCAGGCAGGCAGGATGCCTACCCTACAACGCGCGGCTTGGATGCGCGGTAGTTGATGCCCACGGTTCCGAAGGCGGCCGCGCTCGAGCTCTGCGGTGCACCCTCGAACACGGGCTTCCTCCAGGTGATCTCGAAGTCCTCGAACCCCGCGCCACGAACAATCGCCTCGAGCTCTGCTTCCAGCAGAGCGCCGGCGATTCACCCGGTCCACAGGTCGATGCGCCGCTTGGCCGAGTCGGAGACGGGACGGCTCACCAGGATGTCGGCGATCTGGAGGCGGCCGCCGGGCTTGAGCACGCGATGGATCTCCCGGAAGGTGACGCCCTTGTCGGGGCAGAGGTTGATGACGCCGTTGGAGATGACCACGTCGGCCCAGCCGTCGTCGACCGGGATCTGCTCCAGGTAGCCCTGCCTGAAGTCCAGGTGCTCCATCCCGGCTTCGGCCCTTGCAGACCGCGCCGTGTCCAGCATCTCCGGGGTCATGTCGATGCCCACGACCGCGCCCTCGGGGCCCACGTGTCGCGCGGCGATGAAGCTGTCGATGCCCGCCCCGCACCCCAGGTCCACGACCCGTTCGCCGGGCTACGAGGGAGCGGATGCTGAAAGGGTTGCCGGTTCCTGCAAAGCGCGAGATCACCGGCTCGGGGATGCCCTCGAGCCACTCGTCGTGGTACTCGACGAGGCGGGCGAGCGTTCTGCCGGTGTGGAAGTGGAAGCCGCGGTCGGGATGCCGTGCGACCTCCCGGTACTCGTTGCGGATCTCCTGCCGGAGAACGTTCCGGTCCAGTCCGCCGATCGCATGTGCCTCCGTCATGTCGCCTCCCAGCCGCGCTGCGCCTTGAATGCGCGGCGTCCGACGGCCCCGCTGGGCGGCCCCTGGTGGCAGGGTGAGAACGCCCCGTCAGATGGCCACCAGTTGGCGCAAGCGGTCGACTTTGCGAGGTCGTCTCAGATTTCTGCAACCCGCGTCAGCCGCCGTGGAATTCCCGGTTGGAGGCACGGAGCAGGGACTCTCTCGCGCGCTGCGCTACAAGCAGGCTGGATGCTGGGACGCGGGCAAGATGCCCACGCCACAAGGCAGGCAGGATGCCTACCCTACAAGGCAGGCAGGATGCCTGCGCCTACAAGGCAGGCAGGATGCCTCCGGACGCAGGCAGGATGCCCACGCCTACAAGGCAGGCAGGATGCCTACCCCACAAGGCAGGCAGGAAGCCTGCGCTACAACGGTCAGGCGGCGGCGCGGATCTTGGCCAGGGCGTCCCTGCCGTTGGCGTTGTCCGGGTTGAGGACCAGCGAGCGCTCGTACATCGCCACCGCCTCGTCGGTCGAGCCGGCGCGCAGCAGCGCCTCGCCCAGGCTGTCGTAGACGTTCCACGAGTCGGGGAAGAGCTCGACGTTGATCCTGAACATCCTGATCGCCTGCTCGACCTTGTCGTCCTGGAGGAAGAAGTAGCCGTAGCCGTTGATCTCGTTCTCGACGAAGAAGTACTTCGGCGACGTGCTCGAGCGGTCGGCGACGACCGCGCGGACGGCCGCCTCGTCGGCGCCCTGGTCGATCAGGGCGAAGAGCACGGTGGCGGCCGCCTGCTGGCCGGTCACCTCGCTCCAGATCTCGGCGATGGTCCCGTAGTGCCTGGCCTGGGCGAAGCCGGGGCTGCTCGCGAGGTCGGGGAAGCGGGCTGGCGAGCTGGTACTCCGTCTGGACGCTCGTCGAAGCTCTTGCCCTCCGCGACGGCCGCGGTGACGCCCGTCCCAGAGCGTCCGGACGTACTCGACCCTGGCCTCGGCGCCGGCGATCGACAGCTCGCCGTTCCAGTGGCCGGGGAGCAGACGCTTGATCTGGTCCCTCTGGGCGAGCAGCCGGTCCCAGTTGGCGAGCAGCAGCGGGAAGTCGTGGCGGACGCCGGACCGCGCGCTGAAGCAGGCGAGGCAGCCCGGCGTGTCGGTGAGCCAGACGTCGGCCATGGTGTCGCCGGTCAGCAGCAGGCCGCGCTCCGGGACGAAGACGGCGATGTCGCTCGCCGAGTGCATGCCGCCGATCCAGTACAGCTCGAAGGTGGTGTCGCCCATGTCGAGCGTCATGCGGTCGGAGAAGGTCTCGGTCGGCGGGACCGGGGCGAGGTTCGCCTTCGCCTTCTCGAAGTCGAGCCGCCGGAGGGTCAGGTCCTCCTGGAGCCGCGCCGCCTCGGGGGAGCCGGGCTCGGCCTTCGCGAGCTCGGTCTCCAGCTCGGCGAGCCGCGCGGGGCCAGCTCGAGCATCCGCTCGCGGTTGCCGGCGATCTCCGCGAGCCCGGCGGCGACGAGCTCGTGGCCGACGATGGTGCAGTCGGCGTAGACCGAGTTGCCGCCGGTGTGGTCGCCGTGCTCGTGGGTGTTGATGAGGACCCTGAAGTCGGTGCGGCCGAGCTCGCGGGCGATGACCGTGCGCAGCTCGGCGTCGACCTTCGGGATGCCGAAGGTGTCGACGACCACGATGCCCTTCTCGGTCGCGAAGGCGACCATCGCGGTCGACGAGATGGAGTCGCCGACCCAGACCCGGATCGTGCCCGGGTCGAGCCGCTGGACGTGCAGCGGCAGGCCGGCGACCTCCTCGGCGCCCGCCCACGAGGCGGCGAGCAGCAGCGACGCGACGACGGTGAGTGCGAGCTTCGTTCTCATGGCCTCTCCTTCCGCGCGCGCCGGCGCGGTGTGCTGGGCGAGTTTCAGGAGTGATTCCGAATCAGCGACGACGTCATGGCTCACGGAGTCCATACGGCGGGGCAGGGGACGGGTTGCGGGTGGCGCTCGTTGACGGTGGGGATCCCTTCCGGCTCCGTGCTTTGCACTTCGCCGTGACAGGCCGACTGCGGCTTCCGGCTTCCGGCTTCGCCTCTGGCTACGCCGTGACAAGTCGCGGTTGGCTACGCCGCGGCTGGACGGCGTCTGTGGATTCGGGGGATCCCTCGACTCGCGGCGTTGCCGCTCGCTCGGGATGACAGGAAGAGGATGCCTTGCTCGGGATGACCCCCATTACCTGTCATTCCGAGCGAGGAGCTCCACAGGAGCGACGAGTCGAGGAATCTCCCGAAAGGACCTCGGCGCGCACATCCTCACCGAGATCCTTCCAGTCAGGATTGACTGCTTCGATCAACTCCACCTTCTTCCACCGTGACCACTTCTTGATCTGCTTCTCTCGGGCAATCGCTGCGCGAATGTCCGCGGTGAGCTCGAAGTACACGAGCCGATCCACGTTGTACTTGTGTGTGAAGCTCGAGGGATGAACCCCGGCGAGATGCTCCGCGAGTCGCTTGCGGAGATTGGAGGTGACACCAACGTAGAGCACGGTCTGGTGCCGGTTGGTCAGGAAGTACACCGCGCAACTGTCCATTCGATTCACCCCCCCACCATTGGAAAGGAGAGAATCCGCGGCGGCTGGTAAGACGTGGCGGGACGGCGTCTGTCGATTCGGGGGATCCCTCGACTCGCGGCGTTGCCGCTCGCTCGGGATGACAGGAGGATGGGGCCTCGCTCGCGATGAGCGAAGCGGTCGTGGTCGGGTCGGGATCAGCCCCCGCTGAAGCCGGTGGCGGCGTTGAAGCCGCGGCCGTCGTCGTGGCAGCCGTCGCAGCGCGGCGGTGACGCGGGCCCCTTGGCGTGGCAGTCCTCGCAGCCGGCCTCGCGGTGGATCTCGTCGAGCGCGACCCCGGTCACCCGGTGGTCGAAGCTCGCCGCCGGCCATCCGGAGGGGTGGCAGCTCGTGCACCTGCGGTCGAGCTTGCGGTAGGCGCCGCTGTGGCCGTGGCAGGTGCGGCAGGCGAGGGACCCGTGGTAGGCCTTCAGCCGCCAGCCGGTCTCGGCGTGATTGAACAGCTCGCCGGGATCGCGGCCGTGGCAGTCGTCGCAGCGCTGGCCGTCGTGGCAGCGGTTGCAGGTCTCGTGCAGGCTCGTCTGGCCGGAGCCCCGCATCGGATGCAGCTCGTCGCCGCCCTGGATGTGGCAGCGTGAGCAGCTCTGGCGCTGGTGGCATTCGGTGCAGTCCCGCTCGTAGAGCTGGCTGTGGCGCCGGTGGTGGAAGGGGACGCTCTCGACACCCTCCGTCGGGCGGCGAGAAGACGATGAGCTCGTCGAGCTCGAGAGCTTCGTAGTGGCTGTGATCGCAGACCGTGGTCGCGGTCCCGTGCAGGGCTCCGCCCTGCTTCTTCTCGTGGCAGACCTCGCAGGCGGTGTCGCTGTCCCACTCCTCGTGGCAGTGCAGGCAGCCGCGGTGGTAGGCGCCCTTGAGCCCCGGCTGAGAGATGTCCTCGTGGACGATCTCGACCGGGTGGCAGTCCCTGCAGGCGGGGTGGTTCGCGTCGGGCGGGGTGTAGTGGTGGCAGGTCTCACAGCCTCCCGCCATGCCCGCCATGCCCGCGTGGGCGCGGTGGTTGAAGCGCACCGGCACGTAGAGGCTCTCCAGGTCGTCGAGAATCACCACGTCGGGCCCGATATCGGGAGAGAGGGCCGCCGACCCCTCGTGGCGCGTGCAGTGGCGCAGGCACGGGTCGGACCGGGTCGGGCTCGCGCAGACGTGACATGGCGAGCAACGCGGCTCGGCGGCGTTCGCGCGGGCCGGTGCGGAGGTCTGAGCGGCGGCCGCCGCCGCGAGGAAGCATGCCAGCGGGAGCGCGAGCAGCGCGGCCCTGCCGTGCGCGCCCATCTCAGGCGCCTCCTGCGCCGCGGCTCGACGGCAGCGCATCGCGCGCCCCGGACGGGCCGTGGGCCTCTGCCGGGAGGATGGGGAGAACGGTGACGAGGAGCCGGTAGGCGAGGACGAGGGCGGAGACCAACCCGACCGTGATGGCGATCTCGCCGAGGCTGGGGAAGTACGGCCGGGAGGCGTAGTACGGCGTGTAGGCGACCAGGAACACGTTGATTCGATTGAGGACCACCCCGAAAATCACCAGGGCCGAGGCCGTCAACAGCAGCGCCGGGCTGCGCCGCACCTTCTCCGACAGCAGCATGAGGAGCGGCGCCGCCACGCCGGCGCCGATCTCGAGCAGGAAAAGCAGCGGGGCCGCGCCGCCGTCGAGCAGGTGGCGGGCCGCGCCCCGGATGACGAGGTCGATGACCTTGAACGAGAGGTAGATGAAGAGCAGCAGCGGGAGGAACCTGGCCAGGCCCGGCAGGATGTCCATCTCGGGTGCGCGCTTGAACGCCCGGGAGGAGAGCAGCGACTCGAAGATGACCATGGAGTAGCCCACGGCGACCGCGGACAGCAGGAAGAGCAGCGGCAGGATCGGGGTCCACCACAGGGGGCTCATCTTGTCGCGCGCGAGCACCATGAGCGCGCCCAGCGAGGACTGGTGGAGGGTGGAGAGGACGACGCCGAGGATGATGAAGAGCGACATCGCGCGGCCAAAGGTCCGGTCGAGGAGGCGGAGGGTCGCCTCGATGGGAGCGTCGAGGGCCCGCAGCACGCCCGGCAGCGCGACCCGGCCCGCGAAGCGCTCGACCACGATCGGGAGGAACTCGATGTAGAGCACGGTGAGGTAGACCATGACGCACATGGCCACCTCGAACAGGGCCGAGTGCCCGGACCACATCCAGGGCATGGCGGGGTGCCAGATGTTGTAGTAGCGGCCCAGGTCGACGAGGATTCCCAGGACGACGAAGGTGTAGCCCAGAACGGCGGTGAGCAGGGCCGGGCGGACCACCGCCTCGTAGCGACGCCGGTGGAAGATGTGGACCAGCGCCGCGGTGGTGAAGCCGCCGGCCGCCAGGGCCACGCCGGTGGCGACGTCGACGGCGATCCAGATGCCCCACGGGTACTGGTCGCTGAGGTGGGTCACCGCGTCGAGGCCGAGGACGAAGCGGGCCGCCGCGAACGCGAGACCGACCGCCATCAGGCCGAGCAGCACGAGCACGCCGGGCGTGAAGAAGGGCCGTCGCAGCGGCGCGGCGAGGTGCGCGGTCACGGCGCGCCTCCGCTGTCGGCATCGGCCGAACCATCCTCCGGGCGGAGCAAGTGCATGGCGGCGCCGAGCAGAGTGAACAGAGCGATCGGCGGCAAGAAGAGCTTGAAAACGCCGTGCTGGATGCCCTCGGTGATGCGCGCCGGCGGCTCGCTGCCGAGCCGCGGAAACCCGATCTCGGCGAAGGGCACGCTCGACAGGTAGAGCCAGCAGGTGCCGCCCACCTCGTGCTCGCCATAGACCTGGTCGACGTAGCGCCCCCGGCCCTCGGCGATGCGGCGGTGAGCGAGCTCGAGCAGCTCGCCGCGGCGCCCGAAGGAGAGGCACTGGGGAGGACAGACCTCGACGCAGGCCGGGGCCTTGCCTTCCTCGGACACCCTGTTGTGGCAGAAGCTGCACTTGCGCACCTGCGGCGTCAGCGGGTTCGAGTACTCGTAGGCGGGGACCTGGAACGGGCAGGAAACCATGCAGTACCGGCAGCCCATGCAGCGCGACGCGTCGTAGGTGACGGCGCCGTCGTCATGCCTGGTGAAGGCGGTCACCAGGCAGGCCGAGTAGCACGTTGGTTCGATGCAGTGCATGCACTGGACCTTCACGTACCTGAGCGGGTCGCCACCGCCCGAGCCGCCGAAGCGGTTGACCACGGTGTAGTGGCCCGCATCCGGCCGGCGCATGGTCGCGAAGATGGCCTTGTTCTCGAAGCTCTCGAGGGGCTCGGCGGGAAGACCGTTCGCCTGGTTGCAGGCCCACTCGCACTTGCGGCACCCGATGCAGGTGGTGGTGTCGACGAGAACCGCGTAGGGGTCCTGGTCGGGGCCGGTCGAGTGAGCGCCCTCTGCGTCACGCGCCACCACGCAGCTCGTGGCGGCGCAGCCGAGCCATCCCAGCAGCTCGCGGCGATCCAGCGCCATGGCTCCTCTCTCGTCCTGCGGGGGCAGGCGACGGTGCCGCCTGCAACGGTCATCGACCATCCGACGCCAACGCCGCAGATCGGCTTCGACCGACCTGCCTCACCAGCGACGCCGTGTCCCCACAGGCTGTCTCAATCATAGCATCCGACGGCGAACCGGCGAACGCGCGTCGAGCCGTCACAGCAACCGTGGAGTCGCGCATGTGCTTCCACGCCTGAGGGGATCCCTCGACTCGCGGCTCTGCCGCTCGCTCGGGATGACAGGAGAGAGGATGCCTTGCTCGGGATGACGGGAGGCGGAGGCCACGCTCGGGATGACCCAAACAACACTGTCATTCCGAGCGAGGAGCCGCGAGGCGGCGACGAGTCGAGGAATCTCCTCAGGTCTCCGTGGAGGCGCCGCGGTCGATGGCGTCGGGGGTCGAAGATCGTGGCGGCCGCCGAGCGCCCCACGCGGCCGGGCCGGCTGAGCCACGGTGCGTGGACGCGGGTGAAGCGCTACAGGACCATCCACCACGGGGCGGCCAGGACGTCGGGCGCGATCCACTCCAGCGCGGTGCCGGTGTGCAGCAGCAGGCCGGGTCGGGCCTGGTTGCCGTACTCCGCGCGGAAGGCTCGCAGATCTGCCGCGTCTGCCAGGCGAGGTCGGCTTGTCGCCTTGACCTCGATCGGTAGCAGGCGGCCGCCAGCCTCGATCACCAGGTCGACCTCTTCGCCGGTCGCGGTCCGCCAGTGGAGCACGTCGGCGAGATCGAGACGGGAGTCGCGCCAGGCCAGAAGGTCCAAGAGCACGAGGTTCTCGAGATGAGGTCCGGAAGGCTCAACTTTCCCAGCAAGATGCAGCGCCACGCCGGTGTCACCCCAGTAGAGCTTTGGTGACTTGATGAGCCGCTTGGTGCGGTTCACGGCATAGGCCGGCAGCCGCACCAGAAGGAGAGAGGTTACGAGCAGATTGAGGTAGCGGTGGACCGTCGGTTGCGGCAGCGCGACTTCACGTCCGAGCTCGGTCTGGTTGACGAGCTGGCCGAGGCGCAGACATGCGGCACGCATCAGGCGACGGAAGTCGGGCAGCGCGGCAATCGAGGACAGCTCCTGCAGATCGCGCTCCAGGTACGTCCGCACAAATCCGTCGAACCAGACTGCGCGATCAGGCGGCGTGCTCAGATGGATGGCCGGGGTCGGGAAGCCGCCACGACGCGCCAGCGCTCGCCAGTCCGTGGCTTCCTTTGGTTGCTCCGCGAGGAGGTTGAACCAGTCGCTGTCGGGAGCCTCGAGCAGCTCCTCCCAGACACCGCATCGTCCCAAACCCAGCTGCTCGCGTCTCGTCATGGGCCAGAGGGTCAGATAGCTCGCCCGACCCGCGAGCGACTCTGAGACCTGGCGCATGAGGAGTAGGTTGGCCGATCCGGTGAGAAGGAACTGGCCCGGGCGACGGCGCCGGTCGATGGCGCGCTTCACGGCATGCAGCAGATCGGGCTCACGCTGCACCTCGTCCAGAGTGACCGGCTGGGCGCCGCCAACGAGCATGTCAGGATCACGCCGTGCGGCATCCACCACGTCCAAGTCGTCCAGCGAGAGGAAGCGCCTGCGGCCTGGCGCCAGCTGCTGTGCGAGGGTGCTCTTGCCGGTCTGCCGCGCCCCAATCACCACCACGGCGGGCATCACGCGCAGGCGGTCAGCAAGAGCAGGAGCCAAAAGGCGAGGAAGTACGGTTGTATCCATGCCATGAATGATAATCATTCAAGACGTGAATGGCAAAGTGGGGAGGTCAGGAGCTTGCTGGGACTCGGGCGGATTTGGGAGCACGCAGAGATCGCGAGCTGGAAGCTCACGCCACACGACCGTCGCCTCCAGGCTGGGCCAGCGCACGGAGGACATTCACCCCCTCCGTAGCGAATCCCGCTCGCTATTCGTCGATCGCCGGGTCAACAGGCTCCCACTCGGCGGCCCGCTCGGCGCTCTCGTCGCCGTCCTTTGAGTAGGCGGTCTTGAGCTGTCGATCGAGCTGCCGTGCGCGGTCGGAACGCTCGCCGCCGCACACAATGCGCTTGAGGCGCTCAGCGATCACCGGGCCGATACCGGCCGTCGTCGCGAGATCTCTCACACTGGCCGTGGCGATGGCCTCGATAGTCCCGAAGGCGTCGACGAGGGCCTCCGCGCGCACCGGACCGATGTCGGGAACGGCCTCCAGCATGAGCATCCGAAGGCGACGGTCGGAGCCGGTCTTCGAGCAGAACCGTTCCGGGCCTCTCGCCTGTCGCCGGCGGAGCTGGCGGGCGGCGATCCGGAGCAGACGGGCGGTCTCGACCGGGCCGCTCGAGTACAGGACAGGCAAGCCAAACACGAGAGTGGCCGTGATGAGTGCGCCCTGCAAGGAGAGGCGAGATACGGCGGCTCGGTCGAAGTCCTCGGTGGCGCCCTCGACGATGAGGCAGGGCCGCGTCGCGGGCGCCCGCGCGAGACAACTGACTTGCCGGAACAACCGGCCGTCGAAGATGGAGAGCCCGAGGTCGAGCACGGTCTTGCGCTCGACGAGGAGACCGCTCTCCACCGCGTAGTCGCCAAGGCTCAGGCGCTCGATGCAGAGCTCAACGTCCGCCATGGCGTTCAGGACCTCGATGACGCCGGCGGTCTGCTCGCGGTCGTCGGCGATGATGCGCACCCGGTCGTCGGCGAGGCTCGACATGGCTACGGGCCTTCCCTTGTCAGCAGCAAGGAGCGTAAGGAGACACGCTGGCAGATGGGTCCACCGAGGTCGATTATGGCGAAATCGTATGGTATTTTCTGCCATCCATCTCTACAATAAGCGCGAGTGTTGGGAGGCATCATGGCAACGCGGCCGGTCAAGAAGGTCACCTACTCTCTGCCGGAGGAGCTCGTCGACGAGATCCGAGCGGTGGTGCGGGAGGGAGCGGCGCCGTCGTACAGCGCCTTCGTGGAGCGGGCGCTGGAGGAGGGTCTGCGGCGGGCTCGTGAGCAGCGCCTGGCGGAGGCGTTCCGCGAGGCGGCCTCGGACCCCACCTTCCTCGAGGACGTCGAGGCGGTGATGCGGGACTTCCGCGACGCGGACGTGGATCTGGAGGGCTCGCGGTGAGCGGGCCTCCGTACCAGTGGTCGGTATTCGTGGTTGATCTGGATCCGGCGGTGGGGTCGGAGCAGGCGGGGCGGCGGCCGGTGCTGGTCATCTCGCGCGAGGTCGCCAACCTGGCGCTTCCGGTGGTGACGGCGTTGCCGCTGACCTCACATCGCAAGGGGCGGCGGGTCTATCCCAACGAGGTCCTGCTGCCGGCAGGGACCGCGGGTCTCGATCGCGACTCGGTGGTGATGGCGCACCAGATCCGCGCCGTCTCGATACGCCGATTGGGCTCCCTCCTCGGCAGGGTTGATGATGAGGAGCTGCGGGCGGCGGTGCGGGCCGCGCTCCGCGTGCAGCTCGACCTGGACTGACCGCACCCCCCAGCGCGCCACCTCGCTGGCGCGGGTTGCGCCGGCATCTCCCCGCCGTCGCGACATCCGGCGGGCGTGGGCGACGACGTTTCAAGCAGCGAATCAGGGGGCGGTGCACCCGTTGTGCGCGAACACGCAAGTACGGAAATCGGTGCCTGGCACCGCCTTTTCACTCGAGTGAAGCGTCAGCTCAGGTTCTTGCGCAAGGCACTCATGCTCGCGTCGTCTTTCTGTGGACACTCTTGACGGCGGCGGTCTTCTTGCCGCCGTCTCTCTTGGCGGTCTTCTTCCTTGGAGCCAGGGCTGCGGTCTTCTTCCCGCCGCCCTTGACGGCGGTCTTTTTCGCGCCAACCTCTGCGGCGGTTTTCATCCTGCCAGGCCGTACGGCGGCCTTTCTCCCGCCAGCCTTGGTGGTGGTCTTTTTCGCGCGGGCCTTGACGGCGGTCTTCTTCACCGCGGCCTTCTTGCCAGGAGTTCTTCTCGCGGCTGACTTCTTCCCGATGGACTCAATCAGCCTGTTCAACTCACGGTCAAGGGTTATGCGAACAGGGCGTGACTCTATGACTCCTGCACGTTTCAGGGTGCGCTCTGTTCGCATGGGCTCTGGTTTGGTCGAGACCATCGTCTCCAGTCGATGCACGAGCGACTCGAGCTTTGACTTGTCCGGCTTTGGCAGCAACGCGAGCGTACGGAGTTCCTTGACTGCCTCCTCCTGCTCGGCAGTTCTCGCGGAGCTCAGGAGCAACCCCAGGGTTTGATCGAGGACCCAGACCAAAAGGGAGTGATCATTTTTCACGGTGGCACCATCCCGACTCTGTGTTTGTCGGTCTGCCATCTTACGAGGGTCAGCCCAGAACTCAACAGGCCGCGCCCGCCAGCGCCGCCGGGTCGCCGCGCGCGCAGCGCGCGAGCCACCCCCACGCGGGTGTCGAAGGACGATGGTTGATCAGAGAGTTGGTGCGAAAGGGGGGACTCGCACACGGCGAGAGGCTGCGGAATGCGGTTGTAGCCGGGGGGGTCGCAGGGAGGGCGAGGCCCGACCGGAGAGGGAGGTGAGCGGCGTACAACAGCCCGCAGAGTCCGCCGGGTCGCCGCGCGCGCAGCGCGCGAGCCACCCCCACGCGGGTGTCGAAGGACGATGGTTGATCATAGAGTTGGTGCGAAAGGGGGGACTCGCACACGGCGAGAGGCTGCGGTATGGGGTTGTAGCCGGGGGGGTCGCAGGGAGGGCGAGGCCCGACCGGAGAGGGAGGTGAGCGGCGTACAACAGCCCGCAGAGTCCGCCGGGTCGCCGCGCGCGCAGCGCGCGAGCCACCCCCACGCGGGTGTCGAAGGACGATGGTTGATCATAGAGTTGGTGCGAAAGGGGGGACTCGCACACGGCGAGAGGCTGCGGTATGCGGTTGTAGCCGGGGGGGTCGCAGGGAGGGCGAAGCTCGACCGGAGAGGGAGGTGAGCGGCGTACAACCGCCCGCAGAGTCCGCCGGGTCGCCGCGCGCGCAGCGAGCGAGCCACCCCCACGCTGGCGTCGACGGATGATGGTTGATCAGAGAGTTGGTGCGAAAGGGGGGACTCGCACACGGCGAGAGGCTGCGGTATGCGGTTGTAGCCGGGGGGGTCGCAGGGAGGGCGAGGCCCGACCGGAGAGGGAGGTGAGCGCCGTACAACCGCCCGCAGAGTCCGCCGGGTCGCCGCGCGCGCAGCGCGCGAGCCACCCCCACGCGGGTGTCGAAGGACGATGGTTGATCAGAGAGTTGGTGCGAAAGGGGGGACTCGCACACGGCGAGAGGCTGCGGTATGCGGTTGTAGCCGGGGGGGTCGCAGGGAGGGCGAAGCTCGACCGGAGAGGGAGGTGAGCGGCGTACAACCGCCCGCAGAGTCCGCCGGGTCGCCGCGCGCGCAGCGCGCGAGCCACCCCCACGCTGGCGTCGACGGATGATGGTTGATCAGAGAGTTGGTGCGAAAGGGGGGACTCGAACCCCCACGCCCTTGCGGGCACAAGATCCTGAATCTTGCGCGTCTACCACTTCCGCCACTTTCGCACCCAGGCGGGCGTTGCATGGTAGGTCGTGGGGGGAAGGGGTGTCAACCCCGGGCGGCGTATAGTCGGGGGACGATGGACGACAAACAGGTCTTCGATGTCACGAGCCCGGGCAACATCCTGAGGCTGATCCGGGAGCGCGGGCAACGCGGGATCACGCTGCGCATGCTGGTGGCCGCGGTTGTCGACGAGCTCGGGATTGGGCGCTCCGAGGTGCGAACGCTGTTGCGCGAGAGCCTGCGCGAGCTGGTCCGCGATGGTCGGGTGATCGAAGGCCGCGGCCAGCGTTTCGTGGTGGCGGGCGCGTCGGAGCTGATCCCGGGCGTGCTGCGACGCCAGCCGGCGGGCTTCGCGCTGGTGCGCGAGGCGGACGCCCGGGCCAAGCCGATCCGCATCGACGCCCATCACCTGCGCGGGGCGCTCGACGGCGATCGGGTGCTGGTGCAGCTCGAGTCGGCGCGGCGGCGGGCACGCGCCGAAGGGCTGCGCGAGGGCGTGGTGGTCCGGGTGGTCGAGCGCCGGCTCGAGGAGGTGGTCGGCCGCTGGGTCGCGGACCGCGGCCGTCCCTGCCTGAAGCCGATCGACCGCCGGCTGCGCTTCGTGCTGGTGCCGACCGGGTCGCGCCTCGCCGAGGAGCCGCGTCACGGAGACTACTTGGTCGCGTCGGTGGAGTCGCTGTCGGCGCGCGGGCAGCGCGCTCGCGGCGTCCTGCTCGAGCGGCTCGGCCGGCTCGGCGACCCTGGGATCGAGGAGCTCGTGGTGCTGCGGACGCACGGCATCCCGGTCGAGTTTCCCGAGGCAGTACTCGAGGAGGCCGAGCGACTGCCGGACGAGATTGGCGGCGAGGTGCTGGCCGGGCGCTGGGACCTGCGCGACCGGCCGGCGATCACCATCGACCCCGTGGACGCGCGCGACTTCGACGACGCGGTGAACGCGGCGCCGGGCAAGGGCGGCGACATCGAGGTCGAGGTGCACATCGCCGACGTGTCGCACTTCGTGCGGAAGGGCAGCGAGCTCGACGCGGAGGCGCGCGAGCGCGGCACCTCCGTCTACCTGCCGGGACGCTGCGTGCCGATGCTGCCGGAGCGGGTGTCGAGCGACCTGTGCACCCTCGCCGAGGGTGAGGACCGGCTCGCCTACACGGTGCGCTTCGTGGTGGCTCGCGACGGCTCGATCCGTCACGCCGAGGCGTCGCCGTCGGTGATCCGCTCGCGCCGGCGCTGCACCTACGCGGAGGTTTTCGGGTGGCTCTCCTTGCCGCGCCAGCGCTGGCCGGTGGAGTGTCGGGGAGTTCGCGGACTCGCTCGAGCTGCTGGCCGAGGCGGCGGAGCGGCTGGGGCGGGAGCGCCACCGGAAGGGCAGCCTCGACTTCGAGCTCGCCGAGCCCGAGATCCTGCTCGACCCCGAGGGGCGGGTGACCGCGGTGCGGCCGAGCGCGCGCAACCAGGCGCACCGGCTGATCGAGGAGCTGATGGTGGCCGCCAACCGCTGCGTGGCCCGGATGCTGCTCGACGCCGACCAGCCGGCGCTGCACCGTGTCCACGACCGGCCTGACCCGGACCGGGTGAAGGCGCTGCGGGAGACCCTGGCCGAGCTCGGGCTGAGGATGGAGGGCACCGACGAGGAGCTGCCTCCGATCGAGCTGCAGAGAGTGCTGGCCGCGGTGGCCGGCCGTCCCGAGGAGCGGCTGGTGTCGATGCTGGTGCTGCGGGCGATGGCGCGCGCGGTCTACAGCTCGGACGCGCGCGGCCACTACGCGCTGGCGGCCGACGCCTACCTCCACTTCACCTCGCCGATCCGGCGCTACCCGGACCTCGTCGTGCACCGCATGCTGCGGCGGCTGCGATCGGAGGGCCGGGCGGTGGCCGGCGCCGAGCGAGAGCGGACCGAGCTCGAGCTGGCCGGGCTCGGCGAGAGCTGCTCGACCACCGAGCGGCGGGCCGAGGCGGCGGAGCGGATGGCGGTGCTGTGGAAGACGGTCCACTACCTGGAGGGGCGGGTGGGGGAGAGCTTCGACGGCACGGTTTCCGGCGTCACCGAGGCCGGGCTCTTCGTCCAGATCGACGAGTTCATGGTCGACGGGCTGGTCCACATCTCGGAGCTCATCGACGACTTCTACCACTTCGAGGAGGGGCGGCACCGGCTGGTCGGGGAGCGCAACCGGCGGGTGTGGCGGCTCGGCGATCGGATCCGGGTGCAGCTGGTCGGCGCCGATGCCGGCGAGCTGCGGATCGAGCTCGTGCCGGTCGGCGAGGCCAGGGGTGCCAGCGGCGCGAAGCCGAAGCCCAGACGCAAGCCTGGGCGGCAGACGATAAGTCGTTGTAGATCAAAAGTTTCAATCGCACGCTCGAGACCAGCGATCGGCTCCAGGCACTCGCACCACCCCCGATTCTGCGGTCATTTGTCACCTCTCACCTCTTACCTGTCACTTCCCCCTTGACTTTCTCCGGTTTCGGTCCATATTTTCAATTACAGAACGAGCGTTCGATTTGTAAGAGGAGCGAGTGGTGGGCTCCAACGGACGACAGGCCGAACGATCCGAGGCGGCGATGGCGCGCGCCCGGGAGGCGGCCCTCGAGCTCTTCTCCACCCAGGGCTACGGCGCCACCTCGATGCGGCAGATCTCGCAGAAGGCCGGGGTCTCGCTCGGCAACCTCTACCACCACTTCGGGTCCAAGGAGACCATCTACCAGAAGCTGCTCGACGAGTACTGGCAGAAGCTGCTGGACCCGAAGGACGAGCTGCAGCAGCTCTTCGAGCGGGCCGACTTCCCCGACGACCTCGAGGAAATGGCAACGCTGATCGAGCGCAGCGTCGACGCGTACGCTCCCTACATCATGCTGATCTTCATCGACGTCATCGAGTTCCGCGGCCGCCACATCCACGCCTTCTACGAGGCCATGCCGGCGCGCTTCGCCGCGGCCTACGAGACGAACTTCGCGCGCAAGCGGCACGAGGGCCGCCTCGGCGATGCGAACGCGCTGGTGGCGGTGATGCTCGCGACGCGGTGGCTCTTCTACTACTTCACGGTCGAGAAGTGCTTCGGCGTGCCCATGCACTTCGGCATGGCGCCGCGCGAGGCGGTGAAGGAGTTCATTCGGATTCTTCGCCTCGGGGTGCTGCCCGGGACGGCGGCGGCGAGGGCCGACCTCCCCGGGACAGCCACCGCGGTGGAGGCAACCTGACGGGAGGACGTCATGATGCGACAGGAGAATCGGAACATCAGAAGTTGGCTGCCGCTGGCCGTGCTCGCCGCTGCGCTTGCAGTGGCGCTACCGGCCGCGGCGCAGGTCAGCACCGGCATGATCGAGGTGCTGACCTTCGACCAGCAGGGTCTCGCCATGCCGGGAGTGACGGTGCAAGTGCGCAACACCGACACTGGCAACGACCGCGTCGGTGTGGCCGATGAGTTCGGCCGGGCGGTGTTCCCGGCGTTGCCGCCCGGGCCGTACGCGGTGAGCGGCAATCTCGAGGGCTTCGCGCCGATCACCGACCAGGAGGTGGTGATTCGCGTCGGCCAGACCGCGCGCCTCGAGTTCACGATGCAGGTCCAGATGTCGGAGACGATAGTGGTCACCGCCGAGGTCCCAATGGTGGACGTGCTCAAGACCGATTCGTCGACCAACATCGTGCCCGAGCAGATCGAGAACCTGCCGGTGGCCGACCGCGACTTCGAGCGTTTGGCCTTCATTGCGCCGGGCGTGCAGCGGGAGGTCGGGTCGTTCCGCTTCATTCAGAACTCGCCGGTGGTGGGCGCGGGCGGCAACGCCTCGCAGACCTCGATCCAGGTTGACGGTGTCGACTTCACCGACCAGGCGCTCGGCCTGTCGCGCGCGCGCTTCTCCCAGGACGCCATCCGCGAGTTCCGGGTCGTGACGAGCCGCTTCGACAGCGAGATCGGCGGCTCCCAGGGCGGCGCACTGTCGGTGGTCACCAAGTCGGGAACGAACGAGGTCCATGGCTCGGTCTACGGCTTCTACCGCGACGACTCGATGCGCGCGAAGAAGGAGGTGGACGCCGAGAAGCCGCCGTACGAGCGCTATCAGCTGGGTGCCACGTTGGGCGGGCCGATCGTCCGCGACAAGACCCACTACTTCCTCGCGATCGAGTACATCGACGTGTCTGACGTGGCCCGGTTCCGGCCCGGCGGTGCCTTTGTCGACCTCGCCACAAACTACGACCTGCCGATCGAACAGGAGCTGGCGAGCTTCAGCCTCGACCACCAGTTCAGCGGTTCCTCGACCGGCTTCTTCAAGGGGATGTACGAGCAGTACCGGCAGGACAACTACCGGGTCGGCGGCGTGAACGACATCTCCAACGGACAAGCGCTCGACCGCGACAACTGGAACACGGTGCTCGGCCTGACCAGCGTGTTCGGCGATGGCAGCCGGCTCAACGAGCTGCGCTTCCAGATCGGCGACCGCGACTACGAGGAGCCGACAAACTCGGATGACGTCGAGGAGTGGTTCTCGAGCGGCAACACGCTCAAGATCGGCGGCAACACGATCGGCGACCTTATCGGCTACGGCTCGTACTGGGAGGTGCGTGACACCTTCCACCTCCAGTCGACCACCGGCCGCAGCACCCACGACTGGAAGCTCGGCGCCGCCTGGTTCGCGGTCGAGGAGCAGTCGCGGATCGACACCTACCAGTATGGGCTGATGATCTACGTGACTGACGATCGCAGCCTGCCGCTCGCGTACACCTGGGGCGAGGGCTCGAGCAACGTCACCACCGACACCAGTGTGCTGTCGGGCTTCATCCAGGACGACTGGCGGATGCGGCCGAACGTGACCCTCAGCCTCGGCCTGCGCTACGACTACGACACCGACGGCAACAACCCGGACTTCGTCAACCCGATGACCGGCCAGCGGGCGGTCGACGAGGACAACTTCCAGCCGCGGCTCGGTCTCTCATGGGATTTCGGCAACAACGGCAAGAGCGTGATGCGCGCTGGCGCCGGCGTCTTCACCGGCCGCTACCTGCTGGTTCCGGCGCTCCAGGAGCTGCAGCAGAACGGCACCACCGGCTGGATCACCCATCAGAACCTGAACGGCCTGTTCGTGGGTCTTCCGTTTCCCCCGTACGTCCTCGACCCGGCGGACCCGGAGAACACAGGCATCGCGCTGCCCCAGAGCGTCATCCTGCTCGAGGACAGCCTCGAGGCGCCCGAGAGCTGGCAGGTCAACCTCGGCTTCACCCAGCGCCTCGGTGACAGTGGCCTGTACGTCGACCTCGAAGGCCTCTATGCCGAGGGCGACAAGGAGTTTTATAACTTCAACTCGAACTGGGCAGGGAACGACACGCCGGGACGCATCAATCCGGCGTACAACGCGATCAACATCCGCAGCAACCTCGGCCACTCCGAGTACATGGCGGGGATTCTGTCGCTCAACGGCACCTTCGGCGCCGGCCACATGCTGACCTCGTCGATCACCTGGGCCGAGAAGAACAACCTGTCGGACGATTTCACCCCCGAGTTCCCCGAGGGCTACCCCAGCGATGCGGCCGATCCCGAGGCCGAGTGGGGACCGAGCCGGTCGGCCGAGGACCTGCGGGTGGTCGTCTCCGGCATTTTCCGGCTGCCGGCCAACTTCATGTTCTCCGGCACCTGGGTCTACGGCAGCGGCCAGCCCTGGAACCACCTGCTCGGCTACGACTACAACACCGACGGATTCGCGTCCGATCGGCCCGAGGGCGTCGGCCGCAACTCGATGGACGGGCCGAGCTTCAACGAGTTCGACGCGCGGCTGAGCTGGACTCTGCCGCTCGGCGACTCCGCCGATCTCGAGCTCATCGCCGAGGTCTTCAACCTCTTCGACACGACCAACTGGGATGTCACGACGGTCGACAACGGCGAGTTTCTGTCGGGCCCGACGCTGACCAACCCGACGCTTCCCTACGTGGAGAACACGCGCTACGGGCGATACCTGGACACGCTGCGGCCGCAGGAGTTCCAGCTCGGGGCGCGGCTGCGGTTCTAGCGAGCACGGAGAAGGGAGCGGGACGCAGGAGACGCTTCGTGCTTATCAGCTGACTGACCGGGGGCGCGCCGGGCGACCGGTGCGCCCCCTGCTTGTTGGGGAGAAACCCATGATTGAAACCGGACTCAAGGACAAGGTGGTGATCGTCACCGGTGCGGCCGCCGGCATCGGCCGGGCGACCGCGCTGCGCTTCGCCGAGGAGGGCTGCCGGGTAGCGGCGTGGGACGTCAACGACGCCGGCGCGGCGGCACTGGTGGCCGAGATCGCTGCCGCCGGCGGGACCGGCTGGTTCCAGAAGGTCGACGTGGCGAAGGCCGCTGACGTGGCGGCGGCGGTGGCGGCGGTCATCGAGCGCTGGGGCACGCATCGACGTGCTGGTGAACAACGCCGGCATCGTCCGCGACGCCCAGCTCGTCAAGTGCAAGGACGGCGAGGTCGTGGCGACGATGAGCGACGAGCAGTGGGAGGCGGTGATCGGCGTCAACCTGCGCGGCGTCTTCAACTGCACGCGCGCGGTGGTGCCGCACATGATCGTCGGCGGCGGCGGGGCGATCCTCAACGCGTGCTCGGTGGTCGGCCTGTACGGCAACTTCGGCCAGACCAACTACGTGGCCACCAAGGCCGGGGTCATCGGCATGACCCAGACCTGGGCGCGCGAGCTCGGCGAAGTTCGAGCATCCGCGTCAACGCGGTGGCGCCGGGCTTCATCGCCACCGAGATCCTGAGCGCGATGCCGGAGAAGGTGCTCGAGGGGATGGTGGGCCACACGCCGCTCGGCCGGATGGGCCAGCCGCGAGGACATCGCCGAACGCCTACGTGTGGCTGGCGTCGGACGCGGCGAGCTGCGTCACCGGCCAGACCCTGGCGTCGACGGCGGGCTGGTGGTCGGGACGTAGGGCGGGCCGTTCGCGTCTCCGTGCACGACTCCGCGCCACCGCCCAATTTCGGGAGCGGAACGGGAACGACGGGTACGGTATGGGGACGGGACGGGAGGAGGCAGCATGATCGATTCGCTCGCATCGTCTCGACCGGGCGCTACATGCCCGAGAGATCGAGGTCTCCAACGACGAGCTGCGGAAGCGTTTCGCCCACCTCCCGGAGTTCGTCGACAAGATGGAGGAGTCGTCGGCGATCCGCACCCGCTGGTGGGCGCCCGAGGAGCTGGGCGACCTCGGACGTCGCCCTGCCGGCCGCCCGGCAGGCGCTCGAGCGCGCCGGACGGCAGCCCGAGGACGTCGACCTCATCATCCTCGGCACCGACTCGCCCGACTACATCACGCCCGCGACCTCGGTCGTGCTGCAGCACAAGCTGGGCGCGATCAACGCCGGCACCTTCGACGTCGGCTGCGCCTGCGCGTCGTTCCCGACCGGGCTCGCCGTCGCGGCCGGGCTGATCGCCACCAACCCGAGCCTGCGGACCGTGCTGGTGGTCGGCGTCTACCTGATGCACAAGCTCGCCGCGCCAACCGACCCGATGATCTTCTTCTACGGCGACGGCGCCGGCGCCGCGGTGCTCGAGCCGGCGGCCGAGCCCGGATTCGTCGCCTCGGCGTTCCAGGCCGACGGCGCCTACCACGCTCACTGGGGGATCTACGCCGGCGCGCACCTTCGAGCCGGCGACCGTCGAGGCGGTGCAGGCGGGCCGCACCATGGTGCGATGCATCGAGCGCTACCCGCCGGAGATCAACCACGAGGGCTGGCCGCGGCTGGTGCGCAAGCTCGCGAGCCAACGGCTCGTTCCAGGTGGCGGACATCGACTTCGTCGATCTTCACCCAGGTGCGCAAGCCGTCCATCGAGCTGGTGATGGCCGACCTCGGCCTGCCGATGGAGCCGCACCCACACGGTGATGGAGAAGTGGGGCTACACCGGGCTCGGCGTGCGTGCCGATCGCCCTCGACGACGCGATCGAGCAGGGCAAGATCCGGCCCGGCGACCTGGTGGTGCTTCATCGGCTCCGGCGTCGGCTACAACCAGGCGGGCGCGGCATTCCGGATGTCGTAGCATAGGAGGTCTGGAAGGTGGTGGGCGGGGAGTGCAGGAGGTAGCTTCCGCGTGCAGAGTCGTACCGTCCTGAAGCTCGCGATCGGCTTCGGCCTTGCCGTCGTCGTCGTGCCGCTGCTTGCCGGGATGTGGCTGTTCTGGAAGCGGCCGCTGACGGTAGACGCGTGGATGAGCCGGCTGGCGCTGGGCAAGCGGGGCCTGCAGGCCTCGGAGCTGGCCACGCCGGCCGGGACGATGACGGTATGGGAAGGCGGCAGCGGTCCGGCGTTGGTGCTGCTGCACGGCGCCGGCGACCAGGCGGGGGCCTGGGCGCGGATCATGGAGCCGCTGGTGGCCGACCACCGGGTGCTGGCGCCCGACCTCCCGGGGCACTGGAAGAGCGAACCGCGGACGGGGCCGATCAGCGTCGGGCAGCTGCTCGATGGCCTCGAGGCGCTGATGGACGCGCGCTGCGCGGGTGAGCCCGCGATTCTGGTCGGCAACTCGATGGGCGCCTGGATCGCGTTCCTGTATGCGGTCGAGCACCCGCAGCGGGTGGCGCGGCTGGTGGCGATCAATGGCGGCCCGGTCCGAGACTCAAACCCCGGGGTCAACGTCCTGCCGCGGACCCGGGAGGAGGCGCGGGCGACCATGAAGGCGCTGCTCGGGCCCAACACCGTGCTGCCGCCGGACTTCGTGCTCGACGACGTGGTCCGCCAGGCGAAGGTGGGACCGGCGGCACGGCTCGGAGAGGGGCTGGTGCAGGCCGGAGGAGATCTCGAGAAGTTCGTCCTTGACGGCCGGCTCGGCGAGGTGACGGTGCCGGTCGAGCTGGTGTGGGGCGATGCCGACGAGCTGTTCACGATGAGCTATGCACAGCACCTGCTCGAGGGCCTGCCGGCCGCACGGCTCCACCCAGTGAAGGACTGCGGCCACGTGCCCCACCGTGAGTGCCCGGACCGGCTGCTCAAGGCGCTCACCGAGGCGCTGGCCGAGCCGCCGCCGGTGGCCGCGCCGGAGACGCTGCCGGAGGGCGGGGCGTGATCCACGGCGACCTCCTCGGCGAGCGGGCGAGGGTGTCGCCCGAGCGCACCGCGCTGGTAACGGTCGCCGACGGCCGGCGCTACAGCTACCGCGAGCTCGACCAGCGGGCCGTGAGCTGCGCGCGGATGTGGCTCTACGGACTCGGACTGCGTCCAGGCGACCGGGTCGCCATGCTGTCGGACAACCGGGTGGAGCTCCTGGACGCGTTCTTCGCCGCCGGCAAGAGCGGCGTGGTGCTGGTGCCGCTGAGCACCCGGCTCACCGCGAGCGAGCTCGAACCGATCGTGCGGGACTGTGGCCCGCGAGCACTGATCTACGACGGCGAGCACCGGGGGGTGGTGCGGCGGTTGCGGCCGCGGGTCGAGATCGACTTCTGGCTCGCGCTCGACGAGCGCGACCGCGACGATGACCTCGACGTCGCGGAGCTGGTGCTCACCCGCGGCGCCGGCAGCTCGGTGCACCGGCGCTGCCGGCCCGAGGACCCGTACTGCCTCCTCTACACCTCGGGCACGACCGGCCGGCCGAAGGGCGTGGCCATTCCCCACCGCCAGGTCGCCTGGAACGCCTACAACACTGCCGCCTGCTGGCAGCTCGGCGAGAACGACTGCAGCTCGATCTTCACGCCGCTGTACCACGCTGGCGGGCTGGGCGCGTTCCTGGCGCCGCTGCTGCTGGTCGGCGGCCGGCTGGTGCTGCACGCGGCCTTCGACGCGGCCGAGGTCTGGCGGGTGATCGAGGACGAGGGGTGCACGGTGGTGCTTGGCGTGCCGACGATCTGGAAGCTCCTGGCCGAGGCGCCGGAGTTCCAGACGGTCAACCTCAGCCGGGTGCGCTGGCTGATCTCCGGCGGCGCACCGCTGCCCAAGCACCTCATCGAGGTCTACCGGAAGCGCGGGGTGGTGCTGCGCCAGGGCTACGGGCTCACCGAGGTCGGCGTCAACTGCTTCACGATGACCGACGAGGAGGCCTACACCAAGGCCGGCTCGGTCGGTCGGCCGCTGATGTTCACCGAGGTCAAGGTGGTGTCGGAGAGCGGCCAGGAGCTGCCGCCGGGCGAGGTCGGTGAGCTCTGCTTCCGGGGCCCGCACGTGAGCGCCGGCTACTGGAACAACCCGCAAGGCTACGGCCGAGGTCTACGACAGCCAGGGCTGGTTCCACACCGGCGACATGGCGCTGCGGGACGACGACGGCTTCTACTTCATTGCCGGGCGCTCGAAGGACATGTTCATCTCCGGCGGGGTCAACGTCTATCCGGCGGAGATCGAAAACCAGCTGCTGCAGCACCCGGACCTCCGCGACGCGGCGGTGATCGGGGCGGCCGACGAGACCTGGGGCGAGGTCGGGGTCGCGTTCGTGGTGCTGCGCGAGTGCGCCGAGCTGAATGCGGGAGGACTCTCGGAGTATCTTGCCGCTCGACTCGCGCGCTACAAGGTCCCGAAGCGTTTCATCGCGGTCAGCGAGCTGCCGCGCACGCCCTACGGCAAGGTTGTCAAGGCGGAGCTCGCAAGGCTCCTCGAGGGAGGTGCGTGAAACGCTGAAATGACGCGTGCTTCGATTCCCTTTCCCGTGGCAGGGAACATCGCGGAGGAATCAGCGACCGTGAGGGCAACGGGAAAGGGAATCGAAAGCAGGGAGGGTCCGACATGGCCAAGAAGCTCTACATCGCCGCGTACCACCAGTCGAAGTTCGGCAAGCTGCTCGACCTGCAGGTCCCGGACATCGTCGCCAACGCGGTCACCGGGGTGTGCAAGGAGATCGGCGTCGAGCCCGCAGCCCTCGACGTCGGCTCGATCGGGGCCACCTGCAACTTCTCGCTCAACGAGCAGGGGCTGCTCGCCGGGCTGATGGCGATGGTGCCGGGCCTCGGCGGCAAGCCGATCGAGTCGGTCGAGAACGCCTGCGCCTCGGGCGGCCAGGCGGTGCTGTCGGTGGCGCACAAGCTACTGCTCGGCCAGGGCGAGGTCGGCATCGCGGTCGGCTACGAGAAGATGCGCGACAACGAGGGCAAGATGGACGGCGCGCTGATCGGCAAGGTGCTCGGCTACTTCAGCCACCCCGCCGAGCGCGTCGGCAAGGTCTACGTCTTTCCGCACCTCTTCGCCGAGGTGATGCGGGACTACATGGCGGCGCACGGCGCCAGCGAGCGCGACCTCGCCGCGGTGGCGGCCCAGGAGTATGCCAACGGCAACCACAACCCCTACGCGCAGATGCAAAAGGTGCAGGTAACCCTGGACGAGGCCGCGTCGCCGGAGGGCCGCAACCGCTACATCGTCGAGGGGCTGCCGCTGAAGACCTACGACTGCTCGCAGATCACCGACGGCTACGCGGCGCTGATCCTGGCCACCGACACGGGCCTGAAGCGGCTCGGAGTGGCCAAGGCCGACTGCGTCGAGCTCGCCGGCTTCGGCCAGGCCACCGACCCGCTGCTCAAGGAAGGCCGTGACGTACTGCGGCCGCAGGGGGCGTACCGCGCGATGGCCACCGCCTACGAGATGGCCGGCGCGAGCGCGGCCGACGTCAACGTGGCCGAGGTCCACGACTGCTTCACGGTGATGGGCGCGATCGCCGCCGAGGTCATCGGCAAGGCGGGGTACGGCAAGGGCGCGCGCCTACTGGGTCGACGGCAAGGCGAGCCCGCAGGGCGAGTGCGGCATCAACACCTCGGGCGGCCTGATCGCCAAGGGCCACCCGGTGGGCGCCACCGGCGTCGCCATGATCGGCTGGTCGGCGTGGCAGCTGCTCGGCAAGGTCCCGGCCCGCGCTCCAGGTGCCCAACCCCAAGCTCGCGGCGACCTTCAACATCGGCGGGCCGATCTGCGCCTCGGTGTGCACCGTGCTGCGGAGGGCATAGGGGCGGCTTCACGAGATCCCAGCTTCCGTTCCCGCATCCGGCCCGCGCCCGGATTCCCGATCCTCGAACCGAGCCGGAGACGGAATCGGAGCGGGCGCGGACGCGGAAGCGGGCGAGGGAGGGACACCGTGAACCAGGAGATCACACCGACGCGCAGCGGCCACCTCGAGGTCGACGGCCAGAAGGTGTGGTGGGAGTACCACGGCGACGGCACGCGCGAGGCAGTGTGCCTGCTCAACGGCCTCGCGATGCACACCAAGGCCTGGTACGGCCTCCTGCCCATGCTGAGCGACGCGTACGACGTGGTCCTCTACGACTTCCTCGGCCAGGGCCAGTCGTCCCAGGACGACGTCCCGTACTCGATCCCGGAGTTCGCCCGCTACCTGACGCTGATCCTCGACGAGGTCGGCCAGGAGCGGGTGCACCTCATGGGGATCTCCTACGGCGGCTTCATCGCGCTCGACTTCGCCCGGGCGTACCAGGAGCGGCTGCACACGATGACCCTGTCCGGCATCCTGCTCAGCCACGAGAAGCTGTTCCAGATGTACCAGGACATCTCGCTGCGCTTCTACCGCGGCAGCGAGGAGGCGTTCGAGCTCTACACCCACTACATGTACGAGAAGATCTTCGGCGAGGACTTCGCGGCGGCGATCCCCCCGGAGCAGATGGAGGCGATGCGGCAGCGCTTCTTCGACCGCTACGTCGGTGCGCGGCACTGCCTGATCCGGCTGACCGAGGCGCAGGACCCGTTCTTCGCCGCGCTCGACGACAACCTGCCCGGCTACCGCGCGATCGCCACGCCGACCCTGATGATCGTCGGCGGCCAGGACCGCGCGATCCCGCTCTGGCAGCAGCGCAAGATCTTCGAGCTGCTGCCGAGCGCGCGCTGGGAGGAGATCCCGGGCTGCGGCCACGTCGTCTACCTCGAGAAGCCGAAGCAGTTCTTCGGGATGATCCGGGCGTTCATGGCGGCGAAGTCGCTGGACTTCGAGTACCCACGGTGAAGGCCGCCACGTGAAGCTCCGGTGAAGGCCTGATGTTCCATCGCGTCGACGGCGAGGGCGAGCCGCTGCTCCTGCTCAACGGCATCGCGATGAGCGTCGCGAGCTGGGAGGAGATGGCGCGGCCGCTGGCCGAGCGCTTCCGGGTGGTTCGCTGCGACTTCCGCGGCCAGCTGCTGTCGCCGGGCGAGCCGCCGGCCGACGTGCTCGAGCACGCCGCCGAGGTGGTGGACCTGCTCGACCGGCTCGCCATCGATCGCGCGCATCTGGTGGCGACCTCCTTTGGCGCGGCGGTGGCGCTGCTGGTGGCGGCGCGCTGGCCGCAGCGAGTGCGGTCGCTGGTCTCGATCGCGTCGGCCGATGCCTTCGACGATGTGATGGCCGAGGAGGTGGCGCGGTGGCGCCGATCGTGCCTCGACTCGCTGGCGGGTGGTGACCGGGGCCTGATCAGCGACGTGCTCGAGCCGGTGGTCTACTCGCCCGGCTATCTGGCCGCCCACGGCGAGGAGCGGGCGCTGCGGCGCCGCCAGATCGCCGCGCTGCCCGATTCCTGGTTCAAAGGCCTGGCCGGGCTGCTCGACTCGATCCCGAGCGTGGCGCTCGCCGGCGAGCTCGCCGCGGTCGCGTGCCCGGCTTTGGTCGTTGCCGCCGAGTCTCGACGGCTTCATCCCCTTCGCCCGGACGCGCGCCCTCGCCAACGGCATCCGCGGCGCCCGTTTCGTGCTCATCGAGGGCGCGGGCCACGCGGTGGTCGTCGAGCAGTCCCAAGCGGCTGGCCGCGCTGTGTCTGGAGTTCCTTGAAGGGCTCGGCTCGTGACGGCCGGCTGTCGACGCTGACCTGTTGCCGCCCGGCCGGTAGGTTGGCTGGCACGGTGGGCGAACGGACGAATCATGAGCGTGATCGCGGGCACTTCCTCCGTAATTTTCCCTGTCAGCCGGCGGGAACCGGATGGGATACCATTCCCACAGTGCTTCATGGGGAGGTCGTGTCATGACTCGACGGTGTTGCGCAGGCGTGGTGCTTGGGTGCCGCGGTGGCGGCTGGGCTGGTCTTCGTGATCGCCGCCCGGCACACCGCCGCCGGCGAGGCGAAGGAGCCGTGCTGCTTCACCAACTCGCGCTACACGGGCGTCTGTCAGGTGACGCCGGCCGAGGATGAGAGCTGCGGCAGCATCCTCGCCTACCTGAACAACCCGAACAGCAGCGGCAAGGGCTACTGCGGAGGCACCAGCATTCGCGGCGGCTGGCAGCAGGCGTCCTGCGAGTAGCAGCCCGGCGCTCAGCCGGTGTTTGCGGGATCGGACGGCCGCGGGTATCATCCCTGCGAAGGCAGTCCGACATCTGAAGGAGTCACCGATGAAGCTCAGTTCCTGGCGGATCGTGGTCATCGTCGCGGCGGTCGCTTGCGTCCTGTCGCCATCGTTGTCTCGGCCCGCTCTGGCGGATGACGAGATCCCGAAGTGGAAGTCTCTCGAGCGTGAAGCGAAGCGGGCGAAGATCGACGACATGGCGCAGCAGGCGCTCGATGAGCTGTTCACCAAGAGCGTCAAGGCCGAGACTCTGTTCGAGAAGGCCTACGGCTGGGCGGTGTTCGACAACCTGAAGGTGGCGATCATCGTCTCCGGTGGCGGTGGCAACGGCGTCGCCGTCGACAAGGACACCGGCGACCGCACCTACATGAAGATGGGAACCGCCGGCATCGGGCTCGGCCTGGGCGGCCAGACCTACCAGGTGATCATGCTCTTCCAGGACAAGGGGACCTTCGTCAACTTCGTCGAGAACGGCTGGCAGGCCGACGCCGGGGTCACCGCGGCGGCCGGCACCGAGGGCGTCAACCCATCGGTCGGGTTCGTCAACGGTCTCGCGATCTTCAAGATCACCGACACCGGCCTGATGGCCAACGCCGACGTCGCCGGCACCAAGTACTGGAAGAACAAGAAGCTCAACCCTTCGGAGTAGCGCGCGGTCGGGCCGAAAGGGAAGTCTCAATCACCAGGGCAGGTTGTTTCATGCGAGACATCAAACTCGAACAGGGAGGATGACCATGAATGGCATGACGCGAAGAATCGTGGTGGTGGTGGCTGTGGTTGGACTGATCGGAAGTGCATCGCTGTTGCGGGCCGAGGAGAAGAGCTGGGAGGAGCTCGATCAGGCCTCCAAGCGGGCCAAGATCGACGAGACGGCAGACAAGACGAAGGATGACGTCCTGTCGGAGAATGCCAAGGCCAAGGAGCTGTACAAGGACGCCTACGGCTGGGCCGCCTTCGACAACATGAAGATCGCTTTCGGCTTCTCCGGCGGTGGCGGCAACGGTGTGGCCGTCGACAAGAAGACCGGCAACCGGACCTACATGAAGATGGGGACTGCCGGCATCGGCCTCAGCCTTGGCGCCAAGAAGTACCAGGTGCTGTTCCTCTTCCAGGACGAGCAGACCTTCAAGAACTTCGTCGACAAGGGCTGGCAGGCCGACGCCTCGGCGGGCGCCCAGGCGGGCGGCGAGGGTGCCGGCGTCCAGACCGGCTTCGTCAACGGCATCGCCGTCTACCAGATCTCCGACAAGGGGTTGATGGCGACGGCCGACATCGCCGGCACCAAGTACGAGAAGAACGACAAGCTGAATGAGTGATCGCCAGTCGGCTCGAGTGCTGAGCGCTGTCGATTCCGCGGGGGCTTCGGCCCCCGCGTTTCGTGTCGCTGGGCGAACGGCGCCGGTGCGCAGCCGGCTGTCTCCGGACTCAACGCGATGAGGGGGCGCGATACCGCCGGCGATCGGCGCGCGGTGGTTTCCTGGGCGCTCTACGACTGGGCCAACTCCGCCTTCGCGACGGTCATGTTGGCAGGCTTCTTCCCGATCTTCTTTCGCGACGTCTGGAGCGCCGGGGAGGCGAGCTCCACCATCACCTTCCGGCTCGGCCTCGCCAACTCCATTGCGAGCCTGGTGATCGTCGCCTTCGGCCCGGTGCTCGGCGCGATCGCCGACCGCGGCGGCGCCCGCAAGCGCTTCCTGCTCGCCTTTCTCGCGCTCGGCGTGGCCATGACCGGGGCGCTGACCTGGGTGGCGATGGGGCGGTGGGAGATCGCGCTGGTGCTGTTCGTGCTGTCCACGGTCGGTTTCCTCGGTGCGAATGTCTTCTACGACGCCCTCATCGTCTCGGTCACCAGCGAGGATCGCTACGACGTCGTGTCGGCGCTCGGCTACGCGCTCGGCTACCTCGGGGGCGGCGTGCTCTTCGCGGGCTGCGTCGCGATGACGTTGTGGCCGGCGCGCTTCGGGCTGGCCGGCGCGGATCAGGCAGTCCGCCTGTCCTTCCTGCTCACGGCGGTGTGGTGGGCGGTGTTCGCGATTCCGCTGTTCGTGTTCGTCAGGGAAAGGCGCGCTGCGACGCGGGACCAGCCTGGCGAGTGCGATTCGCGGCGGGATCTCCCAGCTGGCTGCGACCTTCCGCGAGATCCGCAGCCTGCGGATGGTGTTCCTCTTCCTGCTCGCCTACTGGCTGTACATCGACGGCGTCGACACCATCATCCGGATGGCGGTGGACTACGGCATGGCGCTGGGCTTCGGCCGCAATGGGCTGATCCTGGCGCTGCTGATCACCCAGTTCGTCGGTTTCCCGGCGGCGATCGCTTTCGGCCGCATCGGCACCCGGCTGGGCGCGAAGACCGGCATCCTGATCGGCATTGGCGTCTACGTCCTGGTCACGGTGTGGGCGTTCTTCATGGACTCGGTCTGGGAGTTCTACGCCCTCGCCATCACCATCGGGCTCGTCCAAGGGGGCGTCCAGGCGCTGTCGCGCTCGTTCTACGCACGCCTCATCCCACCCGAGAAGTCAGCCGAGTTCTTTGGCTTCTACAACATGCTGGGCAAATTCGCGGCGGTGATCGGGCCGGTGCTGATGGGCTGGGTGGGCGTGGCCACCGGCAACCCGCGCCTCGCCATCCTTTCGATCGTGGTGCTGTTCCTCGGCGGCGGCACGCTGCTCCTGTTCGTCAAGCGTCCATCCTGATTCCCGGGCTCGAAATCCCATTGAACGACGGCGGTTCGGCCATCCCACGATGCGGATTCCGAGCCCGGCAATCAGGATCAGAGAGAACCAGCAGGAGTCAGCGGGGGTTCGCCCCCTGCTCGTCAAACCACTCCCGGGGTTTGACGAGGTGAAGCGAGCTCTTGCCGTGGTCGAGACCGATACCGGCCGCCACACCCTTGTACTTCACGTAGATCCGGCCGTCCGCCTTCTTTTCCGCAAGCCGCAGCGAACCGAGCATCTGGAGCGACTCGCCGGTGATGTCCGCGTCCTTGACCGCGGTCGCGGTGCCGTCCGCGTCGATGATCATGGATCCGTCGATGTTCTTGACGTCGGGCAGCAGTGATATCCACTTCGGCGGGTCTGAGAACTCGTTGATGATGGTCACAACCGGACGGATGTCACGCAGCTTCATGGCCATCGCGCCGCTCGCCGTCATCGGCCGCCCAAAAACAAGGGTTCCCTGGGTGAGCTTCAGCGAGCACCACCAGGGACCGCGCTTCTCCTGCTCCTTGTGGTTGAGGGCCTCGTTCATCGCGTTGTCGACGGTGATGGTCGCCTCTGCGACCTCGAATCGGCGCTCCTGCAGGTCACCCCGCGTCAGGGTGGTGTGGATCCCGAAGTCCGCCCGCATCGGGACGCCGCGCGCTTCCAACCGGAGCTGCTGTGTGGTGAGGTCCAGCTGCCCGCTCGCCTGCCGGTCCGCGTCCACCGCCAGCTGGGCGCTCAGCGTGCCGGTTCCTGACGTGACGGCGAGGCCCAAGTTCACGGGCAACAGCCTGCCGACGACGCCGACATCGCTGATCTCGGCCGGAGGCAGCTCCACCTCGACCGAGGTTGCAGGTTTCCAGTGTGCCAGCGATTGCCCGTCCCAGGCGGCGCGCACGGCGAGGCCGGAGCCATGGATCCCCACCGAGGCATCTTCCGGGCTGAGGAACTCGAACGAGTCGAGGTCGATCGTCACCTCGGTTCGCGGGCCGCTGTCCCCGGCGCGGGTCGTGCCGGCGACCTTCGCCGATCCGACCGCGGTCAGGCCGAGGAGGCCGACGCGAAGGTCGTCGGCGGTGAAGGCGTACGAGCTGTCCGGCTGGAGCGTGCCGTCCTCGAGGCGGAGCGTGGTGTCCAGCCGGCCGGTCGCCGAGATCGGCAGGCCCGGCACCAGCTCGATCGGGACCGAGGCCTTGCTGTGGATGTTGCCGGCGATGGCGAAGCTCCCGGAGACCCCCTCGAGGATCTGGGGGAGCTTGGCCCCTTTCGCGGGGAACGCCCGCCAGCGCGAGCTGACATCGAGGGTGAGGTCGTCGCTGGCCACCTCGGAGTCGATGGTCAAGCGCCCCTTCGTGAGCACGAGGTTGCCGCGCCGGACCTCCACGAAGTCGCGCGTGCGATAGGTCATGGCCCCGGACGCGATCCCCTCGCCGTCGAGTCGCATGCGGCCGACCGCGACCCGAATCAGTCCGTCGACGTCGACCCCGCCGAGGTGGATGGTCCACGGCTTCTTGAGCTTCTTCTTGGGCGGGTAGATATCCTCGGGTTTGGGATCCGGGGGGTTGGTGAAGCCCGGGATTTCCGGGAAGTGCTCGCTGCCCCTGATTTCTGGCGGGGCGCCTTCTGCGCCCTCCTTGGCAGGAGGGTCGAGCCTGCGGCGCAGTCGGAAGTCGATCCCGGCAGTGTGAGCCGAGCTGAGGTGGACTCGCTTCAACGGCAGCCTCAGGAGGCTGATGCGCGCGTGAACGTCGTCGGCCGCCACGTACCACTGGATCCTGCGAGTCTGGCCGCGGATCTCGAGCTCGTCCACGGTCACGACACCGGGGAACCAGCTCCGCGCTGATGTCCACGTGATCTGCATCTTCTCGGGCTTCTTGTTGATCAGGCGGACGAGTCGTGTCCCCGCGCAGCATCAGGCTTGCGGCGACGAGGTAGAGGAGCTCGAGCGCGATGCACGCGACGGCGAGTACGACGAGCCACCGGCGCAGGTGTCTGGCAAACGTCGGCGATTTCGAGTCGGCAGGATTCGGCACGTGCTCCTCCTTGATGCCGGGGATTCTAGCCGAGGATTGAGCGTCGGCAGGCGACGAACTCGCTCCGATCGCCGACGCAGACGCGCTGCGGACACGAGCCCGACTCTCGAGCCAGGACCCTCAACGCACATGTCCGGGATGGCGGCTCGGTCGATTGTCCGGGAGTCGCGGTCCGGCTACGATGGCGCTGCACCAACGCGCGGAGGAGTCAGCCGATGAACCTCGAGCTCAGCGATCGCCAACGTGCCACCATTGCGGCCGCGCTGACGATCGTGTCCGCGGGCGTGATCATCGCGACCGTTGGAGGGGTGTTCTGGCTGGTCGGCTCCTTCTTCAGCCGATTCGCCAACGTCTTCCTACCGCTGGCCGTGGCCGGGGTGGCAGCGCTGGTCTGCCAGCCCTACTTCGAATGGCTGCGGGACCGGCTTCGGCTCGGCAGGGTGCTGGCACTGGTCGCCGTCTTCCTGTCCGCGATCATCCCGCTGCTGGCCTTCTTCTGGTTCTTCGGCTCCCTCCTGGTCGCTCAGCTCGGCGATCTCGTCGCCAAGCTGCCGGAGTGGTGGCAGGCGCTCGCGGCCTGGGTCGAGGAGCACGCGCCGACGGTCGTGACCTTTGTCGAGAACAACCGGTACCTCAAGGGCCTTCGGGCCGGGATCGAGGGTCAAGAGGAAGCCTTGGTGCAGGGCCTCGAGGCAGTTGGCCGGGGCGCCCTGAGCGCCGGCATCAGCGTGGTGTCCTTCGTGATTTCCCTGTTCGGTTGGTTCGTGGCCCCTGTCTACTTTGCGTTCTTCCTGCTGGCGGACGCCCCGGGAAAGGTGGAGATCCAGCGCTACCTGCCCTTCCTCAAGGAGGAGACCCGCAACGACGTCGCCTACCTGTTCACCCAGTTCGTGGAGATCATCGTCGCCTTCTTCCGGGGCCAGCTCATCGTCGCCTTCCTGCAGGGCGTGCTGTTCGCGATCGGTTTCAGCGTGGTCGGCCTGAAATACGGGTTCATCATCGGCATGGTGCTCGGCTTCCTCAACATCATCCCGTACCTCGGCAGCATCATCGGGCTCGCCACCGCGCTCCCGCTTGCTTTCTTCCAGTCCGGTGGTGGACTGATCAGGGTGGTGCTGGTGATCGTGGTGTTCGCCATCGTCCAGGCGATCGAGGCTTACCTTCTGACGCCGAAGGTGATGGGCGATCGTACCGGCCTTCACCCGATGGTGATCATCGTGGCGATCTTCTTCTGGGGCTCGGCGCTGGGTGGTATCACCGGGATGATCCTGGCGATCCCTCTGACCGCCTTCCTGGTGGTGTTCTGGCGCCTGGCGCGGGAGAAGTACGTCAGGGAGCTTGTCTGACCCGTCGCCACCTTCACTGCCGATGACGCTGCCACCTCATGTCATGCTGAGCACTCCCAGGGCCCCGGGGGCCGACAGGGGACGGAAATAACTTCAGCGTAGCTACTTGGGCCCACAGGGACCCCAACCCAGCCGAGCGTAGCGATTTGGAGGCGAGTCACGAGCCGCCAGGCGAGCGACGAGTCGAAGCATCTCCCACCCCCACTGTCATGCTGAGCGAGCGGCCGCCGGCCGCGAGTCGAAGCATCCCCTCAACACACGAGCACCGTCCCGCGTGAGTTCGGGAGACCCTTCGACTCGGCCGCTTTGCGGCCTCGCTCAGGGTGACAGGGGGAGGCGGGCCCTCGCTCAGGGTGGACCATAAACCCCCACTGTCATGCTGAGCACCCCCAGGGCCCCGGGGGCCAACAAGGGACGGAAATAGCTTCAGTGCATCCACTTGGGCCCAAAGGGACCCCAACCGAGCGGACCGTAGTTATTTGGAAGCGAGCGGCCACCGGCCGCGAGTCGAAGCATCCCCCAATGGCTCCGGTGGGAGGGCGCGGTGCACGCAGGGGATCCTTCGACTCGCGGCGCTGGCGCGCCGCTCGCTCAGGATGACAGAAGAAAGGTGCGGGCCGCTCACTCGGGATGAGATCCCTCGACTCGGAGCGGCCGATGCCGCACCTCGCTCGGGATGAGATCCCTCGACTCGGAGCGGCCGATGCCGCACCTCGCTCGGGATGAGATCCCTCGACTCGGAGCGGCCGATGCCGCACCTCGCTCGGGATGACCTTCGCTGCCCGCTGGGCAGCGAAGGTCACTTCGCCAGCGGGATGTCCTTGACGAGCTGGGCGAGGATGATCGAGCCGAGCTTGTTCTCGATCTGCATCAGCCGGAGCACCTTGTTCGCCGGCAGGGCCTCGTGGAACTTGCGGTTGTAGTGCTTCTTGAGGTCGAGCTGGGCCTGGTGGATGGTGAGCATCTCGTCGATCATCTGCTCCGCGGCGGGATCATCGAGCGATTTGTACGAGCCGATGAAGCGCTTGATCAGCGCCACGAGCCGGGCGTCGAGCGCGTTGACCTCGACCAGGTAGGCATCGTAGATCGGCGACAGGGCTTTCATCTGCTCCGGCGTGATCTCGAGCGCCTCCATCGCCAGCGCCTTGCGCTCGGTCTTGATGACGTCGTAGGTGAGGATCGTCTCGTCGCTGACCACCTGAGCCGCAACGGGGCCGGAAGCCAGCAGGGCAGCGACGACGAGGAGCATGGCGACGTTCTTCATGTCCGTTCCTCCCGGTGCGCGATCGGCACCGTCGCCATGATAGTCGATCCGATGTGACGTGGGGAGGGCGCAGTGGCTCAGTGTCCCCAGGCCTGTCCCACCTGGATGTAGAACGCCCACTCCTCGGGCCCCCGGGCGACGTCGACGCCGGAGAGCAGGCCGAGCGTGCCGTCCTCGGAGTCGACGTAGTCGTCGAGCCAGCCTGCTGCGGCCGGCGCGGCGATCAGGCAGGCCATCAGGGTGGCGATCAGGAAGCGCATGCCGCGGTCCTCCGCACCCTCGCCGAGACGATCATACAGCGTGCCAGGGGGCCGTGCGCTTCCGTGGTATCCTCCGCGGTCAGACCGCGATACGGGCGAACGACCTGGGGGAACCATGATGAAAAAGCTGATCGTGCTGTCGATTCTGGTGGCCGTTGCCGTGCCGGCGGCGGCGCAGAAGGTGTACGTGGACTACGATCGGACGGTCGACCGCAGCAAGTACAAGACCTTCGCGTGGGGGGAGATGCCGCCGAGCGTGCTCGAGGCGAATCACCCGATGGTGCACTCGTTCATCAAGGAGTCGATCGAGTACGAGCTCACCGGAGGGGGTTTCATCGAGGACACCAAGAACCCCGACCTCTACGTCATCTACCACACCAACCCGAAGGAATCGGTCCAGGTCATTTCACAGGCCTACGGCTACAGCTACGGCGCGGGTTGGGGGTGGGACCCTTACTGGGGCACGAGCATGGTGACCGGGAGCACCCAGGTCAACACCTACCGGAAAGGGTGCCTGATCATCGACATCTGGGACGCCCACACCAAGCTCGCGGTCTGGCGCGGCACGGCGACCGACGTGATGTCGGAGAACCCCGAGAAGGCGCTCAAGCAGCTCGACAAGGCGATCACGAAGATCGTCGAGACGTACCGTTCGATGCGGGACAAGGGCAAGTGAACGGGGACGGGAACGGGAACGGGAACCCTTCGACTCGCGGCGCTGCTTCGCCGCTCGCTCAGGGCAGGCTCCTTGGGTGCGGAAGCGAAAGTGGGAGGAAGGCATGAGGAAGACACTTGGACTCGCGCTGATGGCGGTGCTGTTTGCGATGCCGGCGGCGGCGCAGAAGGTCTACGTCGACTACGACCGTGATGCGATCGGCAGGGACTACAAGACCTTCGCCTGGCAGGACACGGGGCCGGCGCTTCAGGAGTTTTCCCCGCTCATGCACACGCGCATCAAGAACGGCCTGGAGCACTTGTTGACCGCGAGGGGCCTCATCGGGGTCGCCGACAACCCGGATCTCTACGTCACCTACCACACCAGCTCGCAGGAGGAGCTCCAGTTCAGCGTCACCGGCTACGGATACGGCTACGGCGCGGGCTGGGGATGGGACCCCTACTGGGGTGGGCCCAGCGCCAGCGGGGGCGGAGCCAGCACGACCGTCTCCACCTACGAGAAGGGCACCCTGGTCGTTGACATCTGGGACGCCAAGACCAAGCAGATCGTGTGGCGCGGGTCAGCCGTCGCAGCGATCCCGGAGGACCCGAAGAAAGGCGAAAAGCTGATCAACAAGGCCCTCGAGAAGATGGTCAAGCAGTTTGACGAGACGAAGGCCAAGGAGGCCAAGGCGGCGGGCAAGTGACGGCGGACCGCTGACAGTGCGGAGCTTCCGGTAGGCTACTGGCACAGGATGAAAGTCGGTGCGGCAGCCGCGGCTCAGCTTCTCGCACTCGCGCTGGTCGCCGGACCGGTAGCCGCGCAGGATGGTGACCTCGACGGGCTGATGCTCATGCCCCGCGATGCGGGTGAGATCCAGGACGCCAGCGCGACGTCGTTCCAGGTCTACCGGATTCCGATCTCCTACCCGCTCCGGCGCCTCGAGGACAAGCCATGGGGACTGCGGCTCACGCTGCCGGTGTCGCTCGGCAGCCTACGAGCTGGAGGCCGTCACCGACATCGGCGACGTGGTCGAGAGCATCCAGTCCGTCGCGGTCATCCCGGGTGTGGAGTTCCTTCTTCCGGCCGGCGAGCGCTGGGTCGTCAAACCGTTTGTCGAGGTTGGCATCGGCGATGACTCGCGGACCGGGGAAACCCACCTGCTGTACGCTGCGGGAATCCGCGCGCGTGGAGTGTACGAGGCGAGACCGTTCGCGCTGATGGTCGGCACCGCGTACAAGTACCGCAACGGCACGACTGCCGACGTCGTCGAGAACTGGTACTCGACGTTGGAGGCCGGCGTCGACGCCCAGCTCCCGCTCGGCTTCGCCGTCGGGTCGCGGGAGGCCCGGGGCGGCGGCTACGCGATCCTCAGGCACTTCTCGGAGCTCGAGTTCGAAATTGTCGTCGACGGGCCATTTGACGTGAGCTGGAACTACGAGCTGGGGCTCAGCTTCGCGACCGACCCGGTGCTCCAGCTGTGGAAGGTCAAGCTGCCGTGGATCGGGCTCGGCTACCGCTTCGGAGACCACACGCGCGGCATCCGGCTGAACTTCACGTTCCCGTTCTAGCCCGCATATCTCACCGGGTTTCGTCGCGAGGGCGGCGAGGCGCCGTGCGCAGTGGGGTTTTCGACCCGAGGGGCGCGGAGGCGTACTCGCCAGTACGTCGAGCACCCCGAGGCGAGAAAGCACCGCTGAGTGCGGTGCATCGCTGGCCGCAGCAGAAAGTTGGTGAGGTATGCGGGCTAGCGCTCGGGGTTGGTCTGGCCGGCGCGCGCGAGGGCCTCCTCGCAGACCTTCGCCTCGGCGGTGATGCGATCGAGCAACCCCCTGGCGAGGAGCGACAGCCCGCCGGTGGCGACCGCGACACCGGTGGTGGTGATCGCCTCGAGGGGCTTGGTCTCGATCTTCGGGTCGGCGAGCGTGCCGCCGAGCTTGAGGTAGGCGTTGGTGATCGTGCTGGTGCTGATCCCGAGCCCCCGGCGCAGCTTGGCCACCCACTCGAGGTCGAGGGTCTCGGTTGAGAGATCGAGCGTGCCGCTGCCGATCACCGTGTTGCGGTCGGTCTGCACTGCGAACGGGTCGAAAGTCGCCATCCCATGGTCGAGGCTGATCGAGATGACCCCACAGCGCAGCGTCGTCTGGCGTTCGCCGGAGAACGGGTTGAGGAGCTCCACGGTTTCCCCGACGATGTCGACCCCCAACAGGTCGAGGATCGAGCCGTCCATGGGGCCCGGGCCGACGACGACGGCGATCCGTCCGCTCGCCGAGCCCGCGAGGTCGTGGAGCGACCGGCCCTCGGCTTCGAGCTCGAGGTCGAGATCGACGGTTGGCCACTCGGCCGGATCCTCCTCGGCGGAGGTGAGATCGATGCGAACACCGTTGAGGCGGAACGCGGTCCGAAGGGTGGGGGTGGACCTTCCCGACACGAGTTCGACCATCCCGTCGAGATTTCCGCCGTTGGCGCCGACCGCGCGCATGGGGTCGACGTGGAGGGTGCCGCCCTCCAGCCGGACGCCCACGTCGACCGCGGTGTAACTCGTCGTCCGAAGCTCGAGCGAATCGACGGCCCAGCGGACCTCGCCGTCCATCCTGTTGAGACCGTCGAACGAGATGGGCTCGTCCGAGATCACCAGCCCATGGTTGGCGACGGCCGGCGTTTCGGGCGGCGGCTCACCCTCGGCCGGGCGAGGCGGAGCATCGCCGCCAAGAATCTCGGCCAGGTCGACCCGGCGCGACGCGAGCTCGGCCTCGATCCTGGGACGCTGTCCCTCGCGGTCGAGGCGGAACGAGCCGGTCGCGTCGCTGGTCCCGAGCCGCACCGACAGGGGGTCGGACCTGAAGCGGCGCGGGCTGCCGATGAACTGGCCGCGCAGCTCGAACGGGAGATCCGGGAGGCCCTCGATCCCCGCCAGCTCCTGGACCAGGAGCGTGCTCGGGCCGCTGGCCTGGAGATCGAGGTCGGTGCCGTCGAGCCGGGGCGGCTCGCCGAGCGTGCCGTTGGCCGTCGCGCGGCAATCCCCGAGCTGCAGCTGGAGGTCGTGGAACGTGAGGCCGCCGTCGGGCCGCTCCACCCGGCCCTGAAAGCGGAACGGTGCGACCGGCAGGGCCACGCCGAGAAACGCAGAGAGCAAGGACGCGTCGGGACCGTCGCCCTCGATCGCCAGGTCGCTGCCGTGGAGGCCAGGCGGCCGGCCGAGCCGGCCCTGGCAGCTCGCGGTGGCATCCCCGAGGGCGAGGCGAACGCCCTCGATCTGGTAGCCGCGGTCATCGACGACCACCCGTCCGGCGAGCGTGAGCGGACGGGCGGGGAGCCCGGGCGGCGTCACGAGCCCGGTCGCGGCAATCAGCCGGGCCGTGGCCGCGAGGTCGGGGCTGGCGAGCTCGAGCTCGACGTCGCTGCCGGCGAGTTGTGGAGCCCTCACCACGGTCCCCGCGGCGGCGACGCGAGTGCCGTCGATGTCGAGGACGGCGTTCTCGAGGCGAATGGCGGTGGCGGTGACAGAGAGGTGGCCGGACGCCGACGCGGGAACCGCCGGCAGCGTCGCCTGCTGCACCAGGGCATCGAAGGGGGCGAGGCTCGGGATGCGCGCTTCGACGTCGAGCTCGCTGTCGACGAGGTTCGGGATCGACCCGAGCCGACCGGACGCCGTCAGGGTCGCGGCGCCGACGCGCGCCTCGACCGCGTCGAGATCGAGGCCGTGATCGCGCACCGTGACGCGGCCGTCGACCTGGAACGGCTCGGCCGGGAAGCCGGCGACTCCGATCAGGCCGCGAGCCGTCGAGGCCTCCAGGCCCGCCAGGTGGACGGTGGCGTCGATGGTGGCCAGGGATGGCGGTGGTCCCGTCCACCCTTCGACCGCCAGCGCGATGTCGCCGAACTGGCCAGCGACCTGCCCGCGCAGGACCTTGTCGTCGCGGATCTGGAAGCTCCCCTCGATCGTGTAGGGTGCGGCGGATGCCTCGGCGGCATCGTCGGTGCCGGCGAGCCAGGACAGGTCGGGCCCGCTCGCCGTCAGCCGAAGGTCGCTGCCGGCCAGCCCCGCGGTGGTGCCGATCGTGCCCTCGACCCCGGCCGTGTGTTCGCCCACCGTGGCCGACACGCCCTCGAGCACAACGCCGCTGTCGATCCGCTCGAGCCTTCCTCGGATCGTGAATGCGCCTCGCGGCAGATCGAGACCAGTGAGGCCGGTGACCATGTCCAGGTCCGGTCCCGAACCCTCGAATCTGAAGTCGGTGCCGAGCATCGCCGGCGGCGCACCGATAACGCCTTGGGCGGTCACCAGAGCGTCGTCGATCCGGATCTTGAGGTCGTCGACGGCGATCCGAGAGCCATTCCAGCGGACGCCGCCGGACAGCGAGAAGGGCCGCGCCGGCAGCCGGCCCAGTCCGGCCAGGGCCCCGGCCGCGGCCAGATCCGGTCCGCTCGCCGTCACGGTGGCCTCGATCGAGCGGGGAGCCTGACACGAGTCGATGGTGCCGGCCGCCTCGGCGGAGACCTGCCCGAGGCGCGCGGACAGCGACATTGCGTTCCCGCGATCCGAGGGCGTGAGGTGCGCGGTGATCTCGAAGCTGCCGTCCCCCAGCGAGGGCAACCCGAAGGTCTCGGTGACCTCCGAAGCGTCAGGGCCGTGGATCCCGACCGCCAGGTCGGCACCACTGAGAGTCGACAGGTCGTCGACGGTGGCGCGCAGCGAGATCGCGACGTTTCCGAGATGTCCTTCGAGGTGGTTCTCGGCGCCGGCGGCGGGCGCGGCGCCGCCGATTGGCCCGACGACGCCCGCGAGGGCCAGTGGTTCGCCGTTGACGGCGCCCTCCAGGCAGAGGTCGAGCATCCCCGAAGCGTTGGAGGTCACCTCGAGCCGCGAGGCCTCGAGATCGAGAGGGCGCGGCAGCGACGGAGCGCGCACTGCCACGGCGAGCCGGGTCACAACGACTGTTCCGAACGCGATGTCGGGCGCCCGGCGCGATGCCTCATCGTCATCCGGGCCGGCATCGAAGCGCCAGTTGGCGCGGCCCTCGGCGTCGGACTCGAGCCACACCCGGGCCCCGTCGAGGGTCAGCTCCGGGATGCGGACCTTGCCGAAGAGCAGCGGCAGCAGCTCGAGGGAGAGATCGATCCGCTCGACCGCCACCATGGCGGGCTCCAAGGTCCAGGGCGGGTTGGCGAGTGTCACGTCGGTTGCCACGAGGCGGGTGGTCAGCCCGACATCGGGTGAGAAGTCGCCCGCGATCCGCAGCTCGCGGCCGAGGGCGCCGCTCGCCAACCGCTCGACGAGCCCCCGGTGGCCGCTGAGATCGGCGAACTGGAGGTATGCGAGCGCCACCGCGATCACCGCGATCGGAACCGCGATGCAGATCCCAGCGATGGTCAGCAGCTTGCGTCGCACTCGGAAATCCATGGACGTCGCCGCTCCCGCACCATAGCATCCCCCGAGATCAGGCGCGGGCCGGCGTCCGGTCACCCCGGCACGCAGCCCGCGTTCCCTGCGGCACGGGGGTCCGGCGTCGAGGAATCCTGCCGGGCGCTGACCGCCGCTGCCTGGGCGGGTCCGAGCGTCGACGCAGTCGCGCCGGCTCCGCCGCCTGAGACGTCGTTGCGGCGCTGTCCCTGCCCGGAGTGGCTGGTAGATCTACGGGGTGGTAGAGGGCGTCGGTGATGGCCTATGATACTGGCCGATGGTCCTTCGGAGGAGGAGAGACATGACCAAGGGCAACGCGTACTGGTTTGCCTCGATCGGACTTGCGGTCCTGCTGCTGGCGATCGCCACCCCGCGTCGGCGCAACGTGCCTACGAGCCGCTCTTCGACAAGTTCAACCTGCGCCTCGAGGGCAGCTGGATTTCCACGTCGACCCAGATCCGGCTCGACTCCGAGCTCCTGGGCAGGGGCACGACCCTCGACTTCGAGGACGACCTCGACCTCGACGCCAACCAGACCATCCCGTCGCTGAGCTTCGACTGGCAGATCGCGAAGCGGCACAAGCTCGGCGTGCGCTGGCAGGACCTCGGCCGCAACTCGTCGGCGCAGGCGCTGGAAGAGATCCACTGGGGCGACGAGGTCATTCCGATCGACGCCGACATCGCGCTCGGCTTCGACCTCACCCAGTACTTCGTCGACTACGCCTACTTCCCGTGGGTCAAGGAGAACTGGGCGGCCGGCTTCGGGCTCGGCGTCCGGGTGATGGAGATGTCGGCGACGCTCGCCTGGGAGCAAGAGGACCTCGAGGGCAGCACCGAGGCCAAGGGCACCGGCCCCCTGCCGTACCTCTACTTCGAGTACCGGGCGCTGCTCTCCGACAACTGGCGCTTCATCGCCGGGGTCGGCTGGCTGCAGGTGAAGTTCGAGGACATCGACGGCGGCCAGTGGGTCGGCCGGGCCAGCATCGAGTACCTGGCCGGCAACCACTGGGGCTTCGGGGGCGCGTTCAACCTCGCCACCGTCGACGTCGACTGGACGGGCCTGGAGACCGAGGAGGGCGAGAGCCTCTACACCGGCGCCATCGACATGGACGTCAGCGATGTGAGCCTGTTCGTCCGGCTGCGGTTCTGAGCCGGCGCGACGAGGCCGAAGATCGGGGCCGCCTCGCAGGTGGGCTGATGGCTGGTTTCACGTTGGCGTCGGCGCGTCGCGTCACGCCGCGTCGACCGACCTCGACGCCATCGCCTGAGGAATGTGCGGGGCTCCGCACAGGTTCTGTGTCTTGAGATGAGTTGAGGACATCGAAACAACCTGTCGGAGGGATCCATGAAGAGAGCACTTGGAATCACGATGCTGGCGCTGGCGGTCGCCCTGCCGGCGGCGGCGCAGGACGTCAACATCGACTACGCGCACGAGTACGACTTCAGCAAGGTCAAGACCTTCCAGTACGTCGATGGCGAAGACGGCATCTCCCCCAACGAGCTGATGCACACGCGCATCGTCGACGCCATCAAGGCCAAGCTCACGACGGGTGGCCTGCGGGAAGTCTCGGCGAACCCGGACATCGCGGTCACCTACCACCTCGCCTCCAAGGAGAACACGGTCTACAACACGACCAGCGTGGGCTATGGCGGCTACGGCGGCTACTGGGGCGGGTGGAGAGGCTATGGCGGCGGGATGGCGAGCGCGACCACCACTGCCTCGACCTTCGTCGAGGGCACGCTCATCATCGATGCCTATGACGTTGCCGAGAAGAAGCTGGTGTGGCGGGGGAGCGGCACGGTGACGGTCAAGGAGGATCCCGAGAAGCGGGCCGCGCAGATCGACAAGATTCTCGAGAAGCTCGGCAAGAAGTGGCAGAAGATCCACACCGGCAAGGGCAAGTAGCCTGCAGGCTCCGATCGCATCAGCTCACGAGGGGCGGGGTCGACGGCCCCCGCCTCTTTCTCGCTTAGTCCGGATGCGCGCAGCGCGTCCTTCTCGGCGCGCGGGGGCGTGGCCAGCCAGGCCGCGACGCCTCACGCACACCCGAGGCCTACGACCCGCGTGCGCCGAGGGGCTATGCCCGACACGCTCAGAAGCGATCGCCGATCTAGATGTAGAAGCGGTCGCGGCCGCCCTCGGTGAGGCCGTAGGCGAGTCGGGCGGGACCGAAGGGGGTCATCGCTCCGACCCAGACCGACCCCCCATAGAGGAGGCTGTCGGCGGTGATCGGATCGTCGAAGTAGACGTTGCCGGCCTCGAGCGAGAGCCCGGTGTAGAGGCGCACCTTGAGGCCGGCGAGATCCAGGCCGAACAGCCGCCAGTAGGCCTGCAGCGTGGCCAGCGCGGCGCGCTCGCCGAGCAGCTCGTTCTGGCCGAGGCCGGACAGGCGGAAGAGCCCGCCGAGTGGGTAGAGGTCGAGGAGGTCGAGGGTGTCCTCGAAGTTCTCCCCGTACTCGAGGTGGGGGGTCAGTGTGAGCTCGCCGAAGCTCCACGAGTGGCTGGCGGAGGCCCAGACCTTGTCGAACTCGACCTCCGACTCCAGCGACGAGGAGGAGGTGGTGTACCGCACGTCGACCACCGAGCCGTGGCGGGGGAAGGCGATCTCGTCGACGGTGTCGACCCGGAAGCCGAGATCGAAGCCGCCCCGTTGCTCGTCGGCGGACGGGAACACCGGAGCGCCGATGCGCGGCTCGGCCTGGACGTCGGCGACGAACGCCGTGGCGCGCAGCTCGCCCCAGTTGCCGAGCACCCTGCCGGCGGCGAGCCTGATCTGGGCGTTGTCGATCCGGTACTCCGCCACCGGCTCGCCTTCCAAGTAGAGGTCGAGATTCGATCGCCGGATTCCGAGCGAGGGTGCGACAAACCAGCGCATGGCCGCTGTCGAGCGGCTGGTAGAACTCGGTCGCGGCCAGGCTCTCGGTGCCGAACTGGAGGACATTGACCCACTCGCCGCCGCGCCGGTTGGCGGGCAGCAGCTGGTGGCGGACCGAAAGCTGGTAGCCGGAGCCGCCCTCGAAGTCATCGATGAAGCCGACGCCGAACTGCAGGGATCCCCGCCCGTGCGGCGGGCGGCGGCGTCGTGACCACCAGCTCGCGGCCGCCATCACGGTCCTCGAGGTGGTAGTCGATCGTCCCGAAGTACCTCGAGTTGTAGAGGTCGAGCAGGCCGAGGGCGAGCTCCTCCGGCTCGAGGGTCACCGGCGTTTGGATGCCGATCGCGCGGCCGACGATCCGGTCGTTGACGCGGCTGGAGTTGACGATGCGGATGCTGTCGACTCGGAGCTGGTCGTCGGGGCGAGCCGTGGTCCGGCCGGCGAACGCGGCCCACCGCTCGTCAGAGGCGGCGTAACGGCGGAGTTGGTCGGCCTGCGCCCGAGCGGCATCCTCGCCGATCTGGGCGGCATCGATGACGCGGTCGAAGCTGACGAAGCTGATGTCGCCGAGCTCGGGCGTGATCAGCACGTCGTTGGGGCCGATCAGCGCGCGGTCCCGGCTGACGTTGCCGGCGGTGAGCAGGCTGTTGAGGTGGCCGACGACGGCCGCGAACGAGCTGAACTGCTCTTCCGCCCCGACCAGCGGGCTGGAGATGTCGACGGCGATCACCGTCACGGCGCCCAGCTCCTTGGCGATGCCGACCGGCAGGTTGGCGGCGATGCCTCCGTCGACCAGGGCGCGCCCGTCCAGCCGGACCGGCGGAAAGGCGCCGGGGATCGACATGCTGGCGCGCATGGCGGTGGCCAGGCTGCCCGAGTCGAGGACCACCGCCTCGCCGGTGGCGATGTCGGCCGCCACCGCCCGATAGGGGATCGGGAGGTGGTCGAAGTCGCTCACTGCCGGCGAGATCGACTCGATGATGCGCAGGATGAGCTCGAGCTTCTGACCCCTGATGACGCCGGTGGGGAGCACCGGCTTGAAGCCGTCGAAGGCGAGCCGGCCCTGGATGAGCACCGGCCGGTCGTCCTGCTTGCGGCGGAAGCTCTCGCGGTTGCGCGTCACGCGCGTCGGTGAACACGCCCTGCCAGTCGATCCGTTGGACGAGGCTCTCGATCTGCTCCGGCGTCCAGCCTGCGGCGTAGAGGCCGCCGACGATCGAGCCCATGCTGGTGCCAATGACCATGTCGGGCGCCACGTGCAGCTCCTCGAGGACCTTGAGGACGCCGACGTGGGCGACGCCGCGGGCGCCGCCGCCGGAGAGGACGAGGACGAGCTTGGGGCGCGCCTCAGGGCCGTCGGGGGGCTGCTCTGCCGCCACCGTCAGAGCGCCGAAGAGAATCACGAGGAGGACCGCTGTGACGAGTGCCAGGAGGTGTTTCATGGCGACAACTATAACTGGGCGACGGAGGGGCGGGAATCGAATGTCGAGCGCGACGCCCTGGGAGAATTACGGGGACACCTCAAGGATGATGGTGACATTCGGGAACGGGAACGGGAACGGGAACGGGGACTCTTCGACTCGCGGCGCGGCTGCGCCGCTCGCTCAGAGCAGGCTCCTCGGGCGCGGATCCGGCTTCGTCCTCCCGGCTGCGTCCTTCGGACTACGCCGTGGCGAGGCGGACTACGCCGTGACAAGGGCGGAAGCGGGCCAGGCGCTACGTCGCGCCGGGATCGACGAGAGTGGCGCGGACGATGTAGCGCTGGGGGGCCTTGCCGACGTAGTAGAAGGGGTAGCAGCCAACCAGGGTGATCGTCGGCCGTTCGGTCGGGGCGAGCACGTCAACGTCCGTGGGCTTCACGATCGAGATCTTCTCGATGGCGAAGGTCAGCTCTCCGGTCAGGGTCTCGAGCTCGATGGTGTCGCCGACGACGACATCCTTGAGGCCGCGGAAGTAGCCGTCGCGGTGGCCGGCGATGCCGAGGTTGCCCATGGTCTCGACGGTGGCCGTGCCCTCGATGCGGCCCACCGCGCGATTGAGCGTGAGGTCGTCGGTGCCGTCGAGCACTGGCACCTCGAGACCGATCTTCGGAATGCGGAGGATGGCGAGCGGCGCCGCGAACTGGTGGCTCAGGCTTTCGCTGTACTTCGCGATCCGGCCTTGGGCCCACAGCGTGGTGTCGGTCGGGAGCTCGCTCGGCAGCACGCGGGTCGGGACGGGCGCGACCGTTGGTGAAGGAGACGGCGCGGCCCGGGCAGCCTCACGCGCCGTTTCGAAGTCGCGCATCGCGCTGCGCGAGCCGAGCTCGCGGTGCAGCAGCGAGGCGACGAAAACTACCGATCAGCACCAGGCCGACGCCGATCAGGCTCCACTGCAGGATGCGAAGCGTGCGGTTCATGTCACCTACTGGATTGCGAACTGGTAGCGCAGGACCCAGATGCTGGCGCTGCCGACGTCCTCCACCTTCGAGCGAATCCAGTTCAGCTGGAGCTTCGAGGTGCGGTTGGGGTACCAGTTGACCCCGGCCGTGAGGTCGCGGACCACGCCGCCCGTCACGGTGCCATCGGTCAGATCGACGGTCGAGTAGCGCGCCGCGACCTCCCAGGCCCCGCCGTTCGATTTTCGGAAGGGGTTGCCGCGACGATAGCGCTGCTCCGGCCGCAACCGGCCCCAGACTCCGAACAGGTCGTCCCACGGCCGCGACTGGCCGGTCAGAAAGAACCCGGTCTGGAGCGCGATCCCATAGAACCTGGGATCACCCGCCTCGACCGACTCCAGCTTGGACTGGATCCACTCGCCTTGAGCCCACCAGCTGCCGCTTTTCCAGGCAGCCTCCAGGCCGGTGAGCGTGTTTCCGGTCGCCGGGATGTCGCCGGTGTCGGCGAAGTAGGGGACGAAGCGCGCCTCGGGGCGAGCCCGGTAGCGCTCCTCGTCGCCGTCGGGGCTGCGCAGGCTGAACGACGCACCGAGATGGAGCATCGTGTGGCCGTCGTTGTAGCGGACCGGCCGGAAGCCGAGCCTGCCGGTGACCGACAGCGTCGAGGTCGAGGCGTTGTCCTCGTTCTCGCGTCCCCAGGAGAAGGCGCCGACGGCCCACGTGAACCGGCGGCTCTTCGAGGCGTCGTAGACCATGGCGCCGAGGTTGGTGCCGGGGGCGATGGCGTGGGTCGGCAGCGAGACCTCGACGAAGGTGGTGTCGAAGCTGCTCACGCTCTGCTCGAGGCTGAATGGCTCGTCGAAGTAGCCGTAGCGGAACTTGCCGAGCAGGACGTCCCAGATTTCGAGCCCGCCCTCGCGGCCCTCGAGGTAGGCGCTCTTGAAGCCGGCGTCCTCCGCGAACTCGAACTCGGTCCGAAAGTACATGTTCCACAAGATGCCCTCGCCGAACAGCCTGAGCCGGCGGAAGTTGGCGGTGTCCGGCATGCCGCCGAGAGCGACCTCGAGCTGGTCCGACGGAGTGGCCAGCGTGCCGTCGGCCTGGAACCGGAAGCCGAGGCGGAAGCGGAGCTTGTCGTCGAAGAACGAGTAGCGGGTGATGCCGAGCAGGCTGTGCGTGAAGCGATCCCACTTGTCCTTGACGGGCTCGTAGTCGATGTCCAAGGGGTCCTTGTATTGGATTCGGTCCGACGACGCCTCTTCCCCTGCCTCGGGGACCGCGTCCACTCGCTCCTCCGGTTGTTTCTCGGGCGCGGGCTGATCGGCCGCCTCAGACCCGGTGGCCGGTGTCGGGACGGGCGAGGGAATTGGTGCGGGCTCGACTTTCTGGGGGGCTTGCGTCGGGTCGGACGGCGCAGGCTCCGCGGACGAGGTTGGGACGGGCGAGGGGGTCGGCGCGGGCTCGGACTGGCCGGGCGTTGGCGTGAGGTTGGCCTGAGCGCCGGCAGATGGCACGAAGACCAGCAAGAGGAGGGCTGCGAACGCTACGCACAGGACACCGGCTGTTGAACAGGCGTTCACAGCGCCCCCCAAACGCGTTGAATCTGATTTTTGCCACCTGCAGAGAATACAACACCAGCGGGACGATTCCGGCTCGAGCACGACGACGGTCCGCAGATGGCGGTCGGGCATGGTCATGGATCCGGCTGAGAAGGCCGCCGCCTCGCTACCACCCGGTGTGGGCGAGTGCCAGCCACGGCCTGCCAGCCGACGCCGGCGTCAGCCGCCGGATGTCGGATCCTCGGCTTCCGCGCATGGCGGGGTCGCGTCGTCGAGGTCATCGAGGAAGCCGGGTGGCAGCGCGACCTTCTGGGTCCCCGCCCGCTTGCCGCGCCGCATCTCGTGGGCCTTCGCGGGGTAGGGCTCGTCCCGATCGATGCCGGCGAGCGCGAGCTCGAGCTCGGCCAGGGTCTCGACCTTCATCAGGCGCTCGCGCAGCGGCGCCGTGTTCCGGAAGCCCCGGGTGTACCACCCCGCGTGCTTGCGGAAGGCGAGCATCGACTCCCGCTCGGCCTGGTACCAGTCGATGAGCCGCCTGGCGTGCTCGAGCATGACGTCCACCACCTCGCCGAAGGTCGGCCCAGTGCGGGGCTGGCGGCCGGCAAAGAGGTCGACGAGGTCGCGGAACAGCCACGGGCGGCCGAGGCAGCCGCGGCCGATGACGACGCCGTCGCAGCCGGTGGTGCGCATCATGCGCAGGGCGTCCGCGGCCTGCCAGATGTCGCCGTTGCCGAGCACCGGGATGGTCGTCACCAGCTGCTTGAGCTCGGCGATCGCCTCCCAGCGCGCCTGCCCGTCGTAGAGCTGGGCCGCGGTTCGCGCGTGCAGGCAGACTGCCGCGCAGCCTTCCTCCTCAGCGATGCGGCCGGTGTCGCGGAAGGTCGTCAGGCGGTCGTCGATGCCGATCCGGAACTTGACGGTGACCGGCACCGTCCCGGCGTTGGACACCGCTGCGCGGATGATGCCGCGCAGCAGGCGGGGCTTGGCCGGGATCGCCGCGCCGCCGCCGCGCCGCGTCACCTTGCGCACCGGGCAGCCGAAGTTGAGGTCGATGTGGTCGACCCGGCCCTCGCCGACGAGCCAGCTCACGGCCTCACCCACGTAGTGGGGATCGACGCCATAGAGCTGCAGGCTGCGGGGCGCCTCGTCGGCCCCGAAGTCGGCGAGCTTGTGCGCCTTCCGCGCTCCCTCGACGAGCGCCCGTGCTGTGACCATCTCGGAGACGTAGAGCGCCGCCCCGAAGCGCCGGCACAGCGCCCGGAAAGGGTAGTTGGTCACCCCGGCCATGGGCGCCAGCACGACCGGTGGCGACACCACCAGCGGGCCGATGGAGATCGCCGGCGGGCGGTGCGGGGTGGTGGGGTCCACGCGTGGGCTCCCGAAGCGAACGCGCCGCCCCGGGGGCGGCGCGGTACCGTCGACGGTTTCTCGACGCAGCCGCTACTTCAGCAGCTGCTGGAGGTAGGTCACCGTCAGGACGACGCCGAAGCCGGTCGCGCCCTTGGGGTGGCCGTTGTGCTCCTTCTCGGCGTAGGCGACTCCGGCGATGTCGAGGTGCGCCCAGGCCACCTTGTCCGGGACGAACTGCTTGAGGAAGGTCCCGGCGGTGACCGGCCCGCCCCAGCGGCTGCCCGTGTTCTTGAGGTCCGCCCAGTCGCTCTTGAGGTAGCTCAGGTACTCGTCGTAGAGCGGCAGCGGCCACACCCGCTCACCGACCCGCTCGCCGATGTCCCGCAGCGTCGCGATGAGCGCATCGTCGTTGCCCATGATCCCTGCGGCCTCGTGCCCGAGAGCCACTACGCAGGCGCCGGTAAGCGTCGCAAAGTCGATCACGACGTCGGGGTTGAAGCGCTCGGCGTAGCAAAGGGTGTCGGCGAGCAGCAGGCGGCCCTCGGCGTCGGTGTTGTCCACCTCGACCGTCTTGCCGTTGGCCATGGTCAGGATGTCGCCGGGCTTCAGGGCCTTGCCGGAGGGGAGGTTCTCGGCGGTCGGCATGAGCCCCACGACCTTGAGCGGCAGCTCGAGCTCGGCCACCGCCCGCATCACGGCGAGCACCGTGGCGGCGCCCGCCATGTCGAACTTCATGGCCTCCATGCCCTGGGCGGGCTTGATGGAGATGCCGCCGCTGTCGAAGGTGATGCCCTTGCCGATCAGGACGATCGACCGCTTGGGCTTCTTGGGCCGGTGCTCGATGACGATCAGCCGCGGCTCCTGCTCGGAGCCCTGGCCGACGCCGAGAATGCCGCCCATCTTCTCCTTCTGCAGCGCCTGCTTGCCGAGCACCGTCACCCGCAGGCCGGAAACCCCGTCGGCGACCTCCTTGGCGGCCACTGCCAGCGTCTCGGGCGTGAGGTCGTTGCCGGGCCGGTTGGCGAGATCGCGGGCGATCTGGACCGAGGTCCGCAGCAGGCGCACCGCGTCGAGCCGCTCCTCGAGCTGCTCCTCGGTTTCGCCCGCCAGCGGGACGATGTGAAGCCCGTCGATCTTGTCGAACTCGTTCTTCTTGGACTTGAAGTTGTCGAAGGTGTAGTCGGCCATCGAGGCCTCGCGCAGCGCGATAGAGGCGCGACTCCGCCTCCGACAGGCCGACTCACGCGGACCGGAACGCCGAGGCCGATCTGGTACTCGCGGTTCTTGGTGGCCTGGCGCATGACCCTGGCGAGTGCCTTCCGCAGCTTGGCGTGGCTGAGGTTCTTCTCGTCGCCGACGCCCACGAAGGTCATCCGGCGGGCGAACGGAAGCGGGCACTCACCCGAGATCAGCTCCCCTTCCTCGCCCCGGGGCTCGAGGGCTTTCTCCTTCGCTTTGAGAGACTTGCGGTCCTTTGCCGAGAACTCGAGCTGGCCAATGGGGTCGCCGCCGGAGCTCATGAGGATGTAGACGCAGTCCAGCGGCTCCTCGGGCGCCGTTCGGTATTGGTACAAGTCAGCCATGGGGTTCGTCGACCCTCCCTCGTACGGTTCGGGCGGCGATTCTAGCACAGCCGGAGTCTGTTGACTAAGTATATGAAGATGAATGGCCTTATGAGTCAGGATTGACGATTCTTGACGGGCCGGTCCCTCGGAACGGCCGCCGGAGGGATGAAGGGTGGGGCGCGCTTCAGCCGCCCGCCGCCGCGCCACCCCAGGAGGCGAGCGCGGCGGCGAACAGAGCGGCCGTCTCCTCGTCGAAGGCGGTGAGCCGGACCTCGCGCAGCCGCGTCTCGGGGTGTGCCGTCAGCCAGCCGCAGAGCTCGTCGACGATGACCCTGGTGCCATCCGGCTTGGGGTAGCCGAAGATCCCGGTCGAGATCGCCGGCAGCGCCAGCGAGCGTACGGCGAGGCGTGCGGCCTCGGCGAGGCTCGAGCGCACCGCCGACCGCAGCTTGAGCTCCTCGTCGCCCTCGCCCCAGCGGGGGCCCACGGCATGGATCACCCAGCGGCTGGGCAGGGCGCCGGCGCCGGTCGTGGCGGCGCTCCCCACCGGCACCGGCGCGAGCCGATCCGACTCCTCCTGGATGACCGCGCCGCCACGCCGGACGATCGCGCCGGCGAGGCCGCCGCCGTGGGCGAGCGCGCTGTTGGCGGCGTTGACGATGGCGTCGACCCGCTGACCCGTGAGATCGCCGAGCACGGCGGACACCGTGCAGCCGGAAACCGTGCACGCTGCGAGAGCCCTCGATTCCATGGCGACCTCCGGGGCGATTGTACTGCCGGGTGAACTCGCGTCGCGGTGGCGGTCGCGGGAGCGGATCCGGCTCGCTGTGACACGTCGCCGTGACATACGGGCACGGAGACGGACACGGGCACCCTTCGACTCGCGGCGCTGAGGCGCCGCTCGCTCAGGGCAGGCTCCTCGGGTGCGGAAGCGGAAGCGGAATGCGGCGCAGCGCGACACGCCGCCGAGGTCGGGACAGAGCGCCGTGGGATTCCGCCAACGTCGACGGCTACCGGAGCTTTGCGAGCCCACGTACACTGAGCCGGTGCGCACGCTGCACTGGACGCTCGACCGGACCGCTGCGGATCAGCTGCGGGAGTTGGCGGTCTTGGCCAAGACGCCGGGGATCCTGGTCGCGCGCTTCCAGGACGTGCCTGCCGACGGCGCTGTTCCCTGGACCGACCTGGAGCCGTGGACCAGGTCGCGCGCGGTGACGGTGGCGGATATCGGCGGAGAGCTCGGCGGCGCTGGGCTCGAGGTGGCCCTCTGCTGCGACCTCGTGTTCGTGCGCGACGGGGCGTCGCTGGTTCTTCCCGGGGTCGAGCGGCCACCGTCCGCCGGCCTGCTGTGGGCGCTCACGCGCGCCGGCTCCGGTGCCCTTGCCCGGGCTCTCCTCGACGGCGGGAGCGTGCCGGCGGGGGAGGCCGTGCGGCTCGGTCTCGCCCACCAGGTCGTGGCCGCCGCCGCGGCCTTGCCGCTGCCCGATCCTGCGTCGACCGCGGCGCTGACCTCGGCCCGCGACCTCATGCGCAGCCGTGCCGGCGGCAGCGCCGGCCGCGCCCTCGAGCTCGCCACCTTCCGGCTGCTGTTCGCGGCCGGCGACCCGGAGGAGGGGGCGAGGGCCTTTCTCGAGCGGCGGGCGCCGAGGTTCGGCGACGCACCCGGAAGCGGGCGCGGAAGCGGAAGCGGGCGGGGTCCCTAGCCCCTGGCCGGGTGGGGGCGGTACCCTGAGCACGAGGAGGACACCATGGCGCTGGCCAGCATGACCGGGTTTGGGCGCGCGCGCGGCGCACTCTCCGCGCGCTTCGCGGCGTCGGTCGTCATCCGATCGGTCAACCACCGCTACCTCGATGTGCAGGTTCGGACGAACCTCCGCGAGGAGACCCCGGAGCTCGAGACGGCGGTTCGTTCGGTCGTATCGGAGTCCATCGAGCGCGGCCGCGTGACCGTCCAGCTCACCCTCGAGCGGACCCAGCCGGCCGCCACCACGGTGGTCGTCGACGGCCGGGCAGTGACCAGCGCCCTGGCCCAGCTGCGGCGGCTGGAAGAGGATCAGGGAGGGCCGCAGACGGTCGAGCTCCGCGACGTCCTGACCCTGCCGGGGCTGGTGACGGTGACCGGAGCCGAGACCCTGCTCGAGGCCGACGAGCTCGAGGCCCTGGAGTCCGTCGTGCGGGAGGCCAGCCGCCAGTACCTGGCCATGCGGCTCGAGGAGGGAGCCCGCCTGCGCGGCCAGCTCGACGGCGAGCTCGGGCGGCTGTCCGCATTCCTCGACGGACTCGAGCCGGGGCTCGTCGACATCCGGGAGCGCCTCCTGCAGCGCCTCACGGAGCGCCTCGAGCGCCTCGTCGGCTCCGAGGTGGCGGTCGATCCGGAGCGGCTGGTTCAGGAGGCGGCCATCCTTGCCGATCGCGCCGACGTCTCCGAGGAGGTGGTCCGGCTGCGCTCGCACCTCGCGGCCTTTGCCGACCGGCTGGCCAAGGGAGGCTCGGTCGGCCGTACGCTCGACTTCCTGTGCCAGGAGATCCACCGCGAGCTCAACACCCTCGGATCGAAGTGCCGGGAGGTCGGGCTGGCGGAGCAGGTGGTCGAGGCCAAGACCGCCACCGAGCGGCTGCGCGAGCAGGTGCAGAATCTCGAGTGACAGTGGGGCGGATAGTGGATAGAGGATAGCGGATAGCTGTGGATAGCGATCGGATAGCTCCGCCCGCCTCGCCTCGGGCTTCGGGCCTCGGGCTTCAAACACACTGCGGCACGAACTCGTCAGGATGCGCGCAGCGCATCCCGAGGAGTCCTATCCGATGAGGAGCAGCAGCGAGGTCGCGACGATGAAGTAGAGGGTGAGGGCGAGGGAGTCGTTGATCGTCGACACCAGCGGACCCGAGGCGACGGCCGGGTCAATCTTGACGAGGTCGAGCATCAGCGGCATCGCGGCGCCGAGCAGGCTCGCAGTGGACATCGCAATCGCCATGGCGAGCCCGAGGGCGAAGCCGATCGCGGGGTCGTGACGGAACGCAACGGCGAGCCCCGCGGCGGTCACTCCGCACACCGTTCCCATCAGGAAGGCGACGAGGAGCTCCCGCGACACGTGACGCAGGAACCGCCCGCGCGGCAGCGTGTCGAGTGCCAGCCGGCGCACCGTTGTGGTGGCGGATTGCAGCGACGTATTGCCGGCCATGGCCATGATGGATGCGGTGAAGACCGACATCTGCTCGTAGAGCTGGACGTGGCCCTTGGCGATCTGCAGCACCGCGGTCGACAGCTGGGTACCGGCGAGACAGATCAGCAACCACGGCAGGCGGTAGCGCGCGACGTGGAGGATCGACTCCGACTCCTCCTCCTCCGCCGAGGAGCCGGCCATCTTGTAGATGTCCTCGGTCGCCTCCTCCTCGATGACGTCGAGCACGTCGTCCACGGTGACGGCGCCGAGCAGGCGACCCTCGTCGTCGACCACGGGGATCGCCATGAAGTCGTACTTGTCGACGAGGTCGGCGACCTCCTCCTGATCGGCGTCGACCCGCACCGAGATGACATCCGAGCTCATGATGTCGCCGAGCTGCGCCGAGGAGTGAGCCGTAACCAGACGGCGCAGCCTGACGAAGCCGAGAAGGCGGCGCGTCGCGTCGACGACGTAGAGCGAGGCGGTAACGGTGTCGGGGTCGATGGAACGGAGGTGGGCGATGGCGTCGTCGACCGTGGCGGTGGGCTCGAGGGCCACCACCTCGGGGTTCATGATGCCGCCGGCGGTGTCCTCGGGGTAGCGCAGCAGCCGGCGCAGGACGCGTGCGTCCTCGCCGGCGATGTGCTTCAGCACCTGCTCCGAGTCCGCCATCTCGAGCTCGCCGATGAGGTCAGCGGCCTCATCGGCCGGCATCGTCTGGGCGATCCGCGCCAGGCGCTCCGGGTCGAGCTCCTCTACGAGCTCGGCGCGGATCGACACCGTCGTGTCGTCGAGCACCGTGCCGGCGGCCTCGTGGTCGAGGGCGGCGAGGATGCGCTGGCGGTCCTCGAGATCGAGCAGGTCCAGCCAGCCCGCGATGTCCTCCGGGCGAACAAGACGCAGGAAGATGCGGAGCGAGTCCTCCTCGCCCTCGCGCAGCAGCGCGTGCACCTCGTCGACGAGCGCGCGTTCGCTGGTCTGCTCCTCCATCAAGCCCCCGGCCGGTCAGTGTACATCAGAGAGGGGATAGGGGTTAGGGGTTAGCGCCCCCGCCCGCTTCCGGGTCCGCGCCCGCATCCGCTTCCGTGCCCGTCTCCGTGCCCGAGTGACGGACTGCCGTGAGGATCGTCCATTCGGAGACGGAGACGGAGACGGAGCGGAGACGGAGACGGAGACGGAGACGGAGCACGGAGCGGGACGGAGACGGAGACGATCAGATGCTCAACGTGGTAGCGCGAGTCATCCTGGCTTCGAAGTGCCGAATACTAAAGCCGCTGGCAGGACTCCCCTACCTCTTGAAGAACCCCGAGGCTGCCTTGCCGCCGCCCTCCTGGAGCTTCACATTGAGCTCCCGGATGCGCTCATTGAGCAGGTTGATCTTCTGCTGGGCCTCCTCGCGAATCCGCATCGAATCGGACTCGGCGGCCTCCAGCTTGCGCTGCCACTGCTCGGTGCTCTCAGAGCTGTCCATTAGGGACGCGCGGAGCTCGGCGATCTCGTTCTCGAGGTCGCGCAGCTGCTCGTCTTTCTCGGCGAGCTTGAGGCGGTGGCGCTCCTCCGCCTCCTCGTAGAGCTTCTTGGTTTCGAGAAGCTCGGTGATCTGCGAGAAGTCGGCGGGTGACGGCGACATGTCTCCCTCCCTGAAGCGGTCCTCGATCCGCGGGAAAATCTTGCGCAGCCGCAGCGACAAGTCGTCCGGATCGAGCGACGCCCGGACCGCCTGCTCGTAGGTGATCACGTCGTGGGCGAGCAGGGCGATGAGCGACTGATTCATCGTTTGCATTCGGTAGTAGCTCACCGAGCTCTCCATCTCCTCGGTGATCTCCTTGATCTCGCCGAGCTCGATGTGCTTCTGGATCTTCGGCGAGTTGATCATGATCTCGCAGGCGGGCAGGCGTTCCGTTCCCTCCTTGCGTTCGACGAGCTGCATCGACACGATCGCGCGGAGCACCAGCGCGAGCTGGCCGCGGACCTGATCCTGCTGGTCGGACGGGAACGAGTCGATGATCCGGTCGACGGTCTGGGGCGCCGAGTTGGTGTGCAGGGTCGAGAACACCAGGTGGCCGGTCTCGGCCGCGGTCATCACTGTGGACATCGTCTCGAGGTCGCGCATCTCGCCGACCATGACCACGTCGGGGTCCTGGCGGACGCAGTTTCGTAGCGCCTCCTTGAAGGTCGGCGTGTCGGTGCCGACCTCGCGCTGCGAGATGGTGGCCTTGTCGTCGGTGAACAGGAACTCGATCGGGTCCTCGATCGTCACCACGTGGCAGGCGCGGGTCTGCGAGATCCGGCGCAGCAGGGCGGCGAGCGTGGTCGACTTCCCGGATCCGGTCGGCCCGGTAACCAGCACGAGCCCGGCCGGGTAGTCGGTGAAGGTCTCGATGACGTCGGGGAGGTTGAGTGACCCCACGTCCTGGATCTCGAAGGGCACCCGGCGGAAGACGGCGGCGATCGTGCCGCGCTGGAGGTACATGTTGCAGCGGAACCTCGCCACTCCAGGGACTCCGTAGCCGAGGTCCACCGCCTGAGCCTGCTCGAACTTGCGCTGCTGGGCCGGAGTGAGGATCGAGAACAGCATCTCCTCGACCTCCTTCGGCTTGATCGGCTTGGCCTTGATCGGGATCAGCCGCCCCTGGATGCGGAGCAGCGGCGGGCGCATGGGCTTCAGATGGAGGTCTGATGCGCCCTTTTTCGTCATGAACATCAACAGTTCACGAAGCTCCACGTGGCTGTTCTCCTCGCTATCGAATGTAGCACAGGGCTTTGAATTAAATACGAATCCGCCCGGTGACAAGGATCAATTGCGAGCAGGATCGGCGGCACGCCGGAGCGGTGCGGAAGCGGTTGGCGCGATCGCCGTCGACCCTGCTCATCGCGGAATGACCTCCAAGCAGCGTGCCAGGTACGGTGGTTGATGTTCTGGCTACTGACTGTCGGCATCGTGACCCTCACCGCTCGCCGTATCGGTCGATGACGGCGGCATCGACCGCCTTCACCATTGCTCTGTAGTCCTGTTCGTCCAAACGCCTCGCCGCCGCTCGACGCAGCAGGCGACTCGCCGTCTCGACGTACTTTTCGAGGCCTCGCGCCACCTTCCCCAGCGTCGGCCAGTAGCGGCCGTTCCGGAATGAGCCGGCCACTCGGTGTCGACCGTTGCAGTTCTGCGCAAACCTCTGATTCAGGAACCGCGTCGACCGGGACAGCGGCACTTCACTCATGCGCGGCGCGACGCGGTAGTGGAAGGACATCAGGCACCTGGGGAGAACGTGGAAGTCGTCGCGGCGTTTGGACTCCACGTGCCGCTTCAGCAGCCGCTCACCCTCGGGCTCGTCGCGGAAGGGATGCTCGCCGCGCGAGAACGGGCTGTAGACGTGGTAGATCCCACCCTCGATGAGAGTCCTCGGGCTTCGTCCCACTCGATGCCTCCGTGGACGGTGTGTGCGATCATCATAACATCAACCACCGTACCTGGCACCTTAAGAAGGAAGACCGACGATGTCGTCCTCGAGATTCGACGCCTGCATCGGCGCTGAATACCTGATCTCCGAGGACTATCCAAATGCTAACAGCTACTTCACGTGCGCAAATGAGAGCCCCGCTGTTTGACAGGATTGCGCTCGAGGTCCGACAGCGCGCAGCTCACATCGACATCGATCGGCAGGATGCCCTCAAGCGCCTTTTCATGGGCGCACTTGCTCTTCGAGACACGACGCTCTGTGAGAAGATCATCAAGCGGCTTCAAGGAATGGACACTCCCTCTGCAAGGACTCGCGAAGTGCGGTCTATGATGGCAGGGTGAAGATCTACACCAGGACCGGAGACGGCGGCGAGACCTCGCTGCTCAGCGGCGGCCGGGTCGCCAAGGACCACCCCCGGATCGAGGTCTACGGGACCCTCGACGAGCTCAACTCGCTGCTCGGCCTGCTGCTGACCGAGCCGATCCCGGAGGCCGCCGCCGGCCAGCTCGAGCGGGTGCAGGGCACCCTGTTCGCGATGGGCGCGGCCCTCGCCGATGCCGAGGGCCGCTTCGCTCGCGACCCCGCCGAGTGGGCGGCCGGGCCGATCGAGCGCTGGATCGACGACATGGACGGCGAGCTCGAGCCGCTGAAGAGCTTCATCCTCCCCGGCGGCTGCCGGGCGGCCGCCATCGCCCACGTGGCGCGGACTGTCTGTCGACGCGCCGAGCGCAGCGCCACCGCCGCGGTCCGCGAGCCGGGTGGGCTCCCGGACGGCATCCTCGTCTACCTCAACCGGCTGTCCGACGGCCTCTTCGTGCTCGCCCGCTGGCTCAACGCCCAGTCCGGCGCGGCCGAGCGGCGGTGGCCGGCCGCCGACACGCCAAGTCCCAGTCGCCAAAAGGGTTGACGGCCGACGGAACGGCCTTGCCCGCGCTGGACGATGCCCATCCGCTGTCGGCCGAAGGCTCGGTGAGCGCGCCGCTGGTACAATGACCCGGTGCGGACGCGCGGACTTCGGTCTGATCAGCGGCCCCGGCACGCCCATCGTGCGTGTCGCGAGGTTTCGACCATACGTGGATAACCATCAACATCCTCCACCTCGGACCGGTGCCTGGCCTCGGTCGGCTGGGGCCGCCGGTTGGTGTGGGCTGAGGGGCGGCGGATGCTGCAGCTGACCCTCAGCGAGGCCAACCTGGAGCGGCTGTTCGGCATCAAAGACGAGAATCTCCGCTACCTCGAGGAGCGTCTGGGCATCGCTGTCAGTGCGCGCGGCACCGCCGTGTCGGTCTCGGGCGACGCGCGCGGGGAGCAGATCGCGGCTCGCCTGCTCAGCTCCTTCGACCAGCTGTTGAACTCGGGCGGGCTGGTCGGCAAGGACGAGTACCGGACTGGGGTGCGGGTGCTCGAGGAGGACCTCGAGATCGACCTCGTCGAGTTCTTCCTGGATGCCGGCATTCCGGACACGCTGAAGCGCCTGGTCGTGCCGCGCAACCTCAACCAGCGGCTGTTCATCCAGGCCGTGTGCAAGCACGACTACGTGTTCGCCGTTGGGCCGGCCGGCACCGGCAAGACCTACCTGGCGGTCGCGATGGCCGCGGCCGAGCTGCTGGACAAGCGGGTCCGGCGCATCGTGCTCGCGCGCCCTGCAGTCGAGGCCGGTGAGCGCCTGGGCTTCCTTCCCGGCGACATGATCGAAAAGGTCAACCCCTACCTGCGGCCGGTGTACGACGCCCTCTACGACATCCTCGGCTACGAGAAGGTCACGAAGCTCATCGAGCGACAGGCGATCGAGATCGCGCCGCTGGCCTTCATGCGCGGGCGGACCCTGAACGACGCGTTCATCATCCTCGACGAGGCCCAGAACACGACTCACGAGCAGATGAAGATGTTCCTGACCCGGATGGGCTTCCACTCGAAGACGGTGATCACCGGCGACATCACGCAGATCGACCTCCCAGGCGCTCAAGTGTCGGGGCTGGTCGAGGCGTTGGAGATCCTCCAGGGAACGCCGGACCTGTCGTTCGTGAGCTTCACCCAGCGGGACGTTGTGCGCCACCGACTCGTCCAGGAGGTGGTGGACCGCTACGAGCGTTATGAGTCTCGCAAGGGACGCAACGGTCGCAGGTCGTGAGAAACGGCGCGCGCCCACGCAACGATAGCCGGCCGGTCACGAGGATCCAGCGCGGCCTCGAGGAGCCGAGCAGCGTCTGGGGCAGGCTACTGCGCCTTCCCCTGTTGTGGGCGCTGGCCGCCGTGGTCGCGTGCAGCCTGCTGCTGATGCCGCGCATCGGCCGGCACCTGCCCGAGTGGGACACCGGCGAGGTCGCGACGCAGGACGTGGTTTTGCCGTACGACCTGACGCTCCCCGACGAGGCGGCGACGGAGGCGCTGCGCGCGGAGGCCCGCTCCGCGGTGCTGCCGGTCTACGATTTGGAGCCCCGCCTCCAGCTCGAGCTCGCCGAGGCCGTCGGCCAGCTGTTCAGTGCCTGCCGTTCCGGCGCCGCGGGTAATGGGCTCACCGCTGCGGTCGGCCTTCTGGTCCCCGAGCCGATGCGGATGGTGCTGGTGGACTCCGAGTGCGGCCTGCAGCTCGAGCGAGCGCTGGTCGATCTGATCCTCCAGGTCGGCCAGACCAGGGTCGTCGACGACCTCAGGACGCTCGAGCGTCGCGGCGCTCAGGGAGTCGTGGTTCGCAATCTGGAGACAAACGCCGAGCAGCCGGTGAGCCTCAGTGAGGTTCTCGGCGCGATCGATGGGCGCACCGGCCTCGAGGACGAGCTGCGGACCCGCCTGCTCGAGCAGGATGCGGTGTCGCGCCGCTGGATCAAACCGACCCTCGAGTTCCTGGCGGCAAACGTCGAGCCCAATCTGGTGTACAGCCGCGCCGAGACAGCGCGCCGGATACGGGACGCCGACGAGCAAGTCACCCCGGTGTCGCGCGTCTTCCGCCGCGGCCAGGTGCTGATCCGCCGGGGCGACACCGTGACCCTCGCCGTCGGCAGCACCCTGCGCCTGATCAACGACCAGCGCCGGGACATCACCAAGTACTCGACGCTCGCCGGCATCACCCTGCTGGTCGCCTTGATGGTCGCCAGCTGGGGGAGGATCCTGAGCCGCTTCGCCGGAGTTTCGGGTTGGCCCCGCGAGCTGTCGATGGTCTACCTGCTGATGATCCTGTTCGTGGCGCTGAATCGGATCGGCGTGTTCGTCGCGTCGTCGATCGCGGCGAACGGCGCGGCGGTCTGGTGGTCGGCTGACGCCTTCCTCTGGGGGCTTCCCTACGCCGCTGGGCCGATCACGATCTTCGTGCTGGTCGGCATGCAGCCGGCGGTGCTGTTCGCGGTTTTCACGGCCCTCACGGCGGGCATCCTGGTGGGCGGTGACTTCGCGGTGGTGGTGTTCGCCCTGGCGTCCGGGCTGGTGGGCGCCTCGGCCCTCCAACGCCTGAGCGACCGGGGACGGTTGAGCCGCGTTGGGCTGGTGGTCGGCGCGTGCAATGTGGCCGTGGTGGGCGTCCTGGCGCTGTACCGCGGCATACCGGAGATGCCCGAGACGATGGCACTGTCGGCGGCCGCCGCATTTGTCGGGGGTCCGCTCGCGGTGGTGGTCGCGTCGTCGCTGCTGCCGGTCTTCGAGTGGCTGTTCGGAGTGACCACGGACATGCGACTGCTCGAGCTCAGCAACCAGAACCTGCCCCTGCTGAAGCAGCTTTCGCTTGACGCCCCGGGAACCTACCAGCACTCGCTCGCGGTCGGCAACTTGGCCGAGGCCGGCGCCGACGCCGTCGGCGCGCACGCGCTGCTGCTGCGGGTGTGCGCGTACTACCACGACGTCGGCAAGGTCCAGAAGCCGGAGTACTTCGTCGAGAACCAGCGCGGCGCGAACCCGCACGACTCGGTGTCGCCATCGATGTCGTCGCTGGTGATCCAGAGCCACGTCAAGGAGGGTCTCGAGATTGCGGTCCGCGAGAAGCTGCCGCTCCCGGTGCGCGCAGGCGATCGCGACCCACCACGGCACCAAGCTGATCCGCTTCTTCTACGAAAAGGCCAAGGAGCATGCGGATCCGGACCTCGGCGAGGTCCGCGAGACCGACTACCGCTACCCAGGGCCCAAGCCGCACACCAAGGAGCTGGGGATCCTCCTGCTCGCCGACGCGGTCGAGGCCGCGGCGCGGACCCTCGAGGTACCCGAGCCCGGGCAAGATCCAGTCGATGATCGACAAGATCTTCACCGACGCGCTCGAGGACGGACAGCTCGACGACTGCGCCCTGACCTTCTCGGAGCTCGACAAGATCGCGTCGGCATTCCTGTGGGTGCTCACCAACATGTATCACCATCGCATCGACTATCCGGGGTTCGACTTCAACCGGAGGCAACGCAAGCGTGACACGGGTCCTCTTCAGGTGGGATCGAAGGCCCTCGCAGCCGGCGGCTGAGGCCCTGCGGCGGGTCGTCGTGGAGGTCGTGCGGCGCTCGCGCGAACTGCAGGCGGAGGTGCATGTCGTGGTGACCGGCGACGAGGAGCTGCAGCGCCTCAATCGCGCCTATCGCGAAGGTCGACCGGCCCACCGACGTCCTGTCCTTTCCCGACGGCGATCCGCTGCCGGACGGCGGGCTCCTGCTCGGCGAGATCGTGATCTCGCTCGATGCGGCGCGGCGACAGGCCGCAGAGCTGGGTCACAGCGAGCTGCGCGAGCTCGAGGAGCTGGTGCTGCACGGGACCCTCCACTTGCTCGGCCACGACCACGAGCGGGACAATGGCGAGATGGAGGATCTCGAGCTGCGCCTGCGCGAGGAGCTTCTCGGATGAATGCCCACATCGCTTCGTGGCTCGACCACCCGGTGACCTTGCTGCTCGCGGCGGCGCTACTGGGGCTCTTCCTGTTGGTCGTCGAGGTGCTCCTGCGCAGCCTCGCCGAGATGGGCAACGTCCGCTTCCAGGGCATGCTCGAGGACCATCAGAAGCTGCTCCCGGTGAAGGGGGAGACGCTCCTCCACGTCTCGCGCCTGACCGATGTGCTGCGGTGGCTGCGAGATCGCCTGCGCCGGCCTGCTCTGGGTCGTCCTGTTCCGGCTCGCCGGCGACGACCGGCTGGTCGGGGCGGCGCTCGCTGTACTGGTGCCGGCGGGCCTGATCGCCATCTCGCGACTGGTCATCGGTGCGGTTGCCGAGGACACGGTGGTCACCCTGCTCCGCGTGGTGCGGCCGGTGGTGTGGCCGGTGGTGGCGCTGGTCGCCCGCTTCGACCCGGGGCCCCAGGAGCAACCTCCGGAGGTCGATGACGACGAGGAGGTCAGCGAGCGGGAGATCCGTGCCTACCTGCAGGTGGGCCATGCGGCCGGGATCTTCGAGCGCGAGGACACCGAGATCGTCGAGTCGCTGGTCGATTTCTTCGATACCGTGGTCCGTGAGGTGATGACCCCCCGCACCGACATGGTGGCACTGCCCGACACCGCGTCCTTCGAGGAGGCGCTCGACGCCTTCGTGCGGTCGCGCAAGAGCCGCATTCCCCTCTACCATGAAACCGTCGACCAGATCGTCGGCGTCGTCCACGTCAAGAACATGGTGCGCCACTTGCGGACCGGTAAGCCCGCCAGCCTGGGCGCGCTCGCCCATCCCTGCCTGGTGGTTCCCGAGAGCAAGGAGCTTGGCGAGCTGGTGCGCGACTTTCAGCGCGAGCGCCAGCAAATGGCCATCGTCGTCGACGAGTACGGCGGGACCTCGGGCCTGGTGACCCTCGAGGATGTGTTCGAGGAGATTGTGGGCGAGCTCCAGGACGAGCACGAAGAGCGCCTGCCACCGGAGTTGGAGGAGCTCGCTCCCGGGGTCTATCGCCTCCAGGGGAGGGCAGGCATCGAGGTGCTCGCCGAGCTCTTTGATGTCGATGTCAGCGAGGACGACATCGATACCATCGGCGGGCTGGTGTTCTCGCGCCACGGCACCGTGCCGGAGGCAGGCGTGACCGTCGAGGATCCCGGACACGGGCTCGTCTTCACGGTTGACGAGATGGACGGGCGGCGGATCGTGAGCGTGACGGCTCGTCGCATCGAGGGCGCGGCGCCGCGGTCGGAGCCGTGACGACGCCCGGCTGGATCGACGGGTGCCGAACCGGCGCGGGGACGGTCGGCCACCCGTATCGACTGTCAGCGCCGGCGAGGATTCAGGCAGGATGCCGATGACGCGTGAGGGGCACACGGGCACGGCTGCCCTGATCGGACGGCCGAACGCGGGCAAGAGCACCCTGCTCAACGCGCTGGTCGGCGACAAGGTCGCCATCGTGTCGGACCGGCCGCAGACCACGCGCAACCAGATCGTCGGCGTGGTCACGCGCGATCAGGGCCAGGCGGTGATCTTCGACCTTCCGGGAGTTCACAGGCCGCACCACACGATGAACTCGCGCATGATGCAGCAGGTGCGGTCGGCCCTCGACGAGGTCGACGTGGTGCTCCACCTCGTGGACGCTTCCGAGGACTGGGGCGGAGGCGAGGAGTTTCTGTTCGGGCTGCTCGAACCGGTCCGCGTCCCGGTGCTCGGCGTCCTGACCAAGATTGACCTGGTCCGCCCGAAGGGACGCCTGCTGCCGATGATGGACGTGTACCAGCAGCGGCGGCCCGGCGCATCGGTGATGCCGGTGTCGGCGGTTGCCGGCGACGGACTCGAGGAGCTGCTTGCGGAGCTGTTCGCCGCGCTCCCGGAAGGGCCCCGGCTCTACCCGCCGGAGCTCACGACCACCCAGACTGAGCGCTTCTTCGTGGCCGAGGTGGTGCGCGAGAAGCTGCTCGAGCGGACCCGCGACGAGCTGCCCTATACCTCCGGGGTGCTGGTCGAGAACTTCGAGGACCGCGGCGGACTCGTTCACGTGGACGCGGTGATCTACGTCGAGCGGCCGACCCAAAAGGGCATCGTCATCGGCAAGGGCGGCGCCATGATCCGGGCCGTCGGCCAGGCGGCGCGCGAGGAGCTGGAGCGGCTGCTCGGGGTCCGCGTCTACCTCGGCTTGCACGTCAAAGTCCACCCGCGCTGGCGGGAGGACGCACGGCTGCTTGCCGAGATGGAGCCGGGCGCCGCCGATCTCAGCGCGTTCATGGGTGGCGGCGGAGTTGACTGACCAATGGTGGCGCTCGACGCGATCCTGGTGTTCACCGCCGACGGCTGCCCGCACTGCGCTGGCCTGGTCGAGGACTTCCGTCGCCGTGGCGTCGCATTCCGCGAGATCAACCTCAGCCGCGAGCCCGCCGAGATGCCGCGCCTGCGAGCCTTGACCTGGGAACATCGGCTGCCGGTCGTGGCCGACCACGAGCGGGTCTCGATCGGCTTTCGGGGCGGCTCGTCGAGCTACGCCGACCTCGGCCTCGAGTAGATTCGAGCTCAGTCGTCGGTCGGCGGCGTCGAGCGCAGCCGCTTGCGCTCGCTGCGCTGCCGCTTGAACTCGAGCCGGCGGCGTTTCGAGGGCTCGGGAACGCGCGTCGCGCGCCGGCGCTTGCGCGGCGCGAGCGCCGCGGCGACGAGCGTCGCGAATCGCTCGACCGCGTCCCGCTGGTTCGCCGAGCGGGTGCGATGACGCTCCGAGCTGAGGTGGAGGACGCCGTCCTTCGCGATCCGGTTGGCGAGGCGCTCGGCGACCACGGTCTTCTGGTACTCGCTGAGCGCTGCCGAGTCGGCCACCGCGAACAGCAGGGTGACCTTGGTCGCCACCTTGTTGACGTTCTGGCCGCCCGGACCGGAGCTCCGCGAGTAGCGAAAGCTCAGCTCGTCGTCTGGGATTTCGAGGTTGTCGCTGATGCGAACCATGCGGTGCTCCATGACCATGATAGGCGACGACGGCCGAGGCGATCGCTGCCGGTGAGATCAGAGCCGGCAGTGGGGCCGTGAGGCAGTGAGGCAGTGGCTCTCGTGCGTGGACCTGCGGGATCTTCGTGGCGAGACCGAGGGAAAGAATGGGAGGAGTTGAACCGCGGAGGGCGCAGAGAACGCAAAGAAAGGGCCCTCGATTTCTAAGTGTCATTCCTCAGCGCGCTCCGCGAGCTCCGCGGTTCAATGCGTCCGGGCGCGGAAGCGGAAGCGGGCGCGGAAGCGGAAGCAGGCGCGCGCGGAGGGGCCGATGCCCTCCGCGATCCTAAAGTAGGCTGCGGATCTCCTCCTCGAGCTTCCGCTCGTCGCCGAGCTCGAAGCCGAGGTGGGCGTACATCACCCGCCCCTCACGGTCGACCAGCAGGGAGGTCGGGTAGCCGTAGACTCCGAACACCGAGCTCACCACCTCGGCATCCTCGGCGCCGTTCTCGAGCAGCGTGAAGGTCAGACCCTTGTCCTCGATGAAGGCGGTGGCTTGCTTGGTGTCGCGGAAGGACTCGACGGCGACGATCTCCAGCCCCTGCTCGCGGTAGGTGTCGTAGAGCGTCTGCAGGCGTGGCAACTCCACGCGGCAGCCGCCTCACGTGGGGAACCAGAAGGCCAGCATCAGCACCTTGCCGCGGCGAAGATCGGCCAGCGAGTGCTGCTGCCCACCGTAGTCAGCCAGGGTGAAGTCGTCGATCGTGCGGGCCAGCCGCTGGCGGGTTTGCCGGAGCTGCTCGTCGAGGCCTTCCTCGCTGCCGTTGACCGCGGCCCACGCCTGGCGGAACACCGGCACCGCCTGGTCGCGGTCGCCGAAAACCGCCTCCCTCGAGACCCGCTCGAGCGCCGCCGCCGCGTCGCCCTCCCGGAGCAGCGCGCTCGCCCAGAAGCGGTCGAGGGGGGCGCTGGCCAGGCCGAGGTAGTCGTTGACGCGGTCGCGCTCCGCTTGCTCGAAGAGCGCGAGGGCCTCAACGGTCTGGCCCTGGTTGTAGAGCGCCCATGCGCGGTAGGTGAGCGCGGTGACGCGGCGCCGCTGAACGCGCGTCGCCACCTCCTCCTCGCTGAGCTCGCGGTCGGGGTTGTCGGCGCGCCATGCCTCGGGCGTCGACCGGGCTTCGGCCGCCTCGGAGTGCGTGCGCGCGAGCGGCCAGTCGCCAACCTTGCAGGCGGCCGCCATGATCATGTCGAGGGAGTCGAAGCTCAGCGGCCCCTTCGCCTCCAGCGCCGCGATGAAGGGCGCGAGGTCGAGCGGCTGGCCGGCCTCGGCCGCCACCGGCGCGAGCTCGGAGGCCAGGTAGAGGCGCGCCTCGGGATCGGGAATCCGCGAGAGCAGCGGTTCCACGGCCTCGTACGCCCGCTCGGGCTCGCCGAGGTCGTGCCCGTAGTAGCTGATGAGGTCGACTGCGTAGTAGCCGGCGGCGCGGTGGTCGGCGTGCTCGGCGACGAAGCTCTCGACGAGTGCCACCTGCTCGGCGCGGCTGCCCGCGTCGATGTAGGCAGTGCGGAACGCCCGGTACGCAGCCTCCGCGGGGTCCTCCGGCGCCTGCTGGCCGCAGCCGGCGATCACCACGAGCAACCCGAGCGAGAAGTAGAAGCTCAAGGAGCGGAACATGCTGCCTCCTCTTGCGCTCCCCGCCGCGGGGGCACGCCGATCAAGTGTAACGTGCCGTCGCAGCGATTCGCTTCCCACGCCGAGCCCCTTGCCCGTGCCCGCTTGTCACGGCGAAGCCAGAGGCGAAGCCGGATCCGCGCTCGCTGTCATCCTGAGCAAGCAGCACGCCAGGGCGGCGAGTCGAAGGACCCCCTCAGACAACGCGGGTCGCCGCACCATCCCGGGCTCGGAAGCGGGAACGGGAACGGGAACGGAGACGGGTTTGAATCCGCGATCCCGGTTCACGAATCGGTGGCATGCTCCGGGAACAGCCCCGCCAGCCCGGCCTCAGAGGCGGGGCAGACGCCGCGGTCCGTGATCAGCGCCGTGACGTAGCGCGCCGGGGTGACGTCGAAGGCAAAGTTGGCGGCCGGGCTGCCCGGCGCCACCACCTCCACCTCGACCACCCGGCCGTCGGCCGCGCGACCCGCGACCCATGACACCTCGCGCGGGTCCCGCTGCTCGATCGGGATCTCGTGAAGCCCGTCGCGGATCGTCCAGTCGATGGTGGGGTGGGGCAGCGCGACGTAAAAAGGGACGCCATTGGCGTGCGCGGCGAGCGCCTTCAGGTAGGTGCCGATTTTGTTGGCCACGTCGCCGGCCCGGGTGGTCCGGTCGCTGCCCACGATGCAGGCATCGACCAGGCCGTGCTGCATGAGGTGGCCGCCGGCGCTGTCGACGACCACGGTGTGCGGCACGCCATGGGCGCCGAGCTCGAAGGCAGTGAGGGCCGCGCCCTGGCTCCTCGGGCGGGTCTCGTCGACCCAGACGTGGAGATCGAGGCCGGCGTCGTGGGCCATGTAGATGGGCGCGAGCGCCGTGCCCCAGTCGACCGTGGCGAGCCAGCCCGCGTTGCAGTGGGTGAGCAGGTTGAGCGGCCGGCCCTTGGAGGCTGCGGCAAGCTCGCGCAGGATCGCGAGGCCGTGGATGCCGATTCTCCGGCAGATCTCGACGTCCTCGTCGCAGATCGCCGCCGCCCGGAGGAAGGCGGCCGTGGCGCGGTCCTCCGGCGCGAGCCTGGACACCGCGGCGGCCATCTCGTCGAGGGCCCACCTCAGGTTGACGGCGGTCGGCCGGGTCGCCGCGAGCTGCTCGACGGCCGCCGCGAGGCCGTTGTCCGAGGGGTCGTCGCGCAAGCCCAGGCAGACGCCGTAGGCAGCAGTCGCGCCGATGAGCGGGGCGCCGCGGACCCGCATGGTGCGGATCGCCGCGGCCGCGTCATCGACCGTGGCCAGCGTCGCGATCCGGAGCTCGTGGGGGAGCGCGGTCTGGTCGATGACCTGCACCGAGCCGTCCGCAGCCACCCAGATCGAGCGGTAGTGCCTGCCGTGAATCTTCACGATGGCAGTGTAGCCGACCTGAACGCCGCACCTCGCTGGCCCGCCTCCGCGCCCGCGCCCGCTTCCGATTCCGATGTCTGGGAATCGACATCCGAGTGGCGGAATCCCAGCATCGGGCACGGAAGCGGAAGGGGAAGCGGAAGCGGGTGGCGCCCTGTCACCTATCACCGATCACCCCTCCCGGAAGCGGGCGGGAAGCGGAAAGGAAGCGGGGAAGTGGCATCTATACTCTCACCGGAGATCGAACCCATGCGCCCACGCCCGCTGGTCACCGTCGTGCTTCTGTTCGCAGCCGCCGCCGGCTGCCGGTCGGCGGCCCCGCCCGAGCCGGTGAGCCCGCGGACGGGTGGGACCCGGCCGACGCCGAGCTCCTGACCTGGCAGGCCGACCACCCGTCGTTCCAGCAGGACTTCGCCCTCGAGGCCTCGGGCCTCGCCGCCTCCGATCGCTTCCTGTACGTGGCCTCGGAGAAGTACGCCCGGATGCTGCAGCTGCCGATCGACGCGCCCACGACGGCACGGGTGATCGCGATCGCGGTGCCGGCGCACAGCGAGCTCGAGGGCGTGGCGTACGGCGGCGGCGCACTCTACCTCTGCGATGAGGCCCACGCCGCGGTCTACGAGGTGCCGCTGCCGGTGGGCGAGGAGCTGACCGAGGCCGGTGTCGCGATCGGCCCTGCCGGCCACCGAGCTGCCGGTCATCGGGCCGGACATTGCGCCCGGCAAGATCGGGGTCGAGGGCATCGTCGTCGACGCCGCTGCGCACCGGCTGTGGCTGCTGCTCGAGCGCCAGGGCACGCCGGAGACCGGCTGCGTCTCGACCATCTACCGGCTGCGCCGGGACGGGCGGCACGCTCGAGGAGGACGGCGCACCGCTCACCATCGCCCTTCCCGACTGCGACTGGCGGCTGACCGGCCTCGAGCTGTGGCAGGGCGAGCTGCTGGCCCTGAAGACGCAGTTCCCGGGCGAGCGCTACGAGCTGATCGCGATCGACCCCGACTCCGGCGCGTCGCGGACGGTCGTCGAGCTGACCGAGCTGCTCCGAGCGGTGCGGCGCGAGGGCTGGCACAACAACGTCGAGGGCGTGGCGGTGACGCCGGACGGGACGCTGTGGCTGGTTTCCGACAACGCCTGGACGCTGGTCGTCGACGATCCGGAGCCGCCGAAATCCCACGAGAAGACCCTGCTGCTGCGGATCCCACCCGCCTCGAGCCGGCGCTGAGGGCGCGCGCTACGACACGTGGTGCCGGAAATGTGCTGGAATCATTCGCGCAGGTTTGAGTGCCGGGGGGTGTCCATGTCGCGCCACGTCGCCTGGGGAGTCGTCCTGGTCGTCGTCTTCGCAACCGCCGCCGGCGCGCAGCCGGCCGTTGAGGAGCCGGTCTGGATCGTCGCCGGTGGCCTGGTGCTCACCATGGACGACGCTGGCACGGTGATCGCGGACGGCGGCATCGCGGTCCGGGGCAACCGTATCGAGGCGGTCGGGCCGGCGGCCGAGCTGCTGGCCCGCTACCCGGCGGCGCGACGCTTCGACGCCACCGGGCGGATCGTGATGCCGGGCCTCGTCAACGCCCACACCCACGTGCCGATGACGCTATTCCGCGGGGTCGCCGACGACCTCGATCTGGAAGGCTTCCTCTACAAGCGGATCTTCCCGATCGAGGCGCGCTTCGTGGACGAGGAGTTCGTGCGCTGGGGGACGCGCCTCGCCTGCCTGGAGCTGCTGCGCGGCGGCGTCACCACCTTCGCCGACATGTACTACTTCGAGGATGCGATCGCCGAGGAGGCGGCCCGCTGCGGCATGCGGGCGGTGGTCGGCGAGACCCTCGTCGACTTCCCGGCGCCTGACAGCAAGACCTGGGACGCCGCCGTGGCGTACACCGAGCGTTTCCTGGAGCGCTGGCGGGGACACTCCCTGATCACCGCGGCGGTCGCGCCGCACGCGACCTACACCGTCTCGGCCGAGCACCTCACGGCGGCGCACGCCCTTGCGGCCAAGCACGGCGCTCCGGTGCTCATCCACCTCGCCGAGGCGCGCTCCGAGGTCGAGCTCATCCAGGGCAGGCACGGGATGGGTCCGGTCGAGCTCCTCGAGAGCCTCGGCATCCTCGACGACCGGGTGGTCGCGGCGCACATGATCTGGCCGACCCCCGAGGAGATCGCCCTGCTCGCGAAACGCGGCGTCGGCGTGGCGCACTGCCCGGAGTCCAACATGAAGGGCGCCGCCGGTGTGGCGCCGGTGCCGGCGATGCTCGCCGCGGGCGTCGCCGTCGGCCTGGGCACCGACGGCTCGGCCTCCAACAACGACCTCTCGCTGTGGGAGGAGATGGACAGCGCCGCCAAGCTGCACAAGCTGACGAGCGGCGACCCGACCGTGGTCGACGCCCGCACCGCCGCTGGCGATGGCGACCCGCCTCGGGCGCGCGGGCGCTCGGTCTCGAGCGGGAGATCGGCTCGCTCGAAGCCGGCAAGCGGGCCGACCTGATCCTGGTGCGCAGCGACGGCCTCCACCAGATCCCGTGGTACGACCCCTACTCGCTGCTCGTCTACTCGACCAAGGCGAGCGACGTCGACGCCGTCGTCATCGACGGTCAGCTGGTGATGGCGGCCGGACGGGTGCTCACCGTCGACGAGGCGGCGGTGCGGGCTCGCGTCGCCTCCTACCAGAAGCTCATCGCCGCCGCGCTCGCCGAGTAGGAGCGTGTGGGCATAGCCCCCTCGGCGCACGCGGGTCGCAGGCCTCTGGGTGTGGTGACGCGTCGCGGTTCCTGGCTGGCCTGCGCCCCGCGCGCGCCGAGCAGGATGCGCTGCGCGCATCCTGACGACGGGAAGCGATTTCTCATGATTGACAATGCGGGATCTGCTCGTCGCGCAAGATGGCCGCTGCGACCTACGACATGATTCCGTTTCGGGTGCTGACCGGCGATCAGCATCACCGCCCCGTGCGGCCTTGACCGGAATTGACGAGCCATATATTTTGCAGCTCCATCTCAGTTGCCGACCCGACGAAACCACCCGGAGGCTCTCATGCTGGATCGCCTGAACGACGACCGACGGACCGCCGCGAGCTTGCTTCTGCTGGCGGCTCTGGCCGTTGCCCTCCTCGGCGCACCGCCGCCGGCCGCGGCCGACGACACGCTCGACAAGCTCCAGGCGCGGGCGCTCGAGCGCTACCTCAAGGAGCTCGGCAGCCGCAATGCCGACACCCGGCGCGACGCGGCGGAAGGTCTCGGCGGTTACGAGGAGGCTCAGGCGGTCGCGGCGCTCGCCGGCGCACTGTCCGACGAGGACGCGGGCGTCCGGCAGGCGGCAGCGGGGTCATTGTGGGAGACGGGCGAGGCGGCGGCGGCGGCCCGGCCCGCGCTCGAGCGGGCCCTCACCGACCCCGAGCCGGCGTGTCCGCGTGCGGGCCGCGGGCGCGCTCGAGGCCATGGACGCCGACCCGGCGACCCTGGTCGAGGCGCGGCGCTCGGTGGCCCGCGACGGCGACTGGTTCGACCAGGCGCTGGCGGCCCGCGACCTCATCGGCCACGTGCCGCCGGCCGAGCTGGTCGGACCTGTCCTCGACTCGATCCGGCGCACCCCGGAGGGCTCGCGGTCGGCGTTCTCCGATCCTGACGATGAGTTCAGCGGCGCCTCCGTGCTCGCGCCCCTGGCGGGCACCAACGACCCGGCGGTGACCGCCGGACTGGCCGCGGCCCTGGCCGAGGCGTCGATGCCGCGCACCGCCCTGGTCAAGGCGCTGGCTCCCGTGGAGCCCGAGCCCGCCGGCTGGGCGTCGACCCTGGTCGGCCTGTCGAAGGACCGCGACCCGGAGCTGCGCCGGGCGGTCGCCGAGGCCCTCGAGCTGCGCGCGGGCCGTCCCGGAGGCGCCTCCGGCTGGGCGGACGGCGTGAAGCACCTGCTCGACGACCCTGATCCCGACGTCCGCTACGCCGCGGCCGAGGCGCTGGGCGCCGCAGGCGGCGAGGCCGCGGGCGCCACGGCGAAGCTCGCGGCCCTGACCGCGCCCGGTCCGGACGAGAGCGTGCGCGCTGGCGGCGGTGCGCGCCCTCGGCGAGATCGGCGACGCCGCCGAGCCTTTCGACCGGGCGGTCAAGGCCGAGGTGGCGCGGGTGGCCGGCCCGGCCCTGCTGGCCGTGGTCGACGCCCCCGGTGACGAGGATCTGCGCCGGGACGCCATGGAGAGCTACGTGCAGCTGGCGGTGGAGCCGGGCCTCGCCGCTACCGAGCTCGCGCGGATCGCGGGCGGCAGCTACCCGGAGTGGGTCCGGATCACGGCGACCCGCAGCATCGGCAAGCTCGGCCGGGACGCCCAGAGCGCCGTGCCCGTGCTCGAGCGCCTCGAGTCCGACCCCGAGAGCCTGATCTCGAGCGCGGCGCGGTCCTCGAAGGAGGAGATCCTGCGCGGGGCGGC